>JAWLBL010000003.1:23659-360108 GCA_041687695.1 Myxococcota bacterium | reverse complement strand
TGCGGCGCAGCTTGCTGCGCCGGGACGGCGGCACAGCCCCGGCGGCAAGCCGCCGGCGATGGGGCTCCAGCAAGCTGGAGCACTCCGAGGGGCGCTGGCAGGCGGGATGGAGTGCTCCGGCTTGCCGGAGCCCCGATGCGGCGCAGCTTGCTGCGCCGGGACGGCGGCACAGCCCCGGCGGCAAGCCGCCGGCGATGGGGCTCCAGCAAGCTGGAGCACTCCGAGGGGCGCTGGCAGGCGGGATGGAGTGCTCCGGCTTGCCGGAGCCCCGATGCGGCGCAGCTTGCTGCGCCGGGCGTCGTGCGGGTACCCGGCGGCAAGCCGCCGGCGATGGGGGCTCCAGCAAGCTGGAGCACTCCGTCTCCGGGGGCGCTGGGCCTGAGTTGGAGTGCTCCGGGGCGAACGCGCGCCGAGGCTGACCGGTGTCGGGCCGCAGGTGTGGCGCGGTGCGTTGTCAGTGGGCGGGTTGGGTGGTATTCGTCGGCGCGCCGGGCGAGGGAGCTCGGGGAAGTGGAGCGTCGGCATGGTGAGCACGAGGTACGAGCCGCCGCGGGTCCCGAGCGTGGACCAGGTGGCGGTCGAGGAGCGGGTGGCGCGGCTCAACACGCGCAGCATCAAGACCAGCGCCAAGGTGGCTGGGCTCGAGCTGGCCGTGTCGATGATGGATCTGACCACGCTCGAGGGCATGGACACGCCCGGCAAGGTGCAGTCGCTGTGCGCCAAGGCGGTGCGGCCGCTGCAGGGGCCGGGGACGGCGCCGCCGGTGGCCGCGGTGTGCGTGTACCCGACGATGGTGCCCGTGGCGAAGCGGGCGCTGGCCGGGTCGACCGTCAAGGTGGCCGCGGTGGCGACGTACTTCCCCAGCGGGCAGGCGACGCTCGCCGAGCGGCTGGACGAGGTGCGGCGCACGGTCGAGCTGGGCGCCGATGAGATCGACATGGTCATCAGCCGCGGGGCCTTCCTGGCCGGCGAGTACGGCAAGGTCTTCGACGAGGTCGCGGCGACGGTGGAGGTCTGCGGGCCTGCGCACCTGAAGGTGATCCTGGAGACCGGCGAGCTGCAGACCTATGACAACGCGCGGCTGGCCTCGCAGATCGCCATCGACGCGGGGGCGCACTTCATCAAGACGTCCACCGGCAAGGTGACGCCGGCGGCGACGCTGGGGGTGACGCTGGTCATGCTGGAGACCATCCGCGACCACTTCCGGGCGACCGGCAAGATGGTGGGGATGAAGCCGGCGGGCGGCATCCGCACGGCCAAGGAGGCGCTGCGCTTTCTGGTCATGGTCAAGGAGACGCTGGGCGACGCGTGGCTGAGCGCGGACTGGTTCCGCTTCGGCGCGTCGAGCCTGCTCAACGACGTCCTGATGCAGCTCGAGAAAGAGCGCACGGGCCGCTACCAGTCGCCGCGCGACTTCAGCCTGAGCTGAGGGGATCTCGAACGATGAGCGCTGCCGTGACCGAAGAGACCAGGACCGAGACCGAGTCGCAGGCGCACGCCGCCCCGGCGAGCCCGCGCGCGCTGCTGTTCGGCGACCTGTGGGAGTACGCGCCCGCCCCCGAGTCGAAGGACCACGTGCGGGTCCGCTCGCGCTACGGGCACTTCATCGGGGGCGAGCTGGTGGACGGGGACAACTACTTCCCGACCATCAACCCGGCCACCGAAGAGGTGCTGGCCGAGGTGGCCGCCGCCGACGAGGCGACGGTCGATCGCGCCGTGCAGGCCGCCCGGCAGGCGTACGACAAGTATTGGAAGGGCATGAAGGGCGCCGAGCGCGCCAAATACATCTACCGCATCGCCCGGATGATCCAGGACCGCGCCCGCGAGCTGGCCGTGCTGGAGACCCTGGACGGCGGCAAGCCCATCCGCGAGTCGCGCGACATCGACGTGCCGCTGGCGGCCGCGCACTTCATGTACTACGCGGGCTGGGCCGACAAGCTGGAGTACGCCTTCCCGGGCACCAACCCGGCGCCGCTGGGGGTGGCCGGCCAGGTCATCCCGTGGAACTTCCCGCTGCTGATGGCGGCCTGGAAGATCGCCCCGGCGCTGGCTACCGGCAACACGGTCGTCTTGAAGCCCGCCGAGACGACGCCGCTGACGGCCATGAAGCTGGCCGAGATCCTTCAGGAAGCGGATCTCCCGCCGGGCGTGGTCAACATCATCAACGGCGCGGGCGCGACCGGCGCGGCGCTGGTCAACCACCCCGACATCGACAAGGTGGCCTTCACCGGGTCGACCCACATCGGCAAGCTGATCCAGCGCACCATCGCCGGGACCAGGAAGCGGCTGACGCTGGAGCTGGGCGGCAAGGGCGCCAACATCATCTTCGCCGACGCCGCGCTCGACCAGGCGGTCGAGGGCATCGTCAACGGCATCTTCTTCAACCAGGGCCACGTCTGCTGCGCCGGCTCGCGCCTCATCGTGCAGGAGAGCGTGGTCGACGAGGTGGTGGCGCGCCTGAAGGACCGGATGGCGACGCTGCGGGTCGGCGACCCGATGGACAAGAACACCGACGTCGGCGCCATCAACTCGAAGATGCAGCTCGACAAGATCCGCGGGCTGGTCGCGGCGGGCGAAGAGGAAGGCGGCGAGCGCTGGTCGACCCCGTGCCGGCTGCCCGAGCGGGGCTTCTTCTTCCCGCCGACCTTCTTCACGGGCGTCACGCAGGCGCACCGCATCGCGCAGGAGGAGATCTTCGGCCCGGTGCTGTCCATCCTGACCTTCCGGACCCCGGAAGAGGCGGTCGAGAAGGCGAACAACACGCCCTACGGCCTGTCGACCGGCGTGTGGACCGACAAGGGCGCCAAGCTGTTCAAGCTGGCCGGCGCCGTGCGGACCGGCGTCGTGTGGGGCAACACCTTCAACAAGTTCGACCCGGCGAGCCCGTTCGGGGGCTTCAAGGAGAGCGGCTTCGGCCGTGAGGGCGGCCGCCACGGGCTGCTCCCCTACCTGGAGGTCAAGTGATGGCGGCCAAGGCACCGGCGGCGGGCCGCATCGGCGTCCGCAAGTCGTACAAGCTGTTCATCGGCGGGGCGTTCCCGCGCACCGAGAGCGGGCGCTACCTGTCCGTGCAGGACGCGAAGGGGGCTTTCGTGGCCGACATCTCGCGCGCGTCGCGTAAAGATCTCCGCGAGGCGGTGCTGGCCGCCCGCAAGGCCTTCGGGGGCTGGAGCAAGCGGACCGCCTTCAACCGCGGGCAGATCCTGTACCGGATGGCCGAGATGCTCGAGGCGCGGCGCGCCCTCTTCGAGCGCGGCCTGGTCGAGCTGGCCGGCTACTCGCCCAAGGCGGCGACCGCAGAGGTGGACTGCGCCATCGACCGCGTCGTCTGGTACTCGGGCTGGGCGGACAAGTTCACCCAGGTCTTCGGGTCGACCAACCCGGTCTCGGCGCCCTACTTCAACTTCACGTCGCCCGAACCCGTGGGCGTCGTGACCGTGCTGGCGCCGCAGAACGCGCCGCTGGCGGGGCTGGTCTCGGCCATCCTGCCGGTCATCGTGTCGGGCAACGCGGCCATCGTCGTGGTCGACAGCGCCGCGCCGACCCTGGCCATCGAGCTGGCCGAGGTGCTGGCGACCAGCGACCTGCCTGGCGGCGTGGTCAACATCCTGACCGGCCAGCGGGCCGAGCTGCTGGGCCACGTCGGCAGCCACGCGGACATCGACGCGGTGCTGTGCTTCGGCGGCCAGGACGGGCAGCGAAAGGCGCTGGCGACCGCCGGCGCCGAGAGCGTCAAGCGGGTCCACTTCATGGACGACCCGGACGCGCCGCGCTGGCTGGGTGACGACATGCAGAGCCCGTACTGGATCCTGCCGTTCGTCGAGCTGAAGACCGCCTGGCATCCGATCGGAGCGTGACCTTGAAGACCGTCCCCGAGCTGATCGCGACCAAGCGCGACGGCGGCGTCCTGAGCGACGACGAGATCCGGCGCCTCATCGCGGACTACGCGACCGAGAAGCTGCCCGACTATCAGATGGCCGCGCTGGCGATGGCCATCTACTTCCGCGGGATGAGCACGCACGAGACGCGCGTGTGGACCGAGGCGATGCTGCGGAGCGGGCAGGTCCTGGATCTGTCGGATCTGGGCCCCGGCCGCGTCGACAAGCACTCGACCGGCGGCGTCGGCGACAAGATCTCGCTGCCGCTGGCGCCCGCGGTGGCGGCCTGCGGCGTCAAGGTGCCGATGTGCTCGGGGCGCGGCCTCGGGCACACGGGCGGGACGGTCGACAAGCTGGAGTCGATCCCCGGGTACCGCTGCGACCTGTCGATCGAGCGGTTCCGGGCGGTGCTGGCCGAGCTGGGCTGCTCGATGATCAGCCAGACGGGCGACATCGCGCCGGCCGACAAGCGGCTGTACGCGCTGCGCGACGTGACGGCGACGGTCGAGTCGATCCCGCTGATCACGGCCAGCATCATGAGCAAGAAGCTGGCCGAGGGCATCGAGGGGCTGGTGCTGGACGTGAAGGTCGGCCGCGGCGCCTTCATGAAGACGCTGGACGACGCGCGGCGGCTGGCCGAGTCGATGGTCCGCATCGGCGAGGCGATGGGCAAGCGGGTGGTGGCCTTCCTGACGCGCATGGAGGAGCCGCTGGGGCGGATGGTCGGCAACGCCTGCGAGGTCGAGGAGTCGATGGACGTGCTGATGGGGCGCGGGCCGTCGGACGTCGAGGAGCTGGTCGAGGTCCTGGGCGGGGCGATGCTGGAGATCGGGCGCGGCCTGGGCGAGCGCGAGGGGCGCGAGGCCATCCGGACCAGCCTGCGCGACGGGACGGCGCTGGCGAAGTGGGAGGCGATGGTGCGGGCGCACGGCGGGGATCTGGGCGCGCTGCCGAAGCCGACCGGGGAGACGCCGCTGCGGGCGCGCGAGGCCGGGTACGTGCAGGCCATCGACGGGCTCGAGGTGGGGCGCGTCGGGGTGCTGCTGGGCGCGGGGCGGACGCGGTCGGACGACGTGCTGGACCTGCGGGTCGGCATCCGGGTGGACGCGCCGCGCGGGGCGTGGGTCGAGGCGGGGCAGCCGCTGGCGACGGTGCTGCACGGCGATCGGGGCGGGCCGTCGGACGAGGTGATGGAGCGCCTGGACCGAGCGTTCGTCCGGGGAAGCGAACCGCCGGCGCCGGCGCCGCTGGTGCTGGAGAGGATTGGCTGATCGGGGTCTCGGCGGTGACGGGGGGGATGGGGGCGACTTGACGCGAGCGATGGGCTTCTGCAGCCTCGCGCCGCTCGTCACACCACACACCACACACCCCACACCGTGAGGAACTCCGATGAACGTCTACCTGATGAAGCGCTGGGCGGTGGCCCTCGGTGGCGCGGCCCTGCTGGCCGTCGCCGGTCCCGTCGCCTGTGACAAGAAGGAAGAGGCCCCGGCGGCCGGCGAGAAGGCCGAGGGCGAGGCCGACAAGAAGGCCCCCGAGAAGAAGAAGACCCTCGAGGGCTTCTTCACCAGCAAGGCGCCCGAGCTGCAGGGCCCGCACGCCAAGCTGAAGTTCGGCATGACCGAGGAGGAGGCCAAGGCCGCCGCCCCCGAGATGTTCGAGGGCAAGTACCCGGGCGTCGACTCGGCGGAGTACGAGGGCGTCAGCTTCGACGCGTACTTCCCCAAGAAGACCGGCAAGCTGCAGAGCCTGACCGTCAAGCTGCCGAAGGCCGGGGCGCTCGACGCGCTGAAGGCCGCCTGGGGTGAGCCCAAGGAGGGCGAGGACCTGGGCAAGAAGCAGCAGCACTGGTTCAACGCCGAGGCGGGCGTCCGCGCGGTGCTCAAGGACGGCTTCGGCGAGGACATGGATCTGGTCCTGACGCCCTACGTCCCGGCCGCCCAGCTCATCGGCGCGGACAAGGGCGTGCCCTTCGGCTTCGAGAAGGACCAGGCGATCCTGGGCGCGACCGACGAGCAGCTGAAGACGGCCTTCGCCGCCTACTACGTGGCCACCTCGAAGGAGGAGGCCGAGAAGCAGCGCAAGGCCATCGAGAAGATGGCCGAGAAGGATCTGAGCGCGCTGGGCGCCGCCAAGCCGTCGGTCCACCTGGACCTGCCGCCCACCGAGTGGGGCAGCTACTGGACGCGCGTCAACGTGACCTGGTCGGACGACGGCAAGGTCGAGCGCTACCGCTTCGGCGTCGACTACGAGCCGCACCCGGCCGCCAAGGACGAGATCCTGGGGCTGCTGAAGGCCAAGTTCGGCGAGCCCACCGAGGGCGAGAAGTACGGCCGCAAGTTCCTGCAGTTCAGCGCGACGCCGTCGGTGAAGGTCGAGGACAACACGATCTCGAAGAGCATCGACGTGACGGTCGAGCCGGGCGCGCCGGCCGCCGCCGAGTAGTCGCGAGCGACGCGTGAGCCGGAGGCGGCGTTCGGGGACGACCTGGGCGCCGCCTCCGCCATTTCGAAGGCCGAGCCACCGCTCGGTTGCGAGGCGGCGCGGGCTCGGGTAATCCCCCGTCGTTCCTACGAGGAGGCACCGCCATGGCGACGATGGTTGAGCACGCGGCCGGCGAGGGCGCGCGCCCCGCGGCGGACGGGCGCGACGGCAAGGACCTCATCCTGGCGACCAAGCCGTTCGCGGTCGAGGACACGCGGCGCAGCTGGCTGCACGTCCTGAGCACGCTGGCCGTGCTGGGCGCGACGACGGCGACGGCGCTGCTGGCCCCCTGGTGGACGGCGCGCGCGGCGGCGGCCGTGATCTCGGGCCTGGTGATGGTCCGCGTCTTCATCTTCTTCCACGACCACATGCACGGCGCGCTGCTGCGCCGCTCCTCGGTGGCCAAGGCGCTGTTCACCGTCGTCGGGCTGGTGCTGCTGACGCCCAAGCGCGTGTGGAAGGAGACCCACAACTACCACCACGCGCACACCGCCAAGCTGGTCGGCAGCCACATCGGCTCGTACCTGATGGTCTCGACCGACATGTGGCGCAAGATGAGCCCGGCGCAAAAGCGCATGTACAAGCTCATCCGCCACCCGCTGACCATCCTGTTCGGGTTCTTCACCATCTTCATCGGCGGCATGTGCGTGTCGGCCTTCAAGCGCAACCCCAAGAAGAACTGGGACTCGGCGCTGGCCCTGGCGCTGCACGTCGCGGCGGCGGCGACGCTCATCGGGCTGGGGCTGTGGCAGGCGTACGTGTTCGGCCTGTTCCTGCCGCTGTTCGTGGCCTCGGCGGCCGGCGGCTACCTGTTCTACGCCCAGCACAACTACCCGGACGTCGACGTGAAGCCGCGGACCGAGTGGACGTACGCGCACGCCGCGCTCGAGTCGTCGAGCTACATGGAGATGGGCCCGCTGATGCGCTGGTTCTGCGGCAACATCGGCTACCACCACGTGCACCACCTGAACCCGTCCATCCCGTTCTACCGGCTGCCCGAGGCGATGGCCGCGCTGCCCGAGCTGCAGCAGCCGGGCAAGACGTCGCTGCGGCCGCGGGACATCGTGGCCTGCTTCCGGCTGAAGCTGTGGGACGCCGAGGCCGGCAAGATGGTCGGCTACCCGGACTGAGCGAGGCTCACTGGGCGGGCGCGACGCGGACCTGGACGAGGCAGCCGGAGCGCGGGTTGGACTCGAGGCCGCAGCGGCCGGCCAGGGTGGCGAGGTCGCCCGCGAGGTGGCCGGCGTCGAGGCGGAAGGGGTCGCCCAGGACGGTCTCGGCGGGGTTGCGCTGCCAGTCGTCGTCCTCGTAGCGGTACTGGTAGACCGGGAGCAGGGCGGGCCGGGCCGGGTCGGCGGCGACCGCCAGGTAGACGCCGCGGTGCAGCGCCGGGTCGGCGCCGGTGTGGATGACGTCGAAGGCGGCGGCGGGGGCGCCGGCCAGGGTGCCGACGGCGGGGACCCAGGCGGTGAGGTCGGCCAGATCGGCGAAGCGCAGGGCGCCGTCGGCGGCCGCGTGGAGGACGAAGGGCTGGATGGCGTAGCTGGGGCGCCCGTGGGGGACGCCGGCGACCTGGACGTCGTCGCCGGTCTCGCCGAAGGCGACCCAGCCCGCCCCGGCGGGGGCGGCGCCGGCGAGGGTCCCCAGGTCACCCATGCTGGGGAGCTTGGTGATGGCGTAGTCGTGGCGCGTCTGCCCGGTCGTCGGATCGAGCAGCCACAGGGAGAGCCGGTCGTCGGCCCGGACCGAGGCGAGCAGGTGGTCGCCGTGGACGCGCAGGCGGTAGAGTTCGAGGGCGTCGAGCTGGCGCTGCCAGCGGGTGGTGCCGTCGGGGGCCTGGCGCATCAGGCGCGCCGGGCCGAAGAAGGCGTCCTGGCCCATCCACGACAGCCCGACGAAGAGATCGCCGTCTGCAGCCGCGGCCAGGGCGATGTCCTGGGGCTCGTCGGGCAGGGCGCGCAGGGCGCGGGGGGCGCCGGCGGCGTCGAGGCGGACGATCGCCGAGACGGTCGGAAGGTCGAAGGGGTCGGTCGGGGCGCGCGGGGCGAGGCGCTGCTCGGCGACCGCGAGCGGGTCGATGGAGCGGACGGCCAGGACGGCCTCGTCGCCGACGGCCGTGAGGTCCTCGATCTCGGCGTCCTCGGCAGCGCCCACGCGGGTGGCCCAGAGGAAGGCGCCCTTGGGGTCGGTCGCCGTGACCAGCAGGTTGCCGGCCCCGGTGGCGGGCACCGGCAAGGCGGGACCTTTGGCCTCTGCGGCGGCGTGCCAGGCGGTCAGGTGGCCACCCGAGGCGCGCGGGGCGATGCGGCGCGGGACCCAGCCGCCCAGCTCCGTGCGCCACAGCTCGGTCGCGACCAGAGGCCAGGGCGGCCGCCGGGCGGTGGTGTCGAGGGTGGTGGCGGGGGGCTCGGGAGGTGGGGTGGTCGCCTCGACGACCTCAGCTCGACCGCAGCCGAGCAGGCTCATGACCGCGACCAGGACGCCCGGTGCGCCGACGAGGTGGGGTGTCCGCATGGCCGAACGCTAAGCGTTCTGGATGGTCGGCGCCAGCGCGGCGGAGACCGACGCGTGAAGTCGACGCGACCCGTTGAGTCGAGCGGTCTCGATGATTAGGTTGCCGCCGCCTCGACCCCACCCTTCCTCGGAGTCCGCTGTCATGCGCATGAAGCTGGCGTTCGTTTCGTTCGTGCTCGCGCTCCCCCTCGTCGCGTGCGACGCGCCGGGTGGCCAGCCCTCGGCACCGCTGCCCGACGTGGGCCAGGGGGACTCGGACGCCGAGGACGGCGGGCCCAAGGACGGCTGCGCGGACGGCGAAAAGGGCGGCGACGAGACCGACGTCGACTGTGGCGGGAGCTGCGGCCCCTGCGCGGACGGCAAGGCGTGCCTCGCGGGCGACGACTGCGCGAGCGGCACGTGCGGTGTGGCCTACGTGTGCCTCCCCGCGACCTGCGCCAACGGCACGCAGGACCCGGGCGAGACCGGCGTCGACTGCGGCGGCAGCTGCCCCACGTGCTTCGGCGGGTCGTGCAGCGACGACGCGCAGTGCGTCAGCGGGTACTGCAAGGCGGGGGTCTGCTCCGAGCCCACCTGCAACGACGGTGTGAAGAACGGCGCCGAGACCGGCGTGGACTGCGCGGGCGAGTGCCCGCTGTGCGCCGACGGGAACGGCTGCCTTCACGACGGCAACTGCATCAGCGGCTTCTGCAAGGCCGGCCTCTGCGCCAGCCCGACCTGCAGTGACGGGGTCCGCAACGGCACCGAGACCGACGTAGACTGCGGTGGCGGGTGCCCCGGGTGCGGCCTCGGCGACACGTGCCAGTCGGGCGGCGACTGTGAGAGTGGCAAGTGCGACGGCGGCGTCTGCGCCGAGGTGCCGCCGGCGTGCGACGACGGCGTGAAGAACGGCGACGAGACGGACGTGGACTGCGGCGGCGGCTGCGACGGGTGCGGCCTGGGCAAGGCCTGTGAGGTCGACGGCGACTGCTTGTCGGCGCTGTGCGAGGCAGGAACGTGCGCGTTGCCCGCGAGCTGCCAGGACGGCGAGAAGAACCAGGGCGAGACGGACGTGGACTGCGGCGGCGGGGCCTGCTCGCCGTGCGCGCTGGGCAAGGGCTGCATCAAGCAGAGCGACTGCTTGTCCGACGCCTGCGTCTTCGGCGTCTGCCAGGCGCCGACGTGTGACGACGGCCAGCGCAACCAGGGCGAGACGGACGTCGACTGCGGCGGCCCCAAGTGCGGCGGCTGCGCGGCGGGCCAGGCCTGCGAGGACGGCGACGACTGCGCCTCGGGCGTGTGCGAGGACGAGGTGTGCGTCAGCTGCGAGGACGGGCAGCAGAACGGCGACGAGACGGGGGTGGACTGCGGCGGGGCCTGCGGCGCCACCTGTCCGGATGGGGGCGCGTGCCTGGGCGCTGGCGACTGCGTCTCGGGGCGCTGCGACGACGGGGTGTGCGCGAGCTGCCAGGATGGCGTGAAGAGCGGCCCCGAGACGGACGTGGACTGCGGCGGCGGGGCCTGCGATCCGTGCCCGGCGGGCGACGCGTGCGAGAGCGCGAGCGATTGCCAGACCACGGGGTGCGTCGGGGGGCAGTGCTGCGACGTCAACGCCTGCGGCGGCTGCGCGGCGACGCCGGTCGAGACCTGCAACGGCGTCGACGACGACTGCGACGGCGAGACGGACGAGGCGCCCGAGATCGGGACACCGGCGGCGTGCGACAAGCAGCAAGGGGTGTGCGCCGGGGCGGTGGCGGCCTGCAAGGGCGCCAAGGGCTGGGTGTGCGAGGCCGCGGAGTACCTGGCGGTCAGCCCGCACTACGAGGCGACCGAGGTCAGCTGCGACGGCCTGGACAACGACTGCGACGGGCAGACCGACGAGCTGCCGGAGTGCCTGGGCTGCAACCGCCCACCGAAGATCATGTTCGAGCCGGTCTCGGGCAAGTCGCCGATCTGGTCGCGCGACTACTTCGCCATGCACGGGACGATGCCGGTCGGGGTGGTCAACGAGGGGACCGGCGGCAAACTGAAGCTGCTGAAAGGGTGGACGGACGAGGTGACCCTGGCGACCGACCCCGTGGGCATCGCGACGATCGCTGCCGGGGACGGCGAGGTCTATGTGGCCTACAAGTACGGGAGCTCGCCCGTGATGGCCCAGCTGGTCGCGGTCAGCGGCGAGACCCCGACGTCCTTGGACGCGACGTCCTCGACGAACAGCTACTGGGACGTCATCTCGACGGCCGCGCGCGGGACGGCCGTGGCCTGGGCGTACGTGGACCAGGCGACCGGCAAGACGATGGTGGCCCACCGAAAGACGGCCGCGGAGGAATGGACGATGGCCGAGCTGGCCCCGAGCGCGCTGGAGGGCGAAGACGTCTCGCTGTTCTTCACGCCAGACCTCGGCCTGTACACGGCCCGCCCCGTGGGCAACGACATCCGCGTGACGCACCCGGATGGGACGACCACCGACATCTGGGCCGAGGTCGGCGCGTCGAACGTGCGGCTCGCGGTCTCGGCCGGCGGGGACCTGGGCGTGGCCTACACCAAGGACGGCAAGCTCACGCTGCGGCTGGACGAGGCGGCGAGCTCCGGCGGCCTGGTCGACACGATCGAGGGCGCCAGCGCGCCCTATCTGACGACGACCCAGGATGGCGTCATCCTCGCCGCGTGGCTCGAGACCGACGATCTGGTGTTCGCCGAGATGACCGCCGACGGCTTGGCCCCGCTGGGCGCGATCCCTTGGAACGGCCCTACGTGGCCGAGCGCGGTGAACGTGGTCGTGGACACGCACAACCGGCTGCACCTGGGCGTCCTGCAGACGACGATGGCCGGGTCGCTGGCCTATGGGGTCTACTGCCCGGGCGCCCCCATGCAGGGCCCGTGCGAGCCCGAGTGCACGCTCAAGCTGTGCGGCTCGGACGGCTGCGGCGGCTCGTGCGGGTCGTGCGAGGCGGGCCAGGTGTGTAACGATCAGTTCTACTGCGAGGCGGCCGCCGGCCAGTGCGGAGCGGACGCGGGCGCGACCTGCGCCGGACACTGCGGGTCGTCGAGCCCGGCGCCGGGCGGGTGCTACTGCGACGCGACCTGCGTGGGCAACGGCGACTGCTGCGAGGACTACGACGCCTGCTGCGGAGGCTGAGGCCGCCGGCGGCGGACGGCGGCCAGCGCCAGGAGGGACAGCCCCAGGGACGCGGCCGTCGCGCCGTCGCCGCCGCCGTTGCACCCGTCGTCCAGGGTGCGCGCGCCGGACCAGCCGGAGAGCTGGCCCGACATGTCGAGCAGGGCGACTCGGATCCGGGCGCCCTCCTTGGCGGCGAGGCCCGCATTGCAGGCGAACTGGCCGACCGTGACCGACGCCTCGCGGCGGCCCTCGGCGACGCTTCTGAATTCGGCGAGCGCATTGTCGCCGGGCGCGGTGGGGCTGGAGATGCTTCCGTCGACCTCGGTGAGGAGCAACACCGTGCCGTCGAGCGGGTCGAAGCGGACGGGGAGCGTCCAGATCTTGGACTCGCCGCACGAGGACATGCCGCCGAACAGGCCGCCGCCTTCCTCCGTGTACTTCGCCAGGCCGAGCTTGGGCTCGGGCGGTGGGCTGTCGTCGGGTGCCGCGCCCGTAGTGAACATGAAGTCGGGCTCGCCGTTGCCGACGACGTCCACGCCGTACGTCGTGTTGGGCGCGAGGTCGCTCGGCGGCGCGGCGACCTCGACGAGGTCCGGTCCGAGGCGGAAGCGGTTGGTGCGCGTGAGGGGGATCGACGTGCCGTCGGGCGCGATGAGGTTCACTGCGAACGAGCGTTCCGGGGGCCGGAGCACGGTGACCCGAGTGTTGGTCGGTACGTCGATCTGGTTCGGGCGCGGGAGCAGCGCACGCGTCTCGAACTCGAACGCGCAGCTGCAGGCGCGCGCGGGCTTGGCCGTGAGGGCCACCGAGAGCAGGACGAGGAGGGAGGCGAGGGCGGCGGCGATGGGCATGGACGAGACCTCGGGCCAGCGCGTGGCGATGGGTGAGGCGGCAGGGTATCGGCCGAGCGCGCTCGCCGGAAGTCGGGCGCGATCCGTCGCGCTGGAGCCCGTGACGCGGTCAGCCCGTGGTGGTGTGGGCGCGGGCGCCGAGGAGCTCGTCGAGCTTGCGGGTCAGGGCGTCAGGGGTGAAGGGCTTGGGCAGGAAGTGGGCGCCGCCGGCGAGCAGGGGGGCCGACAGGGCGGTGTGGTCGAAGTAGCCCGAGACGAAGAGGACCTCGGTCTCGGGGTGGAGCTGGCGGACGCGCTCGGCCGCCTCGGGGCCGTTGAGGCCGGGCATCACGACGTCGGCCACCATGAGCGGGATGGGCCCCGGGTGGCGGGTCGCGACCTCGACCGCCTCGTCGCCGTCGGCGGCCAGCAGCAGCCGGTAGCCGGCCGCCCCGAGCACGCGCGCCATGCCGGTGCGCAGGCGCACGTCGTCCTCGGCGAGCAGCACCGTCTCGACGCCCTTGCGTCGGATACGGGCCGGGCGGGCGGCAGCGCGGGTGGGGGCGGGGCCGCGGTGGCGCGGCAGCAGGACGCGAAAGATGGTGCCGGCGCCGGGGACGCTGTCGACCTCGACCCGGCCGCCGGACTGCTCGACGATGCCGAGCACCGTCGACAGGCCGAGGCCGGTGCCGCGCCCCGGGCCCTTGGTCGTGTAGAACGGCTCGAAGATGCGCGCGCGGACCTCGGGCGGCATGCCGACGCCGGTGTCGGCGACCGCCAGGACGACCCAGTCGTCGTGCTGGGGGTCGAGGCCGGTGGTCACGGTGATGCGGCCCCCGCCGGGCATCGCGTCGCGCGCGTTGACGACCAGGTTCACCAGGACCTGCTCGATCTGCCCCGGGTCGGCCAGGCAGGTCGGCAGCGCCGGGGCCAGCTCGAGCGCCAGGGTGATGTCCTCGCCGATGAGGCGTCGCAGCATCTTGCCGATCTCGGCGACGGCCTCGCTCAGGACGAGCGCCTCGGGCTGCAGCACCTGACGCCGCCCGAAGGCCAGCAGCTGGCGCGTCAGCCCGGCGCCGCGCTGCCCGGCCGCCAGGATCTCCTCGACGTCCTCGCGCCGCGGGTCGTCGGCGGGCAGGTCGTCGAGCAGGAACTGCGAGCACATCAGCACGACGGCGAGCAGGTTGTTGAAGTCGTGCGCGACGCCGCCCGCGAGCAGGCCCATCGCCTCCATCTTCTGCGCCTGGCGCAGCTGCGCCTCGAGGGCCTCGCGCTCGGTGACGTCGCGCAGGACGACCAGCGACAAGGCCTCGTCGCGCAGGGTGACGTGGGCGCTGGTGGCCTCGACCGGCGTCTCGGCGCCGTCCGGCCGCCGCACGACCAGGGGGTGGATGCCGCTGGGCGCCGCCGGATCGTACAGCTCGCGGCCGACCCCCGGGATGAGGTCGTTCAGGCGGCGTCCCTCGGTGCCGTCGAGCGGCAGACCGAACAGCTGGTCGGCGGCGACGTTGGCCTCGACCACCAGGCCGCCCGCCGAGACGACCAGCATCGCGTCGTGCGCGCTCTCCATCAGCAGCCGGCGGCGCTGCTCGGAGGCGGCCATGCGCTCGAAGGTGCGGGCGAGCGCCAGGGCGACGCTGATCTGGGTGGCGATGCTGCGCGCGAAGCTGCGCCAGTCCTCGCCCCACGCCTGGTCCCCGTGCCGCTGAGGGACCGGCGCGGGCGGCGCGTCGATGAGCAGTGCGCCGAGGCGCTCGTCGCTGCAGGTGAGCGGGAGCAGGGTGGCGCCCGGGGCGAGCACCTCGAGGACCGGGTGGGCGGCGGGATCGCTCGGCGTCAGCTCGAAGGCTTGGGCGCCCAGGATGGTCGCGCGGAGCAGGCCCGGCTGGCCGAAGAAGGACTCGAGGCGCTCGGGCGGCGTGTCCTCGAAGCCGTGCGACGCGGCGACGCTCAGGCGCGCGTCCTGCACCAGGAAGATGGCGCCCCGAGACACGCCGATGGCGTCCAGGCAGCGGGCGAGGACGTCGGCGAGCGCCGCGTGCACGTCGCGCGAGGCCAGGATGGCGTCCGAGACGCCGCCGAGGACGGTGAGGCCGGCCGCCAGCGTCGAGGCGCGACGGGCGAGGCTGGCGTTGACGGCCAGGTGGCGGTCGAGCTGGCTCAGCAGGCGCCGGTTGCGCTGCTCGTCCAAGGCCAGGGCCTCGGCGGCGGCGGGCGGCGGGCGCGGGTCGACCCGGCCCAGCGGGGCCTCGAGCGTCTGGAGCAGCTCGCGCAGATCGGGCGTGCGGACGATGAAGGCGTCGGCGCCGGCCTGCTCGGCGAGGGCGCGGTCCTCGGCCTCGATGTAAGACGAGGTGACCAGGACGATGGGCAGGTCCGACAGGCGCGGGTCCTGGCGCGCCTCGAGGCAGAGGCCGAAGCCGTCGAGGCGCGGCATCAGCACGTCGCTCACCAGGACGTCGGGGCGAAGGCGGCGCGCCAGCTCGAGGGCCTCGGCGCCGTCGGCCGCCGTGGTGACCGCGAAGCCGAGCTGCTCCAAGCGCACGCGCGTGAGCTTGCGCTGCACCGGGTCGTCGTCGGCGAGGACGACGTGGCGGCCGGCGCCCGGCAGGCGGCTGGGCGCGACCGGCTGCGGCAGGTGGGCGCGCACGACGTCGACCAGGCGCGAGGGCTCGATGGGCTTGAGCATCAGGTCGTCGAAGCCGGCGCGGGCCAGGCGCTGGTCCTCGAGCTGCTGGATGAGGCCGGAGAAGGCCAGGATGGGGATCTCGGCGCCGCGGCCCGTGGCGCGCAGGCGCTCGATGAGGGCCAAGCCGTCCATGTCGGGCAGGACGAGGTCCTGGATGACGAGATCGGGCGCCTCGGCGGCGAGCAAGGCGACCGCGCGCCCGCCGTCGCGCGCCTCGAGGACGCGATAGCCCTCGGCCTCGAGCGCGACGCGGACGAGCTTGCGCGTGACGGGGTTGTCCTCGACGACGAGGACGCTCTGGCGATCGGGGGCGGGGTGCGCGGGCACGTCGGACCTCCTCAGCGCTCCGCCCGGCGGCTGGTGATCAGGGCGTCGAGGAGCCTGGGCAGCGCGCGGGTGTCGATGGGCTTGGTGACGTAGGCGTCGCAGCCGGCCCGGAGGGCGCGGTCCTCGTCGCCGACCATGGCGTAGGCCGTGACGGCGACGACGACCAGGTCGGGGTGGGCGGCGTCGGCGCGCACGGCGCGGGTGAGGTCGAGCCCGTCGACGCCGGGCAGCTGGATGTCGACGAGGACGGCGTCGTAGGAGGGGCCACCTTCGGCGAGGGCGTCGAGGGCGGAGGGGGCGTCGTCGGCCGTCGCGACGTCGAAGCCCTCGGCCCGCAGCAGGACGCGGAGCAGCTTGAGGTTCACCGGGTTGTCGTCGACGACGAGGAGGCGGCCGCGGGTCACGGGGTCCTCGCCTGGGTCGGGGAGGGCAGGAAGGCGCGGAGCTCGTCGAGCAAGCCGCCGGAGACGCCGCCGAGCTGGCGTCCCTTGAGGAGCACCGCCTGGGCGCCCTCGCGCAGGCGGTCGAGGTCGCGCGCGTCGAGATCCTTGATGGTCCAGACGATGACGGGGACGCGCCGGTGGCGGACGTCGGCGCGGAACCGGCTGAGGAACTCGAACCCGTCCATCTCGGGCATCAGGAGGTCGAGGATGACGGCGGCCGGGACCTGCTCGCGGACGAGCGCGAGGCCGGCTTCGCCGTTGGTGGCGGTCAGGGCGGCGTGGCCGAGCTGCCCGAGGGCGAGCGCCATGAGGCGCAGCGAGCTGGGATCGTCGTCGATGACCAGGATGGGCCCGGCGGCGGGGACGGGGACCGCGGCGCGGGCGAGCGAGGCGAGCAGGGCGTCGGGATCGAGCGGCTTGGCGAGGATGTCGTGGACGCAGAAGCCGCCGACGACGGCGCCGTCGTCGACGACGCTGAGGACGATGACCGGCGTGTGGTGGTTGGGGCCGGCGCCCTCGCCGAGCAGGCGCAGGACCTCGAGGCCGTTGCCGTCGGGGAGCAGGAGGTCGAGGGTGATGGCGTCGTAGCGGCGCTCGGCGCACTGCGCCAGGGCCTGGGCGCAGGTGGAGACGGTCTCGACCGCGAAGCCGGCGCCCACGAGGGTGCGGAGGATGGCCTCTTGCTCGACCGGGTCGTCCTCGATGACGAGCACGGTCGGGGCCGCGGCCGAGGGGCCGTCGACGCGGCGGCGGTTGGGTAGCCCGTAGCCGTGGGCGGCTCGGCGCGGGAGGACGGCGTGGAACGTGCTGCCCTGGCCGGGGACGCTGTGGACGCCGACGCAGCCGCCCTGGGCCTCGACCAGGCGCTTGGTGAGGGCGAGCCCGAGGCCCGTGCCGCCGACGGCGCGGGTGCTGCCGGCGTCGACCTGCTGGAACTCGGTGAACAGGCGCCCGAGCGCCTCGGGGGCGATGCCGACGCCGGTGTCCTCGACCTCGAGCCGGAAGGCGCCGGGCCCCTCGGGCCGCGTGCGCACCACGACGCGGCCGCCCTCGGGCGTGAACTTCAGGGCGTTGGACAGGTAGTTGTAGAGGACCTGCTTGAAGCGGCCGGCGTCGAGCAGGACGTCGTCGACCTCGGGGGACAGGTCGTAGGCCACGCGCAGCCGCCGGTCGGCGGCGCTCGTGCGCAGGATGGCGCCGACCTCGCGGCACAGCTGCGACAGCGAGGCGGCGTTCGGGCGCAGCTCGATGCGGCCGGCCTCGACCTTGGCCAGATCCAGCACGTCGTTGATGAGCTGCAGCAGGTGATGGCCGCTGGTCAGGATGTCGCCGAGGAACTCGCGGTGGGTCTCGGAGACGGCGCCGACCCGCTCGTCGTGCATCAGCTCGGCGAAGCCGATGATGGCGTTGAGCGGCGTGCGCAGCTCGTGCGACATGTTGGCGAGGAACTCGCTCTTGAGCCGGTTGGCCTCGCTGATGCGCAGGTTCTGCTGCTCGAGCTCGCGGGCGCGCTCGCGCAGGGCGGCGTGGCGGCGCTCGGTCGTGACGTCGCGGAAGGTGATGACGCCGCCCCAGGGGGCGCCGGCGCGGTCGCGGAGCGGGCGGCCGCTGACGCTGAGGGTGCGCTGCTCGCCCGAGGGCGGGCCGACGACCATCTCGACGTCGTCGGAGCGTCGTCCGGCGAGGGCGTGGGTGAGCGGGAGGTCGTCCACCGGGAAGCGCGTGCGGCCGTCCGGGAGGTAGACGTGCGGGACCCGAGGCCAGGTGTCGGCGCCAGCGTCCGCCATCCCGGTCAAGCGCTTGGCGGACTCGTTGATGCGCACGTACTCGCCGGAGGTGGTGGCCACGACGACGCCCTCGCGCATGCTCTCGAGGATGGACTCGAGCGTGGCCTTCTCGTCGGCGAGGGCGGCCTCGGAGGCGGCCAGGGCGGCGGCGCGCGCGGCGGCGGCGCGGGCCTCGTCGGCGACGCGGGCCTGCTCGTGGTCGACGTAGGCCTGGGTCTCGAGGCCGCGAACGCGCCCGGCCACCCAGAGCAGGGCGTCGAGCAGGGCGGCGAGGCGCGCGGGGGCGCTGGCGAAGCGGTCGACGGCGCGGCGGGCCACGACCCGCTCGAAGACCTCGGTGCGCGCGTGGAGGGCCGCGATGGGCAGGCCGGCTCTGGCGTGGGCGTCGCCCCGGGCGCGCAAGGCGGCCGCCAGGGCGTCCCAGTCGCCCGCCAGGGCGCGCTGCATGCGATCCGTCTCGGCGGCGTCGGCCGGGAGGCTGCCCGGCCCTCCCTGGACCAGCTCGGCGCCGTGGGCCGCCTCGACCTCGGCCAGCACGGCCGGCCCTTCGGCTCGCCAGAACTCGGCGAACGCGGCGAGGGCGTCGGGGGCAGGGGGTGGAATACGCTCATCCGTCGCGGCCCTGGCGGAGGCCGGCTGCGCCGTGTTCTGCAAGGCTTCGTGTCCTTCGACGAGGGTCCCAGACGGGGGCGCGCGATCCGTTGCTCCCCAATCGGACCGTGGCCGTCCTGATTCGGCCAGGTTAACGCAGGGGCCGCGGCGAGGTCCACGCGTCGAGGCTTGCAGCGGGTTACGCGGGGCCGTTGCGCGCGATCGGGCCTGCGGGCATGGTGGCGTCATGGGCATCGACGCCGCCAAACTGCGCGACAAGCTCGCGCGCATCCAGGCCCTGCTGTCCGGCGCCGCGACCCGCGGAGAGCAGGAGGCCGCCGCCGAGGCGCGCGCCCGGGTGCTCCATCGCCTGCGTCAGCTCGAGCGCGAGGACCCGCCGGTCGAATACAGCTTCTCGCTCATCGACGAGTGGGATCGGAAGCTGTTCCTGGCGCTGCTGCGCCGCTATGGACTCGAGCCCTATCGCTACAAGGCGCAGCAGTTCAACACGGTCATGGTGCGGGTCTCCAAGCGCTTCGTCGACGAGGTGCTGTGGCCCGAGTACCGCGAGCTGTCCGAGACGCTGCGCGGCTGGCTGAACCAGGTCACCCACCGCGTCATCGCGGACTTCGTCCACCCGGACGCGTCCGAGGCGGTCGTCATCGCGCCCGAGCGCCTCGAAGGCCCGCGCCGGTGAGGCTCAGCGGACCGGGTCCAGGATCCGGTCCAGGCGGTCGACCAGGGTCGCCGGCTCGTCGTCGGGCGTCGCGGCGCCGCCCGCCCCCAGCCGGCCCAGGGCCTCGGTCGCCTCGGGGTGCCCGGGCTCCGCGGCGACCACCCGGCGCCACGCGCGCGCCGCCGCCTCGCCGTCCCCGGCCAGCTCGGCGATGCGCGCGATGAACATCCACGCCGACGGCAGCTCGCCGTCGAGGGCCAGCGCCCGCTCGAGCAGCACGTGCGGGTCGGCCGGCGCGTCGGGCACCTCCTGGCGCCACAGGCTCGCGCACACCAGCGCCCACGCCTGCCACGCCGGATACTCGGGCTCGGCGAGGCACAGCGCCGCCGCCCGCCCCAGCAGCGCCACGGCCTCCGGCGCCTCGCGCGCCTCGAGCCGCGCCCGGCCCTCCTCGAAGCACGCCTCGGCCTCGAACATGGCCTCGATCGCCGCGGCGTCCGGCCCGTGGACGTCCCAGACGCGGTCGTGCTCGACTCGCAGCGCCGGGTCGGTCAGCGTGTCGTACGCCCGCTCGATGTGCTCCTGCACGCGCACCAGCGCGGCCGCCGCCTCGGTCGACAGCGCGAAGCCCTCGAAGCGCTCCGCCGCGTACTGGCTCCACGCGCGCCGATAGGCGGCCCGCAGCGCGCTGAGCGGCGCGTCCGGCCGCAGCCCGAAGAAGGCGTGGCGGTCCTGCTGCTGCGCCTGGTCGGCGGTCGCGATGAGGCTCTCGCCCACCAGGATGTCGCGCAGGCCGACGTCGCCGCCGGTGGGCGTGCGCTCGGCGTGCGCGGCGAAGGCCGTGGCGCGGGCGACCGGCGAGGCGGCCGGCTCGAGGGAGGGGCGCGGGGGCGACGCGGGCAGCCCGGGGGACCGCGCCAGCAGCGCCTCGTCGCCACACGCGCGCACGGGGACGCCGGGGCGGGTCGGGGTGCGGGAGCGCCAGAGGAGCTCGGGATCGTCGTCGTCGGCGGCGGCCGGGACCGCGGCGGGCGCCGGCTCTCGCTCGGCGGCCTCGGGCTCCGGGCGCGGGCGCAGGACGGCGCGGCGCGGCGGGTCGCCGTCCAGGTTGGCCATCCCGGCGCGCAGCAGGGCGAACAGCTGGGCCTGCACGTCGGCCGGGGTCAGTCCGTCGTCCTCGCGCGCGTCCTCGTCGGCCAGCGCCTCGAACACGGCGTCGACGGTCGGCGCGTCGCCGAGCAGCGCCAGGACGGGGCTGCGGCCGAAGACGGCGCGGAAGCTGGGCAGCAGCGCGAAGGTCTCGGGGCCGCGGGCGAGCCGGCGGTGGCCGCAGCCCTCGAAGGCGGCGGCGATGACCGGCCGCGCGGGGTGCTCGGCGGCGCAGGTGAAGAGCGCCTCGTAGGGGTCGAGGACCGGCTGCTTGTACTCGGACGACAGGCGCGTCACGGGCTGGATCTCGACGGTGCCCGAGGCGCACAGGGCGTGGGCGAAGATGTCGCGGGCCAGATCGCACTTGAGGTGGCGCAGGTCCTCGGGGCTGAGGACGCGCTCGCGCATGAGGTAGCGCTCGAGGGTCAGGCCCTCGTCGGTGCAGGCGGCGAGCGCGCGCTTGAGGAGGTCGCGCGAGAAGACGCGCTGGTACAGGAGGTAGGCCGGGAAGGCGCCCATGACGCGGGTCGTGCGGGCGTAGCGCACCGTGCCCGCGTTGACGTACAGCGTGGTCGCGCCGCCCGCGTGGAGGGTGAGCGTGCCGCTGAAGCGGACGCGTTGGAGCTCCTCGAGGAGGTCGAGCAGCTCGTAGGGGTAGATGGTCGCCTGACGGGCCATGCGGGGCCATCCTAGGCGGGGTGGGGGCGCGCCAGCAAGGGGCATCGAGGCGCGGCGGTGACGCGTGACTTGTTTCGGTACGCGGGGTTGGGCTATGCGGGATGGCATGGGAGCGGCGGAACGGGGCGCGGACCGGGCGGGCGGCGAGCATGTGGTGCTGCGCGCCGGAGGGCATTGGCTGGCGGTGCCGGCGGCGGCGGTGCGGCAGGTCGTCACGCTGGGGGCGGTGGCGCGGGCGCCCAGGTCGCCGGCGTGGCTGGTCGGGCTGACGGTGATCGAGGGGCGGCCGCTGCCGGTGGTGTCGGCGCAGCGGCTGCTGGGTGAGGAGGAGGCGGCGACGCCCGGGGCCATGTTGCCGCGGCTGGTCGTGGTGGGCGGGGCGGAGGGCGAGGTGGCCCTGGTCGCGGACGAGGCGGTCGGAGTGGTCGAGGTCGAGGCGGTGGCGGCGGCGGCGGCGGGGGACCGGGGCCCGGACTGGACGCGCGGCGAGGTGAGCTGGCGGGGGCGGGCGGCGCGGGTGGTCGACCCGGAGGCGCTCGCGCAGGCGGTGTTGCGGGCGGTGGCGGCCGGGCCCTGACCGGCCCCTGGCTGGCCCTGACTGGCGTTGTCGCGGGCGGCGTGGGATACCGGTCGCCATGACGCTGACGCGCCTCGGCCTGCAGACCCGGGTCATCGCGGCGATCGCGGTGCCGATCGCGTGCATCGCCACCTTCTTCGCGGTGTTCGTCCCGGCGCGCCAGGAGGCCGTCGCCGACGCGGCGCTCGAGCAGCGCGCCTTCAGCTGGCTCACCACCCTGGCCGACCACGCCGGGCCGGTCGTCGGCCAGGGCCCGAGCGACCTGGCAGACCTCCGGCGCGCGTTCGCGGCGGCCGTCCAGGGCGACCCCGAGCTGATCTACCTGACCGTCATCGGCCCCAGCGGCGAGGTCGCCCTCCGCCGCACCTCCGGCCCGCCCGTCCCCGAGGCCGACTCGCTGCGCCGGCTCGTCCCGACCCGCACCGCGCTCGCCACGCCCGACCACCTGCACGTGGCGGTCCCCATCCGCGCGCCCGGCGACGGCGCGCTCGTGGGCACCCTGGTCGGCGGCTTCTCGCGCGCCTTCATCCTCGCCGAGCGCCGCGCCAGCGCCCGCCTCGCCCTCGTCGTCAGCCTGGTCATCATGGCCGGCGGCGTCGCCCTCGCCTGGCTGCTCAGCGCCAGCCTCGCCCGCCCGCTGCGCGAGACGTCGCGCCAGCTCTCGGCCACCTCGCGCGCGCTGCTCGCCGCCGCCCGCGCCCGCGAGGCCGCCGCCGCCCGCGAGGCCGCCGCCGTCGAGGAGACGCGCCGCGTCATGGACGTGCTGCTCAGCGCCGCCCAGCGCATCGCCGACAGCGCCGGCACCGTCCTCGAGCACGCCGAGTCCACCCTGGCCGGCGCCGAGGAGGTCGCCGACCGCATCGGCGAACTCAACCGGTACGCCGAGCGTGTCGCCGAGCTGCTCGCGAGCATCATGCAGGTCGCCGACCGCACCGACCTGTTGGCGCTCAACGCCGCCCTCGAAGGCTCCAAGGCGGGCGAGGCCGGCCAGGGCTTCACCCTGGTCGCCAAGGAGATGCGGCGCCTGTCCGAGCACGTCGTCGAGTCGGTCGACGGCATCCGCGCCCTGATGAAGGAGGTGCGCGAGTCGTCCGTCGAGGCGGTGCGGGCCAGCCACGACGGCAAGGCCTCGAGCGCCGAGACGACGCGGTCGGCGCGCGACATCGCGACCGTGACCCAGCAGCAGCGCGCCGCCACCGAGCAGGTCAGCCGCAGCATGGACGAGATGAAGGAGCTGCTCGGCCAGGCGATGACCGACATCAAGGCGACCTCGCGGTCGGCCGACGGCCTCGCGCGCCTCGCCGCCGAGCTGTCGGCGCTCATCACCCCGTCGCCCCGCGACGCGGCGGTCGTCCGGCTCGGCCGCCGCAACAGCCGCCGCCCCCCGGCGCCCGAGCGCCCCGGCGACGACGCCCGCGCCGCCGGCGGCTGAGGGCGCGCGATGGCCACACGCCTCGAGACCTTCCTCGCCCTCGCGGACGAGCGGCTCGTCCGCATGACGACCGCCTGGGTGCAGGTCACCGCCGGCCGCGCTCCGCAGGGCGCCCTGCGCGACCTCGCCCGCGAGCTCCACACCCTCAAGGGCGAGGCCCGCCTGATGGGCTACGCGGCCATGGCCGACGTCGCGCACGCCCTCGAGGACGCCCTCGCCCCCTTCGCCTCGGCCGCCCCGCCGCCCCTGCGCGGCCCCGCCGCCGACCACGTCCTGCGCGGGCTCGATCTCCTCGGCGCCCTCCTGCAACGCCCCGCCGACGCCCCGGCCCCCGACGCCGACGCCTTCCTGGGCCGCGCCGCCCACGCCGCGCCCGGCGCCCCCGCCACCCCTGCCGACCCGCCCCCGCGCGCCCGCCCCGCCGTCCGCGTCTCGGCCGCGCAGGTCGACCGCCTGCGCGACCTCCTCGGCGACCTCCTGCTCGTCCGCGCCCGCGTCGCCCGCTCCGCCACCGAGCTGCGCGCCGCCCGCGACCGCGCCGCCGCCGCCCTGCCCGCCCGCTCCTCGGCCGGCGCCGGGCCCGCCGACGGCCCCGCCGCCGCCCTCGGCGCGCTGGTCGACGCCCTCTCCGGCCTCGAGGCCCGCCTGCGCGCCGACGACCGCCAGATCGACCGCCTCGCCGCCGAGCTGGACGCCGCCAGCCGCGGCCTGCGCCTGGTCCCGCTCTCCGCCCTCCTCGACCCCTGGCCCCGCGAGGCCCGAGACCTGGCCCGCGCCCTGGGCCGCCAGCTTCGCCTCGAGGTCCACGGCCACGCCCTCGAGGTCGACCGCGCCGTCGCCGACGCGCTGGCCGAGCCGCTCCTGCACCTCGTCCGCAACGCCGTCGACCACGGCGTCGAGCCCCCGGACGTCCGCCGGGCCCGCGGCAAGCCGCCCGAGGGCCTCGTCACCTTGAGCGCGCGCCTGTCGGCCGACACGCTCGAGCTCTCGGTCACCGACGACGGCGCCGGCGTGGACCTCGCCGCCGTCCGCCGCCGCGCGCTCGAACGCGGGCTCGTCCCCGCCGCCGAGGCCGCCACCCTCGACGAAGCCGCCACCCTGCGCCTGCTGTTCGCCCCCGGCCTGTCCACCCGCGGCGCCGTGACGCCCACCTCCGGCCGCGGCCTGGGCCTCGACGCCGCCCTGGCCGGCCTCGAGGCGATCGGCGGCGACCTGACCGTCGCCTCGACCCCGGGCGTAGGCGCGACCTTCACCATCCGCGCCCCCATCCACCTCGCCGTCACCCCGCTCCTGCTCTTCGACGTCGGCCCCGAACGCTACGCCCTCCGCGCCATGTCGGTCCTCTCCCTCGTCCCCGCCCCGCCCGACGCCGCGGCCACGCGCGCCATCGCCTACGAGGGCGCGCTCGTCCCCGTCCTCGACCTGCCGACGGCCCTCGACGTCCCCACGTCCGCCCGCGCGAGCGCCGACGGCGGCCCGCCGCGCCTCGTCGTCGTCGACAGCGGCGGGCGCCGCGCCGCCCTGGCGGGCACCACCGGCCACGTCGAGCGCGCCATGCTCACCAAGAGCGGCCACCCCGTCTTCGCCGCCCACCCGCTGGTCCGCGGCGTCGTCCCCCAGGACGACGGCGGCCTCGCCCTCGCCCTCGAGGTCCGCGCCCTCGTCGCCCTGGCCTACGCCCCTGCCGCCCCTCCCCCCTCAGCCCCGGCGCGCCTGCCCACCGTCCTGGTCGCCGACGACTCGCCGGTCGTCCGCGATCTCGTCGCCGACAGCCTGCGCGCCCACGGCGCCCGCGTCATCGAGGCCGCCGACGGCGCCGAGGCCCTCGACCGCCTCCGCCGCTCCGACGACGTGGACCTCGTCCTGACCGACATCGAGATGCCCCACATGGACGGCCTCGCCTTCATCCGCGCCGCGCGCGCGACGCAGGCGGACCAGGGCGGCCGGCGCGTGCCCATCCTGGTCGTGTCGATGCGCGGCCGCGACCGCGACCGCGAGCGCGCCCTGGCGGCCGGCGCCGACGGCTACCTGGTCAAGACCGACTTCTCGCACCTCGGTCTATGGTCCCTCATCGGCCCTTGGTTGCGTTAGACTCCCCGGCGCACGCGCCACGCCGACCGCCCACGAGCCCGCCCGCATGAGCCAGACCGCGCCCTTGCGTCTCATCGTCCTCCGCCACGCCAAGAGCGCCTGGCCGGCCGACACCGACGACCACGACCGCCCGCTCAGCGCCCGCGGCCGCGTCGACGCCCCGACCGTCGGCCAGCGGCTGCGCGCCCTCGGCTGGGTTCCGGACGTCGTCGTCTCCAGCGACGCCCTCCGCACGCGCGAGACCTGGGAGGCCCTCGCGCCGGCCCTCGGCGCCGCCGTCCAGCCCCGCTTCACCGGCCTGCTGTACCACGCCGGGCTCGCCGAGGTGCGCGCGACGCTGCCCGCGCTGGCCGCGAACGCGCGCATCGCGCTGGTCCTCGGGCACAACCCCGGCTGGGAGCAGATGGCGTCGGCGCTCAGCGGCGAGGTGATCGGCATGACCCCCGCCAACGCCGTCCTGCTCGAGCACCCGCCGACGGACTGGGGCGACGCGCTGACGGACCTCGGCGGCTGGAGGCTCGTGAAGCTGCTGCGTCCCGACACGCCCTGAGGGGCCGCCCAGAAAGTTTCGGCCCCGTCACGCTGTTGTCACGCGGGCGAGAGTAGGGGGACGGCGCGAGCGCACCCGCTCGCTGCCTCCGGAGAGCCGTCATGACCGCGCGAATTCTGCTCGTCGACGACGAGCCCGACATCACCGGCACCCTCGAGTACAACCTGCGCCGCGAGGGCTACGAGACGCAGGTGGCCGACACCGGCCAGCAGGCGCTGGCCCTGGCCCGTGAGACGCCGCCCGACCTGGTCGTGCTCGACCTGATGCTCCCCGATCTGTCGGGCACCGAGGTCTGCCGGCGCCTGCGCCAGGACGATCGCACGCGCGGCGTCCTGGTCCTGATGCTGACCGCCCGCGGCGACGAGATCGACCGCGTCGTCGGCTTCGAACTCGGCGCCGACGACTACGTGACCAAGCCCTTCAGCGTCCGCGAGCTGCTCCTGCGCATCCGCGCGCTCTTGCGCCGCAACGCCCCCGACGCGCCGCGCGCCGAGACCGCCCGCGAGGACGAGGTCGTCTTCGGCCGGGTGCGCCTGGACCCGCCGGCCCACCGCGCCTGGGTCGACGACGAAGAGGTCCGGCTGACCGCCCTCGAGTTCCGCCTGCTCGCCACCTTCATCGAGCGCAAGGGCCGCGTGCAGTCGCGCGACGCGCTGCTCAACGACGTCTGGAGCATCCACGCCGACGTCACGACCCGCACGGTCGACACGCACGTCAAGCGCCTGCGCGAGAAGCTCGGCGAGGCCGGCCACTACATCGAGACCATCCGCGGGGTCGGCTACCGCTTCCGCGCGCGCCCCGACGAGGAGACCGCGCCCTGAACGTCCGCCTCGGCATCCGCGGCAAGCTCTTCGCCGTCTCGGTCGCCCTCGTCGTCGTCGCGGCCCTCGCGACGGCGGTCTACCTCGAGACCGAGCTGCGCGACATCGTGCGCGCCGCCGGCCGCACCGGCGACGTCGAGGCCGCCATGGGCCCGCTGCGCGTCGCGATCTTCGTCGGCGCCGGCATCGGCGTCCTGCTGGCGCTCTTCATGAGCGGGCTCGCGGCCCACCTGATGGCCCGCACCGTGCGCGATCTCGTCGACAAGGCCCGCGCCGTGGCGGCCGGCGAGCGCGCCGGGCGCCTGTCGGTCCACACGGGCGACGAGCTGGGCGGCCTCGCCGGCTCGTTCAACCGCCTGGCCGACGCCCTCGAGGGGGTCGTCTCGACCCTGGCCGCCGAGCGCGACCGCTTCCAGGCCGTGCTCGAGAGCATGCGCGAGGCCGTCATCGCGCTGGACGCCGGCTGCCAGGCCACGCTCGTCAACCGCACCGCCGTCGACTGGCTGCGCCTGCGCGGCGAGGCCGTCGGCCGCACCCTGCTCGAGCTCGCGCGCGTCCCGGGCCTGCAACAGCTCGCCGATCGCGCGCTCGACGGCCAGACCGCCTCGGCCGAGCTCGACCTCCCCGGCCGCCCCGCGCCGCGCCGCGTCCTGGCCCACGCCGCGCCCCTGTCGTCGGGCCGCGGCTGCATCCTGGTCCTGTACGACGTCACCGAGATCCGCCGCCTCGAGCGCATCCGCCGCGACTTCGTCGCCAACGTCTCCCACGAGCTGCGCACCCCCGTCAGCATCGTCCGCGCCAACGCCGAGACCCTGCTCGACGGCGCCCTGGACGACCCCGGCTCCGCCCGCCGCTTCGTCGACGGCATCCACCGCAACGCCGAGCGCCTGACCCGCCTCATCGGCGGCCTGCTCGACATCTCCCGCCTCGAGGCCGGCAAGTACGCCATCGCCCCGGTCGCCATCGATCTCCGCCGCGCCGCCCTGCGCACCGCCTCCGCCCTGGGCAGCCTGGCCGAGGACAAGCACATCCAGGTCGCCATCGACGTCCCGGCCGACCTGCGGGCCATGGCCGACCCGCAGGCCCTCGATCAGATCCTGACCAACCTCGTCGCCAACGCCCTCAAGTACACCCCCGCCGGCGGCCACGTCGTCATCGCCGCCCACCGCGCCGCCCCCGCCGACGCGCCGGACGCCGCCCCCCTCGTCCGCATCGACGTCGTCGACGACGGCCCGGGCCTCGACCCGCGCCACCGCCCCCGCATCTTCGAGCGCTTCTACCGCGTCGACGACGGCCGCGCGCGCGCCGGCGGCGCGTCCCACGAGACAGGCGGCACCGGCCTCGGGCTCGCCATCGTCAAGCACCTCGCCGAGGCCATGGACGGCGAGGTCGGCGTCGAGGCGGTCACCCCCCACGGCTCGCGCTTCTGGGTCGCCCTGCCCTCCGCGCCCGTCACCGACCTTCACGCCCCCGTCACCGACGCCGCCCTCTCGCCACCTTTTTCATAGCCGCTTCACCGGCGTCACCGCCCCGTCACAAAGCCCGCCTACAACGCCGCTCGTCACCGGACGACGCGCCCCCCGCGCGTCCCCCCCCTCCCAGGACGAGGCCCATGCGCGCGCTCACACTCCTCCCCCTCGCCGCGGCCCTGCTCACGCTGCCCCTGTCCGCCGCCCCCGCCGCCGCCCAGACCGCCGGCTACGATCGCGGCTTCTTCATCCGCGACGCGGCCGGCGACTTCTCCCTCCGCATCCAGCCGCGCTTCGAACTGCGCTGGACCCTCGGCATCGAGGACGAGGGCGGCGACGAGACCTCGACCGCCTCGCAGTTCTCCCTGACCCGCGGTCGCCTGACGCTAGCGGGCAACGCCTTCGGCAAGGACCTCACCTACGAGTTCGAGCTCGACGTCGCCCGCGGCTTCTTCACGCTCAAGGACGGCTTCGTCGAGTACGCCTTCGAGCCGGACGTCCGGCTCCGCGTCGGCCAGTACAAGCGCCCCTTCTCGCGCCAGCAGATCATCTCCAGCTCGCGCCTGGCCCTGGTCGAGCGCTCCATCACCGACAAGCTCTTCCCGACCGGCCGCGACATCGGCCTGATGCTCCACAACGGCTACGAGCGCTCGCCCACCTTCGAGTGGGCGTTCGGCGTCTTCAACGGCATGAAGCCCGACGGCGCTCGCCTGACCGCGGACGTCGTCGTCGACCCCGACGAGGGCACGGGCGAGATCGTCAAGCCGTCGTTCTCGAACACACCGCGCCTGATGGAGCCGGCCCTGGTCGCGCGCCTGGGCTTCAACCACGGCGGCATCAAGGGCTACTCCGAGGCCGACCTCGAGGGCGGGCCGCTGCGCTACGCCGTCGCGGTCAGCGGCCTCGCGATGCTCGACGCGGACGACGACGACCGCGGCGCCGTCTCGGGCCAGCTCGACTGGATCCTCAAGGCGTCGGGCTTTTCGACCACGGGCGGCCTGTACGTGACCAGCCGCCAGGAGGGCGAGGAGTTCGGTCAGCGGGCCCTGGACGCCTGGGGGTTCCACGCGCAGGCGGGTTACGTCTTCGCCGACCGCTACCAGCCGGCCGTGCGCTACGCCTACGTCGAGCGCCAGGACGGCGAGGACTGGGACCACGAGGCCGTGGTCGGGATGAGCGTGTACTGGCGCGAGCACGCGCTGAAGCTGCAGACCGACGGCGGGCTCGCGGCCTACCACGACCTCGACGGCGACGCCGTCACCGATCGCACCGACTTCATCGTGCGCAGCCAGCTCCAAGTGTCCTTCTGACGTGTCCTTCCTGCCGGCCGCCCCGGTGATGTGGCTTGGCTGTCACCTTCGCGTCACACGACGGACCTAGGGTCCGCGCGACGCTCGCCCCCTCGGGGGCCTTCCACAGAGGCTCACATGAAGCTCCGCTCGACCCTGTTCGTCACCGCCGCCGCCGTCGCGGCGCTCGGCTTCGGCGCCTGCGGCAAGAAGGGCGCCGGCGGCATCGTCGCCATCGACGGCTCCAGCACCGTCTTCCCCATCAACGAGGCGGTCGCCGAGGAGTTCCAGAAGCAGGCCGACGCCCGCGTCACCATCGGCGTGTCCGGCACCGGCGGCGGCTTCAAGAAGCTGTGCGCGGGCGAAAAGGACATCGTCGGCGCGTCGCGGCCCATCAAGCCCAGCGAGGTCGAGGCCTGCAAGGCGAGCGGCGTCGAGTACATCGAGCTGCCGGTGGCCTACGACGGCATCGCGGTGGTCGCCAACCCCGGCGCCTCCTGGGTCGACCACATGACCGTCGACGAGCTTAAGAGGCTGTGGGCCCCCGAAGCGCAGGGCAAGATCCTGAAGTGGAGCGACGTCCGCCAGGGCTGGCCCGACAAGCCGATTCGCCTGTTCGGCGCGGGCGTCGACTCGGGCACCTACGACTACTTCACGCAGGCGATCGTCGGCAAGGAGCACGCCAGCCGCGGCGACTTCACCTCGAGCGAGGACGACAACGTCCTCGTCCAGGGCATCGCCTCCGACGAGCTGGCCCTCGGCTTCTTCGGCTTCGCCTACTACGACGAGAACAAGGACAAGCTGAAGCTGCTGGGCGTCGACGACGGCCAGGCGGACAACGGCGCCGGCCCCATCCAGCCCAGCCCCGACGCCATCCGCAACGGCACCTACCAGCCGCTCAGCCGCCCCATCTTCATCTACGTCGGCAAGGCGGCGGCCGAGCGCCCCGAGGTGCAGGCGTTCATCGACTTCTACCTGTCGCAGGCCGGCGCCCTCACCGGCGAGGTCGGCTACGTGCCCCTGCCCGACAAGGCCTACGCCCTCGCCAAGGAGCGCTTCGCCAAGCGCACCACCGGCTCGCTCTTCGAGGGCAAGGGCTCGCAGGTCGGGGTCACCGTCGAAGAGCTGCTCGCGAAGTAGCAGGCGATCTCAACCATGGACATCCACGCCTCGGAGGAGCTCCCCCACGTGGCCGCCGCCCCCGACGACGACGCCGCCCCCACCCCGGCGCCGCGCCCCGCGCGCTCGGCTCCGCTGCGCGAGCGCGTCATCGAGTGGGCCCTGGCCGGCAGCGGCGCCCTGACGCTGCTGACCACGGCCGGCATCCTCGGCGTCCTCGCCGTCGAGACCTGGCGCTTCTTCGACGAGGTGCCGCTGACCGACTTCCTGGGCGACACCCAGTGGACGCCGCTCTTCGCCGACAAGCACTTCGGCATCTGGCCGCTGCTGGGCGCCACCCTGCTCACCAGCGCCATCGCCATCGCCGTCGCCCTGCCCTTCGGCCTGCTCGCCGCCATCTACATGAGCGAGTTCGCCCCGGCGCGCGTCCGCCGCGTCTTGAAGCCCATGCTCGAGGTCCTGGCGGGCATCCCGACCGTCGTCTACGGCTACTTCGCCCTGATCGTCGTCACGCCCATGCTGCAGACCGTCGTCCCGGATCTCGCCAGCTTCAACGCCCTCAGCCCGGGCATCGTCATGGGCATCATGATCATCCCCATGATCTCCAGCCTCAGCGAGGACGCCCTCTACGCCGTCCCGCAGAGCCTGCGCGAGGGCGCCTACGCCCTGGGCGCCGGCCGCCTGCCGACCATCTTCCGCGTCGTCGTCCCGGCCGCCCGCTCCGGCATCACCGCGGCGCTCACCCTCGCCATCGGCCGCGCCATCGGCGAGACGATGATCGTCGCCATCGCCGCCGGCCAGCAGCCCAACCTCACCCTCGACCCGCGCGTCCCCATCGAGACCATGACCGCCTACATCGTCCAGGTCTCCATGGGCGACACCCCCGCCGGCACCCTCGAGTACCGCACCATCTTCGCGGTCGCCGCCGCCCTGTTCGTCATGACCCTGGCCCTCAACGCCATCAGCATCCGCCTCATCGGGCGGCGCCGCGAGGCCTGACCATGCAAGCCACCCGCCGCTGGGAGCGCCGCGCCGAGCGCCTGTTCGTCGGCCTGTGCCTCGCCGCCATCCTGCTCCCGCTCGCCACCCTGGTCTGGCTGGTCGCGGACGTCGTCATCGACGCCCTGCCGCGCCTCGGGCCCGACTTCCTGACCAGCTTCCCGTCGCGCCGCGCCTCGTCCGCCGGCGTCTTCCCGGCCCTGGTCGGCAGCGTCTACCTCATCGGCCTCACCGCCCTGTTCGCCGTCCCCCTCGGCGTCGGCGCCGCCGTCTACCTCGAGGAGTACGGCGGCCGCGGCCGCTTCAGCCGCCTCGTCGAGCTCAACATCGCCAACCTCGCCGGCGTCCCGTCCATCATCTACGGCCTGCTCGGCCTCGCCGTCTTCGTCCGCACCCTCGGCCTCGGCCGCAGCCTGCTCGCCGGCGCGCTGACCCTGGCCCTGCTCATCCTGCCGGTCATCATCACCGCCACCCGCGAGGCCCTGCGCACGGTCCCGGGGCTCCTGCGCGAGGGCAGCTACGCCCTGGGCGCCACCCGCTGGCAGACCATCCGCCACGTCGTGCTGCCGATGGCCGCCCCGGGCATCATGACCGGCTCCATCCTCGCCATCTCCCGCGCCATCGGCGAGACGGCCCCGCTCATCGTCATCGGCGCCCTCACCTACATGGCCTTCCTCCCCGAGGGCCCGCTCGAGCCCTTCACCGCGCTGCCCATCCAGATCTTCAACTGGGTCTCGCGCCCCCAGGCCGGCTTCACCACCGCCGCCGCCGCGGGCATCGTCGTCCTGCTCACGACGTTGCTCATCCTCAACGGCCTCGCGGTCTTCCTTCGAAACCGGCTGCAGCGCCGCATCCACGTCTAGGAGGCCCCGCGTTGCCCCACCGCGACACGCCGACCGTCAGCAAGATCAGCGTCACCGATCTTCAGGCCTGGTTCGGGACCCACCAGGTCTTGAAGGGCATCTCCCTCGACATCCCCGCTCGCCGCGTCACCGCCATCATCGGCCCCTCGGGCTGCGGCAAGTCGACGTTCATCCGCACGCTCAACCGCATGCACGAGCTCATCGCGACGGCGCGCGTCACCGGCCGCGTGACCCTCGACGGCGAGGACATCTACGGCAAGCACGTCGACCCGGTGCTGCTGCGCCGCCGCGTGGGCATGGTCTTCCAGAAGCCGAACCCCTTCCCGACCATGTCCATCCGCGACAACGTCCTCAGCGGGCTCAAGCTCACGCGCACCCTCGACAAGGCGACGTCCGCCGACGTGTGCGAGCGGGCGCTGACCCGCGCGGCCCTGTGGGACGAGGTGAAGGACCGCCTCGACGCGCCGGGCGGCAGCCTGTCGGGCGGCCAGCAGCAACGCTTGTGCATCGCGCGCTCGCTGGCGGTCGAGCCGCAGGTGCTGCTGATGGACGAGCCCTGCTCGGCCCTCGACCCCATCGCCACCGCGCGCATCGAGGACCTCATCCACGTCCTGCGCGAGCAGGTCACCATCGTCATCGTGACCCACTCGATGCAGCAGGCGGCGCGTGTGTCGGACCGGACGGCCTTCTTCCTGATGGGCGACCTCATCGAGTACGGCACGACCGACCAGATCTTCACGGGCCCGAGCGACTCGCGCACCGAGGAGTACATCACCGGCAAGTTCGGGTGACGCGCGCTCCGGCCGCACGGCGCGCCTCCGGGCGCTCGAAATCGAGACCACGGCTTCATCTCGCGGTAACATTCGGTGCCACGAGGGGCGCATGACGAAACGACACACCGATCGCGAGTTCGAGAGCGAGCTCCACCTCCTGCGCGAGCGCATCCTGATGATGGCCGCCCGCGTCGAGGAGATGATCCGCAACGCCGTGCGGGCGCTGGTCGAGCGCGACAGCGAGCTCGCCCGGGCCACCATCCAGGCCGACCGCGAGGTCAACACCAGCGAGGTCGAGACCGACGAGCTGTGCCTGCTCATCCTCGCCAAGCGCCAGCCGATGGGCTCGGACCTCCGCTTCATCACGCTCGCCCTGAAGATGGTGACGGACCTCGAGCGCATCGGCGACCTCGCCGTGAACATCTGCGAGCGCGCCGTCGACCTGAACGCCGAGCCGCAGCTCAAGCCCTACGAGGACATCCCCCGGATGGCCGAGCTGGCGCAGTCCATGGTGCGCGACGCCATCGACGCCTTCGTGGCCTCCGACCCCGTCAAGGCCCGCCAGGTCATCGAGCGCGACGACCCGGTCGACGAGCTGTACCGCGTCGTCTTCCGCGATCTCCTCGCCCTGATGCTGCGCGACCCCACGGCCATCGAGCGCGCCATCCACATCCAGTCGGTCGCCAAGTTCCTCGAGCGCATCGGCGACCACGCGACCAACCTGGCCGAGCAGGTCGTCTACATGGTCCAGGGCAAGGACATCCGCCACGTCGGCAAGCTCAGCGCGACGCCCTGACGCTTCACCTGACGCACCTCAGCCCCGAGACGCTCCCATGTTCCTGACACGTGCCACGCTTCGGAACGTACGCTCGATCCCCGAGCTGACCTGGACGCCGGGAGCCGATGCAGGCCCGGGCTGGCACGTCATCCTCGGGGACAACGGAGCCGGCAAGAGCACCTTCCTCAGGAGCATCGCCCTGGCCCTCATCGGTCCGCGCGACGCGCTGGGGCTTCGTCAGAGCTGGGCGGAGTGGCTGCGGGCCGGCACGGAACGGGGGGAGATTCGCGTCGGGCTCCAGCGCACCGAGACCGATGACGGCTTCAGCGGTTCAGGCACGACACCCCGCGCCTCGGCGCTGCAGACGGGTGTCACCTTCGAGCGCCAGGGCGGCGTCCAGCTCGCCGCCTCCGCGGACATCGGCAGCCCCGACCGCCACGTCTGGGGCAATGGCAGCGGCTGGTTCTGCGCGTCGTACGGACCCTTTCGGCGCTTCACCGGTGGCGACAAGGACTTCGAGAAGCTGTTCTACAGCCAGCCGAAGTTGGCCCGTCACCTGTCCGTGTTCGGCGAGTCGGTCGCCTTGACCGAGGCGCTGGCCTGGCTCAAGGAGCTCAAGTTCAAGGCCCTAGAGAACGATCCGATCGGTGACCTGCTGGAGCCATTCCGAGCTTTCATCAACCAGCCAGAGTTTCTCCCCCATGGCGTGAAGCTGGTCGAGATCTCGTCCAAGGGGGTCGAGTTCGAAGACGCCGATGGGATCCCCCTCCCCGTCGAGGCGTTGTCCGATGGCTACCGCTCCATCTTGAGCATGACCTTCGAACTCATTCGACAGATGGCCCTGACCTTCGGACCGACCGGCCTGTTCTCGGACGATGCCGAGCGGGTGCTCCGATCGGGTGTGGTGCTCATCGACGAGATCGACGCCCACTTGCACCCGACGTGGCAGCGCACCATCGGCTTCTGGTTCCGCCGCCACTTCCCCAACGTCCAGTTCATCGTGTCGACCCACAGCCCGCTCGTGTGTCACGCGGCCGAGCACGGGACGGTGTTCCGACTCCCGCGGCCGGGTGCGTCCGCCAGCGAGGACCAGGGTGAGATGGTGACGGGCCTGGCGCTGCAGCGCCTCCTGTATGGCAACGTCCTCGACGCCTACGGCACGGGCGTCTTCGGCCCTGGGGTGACGCGCTCCGACCAAGCCAACGAGCTCCTCGACGAGCTGGCGGGGCTCAATGCCCGCGCGCTATCGAGCTCACTCCGACCCGACGAGGAGGAGCGACGCGAGGCGCTCAAGCGCATGTTGCCGACGGACGCAGCCAAGGAATGATCCGCCTCCTCAATCTCTCGCCGAACGCCACGACCCTGCAGTCGCTGAGCGCATACCAGACCACGGTCGATGCCGCCGGCGCCTACCCGGCGCGCGTGGCCTCGGCCAAAGCTGAGTTCAAGAGCAAGAACACTTCGCGGAATGCGGCCTTTCGAGACGTGAAGGCCACGCTCGATCGCATGTGCGCCGGGGCCCGTCGCTGCGGCTACTGCGAAGACAGCATGGCCGACGAGGTGGAACACATCCGGCCCAAGGACCTGTATCCAGAGGCCGTCTTCGCGTGGACGAACTATCTCTACGCCTGCGGCCCCTGCAACGGTCCCAAGAGCAACCAGTTCGCCGTCTTTCCCGAGGGCCGGGTCGACCCGGTCGAGGTCTCTCGGCGCCGCGACGACCCCGTGGTCCCTCCCCTCGCTGGTGACGAGGTCCTGATCGATCCCAGACGCGATGACCCGATGGAGTTCATGATCCTCGATCTGCAGGGAACGTTCCGCTTCGTTCCGTTGGCGGTGCCCGGAACGCGCCAGCATGCTCGGGCGAAATACACGATCGACGTCCTACGCCTGAACACCCGAGACGTTCTCCCTCGCGCGAGACGCGAAGCCTTCGAGGACTATTGCAACGCTCTCGTCGCCTACCGGGACGCACGGGATAACGGCGCCTCCCCGCAGGCCCTCGCCGCCAAGAGGACGGGGCTCCTCGGCAAGCAGCACCCTTCGGTCTTTCGAGAGATGCAGCGCCAATGGGAATCGCACCGACGCCTCCTCGATCTCTTCGCTGGCGTACCCGAAGCGCTGCGCTGGTGAGGACTCCGCGCGACGCCCTGACGCCCGCGTGATAAAGACTGGCCTCGCCCCACCGCGAGGTCCGGTATGTCCGCCCGAAGCCTGTTGAGCCTGTCCCTGGCCGCCGCCCTGCTCGCCTGCGGCGACGACCCGGCCACGACCGACGGCCCCTGCGCCCGCGGCGCCCGCGTCTGCGACGGTGACCGCGTCATGGTCTGCACGCCCGCCGCCGTCTTCGAGCAAGAGCAGGCCTGCCCGCCCGGCGCCCCTTGCCACGGCGGCCGCTGCGTCCCGCTGACCTTCGAGGACACGCTGACCACCGACGTCCCCGCCGACGTCGCCCCCGACCCGGGCCCTCAGGACACCACCAAGACCCCCGACCTGCCCTCCGAACCCGACACCCGCGAGCCCGACTCGTCCTCGGTCCCCGACTCGGTGGCCATGGCCGACGCCGTGGCCGAGCCCGACGCCGTGGCCGTGGCCGACGCCGTGGCCGAGCCCGACACGGCCTCGGCCCCCGATACGGCCACGGAACCGGACACCGCCACGGTCCCCGACACGGCCACCGAACCCGACACGGCCACGGACACCGCCACGGTCCCCGACTCGGCCACCGACACGGCCACGGAACCGGACACCGCCACGGTCCCCGACACGGCCACCGAACCCGACACCGGCCCCGAGCCCGACCCCTACGACCCCGGCGTCCTCCTGTACACCAAGGTCAACCAGCTCCTCGTCCTCGACGACCTCCACCGCGTCCGCTGGCACCCCTCGGGCGACTTCGCCCTCATCCTGGGCAAGGGCGGCCAGATCCTGCGCTACGAGGCCGCCACGGGCGCCGTCGCCCTCCTCTCCGACCTGGCCGGACACACCCTCGCCGACCTCGACGTCACCCCCGACGGCCTCTTCCTCCTCGTCGGCACCCACAAGGACGGCAAGGGCCGCCTCTGGAGCGCCGCCCTCGACCTCGAGGGCGCCCTGGTCTTCACCGAGCGCGAGACCCTGACCAACGGCACCCCGGTCACCGTCGTCGTCCAGCCCGGCACCAGCGCGGCCATCATCGGCACCTGGGCCAAGCCCGGCGCCGGCTACATCACCTACCTCTACCCCTGGCACCCGGACACCGGCCTCGCCCCGGTCGTCGCGGGCGTCGCCAACGCAGGCCTCATCGATCTGATGTGGCTCGATCCCGCCATCTACGGCGCGCCCGGCGTGGTCACCGCCGAAGGCCTCAACGGCGCCGGCTCCAAGACCTGGCTGGTCGGCACCACGCAACCCATCGGCAACAACTGGAGCCCCGGCTTCGGCAACGCCGGCTTCGCCGCCTGGCGCCCGGACGGCCAGTTCGGCTTCGTCTCGGGCTGGTCGTCCAACAAGGTCTACGTGTTCGACGGCGCCTGGACCATGGCCACGCTCCCGCTGCCCACCGGCATGGGCCCCCAGGGCATCGGCTGGAAGCCCGACGGCACCCGCGCCCTCATCGTCGGCAAGGCCATCGTCGACTACGCCAGCGTCGTCGAGTACCGCGGCGGCTGGCTCCCCAACCTGGACACGGGCGCCTTCGTCGACCAGTCCATCCCCGCCTTCGACAAGGCCCCCTGGTTCGGCAACTCGGGCAGCCAGTACCTCCACTCGGTCGACTGGCGCCCCAACACCGCCTGCGACTCGGGCCTCATCGTGGGCGGCGACAACGGCACCAGCTTCTCGCCCACCCACGGCCTCATCGTCCGCTTCCACGACGCCGCCGACCCGGCCTGCTTCGAGTAGGCGCTACCCGGCGGCCCGCTCGCCCAGCGCCAGCAGCTCGCCGGCGAGGCCGGTCACCAGCGGGTTCAGCCCGCTGGCGGTCTTCACCTCGCGCAGGGCCTGCCGCGGCAACAGCGGCGCCAGCGCCACCGCCATCTTCACCGGCGCGTAGGGGTTGAGGACCAGCGCCCGCTGCACCGCCGACTGGGCCAGCCACTTGCCGCCATGGGCACGCCCGACCTGCGCCAGGACCCGGGCCCGGTTCGGCCGCCGCGACGCCAGCCGCACCACCTGCGCCTCGGTCGTCCGCGGGTTGCCCAGCAGGATGTCGATGACCGCCGGGTCGCCGTCGCCGACCAGCCGGTCCAGCAGCTCGGGGTCCCGCCGCCGCGCCATCGCCTTGCGCTCGCCCAGGGTCAGGCTGCCCAGCAGGTCGTCCGGCCGGAACTCGCGCTCGTGGGCCGTCCGGTGCGCCTGCTCGCCCGCCAGCAGGATCATCCTGACGACCGTCAGCTCGCGCTCGACGGCCGCCCGATAGATCGCCTGCGCCGTCGCGTAGGGCAGCCCGTCCCCGCACAGCAGCTGCGCCGTCGCCAGCCACCCCGCGCGGCTGTCGCCGGCCACCGCCTCGAACACCAGCCCGTACAGCGCCTCGGCCAGCTCGTCGGGGTCGAAGGTCTCGCACAGCTCGCGCACCAGCGGCGGCCACTGCCGCGGGTCGGGCACGCGCGAGATGGAGCGCATCAGCCGGTTGGCCGCCACGCGCCCCAGGTTGAGCCGCTCGGTGAGGTCCACGACGGTCATCGCGACCCATCATAGACCCCGCGGTCGCCGGCGCCAACGGCCGGCGGCCCAAGGCCCGACGCCCGCGCTACTGCGCGCCGTCCTTGCCGCCGTTCATCTTGCCCTTGAGCCGCGCCAGCGCCTCGTCGGCCTCGGCGTCCTTGGTCGCCTTGCGCAGGGCCAGCTCCTCGGGGCTGCCGACCAGCTGGCTCATCTGCTCGACGAACTCGCTGGTGCCCGGCCGGATCTGCCCCGCCTCCTGCATGCGCATCTCCATGCGCAGCTTCTGCTTCTTCTCCTCGAGCAGCTGCAGCTCGCCCTCGAGCAGCGTCTTGTCCGATCGCAGCGGCTTGACCACCTCCAGCGCCTGCTCGTAGGCCGCCTTGGCCTTGAGCAGGATCGCCTTGGCTTTTTCCAGCCGCGCCTCGGGCTCGACCAGCTGCTGCTCGAGGACGCCCAGCTTGGCGCGCAGGCGCTTTTCCTCGAGCACGTACTCGGTCATCACCGCCGCCGATCCCTCGTCCATCACGCGCTCCTGCTGCCAATAGGGGACGACGCGATTGCTAGCACGAAGCCCGACGGCGCGTCACCCCGGGGCGACGACCTGCCGCACCCACGCCTCCAGCTCGCCCAGCCGCGCCCGCGCCCGCCGCTCGGCGTCGGCCAGCGCGCCCGCGCCCGCCCCGACCTCCTGCCGCACCTCGAGGTACGCCTTGAGCTTCGGCTCGGTCCCGCTCGGCCGGAAGATGACCCGGCTGTCGTCCTCGAGCCACCAGGTCAGGACGTTGCTCCTGGGCAGCCCGCCCGTCTGCGCCGCGTCCATCAGATCCCGCGCCCGCGTCACCCGGCTGCCGGCGATGGCGCCGGGCGGGCCGGCCCGCAGCTGCTTCATCACCTGCTGGATGCGCGCCGCGCCCTCGATCCCCGGCAGCGTCGTCGACACCTGGCTGGTCGCGTACACGCCGTGCTGACGCGTCAGCTCCTCGAGCCGGTCGAGCAGCGTCTTGCCCTGCGCCTTGAGCGCCGCCGCCAGCTCGAGCGCCACCTGCGCCGCGCTGACGCCGTCCTTGTCGCGCACCGCCGGCCCCACGCAGTACCCCAGCGCCTCCTCGAACCCGAACACCCACGTGTACCCCTGGGGCTCGAGCTCCAGCGCCTTCTTCCACAGCCACTTGAAGCCGGTCAGCACCTCGTCGCACCGCGCGCCGTACGCCGCCGCCACCCGCTCGAGCATCGACGTCGAGACGATGGTCGTCACCACCAGCGGCTTGTCCGGCAGCTTGCCCTGCCGCTGCCGCTCGCCCAGCAGCCAGTCCGCCAGCAGGATGCCCAGCTGGTTGCCCGTCAGCACGCGGAACCCGTCGCTCGACGCCGCGTCCGCCACCGCCACGCACAGCCGGTCGGCGTCCGGGTCGTTGGCCAGGATCAGCTCGGCCCCGCGCGCCCGCGCCTCCTCGGTCGCAAGATCCAGCGCGCCCGCCTCCTCGGGGTTCGGGAAGCGCACGGTCGGGAACGCCGCGTTCGGCTCGGCCTGCGCCGCGACCCGGTGCACGTCCGTGAACCCGCGCCGCGTCAGCGCCCGGTGGATCCACCGGTCCCCGACGCCGTGCAGCGCCGTATGCACCGCGGTCACCTGTGCCGGCGGCGGCACGCTGCCCAGGCACTGGTCGTCCAGCGCCTTCAGGTACGCCTCCTCCAGCTCGTCGCCCAGGACCTGCACGAGGCCCCCGCGCACCGCGTCGTCGAAGTCGCGCCGCGGCAGCTCGCGCGCCGACGCCACGCCGTCGGCGATCGCACGGATGCGCTCGTCCTGGGGCGGCACGATCTGGTGGCCGCTGTCGCCATAGACCTTGAAGCCGTTGTACTCCGGCGGGTTGTGGCTGGCCGTCACCACCGCGATGGCCGCCGCGTTCAGATGCTTGCCCGCAAACGCCGCCACCGGCGTCGGCACCGGCGCCTCGAACCACAGCACCTTCACGCCGTGCCCGGCCAGGATCTCGGCCGCGATCCGCGCCAGCTCGGGCGACATGCGCCGGCCGTCGCGCGCGATGACCACCCCGCGCTCGGCCGCGTCGGGCAGGGTCTCCTTGATCTGCTGCGCCAGCCCCGCCGTCGCGCGCGCCACCACCACGGCGTTCATGCGCCCGGGGCCCGCCCCGACCAGCCCACGCAGCCCGGCGGTGCCGAACTCGAGCGGCCCGGCGAAGCGCTCGGCCAGCGACGCGAAGTCGTCGGCGTCGATGAGCTGCTCGAGCTCGCGCCGGGTCTCGACGTCGAAGTCCTCGGTCAGCCAGGCCCGCGCGCGGGCCAGCAGATCGTCGCGATCGGGGGTCATGCGCCGTCCTTCACAGCCTCGGGCGCCGCGCGCCGGCGAGGGTCGGGTGGTGGAGAGGCGCGGAGCTTACTCGCCCGGGCGGCGACGCGAAAGGGCCAGGCGTCTAGCGAATCGTCTATCGAGCGGCGCGGGCCGGCGTCGGCAGCGGGGCCTCGGTGACCGCCCCGTCGGGGGCCGTGCGCCGCTCGCAGCCGCAGCCGTACGCGGCGTGCTGGCGCTCGACGTAGGTGCCGTCGGCCAGGGTCGCCGTCGCGAACATCACGAGACCCCGCCCGTCGGTGACGTGCACGTCGCCCGAGTCGAAGGCCACGACGTGCAGCCCGGTCGCGTTCACCTCGCCGGGCTCGATCACCGTGACGCGGGCGCCGCGCGCGCTGGCCACGTGGGTCCAGGCCCGCTCGCCCGAGGCCTTGCGCGTCTCGAGCGCGCGCGTCGGCTGCCCCGGCTCGGGCCGCTGCACGACCTCGGGGCCGGCCAGCGTCAGCCCGCCGCAGTGGGCCACCACCAGCGCCTGCCCCGAGCGGACGTCGACCAGCTCGAGGGCGTCGGCCCGCCGCTCGACCCGCACGTTCGGACCCGAGGTCAGCCCCGACAGGGCCTGGACCAGATCGAGGCCCTCGCACACCGCCGGCGCGGCGGCGACCGGCGCCTCGGGGGCGGCCAGCGCGAGGGGAGCCACGGTCAGCCCGCCGGCGATCACCAGCGTGCGCAGACTACGGTAGATTCGGGTGCTGCTCATGCCCCTAGTAGAGCGCCGAGGAGGCCTCTGGGTCAAGGTGCCGCTGCGCCAGGACGCTTCAGGGCCCTCAGCGCCCCTTGAAGACCGGCTCGCGGCGCGCCATGAAGGCCGAGACGGCCTCGGCCAGGTCCTCGGAGGCCAGAAAGGCGCTGTTCCAGGCGGCGACGTAGGACAGGCCGTCCTCGGGGCGGCGCCCGAGGCCGAAGTCCAGGACGTCCTTGACGCCGCGGACGGTCAGCGGCGGGTTGGCGGCGATCTCGCGGGCCATGGCGTGGGCGGCGGCCACGACGGCCTCGCGGTCGTCGAAGAGGTCGTTGACCAGGCCGATGGCGTGGGCGCGCTGGGCGTCGATGGTCTTGCCGGTGAACGCCAGCTCGCGCGTGTGGCCCTGGCCGATGAGGGCGGGCAGGCGCTGCAGGCTCCCCAGGTCGGCGACGATGGCGATCTTCGTCTCGCGCAGCGAGATCTTCGCGTCGCGGCTGGCGAGGCGCACGTCGCAGGCGCTGGCGAGATCCAGGCCGCCGCCGATGCACCAGCCGTGCAGCGCGGCGATGGTCGGCACGGGCAGCTGGGCCATGGCCGTGAAGGCGGCCTGCCAGCGGCGGATGAGCGCCAGCAGCTCGGTGCGCTCGGCGGCCAGGCCGCCCCCCGAGAACAGGCGCCCGTGGGCCTTGAAGGTCGCGGGCAGGTCGAGCCCGTAGCTGAAGGCCTTGTCGGGGCCGTGGAGCACGACCGCGCGCAGGTCGTCGAGCTCGGCGAGGCGCGCCGGCAGCTTCTCGAGCGCGTCGAAGAAGGCGGGGTCCATGGTGGGGCGGGTCAGGGCGGCGGTGGCGACGTGGCCCTCGAAGGTCAGGGCGATGGGTTCGGACATGGGCGGCTCCGGGTCGGCGGGGTGGGCGCGATACAAGCAGAGCCGGCGGGCGCGGTCCACTGTGGCCGGCGGAATGGCAGGGGCGTCCGCGGGTTGGAACCCACCTCGGATCGTCGCATCCGAGCCCTTCACAACCACCCGCGATTCTGCGATCGTCCGCGCCACCATGTGGTTCCAGATAGGCGTCTTGCATCAACCGGACATCCGCCGGTCGGCCTAGCCCGCTGCGTTCGCGCCCGTACGCCCTAGAACCGACTCCAGGAGAGCTCCGTGAGCACCATCCCCACCGCGCCCGCCTCTGCGGGGGCCGCGGACCCGATCCGTCACCTCAAGCCGCCGGTCGACCCGGCCAGCATCACCTGGCGCGCGCCGCGCCGTGACCCGTTCTGGCAGCAGATCCCTGCCTGGGCCGACGTCGACGAGGCCACCTTCCTCGACCACGCGTGGCAGGAAAAGCACGCCATCACCAAGCCCAAGGCCCTCATCGAGGCCGTGCGCGACCTCGTCACGCCCGAGTTCATCGCCGACGTCGAGGCCGGCTTCGGCAAGGCGCCGATGGCCGTACGCATCTCGCCCTACACCCTGGCGCTCATCGACTGGTCCGACCCGGTGCGCGACCCGATCCGCCGGCAGTTCCTGCCGCTCGGCTCGCAGCTCGAGCCCGACCACCCGATGCTGACCCTCGACTCGCTGCACGAGCAAGAGGACGCGCCGGTCCCGGGCCTGACCCACCGCTACCCGGACAAGGCGCTGTTCCTGGTCCTCGACACCTGCCCGGTCTACTGCCGCTTCTGCACGCGCAGCTACGCGGTCGGCACCGACACGGCCGAGGTCGAGAAGGTCCACATCCGCGCCAACAAGGAGCGCTGGGCCCGCGCGCTGCGCTACATCGCCGAGCGCCCCGAGCTCGAGGACATCGTCATCTCGGGCGGCGACGCCTATCGCCTCAAACCCGACCAGATCCGAGAGCTCGGCCACGCCCTGCTCGATCTCCCGAACGTCCGCCGCTTCCGCTTCGCGACCAAGGGGCCGGCCATCCTGCCGATGAAGCTCCTGACCGACACCGACTGGGTCGACGCGCTGACCGAGGTGGTCGACCGCGGGCGCAAGCTGCGCAAGGAGGTCGTCCTCCACACGCACTTCAACCACCCCAACGAGATCACCGGCATCTCGGAAGACGCGATGGGGCTGCTGTTCGAGCGCGGCGTCACGGTGCGCAACCAGACCGTCTTCCAGCGCGGGGTCAACGACACGGCCGAGACGATGACCGAGCTGGTCCGCCGCCTCAGCTACGTCAACGTCCACCCCTACTACGTGTACATCCACGATCTGGTGCGCGGCACCGAGGATCTGCGCACCACCGTCGCGACCGGCGTGCAGGTCGAAAAGCGCCTGCGCGGCGCCACGGCCGGCTTCAACACGCCGATGTTCGTGGTCGACGCCCCCGGCGGCGGCGGCAAGCGCGACGTGCACAGCTACGAGCACTACGACCGCGAGACGGGCATCTCGGTCTACACCGCGCCCTCGGTCAAGGAGGGCCAGCTGTTCACCTACTTCGACCCGCTGCGCGAGCTGAAGCCCGAGGTCCGCGCCGCCTGGCGCGACGCCGACCAGCGCCGCCAGATGGTCGAGGACGCGCTGGCCACGGCGCGGCGCAAGCTCATCTGATAGGCTGGGAAGCGGCGGACCCGGCCCCGCGTTGGGTCCGCCGAACCAGCGAGGCCGTCATGTCCGCCTGCGAGACCCACCCGAGCCGCCCCGCCCTGGGCGCCTGCACACGCTGCGGGCGGTTCGTGTGCGCCGACTGCCGGGTCCTCGCGCCCGAGGGCGGCCGCTTCGCCTGCCGCACCTGCGCCCTCACGGCGCCGGCGGCCCTCCCTGGGCCACAGCCGACACACAGCTTGCCCGACTTGCCCAGCAGACCTTCCATCGCCGCGCTCGCTGGCCCTCTTGGGCTGTACTTGTGCGCTGTGAGCATGGCGGTCGTCGGACCGCCGCTTGGGTCGCTCGCCGCGGGTGTCCTCGTCCTCGCTGCCATGATCCATGGGCGCAGCGTCTGGCGCCGCCACCGTCGCCAGCGCCTCGAGGCCCGCGCCCTGGGCGTCTTCCGCGCGCTCCGAGCCCCGGCCGTGACCCACGCCGACCTCGTGCGCGACTTCGCCCTCCACCCCGACGAGGCCGAGCAGGTCCTCGGCTGGCTCGCCGCCCGCGAGCTGCTCGTCCCCGACTGGGAGCGCCTCGACGGCCCGGTCGTCTACCGCCGAGGTGACCCATGAACTGCGCCGTCCACCTCGATCTCCCGGCCGTCGCGGCCTGCTGCGCCTGCGGCGGCGGCGTGTGCCCGAGCTGCCGCAACAAGATGTTCGGCCGCAACTACTGCGACGTGTGCGCCGCCAACCTCGAGCGCGAGCTGGTCGACCGGGCGTCCGCGCCGAAGTCCCCGCCCGCGGTCATCGTCGTCGAGCCCCCCCACTCGCCGGCCGTGGCGGGGCTGCTCAGCATGGTCATCCCGGGCGCCGGCCAGATCTACGCCGGCCGCTCGGCCCGCGGCATCGGCTGGCTCATCGTGACCATGCTGTCGCTGCCGACCGTGTTCCTGGCGATGCTCTTCTGGCCGCTGCAGATCTTCGACGCCATCGACGTCGCCCGCAGCGAGAACCGCAAGCGCGCCCGGGATCTCGCCCAGCGGCCCTGAGCCTCGTCAGCGCGCCGCCTCGCCGCGGTGGCTGAGCCCGAAGCACAGGGCGAAGAGCTGCAGGGCCACCGAGGCGCCGCCGGGGCCGGCCAGCGGCGGGTCGACGGCGGTCACGGGCATCAGGCCCACGTTGTAGGCGACGTGGATGGCCAGCGAGGCCAGCATCCCGGCCGCCACGGCGCGGGTCAGCAACACGCCGGGCCCGGCAGGGCCGCGCAGCGTCGGCGCGCCCGCCGCGACCAGGGTCGCCGCCAGCCCCAGCGTCCAGCCCAGCACGGGCAGCCGCCCCAGGCGCCACATGGCCGACGCCAACCAGTAGTCGGCGAAGGGCGAGGAGACGCGCGGCAGCGGCGCCTCGGCGGGGCCCAGCCAGCGGCTGCCCTGGACGGTCCGGCGCAGCGCCTGGTAGTCCCAGCCGGCACCGCGGGCGTGGCCGTCGGGGTCCAGCCAGCCGACCCAGCGCCGCTTGACGTAGGGCAGGCCGGCGCTGAGCGCGACCACCAGGCCCGTGACGGCCAGGGTCACCAGCACGAGCCCGTACCGGCCCACGCTGAAGGTGATGGCGACCAGGGCGGCGGCGGTCTGGGGCACGACCGACAGCTCGCGCATCGCCCAGGCGCTGGCCAGGCAGCCCGCCAGCGCGACCGCCAGCCAGCCGCGCGCGCGTCGATCGCCCCCGGCCGCCGCCACGGCCGCCAGCTGGGCCGCCAGCACCCAGAAGGGCGCCGGCTGCACCGGGAGCCCCAGCTGCACCGTGCGGTAGGCGCCCAGCTCGGGGCTCCCCAGCGCGGTGCCGAACAGCAGCGCGGTCAACACCAGCGCCGCCAGGGCCACCGGCGCGACCAGGGCCTGCACCGACCAGCGGGCGCCCGCGAGCACGCCGGCCAGCCCAGCGACCAGCCCGAGCGTCAGGTGGGCGGCCGGACGCGCCCCGTCGCCCGCCATCAGCCACGAGATGGCCGACCCGCAGACGAGCAGCGCGGCCAGCGCCGCCACGACGAGCGGCGCCGACCTCCCTTGGCGGGCGGACGACGCGAGGCCCGAGGTCAGCCCCGGGCCAGTCATCGTCAGCTACGGCTCCGCGTGGCGATGGCCTCGAGCACGCGCGCCTTGAACTCGGCGAACGGCACCGTCTCCTGGTCCTGCCGGCCGTAGCGTCGCCAGGTGACGGTCCCCTCGGCCTGCTCGCGCTCGCCGATGACGGCGATGTTCGGGATCTTGCGGGTCACCGCGTTGCGGATCTTCTTGCCCATCGTGTCGGCCGACTCGTCGACCTCGGCGCGGACCATGGCACCGGGGGCGCCCCGCAGCTCGGCGCAGAGCTTCTCGGCGTGCTCGTTGAAGCGCTCGCCCACCGTGACGAAGCGCACCTGCACGGGCGCGAGCCAGGTCGGGAACGCGCCGCCGTAGTGCTCGATGAGGAAGGCCACGAAGCGCTCGTGGGTCCCCAGCGGCGCCCGGTGGATGATGTAGGGCCGGTGCTCCTTGTTGTCCGGACCCGTGTAGCGCAGGTCCAGGCGCTCGGGGACCGCGAAGTCCAGCTGGTTGGTGCTGGCCGTCTCCTCGCGTCCGGTCACCGTCTTGAACTGCACGTCGATCTTCGGCCCGTAGAAGGCCGCCTCGCCCTTGCCCTCCTTGAAGGGCAGCCCGCTCTCGACCATCGCCTCGTAGACCAGGCGCTGCGTCTTCTCCCAGGCCTCGGGGTTGTTGACGTACTTGTCCTTGCCCTTGGGGTCCTCGGGGTCCCAGGTCGAGAACCGGAAGTAGTAGTTGGACAGCCCGAGGATCTCGTAGACCTCGCGGTGCATGTCCATCACCTTCAGGAACTCGCTCTTGATCTGGTCCTCGGTGCAGTAGATGTGCGCGTCGTTCATGCACATGCCGCGCACGCGCAGCAGGCCCGACAGCGCGCCCGAGTCCTCGAAGCGATAGACCTGCCCGTACTCCGCCAGACGCAGCGGCAGGTCGCGATACGACCGCATGCGCGCCGCGAAGACCTTGTGGTGGTGCGGGCAGTTCATCGGCCGCAGGCAGTAGGCCTCCTTGATCTCCTCGACCACGCCGCCTTCCGTCTCGCGGGTCTCCTTGAGCTCCATGATGGGGTACATGTGCGGCGCGTAGTACGGCAGGTGGCCGGTCTGGTAGTACAGGTCCACCTTGGCCAGGTGCGGCGTCGCGACCCGGTCGTAGCCCGCCTTGAACTCCAGCTCGCGCATCAGCTTCTCGAGCTCGTCGCGGACGACGGTGCCGTTCGGCAGCCACAGCGGCAGGCCCTTGCCGATGGTGTCGTCGATGACGAAGAGGTCCAGCTCCTTGCCGAGCTTCTTGTGATCGCGCGCCAGGGCCTCGTGGTAGGCCTTCACGTGCGCCTCGAGCTCCTCCTTGGTGTGGAAGGCCCAGGCGTAGATGCGGGTCATCATCACGTTGCGGCTGTCGCCCCGCCAGTAGGCGCCCGCGAGGCTGCGCAGCTTGAAGGCGCCCGCCGGGATCTGCCGGCTGGTCTGCACGTGCGGCCCGTCGCACATGTCGAGGAACTTGCCCGTGCGATAGAAGCTGAGCGTGCTCAGGCCCTTCTTCTCGAACAGCTCCTCGGCGTACTCGCGCTTGTACGGCTCGCCCATCTCGTCGAGGCGCGCCATGGCCTCCTCACGCGGCAGCTCCTCGCGCTCGAACGCGTGGTTCTGCTTGATGAGGTGCTTCATGCGCTTTTCGATCTCCGGGAAGTCCGCCTCGGTCAGCGGCTCGGAGAGGATGAAGTCGTAGTAGAAGCCGTCCGCGATCGGCGGCCCGAAGCCGAGGGTCGACCCGGGCCGGAGCTCGAGCACCGCCTGCGCCATGACGTGCGCGAGGCTGTGGCGGATGCGATGCAGCTCGGCGTCGGCGCCCGCCGCGTCGTCGGGGGCGCCGTGCTGGCCGTGGTCGAGGTCGTGCGCGTGCTGTTCCATGGGGTGTCCTGGCTGGCCGGAGGGCCGCGGTTAAACCGCAAAGCCCCCGGACGAAGCAACATCTAATAGGGACGCGGGCGCGCGGGCCAAGGCCGAGGGCCCGGCCGCCCGCCGCCCATCAGGTCGGCTCGGCGGTCGCCGGCGCGGCCTTGGCGACGTGCAGCCCGCACTCGCGCACGGTGGCCTCCTCCCACCACCAGCGGCCCTCGCGCTCGTGCTCGCCCGGGTGGGTCGCGCGCGTGCAGGGCTCGCAGCCGATGGACTTGAAGCCGCGCGTGTGCAGCGGGTTGAAGGGCACCTCACGCCCGCGGATGTAGGCCCACACCTGCTCCGAGGTCCAGTTGGCCAGCGGGTTGAGCTTGACCAGCGGCCCGTCGCCGCGCCCGCGGAACGCCGGGTCGGCCTGCACGACCGGCACCTCGGCGCGGGTCGGGCTCTGGTCGCGGCGCTGCCCGGTCATCCAGGCCCGCTGGCCGGCCAGGTGCGCCTTCAGCGGCGCCACCTTGCGCACGCCGCAGCACTCGCCGTGGCCGTCCTCGAGGAAGCTGAACAGCCCCTTGCGCCGCACGAGATCCTGCACCGCGGCCGGCTCGGGCGACAGCACCTCGAGCGCGATCCCGTAGTGGGTGCGCACCGTCTCGAGGTACCGGTACGTCTCGGGGTGCAGCCGCCCGGTGTCCAGGCAGAACACGCCGAACGGCAGCCCCGTCCGGACCGCCAGGTCGACGAGCACGACGTCCTCGGCCCCCGAGAACGCGATGGCGCAGTCCGCCCCGAACCGCTCGAGCGCCCACCGCACGACCTCGATGGGCTCGGCCACGGCCAGCTCGGCTTCGGCCCGCACCAGCCCCTCGCCGTCGAGCCCCTCCACCGGCGCGCCCGACAACGGCGTCGCGGCCTGCTGCAGCGCCAGCTTGATGAGGCGAATCGTGCTGACGTGCACCGTCTCGGTCCCGTCGTCCGCCCTCACGACGAAGAACGGCGCCAGCTCGACCCCGTGCCGCGCCGCCAGGACCATCCCCGGCGACTCGGGGCGCCCCTCCTCGGCCCACACCACCTCGTCGATGCGCGCCCACAGCCCGCGCCCGCGCAGCACCTCCTCGGCCTGCAGGCACTTGGGGCACGCCTCGCCGCTCGCCAGGCGCTTTTTGACCATCGTGATGTGCATCTCGCGCCTCGCTCCTCCGCCTCCCGGATGGCCGCCATGCGCTCCGGGCCGCCGCCGGCCTGCCTACCACCGACCGCTTCCCGCCTCAAGGCCCCGTCCCGGTTCACGTTGCCATGCAGCCCCCGCCATGCCAGCATGCGCCGCGCCGCTACGTGAAAAGCCCCACCGTTTCCCGGACCTTCCCCCGCTACGGAGGATTCCTTTGCAGCCGAGCACGGTCGAAATCCTGGCCACCGTCCTCTTCGGACTGGCCATCCTCCACACCTTCAGCGTCAAGCGCTTCGAGCACCTCGCCCACAAGTACCCCGAGGGGTCCATCGGCGAGAACGTCTTCCACCTGCTCGGCGAGGTCGAGGCCGTCTTCGGCCTGTGGGCCGGCATCTTCCTCATCGCCTTCACCTTCCTCGAGGGCGGCGACCAGGCCATCGCCTACCTCGAAGGGCGCCACCCCGAAGCCGTCATCCACTTCACCGAGCCGGCCTTCGTCTTCGCCATCATGGTGATGGCCGCCACGCGCCCCGTCATCTCCTTCGCCTCGACCCTCATCGGCACCGTCGCCAACCTGCTGCCCATCTCGCGCAGCCTGTCCTTCTTCATCGTGGCCCTCGTCATCGGCCCCCTGCTCGGCAGCTTCATCACCGAGCCGGCCGCCATGACGGTCACGGCGCTCATCCTCAAGAAGCGCTACTACGACCGCGGCATGTCGACGAGGTTCATGTACGCCACCATCGGCGTCCTCTTCGTCAACATCTCCATCGGCGGCACCCTCACCCACTTCGCGGCGCCGCCGGTGCTGATGGTCGCCGGCAAGTGGGGCTGGGACATCGCCCACATGCTCGAGTTCTTCGGCTACAAGTCCGTCCTCGCCGTGCTCATCAACACCATCGGCGTCGCCCTGCTGTTCCGCCGCGAGCTGACCGCCTTCGACGAAAAGCCCCTCGCCGCCCCCGTCGAGCCGGGCAAGGAGGCCATCACCCCGTGGTGGCTGATCGTCATCCACCTGGCCTTCATGGGCTTCGTGGTCCTCACGGCCCACCACATCGTCGTCTTCATGGGCATCTTCCTGTTCTTCCTGGGCGTCACGACCGTGACCAACGAGTACCAGGACCAGCTCAAGCTCAAGGAAGGCCTGCTGGTCGGCTTCTTCCTCGGCGGCCTCGTCGTCCTCGGCGGCTTCCAGAAGTGGTGGCTGCAGCCCCTGCTCGCCTCGCTCGACTCGCTGGCCCTCTTCATCGGCGCGACCGGCCTCACCGCCGTCACCGACAACGCCGCCCTCACCTACCTGGGCTCGCTCGTCGAGGGCCTCAGCGACGACTCCAAGTACTCGCTGGTCGCCGGCGCCGTGGCCGGCGGCGGCCTGACCGTCATCGCGAACGCCCCGAACCCGGCCGGCTACGGCATCCTGCGCGGCAGCTTCGGCAGCGAGGGCATCAGCCCCCTCGGCCTGCTCGCCGGCGCCATCATCCCGACGCTGGTCGCGATGGCCTGCCTGTGGTTTTTGCCCAACCTCGTCCCCTGACCGGGTGACGACCGCCACGCGGGCGGCGCCCCTGCGCGCCGCCCTGTTGGCCATCTCCGGGGCTGCTGCTACAGTCCCGCCGCCTTCATCGGACACCTACCGAACCGAACCGACCTGACGACGGAGAGGATCCATGCCGTACGAGCTGCCGCCGCTTCCCTACGACTACAACGCCCTCGAGCCCCACATCGACGAGCGCACGGTCCGCATCCACCACGACCTCCACCACGCGGGCTACGTCAAGGGGTTCAACAACGCCGAGGAGAAGCTCGCCGCCGCCCGACAGGCCGGCGACTTCGGCTTGGTCAAGCACTGGGCGCGCGAGCTGGCCTTCCACGGCTCGGGCCACATCCTGCACACCCTGTACTGGGAGAACATGGGCCCCAACGGCGGCGGCCAGCCCGGCGGCGCCCTCGCCGAGCAGATCGCCCGTGACTTCGGCAGCTTCGAGACCTTCAAGAAGCAGTTCACCGCGGCCACCAACGCCGTCGAGGCCTCCGGCTGGGGCCTGCTCGTGTGGAACCCGATGTTCGGCGGCAAGCTCGAGGTCCTGCAGACCGAGAAGCACCAGGATCTGGCCCAGTGGGGCGTCGTCCCGCTGCTCGTCTGCGACGTCTGGGAGCACGCCTACTACCTGAAGTACCAGAACAAGCGCCCCGACTACGTCGAGGCCTGGTGGAACGTCGTCAACTGGACCGACGTCGCCAAGCGCTTCGACGCCGCGCGCAAGTAGCCGCTCGCGCCGACGACGGACGAGGGGTCAGGCCTGAGCTGACCCCATCGCAGCGAGACGGGGCCGGTCCACCCACGGGTGCGCCGGCCCTCTTTCGTTCCGCCGCCTCCCCAATGCGCTTGCACCCAGGGCGGCAAACCGCTTTGCTGACGCGCAGATGCACGTCCGCCCCCTCGCCGCCGTCGCCCTCCTCGCCCTCACCGCGCTCGGCGTCACCGCCTGCGGCGCCTCCCAGGCCCCCGCGGCCGCCGAAGGTCAGCGCTGCAAGCAGGACCGCGACTGCCAGAGCGGCCTCGTCTGCAAGGCCGCCCAGTGCGGTCCGCTCCGCTCGCGCCCCGGCCGCCCCTGCGTCACGGCCGAGGGCTGCGAGGCCGGCCTGCAGTGCCTGTCGGGCCGCTGCTCGGCCGGCCCGGCCAGCGAGCCCATGTGCCGCGGCGCCTGCCGCCAGATGCAGGACACCTTCCAGCGCGAGGCCCTCGACGCGCTGCGCCACGTCGACGACGACGGCGGCGCGCCCACGCCCGAGGAGCAGGCCCTGATCGACGAGCTGACCGGCGACGACTTCGGAGAGCGCTGCATGTCCCAGTGCCTGCAGCTCACCCGCGAGCAGGCCCTGTGTCTGCAGCAGATCCGATCCATCGCCGAGATCCAGCTGTGCCAATGACGCGCCCCGCGCCGCGCCTGATCGGGTCCGGATCACCTTGTCCCGAGGCGGGCGTCCCGCCTACGCTGCCGCGCCGGGCGGGACCCGGTCGGCCCGCGTCGTAGCCGCCGCCGTCGCCTGGTCCTACCCTTCGAAGCGCCCCCTGCTGGAGTCGCCCGCGCCCATGACGCTGCCGCCCGCCAACCTCCAGTCCCCGTCCGGCGCCCCCGCGGCCGCCCCGCTCGACCTGCGCCGGCTCGCCTGGACGACCGCGCTCGGCATCCTCGGCCTGATGACCATCCTGGGTCTGCTCGCCTGGCTGTTCCGCGAGCCGCTCGAGGCCCTGGGCCGACAGTTCGTCGCCGTGCTGGGCGGCCCCGGCGTGGCCCTGGGCTTTTTCATCCCGGACGCCTTCACGGTCCCGCTGCCCAACGACGCCTTCAGCATGTTCGGGCTCATCGGCGGCATGCCCTACTGGACCGTGGTCTTCTGGGGCACCGTGGGCAGCCTGCTCGGCGGCACGACCGGCTTCTTCATCGGCCGCCTGCTGCAGCGCACCGTCTGGTTCCAGCAGCTCCTCGCCCGCCGGGGCAGCGAGATCCACGGCCTCGTGCGCCGCTACGGGCCATGGGCCATCGCCGCCGCCGCCCTCACGCCCCTGCCCTACTCCATCGCCTGCTGGACCGCCGGCGCCATGGACATGCGCTTTTCGGTCTTCATCGCCGTGTCGCTGCTGCGCGTCGTGCGCGTCGCCGGCTACCTCTGGCTCATCCAGGCCGGCTTCTTCACCCTGGGCGCCTGACCCCCGTTCCGCCCTCGGCCCCGCCCCCCGCGTCCCCGCTCTGGACGGGCCCGCGGCGCGCCCTCGCAGCGCGCCCGCCCTGCCTCTCCATTCGTTGACACCGTTTGCGACGCGGTGTTAGCAACCTCCGGCGCGTTCCTCCCCTGCCGCCGCCCCGCCGCCCGCCTCGCCTCCCGGCCCCCGAGGAACCGCAGAGCACCCGCAAAGGACGCCCCCGCGTGAGCATGACCTTCCAGGATCTCATCCTGACCCTCCAGGGCTTCTGGGCCGAGCAGGGCTGCATCATCCTGCAGCCGTACGACACCGAGAAGGGCGCCGGCACGTTCAACCCGGCGACCTTCTTGCGCTCGCTCGGCCCCGAGCCGTGGAACACGGCCTACGTCGAGCCCTGCCGCCGCCCGACCGACGGCCGCTACGGCGACAACCCGAACCGGCTCCAGCACTACTTCCAGTTCCAGGTCATCATGAAGCCGTCCCCGCCGGACATTCAGGACCTGTACCTGCAGAGCCTGGTGCGCCTGGGCATCAACCCGGCCGACCACGACATCCGCTTCGTCGAGGACAACTGGGAGTCGCCGACGGTGGGCGCCTGGGGGCTGGGCTGGGAGGTCTGGCTCGACGGCATGGAGATCACGCAGTTCACCTACTTCCAGCAGGTGGGCGGGGTCGAGCTGGACGTGGTCAGCGCCGAGCTGACCTACGGCATCGAGCGCATCGCGATGTACCTCCAGAACAAGGAGAGCATCTTCGATCTCGTCTGGGTGCCCGGCGTGACCTACGGCGAGGTCAAGCACCGCGACGAGGTCGAGTTCTCGCACTTCAACTTCGAGGAGGCCGACGTCCCGTTCCACCAGGAGCTGTTCGGCCGCTACGAGAGCGAGTGCAAACGCCTGCTCGACAAGGGGCTGGTCCTGCCGGCCTACGACTACTGCATGAAGTGCTCGCACACCTTCAACCTGCTCGACGCGCGCGGGGCCATCAGCGTCGCCGAGCGGCAGAAGTACATCTTCCGGGTGCGCGCGCTCGCCAAGGGCGTCGCCGAGGCCTACGTCGCCTCGCGGCGCGAGCTGGGCTTCCCGCTGTGCAAGGACCGCGCGGTCGTGGAGGGCGGGGCATGAAGGAGCTCTTCTTCGAGCTGGGCTGCGAGGAGATCCCGGCGCGCCTCGTCGAGGGCGCCCGCCACGAGCTGGGCCGGACGCTGGCCGCCAAGCTGGACGCGCTGGGGCTCGCCCACGAGGGCCTGACGACCTGGGCGACGCCGCGCCGGCTCGCGCTGGCGGTGAAGGTCGCCGAACGGCAAGAGGACCGCCGCGAGGAGCGCGTGGGGCCGCCGGCCAAGGTCGCCTTCGGCCCGGACGGGTCGCCGACCAAGGCCGCCCTCGCCTTCGCCGAGCGCAACGGCGTCCCCGTCGACCGCTTGGAGCGCGTCTCGACCCCCAAGGGCGAGTACCTCGCGGTCACGGTCGATATCCCGGGCCAGAGCGCGCGCGATCTGCTCGCGGACGCCCTCGAGCAGGCGGTCACCGGCCTGACCTGGCCCAAGGCGATGCGCTGGGGCAGCCGGCGCGAGACCTTCATCCGCCCGGTCCACTGGATCGTGGCCCTGTTCGGCGGCGACATCGTCCCGGTCGCCTTCGCCGGCCTGCTGGCGGGCAACCACACCCGCGGCCACCGGTTCCTTGCCCCGGCCCGCTTCGAGGTCCACGATTCGGCCAGCTGGCTCGAGGGCCTGCGCCGGGCCTACGTGGAGCCCGACTCCGACGCCCGCCGCGCCCTCATCCGCCGCGAGGCCGAGGCCCTCGCCGCCTCCCCCGGCGGGCGCGTGCTGATGGACGAGACGCTGCTCGTCGAGGTCAGCAACCTCGTCGAGTGGCCCGTCCCGCTGCTCGGCAGCTTCGAGCCGCACTACCTCGACATCCCCTCGCAGGTGCTCGTGACCTCGATGAAGGTGCACCAGAAGTACTTCGCGGTGGCCGGCCCCGACGGCCAGCTGCTGCCGAACTTCGTGGTGGTCTGCGGGACGGTGCCGACCGACCCCGCCGTCGTGGTCCACGGCAACGGCCGCGTCCTGCGCGCCCGCCTCGCCGACGCGCGCTTCTTCTTCGAAGAGGACCGCGGCAAGCCCCTCGAGGCCTTCGTGCCCAAGCTGGCCGAGCGCACCTTCTTGAAGGGCCTCGGCACCATGCTCGACAAGGCCCAGCGCATCGCCAGCCTGGCGGCGACCCTCTCGGGTGAGCTGGGCGGCGACGCGGACACCGCCCGGCGCGCGGGCCTGCTGGCCAAGGCCGACCTGTCGACCCAGATGGTCGGCGAGTTCCCCGAGCTGCAGGGCGAGATGGGCCGCGACTACGCCCGCCTGTCGGGCGAGCCCGAGGCCGTCGCCCAGGCCATCTTCGAGCACTACCTGCCGCGCTTCGCGGGCGACCAGCTGCCCGAGACCCCCGCCGGCCGCGCGGTGGCGCTGGCCGACCGCCTCGACAGCGTCGTCGGCTGCTTCGCCCTGGGCCTCGAGCCCAGCGGCTCGGCCGACCCCTACGCCCTTCGTCGCCAGGCGCTCGGCGTGCTGCGCATCCTCGAGGACCTCGGCGGCGCCGTGCCGCTGCGCCGCGCCCTGGACCTGGCCTGGGCCAACGTGCAGGCGGCGGGCCTGCAGCTCGACGTCGCCTGGCCCGACCTCGAGGCGCGCCTGCTCGAGTTCTTCCGCGGCCGCCTCAAGGCCGCCCTGGCGACCGACCACCCGACCGATCTGGTCGAGGCGGCGCTGTCCGTCGGCTTCGAGGACCCGGCCGACGCGCGCGGTCGCCTCGAGGCGCTGGCCGCGATGAAGCAGACCAGCGACTGGGACGCGCTGGCCGTGTCCATCAAGCGCATCGTCAAGATCGCCAGCGGCGAGGCCGAGTACGCGCTGGACCCGGCGACGCTGAGCGAGCCCGCCGAGCAGCAGCTCTTCGAGGCCTACGCGCAGGTGCGCGACGCGGCGACCGAGGCCCTGGACCGGCGGGAATACAAGGCGGCCGTGGGTCGTCTCGTGGCGCTCGAGCCGGCCATCGAGCGCTTCTTCGACGAGGTGCTCGTGATGAGCGACGTGCCGGCCGAGCGCGAGCGCCGGCTCGCCCTGCTGCAGCGCGTCGCGGCCCTGTTCCACCGGCTCGCCGCGTTCGACAAGGTCTCGACATGACAACTGAGCGGTACGTCTACAGCTTCGGGGACGGCCAGGCCGACGGTGCGGCCAGCCTCAAGGATCTGCTCGGCGGCAAGGGCGCCAACCTCGCCGAGATGACCAGCCTCGGGCTGCCCGTACCGCCCGGCTTCACCATCGCGACGCCGGCCTGCCTGGTCTACCTCGAGCAGGGGCGCCAGCTGCCGGCGGCCATCCGCGACGAGATCGAGGCCGCCCTGTCGCTGCTCGAGCGGCGCATGGACGCCCGCTTCGGCGACGCCGACCGGCCGCTGCTGGTCTCGGTGCGCTCGGGCGCCCGGTTCTCGATGCCGGGCATGATGGACACGGTCCTCAACCTGGGCCTGAACGACGAGACGGCCGAGGGCCTCGCGCGCAAGACCGGCAACGAGCGCTTCGCCTTCGAGTGCTACCGCCGCTTCATCCAGATGTACGCCAACGTCGTCATGGGCATGGACGGCGACATCCTCGAGCAGCTGCTCGAGCGCGCCAAGGACGGCGAAGGCGTCCACGACGACAGCGCGCTGAGCGCCGCGGCCCTGCGGAGCCTGGTCGACATCTTCAAGCGCAAGGTCCTCGAGCAGACCGGCCAGGTCTTCCCGCAGGACCCGCACGAGCAGCTGTGGGGCGCCATCGGCGCGGTCTTCGGCAGCTGGAACAACCGCCGCGCCGTCGCCTACCGCAACGCCCACAACCTGCCGCACGATCTCGGCACGGCCGTGAACGTGCAGGCGATGGTCTTCGGCAACATGGGCGACGACTCGGGCACCGGCGTCGCCTTCACGCGCGACCCCAACACGGGCGCGCCGCGCTTTTTCGGCGAGTGGCTGCCCAACGCGCAGGGCGAGGACGTCGTCGCGGGCATCCGCACGCCGCAGGGCATCAACCGGGACTCGGGCGCCGCCACCCCGGAGGAGACGCTCGAGCACGCGATGCCGGCCATCTATCGCGAGCTGGTCGAGGTCTATCAGAAGCTCGAGCGGCACTACAAAGACATGCAGGACATCGAGTTCACGATCCAGCAGGGTCGGCTCTGGATGCTGCAGACGCGCACGGGCAAGCGCAGCCCGGCCGCCGAGGTCCGCATCGCGGTCGACATGGCGACCGAGGGCCTCATCTCGCGCGCCGAGGCGGTCCGCCGCGTGCGCACCGAGACCCTCGAGAAGCTCCTGCACCCGCGCATCGACCCCAAAGCCGAGCGCAAGATCGTCGGCCAGGGGCTGGGCGCCTCGCCGGGGGCCGCCACCGGCCGCGTCGTCTTCACCTCGGACGAGGCCGTCGAGTGGGTCACCCGCGGCGAGAAGGTCATCCTGGTGCGGAGCGAGACCTCGCCCGAGGACATCCACGGGATGCTCAAGGCCGAGGGCATCCTGACCGCGCGCGGCGGCATGACCAGCCACGCGGCCGTGGTCGCGCGCGGCATGAGCAAGCCCTGCATCGTCGGGTGCGGTGAGCTGCGCATCGACCGCGACGCCAAGCGCCTGCAGGTCTCGGGGCACATCATCAAGGAAGGCGACGTCATCACCCTCGACGGCGCCGACGGGTCGGTGATGTTGGGGCAGGTGGCGACGATTCAGCCGGTCGCCAGCGAGGACCTCGCCCAGTTCATGAGCTGGCTCGACGAGTTCCGGCGTCTGCAGGTCTACGCCAACGCCGACACGCCCCGGGACTGCAAGGCGGCGCGCGGCTTCGGCGCGCAGGGCATCGGCCTGTGCCGCACCGAGCACATGTTCTTCGACGAGGGCCGCATCCGCGCGGTCCGCGAGATGATCCTCGCCGAGGACGAGGCCGGCCGCCGCCGCGCGCTGGACAAGATCCAGCCGATGCAGAAGGGCGACTTCAAGGAGATCCTGCGCATCATGCAGGGGCTGCCGGTCACCATCCGCCTGCTCGACCCGCCGCTGCACGAGTTCCTGCCGCATACCGAGCGCGAGATCCGCGAGCTGGCCGCCGAGATGGGCGTCGCCTTCGAGATCGTGCACGCGCGCGTCGAGGTGCTGCGCGAGGTCAACCCGATGCTGGGCCACCGCGGCTGCCGCCTGGGCCTGAGCTACCCCGAGATCTACGAGATGCAGGTGCGCGCCATCATGGAGGCGGCCTGCGAGCTCGAGGTGAACGAGCGCCTGTCCGTCTGCCCCGAGATCATGATCCCGCTGGTCGGCCACGTCCGCGAGCTCGAGCTGCTCCGCGACGTGGCCGAGACCACCGCGGGGCGCGTCCTGTCCGAGTACCCGGGCGCGAAGGTGCAGGTCCGCGTCGGCACGATGATCGAGCTGCCGCGCGCCTGCGTGACCGCCGACCAGATCGCGACGGCCGCCGACTTCTTCAGCTTCGGCACCAACGACCTGACGCAGACGACCTTCGGCATCAGCCGCGATGATGGGGGCCGCTTCCTACCCCTGTACGTCGAGATGGGCATCCTGCAGGTCGACCCGTTCGTGTCGATCGATCCCGCCGTCGGAGAGCTGATGAAGATGGCCACCGAGAAGGGCCGCCGCACGCGCCCGGACCTCAAGGTCGGCATCTGCGGCGAGCAGGGCGGCGAGCCGCGCTCCGTCTCCTTCTGCCACCAGATCGGCCTCGACTACGTCTCGTGCTCCCCCTTCCGTGTGCCCGTCGCGCGCCTCGCGGCCGCCCACGCCGCGCTGGAGGCCCAGGGTTGACGCTCCGAACGCTCCTCCGCTCGCGCCGCGCCCGGGTCGGCCTCGTCGCCGCCGCGGGCCTCGCCCTGTCCGCCGGCTGCGCCGCCGAGACCCCCGAGCCGCCCCACCCCGTCGACCGCCTGTCCTACCCGGTCAGCGTCACCGCCGACCCGGACGGCCGCGTCGTCTGGGTCACCAGCGGCAACTTCGACCTGCGCTTCGAGGGCGGCGCCGTCCTGGCCATCGACGCCGTGACCCACCAGTTCATCCCGAGCGCCGCCTTCCAGGTCGGCGGCTTCCCGGGCCCCTTCGGGCTGCTCACCCGCGGCGGCGGCGACCGCAGCGCCGTCCACGGCTACGTCGCCAGCCGCGAAGACGACGCGCTCTACCACGTCGCCATCGAGGGCACCCCCGCCGAGCCGACCGTCAGCTGCCCGGGCGGCGAGCGCGCCAGCAGCGGCATCCTGATCTGCCCCGAGGCCCAGGCCCTCGACCGCGTCGAGGTCACCGACAGCCTGGGCGAGGACGCGGTCCTCAGGGTCGGACCCGACCCCTTCGGCGTGCTGGTCCGCCAGGGGCGCTTCCCGGGAGACCCGGACCTCCTCCTCACCGCCGCCATGATCGACGGCAACACCGCGACCTTCGCCCTGGCCGACGACGGCACCCCAGCGCTGGTCGGCAACCTGGACCTGGCCGACGGCCTGTACGGCTTCGCGGAGAGCCCCGTCACGGGCCGCATCTTCGCCTCGACCAAGAACACCAACCTGCTGCAGATCCTGCAGGTCACGCCGCCCGCCGAGGGCAGCACCCCCAACCCGCTCAACCCCTTCCTCAGCCTGGTCGGGCAGGTCTCCATCCCGGCCCCGGTGGGCACCGACCACGGCCGCGAGCTGGCCGTCTCCCACGACGGACAGCGCCTGTACGTCGCCTACCGCGCGCCCAACAGCGTCGCCATCCTCGGCATCGGCCAGAGCGCGCAGGGCCAGCCGCAGGCCACCGTCCTGACCAAGGTCCCGACCTGCGTGCGCCCCGGCGGCCTCGTCGTCGCGCCGCCGTTCGGGCCGCTGCCCGAGCTGGTCTACGTCAGCTGCTTCGACAGCGAGCGCATCGAGGTCATCGACCCGGCGCTCGGCCAGGTCGTCGACATCATCCGCACCGGCGACGGGCCTTTCGGGATGTCCCTGATGGACAACGAGGCGCTGGGGCTGCGCCGCCTGTACGTCGCCAACTTCCGCAGCCAGACCGTCGGCGTCGTCGAGCTGCAGCCCGACTCGCCCTACTTCCACGTGCAGGTGGCGGAGATCCGATGACGCGCCCGTTGCGACGCCTCGCCCTCGCCCTGACCACGTCCGCCGTCGCGGCGCTGGCGATCGGCTGCGAGGAGCCCATCCCTCCGCTCACCTCGGCCTTCGCGCGCCCCGTCGACTTCGCCTACGCCTGCGAGGGCGAGGGTCAGACGGTCCTGCCCGTCGCGCCGCTGGACGAGACCACCGAGGCGCGCAACGACGCGACCCGCTGCCCGCCGGTGACCCAGGGCACCTCGACCACCCAGGGCGATCTCTTCGGCCTGGTCGTCAACCAGGCCACCAGCGAGGTCGTCGTCATCCAGCTCAACCCGGCCTCGGGCACCCGCCGCGTCCTCGACGCCAGCGCCTTCGTGCCGGGCTTCTCGGGCATCCCCGTCGCCGAGTCGCCGATCGCCATCGCGCGCGCCGCCGACGCCAGCGCCTTCTACGTCGTGTCCGCCGGCGAGCGCGCGGTCACCCGCATCGTCATCCACGGCTTCGACAACAACGACCGGGGTCTCTTCGACTGGTCGGCCACCCGCTTCGACCTGCCCGGCCTCCCCGCCGGCGCCCTCGTCCTCGGCCCGACCGACGCCCCCGGCACCCTCTACGTGTCCTCGGCCAACGGCCCCGAGCTGTGGGCCTTCGACCTGACCGCCGACCCCGCCGCGCCCCCGCTCACGCGCATCCCCACGCCGACGCGCGTCCAGGCCCTGCGCCCGCTGCCCGGCCCGGACGGCGACGAGCTGCTGGTGACCTGGGTCGACCGCCCGGTCCTGTCGCGCATGGCCCCCGACGGCACCCTGCTGGCCGAAGCCGGCATCGCGCCCGCCTGCAGCGACACGCTCGACAACGACGGCGACGGCCTCACCGACGGCGCCGACCCCGGCTGCTGGGGCGCGGCCGACGACGACGAGGGCGGCATCGGCCGCAGCGCGGACGCCGACCTCGCCCTCGAGCCCCCCGCCTTCTTCGGTGGCGCCGACCTGTGCGAGGACGGCCTCGACAACGACCTCGACGCGCGGACCGACTCCCAGGACGCGCTCTGCGACGCCGGTGACGCCGACGGCGAGACCGTCCCCCAGTGCGCCGACGGCATCGACAACGACCTCGACGGCCTGACCGACCTCGACGACCCGGCCTGCTTCGGCGCCGGCGACCTGTTCGAGGTGCAGCCCGGTCCCTTCGGCCCCTTCATCCCGACCGTCGTCGCGACCGAGGCCCTGCCGACCTCCGACATCCCCGAGCTGGCCGAGGCCCGCACCTTCGTCTACGTGCTCGACCAGAACGGCCGCCGCATCGCCGTCTTCGAGCGCGCCGGCGAAGGCTTCGCCCGCGTCAACGTCCCGCTGCACGAGGCCACGGCCCCGGCCATCCCGTTCGTCCCCTACGGCACCCCGACCGGGCCGGTCGACACGCTGCCCGCCGTGCAGGCCGTCTCGTTGCCGCAGCTCGCCTTCCAGGGCGTGACCGACCTGCAGCTGCCGGGGCCCAACCTGCTCTCGCTCGTCTCCAGCCGCGTCCGCGGCCAGCTCTGGACCCGCATCATCGCCGACCAGCCCGGCACCAACCAGGCCGCGCTGCCGCTCGGCCTCGGCGACGGCTCCTTCACGCCGACCGGCTGCGAGCCCGGCCGCACCGACCAGGGCCTGTGCTGGCAGCCCCCGGGCGACGACTTCACCTGGTTCGTCTTCGGCACCCGCCTCGACGGCGCCATCCAGCTCATCCGTGCGGTCTTCCGCGGCGTCCCGTTCCACCGCTTCGCCGACCGGGTGACCGACCCGGCCGCGCGCCGCATCGGCCTCAGCCGCCCCCGCCTGACGCTCCGCGGCCGCAACGTCACGCTGCGCGGCGGCTCGCCGCCCGAGGGCTTCGCCTTCCCCGGCCCGCTGCTCGAAGAGCGCCTGTCCACGGCCACCGGCGAGCTGCCGGACCTGTTCCGCCGCTTCGGCTTCTTCCCGCCGACCGGCGAGGACGACACCGTCGACCGCGCCGACCTCGAGCGCGTCCTGACCGAGACCTGGACCCTCACCTACGAGGGGGTCCTGCCGGGGACCGACTCGGCCCTGGGCCGGATGCTGGACGACACCACGTTCTTCGCGCCCAACCAGCGCTTCTGCACCCACGGCGTCCAAGAGAACGACTGGCTGGTGCTGACCGCGGCCCCCGAGACGCTGGCGCCCGAGCTGCGGCGCGACGTGCAGATCACGACCGCCGACGGCGAGGCCTGCGTGGTCCGACCGGCCGCCGTCAACCAGGTCGAGGTGCGCATCACGGCGGTGGGCCTCGACCGACTGACCGTCGACCCGGCCACGGCCCGGCTGGTCCCGAACGAGCCCGTCCTGGACGAGGACGCCATCCGCGCCAGCGGCGTCAGCCTGCAGGCCTGCCGCGACGCGCTCGAGGCGCTGCGGCTGACCCTGGGCCGCCCCGACAACCTCATCCCCACCGACGCCTTCACGCCGGCCAACCTGCCGCGCCGGCTGCTGTACGGGGTGCGCGGCGCCGACGCCTGGGTGGTGGTCGGCTCGCGCTCGGGCTACCTGCACCGCCGCCGCTGGGATCCCGACGCCGAGGCCTGCGTCACGGCCGCCCCCGGCGACCCGAACTTCGCGTTCACCTCGCCCCTCATCCAGGGCCGCATCACCGAGTCGACGCTGACCGCGCCCTACACGGCCTGCCCGGTCCCGACCACCGCGCTGACGGTCGACGCCGTGGACGCCCTGGGCGAGGGCGACGACCGCTTCGAGAACTTCAGCTTCGAGGCCGAGATCTTCCCCGGCTGCGAGATCACGGATGACGGCGAGGTCACCATCGCGCCTTCCCAGCGCGACACGCGGTGGACCTTCGAAACCACAGGCCCCGAGCAGCCGGCGGACGTTCGGCTGGTCGGCACGGGGATCGCGGCGACCCTCGGGACGTTGGACTTCGAAAGGCAGTTGCTGCAATTGGACACTTCCGGTAACCGGGTCAACGTGCTCGACTTCGACGCGACCGGCCTGCGAGCCACGTTCACACCGTCTTTCGAATAGCCCACCGATCCAAGAGCCATCGATGACCCTCCGAAGCGCCGCCTCCTCGCTCGCCCTGAGCGCCCTCCTCGTCGCCTGCACCGATAGCGGCACGAACACCCCGGTCAAAGACTTCGACGCCATCAAGGACACCACGGTGACCGACGCTGGCGGGGACCAGACCAGCGGCCCCGACGGCACGCTCACGGACACGGACGAGGGCGACGCCCCGACCCTGCCCGACGGCTACGAGGCGCCGGTCGGCACCGTCAAGTACGCCCAGCTCGAGGCCGAGAAGGTCGACTGCACGGCGAGCAACTTCGTCACCGTGCTCGACAGCGTCAGCCTGTCGGGCGTGGTCGTCGTCAGCCCGAAGTTCGACGCCTACACGCCCTCGGGCGACACCGGCACCGCGCTCGACGGCTACTACGTCGCCGACCCCGACGGCGGGCTGTTCTCGGGCTTGGCCGTGGTCGTGCCGCGCTCCGAGGCGACCGACTTCCAGCCCGGCGACGTCATGGATCTGCAGGGCGAGCTCGAGGAGTACTACTGCCAGACGCAGCTCGACCTCGACGGCTGGACCAAGACCGGCACGGCCGAGGTCCCGGCCCCGCTGACGGTGGCGCCCCAGCACGTGGCCAGCGAGGCCTACGAGGGCATGTTCCTGCACACGACCGACAAGGTCGTCGAGGCGGCCGGCGGCGGGACCTACCTCACGCAGGGCGGCTTCGTCGTCGCGCACCAGTTCGACTTCTTCCTCAGCATGGAGGTCGGCAAGACCTACGAGCTGACCGGGTTCATGGCCTTCTCGTTCGACAAGTACCGCCTCAACCCGCCCAGCGCCGACGACGTGGTCCTGGTCGGCGGCGGCCCGGGCCCCGACGCGGGCGAAGAGACCGACGGCGGCACGACCGACGCGGACCCGACCGCCTCGGGCATCGTCGCCATCCAGGGCAGCCCCGAGAGCAAGGACTGCACGGTCCAGCAGATCCAGAACTTCACCAAGGGCGCCCAGCTCCAGGGCGTGGTCACCGTCGGCCAGTTCAGCGCCGCGGCCAACCTGCACGGCTACTACATCGCCGACGGCTCGCAGGAGCCCTACAGCGGCATCAACGTCGTCGTCGACAAGAGCAAGAACACGAACTTCCAGCTGGGCCAGGTCGTCAAGCTGACCGGTGACCACACCGAGTTCTACTGCATGACCCAGGTCAAGGCGACCAGCATCCAGGCCATCGGCGAGGCCGACGTGCCCACCCCGGTCCTGCTGACCGAGGACGAGCTGACGGCCGAGGCCGAGCTCTGGGAGGGCATGCTGGTCGAGGTCACCGACCTGACCGTCGCCTCGAACAATGCCTGGGACAACAACGGCTACGTCACCTTCACCGGCGGCCTGCTGATGGACCGCTCCATCCTGGGCACGACCGCCCTGACCAAGCCGGAGGTCGGCCAGCACTGGGACGCCATCATCGGCGTCGTCCGCTACAACTTCGAGCAGTACCGCATCGCCCCGCGCTCGCTCGCCGACCTCATCGAGGACGCCGGCCCCGCCGATCCCGACCCCGAGCTGACCGACGAGGACGCCGGGACCACCGACGTGGTCGAGGACGACGCGGTCACCACCGACGTCGGCCCCGAGCCCGAGGTGATGGATGACGCCGGCCCCGGCGACGACGCCACGACCGGCGACGACGCCACGACCGGCGACGACGTGGCGACCGAAGACACGGCGACCGAGGACGCGGCGGCCGACGAGGACGCGGCGGCCCAGGCCGACTGAGTCGCGGCGCTGACGAGCTGCGAGAGCCCCGCCTGGGTGACCAGGTGGGGCTTTCGTGTTTGTGGGTTGTGGGTGGCGCGGTCGACATGAGCGGTCTCGGGCGCTGCGGTTCGCGGGCCCCCTCCCCGGGGCGACGCTCCACCTTCAGGGCGACAAGGATGGTCGCGGGTAGCCTTCGCTCCGGCCGGCCTCGAGGGCTTTGTCCCCCTTGGCCGACCTGCGGCCGGCCAATTCCTCGCGGACGACAAAGCCCTTGACCCCGGCCTTCGCTGCGGCTGGGTGGCCAACATCGGCCCGGACTGGCCGTCCGGGCCGCTTGCGCGTCCCGGTCGCGCTGCATGGCCACGGGTGCAAGCAGCGTGGCCGGTGCGGAGATGGGGTCGCTGGTCGGCAGGGTGAGCCGAAGCAACAGGAGCGAGACCCATGCGCAGAATTAAACGGGTGCGTAGTTAGTCGTCCCGGGACGGAAAGCAGAATTCAGGTTCGCGTTTCCGTCCCGGGGCGGAGACCTGGCGCCCCGCCCCGGGGCGGAGACCTGGCGAACGGGCGCGGCGTCGCCCGCGGACATTAGCATTGGGTTGGGTCGCAGCTAGCCTCCGCTTCGGCCGGCCTCGAGGGCTTTGTCCCCCTTGGCCGACCTGCGGCCGGCCAATTCCTCGCGGACGACAAAGCCCTTGACCCCGTCCTCCGCTGCGGCTGGGAAGCTAACATCGGCCCGGACGGGGCCGTCCGGGCCGCTTACGCGTCCCGGTCGCGCTGCATGGCCACGGGTGCAAGCAGCGTGGCCGGTGCGGAGATGGGGTCGCTGGTCGGCAGGATGGGCCGGGGCGTCTGGAGCGGGAGCCATCTCTCAAGGAATTAAACGAGCGCATAGTTAGTCGTCCCGGGACGGAAAGCAGAATGCAGGTTCGCGTTTCCGCCTCGGGGCGGAAACGCGACAGGGGCCGGCTCGACCCGGCGCGCGTCGTCCCGGGACGGAAACTGGAATGCTGGATCTCGTTTCCGCCCCGGGACGGTGACCTGGCGACCAGGCGCGCGCCGTCGTCCCGGGACAGAGAACGGGCCTTGGGCGACAGGGATGGTAGCGGGTAGCCTTCGCTCCGGCCGGCCTCAAGGGCTTTGTCCCCCTTGGCCGACCTGCGGCCGGCCAATTCCTCGCGGACGACAAAGCCCTTGACCCCGGCCTCCGCTGCGGCTGGGTGGCCAACATCGGCCCGGACGGGGGCCGTCCGGGCCGCTTGCGCGTCCCGGTCGCGCTGCGTGGCCTGGGTGCAAGGTAGATCGCCGGTGCGGAGATGGGGTCGCTGGTCGGCAGGATGGGCCGGAGCGCCTGAAGCGGGAGCCATCCATGACGGAATTAAACGATCACATAGTTAGTCGTCCCGGGACGGAAAGCAGAATCCAGGTTCGCGTTTCCGCCCCCGGGACGGTGACCTGGCGACCAGGCGCGCCGTCGTCCCGGGACGGAAAGCAGAATCCAGGTTCGCGTTTCCGCCCCGGGGCGGAAACCTGGCGACCAGCCCGCCGTCGTCCCGGGACGGAAAGCAGAATCCAGGTTCGCGCTTCCGCCCCCGGGACGGTGACCTGGCGACCAGGCGCGCCGTCGTCCCGGGACGGAAAGCAGAATCCAGGTTCGCGTTTCCGCCCCGGGGCGGAAACCTGGCGACCAGCCCGCCGTCGTCCCGGGACGGAAAGCAGAATCCAGGTTCGCGCTTCCGCCCCGGTGCGATTACGCGACGCGGAGGCCGGCTCCGACCCGGCGCTCGTCGTCCCGGGCGGAAAGCCGAACTCAGGTTCTGGTTTCCGTCCCGGGACGATTAATTAGCCATGCGTTTAGTTCTCATCGGGAGTGCGGATGACCGCTGGAGCGTGAGGCCGGCCGAAGTCCGCGCCAGTGACCCGCCTGGCGCCCAGCGACCGCCCGCGGACGGACGGGACGCTCCGCGGCCCGGAACGCCCCGTTCCGGGCCGATGTTGGCCTGCCCAGCCGCAGCGGAGGGCGGGGTCAAGGGCTTTGTCGTCCGCGAGGAATTGGACCGCCCGCAGGGCGGGCCAAGGGGGACAAAGCCCTTGAGGCCGCCCGGAGCGGAGGCTACCGCGACTCTCCCTCAACCGCGTCCCGCGTCCCGCCGCCGCCCCCCGTGCAGACCGGCCAAGGGGGACAAAGCCCTTGAGGCCGCCCGGAGCGGAGGCTACCGCGACTCTCCCTCAACCGCGTCCCGCATCCTTGGCCACCTCCCCCACGCCCCCCACACCCACCCCCCCAAGCCAGAGCGTCTGCCCCTCCCGACCACCCCTGCCACCGCCCGTCTAGTGAACCTGCGCCTCGTCCCTCACACGCTCCACCGTGAAGACGCCCTTGAGGGCCCCCAGGCGCCGGACGACCTGGTTGAGCTCGTCCAGGTGCTTGGCGTGGAAGCGGAAGACGTTCACGGCGCGGCCGTCGGTGGCCTCGGCGCAGTTGGCCATGTCGATGTTGATGCGGAGATCGCTGAAGACCTTGGTCATCCGGGTCAGGATGCCCGGGACGCCGGTCTCGGTGACGACCCTCAGGCAGACGGGATAGCCCTGGTTGCCCTCGCCCCAGCGGACCTCGACCTGGCGCTCGGGCGCCATGTCCAGGGTGTTTAGGCAGCCGCGGCGGTGGACCGAGATGACGTGGCCGGGGGTGACGAAGCCGGTGATGGGCTCGCCCGGGACCGGCGAGCAGCACTTGGCGATGGTGTGCTTGACGCCGTCGAGGCCGTCGACGACGACGCCGGAGGGGGCGCCGGTGACGCGACGGATGAAGCGGGTGATGGGGTTGCCGGGCGCCGGCTGGACCGGCTTGGGCTTGGCGGTCTTGTCGGGCGGCAGGACGGAGGAGACGATGGTCTCGGCGGTGAGGTTACCCGCGCCGACCTGGACGATGAGCTCCTCGGGGTCGTCGAAGCCGTGCTGGGTGGCGCACTCCTTGAACTCGGGCGTCTTGCGGACGCGGGCGAGGGAGCGCGAGTAGCGGCGCAGCTCCTTGTCGAGCAGCTGCTCGCCGAGCTCCATGGAGCGCTCGCGCTGCTCTTTGCGGACGATGGCCTTGATGCGGTTCCTGGCGCGGTTGGTCTGGACGAACTTCAGCCAGTCCTTGGAGGGGTGCTGGTTGCGGCTCGTGATGATCTCGACCGTGTCGCCGTTGTGCAGGCGCGTGTTGAGCGGGACGATGGAGCCGTTGACGATGGCGCCGCTGCAGGTGTTGCCCACCTCGGAGTGGATGGCGTAGGCGAAGTCGATGGGGGTCGAGCCGCGGGGCAGGACCTTCAGCTCGCCGCGCGGCGTGAAGGTGTAGACCTCGTCGGCGAACAGCTCGACCTTGACCGACTCGAGGAACTCGGAGGGGTCGTCCAGCTCCTGCTGCCACTCCATCAGGCGCTTGAGCCACTCGAAGCGCTCTTCGTCCTTGGGCTCGATGCGCCGGCTGCCCTCTTTGTAGCGCCAGTGCGCCGCGATGCCGCCCTCGGCCACGCGGTGCATGGCCTCGGTCCGGATCTGCACCTCGATCTGCTGCCCCTCGGGCCCGATGACCGTCGTGTGCAGGCTCTGGTACTTGTTCGGCTTGGGCAGCGCGATGTAGTCCTTGAACCGCCCCGGCACCGGCCGCCAGCGCTCGTGGATGATGCCCAGCGCGTGGTAGCACTGCGACTGCTTGGCCACGATGACCCGGAAGGCCATGATGTCGTAGATCTTCTCGAAGGCGACCCGCTGGTTCTGCATCTTCCTGTGGATGGACCAGAAGTGCTTGGGGCGCCCGGTGACCTCGACCTCGATGCCCTCGCCCTCGAGCGTCCCGCGCAGATCCTCGACCACGCGCTCGATGTAGTCGCGCCGCTCGTTGAGCCGCGAGGCGACCTTGTCGCGCAGCTCGGCGAACTCCTCGGGGTGCAGGTAGCGGAACGAGAGGTCCTCGAGCTCCATCTTGATGGCGCCCAGCCCCAGCCGGTTCGCCAGGGGCGCGAAGATGTCCATCGTCTCGCGCGCGATGCCCGCCGCCTTCTTCTCGGGCAGATGGCCCAGGGTCCGCATGTTGTGCACGCGGTCGGCCAGCTTGACCAGGATGACCCGGATGTCCCGGCTCATCGCGATGAGCATCTTGCGGAAGTTCTCGGCCTGCTTCTCCTCGCTCGACCGGAACCGGATCTTCGACAGCTTGGTCACGCCGTCGACCAGCTCGGCGATCTCGTCCGAGAACACGTTCTTCAGGTCGTCCAGCGTCGCCGGCGTGTCCTCGACCGTGTCGTGCAGCAGCGCCGCGCAGATCGACGCCACGTCCAGCTTCATGCCACACAGGATGTGCGCCACCGCCACCGGGTGCCCGATGTACGGGTCGCCGCTCTTGCGGTGCTGCGGCCGGTGGTGCTGCTCGGCGAACACGAACGCCCGCTGGACCAGGTTCAGGTCCGCGTGCGGGTGGTAGGTCCGCAGCAGCTGCAGGATGTCCCGGACGGTCGGCTCGGTCGAGGCGGCGGGGGCCGGTGCCGCTTGAAGCTCAATCATGGCCATGACTCTACGTACGGTCGTGACCTCAAGCAATCGCCCGCTGCTCACCGGCCGCAAGGACCCGGCTCGGGCCCTGCATAACCCTCGACCCGAACCCCACCTCGCGCTAGGGTGCGCCCCCGATATGACCACACCGAACTCGACCACCTCGACCGTCCAACGGCTCCACCAGCTCGCCGAGGCCGGCCGCCGCGCCGGCACCCCGGGCCGCACCCGCCACCTGTCGCTCGGGACCGGCATCCTCGGCGACCTCGGCCAGTGGGTCACCGAGCACCACGCCGGCGCGACCGATCTCGTCGTCTGCGACGGCCCCACCTTCGCCGCCGCCGGCCAGACCGTCGAGGCCGCCCTGCGCGCCGCCGGCCGCGCCCCGCGCCGCCTCGTCCTCGAGCCGCAGCACGGCCACGACGAGCTGGTCTGCGAGGACGGCGTCATCGAGGCCGTCCGCACGCTGCTGACCGCCAGCGATCGCTTGAACCCCATCGCCGTCGGCGCCGGGACGGTCAACGACATCGTGAAGTCGGCCAGCACCCAGGTCGGCCGCCCCTATCAGGTGGTCCCGACCGCCGCCAGCATGAACGGCTACACGTCGAACATCGCGGCGGTCCTGTCGCGCGGCGTCAAGCGCACCCTGTCCGCCCAGCAGCCCGAGGCCGTCTTCGCCGACGTCGACGTCTACCGCACCGCGCCGACGCACCTGACCCTGGCCGGCTTCGGCGATCTGCTCAGCAAGCCCTACAGCAACGCCGACTGGGTCCTCAGCTCGCTCGTCCGCGACGTTCCCTACCTGAACGAGCCGGCCGAGCTGCTCGACGCCGCCTTCCCGCGCCTGCTCGCCTCGGCCCACGCCATCGGCGAGGGCCAGCCCGAGGGCCTGACCATCTTGATGGAGTGCATCCTGCTCTCCGGCTTCTCGATGGCCATGGCCGGCAGCTCGGCGCCCGCCTCGGGCAGCGAGCACCTGGTCAGCCACTACTGGGACATGGAGCAGCACTGCCAGGGCGGGCACCTGTTGGCCCTACACGGCACCCAGGTCGGCATCGCGACCCGCCTGTCGGCGCTGCTGTTCGAGCGGCTGGTCGCCCTGCCCGCCGAGGCCATCGACCCTTCGGGACTGGCCGCCCGCCGCGCGACGCCGGCCTGGATCGAGGCGCTGGACGTGCTGCACCCCGGCATGACCCCGCCGGTACGCGAGGAGATCAAGCAGCAGCTGCGCGGCAAGCAGAAGCACGGCGCCGAGCTCGAGGCCGAGCTGAGCGACGTCAAGGCGCGCTGGGGCGAGATCACCGGGCGGCTGCGACAGGTGCTGATGCCCTCGCAGCGCATCACGCAGGCCCTGGAAGAGGCCGGCTGCCCGACGCGCGCCAGTCAAATCGGCGTGGACCGCGGCCGCCTCGAGCACACGCTCATCGTCTGCCGCCACATCCGCAACCGCTACGTCGCCTTCGACCTGATGGACGACCTGGGCCTCCTCGAGGGCTGGGCCGGCCAGGTCGCCGCCGAGACTGAAGGGGGCCGGGCATGAGCGATCTGTACCTCGTCACCGGCGGGGCCGGCTTCATCGGCTCCAGCGTGGTCCGCGCCCTGCTCGCCCGCGGCGCCCGCGTGCGCGTGCTGGACGACCTGTCCACCGGCAAGGAGGCCAACCTGGCCCAGGTGGCCGGGGACGTCGACTTCCGCCGCGCCAGCATCCTGGACGACGCCGCCCTGCGCGACGCCACCCGCGGCGCCCGCTACGTGGTGCACCTGGGCGCGCAGGTCAGCGTCCCGCGCTCGATGGACGACCCCGAGCAGACGCACGCCATCAACGGCACCGGGACGCTGGCCGTCTTCCAGGCCGCCCGCCAGGCCGGCGTCGAGCGGGTCGCCTACGCCGCCAGCTGCGCCATCTACGGCGACGAGCCCACGATGCCCAAGCGCGAGGGGATGGCCCCGCAGCCGCTCAGCCCCTACGCGGTCACCAAGTACCTGGGCGAGCAGTACGCCGAGTGCATGACGCGCAGCTTCGGCCTCGACGTCACCTCGTTGCGCTTCTTCAACGTCTACGGCCCGCGCCAGGACCCGGCCGGCGGCTACGCGGCGGTCATCCCGGTCTTCATCACGCGCCTGCTCGGCGGCCAGACGCCCATCGTCTTCGGCGACGGCGAGCAGACGCGCGACTTCGTCTACGTCGAGAGCGTGGTCGAGGCCATCCTGGCCGCCTGCCACACGCCGGCGGCCGCAGGGCGGGTCTTCAACATCGGCACGGGCGTCCAGACCAGCTTGAACCAGCTGCTGGCCACGCTGGGGCAGCTGCTGGGTGTCGAGGTGCAGGCCGACTACCGGGCCCCGCGCGCCGGCGACGTGCCGCGCTCGGTGGCCGACGTGTCGCGCGCCGCCGACGTCCTGGGTTGGCGGGCCAGCCACGACCTGACCACCGGCCTCGGTCGCACCGTCGCCTGGTACCGAGAGCACCGATGAGCTTGATGAGCATGACCGGCTACGGCGCCGGCACCTTCGTCGCCGAGGACCAGACCTTCCGGGTCGAGGTCCGCAGCGTGAACCACCGCGGGCTGCACGTGCGCTTCAAGGCGCCGAGCGAGCTGGCGCACGCCGAGTCCGAGGCGACGCGCCTCATCGGCGAGCGGCTGGGCCGCGGGTCCATCGACGTCTACGTGAGCCGCGAGGCGGAGGGCGCGCGGCGGCGCGAGGTGACGGTCGACGTCGAGGGGGCGCGGCAGCTGATGGACTCGCTGCAGGCGCTGGCGCGGGCGGTCGAGGCGCCGGACCCGGGGCTCGAGCTGGTCCTGCGCCACGGCGACTTCATCCAGGTGACCGAGCACCAGGTCGCGCCCGAGGCGCTGAGCGAGGGGCTGCGGCAGGGGCTGGCGCAGGCGCTGGACCAGCTGGTCGGGATGCGCCTGGACGAGGGGCGGCACCTGGCGGCGGACATGCTGGCGCGTCTGCAGGCGCTGCGGGGCTTTCTGGCCAGCATCGAGGAGGCGGCGCCCAAGGTCTACGCCGCCTACGAGGCGCGCCTGCAGCAGCGCCTGGCCGACGCGCAGAAGGCGACCGGGCTCGAGCTGGACCCGGGGCGGCTCGCGACCGAGCTGGTGGCCTTCGCGGACCGATCGGACGTGACCGAGGAGATCGTCCGCGCGCGGGCGCACCTCGACCGCTTCCAGGCCCTCATCGAGGGCACCGAGGGCGAGGACATCGAGCGGGGCAAGCGGCTGGACTTCCTCAGCCAGGAGCTGCTGCGCGAGTTCAACACGGTCGGGTCCAAGTGCCGCGACGCGGGCATGGCCTCGAGCGTGGTGGACGCCAAGGTCGAGCTGGAGAAGGTCCGTGAGCAGGTCCAGAACATCGCCTGACGACGCCGCGCCCGCGACCGGGCCGGCGCCGCAGGCTCGCGGCCTGCTGATCGTCCTGACCGCGCCCAGCGGCACCGGCAAGTCGACCGTGACCAAGCGGCTGCTCGAGGTCGAGCCGCGCCTGGCCTTCAGCGTCAGCCACACGACGCGCCCGCCGCGCCCGCACGAGCAGGACGGCGTCGACTACTGGTTCGTGGACGACGCGCGCTTTCAGCAGATGGTCGACGAGGGCGCCTTCGCCGAGTGGGCGTGGGTCCACACGCGCCGCTACGGCACCAGCCACGCCGAGATCGAGCGCCTGACCGCCGCCGGGCGCCACGTGCTGTTCGACGTCGACGTGCAGGGCGCCGAGAACCTGCTGCGCGCCTACCCCGAGGCCGTGTCCGTCTTCATGCTGCCGCCGTCGCTCGACGAGCTCGAGCGGCGCCTCCGCGGCCGCGGCACCGAGGACGAAGAGCAGGTGCGCGTGCGCCTGGCCAACGCCCGCGACGAGGTCGGCCGCTGCCGCCTCTTCGAGTACGTCATCATCAACGACGAGGTCGAGGCGGCCGTCGCCGACTTTCGCGCCATCCTGCGCGCGGAAGCTTGCCGCTGCAGCCGCCGCGGCGCGCTCATCGCCGCCCTCGAGACCCAGACGACGCCCTGACGCCGCCCGGCCATCCCGCCTTCCCCACCCCCGACCCGCTCGCGATAGGTCCCGACCATGCCCGCCGAGATCCCCGTCCCGACCGACCGCCCCGTCCGCGTCCGCATCGCCCCCAGCCCGACCGGCGACCCGCACGTCGGGACCGCCTACATCGGCCTGTTCAACATGGTGTTCGCCAAAAAGCACGGCGGGCAGTTCATCCTGCGCATCGAGGACACCGACCAGACCCGCTCGACGCGCGAGAGCGAGGAGGCCATCTACCGCAGCCTGCGCTGGGCGGGGCTGACCTGGGACGAGGGCCCGGACGTGGGCGGCCCGTGCGCGCCCTATCGGCAGAGCGAGCGCACCGAGCTGTACCGCGAGCACGCGCAGCGGCTCATCGACTCGGGCCACGCCTACCGCTGCTTCGCGACGGCCGAGGAGCTCGAGCAGATGCGCGAGCAGCAGAAGGCCAAGGGCGAGCGGCTGGGCTACGACCGGCGCTTCCGCGACTGCAGCCCGGACGAGGTCGAGCGGCGCCTGGCCGAGGGGCAGCCCTTCGTGGTGCGCCTGAAGATGCCGACCGAGGGCAAGACCACCATCGTCGACGGGCTGCGCGGCGAGATCACCATCGACAACGCCGAGCTGGACGACCAGATCCTGCTGAAGTCCGACGGGTTCCCGACCTATCACCTGGCGAACGTCGTCGACGACAAGCTGATGGACATCACGCACGTCATCCGGGCCGAGGAGTGGATCCCGTCGACGCCCAAGCACGTGCTGCTCTACCAGGCCTTCGGCTGGGAGCCGCCGGTCTTCGTGCACATGCCGCTGCTGCGCAACGAGGACAAGAGCAAGATCAGCAAGCGCAAGAACCCCGTCAGCCTCGAGTTCTACCAGCGCGCGGGCGTCCTGCCCGAGGCGATGCTGAACTTCCTGGGCCGCATGGGCTGGTCGATGCCCAACGAGGCCGAGAAGTTCACCCTCGACGAGATGATCGAGAGCTTCACCTTCGACCGCATCAGCCTGGCCGGCCCGGTCTTCGGCCTCGACAAGCTGTTCTGGCTCAACGGCCTGTACCTGCGCGAGCTGACCGACGATCAGCTGGTCGACCGTCTGCAAGGCTGGCTGCTCAACCGTGAGTATCTCTTGCAGCTGGCGCCGCTGGTCAAAGAGCGCATCAGCAGGCTCGACGAGTTCGTGCCGATGACGGCCTTCTTCTTCGGCGACGACTTCCAGCTCGACCCCGAGGCCCTGCTGCCCAAGAAGAAGAAGGACAAGGCCGAGGTGCAAAAGGCGCTGAAGGCCACGGCCGAGACCATCGACGGCCTGCGCGCCTGGACCAAGGACGCCATCGAGGCGGCCCTGCGCCAGCAGTGCGAGGCCCTGGGCTGGCACGTGCGCGATCTCTTCATGCCGGTGCGCGTCGCGGTGACCGGCCGCACGGCCACCCCGCCGCTGTTCGAGACGATGGAGACCCTGGGCAAGGCGCGCGTGCAGGCCCGCATCCGCGCCGCCATCGCCGCGCTGGGCTGACGGCCGCCCAGCGCAGGGGCCGCTACTCGGGCTGCCCCAGCAGGAACGCCGACACCGCCGTGAACTGGAAGGCCCCGGACAGGCGCGTGCAGACGCCCTCGTCGTCCGGGGCCATGTCCATCGCGCCGCCGAAGACCAGCTCGATGGCCGGCAACACCGACGCGTCGTCCTGCGCCGCCAGCTCGCCGACCTTGATGAGGTCGCCGTAAGGCACGGCCCCGCCCAGGACGCCGTCGACCAGGCGCCCGTCCTCGGTCCAGCGCGCCCGCAGGTAGGCGTCGTGGAAGGTCAGCTCGTACCTGACGCCGAAGACGACCAGCGGCAGCCGCAACGTGAACGGGCCGGCGAACAGCACGCCGTCCTCGATGCTCGCGTCGTCCGAGCGGCTGTCCGGCGAGTCGGGGTGCAGCCCGAAGGTCTGGCCGGCCAGCAGCAGGCCGTCGGTGCCCAGCAGCGGCACGCCCTCGCCCGCCCGCACCATCACGCTGACCGCGTCGTCGTTCACCGGGTCGTCGACGCCGTCGACCTGCCACATCAGCAGGATGCCGCCCTCGTCGATGGTGCTCTGGATGAGGCCCTCGGCGGCGCCCAGGCCGGTCAGCTCGAACAGCGGCACCAGGGTCGCCAGCGTGTTGTCGACGCCGGGCTCGCCCTCGGGCGACGTGAAGTCGCCGTGTCCGCAGGTCTCCGGGTCCGACCCGTCGCTGACCTGGCCGTCCAGGTTGAACCCCTTGGCCACGCCCGGCTCGGTCTCGGTGGCGAAGCCCATGGTGTCGATGACGAACACCCGCGGCGCCGGCGGCCCCGGCTCGATGTCCGCCTCGGCGACCTCGTCCTGGTCGGCGGCGACGTCCTGGCCGGCGTCGGTGACGGCGTCGGTCGGCTCGGATTCGCAGGCCGCCAGCGCCAACGCGCTGCCCAGGACGAGCGCTGCTCGGGTCTTGCTCGCGATTCGCATGCTACACCTCGATGGCCGACAGGCCCTCGGTCGCCTGCCCGCCTTGATCCCCGTAGGACGCGGCGTCGAGGCCCACCGCCCGGATGACGCTCAGCAAGACCTTGCTGGCGTTCTCGCTGGACGGCGAGCGGTAGTGATGGCCGGTCACCAGGCGCCCGCTGCACCCGCCGGCCAGCACCAGCGGGAACTCCTCGAGCGAGTGCGTCTTGCCCAGCGACACGTCGCTGGTGCCCAGCAGGACCATGTGGTCCAGCAGCGTCCCGTCGCCCTCGGGCACCGCGCGCAGCGCTCTAATCTGCGTCGCCAGCGCCTCGATGCACTGCAGCACGATCTTGTGCACCTCGGGCTGCGGGTCGGGCTCGTCGTGGGTCAGCTGGTGGTGCCCCGACGGCGCGCCCGCGAACAGCGTGTTGTTGACCGGATAGGTGAACCAGTTGCTGAAGACGCGGGTCTGGTCACAGGCCAGGGCAAAGGCGGCGATCTCGGCGAAGGCGGCGTTCTTCTCCTGCAGCTTGGGCCGCCCCTCGACGTCGGGATAGTCCGCGAGCGGCTCGGTGGGCAGGGCGCAGGCGGCCAGGTTCGGCGGGTCCTCTTCGAGCTTGGCCAGGCGCTTCTCCAGCCCGCGGATGCCCTCGAAGTGCTGCTCCAAGCGCTCGCGGTCGGCGGCGCCCACGCGCTGCTGCAGGCCGGCGATGTCGCCCATGACGGCGTCCAGAATGCTGCGCCGAAGGCCCAGGCTGGGGTCGACGATGGGCTCCTCGCCCGGCAGGGTGAAGCCGGCGCCGAAGACGCGCTCGAACAGCGCGAACGGGGACTTCTCGGGCGGGTTGCGGCTGCTCGGGCCGTTGAAGCTCAGGCCCGGGCCGGGGTTGGCGCCGAACTCGAGCGAGCGGAACCGCGTCAGCTCGCCCAGCTTGGCCGCGACGACCTGGTCGATGCTGGGCAGGATGAAGGTGTTCTCGCCGTAGGCGTCCCCGACCGGGGCGCCGCTGAGGATGCCCGCGGCGCCGGCGAAGTGCGGCGACGTGTTGGGGACGCCCAGCTTGGTGCCGCTGACGATGGTGAGGACGTCCTCGAGGCCGGCCAGCGGCGCCAGCTGCTCGGACAGGGCCCAGGCGTCGCCCTCGCCGGTCGGCACCCAGCGCTCGGGGAGGATGCCGTTGCCCCAGAAGAACAGGCCGAAGCGCCGCGGGAAGCCCGAGTCGCCACCCCCGCCCTGCGCGCGGGCGGTCCGCGTCGGGTCGAAGAAGAGCTCGAGCGCCGGCAGCCCCAGCGTCACCACCGAGCCGCCGAGCAGGCCCTTGAGCAGGGTCCGGCGGGTCAAGCGCGTACCGCGTCCCATCACTGCACCTCCCCGACGCGGCGGAAGCCTTCGCTGATCGCCACGGCCCGCATCAGCCCCAGCACGCGCCGCCCGTCGGCCTCGAAGGCGTCGGTGAGCGCCGCCAGCTGCCCCTGCTCGCCGGGCTCGGTCGGGCGCGCGACGGCGTAGGTGTACATCTTCTTCACGAAGCAGGCGGTGAGCTTGGGGCTGGCGGCGACGGCGGCGGCCAGCTCGGCCGGGTCGGCGAAGGCGACGCCGTCGAGGTCCCCGGTCGGGTCGATCGGCACGCCGTTCTCGGTCGCGCGCACGCGCCCCATTCCGTCGAACGGCTCGAAGCCGAGGCCCACCGGATCGGTCAGGCGGTGGCAGCTCGCGCACATCGGGTCCTCGAGGTGCACCTGCAGGCGATCGCGCAGGGTCGGCGCGTCGGGCGAGGGCTCGGGGATGGCCGTGTTCAGGTCCGACGGCGGGTCCGGGACCATGTCGCACAGCAGCGTCTCGCGCAGGAAGATGCCGCGCAGCGTGGCCGACGACGACGTCGGGTGCGAGTGCAGCCCCAGGAAGCTGACGTGGCCCAGCAGGCCGCGGCGCGGGCCGTCGGCGGGCAGCTCGGTCTGGCCGAAGCCCTCGAGCACGGGCGCCGGGATGTCGTAGATGGCGGCGAGGCGCCGGTTGATGAAGGTCGTGCGGGTCGTGAACAGCTCGCCCAGGTCGCCCTCGCGCTCGAAGACGATGTGCTCGGCGACGCGCAGGGTCTCCTCGCGCGCGGCGGCGGCGAGATCCGGGCTGAAGTGCTTGAAGACGTTGGGGTCCTTCTTCAGCTCCGGCAGCTGGTGCAGATGCAGCCAGTCCGAGACGAAGCTGCGGACGCCCTCGCGCGCGCGGTCGGCGGCCAGCAGGCGATCGACCTGGGCGACCAGGCCGTCGGCGGTGTCGAGGTCGCCGGCTTCGGCGGCCGCCAGCAGCGCCTCGTCCGGCGGGGCGTTCCACAAGAAGAAGGCCAGGCGCGTCGCCAGCTCGAAGGCGCTCAGGCGGCGGGCGCCGGGCGCCTCGGGGTCCGGCTCGCCGGCCTCGACGCGGTAGAGGAAGTGCGGGGACTGCATGAGGCCCGCCAGCGCCCAGGTGAAGGGCGCGACCGGGTCGTCCGGGAACGCCTGGGCCGCGTCGCCGGCGAGCAGCTCGAAGGCGGCGATCTCGTCCGAGGTCAGCGGGCGGCGCCAGGCGCGACGGCCCACGTCGGCGATGAACTGGCCGAAGCAGGGCATCGACTCGGCGGTGGGCTCGCACGGCAGGACGCGCGCGCGCCGCTCGGGCGTCTCGGTGGCCTGGCGAGCCAGGCTCAGCGCGGCCTCCTCGTACAGCTCGGCGCCACGCGGGGAGACGGTCGTCACGGCGGCGCCGGCGGCCAGCAGCCCGTCCGCGGCGGCGTCGGGCTCGAGGGTGGCCGGCAGCGCCAGATCGTCCCCGAGGAGATCACGGACGGCGTTGCGGTACTGCGCCTGCGTCAGCCGGGTGAGCACCGGCGCGGCCGGAACGAGCTCGGCGTAGACGTCGTCTGTGACCTTGGCGTCGTCGCTCGCCGGCGCCGCGGCGCCGCCCCCGCAGGCCGACGTCCAGACGGACGCGCAGACCAACGCCGCGGCCGCCCCCCAGCGTCCAACCCTGGACCGTGTGTGCTTCATGCGCCCCCCCGTCGCGGTGGCTCAGGTGGGGCGCACTATACACGAAGCGCGCGCCGCATTCAGCGGGTCGTGACCAGGATCATCGATTCGCCGGCCGGGCGCGCGGGCGCTCAGTAGTAGAACTGGTCGAAGCGGTTGAAGGTGATGGCGCCGAACAGGTTGATGGCGATGCCGACCAGGATCACGGCCTTGACGCGCCAGGTCAGCGGCCGGGCGCCCAGGGCGAGCAGGCCGATGAGGTAGGGGAAGTAGTCGAGCGCGAAGCGGTAGCTGAACTGGACCCAGCCGCTGTTCTGGTAGAGCAGGCCCGGGATGGCGGCGCAAGCGACGGCCAGCCAGAAGGCGCGGCGGATGGGCGGCATCGCGGCCGGACGGAACAGCAGGAACAGGACCGGGACGGTCACCAGCAGGCCCAGGCCGTGCTTGGAGATCTGGACGAAGGGCGCGCTGGGCAGGATGCGCGGCATGTTGGTCAGCGCCGCCGACAGGTTCCCGTTGAGGTAGTGGGTGCTGAACATGCCATGGTCGCGGATGCGCTCGGCGGCGCCGCCGGACAGGTAGCTGTGGCCGAACTCGCCGACGCTGTCGAAGCGGGCATGGTTGAAGAGCATCAGGCCGATCCCGACCGCCAGCACGGGGGCGGCGAACATCGCGCCCTTCTTCAGGATCTCCGGCCAGCGCCCCGCCACCCAGCGGTTGCCCGGGAAGAAGAGCTGCCAGGCGAAGAAGGCGACGCAGAAGGCGATGGGGGTGCGCGTGGCAAACCCGAACCCGAGCATCAAGCCGGCCAGGATGGGGTGTCTGAGGTCGAGCGCGGCCAGCATGTACAGCAGGTTGAAGGTCACGCCGAAGACGAGGGCGGTGAACCAGACCTCGCCGCGCACCGAGGAGAAGAAGGCGACGGTGCCGAAGGCGAACAACGCCGTCAGCCACAGGTTGTCGGCAGGCGAGCGGGTCGAGTGGCCGCGCTGCCGGAGCAGCTCGAGGAAGGCGAAGAGCAGCACGGCGTTGAGCGCGCCGAACAGGATGGTCACGAGGACGTCGTTGACGTCGTAGCCCCACACCGCCGCGAGGGGCAGCACGACGACGGCCGGGAAAGGGGGAAACGACACGTAGTGCGTCGTCGTGTCACACGGCGCCCAGGCGCGCCCGTCGCAGCCCTTCTTCAGGTCGTCCGGGACCACGATCTTCATCGCCAGCCCGTCGGTCGTATAGAACATGTGCCGCTGCTCGCCCGAGTCGCCGGCCCACGGGAAGCGGCCGCGCACGACCTGCCCGTCGGCGAGCGTCAGCGTGCGCACGGCGGCCCAGTCGTTCCAGCCGCCCGCGTCGAGCGTGCGCTGGATGGCGGCCCGGTAGCCCTGCGGATCGTCGGGCTTTTCGGGCTTGGGCCGCTGGCGCGGCGTCTCGGTGTCGAGCCGCCCCTGCATCATGCTGACGGCGAGGTCGACGAAGTGGAACTGGGGCGAGGGCTTCGCGAGGCGATCCCAGGCCACGAGGGAGTAGACGACCACGACGGCGAGGAAGACCCACGCCGCCGGCTTCATGCCTGGAACTCTCATCTCAGACCAGCGTCACCTTGAGCCCCGACTCGACCAGGGCGTTCGTGAGGGCCTCGATGTGCTCGTGACCGCGCGTCTCGAGCGTCATGGCCACCTGCGTCTGCCCGACGGGGGTGTGGCTGAACGCACGATTGTGCTCGATCTCGAGGACGTTCGCCTTGAGCTGCGCGACCAGCGCCGTCAAGGCGGCCAGCGCGCCGGGCGTGTCGGACAAAGTGACGCTGATCTGGACCATGCGTCCGTCCTTGACGAGCCCGCGGTCGATGATGCGGCTGAGCACCGTCACATCGATATTGCCCCCGGTGCACACGAGGGCGACCTTCTTGCCCGACAGGGGCAGGTGGCCGTTGGCGAGGGCGGCGAGCGGCGTCGCCCCGGAGCCCTCGACGACCGTCTTCTCGACCTCGAGCAGCGTCAGCACCGCCGAGGCGATCTCCTCTTCTTCGACCGTCACGATGTCGTCGACGTAGCGCTGCACGAGCGAGAAGGTCAGCTCGCCCGGCCGCCGCACCGCGATGCCGTCGGCCATCGTGCGTTGGACGGGCACCGTCGCCAGGTCGCCGGCTTCCAGGCTGGCCTTCATCGACGGCATGGCCGCTGCCTCGACGCCATAGACCTTGATGCGCGGGTTCGTCTCCTTGATGGCGACCGCGACCCCGGCAATCAGCCCGCCGCCGCCGACCGGCACCACGATGGCGTCGAGATACGGGTTCTGCTCGAGCAGCTCGAGCCCGATGGTGCCCTGCCCGGCGATGATGGCCGGGTCGTCGAAGGGGTGGACGAACACGCGCCCCTCGGCCTCGGCGATGCGCCGCGCCTCGGCATAGGCGTCGTCGTAGCTCTGGCCGTGCAGGACGACCTTGCCGCCGAACCGCTTGGTCGACGTGACCTTCACGAGGGGCGTGTACTCGGGCATGACGATGGTGGCGGAGATCCCGAGCCGCGTCGCGTGATAGCTGACGCCCTGCGCGTGGTTGCCCGCGCTCGCCGCGATGACGCCGCGCGCCCGCTCCTCGGGCGTGAGCTGCAGCAGCCGGTTCAAGGCGCCGCGCTCCTTGTAGGAGCCCGACATCTGGAGGTTCTCGAGCTTGAGATAGACCTTGTTGCCGAGCGCGCGACTGAGCGTCGCCGAGTGTGCGCAGGGCGACTGGTAGATGTGGTCTCGGACCGCGGCGCGGGCCGCCTCCACATCCGCGAACGTCACGACCGCCTGACCGCTCAACCGTCCTCCGCCTGCAGGCGGCTCACCGCCCCGCCCACTTGGTGCGGCGGAATCTACCCGCGGTCCCCCTCAACGTCAACGACGCGATAGAAATGCCAACGCTCGGCGTTTGTTTGTTGCGAGTGGCGGGGTCACGGCCTATATTGCCCTCGTGTATTTGGCAGCACCACTATGCCTGCCGGCACGCCGAATCCACCCCGCCTCGGCGCCGCTCCCCCGGTGCCACATTGATTCCATCTCCCAATGTCGTTTTTTGGAGACTCCCTGATGCCTGACACGACCTCCCTCGACATACGCGTCGCGCTGGCCAACAACGTCATCGAGGTCACCATGGGCGCCGCGAGGGCGTCCGTTCCGGTCGAGCAGCTCGATTCCTTCCTGCGAGCGCTCGAAGGTTGCCGTTTGATTGCCAGCGCCAGCGCTTCGGCCGGGGCCACCGCGGCGACGACCGCGCCCGCTCGGGCCCCCGCGGCCGCCCCTGCGCCCGCCGCGCCGCAGGCTGCCTCGCCCGCCCCTGCTCCGCGCGCCAAGGCGGCGACCAAGCCACCCGCGCCCGCCAAACCCGCCAAACCCGCCAAGCCCGCCGCCGAGGCCAAGCCCGCCAAGCCCGGCAGCCGCAAGCGCCGCAGCCGCAAGCGCGTCGGCGACGCGCTCGTCGGGTGGATGCAGTCCAACCCCGGGTGGCACTCCGAGGAGCACCTGCTGCGCGTCGTCATCGACAACAAGATGAGCGACGCCAGCCCCAAGCGCGCCCTGAAGATCGCCCTCGGCAAGCAGCGTGACGACCTGTTCGAGGGCGACGGCCACGGGCACTGGAAGCTCAAGACCGACACGGCCGCCGGGCCCCCGCCCAAGCCCAAGCCCAAGGAGCGCAAGAAGCCGGGCCGCAAGCCCAAGGCGCTGCTGCAGCAGCAGGCCGCCGCCGCCGCCGCCGCCGAAGCCGCCGCCAAGGGCGAGTCCGCCGCCGCGCCGGCCGCGCCCGCCGCCCCCGCCGCCGAGGCCAAGGGAGGCGAACAGAAGCGGAAGAGCCTGCGGGTCAAGAAGAAGAGCACGGTGCCGCCGAGCCCTGCGGCCGAGACCCAGCCCGCGGCCGAGACGACCGAGGCCAGAGGCGGCGCCCCCGCCGAGGCCGCCGCGCCGAAGGCCCCGGCCACCGCCGCCGCCGAGGAGGCCGCGCCCGCCGCAGAAGGCGCCAAGGACGAGGCCAAGGACGCGAACGGCCGGCGCGTGCTGGTCAAGCAGGGCCAGGACCGCAAGTCCGCCTCGTTCGCGCCGGGCGAGAAGGAGGCCCGCGAGGAGGCGACGCAGCGCGCCACGCCGCGCAAGGGCCGCTGGAACGGCGTGTCGACCGACGAGGTCGAGCGCGCCCGCCGCAACCTCCTGGGCCTCGGCGGCGGCCCGGGCGCGGGCAAGTCGCGTACGTCCGCCGAGTCGGACAAGGCCTGAGCCGACGCGCCGCCGCGGCGCCCGCTCTGCGAGGGGCGGGGCGCCGCGGCGGCGTTGGCACTTCAGGGCCGGACTTCGGGTTGCAGCGCAGCGGGGTGGGTCGAGGCAGCCTCGGCGGCACGCCAGCGCGCGCGGACGTCGGCAGGCAGGGCGACCGTATAGAGGGCGCCGTCGATGAGCCAGCCGGTGTCCAGCAGCATGACCAGCGCCAGGGCCGACCGGTCGGGCGCCGGGTACAGCGCCGGCTCGACGCGGACATAGGGCGTGTCGAACGCCTGCCCCAGCAGGACCTCGCCGTTCAGGGTCAAGCGCCAGCCCAGCTGCTCACCCAGGGTCACCTCGAGGCGGTAGACGCCTTCCGGCGCCGCGAACCGCCAGGCCCGCTCGCCCTCCCGGGTCATCGGCAGGGCATCGGCGCGGTAGCCGCTGCTGCGGGCGTGGTCCGCCAGCGTGCCGGAAAAACCCGGGCCGAAGCCTTCGAGGCGCCCGTCCTTGACCACGCGGTGCATCGAGCGGCGCTCGACCCGCGGCTTGCGCCCCCGCTCGGGGGGCATCCTGCGCACGCGCCGATAGGCCACCAGGCGCGCGTCGGGCGACCAGCCGTAGAACGACAGCTCGGTCCCCCACCGCGGCGACCCGCCCGGAGCGGGCCGCGCCACGACGAGCGACGGCACCACCATCAGGGCCGCCGCCAGCGCGACGCCCAGGGTCCGAACGGCCGCCCGGCGCGCTCCGCGCACGCTCACTCCTTTCGGACGAGCTTCTTGGCGACCACCCAGGTGACGCCCAGGGCCGCCAAGGCGATGACCGCCCACTTGAGCATGGCGAAGGCCAGGCCGACGACGAACTTCAGCACGATGAAGGCGGCGACGAACACCAGCGCGATGAGCAACCACTTCATGAGTCCGCCCGAGCGGGCGACTTCCTCGTTGGCCATGGGGCCCTCCTAAGGGCGGCGGTGACGGCGCGTATGATAGGGAAAGTCCGCCCGAGACGCCACGGTCGTCACGCGAAGCGGCGCCCGACCGCGCTCCGGCGTGCCCGGATCCTCGCGGACGAGCTTGTTGACAGGGGATCGGGCCCCCCCTACGTTGCGTCGCGACTTCGACCGGAGGAGTGGCGATGCGACCCACCGTGCTCTGGGCGCGCCGAGCCGGCGCCCTCGCGCTCACCGCGGCGGTGGCTGCCGCACCCGCGCCCGCGAGCGCGCGCGACGAGGCCGCCCCCGCCAACGCCCTGGGTGTGGCCGACGCGGTCCGCGGCACGGCGACGGGCCTGTCCGCCCTCGTCTTCAACCCGGCCGGCATGAGCCTCATCCGGCAGTACGCCCTGGACGTCGGCTGGACCTACCAGGACGCGCTCGACGGCCACGGCCTGAACGCCTCGGCGGTCGACTCGTCCACCAACCCCGCCCTGGCCCTCGGCGTCTCCTACACCTACGTCTCCAGCGAGCTCGGCGTTCTCGACCGCGACGGCAGCCGCATCCGCGGCGCGCTGTCGACCGGCTTCCGCGGTCAGGACTTCGGGCTGTACGTCGGACTCGGCGGGCAGTACACCGACCTGACCATCGGCGCGTCCGACGGCGACGTGGGCCCCCAGGACGACGTCGAGTTCTTCACGCTCGACGGCGGCCTCCTGCTCCAGCTCGGGTCGATGTTCAGCCTGGGCGTCACCGGCCACAACCTCATCGACACCAAGGCCGTCGCCGAGGCGCCCCGCTCCATCGGCTTCGGCGCGGCCGCCCTGTTCGACGCCCTGACGCTCAGCTTCGACGCCGTCCTCGACCTCCAGAGCCTCGAGGACGAGACCGCGACCCACTGGGCCTTCGGGGCGCAGTACCTCATCGAGGGGCTCGTCGTCGCCCGCGCGGGCTTCGGCATCGACGGGTTGACGGACACCAACCGCTTCTCCGTGGGCGCCGGCTACGTCTCCAAGGCGCTCGCGGTCGACGTCGGCTTCTCCCGCACGCTCTCCGACGAGGCCACCAACACCTTCGCCGTCAACGCGCGCCTGTTCTTGCCGTGATCGGGGCGAGACCGGCCGCCAACTCCGCGAATCTCCGGGGCCTCGCGGGTGTTGAGGCTTGACGTTCGCCGGTGCGCTCGACTAGGAAGGGCGCCCCACGGAGCCGCAAGGCTCGCCGCCCAGCGGGCGATGGACGGTCCCGTCGCCCGGGCACACCTCCGGGAGGATCGCCGATGGCGCTCAAGGACTTCATCTTCACCTCCGAGTCGGTCAGCGAGGGCCACCCCGACAAGGTGGCCGACCAGATCTCGGACGCGATCCTCGACGACCTGCTGCGTCAGGATCCGAACTCCCGCGTGGCCTGCGAGACCCTGGTGACCACCGGGCTCGCGCTCATCGCCGGCGAGATCACGACCGAGGCCTACGTCGACATGCCGCAGGTCGTCCGCGAGACCCTGCGCGACATCGGCTACACCGACTCGTCCATCGGCTTCGACTACGAGACCTGCGCCGTGCTCACCAGCATCGGCCGCCAGTCCCCGGACATCGCCCAGGGCGTGTCCGAGGGACAGGGCCTGTTCCAGGAGCAGGGCGCAGGCGATCAGGGCCTGATGTTCGGCTACGCCTGTGACGACACGCCGCAGCTGATGCCCCTGCCCATCATGCTGGCCCACCAGCTCGTGCGCGAGCTGGCGCGGGTGCGCAAGTCCGGCGAGGTCGCCTTCCTGCGCCCCGACAGCAAGAGCCAGGTCACCGTCCAGTACGAGGACGGCCTGCCCAAGCGCATCGACGCGGTCGTCATCTCGACCCAGCACGGCGGCGACGTCACCTGGGAAGAGGTCCGTGACGCGGTCATGGACACCACGATCAACCGCATCCTCCCGGCGAACCTGGTCGACGCGAACACGAAGTACTTCGTGAACCCGACCGGTCGCTTCGTCGTCGGCGGCCCGCAGGGCGACGCCGGCCTCACCGGCCGCAAGATCATCGTCGACACCTACGGCGGCTGGGGCCGGCACGGCGGCGGCGCCTTCTCGGGCAAGGACCCCAGCAAGGTGGACCGCTCCGCGGCCTACTACGCCCGCTACGTGGCCAAGAACATCGTCGCCGCCGGGCTCGCCCGCCAGGCCGAGGTGCAGGTGGCCTACGCCATCGGCGTCTCCGAGCCCGTCAGCGTCCGGGTCGACACCTTCGGCACCGAGACCGCCGACTGCCTGGCCATCCAGCGCGCCGTCAAGGAGGTCTTCGACTTCCGCCCCAAGGCCATGATCCAGCAGCTGCAGCTCCTGCGCCCGATCTATAAGGCGACCGCCGCCTACGGCCACTTCGGCCGCGACGAGGAGAGCTTCACCTGGGAGCGCACCGATCGCGCCGAGGCCCTCAAGGCCGCCATCTGAGCGGCCCCGGCCGCCCTACCCCGCGGGTTGGACGCGCGGCGACGCGCCGCAGGCCACCGCCCCCGGCTTTAGTGTTGACAGCCCCCGACTCGATGCCTATACCGTCGCGGTTCGCTCGCCGGGCCAACCCCCGGCAGCGGATCGCCGCGGCGGCCGAGCCACCGCACGCGCGGCGACCCCGTCAGGGTCGTCGCTCGACCAGCCTACGAGACAGGACGCCGAGATGAAGACGCTCAGCTTCACCCCCGAGACTGTGGATCGCCAGTGGCACCTGGTCGATCTCGACGGCGTGACCCTTGGCCGCGCCGCCGCGCGCATCGCCGGCGTGCTCCGCGGCAAGCACCGCCCCACCTACACCCCGCACGCCGACTGCGGTGACTTCGTCGTCGTCATCAACGCCGACAAGCTCAAGCTGACCGGCACCAAGATGCAGAAGAAGGAGTACTTCCATCACACGGGGTACTTCGGCGGCATCAAGCAGATCACGGCCGAGAAGCTCCTGCAGAAGGACGCGACCAAGATGGTCGAGCTCGCCGTCAAGGGCATGCTCCCCAAGGGCCCTCTCGGTCGCAGCATGTTCAAGAAGCTCAAGGTCTACGTCGGGTCCAATCACCCGCACGCGGCCCAGCAGCCCCAGCCCATCGATCTCTCGAACTAGGTAGGAACTCTCCATGGCCAACGCTCAGCGATGGTACGCTACCGGCCGCCGCAAGGAGGCCAGCGCCCGCGTCTTCCTCAAGCCGGGCACCGGGCAGGTGACCGTCAACAAGCGCGAAGCGGATGAGTACTTCCGCCGCGCCACCCTGCTCATGGTCCTCAACCAGCCGTTCGAGATCACCGAGTCGGTCGGTCGCTACGACGTCTTCGCGACGGTCCGCGGCGGCGGGCTCAGCGGTCAGGCTGGCGCGGTCAAGCACGGCATCAGCCGCGCGCTGGCCGAGGGCAACCCCGATCTGCGCGGCCCCCTCAAGCGCGCCGGGTTCCTGACCCGCGACCCCCGCACGGTCGAGCGCAAGAAGTACGGTCGCCCGGGTGCTCGTAAGCGCTTCCAGTTCTCGAAGCGCTAGTCCGCGTCGGATGCCGATCCCCACGGGTCCGCATCTGCACTCGAAGGCGTCTCCACGTTCGATCCCCCGCGCGCAGCCGCGCCTCGGTGGGATCGAACGTGGCCGACGCATGGCCCCGGCTCGCTGCTCACGACCCTCCGGGGCGCACGCCTGGTCGCAGGTCATCGCCGGTCACGGGACGGTTTGCAGCAGGAACCGGGTTGTCACGTGCTCGTGGCCCCTCGCCAACCTGGCTGCGGGGATCCCCAACCCGCGGACCGTTTCCCGCAGCGTCGTGGCTGCCGTGGAGCCGAATGGCTGCAGCGATTGAAGCCCCCAAGCCCACTCCGGGCGACGAGGGCCCCCTCCCCGAGTTCGAGCCGACGACCGCCGAAGGTCGCCCGCTCCCGCTCTATGACGACCAGCCGCAGTCGGCCCCCGAGGCGACGAAGGTCTGGACGCGCCCGGCCCACGAGGGGAAGGTCCGCGCCGGCGTCCTGCTCTTCGCGGCGCTGATGCTCCTGCCCAACCTGGGGGCCTTCGGCCTCTGGGACCCCTGGGAGACCCACTACGGCGCCGTCACGACCCACATGGTCGAGACCTACGACTGGGTCAGCCCCTGGTGGGGCTACAAGGAGCAGATCGGCACCGAGCCCCGCCAGGGCGAGCCGTTCTTCTCCAAGCCCATCTTCATCTTCTGGTCCGAGGCGTTCTTCGTGCGCCTCGTCGGCCACGGAGAGTGGGCCATCCGGCTGCCGATGGCGGTCCTGGCCATCATGGCCGTGTTCATGACCTACCTGGCCATGAGCAAGATCTGGTCGCGCCGCGCCGGCCTCATCGGCGCGGTCGTCATGGCCACCTCGCCGCAGTTCTTCATGATCAGCCGCCAGGCCCAGACGGACATGCCGTTCGTCGGGACCATGATCATCGCGCTGATGTTCCTGATGCTGGCCTTCTTCGGCCCACGCGAGCGGCTCTCCAGACGCGGCTTCTGGGCCTGGACGTGGGGCACGCTGGCCTTCGTCCTGCTGTCGACCCTGCCGCAGTACGGCATCATCACGGCCGACCTGTCGGTCGAGGGCAGCGACGCGCTGTCCGGCGCCGCGTGGTGGAGCTTCCAGCTGGCCAACCTGAAGCAGGCCCACCTGATGGGCTGGCTGCACGCGACCATCTACGGGGTGCTGCTGGCCGGCGTCCTCGCCTGGTACGCCTTCGGGCTGCGCCGGGATCTCCGGGACCAGGGCCTGACCGACGCGGTCAAGGACAAGTGGGTCCGCCGCTACCTGATGGTGCTCTTCTACGTCATGGCGGCGATGAGCACCTACGCCAAGGGGCTGCTCGGCTTCATGCTGCCGGGCGCCATCATCTTCGTGTACCTGCTGGTCTCGGGGCACTGGCGCGCCCTGGCCCGAGCCGAGCTCATCCGCGGCATCCTGGTCTTCATCGCCACGGGCTTCCCCTGGTACATGGCCATGTTCGCCAAGCACGGCATGGCCTACTACCAGCGCTTCTTCATCCACGACCACTTCAACCGCCTCGGCGCCGGCGTCCACCAGATCGACAGCGGCAACTTCGAGCACTTCATCAAGTGGCTCGGCATCGGCATGTTCCCGTGGATGGTGTTCGTACCGCTGGCCCTGGTCTGGCTGGTGCGTCAGCGCGCCCGCGCCCCGGAGGCCGGCGACCAGGCGAAGCTGTTCGCGACCCTGTGGTTCGTGGTCGCCTTCACGCTCTTCACCATCTCGTCGACCAAGTTCCACCACTACATCTTCCCGGCCATGCCCGCGCTGGCCGTCCTGACCGCCCTCTTCCTCGACCACCTGCTCGACAACCGGGGCTGGCTCGCCCGCCTCGCGGTCGTCGTCGGCGTCGTCACGTTCGCGGCCGTCGCCTGGGATCTGCACGAGGATCCCCAGCACATCCGCAACCTGATGACCTATAAGTACGACCGCCCCCTGCCCGAGCACCTGCCCATCGACGCGGCCGCCCCCGTCGCGGCGGGCAGTACGGTCACCTGGGCCGACAGCACCTTCTGGCGACACACGTCACCGACGCTGCAGGCCATCCTGACCACGCCCATGTTCCGCTACCACACGTTCGTCCTGATCGTGTCGGTGATGGGGCTCATCGCGCTGGGCCTGTTCTTCGCGGCCCGAACGCGGCGCGCCGGACTGGTCGCCCTGGGCCTGACCGCCAGCGCGCTGACGATGTGGTCGCTGAACTACTACATGCCGTCGCTGTCGCCGCACTGGTCGCAGAAGTACCTGTTCGACAGCTACTACGACACCTGCAACCGCGCCCAGAACCACCCCGAGGTCGTCCAGGCCTACCGCCCCGTGTTGGCGTCCATCGGCCTCGGCGGCGTCTCGGAGTACTTCCGGGGGACCGAGAAGAAGGTCTGCCAGGAGGACGTCATCAGCTGGCTCATCACCTGGCGCGGTGAGACCTACTACAGCTACAACGAGCTGCAGCCCATCACCAAGGAGCAGCCGCAGTTCCTGCCCTACCTCGAGGAGCGCAACCACGGCCGCAAGTTCTACGCCCTGATGGAGCGCGGCAAGATGGGCGGCTTCGAGTCCAAGCTGCAGTCCTACTCGAAGAAGCTCAAGCGCAAGGGCGTCGAGGGCTGGCGCGACATCGACTCCTGGAAGGTCGAGGTCGTCGGCGACGAGTCGCTGTTCTTCCAGATGGTGGCGGCGACGCCCATCCGGGAGTAGCGGAAAGGGGTCAGGTCTAATGATTAGACCTGACCCCTTTCCTACTTCTTTAGCCCTCGGAGGTGCTGATGAGCACCGCCGTCAGGTAGCGGCCTTCGGGCGCCACCACGGAGAACGGGTGGTCCGGCGCCTGGCCCCAGACCGCGTGCACGTGCACGGTCCGGCGCAGGCGGTGGCCGGCGTCCGTCAACATGCGCAGGAAGGCCTCTTCGCTGACGTGCTGGCTGCAGGTGCAGGTCAGGAGCAGCCCCCCGGGCGCCAGGACGCTCATGGCGAGCGTGTTGAGGCGCGCGTACTTCTTGATGGCCTCGTCGATGTGGCCGCGGCCCCGCGCGAGCTTGGGCGGGTCGCACACGATGCGATCCCAGGCCAGCCCCCGGGCGTTGGCCTCCTTCAGCCAGACCATCGCGTCCTCGGCGTGCGCGCTGAGGCGCTCGGCCGGCACGCCGTTGAGCTGCGCGTTGGCCGACGCCGCCGCGATGGCCGGACCCGAGCTGTCGACCACGGTCGCGTGCTCGGCCCCGGCCACCAGCGCGTTGAGCGAGAAGCCGCCGACGTAGCTGTACAGATCGAGCAGCCGACGCCCCTCGCACAGCTCGGCGAAGCGCCGCCGGTTGTCGCGCTGGTCGAAGTAGAAGCCGGTCTTCTGCCCGCCGAAGACGTCCACGCGGTACCGGACGCCGTTCTCGAGCACCTGGACGGCGCCGTCCTCCTTGCGCTCCTCGGGCCAGACGTAGTGGACGCCCGTGGGGATGGCCTCGAGGCGCGAGGCCTCGTCCCCCACGGCCATGATGATGCGCTCGGGCCCAAGCACCCGCCGCACGGCGTCCGCGACCACCGCGCGCGCCTCGTACATGGCGCGCGAGTTCAAGTGCACGACGGCCGCGTCACCCAGCTTGTCGACCACCAGGCCCGACAGGTGGTCGCCCTCGGCGTTGACGACACGGTACGAGTCCGTGCGCCCGTGGGGCAGCCCCAGCGCCTGACGCCGGGCCGCCGCCTCGCGGACGCGCTGCTCGACCAGCCGGTCGAACGGCTGCGGATCGAACGGCAGATCGGTCGTGCGCCGGTGCTGAAGCAGCCGCACCGCGATCTTGCCCATCGGGTTGTAAAAGCCCGTGCCCAGCACGTTCTGGCGCTCGTCCTCGACCACGCAAGGCGCGCCCGTCTCGGGCACGACCCCCTCGACGCGGTCGATGGCGCCGCTGAACACCCAGGGGTGTCCCAGCCAGAACGGCTTGGACTTGCCCCGACGCAAGATGACCCGTACGCGCTCGCTCACGACTCGTCCCCCTCGGACCCGGGCTCATCGGTCGCTTCGCCGGCGCCGCCCTGTTCGTCACCCTCGGCCGGCAGGTCGACGTGCACGTCCAGCGGCACCTCACCCTGCTCGATGGTGGTCACCTCCTCGCCCTCGATCTCGCTCTCCTCGGCCTGACCGGCCGGGACCGTGTAGATCGACACGACCTTCTCGCCCTGCGACAGCGCGATGATGCGCACGCCGCGGGCGGCGCGGCTGTAGGCCTTCACCTCGGCCACGGGCATGCGGATGATGGTGCCGCCGTCGGTCACGACCATCAGGTCGTCCACCGAGCGCGCCTGGCACATCGACACCAGATCGCCGTTGCGCGCCGCGAACGGCAGCGAGCGCAGGCCCAGGCCGCTGCGGTGCTGGATGCGGAAGGCCGACAGCGGCGTGCGCTTGCCGAAGCCGTTCTCGGTCACCAGCACCACGGTCGGGGTCTCGGCGTCGACCTGCTCCTCGGCGGTCGCCGCCCCCTCCTCGACCTCGGTCTCCTCTTCGACCTCGGCGCCCTCCTCGTCGAGCGGCCCCGTCGCGGCCAGGCTGACGATGTCCATGGCGACGACGTGGTCCTTGGGCTTCAAGCGGATGCCGCGCACGCCCATGCTGGCGCGTCCCGTGGGCCGCACGTCGTCGATGGGGAAGATGATGGCCATGCCCTTGGCGCTGACCAGCATCACGTGGTCGTCCGGGCCCGCGAGGCGCACGTCGACGAGATCGTCGTCGGCCTCGAGCACGATGGCGCGGATGCCGCTGTTGCGGACGTTCTTGTACTGGTTGAGGATGGTCCGCTTGACCGTCCCCTGCCGCGTCGAGAAGACGACCGACAGCGCCTCGGTGTCGAGGTCCTCGACCGCCAACACCGAGCGCACGGTCTCGCCGGACTCGAGCGGGATCAGGTTCACGATGGCCTTGCCGCTGGAGGTCAGGCCGCCCTGCGGCAGCTCCCAGACCTTGAGCGGGTAGACCTGCCCGCGGTCGGTGAAGATGAGCAGCAGCGTGTGCGCCGACGCCACGAACAGGTTGGTGACGTTGTCGGTCTCTTTGGTCGACATGCCGCGGCGACCACGGCCGCCGCGCCCCTGGGTGCGGTACTCGGCCAGCGGCGTGCGCTTGATGTAGCCCGTCGAGGTCAGGGTCACGACCATGTCCTCGTCGGCGATGAGATCCTCCATCCCGATCTCGCCCGAGGCCTCGACGATCTGCGTGCGGCGCTTGTCGCCGAACTGCTCCTCGATGCTGCGCAGCTCGCCGACGATGACCTCCATCAGCAGCACGTCGCTGGCCAGGATGGCCTTGAGCCGCTTGATGGTCTCCTGGATCTGCGCGTACTCCTCCTTGATCTTGTCGACCTCGAGGCCGGTCAGCCGCTGCAGGCGCATGTCCAGGATGCTCTGCGCCTGGACCTGGCTCAGCAGAAAGCGCGCCATCAGGTTGTCGCGCGCGTCCTGGGGCGTGGGGCTGGCCTTGATGATGGCCACCACCTCGTCGATGTTGGCCAGCGCGATGAGGTAGCCCTCGAGGATGTGCGAGCGCTCCTCGGCCTTGCGCAGCTCGTAGCGGCACCGGCGCGTGACGACGTCGCGGCGGTGGTTGACGAAGTGCTCGAGCAGCTCTTTCAGGTTGAGGACCCGCGGCTGCCCGCCGACGATGGCCAGGTTGATGATGCCGAAGCTCGATTGCATGGGCGTCATCGCGTAGAGCTGATTGAGCACGATCTGGCTCATCGCGCCCTTCTTCAGCTCGATGTACACGCGCATGCCCTGGCGCGCGCTCTCGTCGCGGAGGTCGCGGATGCCCTCGATCTTCTTGTCGCGGACCAGCTCGGCGATGCGCTCGAGGAGCTTGGCCTTGTTCACCTGGTAGGGCAGCTCGTTGATGATGATCGCTTTTTCGTCGCCGCGCTCGTCGAGCTCGACCTCGGTCTTGGCGCGGACGCGGATGATGCCGCGGCCGTGCTCGTAGGCCTGCTCGATGCCCGTGCGCCCGAAGATGTAGCCGCCGGTCGGGAAGTCCGGCCCCGGCACGAAGCGCATGAGGTCGCGCACCGTCAGGGTCGGGTCCTCGATGAGGGCGATGGTCGCCTTGATGACCTCGGTCAGGTTGTGCGGCGGCATGTTCGTGGCCATGCCGACCGCGATGCCGCCCGAGCCGTTGACCAGCAGGTTCGGGAAGGCCGCGGGCAGAACCTGCGGCTCCTGCTCGGAGCCGTCGTAGTTGTCCTGCCAGTCGACCGTGTCTTTTTCGATGTCGCCGAGCATCTCGCCGGCGAGGCGGGTCATGCGCACTTCGGTGTAACGCATGGCCGCCGCGGGGTCGCCGTCGACGGAGCCGAAGTTGCCCTGGCCGTCCACCAGGGGGTAGCGCATGGAGAAGTCCTGCGCCATGCGGACCATCGTGTCGTACACCGCCGTGTCACCGTGGGGGTGATACTTGCCGATGACGTCGCCGACGATGCGGGCAGACTTCTTGTAGGCCGTGTTGAAGAGGTTGCGCTGCTCGTACATGGCGTACAGGACGCGCCGATGCACGGGCTTGAGCCCGTCACGGACGTCGGGCAGCGCGCGCCCGATGATGACGGACATGGCGTAGGCCAGATACGACCCACGCATCTCCTCTTCGATGGCGACGGGGACGCGAGCGCCGCCGCCTCCCATCACGTTCTCCTGGTCCATGTCTGCTCCGGCTGAGGGCCGAGGAAGGTCGCGGGTTGCGGCCCCTGGAGGTCATCCAGGGACGCGCAGGGGAGGGGCCGTCCCGAAACGCGGGAGCGGCCGAGCCACCGGGCGTCGCAGCGAGAGGGCGCGAGCGCGCCGGACGGACTCGAGCGGCCCGTGGCCAGAGGTGGCCCGGGGAGTGCGGACCCTACCGCACGGCCCCCTGGGTGTCAACCGCCACGTTGCGGCGCAACATCCCGTAATTGCAGGGGTTTTTGGCTACGGCCCGGTGAGGGCGTCCAGGCCGATGGACAGCTGCGCGAAGACCGACAGGCCGGGCTTGGGTTGGGGCCGGCTGAGGACGCGCGGGTCGCCGAAGAAGTCGGGCTCGTAGTAGCGGTGGTCGAGGAGGTTGTGCAGGAAGACCGAGGCGGTCATGTCGCGCCACAGGTTCTTGAAGCGCACGCCGACGTCGACCAGCGTCAGCGGGCGGATGGTCTCGGTCACGTCGGTGCCCGGGAAGACCCAGACGCCGTCGCCCATCCCCGGCATGGCGCAGATGGCCTGCAGGCGTGACAGCGGGTGCTCGGACGGGATGGCCTGCGTGGACAGCTGCGCGCAGGTCGCGCCGAGGTCGGGCCGCGACGGGTCGGCGACGAAGCGGCGGTTGGGGTCCTGCATCGACCCCTTGACGTTGACGATGCCGGTCAGCTCGATGCTGCCACCGAGCAGAGACAGGGTGCCGCCGACGTTGCCCATGTGGCGCGCGAAGTTGCGGATCTCGCCGCCCGCCCAGGCGTCGTCGAAGACCTGGGTGTAGGTGTAGTTCGCCCACAGCTGGTGGCCCGCGTCGAAGCGCAGACGGACCATGGCCTCGCCGCTGACGATGTCGCGCTGGCCCGAGTTCTCGAAGCGCCCGCCGGGGCGCCCGATGACGTTGTCCATCAGCGTGTAGGCGCCGTTGAAGCGCAGGAAGAGATCGCGCAGCGGGCCGGCGTCGCGCAGCAGGGTCGTGTTCAGCTCGCCCTCGAGGGAGCTCGACGTCTCGGCCTGCAGATCCGGGTTGGCCTGGAAGGTCACGCCCGAGGTGGTGTCGCGGGTGTGCGTGCTGTTGGTGCTGGGCGGGCGGAGCCCCGCCGAGGCGAAGACCTTGAGGTGGGTGCGCTCGAGCAGCTCCCAGACGAGGCCGCCGGAGTAGAGCAGCGTCGGGTCGTACGCGTCGGAGGCCTGCAGGCGGACGCCGCCGTTGAGGGCGAAGCGGTCGTGGAGCCGCCAGTCGGCGCTGACGAAGGCGCCCGAGATGAGGCGGGTGACGTCGCCGATGAGGGTGTCGGTGATGCGGCAGGGCAGGTAGGGGTCGTCGGGCGCGTAGGTGAAGCCCTCGGGGCACACGCCGAGCACGTCGGAGGCCCAGAAGTGCTGCTGGATGCCGCGCTGGGTGTCGATGAAGGCCTCGGCGCCCGTGATGACCGTCAGGTCGTCGGTGACGGCGATGTCCACGTCGACGGCGGCGCCCGTGCGGGCGATGAGGTCCGAGACCAGGCCCAGGCGCAGGTCGCGGGTGTGGCCGTAGGAGGCGTACAGGACGGGGCTGGCCGAGTAGACGCCGAACGGATTCTCCTGGATGTCCCAGGTCACCAGGTACAGGCGGCTGTTGATGCCGACGGCCGAGTCGGCGAAGCGGTCGGCGTAGCTCAGGTTGACCAGGCGGATGCTGTCGGACGAGCGCGTGACCGTGCCGGGGCGGTCGGGGTCCAGGTAGTTCTCGGTCAGCACGGCGCCGCCCGTCGCGAGGGGCCGGTAGTCGTCCTCGAAGGGGAGCATCCAGTCGAGCGCGACCTTGCCGAGCTCGAGGCGGCCGGCGAAGTTGAAGAACCAGCTGCGCTTGCCGCTCGCGACCGTGATGGGGGTCGGCAGGTACAGGGTCGGCCCATCCTCGGCGGGCTCGGGCAGAGCGCCGACCACCTTCTGCATGTCGGCCGTCAGCTCGGGCCCCTCGGTCGTGTACAGGTTGAGGTGGGCGAAGAGGCCGACCGTGTCCGAGAAGCGATGGTTGAGGCCCAGGCCCGCCTTGAACTGCAGGCGGTCGGCCGGGCCGTCGCCGAAGCCGACCAGCGCGTGCACCAGGGGCTCGCCCTCGCTGGGCCGGCGCGTCACGATGTTGATGACGCCCAGCAGCGCGTTAGAGCCCCACAGGATGCCGCCGGGGCCGCTGGTGACCTCGATGCGCTCGACGATCTCGAGCGGGATCTTGCGATCCAGGTTCACCATGTTGCGCACGGGCTCGACGATGCTGACGCCGTTGACCAGCACCAGCACGGTCTGTGGGAGGCCACGCGCGAACGCCTCGCGGTGCCAGCCGTTGCCCTCCCAGCGGTCGCCCTCGAAGCCGGCCACCGTGCGCATCACGTCGTTGATGGTGCGGTAGCCGCGCTGCTGGATCTGCTCGCGCGTGATGACCGTGATGATGCTGGGCGCGTCCTGGATGGTGCGTCGGACCTTCTGGGCGGCCAGGACGATGTCCTCGTCGACCCGCTTGGGGTCCGCCCCGCCCAGGGTCGGCAACGGCTCGGCCCCGACGGTCGGATCGTCGGCGTCGAACACGTCGGGTTCGGGCGCCCCCGTGCGCGCCAGCGCAGCGCCGGGCGACGACGACGCGAGCGCCGCCGCGAGGGCCATCCACCACCGAGCTGACCGCGCCATCACGCCTCGCAGGGGCCGACGGGCCGAAGGGGCCACGTGCCCGGCCACGTTAGCAGAGCGAGGCGGTCGCGCAAGCGCCCCCCGGGTCCGTGGCCTGCAACCCGCCCGTCCCCAGAGGGGGTCCGACCGACGCCGCTGGGCCGCCTCCGACGCTCAGCGACGGCCGATGCCGCGGTACTGGAACCCCCGCGCCTTCAGGGCCGCCGGCTCCCAGAGGTTCCGGCCGTCGTAGACGTTCGGCGCCGCGAGCAGCGCCTGGACGCGATCCCAGTCGGGGTCGGCCAGCTCGCGCCACTCGGTCGCCAGGATGAGCGCGTCCGCGCCCTCGACGGCCTCGTAGGGGTTGGCCGCATAGGTCACGGTGTCGCCGAGCTCGATCTCGGCGGTGTGCCGCGCGACCGGGTCGTAGGCCACGACGACCGCGCCGGCCTCGGTCAGCGCCTGCGCGATGCGCACGGCCGGGGCCTCGCGCATGTCGTCGGTGTCCGGCTTGAACGCGAGGCCCCACAGGGCGAAGCGCTTGCCGGTCAGGTCGTCGCCGAAGTCCTCGGTGATGGCCCGCACGACCTTGAGCTTCTGCGTCTCGTTGACCCGCTCGACGCCCGCGAGGATCTCGAGCTCGGCCGTGTACTCGCGGGCCGTGCGCATCAGCGCCTTGACGTCCTTGGGGAAGCAGCTGCCGCCGTAGCCGATGCCCGCCTTGAGGAAGGCCGGCCCGATGCGGCCGTCGCTGCCGATGCCCTCGCGGACGTTCTCGACGTCGGCGCCCACCCGCTCGCACAGGTTGGCGATCTCGTTCATGAACGAGATGCGCGTGGCGAGCATCGCGTTGGCCGCGTACTTGGTCAGCTCGGAGCTGCGCACGTCCATCGCGATGAGCCGCGCGCCCTTGTCGGTCAGCGGCGCATACAGCGCACGCATGGCCGCCTCGGCCTCGGGGACGCTGACCCCGATGACGATGCGGTCGGGCTCGAGGAAGTCGGCCACCGCGACGCCCTCGCGCAGGAACTCGGGGTTCGACACGACCGCGAAGTGCTCCTTGGAGCGGCTCGCCACGATGGCGCGCACGCGGTCGCAGGTCCCGACCGGCACGGTCGACTTGACGACGATGACCTTGAAGCCGTCGAGCGCGTCGCCGATCGCCTCGGCCACCGCCTGGACGTGCCGGAGATCCGCGGAGCCGTCCTCGCCCGGGGGCGTGCCGACCGCGATGAAGACCACCTCGGCCGCCCGCACCGCGTCCGCCAGCCCGGTCGTGAACGACAGCCGCCCGGCGGCCACGTTGCGAGGCACCAGCTCCTCGAGGCCGGGCTCGTAGATGGGGAGGCCGCCGCCCTCGAGGGTGGCGATCTTCTTCTCGTCCTTGTCGACGCAGACGACGTCATGGCCCAGCTCGGCGAGGCACACCCCCGCGACCAGCCCGACGTACCCCGTTCCGATGACAGCGACCTTCATGACTAGCTCCCGCGGGGCGCCCAGGCGCCGCGCCGACGAAAGAGGCGGCGGTTATAGCCACCCCAATTCCTGTGGGTCAACGCCTCGTTACCTCTGAGACTTCGAGGCGCCGGGCGGGGGAGGCATGCCTTCGCCCGCGTCCGTGTTCAGACCTTCCCGGCCCCTGAGACGTCCAAGAGACCGTCGGCCGACGGGGGCCGACCCGACCGAGGAGCCCACCATGAAGCGCATCCGCAACCTCCGGGAGCTCAAGCAGGCCTGGGCCGACATCACCCTCGCCCTGTGGCGGGACCTCGGCGCGATGGCCCGCCTGGCCACGGACCCGGCCGGCACGCTGCGTGAGCTCGGCTACGAGATGTCGCCCGAGGCCCAGGCCGCCCTGCTGCGCGCGATGCCCTGAGGTCGCCACCGAGCGAGGCTACAGCGCGAAGGGGATGGGCTCGCAGGTGTCGGCGATCTCGACGCCGGTCCACGGCGGCAGCGGCTCGGCGCCCCCGGGGTCGCGGTCGGTCACCAACGCCACCTTGAGGTGCCGGTGCCGCGCCAGGCCGCCCCCGCGCGCGTCGGGCGCGACCTCCGGGCCGCGCACCAGCCACAGGGGCCGCCCCGCGGACAGGGCGAACAGGCGAGATCCAGAGTGCAGGACCATCGCGACGTCGAGCGCCTGTCGCCCCCCGGCCAGCTCGGCCGCCCGCGAGACCCCGTCCGCCAGCGCGCCGTGGAGGAGCTCGCGCGTGAACGAGCGCACGTCCATCGTGTTGGCGCGGTACAGCGCCTCCATCAGGACGACCATGACCGCCTCGTGGCGCGTGCCGGTCCGGACCGCCTTGGCGACGAAGCCGTCCAGGCTCTCCTCGACCGCGTCCTTGAACGACTCGCCCAGCCCCAGGCCGCCGCTCATCGCGAACAACCAGTCGCGAAACCGCATCGGCTGCGCGGCGTCGGGCCGGAAGGGGCTCGCCGCGGCCTCGTCACCCACCACGAGCAGGTGCCGCGCGGTGAGGCCGCGCAGAAAGCGCAGGCCGTCGAAGTCGCGCAAGATGGGACACTTGCGGACGAGGAGCTCGCCCGATCCGAAGAAGCCGAGGCCCCACGCGCCGCGCCGCAGCCCGGCCGCGGTGTCGAGCAGACCCCGGTAGTGCTCGATGACGGCGTCGAGCAGGGTCACGTCGTTGACGCCGAGCGCCACGAGCCGCTGCTTGGGGACGCCGGCGCCTTGCTCGTCTCGCTGCATTCCGTCGCGCTCCATGCCACCGGGGGTCGGCCAGCGCGTCCGCGCGAGGCCAGCCCCTCGTCGGGGACCGTCTTCGTCGTCGTGGTGCCTTCGAGGATCGACGGGCGGGACCACCGTGGCCACGTCCCGGTCACAAGCGATGACCCACGGTAGACAGGACCGCGCGATCGGGGCAAGTATCCGCGGTCCGGGGCGCCGCAGCGGGCACGCGACGCCCCGGTCTCGGGAGGACGTGCCGTGAGCTTCGTTGGCGATGACGATCCCGGGCACCCGGCGGCGCCGCGCCCGGCCCCGGCGGGCGGCCATGGCATGGGAGCAGGCCGCGGCGGAGCCCCGGGCTTCGAACTGCGTGAGGGCCTGTCGATGCCGCACTCGCTCGAGGCCGAGCGAGAGGTGCTGGGCGCCGTGCTGGTCGATCCGACCTCGCTCGACGTCATCGCCGAGCACCTGAAGGGCGAAGACTTCTACCTCGAGCGCCACACCCTCGTGTACGAGGCGATGCGGCGCGTCTCGGAGCGCACCGGGACCGTCGATCTGGTCACGCTCCACCAGGAGCTCAAGGACGCCGGCGTCTGGGAGAAGATGGGGGGGGCGCCGACGCTCGGGGCGCTGCTCGAGCGCGCCGGCACGACGTCGAACCTCGAGCACTACTGCAAGATCGTCCAGGCCAAGGCGATGCTGCGGCGGATGATCGAGGCCGCGCGGACCATCGAGACCGAGGGCCTGCAGGACGTCGGCGACGTCGCCGAGTACCTCGACGCCGCCGAAAAGCGCGTCTTCGCGGTCCTCGAGGAGCGCTCGGGCGCGAACATGCGCCCCATGAGCGACGTGGTCCGCGCGACCATCGAGCAGATCGAGAAGACCTACAACGCCGAGGGGTCGGTCACCGGCCTGACGACGGGCTTTCGCGACCTGGACAAGCTCACCCACGGCCTGCACGCCGGCGACCTCATCATCCTGGCGGCCCGCCCCGCCATGGGCAAGACGTCCTTCGTCCTCAACCTGGCGGTCAACTCGGCCCTCAAGGGCAACGCCAGCGTAGCCGTCTTCTCGCTCGAGATGCCAGCCGAGCAGCTCGCGGCCCGTATGCTCGCCAGCGAGGCCCGCATCGACGTCAGCCGGATGCGCGGTGGCAACCTGGACCACGCCGAGTGGCCGCGCCTGGTCGAGGCCGCCGACCGCCTGTCCAAGGCCCGCATCTACATGAACGACGGCGCCGGCGCGACCCCGGCCACCATCCGCGCCCAGTGTCGCCGCCTCGCCCGCCGCGAGGGGCTCGACCTCATCGTCATCGACTACCTGCAGCTGATGAGCGGCGGCGACCGCACCAAGAGCCGCGAGCAGGAGATCTCGCAGATCTCTCGCTCGCTCAAGCACCTCGCCAAGGAGCTCGGCTGCCCGGTCATCGCGCTCAGCCAGCTCAACCGCAGCCTCGAGTCGCGCACCGACAAGCGCCCGATGATGAGCGATCTGCGCGAGTCGGGCGCCATCGAGCAGGACGCCGACATCATCGGCTTCATCTACCGCGAGGAGGTCTACAACAAGAACGTGGACGAGGAGACCCGCGGCGTGGCCGAGCTCATCATCGGCAAGCACCGAAACGGCCCGACCGGCACGGTCAAGCTGAAGTTCTGGAACGCCTACACGCGCTTCGACAACCTCGCCATCGACTACGGCTGAGCGACGCCCTCAGGCGGGCGAACCCGCCAGCACCTCGTCCGGCGGGATGGACGCGCGCAGGATGTGGCGCGCCCCTGCCTCGCGCAAGGCCGCCTCCCTCGTCGGGTCGGGCTCGGGCACCACGGCCAGGCCGATGAACCCTGCGGCCCGCGCCGCCCGCATGTCGTCGGGCAGGTCCCCGACATAGAACACCCGCTCGACCGCGCCCACCCGCGCCTCCAGGCGACGTCGCGCCTCCTCGAGCGGCCACGGGTTCGGCTTGCCCAGCCGCCCCCCGTCGGCGCGGCGTGCCGCCTCCTCCTCGCAGCAGTCGTGGGTGACCACCGCGGTGAACAGGTCACCGACACCCGCTCGGCTCAACGCGTACAGCGCCTCGGCCCGGGGCCGGCCCGTCGCGATGGCCAGCGGCACACGTCGCGACAGCGCCGCCAACGCGTCCGGGGCGACCAGCAGCCGCTCGCGGTCGATGAGCGGCGTCCCGTCGGTCCACGCCAACGCGTCTCCCTCGAGCGCCTCGAAGAGGCCGCCACCCAGGTAGTGCTCCTGGAAGATGCGGACCACCAGCGCTCGGTCGACGCACGCCTCCGGCGCCAACTGCTCGGGCCGCGTCGCCGCGTGCGCGTAGGGGACGCCGGCGGCCGCCGCCCGCAGCAGCGCCACGGTGAGGTCCCAGTCGTTGTTGAAGCCGCGCGCCGCCTTGAGCGCCAGGATGTCGCGCACCGTCACCGGCGGCCCCTCGATCGCCGGATAGCTCGCCACCGTCCGCGCGATGGCGGCGCGGTACGAGTCGCCCGTGTCCACCAGCGTCTCGTCCAGGTCGTAGACGACCGCGATCCGACCCTCCCGCTGCGCGTCCGTCACCCCGTGACCTCCTCGTCGGTGCCGCCCGGGTCGGGCGGCTCGGGCCCACGCGGCCCTTCGTCCGCGTCGTCTTCATCATGCGTGTCGTCCGTGACGTCCGGACGGGCGGCCTCGCTCGCGTCGCCATCCTGCTCGACGTCGGCGCCAGCGTCGAGTCCGTCGTACGGGTCGTGGGGCCCTCCGCCGTCGGGCGTGACGCCCCCCACGATGTCTTCGTCCGGATGAGGCGGGACCAGGTAGTCGCCGTCGGGCGCGACCGCGTCCAGACCGGGCGCGGCCAGATCGTCGGGGCCCTCGGGGTGAGGCGTCGGGTTGGCGACGCACGCGACGAGCGCGGCCGCGAGGGCGCCCGCGAGCGCGGCGAGGCGACCGCCGCGGGACGTTCGGCTCCAGATCATGTCGTCCACGCGAGACCTCATTGCGCTGACTGAGCAAATATTCCACACTGTGTGAAACAGCAGGGAGGGGGGCCACATGGCGCCAGCAAGCACGCTCATCGATGGGCGCTACCGGGTCGAGCGCGAGCTCGGCCGCGGTGGCATGGGTCGTGTGGTGCTCGTTCGGGAAGACCTTGCAACGAGTGGGCCACCACGCGGCCCTTGCGCGTGCAAGATCCTCGAGCGCGATGCCCTCGTCCAGGCCTTCCTCGCCGAGGCCGAGCTGCTCGCCCGGCTGTCGCACCCGGGCTTCGTCCGCGCGCACCGCCTCGGCACCGACGAGGCCGGCCGCCGCTACGCGCTGCTGTCGGCCTGCGACGGCCCGTCGCTGCAAGACGCCCCCGACGCCGACCCCGTCGCGGTCGGCGCCGCCCTGCTCCGCGCCCTCGATCACCTGCACCGCCTCGGGTTCGTCCACGGCGACGTCGCGCCCGCCAACGTCCTGCGCGCCGCCCCACCCGCCTCCGAGTTCGTGCTCGTCGACCTCGGCGCGTCGGGCCCGGCCGGCAGCCGCGCGGGCGCCACCTCCGGCGTCCTCGCCTTCGTCGCCCCCGAGCGCCTCGAGGGCGGCCCCCTCTCTCCGGCGAGCGACCTGTGGGCCACGGGCGCGCTCCTCTTTCGGCTCGCCCACGGCCGCCACCCCTTCCCAGGCTACCCCCAGCAGCCCCTGTCGGCCGACGCCCGACCCGACCGCGCCCACCGACCGCCGCACCCGCTCGACCCGCTGCTCGATCGCCTGCTCGACGTCCGCCCGGAGGAGCGCCCCCCGAGCGCGGCCGCCGCCCTGGTGCAGCTCGAGGCCCTCTCGGGGATCCCCGCCCCGCTGGTGCCGCCGAGCGACCTGGCCGCGCGCCTGGCCCAGCCCACCTTCGTCGATGTCGGCCGGGTCCTCGCGGACCTCTCGGCGCGCGTCGCCGAGGCCGATCGCCTGGGCCGCGGCCTGGTCGAGCTGGTCCGCGGCGGCGACGGCTCGGGCAAGTCCCGCCTGTTGGCCGAGCTCGGCAGCCGACTCGCCGCCCGTGGCCTGCGTCCGGTCGAGGTCGCGCCCGTCCCCGGCGACGCGCCGGGCGGCCTCATCCAGCGGCTCCTGGGTCGTCTGGGCGCCAAGCCCTACCCGGCCGCCGAGGGCCCGCCCCGCCCGGTCGCGATGGCCCAGGCCGTGGCCAGCGCCGCGCGTGCGGCGCGCGTGCGGCCGGTGTTGCTCGTCGACGACCTGCACCTGGCCGACGCCCTCAGCAGGCAGGCGCTCGAGGCCCTGGACCGCGCGACCGCCGCGGTCCCCGATCGTCAGGCCCGGCTGCTGCTCGTGGCCGCGACCCGTGACCCGTCGGGTGGCCTGCCGCCGTGGCGGGCCGAGGACGTCGAGCTGCTGCTGCAGGCCCTCTTCCCTGGCCGCCGCGTCGGCGGCCGCGTGTCGGCGCCGCTCGCCGAGGCGGCGCGGGGCAACCCGGGCGCGCTGACGGAGCTGCTGACCCACCTGTCGCGCCAGGGCGTGCTCGAGGTCGACGCGGCCGCCGTCCGCCTCACCGGCCCCGTCGAGGCCGCCCTGCCCTCGCTCGACGACCGCGCCCGCGCGAGGCTCGCGGCCACGCCCCCCGAGCTCCGACGCGAGCTGAGCCTGCTGGCCTGGACCCGCCGGCCGCTGCCTGCGGCGCTGCTGGGCGGGATGACGGACGCGCTCATCGAGGCCGGCCTCGCGGTCGCCCTGCCCGACGTCCTCGAGTCCCCCCGGGTCACCACCGCGTCGACGGCGATCGCAGCGATCGCCCGCGAGGCGCTCGATCCCACGCGGGCCCACCGCGAGCTGGCCGCTCGGTGGCGCAGGGCGGCGGGCCCCGACGCTCCCGAGGCCCTCTGGCACGCGCTCGAGGCCGGCGACCCGGGCGCCCCGGAGCGCGCCGAGGCCGCCCTCGCCGGCCTGACCGCCGAGCAGAGGCTGCCGCTGCTCGAAGCGCTGGTCGCGCGAGGCGGGCCTGGCCCCGAGGCCGCGATGGCCGGAGCGCAGGTCGCCGCCGACCGGGGCCGCTTCGACCTCGCCGAGGCCCTGCTCGAGCGCGCCCTGTCCGGCGCGGACGATCCCGTCGTCGCGTCCCGCGTCCTCACGCGACGCGGCGCCCTGCTGGCCCGCCAGTCCCGCCACGCCGCGGCGATCGAGGCGTTCCGCGCGGCCGAGCTGCGCGGGGCGGGCGAGCTCGGCCCGGGCGACGCCGCCGAGATCGGCGCCGGCATCGCCCGGAGCGCCGTCCTGTCGGGAGATCTGGACGAGGCGCACCGTTGTGCGAACGAGGCGATGGCGCTGACGCACGACCCCGCGCTGCGGGGCCGCTTGGGTTACACGATGGGACTCGCCGCTTGGTTCCGAGGTGAACTCGACGCCGCGCAGACCCGCCTCGAGGCGGCGCTCGTCGACATCCGCCGCGCCGAAGATGGCGTCGAGGAGGCCGCCGTCGTGACGGCCCTGGGGCTCGTCGCGCACCGGCGCGGGCAGCTGGACGCCGCCGTGGCGCACTACGAGGCCGCCCTCCGCCTCGGTGAGCGCGCCGGTGACGACGCCCGGGTGCTGACGGCGTTACAGAACCTGGGCGTCGTCCACCACGAGCGGGGCGTGTGGCCCGAGGCCCTCGACACCTATCGCGAGGCGCTCGCGCTGGCCGAAGGCCTGGGTCAGACCGGCCGTGTCATCCAGCTGGCCGGCAACCTGGGCAACCTCTGGCGCTTTCTGGGCGAGCTGACGGCCGCAAGAGAGGTCCTCACCAGAGGCCTGACGTTGGCGCGCGCCGAGGCCAACCGACACATGGAAGCCATCCTGCTGACCCTCCTCGGCGAGATCGCGCTCGCCGAGGAGAGGTGGCCGCTCGCCGAGGAGCTGCTCGACCAGGCCATCGCAGCGGCCACGGGCAGCCAAAGCGCGACCGAGGAGATCGAAGCGCGCCTCAACCTGGCCCGCCTGCGTCTCGAGCGGCAGGACCACGGCGCGGCGAAGGCAGCCGCCGACGAAGCCTTGGCGTTGGCCGAGCGCATCGAGAGCCGGGGTCTGGCCGTGCAGGCCCGGGCGCTCGTGGCCGCGGCCGCCCATCGCAGCGTGCATGGCGACGTGGAGCACGCCCGCCAGCAGATGGAGGCCGCGCTGGCCGACCTCGACGCCGTGACCAACCCCGACGGCCGCTGGCCGGTGCTCGTCGAGGCCGCGCTCCTTGCGGCGGCCCTCGGGGACGAAGCGGCGTCGGCGGCGCGCGCGGCCGAGGCGCGCCGACTGCTGCAGCAGCTCGAGGACGCCGTCCCCGCCAAGCACCGCTCCGCCTTCCGGCAGCTGCGCGAGCGTCGCAACGCCTGGCGGATCCTGTCGACGCTCACGCGCCCGGCGTCCGAGGCCGCGGTGCCGGCCGCGGTCGACGGGCGCTGGGAGCGGTTGCTCGAGATCAACAAGCGCCTCAACACCGAATACGACGTGCGGCGACTGCTCGAGTACATCATGGACTCGGCGATCCTGCTGACCGGCGCCGAGCGCGGCTTCCTGCTCCTCGCCTCCGACACGGACACCGACGGCGACCTCGACGTCCACGTCGCCCGCAACATCGATCGCGAGAACCTGCGCAACACGCGCTTCAAGATCAGCCACTCCATCGCCAAGCGCGTCATCGAGACCGGCGATCCCGTGCTCACCGTCGACGCGATGGAGGACGCCCGCTACCGCGAGCACCTGTCGGTCCACGATCTGCGCCTCCGGTCGGTCCTGTGCCTGCCCATGCGCGTCCGCGGACGGGTCATCGGCGCCATCTACCTGGACAACCGCTTCCGCGCGGCGGCCTTCGGCGACCAGGACACCCGCTTCATGGAGGCCTTCGCCGACCAGGCGGGCATCGCCGTCAGCAACGCCCAGCTCATCGAGGTGAAGGAGCAATCCCAAAGAGCCCTCGAGCAGTCGCAACGCGAGGTCGAGGCCCTCAACCGCAAGCTCGCCAGCCAACTCGAGGCCCGCACGCGCGAGCTCGAAGACACGCACAAGGTCGTCGTCCGCCAGCAGCGTCAGCTCGAGGCGCGCCACACCTACGGCAGCATCATCGGCAGCTCCCGCAGCCTGCGCTCGGTCTTCGCCGTGATGGACCGCCTGCTCGACAACAACATCCCCGTGCTCATCGAGGGCGAGTCCGGCACCGGCAAGGAGCTCGTCGCCCGGGCCATCCACTTCAACGGCGCTCGGCGGGATCGTCCCTTCGTCGCCGTCAACTGCGGCGCCATCCCCGCCAACCTCCTCGAGACCGAGCTGTTCGGTCACGTGCGCGGAGCCTTCACGGGGGCCACGTCGGACAAGAAGGGCCTGTTCGAGGCGGCGCACGGCGGCACCCTGCTGCTCGACGAGCTCGGCGAGCTGCCCCTCGAGATGCAGGTCAAGCTGCTCCGCGTCTTGCAGAACGGCGAGATCAAGAAGGTCGGCGCCACGGCCGACATTCGGGTCGACGTGCGCATCGTCGCCGCGACCAACCGCAGGCTCGAGGAGGAGGTCGCCCACGGGCGCTTCCGAGAGGACCTGTACTATCGCCTCAGCGTCGTGCCCATCCAGCTGCCGCCGCTACGCGACCGCCGCGACGACATCCCGGAGCTCGTCCAACACTTCCTCCAGCTCAACCAGGCCTCGGGCCTGTCGCGCGTGTCCGGAGTCACGCCGACGGCCATGGCCCTCCTCCAGGGCTATCACTGGCCGGGCAACATCCGGCAGCTCGAGATGGTCCTCAAGAACGCCAGCCTCTTCGCCGAAGGCGACGCGCTCCAGCCGGCCGACTTCCACTCCTTCCCCGACATCGTCGGAGCTCCCCAGCGCGGGCCCAGCTCAACCTCGCTCTCGGGCCGCACCCTGGCCGACATCGAACGCGACGCCATCATCCAGGCCCTCGAGGACACCCGCGGGAACAAAAAGCGCGCCGCCGAGCAGCTGGGCATCGACCGGCGCACGCTCTACAACAAGCTCCGCGCATACAACATCGTCATCGAGCGCGAGCTCACGGTGACGTGACCCACGTCCGCGGCTCCCCCACGAAGGCGTCCGCAGTCGTCCGACACCCTCGCCGGCCGGCCATGGGGCAGAAGCTCGCCCACTCCGCGCCGCCCGGCCGCCACCGCGCGATGGGCCCGCAGGCTGCGGCAGCGGCCAAGGCCGGGTCAGGCGCCCGGGTCGCCGCCGGCCGCCTACGATCACCTCCCAGGCGCCTCAGAACGCCCGTCCCCCGAAGACCAGGCTCGCGTCGCCGACCTCAGCAGCGCGCTCACCGCTACAGTCGCCGTGCAGGGCACCGACGAGCCCCCCAACCGCCTCCACAGCGAACCACGGCCCCAACGATCAGGCCGCGCGGGAGGTCTCCAATCGCCCTCGGGCCGCGCGCTCCTCGGACGATCCTCGCCCGTGAGTGCGGCCGCGCCGCCCACCCTCGGCCCAGCACTTTCTGAACCGCTCGCAACCTCGCGCGAGATCATCGACCCGGACGCAGCTGTCGGGCCTCGCGACCATGGGACGCTTCCCCCAAAGCCACACGGCCCAACGGCGCTCACGGCCCGGCCCCCACAGAACCTATCCCAGTGAAGACCCCAGACGCAGCCCTCGGGCTCCGCGACCATGGGCCCCTACCCGCAAAGCCGACTCCCGCCCCCACTCACTCGCCCCCAGACCCCCACAGATCCGCTCGCGGCCTCGCGCGAGATCGTCGACCCGGACGCTGCTGTCGGGCCTCGCGACCATGGGACGCTCCCCCACACCCACACGACCGAACGGCGCTCACCGCCCGGCCCCCACAGCACCCATCCCAGTGGAGACTCCAGACGCAGCCCACGGGCCTCGCGACCATGGGCCGCCTCCCGCAAAGCCGACGCCCGCCCCCACTCACTCGCCCCCAGCCCCCCACAGATCCGCTCGCGGCCTCGCGCGAGATCGTCGACCCGGACGCTGCTGTCGGGCCTCGCGACCATGGGACGCTTCCCCAACAGCCACACGGCCCAACGGCGCCCACCGCCCGGCCCCCACAGAACCGATCGCAGTGGAGCCCCCAAACGCAGCCCACGGGCCTCGCGACCATGGGCCGCCTCCCGCAAAGCCGACGCCCGCCCCCACTCACTCGCCCCCAGCCCCCCGCAGATCCGCTCGCGGCCTCGCGCGACCCCGTCGACGCAACGCAGCCGCGGCCCTCGCGGCCCCCGATTTCCCACGAACGCCGCCGGGGCCGCCGATACGCGTTGCGGCCACCAGTGCGCCGGGCCCCGACCGGCACGAGCGCCTGGATCGCCGAACCGCACCCGCACCCCCGACGACGGCGGACGTCGGCCGCTCTCGCACCCGAAGGCCACGCGACTCCGACCGGGAGGCTCCCGCCCCTCTCCGAGACAGGGCCGGATCCAGGCTTCATGCTGACGGCCCATCCCCCCACAGCGCACGCGAAGAAGTGCGCAACGAACCCATCGGCGCCGCGCTACGACGGCCGTGTGACGCCCCGGCTCAACCCACCCATCCGCAAGCCCTGTACAAGGCTTCGAAACGCAACGAGCCCGGATCTCACGACCCGGGCTGTCGATGACGACGCCCTCTTACCGCGCCTCGAAACGCAACGAGCCCGGATCTCACGACCCGGGTGTTGGTGACGACGCGCTCATCCCAGCCTTCGAAACGCAACGAGTCCGGATCTCACGACCCGGGCTGTTGGTGACGACGCGCTCATCCCAGCCCTGGAAACGCAACGAGTCCGGATCTCGCGACCCGGGCTGTTGGTGACGACGCGCTCACCCCAGCCTTCGAAACGCAACGAGCCCGGATCTCGCGACCCGGGCTCGTTGGTGTTCTGGTAGGGCGTACGGGAGTCGAACCCGTGTTACCGACGTGAGAGGCCGGCGTCCTAGGCCACTAGACGAACGCCCCGCAGAGCGGGACCCACCATCCGGTGGGCGATTCCCCAGGTCATGGGCTGATGACCTGGTGAAGGGATCCCCAAGCCATGGCCAGCTGGCTTGGGGGTGTTTGGTAGGGCGTACGGGAGTCGAACCCGTGTTACCGACGTGAGAGGCCGGCGTCCTAGGCCACTAGACGAACGCCCCGGAGTGGTGACCGGCAAGGCATGCCGGCCACCGGCTGGTTCGGGGACTAGGATTCGAACCTAGATAAACGGAATCAGAATCCGTTGTCCTGCCATTAGACGATCCCCGAGCAGCGATCTGACTTGTCACGGCTTCTTCGCCCTCGGCCGGGCGAAGCGGATGCGAACCTTAGCGGCGGCCCGAGAGCCTGTCAAGGGCTACTCGCCCTCGCCCTCAAACCGCTCCTTCGTCTCCGGGATCTGCGCCGTCGGCTTCAGGCTGGGCGCCACAGCGCGCGGCGCACGACCCGCCTTCGGCTCGGGCGCGCCGGCCGGCATGAGCTCGATGATGGCCATCGAAGCGTTGTCGCCCAGGCGATTGCCCAGCTTCAGGATGCGCGTGTAGCCGCCGAAGCGCTCAGCGAACCCCGGCGCGATCTCGCTGAAGAGCTTGGCCAGGACCTCCTGGCTGCGGATCGTACGGGCCGCCAGGCGCCGCGCGTGCAGCGTGTCCTTCTTGCCAAGCGTGATCAGCTTGTCGGCGAGGCTGCGGAGCTCCTTCGCCTTAGGCTCCGTGGTCCGGAGGCGACCGTGCTCGAAGAGCGAGGTCACCATGTTCCGGAACATCGCCTCTCGGTGACTCGTGGTACGGCCGAGCTTCCGGCCCTGCTTACGATGGCGCATGACGACTACTCCTCGCCGGTCGAACGAGACCGGACCCGCATCCAGGGCGGACCCGATCCGTCCCCATCACATCGTTGAATCTACTGATTGGCCGGTGCGGACTGCTTCGACGGATCGAAGCCGTCGACCTTCATCCCCAGGCTCAGTCCCATCTCGGCGAGGATCTCCTTGATCTCCTTGAGGGACTTCCGGCCGAAGTTCTTCGTCTTGAGCATCTCGGCCTCGGTCTTCTGCACCAGCTCGCCAATGAAACGGATGTTGGCGTTCTGGAGACAGTTGGCCGAGCGCACACTCAGCTCGAGCTCGTCCACGGTGCGGTAGAGGTTCTCGTTGACCGGAACCTCGAGCCGCGCCTCTTCCTCGACGGGCTCGATCTCCTCGTCGAAGTTGATGAAGATCTGCAGCTGCTCTTTGAGGATCTTCGCCGCCAGCGCCACCGCGTCCTCGGGGAGCACGGCGCCGTTGGTCCAGACCTCGAGGGTCAGCTTGTCATAGTCGGTCCGCTGGCCGACACGCGCGTTGGTCACGCGGTAGTTGACCTTGCGGATCGGCGAGAAGATGGCGTCCAGGGCGATGGTGCCCACCGGCCACTCTTCCTTCCGGTTCTGTTCGGCCGCGACGTAGCCCTTGCCCTCGTCGATGACGAGCTCCATCACGAGCTTGCCGTCCTCGGCGATCGTGGCGATCGGGTGATCGGGGTTGAGGATGTCGATGGCGCTGTCGAGCTTGAGGTCACCCGCACGCACCAGCCCCGGCTCGCTGCGCTCGAAGCGGATCGTCCGCGGCCCCTCAGCGTTGAGGCGCAGCTGCACCTCCTTGAGGTTGAGGACGATGTCGGCGATGTCCTCGACGACGCCCGGGATGCTCGTGAACTCGTGCGCCGCGCCCTCGATGCGCGCGCCGACGAAGGCGGCGCCGCGCAGCGAGCTGAGCAGAATGCGCCGCAGCGAGTTGCCGATGGTGATCCCGAAACCGCGCTCGAGCGGCTCCGCCGTGAACTCGCCGTACTTCTCGTTGAGCGTGGCGTGATCGACGTCGATGCCCTTCGGCCGGATGAGCTGTCGCCAGTTACGATACATGTCGGTCCTCTCTCGTCAGCGACCCACGCGCGACCGAGCCCACGCCGAGGCATGGGCTCGAGAAGCGCTTCTCGCTGCGCGTGGAAGGAATGGCGAGCGCCTCTTCGGAAGGCCCCGCCAGGCCGCGCCCCAACCCGGGGCGCCGCGCTCGGGCTACTTGCTGTAGAGCTCGACGATGAGGTGCTCTTCGATCGGCATCGTGACGTCCTCACGCGCCGGCACGTCGCGGACGGTGCCCTTGAAGGCCTTGCGATCGAGCTCGAGCCACTGCGGGATGCCGCGACGATCGACGTTGTCGACCGCGGTGGCCACGCGCACGTGCTTCTGAGCCTTCGGCTTGACCTCGATGACGTCGCCCTTGCGCACCTGGATCGACGGCACGTTCGCCTTGCGGCCGTTCAGCGTCACCAGGTTGTGGCGAACGATCTGACGCGCCTCGGCGCGGTTGACCGCGAAGCCGAGCCGGAACACGACGTTGTCGAGCCGCATCTCGAGAAGGCGCAGCAGGTTCTCACCCGTGACGCCCTTCTTGCGGTCGGCGAGCTGGTAGTAGCTGCGGAACTGCTGCTCGAGCAGGCCGTACATACGACGGACCTTCTGCTTCTCGCGCAGCTGCGAGCCGTAGTCGCTCAGCTTGCGGTGCGCCTGGCCGTGCTGCCCCGGGGGGTAGGCGCGACGCTCGATGGCGCACTTCTCGGTGTAGCAACGGTCGCCCTTGAGGAAGAGCTTGAGCCCCTCGCGCCGGCAAATGCGGCACACGGGTCCGATATACCTGGCCATGTCGTGCCTCTACCTTGTCTCAGACGCGCCGACGCTTGGGCGGGCGGCAACCGTTATGCGGGATGGGCGTCACGTCGCGGATGACGGTGATCTTGAAGCCAGCGGCCTGGAGCGCGCGCAGCGCCGCCTCGCGGCCCGAACCCGGCCCCTTGACGAACACCGACACCGTGCGCATGCCGTGCTCCTGGGCTTGCCGCGCCGCGTCCTCGGCCGCGAGCTGCGCGGCGAAGGGCGTGGACTTGCGCGAACCCTTGAAGCCACGCTTGCCCGAGCTCGACCACGCGATCGCGTTGCCCGAGACGTCGGTGATCGTGACGATGGTGTTGTTGAACGTCGACTGGATGTGAGCGATCCCGCTCTGGACGTTCTTCTTGACCTTCTTACGGCCAACCTTGGATGGCTTCGCCATGACTACACCCTCTCGTGGCGCCCGTGGCCCACGCTACTTCTTCTTCTTGATGGCCTGACGACGCGGTCCCTTGCGGGTACGAGCGTTCGTGTGCGTCCGCTGCCCCCGAACCGGGAGGCCGCGGCGGTGACGGAGCCCGCGGTAGGAACCGAGGTCCATGAGGCGCTTGATGGCCATGGACACATCGCGCCGGAGGTCACCCTCGACGCGGTAGCCGTCCGTGATCACCTGACGGAGACGAGCGACCTCCTGGTCCCCCAGATCCTCCATCCGGCGAGTCTCGTCGACCTCGGCCTTGGCGCAGATCTGGCGCGCCGTCGCGCGCCCGATCCCGTAGATGTAGGTCAGCGCAATCCACACCGGCTTACGCCGCGGCAGGTCTACACCCGAGATACGTGCCATCGTCCTACCCCTGTCGCTGCTTGTGGCGCGGGTTCTCGCAGATGACGCGGACCACACCCCGTCGCTTGATGACCTTGCACTTGTCGCAAATCGTCTTGACTGACGCCCGAACCTTCATGGTTCCTCTCCTCGCGTCCTTGCTCTGGCCTCTCGACCAATCTGGAGCGTTCGGTGCTGCGGGCCACGGAGGGCCATGTGTCGGCGAGGGCTCCAGCGGGTCGCCTCGAGCCTGGTTTCGGTGACCCGACCAGACCCTCGGTCTACCGGGCGGGAAACCTCCCCACCCGTCAACCCTCGCTCGAACCTCGTCGCGCTTCGAGCGCTTGCTCGAGGCGGACCGTGACCTCGTCGGGACGACCCGTCCCGTCGATGCTCACCAGTAACCCCCGCTCCCGGTACCAGGACTCGAGAGGGGCCGTCTTGTCATGGTACTGCCGGAGGCGCTCACGGATGCTCGCCTCCTGGTCGTCGCTGCGCTGGTACAGCTCACCGCCACACACGTCGCAGCGCCCGTCCGTAGAGGGCGGGCTAGATACAACATGATAGATGGCACCGCAAGCCCTACATGTGCGGCGACCGGTCAGGCGGCTGACGAGCTGCTCCTCGGGCACGTCGATGCTGACCACCGCGTCAAGCGGCGCAAAGGCCGCGAGGGCCTCGGCCTGCGCGACGGTGCGCGGGAACCCGTCGAGGATGAACCCGCCAGCGGTGTCCGCCTCGGAGAGCCGCTCGCGGACGATCCCGATCACGACCTCGTCGGGCACCAGAGCGCCAGCGTCCATGAAGCGCTTGGCCTCACGCCCCAGCTCGGTACCGCGCTCGACCGCCGATCGCAGCATGTCGCCGGTCGAGATCTGCGGGAGGCCATGCGCGGTGACGAGGATCTTGGCCTGGGTGCCCTTGCCGACCCCGGGCGCGCCGAGCAGCATCAACTTCATCGCTCAACCTCGCCGACGGCCGCGGACGCGGACGCCGGACTGGCCGCCGAAGCCCTCGTAGTTGCGCGTGATCAGGTGGCTCTCGATCTGCTGCACCGTGTCGAGGGCGACCGCGACGACGATGAGCAGCGCCGTGCCACCGAAGAAGAACGGCACCCCGAACTCGGACTGCAGGAACGTCGGCAGGATGCAGACGGCGGACATGTAGACCGCGCCGCCCAGCGTGATGCGAGACAACACGCGGTCGATGTACTGGGCCGTCTTCTTGCCGGCGCGGATGCCGGGGATGAACCCGCCGTACTTCTTCATGTTGTCGGCCACGTCCACCGGGTTGAACATGACGGCCGTGTAGAAGTAGCAGAAGAACACGATCAGGGCGACGTAGATGAGGTTGTACAGCGTCCGGCCCGGGATGAGGTTCGTGTTCATCCACTCGACGAAGCCCGCCTGCGGGAACATGCTGCCGAGCGTCGTCGGGAACAGCAGGATCGAGCTGGCGAAGATCGGAGGGATGACGCCGGCCGTGTTGACCTTCAGCGGCAGGTAGGTGTTCTGGCCACCGTACATCCGCGTGCCGACGACCTTCTTGGCGTAGCGGACCGGGATGCGGCGCTGGCCACGCTCGAAGAAGACGATGAGCCCGATGACCGCGACGACGACCACGCCCACCATCAGCAGCGTCGCCGTGCTCAGCGTGCCGCCGGCGAACTCGGTCAGGTTCCAGGTCTGGATGACCGCGTCGGGCAGGTTCGCCACGATGCCGGCGAAGATGATGAGCGAGATGCCGTTGCCGATGCCGCGCTCGGTGATCTGCTCACCGAGCCACATGATGAACACGGTGCCGGCCGTCAGGGTGAGCACGGTGATGGCCGTGAACCCGAAGCCACCGCCCAGCAGGACCCCCTCGGCGCCCCCGCCAGCCTCGTTGAGCGACTGGAGGAAGAACGAGATGCTGACGCCCTGGACGAGCGAGAGCAGGATGGTCCCGTAACGCGTGTACTGGTTGATCTTGGCACGCCCTTGCTCGCCTTCCTTCGAAAGGCGCTCGAGCGCGGGGACGACGACCGTCAGCAGCTGCAGGATGATGCTGGCCGAGATGTAGGGCATGATCCCGAGCGCGAAGATCGAGACCTGCTCGATGGCGCCGCCGCTGAACATGTTGAACAACCCCAGGAAGCCGCTCGCGGCTCCCTGGAAGTAGCTCTGCATGGCCTCGCGGTTGACGCCAGGAACCGTGATGAACACGCCGATGCGGTAGACCGCCAGCAGGAACAGCGTGTAGAGGATACGGCTCCGCAGCTCGGGCACCTTCCCGATGTTGCCGACGCCCGCGGTCACTCGATCACCATCACCGAGCCGCCACGGCCCTCGATCTTCTCGCGCGCCGCCTGCGAGAACTTGTGGGCCCGCACGGAGAGCTTGCGGCTGAGCTCGCCGTCACCGAGGATCTTCACCGCGTCGCTCGCGCGACGGATGAGCCCCTCGCTCGCCAGCAGCTCGGGCGTGACCTCGGTCCCGTCCTCGAGGTGATCGAGGTCGACGATGTTCACGATGGCCCACACCTTCCGGTCGAGAGGCGTGAACCCGCGCTTGGGAACCCGGCGCTGCAGCGGCATCTGGCCGCCCTCGAAGCCGATCGGCTTCTTGGAGGCGGCGCGCGCCTTCTGGCCCTTCTGACCGCGGCTGGCGGTCTTGCCGCTGCCCGACCCCGGCCCACGACCGACGCGCTTCTTGGTCTTCCGAGCGCCTTGGGGCGGCGCCAGCTGGGACAGTTCGTTCATGTCTCGTTCCTCGTAGCTGCCGGATCCGCGCTCAGGCGGTCTCCACGCGGACCAGGTGAGCGACCTTCCGGATCATGCCCCGAACGGCCGGGGTGTCCTCGAGCTCACGGCTGGAGTTCATCTTCCGCAGGCCAAGGCCGATGAGGACCTTGTCCTGGCGCTCGTTCGCCTTGATGCGGCTACGCACCAGCGTGACGCGAACCTTGGCGCTCATGCGTTCCTCCCAGTGTGTCGGGCGACGATGTCGTCGACCGGCAGGCCGCGCCGCGTTGCAACCTCCTGCGGGCTGACCAGATTCCGCAGCGCGTTCATCGTGGCGTGGATCACGTTGTGCGGGTTGTTCGTGCCGATGCACTTGGTCAGCACGTTGTGAACGCCCGCGGCCTCGATGATGGCGCGAACCGCGCCACCGGCGATGACTCCGGTACCTTCACTGGCCGGCTTCAGCAGCACCTTGCCGGCGCCGACGTGGCCGACGCTCTCGTGCGGGATCGTGTGGTTCACGATCGGAACGCGGATCATCGACTTGATCGCCCGCTCCTTGCCCTTGCGGATGGCCTCGGGGACCTCGTTGGCCTTGCCGAGCGCCGCACCGACGCGCCCCTGCCCGTCGCCGACGACGACCAGGGCCGAGAAGCTGAAGCGACGGCCGCCCTTGACGACCTTGGCCACGCGGTTGATGTGAACGACCTTGTCGATGAGGTCGCTGTCTTCGTCTCGGCGATCACGCCTTTCCCGGTCTCGCACCACGGCGCGCTCCTTCGGATTCTCGAATGTTCTGGGGCTAGAACTGCAGGCCGCCTTCGCGAGCCGCGTCTGCGATCGCGGCGATCCGGCCGGTGTAGATGAAGCCGTTTCGGTCGAACACGACCTTGTCGATGTTCGCCTCCTTGCACCGCCGCGCCGCCAGCTCGCCCACCTTGCGCGCCGCGTCGACCTTCTTGAGGTCGCCCAGGCCGTCGCGGATCTCCGGGCTCAGGGTCGAGGCCGCCGCCAGGGTCCGGCCGGCGACGTCGTCGACGACCTGCACGTAGATGTGCTTGTTCGACTTGAAGACGGTCATCCGAGGACGCTCGGAGGTCCCGTTGACCTTCTTCCGGATGCTCTTCTTGCGGCGCTCGCGCGCCTCGACCTTCGCGTTCCGGCTCATTGCACCCACCTCGTCTGCCTCGGGCCTAATGGCCTACTTGGCCGCCTTGCCCGCCTTGCGGCGAATCGTCTCTTCCTTGTACTTGACGCCCTTGCCCTTGTAGGGCTCCGGCGGACGGAACGACCGGATCTTGGCGGCCGTCTGACCGAGCAGCTCCTTGTCCACCCCGCTGAGCTTGACCGTGGTCTGCTTCTCGACCTCGGCCTTGATGCCCTGGGGAAGCTCGAAGTTGATCGGGTGGCTGTGACCCAGGGTCAGCACCAGCGTCGTCCCCTTGACCTCGGCGCGGTAACCGACGCCGTTGATCTCGAGGACGCGGGTGAAGCCCTGCGACACGCCGCTCACCATGTTCTGGATGAGGGTGCGGCTCAGCCCCCAGAGCGCACGGTTCGTGCGGCTCTCGTCGACCGGCGTCACCTTCACTTGCTGGCCGTCGAGGGCGATGTTCACGCCCTTGAAGCGGCGCTCGATGTTGCCGAGCGGGCCCTTCACCGCGACGTGGTTGCCGTCGACCTTGACGTCCACCTTGTCGGGGACGCTCACTGGCGCTTTTCCGATACGCGACACGGCTCTTCTCCTTGCGGTGAGGCCGGCACCCAGCCGGCCTCCCTTGCATCACGCGGGGCGGTCCCGGTTCCCTATCACCACACCGTGCAGATGAGCTCGCCGCCGACGCGCTTTTTCCGCGCGCTGTGATCGGCCAGCACACCCTGCGAGGTGCTCACGATCGCGACGCCCAGTCCGTGGCGCACGCGCGGGATGTCCTCGGTGCCGACGTAGACCCGGCGCCCAGGCTTGCTCTCGCGGCGCAGGCCGGCGATGGCACCCCGCCCGTCCGGGCCGTACTTCAGCGTGATCTCGATCTGGTCCTGGGGAGCCCCCTCGACCCGTCGAAAGTCCGAGATGTAGCCCTCCTGCTTCAGGATGCCGACGATGGCCTCCTTGATACGCGAGGCGGGCGCCAGCACCAGCTCCTTGCGCGACTGTTGCGCGTTGCGGATGCGGGTCAGCAGATCGCTGATGGGATCGGTCATGGACATGTCGGGTCCTCCTACCAGCTCGCCTTGGTCACGCCGGGGATCTCGCCCGCGAGCGCCAGGTCACGGAAGCAGACGCGGCACAGGGCGAATTTCCGGTAGTACGCACGGGGGCGGCCGCAACGCGGGCAACGATTGTGCTGGCGAACTTTGAACTTGGCGGGCCGCTGGGCCCGGACTCTCTGGGAGGTCTTAGCCACCGCTGTGTCTCCTACTTCCGAAACGGCATGCCGAAGTGCGACAGCAGACGACGCGCCTCGTCATCCGTCCGCGCGGTCGTGACCATGGTGATGTTGAGACCCTTCACCTTGTCGACCGTGTCGTAGTTGATCTCGGGGAAGATGATCTGCTCGCGGATGCCCATCGAGTAGTTGCCCCGCCCATCGAACCCCTTGGGCGACACGCCCTTGAAGTCACGCACGCGAGGCAGCGCCACGTTGATGAGGCGGTCGAGGAACTCGTACATCCGCTCGCGGCGCAGCGTCACGGCGACGCCGATCGGCATCCCCTGGCGCAGCTTGAAGCCCGCGATGGCCTTGCGGGCGCGCGTGATCACCGGCTTCTGACCGGTGATGAGCGCAAGCTCCGCGAGGGCGCCGTCGATGATCTTGGCGTTCTGCACCGCCTCACCGAGACCCATGTTCACGGAGATCTTCTGGAGCTTCGGCACCTGCATCGGGTTCGTGTAGGCGAACTCCGACATCAGCTGCTTGGTGACTTCAGCGTTGTAGAACTCTTTCAGCCGAGCCATGGCGACGCTCCCTTAGTCCAGGATCTCGTCATGCTTCTTGCTGAAGCGGACCTTCTTGCCGTCGCGTTCCACGAACTGGACGCGCGTCGGCTGGCCGCTCGGCGTGAGGGGCATGACGTTGCTGATGTGGATCCCGGCTTCCTTCTCGACGATGCCGCCCATCTGGTTGGTTTGGGTGGGCCGGGTATGGCGCTTGACGATGTTCAGCTTCTCGACGAGGACGCGCTGGCCGTCATGGGTGAACCCGATGACCTTGCCTTCCTTGCCGCGTTCCTTGCCCGCGATGACGCGGACCGTGTCGCCCTTGCGAATGCGGTTCATGGCGCGACTCCTACAGAACTTCAGGAGCGAGCGAGACGATCTTCATGAAGCGCTTGGCGCGAAGCTCGCGCGCCACGGGCCCGAAGATACGAGTGCCGATCGGCTCGCCGGCGTTGTTGATGAGAACGGCCGCGTTCTCGTCGAAGCGGATGCTCGACCCGTCCGGCCGCGCGATCTCCTTGCGCGTGCGGACGATGACCGCCTTCACGACGTCCTTCTTCTTGACGCGTGACTTCGGCAGGGCTTCCTTGACCGACACGACGATGATGTCGCCGATCGAGGCGTACTTCCGCTTGGAGCCGCCCAGGACCTTGATGCACTGCAGTCGCTTGGCCCCTGAGTTGTCGGCCGCGACCAGGATCGATTGCATCTGGATCATGCTGAATCCTCCTCGACTTTCGAGCTGGGTTCGGAAGGCGACGAGCGCCTAGACCGCACGCTCCAGAATCTGCTTGAGCCGCCAACGCTTGTCGCGGCTCAGCGGACGGCACTCCTCGATGAGGACGCGGTCGCCGATGCGGCAATCGTCGTTCTCGTCGTGCGCCTTGTAGCGCTTACGACGGGTGATGTACTTGTGATAGATGGGGTGCATCGTCTTACGCGTGACCTCGACGACGATGGTCTTGCTCATCTTGTCGCTGGCCACGAGACCGATCAGCGTCTTCTTGTTACCGCGCTCAGTCATCGTCCTACCCTTCCTGCGTCGAGGTCTGGCCCCGCTCGAGCTCGCCCAGGATGGTGAGCGCGCGCGCGAGGTCCTTGCGCGTCTTGCCGATCTGGGAGCTGTCGCTGAGCTGCGCCGTGGCGTTCTGGAACTTCACCCGGAACAGGTCCTCGCGAAGGGACTTGACCTTCGCGCGCAGATCCTCGACGCCGAGCGTCCTGAAGTCCTGGCCCTTCATGCCGTCACCTCATCCTTCTTCAGAACGCGAGTCTTGAAGGGCAGCTTGTGGGCGGCCAGACGGAACGCCTCGCGCGCCGTCGCCTCGTCCACACCCTCCATCTCGTAAAGCACGCGCCCGGGCAGCACGACCGCCACCCAGTGATCCGGCGAGCCCTTTCCCTTACCCATTCGGGTCTCGGCGGGCTTCTTCGTGATCGGCTTGTCCGGGAAGACGCGGATCCAGATCTGGCCACCGCGCTTGATGTGACGCGTCATCGCGATACGAGCGGCCTCGATCTGACGCGACGTCATCCAGCCACGCTCGACGGCCTGCAGGCCGAAGGTGCCGAAGTCGACGTTGTTTCCGCGCTGGGCGTTGCCCCGCATGCGCCCCTTGAAGGCCTTGCGGAACTTGACTCGCTTAGGTGCCAGCATGTGTCCTTCTCCTCGACTTGCTAGGCGCGATCAGCGCCGCGGCGCGGCGGTGCTGGCGGCAGCGGCGCGCCGCTCCTTGAGCACGTCGCCCTTGTAGATCCAGACCTGGACGCCGATGACGCCGTACGTCGTCTTCGCGATGGCGTAGCCGTAGTCGATGTCGGCGCGCAGAGTGTGCAGCGGCACGCGGCCCTCGCGGTACCACTCACGGCGGGACATCTCGGCGCCACCGAGCCGGCCCGAGGCGTTCAGTCGGATGCCCTTGGCCCCGAACTTCATCGCCGTCTGGACGGCCTTCTTCATGGCGCGGCGGAAGGACACGCGGCGCTCGAGCTGGGTCGCGACGTTCTCGGCGACCAGCTGGGCGTCGGTCTCGGCCTTCCGGACCTCGTGGATGTTCAGGTAGACCTTGGACTCCGTCAGCTTCTGAACGTCGTTCTTGAGCTGCTCGGCGCCCTGCCCCTTCTTGCCGATGATGATGCCCGGTCGCGCCGTGTGGACGTTGACCGTGCACTTCATCGACGAGCGCTCGATGTCCACGCGGCTGATGCCGGCGTGGCTCATCTTCTGCTTGATGAAGTCCTTGATCTTCAGGTCTTCATGAAGCCACTTGGCGTAGTTCTTCTCGGCGTACCACTTCGAGTTCCACGTCTTCGTGACGCCGATGCGGAAACCAATCGGCTTGACCTTCTGCCCCACGGTCCTCTCCTACTCGCGCTCGGCGACAACCACGGTGACGTGGCTGGTCTTCTTGTTGATGCGGGTGGCCCGGCCCATCGCGCGGGGCAGGAACCGGCGCAGGGTCGGCCCCTCGTCGGCGTAGGCCGCCTTGACGTACAGCCCGGGCGCCTCGCCGCCGAACGCCTGGTTGGCGTTGGCCACGGCCGACTCGAGCAGCTTGTGGACCGTTCGAGCAGCGCGGCGGTTGGTGAACCGGAGCTGGGCGAGGGCCAGCTCGACGCTCTGATCGCGGATCGCGTCGAGCACCACGCGCACCTTCCGGGGCGTCATGCGCAGATAGCGCAGGGTCGCTTTGGCTTCCATGACGTACTCCCTCGAGCCTACCGGCCGCGGACCTTGGCCTTCTTGTCGGCTGCATGCCCGTGGAAGGTGCGCGTCGGCGCGAACTCCCCGAGCTTGTGGCCGACCATGTTCTCGGTGATGAAGACGGGCAGGAACTTACGGCCGTTGTGGACGGCCATCGTCATCCCGACCATCTCCGGAACGATGGTGGAGCGGCGGCTCCAGGTCTTGATGACCTTCTTGTTCCCGGTCCGGACGCACTCGTCGACCTTCTTGCTCAGGTGGTCGTCGATGAACGGACCCTTCTTGATGGAGCGTGGCACGGCTCTACCTCGTTACTTCACGTTGCGGCGACGGACGATCCAGCGATCGGTCGCCTTGTTGTTCCGGGTCTTCTTGCCCTTGGTCGGGATGCCCCACGGCGTCACCGGGTGACGACCACCCGAGGTGCGGCCTTCGCCACCGCCGTGGGGGTGATCGACCGGGTTCATCGCGACGCCGCGGACCTTCGGGCGCTTGCCGAGCCAGCGGGTCTTGCCCGCCTTGCCCCACAGGATGTTCTGCCGATCCGCGTTGCCCACGGTGCCGACGGTCGCGCGGCAGGTCCCCAGGACGCGCCGCAGCTCGCCCGAAGGGAGCCGAAGCAGGGCGTACTTGCCCTCCTTGGCCATCAGCTGCGCGCCGCAGCCGGCGCCGCGCGCCAGCTGCCCGCCCTTGCGCGGGCGAAGCTCGATGTTGTGGACGATCGTACCGGTCGGGATCACCTCGAGCGGGAGGCTGTTGCCCGGCTTGATGTCCGCGTTCCGGCTGGAGATGACCTGGTCGCCGACCTTGAGGCCGTCGGGGCACAGGATGTACGACTTCTCGCCGTCCGCGTAGTGCAGCAGCGCGAGCCGCGCACCGCGGTTCGGGTCGTACTCGACCGCCGCCACGCGGGCGGGGACGCCGACCTTGTTCCGCTTGAAGTCGATCAGCCGGTAGCGGCGCTTGTGGCCGCCGCCGATGTGCCGAGCCGTGACGCGGCCACGGTTGTTACGCCCGCCCGACTTCTTCAGCGGCGCCAGGAGGCTCTTCTCGGGCTCGGTCTTGGTGATCTCGTCGAACCCGGAGACCGTCATGCCGCGGCGTCCGGCGCTCGTCGGCTTGTATCGCTTGATGCCCATCGTCGCCCCTCCCTTACACGCCCTCGAACAGCGCGATCGTGTCGCCGTCCCGCAGGGTCACCACGGCCCGCTTCCAGTTCGACTCCTTGCCGAAGCCACGGCGGGTCCGCTTGACCTTGCCGCGGACCACGGACGTGCGGACGTCGACCACGCGGACGCCGAAGATCTTCTCGACGGCCTCGCGCACCTGAATCTTGTTGGCGTCCCGGTTGACCTCGAAGACGTACTGGTTCATCTCCTCGCGGAGACCATTGGTCTTCTCGGTGACCACCGGGCGCTTGATGACGCTGAAGATGCTCTCGCTCATTTCGTGAGCCTCGCTTCGATGGCGCGCGCGGCGTCCTGGGTCACCAGCACGACGTCGTGACGCAGGATGTCGTAGACGTTCAGGCCGGCGACGGGCAGGTACTGCGACGTCGCGAGGTTGCGGGCGCTGCGGTCCAGGTTGGTGTTGTCGGTGTCGATGACGAGGGCCTTGGGGGCCTCGAACGTCTTCAGCACACTGGCGACCTGGCGCGTCTTGATCTCGGGCAGCTGGAAGCTGTCGACCACGAAGAGGCGACCTTCCTGCTGACGACGCGACAGCGCGGCGCACAGGGCGGCGCGACGCGTCTTCTTGTTGACCTTGTGCTCGTACGAGCGCGGCTTGGGGCCGTGCACCACGCCGCCACCGACCCAGTGCGGGGCGTTGCGATCGCCCTGACGCGCGCGGCCCGTGCCCTTCTGGCGCCACACCTTCTTGCGCGAGCCCTTCACCTGGCTGCGTCCCTTGGTGTGCGCCGTGCCCGAGCGGCGAGCGGCGAGCTGGGCTCGGACGACTTCGTGGAACAGGTGGTCGCGGACCTCGACATCGAACACCCCGTCGCTCAGCTCGAGGGTGCCGACCTTCTGTCGGTCCAGGTTGAAGACATCCACCACTGGCATGGCCGTAAGCTCCTGAAGGTCGATCCTTGGCCGCGGTCGCGGCGAAGGGTCCGCCTGCTACCACCGGGCTCCGAGCGCGTCAAGCGGGCACGTGCGGGGTCGCGTAAAGCGTGTTCCGCGCACGGGTTCCCGCCGGCGCTGGAGGCCGGCCAAGTCCGATTCGTCTGAGAATCACGCGCCGCCCAGGCGGTTGCCGATCGGGGGAGCGTGTGGCCTGACGGGTGCGTCCACGAACCGGGTGGGACGTCCTTCGTCCGGCGGTGGGTCCCACAGCGAGCTGTTGAGGACCCTTAGAGGTCTAGAGGTTGCTACAGGGCGATCAGGTCTTGATCTCGACGTCCACGCCCGCGGACAGATCGAGCTTCATGAGCGCGTCGAGCGTCGCCTGCGTGGGCTCGAGGATGTCGAGCAGACGCTTGTGCGTGCGGATCTCGAACTGCTCGCGGCTCTTCTTGTCGATGTGCGGACCGCGGAGCACCGTGTAGCGGTTGATCCGGGTCGGGAGCGGGACGGGTCCGGCCGTCTTGGCGCCCGTGCGCAGCACGGTCTCGATGATCTCGCTCGCGGACTGATCCAGGAGCTTGTAATCGTACGCCTTGAGGCGGATCCGAATTCTCTGAGCCATCTTCGGGTCTCCGGTACGCCTGCGTCGTGGCGCCACGATGGGGCCGCGACGACGAGGCGCATGGTTCTATAAGCGCCCCGGGGCGATGTCAACGTCTATTCTATGGTGGCCCTGCCGATCACGCCGGCTCGTAGCCTGCGGGCTCCATGGTGAACACGCCGCGCCCGGCCGTGAGCGACCGGAGCGCCGTGGCGTACCCGATGAGCTCGGCCAGCGGCGCCTCGGCCGCGATCACCTGCTGCGCGCCACGGCTCTCGCTGCCTCGGATCCGCGCCCGGCGCCGCGCCAGGTCTCCCGCGACCCGCCCGACGTGCTCGTCGGGGACGACTACGTTCAGGACCATCCAGGGCTCCGCGGCGACCGCTCCTGCGCCGTCGACCGCCACCGAGACCGCCCGTAAGGCCGCGTTTCTGAAGGCGACGGGCGCTGGTTCGGCGCCCGCCACGACCAGATCCGTGACCGTGATCTCGACGCCGACGATCTGATCGGAGCCCCCGACGCCCAAACCCTCGATCAGACCAGCCTCGAGCGCCTCGCGCCACTCGCGCCGCCGCGGCGGTTGCCCCTGATACCGAACGACCTCCCCGAGCCCCCGCGCGATCGGGCTCAGCCCGATCCCGACCTCGACCCGGGCGCCGGTCATCTCGCCGATGTCCGTGCCCACGCCCTCCGCGGCCGTGCGGACGATGCGCCGCAACCTCGCCCGCGGCGGGCCGGTCCGAAAGCGCACCCCGTGCTCCTCGCGAAGCCGCTCGAACGCCAGCTCCAGGTGCAGCTCCCCCATTCCTGCGAGCAACGTCTGACCGGTGCCGCGGTCGCTCTGAAGACTCAGCGAGGGATCGTCATGCGTCGCGAGCTGCAGGACCGCTCGCATCTTGGCGTCGTCCTCGGAGTCTTCGCCCTCGATCGCGACCGCGATCACGGGACGCGGCGCGTCGATGCGCTCGAAGCTCCACCCGTAGTCGCTCCCGGCCAAGGTCTCGCCGGTCCGCGGCAGTGGCTCGTCCGATCGGTGGAGCAACCCTCCGATCTCACCAGCCTCGAGCCAATCCACGGGCTCCTCGCTTCCCCCCATGACGCGCACGATCCGGCCGATCCGATACGACTCCCGCCCTGGAAGCCGCAGCAGCCGCATGTCGCGCTCGAGCCGGCCCGAGAACACGCGGGCATAGGCGAGCCGCTGCCCGCCTCGGCGCGGCTCCGTCTTGAAGACGAACGCGACGCTGCGCTCGTCGTCCGGCGCGAAGCTGACACGCCCCAACGCGCCTGTCTCGAGTTCGAACATCCGCTGCGCGCCCGCCGCCTCCGGACCGGGCAGCAGATCCACGATCGCGTCGGCCAACCGGGCGAGCCCCGCGCCCGTGCGCGCCACGCCATAGACCAACGGGAGGCATTCGCCGGCTTCGACGGCCCGACGTAGTCCCGGCAGGAAGGCCGCGGTCGACGGCGTAGCTCCAAGCAGGATCTGTTCGGCGAGCTCGTCATCGAAGCGGGTCGCCATGTCCACGATCCGCTCGAGCGCCAGCTGTCGATGCAGCTCTCCCTCTTCGTCGGGTCGCCCCTCGAGACCGGCGCGCGCTCCGGACTTGCGCCCGGTCTCCTCCCAGACGAGCTCCCGCTCCGACAGCACGTCGACGATCCGAAGCCGCCCGTCGCCGTGCTCGAGGGGGACCTGGAGCGGCAGGGGCTCGATGCCAAGACGGTCGCGGATCTCGGCTTGAAGGCGCTCGTCGTCGAAGCCCTCGCGATCGAGCTTGTTCACGAACCCGACCATGGGCAACGAGCGCCGGCTGGCCTGGTGCCAGACGGTCTCGGTCTGGGCCTGAACCCCATCGGGACCGCTGAGAACCACGACGGCACCGTCGAGCACGCGCAGGGAGCGCTCGACCTCGATCGTGAAGTCGACGTGACCCGGGGTGTCGACGATCGTGATGTCCACGTCCCGATACCGGCACGCGATGGCCGCGCTCCCGATGGTGATCCCGCGCTGCTGTTCCTGCACCAACCAATCGGTCGTCGCCGTGCCCTCGTCCACCGATCCGGCGCGCCGCACGACGCCCGTCAACGAGAGCAGCTGCTCCGTGAGCGTCGTCTTCCCGGCGTCGATGTGGGCCAGGATGCCGATGTTGCGCAGGGCGGACATGCTTGGATCCTCTAAGGGGCCGTCCTCATTGAACCGACTCGCCGCCTCGCTAGCCGGGGCGCTCGCGGCCGCGGCGTCCCGAGCCCGCGCCGCTCACCCGATCCGTAGCGAGAACGAGGGAGGGCGCCCCAGACCCGAGTGGCTGGCAGCGCTTTGTCTCGGACCGTCAGTGACGCCGCCTCGTACTCTCCATGGTACGTCGGGCCGTCCGGCGTGAGCACGCCGCGAACGTGCGGTGCCAGCCCCGCCCGAAGTAGGAGCTGTCGAACCGTGCGCGTCGGACAGCGACGCCGACGGAGGGTCGGTCCTGGGTCTGGAAGCCGGCGTCTGCCGCTCCGTGTCGGCCTCGAGCCTCGCCGCTCGAGCCCACGTCCACTCTGGACCGTTGGGTCCCCCGCAGGACCTCGATCGCCGCCGACGCGGCGAATCCCATGCATCACTAAGGCCCCCTCGGCGAAGGGGGTCGACGGACTCCTTCGCACGGCTGCGACATAGTCATGCAGGCGCCCGCTCGTGCCAAGGAGCAATCCAGTCGCGTCCTCGGCGCTCCAGCCGCGCCGTCTCGGGCGCGAACGCCCGCTCGACAGCACCCGCCGCTCCGCGGGCATCTCATCGCTCCCGCCGATCCAGCCGTGGCTGTTCAGATCGGGCCGACGACGAACGGGACCACGGACTTGCTCTCGGCGCGGGTCCAGGGGCGCAGGCCCTGGGTAGCCGTCGCCGTACCAACGACCATCGACGATGACCTCCGGCTGCTTGGCGAGCGCGACCCGAGTGGCCGGGCGTTCACGTTGGTACCGTCGCTCCCGCCCTGGACGGCATCTCCTCACCAGCGGGCCGGCCGTCGGAGGATCCGATCGAGAACCGCCGCGCGGGGCGGGTTCCCGCCGCAACGTCACGGCATCCTGCGCCTCTTCAAGGGTATAGCCTGCGTTCCTCACCAGATCCGTAGCGAGGGCGAGGGATGGTGGCGCAGATCCGCGGTGCTCGGAGCAGAGGTCGGTGAAGGCGTAACTGTAGGTACGTCGAACCCGCCGGAGCGAGAACGCCGCGGAGGAGCGGTGCCAGCCCCGTCCGCAGCAGGAGCTGGTGAGAAAGGCAGGCTAGGGTAAGGCCAGGGTCCATCCGGCGTCCCGATGCAGCCACACGGGTTGCGAGCGATTGGAGGCTGGTTGCGTCCGAGACGGACGGGCGCCGCCCCCCGTTCGGCCACCTACCTTCAGCGCGTACCCCCCGCCGCGCCCGCGGCCCCCGCCGCTGGCATGACGTGCGCATAGCCGATCATCTCCGCTCTGAAGAGCCCGCGGCCCAGCCGGTGTGGAGCGGCTGATCGAACTTCTCGTGACGCGGTCATGATCGGTCCGGGCCCCAAAGCGCGGACGACGCCACCGTGCCAACCAGCGCCCGTCCCGACGCTCATTGGGACTGCGACCCGGCCGACCCCTCCGTTCGGAGTCACCGCCACCGGCCCGTCCCGCGAGACGTCGCCGCTCCCGATGCGGCGGCCCAGGCCAAAGACGGCACCCCAGGCCAAGCGTCCCAGCTCGCGGCCGGCCCGACCGCCGCCGAGCGCGCCGCGGCAGCACTCGCGGCCGCGCCTTCGGTGCCCGGACCGACCGAAGCCGAGCGCGCCGCGGCGGCACTCGCGGCCACGCCTTCGGTGCCGGACCGACCGGCGCCGAGCGCGCCGCGGCGGATCGCGGCCGCGCCTTTGGTTCCGGACCGACCGGCGTCGAGCGCGCCGCAGCGGCACTCGCGGCCGCGCCTTCGGTGCCGGACCGACCGAAGCCGAGCGCGCCGCGGCGGCACTCGCGGCCACGCCTTCGGTGCCGGACCGACCGGCGCCGAGCGCGCCGCGGCGTCACTCGCGGCCGCGCCTTTGGTGCCGGACCGACCGGCGTCGAGCGCGCCGCAGCGGCACTCGCGGCGGCGCCTTCGAATGGCGTAGGCCTGGGCCTGACACAGCGCGGTCAAGAAGCTCGGCGCTGATCGCCTGGCCTCGCGCCTCGAGGGAGGCGTTCGGGCCTTCAAGCTCGACGCGGGTCCAGTGACGCAGCCCCGTTGCATGGGTTGCTCCGAACCTCGCCGAGCTTCGACGATTTTCGGCGCGCCCGAAGGACTCGACCTGCGGCGTGACCGCTCCGCGGCGCCAGGCGTTGCCCTCGCATCGGATCGCGTGACAAACGCAAGCCAAGCAGTTGCTTGGTGCTGGGTAGGCTAGGCGGCGATCGGATCGGGCCGTCTCCCCGTCCCCAAAGCGTGCGTACCAGGCCGTGCAGCCCCGTCGGAGCGCGCTGGGCACCGCGTGCGAGCGCTCCGCGCTCCCCGCACTCCGTGGCGCACGGCGGGACTCGTGCTGCGGTCGGCAGGTCACGACCTCGACCACTCGATGCGCCACGGGCCAACGGCCGCGCTGAGTGCAGCTGAACGGCGGCGCACGTCGCGAGTGCGGGCTGCCGACTCTCCGGCCGTTGAGGCGGCTCCAAAATGCGAAGAGCCGGCCCGCCACGCGGACCGGCTCTTCCGGGAGTACCTCGGGAGACAGGCTACCAGCGATAGTGCGCGAAGGCCTTGTTGGCCTCGGCCATGCGGTGCGTGTCGTCCTTCTTCTTCACGGCGGAGCCGCGGTTGGCCGACGCGTCGAGCAGCTCGCCGGCGAGCTTCTCGATCATCGACTTCTCGCCACGCTGCCGGGCGTACTGCGCGATCCAGCGCATCGCGAGCGCGGTCTTGCGCTCGGGCCGGACCTCGACGGGGACCTGGTAGTTCGACCCGCCCACGCGGCGCGACTTCACCTCGAGCTGAGGCTTGACGTTCTCGACCGCCTTCTTGAAGACGCGGACGGGATCCTCGTTCGCACGCTCGGCGATGCGATCGAACGCCGCGTACAGGATCTGTTCGGCGGTCGACTTCTTCCCGTCGTACATGAGCACGTTGACGAACTTGGCGACCAACGTGTCGTGGAACTTCGGGTCGGGGTTGATGTGCCGCTTGGGTACTTCGCGCTTTCTCGGCATGACTTCCTCTTACTTCCCGCGCTTGGTGCCGTACTTCGAGCGGCCGCGCTTACGGTTGGCCACGCCGCTGGCGTCGAGCGTCCCGCGGATGATGTGGTAGCGGACACCCGGCAGGTCCTTCACACGACCGCCACGGATGAGCACCAGCGAGTGCTCCTGCAGGTTGTGCCCCTCGCCCGGGATGTAGGAGGTGACCTCCATCCCGTTGGTCAGGCGCACACGGGCGATCTTGCGGAGGGCCGAGTTCGGCTTCTTGGGGGTCGAGGTGTAGACGCGGACGCAGACGCCGCGCTTCTGCGGGCACGCCTCGAGGGCCGGCGCGGCCGTCTTGTTACGCTGCTTCTCTCGCCCCTGCCGGACGAGCTGATTGATGGTAGGCATCGTACTCCCGTTATCGCTTCACGCCGCCGCGTTCGACGCGGCTTCTCGGAAGGAGGCGCATTCTAGAGAGCGCCGGCTGCAAGTCAAGTGGGATCGACGGAGCGGGGGCCCTCGAGCGGAGCCCCCGCCGTCGCGTGTCAGGCCGTCGGCCGCGCCTTCACGAACTCGGGCTCCTCCGCCTCGGGGCGGAGCTGGATCCCGAGCTGCTTGTAGACCGGCACACCCGTGCCGGCCGGGATCAGACGGCCCATCAGCACGTTCTCCTTGAGGCCGAGCAGGTTGTCGACCTTGCCGGAGATCGCCGCCTCCGTGAGCACCTTCGTGGTCTCCTGGAAGGAGCTGGCCGACAGGAAGCTCTCGGTCGACAGACTGGCCTTGGTGATGCCGAGCATGATCGGCTCGGCCTGCGCCGGCTCGCCGCCGCGGGCCATCACGGCCGCGTTCTCGGACTCGAAGCGCCAGCGCTCGACCTGCTCGTTGACCAGGAAGTTGGTGTCGCCGACATCGACGACCTTCACCCAGCGCAGCATCTGCCGGACGATGACCTCGATGTGCTTGTCGTTGATGCGCACACCCTGCAGGCGATACACCTCCTGCACCTCGTCCACGACGTACCGAGCCAGCTCCTTCTCGCCCTTGACCCGCAAGATGTCGTGCGGATTGGACGAGCCGTCCATCAGGGGCTCGCCCGCGTGGACGTAGTCACCCTCGTGGACCGAGACGGCCTTGCTCTTCGGGATGAGGTACTCGGCCGGATCGCCGACCTCGGGGGTCACGATGATCTTGCGCTTGCCCTTGGTGTCCTTGCCGAACGAGACGACACCGTCGATCTCGCTGATCAGGGCGACCTCCTTGGGCTTGCGGGCCTCGAAGAGCTCGGCCACGCGCGGCAGACCGCCCGTGATGTCCTTGGTCTTCGTGGTCTCGCGCGGGATCTTCGCCAGGATGTCACCGGCGTCGACCCAGGCCTTGTTCAGCACCGTGATGTTGGCCCCGACGGGCAGCATGTAGCGGATCGGCTGCGGCTTCTTGCCGGGGATCTCCAGGCGCAGCGGCTTGCCGTCCTCACCCAGGATCTCGATGGCGGGGCGCAGCTCGCCCTTGGTCTCCGTGATCACCTTGCGGCTCAGGCCGGTGACCTCGTCGACCTCCTCCTTCATCGTCTTCGACTCTTCGACGTCGACGTAGCGGACCTGACCCGCGTACTCCGTGAGGACCGGGATGGACCACGGATCCCACTCGGCGAGGGTCTGCCCCTTGGTGACCCGCGCGTTGTCGGGCACGAGCACGTTCGCGCCGTAGACGAGCTGGTAGCGCTCCTTCTCGCGGCCGTTGTCGTCGACGATCACGAGCTCGCCGTTGCGGTTCATGACCACGAGGCTGCCGTTCTTCTTCGCGACGGTCTTGAGGTTGCGGAACTGCACCTCGCCCTCGTTGCGCACCTCGAGGGTGGACTGCTCGGCGCGCGCGCGCGCCGCACCACCGACGTGGAACGTACGCATCGTCAGCTGGGTGCCCGGCTCGCCGATGGACTGCGCGGCGATGACGCCGGCGGCCTCACCGATGTTGACCATGCGCCCGCGCGCGAGATCGCGGCCGTAGCAGAGCACGCAGACGCCGTTCGTCGTCTGGCAGCTGAGCACGCTGCGGATCTCGACCCGCTCCAGGCCCGCGTTCTCGATGAGGTCGATGGCCCGCTCGTCGATCTCGCCGTTGGCGGCAACGAGCACCTCACCGGTCAACGGATCCGTGATGTCGTCGAGGGCGACGCGGCCCAGGATGCGCTCGCGCAGCGGCTCGATGACCTCGCCGCCTTCCACGAGCGGCTCCGCCGTCACGCCGTCGAGCGTCCCGCAGTCGAACTCCATCACGACCGCGTCGTTGGCCACGTCGACCAGGCGGCGGGTCAGGTAACCCGAGTTCGCCGTCTTGAGCGCCGTGTCCGCGAGACCCTTTCGGGCGCCGTGGGTCGAGATGAAGTACTGCAGGACCGAGAGGCCCTCGCGGAAGTTCGCCGTGATCGGCGTCTCGATGATCTCACCGGACGGCTTGGCCATCAGGCCGCGCATGCCGGCCAGCTGCCGGATCTGCTGGGCCGAGCCACGCGCGCCAGAGTCGGCCATCATGAAGACCGAGTTGAAGGCCGACTGCTCGCGGGTCTCCTTGGCGTCCGGGGCGCTCACGCTCTCGTTCCGGATGCCGGTCATCATCGCCTCGGCGATCTCCTCGCCGGCGGCCGCCCAGATGTCGATGACCTTGTTGTAACGCTCGCCGTAGGTGATGAGCCCCTCGCGGTAGCTGCTCTCGATCTCGGCGACCTCGGAGGAGGCCTTGTCGAGCAGGATCTGCTTCTCCGGCGGGATGCGGAGATCCTCGATGCTGATCGACATGCCCGAGCGCGTCGAATACTCGTAGCCCCAAGAACGCAGCGCGTCCGCCAGCAGCACGGTCTTCTTCGAGCCCGTCAGGCGGTAGGTCACGTCGATGAGGTTGCCGAGCTCCTTCTTGCCGAGCGTGCGGTTGTACTCCTCGAAGCCGATCTCGCTCGGCACGATCTCCGTCACGAGGCAGCGACCCACCGTCGTGTCGTGGATCTTGCCTTCGATGCGGCACTTGATCTTGGCCTGAAGGCCGACCACGCCAGCGTCGTAAGCGACGCGGACTTCTTCGGGGCTCGAGAAGCTCTTGCCCTCGCCGCGCGCGAACTCGCGAGGCCGCGTCATGTAGTACAGCCCCAGCACGATGTCCTGGCTGGGGTTGATGATCGGCTTGCCGTAGGCGGGGCTCAGGATGTTGTTCGTGCTCATCATGAGCACGCGCGCTTCCATCTGGGCCTCGACCGACAGCGGCACGTGCACGGCCATCTGGTCGCCGTCGAAGTCGGCGTTGAACGCCGTACAGACGAGCGGGTGGATCTTGATGGCCTTGCCCTCGACGAGGACCGGCTCGAAGGCCTGGATGCCGAGGCGGTGCAGGGTCGGCGCGCGGTTGAGGAGCACCGGGTGCTCCTTGATGACCTCGTCGAGGATGTCCCAGACCTCGGACTTCTCCTTCTCGACCAGCTTCTTCGCGCTCTTGATCGTGGTGACGTACCCACGCTCCTCGAGCTTGTTGTAGACGAAGGGCTTGAAGAGCTCGAGCGCCATCTTCTTGGGCAGGCCGCACTGGTGCAGCTTGAGCTCGGGGCCGACCACGATGACCGAGCGGCCCGAGTAGTCGACGCGCTTGCCCAGCAGGTTCTGGCGGAACCGGCCCTGCTTGCCCTTGAGCAGATCGGACAGGCTCTTGAGCGGCCGCTTGTTGGGGCCGGTGATGGTCTTGCCGCGGCGCCCGTTGTCGAACAGCGCGTCGACCGCCTCCTGCAGCATGCGCTTTTCGTTCCGGATGATGATCTCCGGCGCGTTGAGCTCGAGCAGGCGCTTGAGGCGGTTGTTGCGGTTGATGACCCGGCGATACAGGTCGTTCAGATCGCTCGTCGCGAAGCGGCCGCCGTCGAGCGGCACCAGCGGACGCAGGTCGGGCGGCAGCACGGGGATGGTCGTCAGGACCATCCACGACGGCTCGTTGCCCGAGTCCTTGAAGGCCTCGACGACCTTCAGGCGCTTGGCGATCTTCTTGCGCTTGGCCTCCGAGCGCGCCTCGCGCATCGCGGCGCGCAGCTCGACCGCGAGGCCCTCGATGTCCAGACTCTCGAGCAGGTCGCGGATGGCGTCCGCGCCCATCCCGACGTCGAGCGCCTCCTCGCCCTTCTCCTCGACGAGCTCGTCGTAGGCCTCCTCGCTGAGGATCTGACCGACCTCGAGGTCCGTCTCGCCCGGATCGAGCACCACGTACGCGACGCAGTACAGGACCTTCTCGAGATCCTTCAAGCTGATGTCGAGCAGGTTGCCGATGCGGCTCGGCAGGCTCTTGAGGAACCAGATGTGCGCCACGGGCGTCGCGAGGTTGATGTGCCCGAGGCGATCGCGGCGAACCTTCGCCTGGATCACCTCGACGCCGCACTTCTCGCAGACGATGCCGCGGTGCTTCATCCGCTTGTACTTACCGCAGTTGCACTCGTAGTCCTTCACCGGACCGAAGATCTTCGCGCAGAAGAGCCCGTCCCGCTCCGGCTTGAAGGTGCGGTAGTTGATGGTCTCCGGCTTCTTCACTTCGCCGAAGGACCACTCGAGGATCTTCTTCGGCGAGGCCAGCCCGATCCGGATAGCGCTGAAGCTGAGAGGATCCTTGGGCTTCTCGTAGAAATTGAAGAAATCCTTCATGTCACTCCTCCTTGGAGCCGTCGGGGCGGGCCTCAGCCCGCCTCGATCAGCTCGACGTCCAGCGCCAGGGACTTCAGCTCCTTCAAGAGCACCTTGAAGGACTCGGGCAGACCGGGCTCGAGCGTGTGCTCGCCCTTGACGATCGCCTCGTAGATGCGGGTACGGCCAACCACGTCGTCGCTCTTGACCGTCAGGAACTCCTGCAGGCCATAGGCGGCGCCGTACGCCTCCATGGCCCAGACCTCCATCTCGCCGAGGCGCTGGCCACCGAACTGGGCCTTTCCGCCCAGCGGCTGCTGGGTGACGAGCGAGTACGGCCCGATGCTCCGGGCGTGGATCTTGTCGTCCACCAGGTGGTGGAGCTTGAGCACGTACATCACACCGACGGTGACGTCCTCGTCGAAGGCCTCGCCGGTCCGTCCATCGAACAGCACCGTCTGGCCCGAGCGCTGTCGGCCGGCCCGCTCGAGCAGGTTGCGGATCTCGGCCTCGCTCGCGCCGTCGAACACCGGGGTCCCGACATGCACACCCTTGCCCAGCATGTGGGCGAGGCGGACGACGTCATCGTCGCTGAGGCTCCCGACCAGGTCACGGGAGGCCTGATCGTCGTAGACCGCGGTGATCCGCTCGCGCAGCGACGCCGGCGAGGCCAGCTCCTCGGCCATCGCGCCGATCGCCTGACCCAGACCCAGCGCCGCCCACCCCAGGTGGGTCTCGAGGATCTGACCCACGTTCATGCGGCTCGGCACGCCGAGCGGGTTGAGCACGAGGTCGACCGGCGTCCCGTCCGGCAGGTAAGGCAGGTCCTCCTCCGGCAGGATGCGGGAGATGACGCCCTTGTTACCGTGGCGGCCGGCCATCTTGTCGCCCACCTGGAGCTTGCGCTTGATGGCGACGTAGACCTTGACCATCTTGATGACGCCCGGAGGGAGCTCGTCGCCCTTCTTCAGGCGCTTGATCTTCTCCTCGAAGTGCTCCGTCGTCCGGAGCACCGAGGCCTCCACGTCATCGACGATCTGCGCGATGGTCGACTCGAGCTTGTCGCCATCGTCGACGCGGATGTCGCGCCAGTACTTCTGCGGGACCTTCTCGAGCAGCTCCGGCGTGAGCGTCACGCCCTTGCCGATGAGGACCTCGCCCGAGTCGCTGACCAGCTTGCCGCCCGTCGCGTGACCATCGAGCAGGCGCGCGATGCGGCCGTAGGCCGCCCGGCGCATGATCTTGATCTCGTCGGCCATGTCCTTGCGCAGGCGCGACTCCTCGGCCTCCTCGATGGCGGCCGACCGCGAGTCCTTCTCGACGCCCTTGCGCGAGAACACGCGCGCGTCGATCACGGTGCCCTTGACGCCAGGGGGGACGCGCAGGGACGTGTCGCGCACGTCACCGGCCTTCTCACCGAAGATGGCGCGCAGCAGCTTCTCTTCCGGCGACAGCTGGGTCTCGCCCTTGGGCGTGATCTTGCCGACGAGGATGTCGCCGGTCTGCACCTCGGCGCCGATGCGGACGATGCCGGCGTCGTCGAGGTTGGCCATCGCCTCCTCGCCGACGTTCGGGATGTCGCGCGTGATCTCTTCCTTGCCCAGCTTGGTGTCACGGGCGGTGCACTCGAACTCCTCGATGTGGATCGAGGTGTAGAGGTCCTCCTTGACGACCTTCTCGCTGATGAGGATGGAGTCCTCGAAGTTGTAGCCGCCCCAGGGCATGAACGCGACGACCACGTTGCGGCCGAGCGCGAGCTCGCCCAGCTCCGTAGCGGGCCCGTCCGCGATCACCTCGCCCGCCTTCACCCGGTCGCCCTGGCGGACGATCGGCTTCTGGTTGATGCAGGTGTTCTGGTTGGAGCGCTGGTACTTGATGAGGTTGTAGATGTCGGGCTTGGTGTGGATGTCCGTGTCCAGCGCGTCCGGCTTGATCACCAGGCGCTGCGCGTCGACCGACTCCACGATGCCGTCGTTGCGCGCGACCACCGTCACGCCCGAGTCGGCCGCGACGATGTGCTCGAGCATCGTGCCGACCAGGGGCGAGGTCGTGCGCAGCAGGGGCACGGCCTGCCGCATCATGTTCGCGCCCATCAGCGCGCGGTTCGCGTCGTCGTTCTGCAGGAACGGCACGAGCGAAGCGGCCACGGACACGAGCTGGTTGGGGCTCACGTCCATGAGGGTGACCTCGTCCTGCGCGACCATCGTGGTCTCGCCGCGGACGCGGGCGTGGACCAGGTCCTCGCTGAACTTGCCGGTCTCGTCGAGGTTCGCGTCCGCCTGCGCGATCGTGTGCTCCTCTTCCTCGAGCGCCGAGTAGTAGCGCACCTGACCGGTGACCCGGCCCTCCTGGATGGTGCGATAGGGCGTCTCGATGAAGCCGAGCCGGTTGACGCGCGCGTAGGTCGCGAGCGACGCGATGAGACCGATGTTCGGACCTTCGGGCGTCTCGATCGGGCACACGCGACCGTAGTGGGTCGTGTGGACGTCGCGGACCTCGAAGCCCGCGCGGTCGCGGGTCAGACCGCCCGGTCCGAGGGCCGACAGGCGGCGCTTGTGCGTCACCTCGCTCAGCGGGTTCGTCTGGTCCATGAACTGGCTGAGCTGGCTGGACCCGAAGTACTCCTTGACGACCGCGCTCACCGGCTTGGCGTTGATGAGGTCGTGGGGCATCAGGGTCTCGAGCTCCTGCGACATGGACATGCGCTCCTTGATGGCGCGCTCCATGCGGACGAGACCGATGCGGTACTGGTTCTCCATCAGCTCGCCGACCGCGCGGACGCGGCGGTTGCCCAGGTGATCGATGTCGTCGATCGTGTAGAGCTGGCGGCTGTTCTTCAGCTCGATGAGGTACCGGACCGTCTCGATGATGTCCTTCTTCGTCAGGACGGTCTCGGTGATCTCGTTCGACTGGTGCAGCTTGTGGTTGAGCTTCACGCGGCCGACCTCGGAGAGGTCGTAGCGGGCCGGGTTGAAGAACAGGTTCACGAAGTAGCTGCGGGCCTGCTGGACGGTCGACGGATCGCCCGGGCGGAGGCGGCGGTAGATCTCGAGGATCGCCTCGTCGGTCGTCGCGACCTTGTCGGCCTTGAGCGTGTCCCGCAGGTACGGGCCGGCCGAGAGCTGGTCGATGAAGAGGATCTCGAACTCGTCGATGCCGACCTCCCGCAGGCGGTCGATCGAGTCGGCGGTCAGCTCCTCGTTGCAGTCGAAGAGGACCTCGCCCGTCTCCATGTTGATGATGTCGCGGGCGAAGACCTTGCCGACGAGATCCTCGGGGGTGATCTCGATCTCGTTGACGCCCGCCTCCTTCATGCGGCGGATGTTCGCGCGGCCGAGCTTCTTGCCCTTGCGCACGACCACCTCACCCGTCTCGGGGTGCAGGATGTCCTCGGAGACCTTCTGGCCCTGGATGAGCTCGTAGTTGATCTGTCGGAAGATGCGACCGTCGGACTCGAGCCGGATGAGCTCGGTCGCGTAGAACTCCTGCAGCAGCTCCTCGGTCGTGAAGTCGAGGGCGCGCAGCAGGACCGTCGCGTGCATCTTCCGGCGGCGATCGATGCGGACGTACAGGAGATCCTTGTGGTCGAACTCGAAGTCGAGCCACGAGCCACGATAGGGGATGACGCGCGCCGAATAGAGCAGCTTGCCCGAGGAGTGGGTCTTGCCCTTGTCGTGATCGAAGAAGACACCCGGCGAGCGGTGCAGCTGGCTGACCACCACGCGCTCGGTGCCGTTGATGATGAAGGTGCCGTTCTCGGTCATCAGGGGGATCTCCCCGAAATAGACCTCCTGCTCCTTCATGTCGCGGATGGACTGGTTCCCCGCTTCGTCCGTGTCCCACGTGACCAGACGGATGGCCACCTTGATGGGCGCGGCGAAGGTCATGCCGCGGGCGCGGCACTCGTCCACGTCGTACTTGGCCGGCTCGAGGTGATAGCTGACGAACTCGAGCTGCGCCGTCTTGTTGAAGTCCCGGATGGGGAAGACGCTCTTGAAGATGTTCTGGAGGCCGACCTCCTCGCGCTTCTCAGGCGACAGATTGGCCTGGAGAAACTTCTCGTAGGAGTTCTTCTGGATGTTGATCAGATCGGGGATGTCGATGATCTTCGGGATCTTCGCAAAGTTCTTGCGGATACGCAGATCCCTGAGCGTTCGCTTGGCCACGTTTCCTCCTCAACCGATCTGGGATGTGCCTCAGGACACCTGAGCTGTTCGGCGAACCGGTGTGCCTGGCGAGACGCGCAGGGCCGGTGAGACACCAAAGGCCAGACGGCGCGGACCCGGGGTGACGTGCACCTGCCGAGGGCCGCGCCGACTGGCCTGGCGGAACTACTTGACGTCGACCTTGCCGCCAGCGGCCTCGATCTTCGCCTTGACGTCGTTGGCCTCCTCCTTGGAGACGGCCTCCTTGAGGGGCTTCGGCGGGTTGTCGACGAGGTCCTTGGCCTCCTTGAGGCCCAGGCCCGTCACCTCGCGAACCGCCTTGATCACCTGGATCTTCTGAGCGCCGGCGTCGGTCAGGATGACGTCGAACTCGGTCTTCTCCTCGGCGGCCGGCGCCGCCGGGCCACCCGGAGCCGCGGCCGCGACCGCGACCGGAGCCGCCGCCGACACGCCCCAGGCCTCCTCGAGCTCCTTGACCAGCTCGGACAGCTCGAGAACCGTCAGACCGCTCAGATATTCCTTGACCTGCGCACGAGTGATATCAGCCATTTCTATTCTCCAGACTCGTTGGTTGGGTTGGGTTGGAACCAGTGACCTCGCCGATGGCTCGGTCGGGGGCTCGGTCTACTCACCGGCGAGCTGACGGCGACGCGCCTCGAGGACGTTCACCATCCCGCCGGGCACGGCGGCCAGCACCCGCACGAACTTCGTGCCGACGCCGTTGAGCGTGGCCAGCAACTGCGCCCGCAGCTGATCGCGGCTCGGCAGGCGGCTGAGCGCGTCGATGCCAGCGGCGTCGAGCACCTTGCCACCCGGGAGGATGCCGGCGCGGATCTGCAGCTTCGGGTTGTCCCGGACGAAGTCCGCGAGCACCTTGGCGGCAGCCGCCGGGTCCACCTTCGTGAACGCGACGCCGACCGGACCCTTGAAGTGGGGAGCGAGGCCCTGGAGCTCGGAATCCCCCGTGGCGATCTTCGCCAACGTGTTCTTCATGACCCGGTAGCCGGCCTGTGCGCCGCGAAGCTGACGCCGAAGCGTCATCATCGCGTCCACGCCGAGGCCGGAGTAGTGCGTGAGCACGACCAGCTGGGCACCGTCGAGGAGACCGCGAATGTCTTCGACCTGCTCTGCTTTCTCCTGGCGGTTCATTGTGCCTCCTGAAGGCGGCTCCGTGGGGTCACGGTTGGCCTTCGTAGGGTGGGACAGGTGCCGGGTCGGCTTCCGCGCCGCCAACCGGGAGGGGCGAACCCTCCTTGGGCGTACGAGTCTGGGAATCGTGGTCCGCTTCCACCGCTCACCGCCTCCGCCGGCCGCGCCGACTGGCGCGATTGGGGGCCTCGCCCACCGACTTCTGCGACGATCAACGACCGGATTGGACCTGGCACTGCTTCGATGTTGCCCCGAGGGGCGAGGTGGTTCGTCTCTCCGCGACGTGGGCTGGCGGTAGCTCCGTTCGCCCCTGCCGCGGTGGGCCTGGCCACCCTGGACACACCCGTGCGATGACCGGGCGGACCCGGCCATCGCGAGGTGTCTCGCTACTCCGCCGACAAGACCGATCCCGGGTTCACCTTGACCCCGGGGCCCATCGTCGCCGACAGAGAGATGCTCTTGAGGTACACGCCCTTGGCGGTCGACGGCTTCAGCTTCTGCAGCTGGTCGACCAGGGCACGCAGGTTCTCGGCCAGCTGCTGCTCGCCGAAGGAGACCTTGCCGATGCGGGCGTGGATGATGCCGGCCTTCTCGACGCGGAAGTCGACCTTGCCGCCCTTGGAGTCGCGCACGGCCTGACCGACGTCCTGCGTCACCGAGCCCGACTTGGGGTTCGGCATCAGCCCGCGCGGGCCGAGGACGCGACCGACGCGGCCGACGAGGCCCATCATGTCCGGCGTGGCGATCGCCATGTCGAACTCGAGCCAGCCATCCTTGATCTTGTTGACCAGCTCCTCGGCGCCGACGATGTCGGCCCCCGCCTCCTCGGCCTCGCGCGCCTTGTCGCCCTTGGCGAAGACGGCGACGCGGACGGTCCGGCCCGTGCCGTGCGGGAGCACGACCGCGCCGCGGACCATCTGGTCGGCGTGACGGGGGTTCACGCCCAGGCGCACGGCCGCGTCGACGGTGCCGTCGAACTTGGTCGTGCTGGTGTCCTTCACGAGCTTGACGGCCTCGTCGAGCTCGTAACGCTTGGCGCGGTCGACCTTCTCAGCCGCCGCTCGGAACTTCTTTCCGTTCTTTGCCATGTCGTGCTCCGGGTAGTCAGCGGGGCCACGCCCCTCCTACCGACGGTTGTGGTCGCGGGTCGGTCCGAGGGTCCCCTCAGACGATCTCGACGCCCATGCTGCGAGCGGTGCCGGCAATCGTCTTGACCGCCGTGTCCAGGTCGTTCGCGTACAGATCGGGCATCTTCTGCTCGGCGATCTGCTGGACCTGGGCCTGGGTGAGCTTGCCGACCTTGACGCGGTTCGGGATCCCCGAGCCCTTCTCGATCCCGGCGGCCTTCTTGATGAGGTCCGAGGCGGGAGGGGTCTTGGTGACGAACGTGAACGACCGGTCCGCGTACACCGTGATGACGACCGGGATGATCATGCCCATCTGCGCCTGGGTGCGCGCGTTGAACTCCTTGCAGAACTGCATGATGTTCACGCCCTGCTGACCGAGAGCCGGACCCACGGGCGGCGAGGGGTTCGCGCGGCCCGCGGGGACCTGCAGCTTCACGTAGCCGGTGATCTTCTTCGCCATGACTCGAAACTCCTTGGCAACAGATCTCCCACGCCGCCGGACGGGCCGGCCCCGTCACCCGACGGGGGCGTGGTCAAGGACCTGCCGACCTAATGACAAGGGCTATGACATCGACTCGACTTGCATGAAGTCGAGCTCGACCGGCGTAGCGCGGCCGAAGATGCTGACCAGCACGCGGACCTTCTGCTTTTGCGGCATGACCTCTTCGACCACGCCGCTGAAGTTGAGGAAGGGTCCGTCGATGACGCGGACGGTGCTGCCCTCCTCGAAGGTGCGCTTGTGCGTCACCTTGGTCCCGGACTCCTCGATCTGCTGCGTGAGCGCCTTGACCTCGCGCGAGCTCATCGGCTTGGGGTTCTTGTCGTCCCCGATGAAGCCGGTGATCTTCTGCGTGTTCTTGACGCAGTGCCAGGTCTCGCCGTCCATCTCCATCTCGACGAACATGTAGCCCGGCATGAGCTTGCGCTGCGTGGTGCGCCGGGCGCCGCCACGGAGCTCGACGACCTCCTCGGTCGGCACGAGGATCTCGCCGAACCGGTCGTCGAGACCGGCCGTCTTGATGTTCTCCTGCAGCAGCTGCTTGGCGCGCGCCTCGAACCCCGAGAAGGTGCCGACGGCGTACCACTTCATGGCCATGGTCTCGTTCTCCAGGGAGCCGTGAGGGGCAGAGGCAGACGCCCCGACCGACCTCAAACGTCGTATACCAGCCCCGAGAGCGCCGACCACAGCCAGTCGAAAGCGCCCAGGATGAGGGCGATGACGACGGTCGTGATGATGACGACCACCGTGGCCAGCTTGGTCTCGGGCCAGGACGGCCAGGTCACCTTCGAGAGCTCGTTGCCGACCTCGAGGGCGTAGGTCGAGACCTTCTCGTTGCGACGGAGCCCGATCGCCAAGGCCGCCGCGGCGATGAGGCCGATGAGGTCCGCGAGCCGGAAGTTCACGCCGATGAGCGGCATGTTCGCCCCAGCGCCGAAGAGGCTCAGGATGAATCCGAACAGCTCGGCGAAGATGATCCAGCCGAGGAGGCCAACGGCCACGAAGGCCATGTTGACGTAGCGAGCGACACCCATCGTTCCGTTGCGCCTCACGGTTGGTAAGCCCGAGCCGCGCAGACGCGGAGGGGCTTGGATTACGCAGGGCTCAGTGCGTCGTGCCGCTGTGGCACCAGGTTGATGGCAGGCCAGGAGGGATTCGAACCCCCAACATCCGGATTTGGAGTCCGGCGCTCTACCGTTGGAGCTACTGGCCTACAATGCTATCGAGACCCGCCGCTGGGCCTTCCGGGCCAACGGGGCGCGAACCATATACAGGGTCTACCGACCCGGTCAAGCTATAATCCCCGAGAGCTCGATCGGCGTCGGTGATCCGCGAGGCCGCCCCGAGAGGGCGCCTCGCGGCCCCGGATGAAGACGCGAGGCTACTTCGTCTCGCGATGGACCGTGTAACGCCGCAGGAAGGGGTTGTACTTCCGCTTCTCCAGGCGCTTCGGGGTCGTCTTCTTGTTCTTGGTGGTCGTGTAGCGGCTCGGCGGGGCGCCTTCGGCGCGGGCCTCCGTGCACTCGAGCGTCACGATCACGCGATTGCCCTTGGCCATGTCATCACCTCGATAAGCTGAAGGGAGGTGGCGTCGCCACCTCCCTTCGAGTTGGGCAGGCTGGGAGCGAGATTACTCGATGATCTCTTCGACGACGCCCGCGCCCACCGTGCGGCCACCCTCGCGGATCGCGAAGCGCAGACCCTTGTCCATCGCGATCGGGGTCAGGAGGTTCACGGTGAAGTTGACGTTGTCGCCCGGCATCACCATCTCGACGCCTTCCTGCAGCTCGACCGTGCCGGTCACGTCCGTGGTCCGGAAGTAGAACTGCGGGCGGTAGCCGTTGAAGAACGGCGTGTGACGGCCGCCCTCCTCCTTGGTGAGGACGTAGGCGCCGGCCTTGAACTTCTTGTGCGGGTTGATCGAGCCGGGCTTGGCCAGGACCTGGCCGCGCTCGACGTCGTCCTTCTTCACGCCGCGGAGCAGCGCGCCGATGTTGTCACCCGCCTGGCCCTGGTCGAGCAGCTTGCGGAACATCTCGACGCCGGTGACGGTGGTCTTGGTCGTCGGGCGGATGCCGACGATCTCGACTTCCTCGCCGACCTTGATGACGCCGCGCTCGACGCGACCGGTGACCACGGTGCCGCGGCCGGAGATCGAGAACACGTCCTCGATCGGCATCAGGAAGGCGCGGTCGATGTCACGGACCGGCTCCGGGATCGCCGAGTCGCAGGCCTCCATGAGGTCCAGGATCGGCTTGGCGTCCGGGCTCTGCCAGTTGTCGGCCTCGAGGGCCTTGAGGGCCGAGCCGCGGATGACGGGGAGGTCGTCGCCCGGGAACTCGTACTTCGACAGCAGCTCGCGGACCTCGAGCTCGACGAGCTCGAGCAGCTCCTCGTCGTCGACCATATCGGCCTTGTTGAGGAACACGACGATGTAGGGGACGCCGACCTGACGGGCGAGCAGGATGTGCTCGCGGGTCTGGGGCATGGCGCCGTCGGCCGCGCTGACCACCAGGATCGCGCCGTCCATCTGCGCCGCGCCCGTGATCATGTTCTTCACGTAGTCGGCGTGGCCGGGGCAGTCGACGTGCGCGTAGTGGCGCTTGTCCGACTCGTACTCGACGTGCGCGGTCGAGATCGTGATGCCGCGGGCCTTCTCCTCCGGCGCCTTGTCGATCGAGTCGTAACCCGCGTACTTCGCCTGACCCTTCGTGCTCAGCACCTTGGTGATGGCCGCGGTGAGGGTCGTCTTGCCGTGGTCAACGTGGCCGATGGTGCCGATGTTGACGTGCGGCTTGGTGCGAACGAACTTCTCCTTCCCCATGTCGTCTCTCCTCGGAGGTGACTGGCCGTGCCTCGTCCGAATCGGACGCGAGTGCGACGGTCGCTCTACTTGTTTGAGCAGGTCGCCCCCCAGGGAAATAGGGGGCTGCTGCGGATAGCAGCCAGACCGCACTGCGTGGTCGCCGTCTCAGCGCGCAGCCGGACGGCGGATGGAGCCTGTGACCGGGCTTGAACCGGTGACCTCTTCCTTACCAAGGAAGTGCTCTACCGCTGAGCTACACAGGCATCGGGTACGCCCGGGCGCGCCAGCGACCCGGCCAGCGCAGGCCGAGGTTGGAGCGGGAAACGAGACTCGAACTCGCGACCCTCAGCTTGGAAGGCTGATGCTCTACCAACTGAGCTATTCCCGCACGCTGGATCGCCACGACGCGGCCGGGACGTAGGGAGTGGAGGGGGAAGGATTCGAACCTTCGAAGGCGTAAGCCGGCAGGTTTACAGCCTGCTCCCTTTGGCCACTCGGGCACCCCTCCACACACGTTCTACGGTCGTGGTAGGACTGAACCTGTAAAGAGCTTGACGCTTGTCGGAGCTGACGGTGGGAGTCGAACCCGCAACCTGCTGATTACAAATCAGCTGCTCTGCCAGTTGAGCTACGCCAGCGTGACCCGCCGGACCGGCCGGTAGGGGTCGGCCCAAGCGAGAGGCGCCTTATACGAGAGGCGTTCGGGCCTGTCAACCAGCGAATCGCGACCTTCATGCCCCTTTGTCGAGGGGTCGCGCGGCGTGTCTCTGACGGGTGGCCTCGGCCAGCGCGATCCCCGCGAAGACGCTGACGTTGAGGGAGGCCACGGGTCCCGCGAGGGGCAGTCGCACCGTGACCTCGCAAGCCTTGACCACCCCCGGCCGGAGGCCGCGACCCTCGGCGCCGAGCGCGAGGACCGTCGGTAAGGTCAGGTCCGCGTCCCAGAGGCTGGTCCCCGCGTCCGGGATGGCGGCGAGGGCCCACAAGCCCTGCTCCCGTAGCTGGCGCAACGCGCGGGCCAGGTTGACGACCCGCATCACCGGCACGTGGGCGACGGCGCCCGCGGACGCTCGCACGGCCGCGTCGTTCAGCGGGGCGGCGTTGTCGCGCGGCACGATGATGAGCGACGCTCCCAACGCGGCCGACGATCGTACGATCGCGCCGAGGTTGTGGGGATCGGTGACCCCGTCGAGCGCCAGGACCAGGGGCGCCCCTTCGGCGCCGATCTCCTCGAGGGCCGGCGCCTGCGCGATCCGGATGTCGGCGGCGACGCGCACGCCGCCCCGGCCGCCGGATCGGGCCCTCTGGCTGCTGGGATCCAGCTCCTGGATCGGGATCCCAAGCGCCTCGGCCTTCGCGACGACGGGCTCGTCCTCGGAGGCGCGGCGGCCTCGCACGAGGTGCACGCTCGTCACGGCGTGTGGCGCGGTCTCGAGGAGCTCGAGCACCGCGTGCGTGCCGTAGATCCGGCTCACGAGGCCCTCGCGATCTCGCTGACGAGACGCCGCGCCGCATCACGGCGATCGGCCGCCCCGGTGATCGGGCGTCCGACGACGAGCTGGGTCGCGCCGGCCGCGATCGCGTCGGCGGGCGTCATGACGCGCGCCTGATCTCCCGGATCGGAGCCGCTGGGGCGCACGCCGGGCGTGACGAGGTGCAAGTCTCGTCCGAGCTCGGCGCGGAGCGTCCGCGCCTCCTGTGCCGACGCGACGAGGCCATGGGCCCCATGGTCGATGGCCAGGCGTGCGCGCCGCAGGACCAGCTGCTCGGGGGGTTCGGCGCAGCCGATCGCGCGGAGGGCCGCGCCGTCCAGGCTGGTCAAGACGGTGACCGCGAGCAGCCGCGTGGCGTGTCCGCTGAGACCCTGGCGCGCCGCCGCGATCATCTCGGCGCCGCCCGCGGCGTGGATCGTGAGGAGATCCGCCCCGAGCCCCGCCAGGGCACGCGTCGTCAGCTCGACCTGGTGGGGGATGTCGTGCAGCTTCAGGTCCAGGAAGACGCGCCACCCCTGCCCGTGCAGGCTCCGCACGAGGTCGGGCCCGCCCTCGGCGAAGAGGGTCGAGCCGACCTTGATCCAGCGGGCGACCCCGTCGAGATCGGCGAGCAGGGAGGGCAGCTCGGTCAGTGGGACGTCAGCGGCGACGATCAGGCGATCGACCGCCGCGGCCGGCTGGTCCGGAGCGGGGCTCACGCGAGCGCCTCGGCGACCAGGGCGCGGAGCCGTTCCACGATCTCGGCGAGCGGCACGTTCTCGGTGGCGCGGCCGTCGCGGAACTTCAGCTCGACCTTGCCTTCGGCCAGGCCCCGCTTGCCCAGGACGACCTGGAGCGGGAAGCCCATGAGATCGGAGTCGGCGAACTTGACGCCCGGGCGCTCGTCGCGGTCGTCGATCACCGCGTCGAGTCCGGCCGCCTTGGCGTCGCGGTAGAGCTGATCCGCGGCCGAGGCCAGCTCGTCCCCGGGTCGACCGAGCGGGATGATGGCGAGCTGGAACGGCGCCAGCGCCATTGGCCAGACGATGCCGCGATCGTCGAAGTGTTGCTCGACGGCGGCGGCCAGGATGCGCGTGACGCCGATGCCGTAGCAGCCCATGACCATGGGCTTGTCCTGGCCGTCACGGTCCAGGAACGTGCAGCCCATCGGCTTGGAGTAGCGCGTGCCGAGGTAGAAGACGTGGCCGACCTCGATGCCGCGGAAGGCCCGCAGCCGCCCCTCGCAGCGGGGGCAGGCGTCGCCCTCGCGCGCCAGATGCACGTCGGCGACTTGCCGTGGGCTGAAGTCGCGCCCTGCGGCGACACCGCGCAGGTGCGTGTCGGCCGCGTTCGCCCCACAGACGGCGTCGACCATCAGCGCCACCTCGGGGTCGGCGATGACGGGGATCGACAGCCCGACGGGTCCGGCGAAGCCGACCGGCGCCCCAGTGACGCGCGTGACCGTGGCGTCGTCGGCCAGAGTGACCTCGCCGGCCTGTAGCGCGTCCTTGATCTTCAGCGGGTTGAGCTCTCGGTCGCCCCGGACCAGCGCAGCCCACGGCTGGCCATCGACCAGGACGATCAGGGTCTTGATCAGCTGATCGGGGGTCACGCCGAGGAAGTGCGTCACCTCCTCGACGGTCCGTCGGTTCGGCGTATCGACCCGCTCTGGCGCCCCCTCGGTGATCGGCGGAGCGGTCACGCCCCGCTGCCCGATCGCCGCCTTCTCGACGTTGGCGGTATAGCTGCAGGTGTCGCAGCTGACGATGGCGTCTTCGCCGTGGGTCGCGAGCACCTGGAACTCGTGCGACAGGCTGCCGCCGATGTTGCCCGTGTCGGCCTCGACCGCGCGGAAGTCCAGGCCGCAGCGGCGGAAGATCGCCTCGTAGGCCTGATACATCGCGCGGTAGGAGGCGTGGGCCCCTTCTTCGCTCGCATCGAAGGAGTAGGCGTCCTTCATGATGAACTCGCGACCGCGCATCAGGCCGCCACGGGGCCGGATCTCGTCACGGAACTTGAACTGGATCTGGTACAGGTTGACCGGCAGCTGCCGGTACGACCGCACATCGCGGCGCACGAGGTCCACGATGACCTCCTCGTGCGTGGGCCCGAGGCAGTACTCGGCCTCCTTGCGGTCCTTGAAGCGGAGCAGCTCGGGCCCGTACTTGTCCCAGCGCCCGCTCTCCTTCCAGAGCTCGGCGGGCTGAACCGCCGGCAGCAGGACCTCCTGGGCGCCTGCGCGGTCGAGCTCCTCGCGGATGATGTTCGAGATCCGCGTGACCGAGCGCATGCCGAGCGGCAGGATGTCGTAGACGCCGGCCGTGAGCTGCCGGATGAAGCCGGCGCGCAAGAGCAGCCGGTGGCTGACGAGCTCCGCCTCCTTGGGGGCCTCCCGGAGGGTCGGTGCGTGGAGCTGGGTCATTCGCATACTGGTCCTCCGCGCGAGGGTGCTTCGTCTGGCTGGGTTGGCGGCCGCGTGCGGTCGCGGCGACGGGCCCGCTTCGGGGTGGCGCCCGTGGCGACGCGTGGAGCTTCTAGCAGAGGGAGGGCAGGCTGTCATGAGCGATGACACGAGCGGGAAGGGGCGCCGAGGTCGGCCGGATCACCAGGACGGCCTCGGGGATCACCTGGCCGATCGGGAGTTCGAGCGGGCCATGCGACAGCTGGGCGTCGGGCAGTCGCGGCGCCAACGCCAGGCCGACGATGACGCGCTGTTCGAGGCCATGATGGGTGACGCCCCGCAGCCACGCGAGACGGCGCCCAGGTCGTCGGCGTCCGGCTCGCCGCGCAGCACCCCGCCGCGTGAGCGACGTCTGGCCGAGGACGACGCGCTGTTCGCGGCGGCCATGGAGGCGTCCGGGATGGCGCCCGTCGACGATGACGGTTCAGACGAGCCTCACGTCTCGACTCGGCCAGCGGCGGACGAGCGCGTGGACGGGACCCCCCGGACTCTGAAGCGGCGCATCAAGTCGGGGCAGTTCAAGGCGGCGCCGACGCTCGACCTGCACGGGTTGCGCCGCGAGGCCGCGCGCGAGGCGGTGGAGAGCTTCTTGCGCCGCGCCGCCGAGCAGGGGCACGCGACGGTCCGCATCATCCCTGGCCGCGGCCTGCACAGCCGAGATGGGGCCGTGCTGCAGGAGGCCCTGATGCAGTGGCTCCGGGTCGACTTCCTGGCGCGGATCCGCGAGGTGGTCACGGCGCCGATGGCCCAGGGCGGCAGCGGGGCCGTGTTCGTGTTCCTGAGGCCGGCCGGGGGCTGAGCCGGGATCGACCTGCGACGCGCCGGCACCGGAAGCTACGAAGCCCCCGCGAGTCGGGCTCGCGGGGGCTTCGTGTTCAGCAGCGGCCGAGGCTCAGTAGCCGTACTCGAAGTAGCGGTAGAGGCCGCGGATGATCTCGAGGCGACCCACCATCTGCTGGAGGTCGCTGTAGCTGTAGGACCCGGTCAGCGTGCTCTGGTTGGGGTACTTCGCGAGCTCCCGGTTGGCCCACGACAGCATGCGCGCCGCGGGCCAGTACACGTGGCGATGGCCCTCGAGATCCACGGCGGGCACGGCCGAGCGCGGCGTGACCTGGAGGTCGTTCGGATCGAACTCCTCGGGATCGTAGGGCGCCATGTAGGTCTTGCCCGAGAAGGGATCGGTGTACTTCACGACCTCGAAGCCGGCCGGGATCGTGACGTCGTTGCCCTCACCCTCGAGCCAGACGCGTGCGCGGTCGGCGAAGCCGCGATCGAAGGTCTGGCTGGACCAGCCCAGACCGTAGATCGAGGCCAGCGCAGGCAGGCGGTACTGGGTCGTGGGGAAGCTGTACTCGGGCTCGGGGGTGAGCGCGACGCAGTTGGCATAGTAGGCGTCGAGCTCGGCCTCGGTGCCAAACCAGCGGCGCGGCTTGACGGCGCTGGGATCGCCGTTGCCGTTCTGGGTCGGCGGCACGCCGTCGTGCTCGATGCACCAGCCGCTCATCTCGGGCTCGCCGGTGAGCATGCCGGCGAGCAGGTTCGAGACGCGCTCGGGCCAGACGGTGGCGAAGTTCAGGCGGAAGCGCCGCGCGTCGATGGTGCGGTCCACGCCGCGCACGTACAGCATCTGCGGGAAGGTCATGAACTGCATGGCGGCCAGGCGGTCGTAGAACGTGCCGGCACGGTAAGGCACGTAGATGTAACCCGTGAAGTCGTAGCTCGGGTACATCGGGCGGCCACCGCAGAGCGTGCCCTTGCCGACGCGCTCGCGCTCGGGGCAGTCCTCGGGGATGTAGAACACGTTCGAGTAGGTGTTCTTGCCGTTGTTGACGACCGGCTCGTAGCGCTGCTTGACCGCGTTCCAGCCGTAGAACCCCGGCGAGGGCCGCCCGAAGACGTTGGCCATCGTCTCGAAGATGTTCTTGGCCGCCAGGGTGGCGCCCAGGCCGCCGTTGACGTCGAGGTGCCAGGGCTGGCCGAAGCGCTTCTCCCACCACCCGTCCTTGTTGTAGCGGGTGTAGTTGTAGGCCCAGTGCTCGAAGTGCTTGCGCCAGCCGGCCATGATCGACATGACCGAGTTCCAGTAGCCGGTCGACGGTGAGAACAGGTCGTTGTCGCGCATGTACGCCCGGAACGGCCAGTAGTACTCGTAGTCGTCGACCGAGTTGAGCACGATCTCGAACGAGTCGGTGCCCTCGTCGTGGGTCTGGCACTGCGGCGACGACCAGTTGTACTCGTCCGAGCAGAACCGGAAGGGCACCTCGACCATGTCGGGCTTGGTGCAGAAGAAGCCCGACGGGAAGGGGCGGCAGAACGAGCCGGCCTGGCCGCAGACGGCCGTCGAGTACGGGTCGTCGAACTGGCTGCAGGGCTTCGAGGTGTCGGCGATGTCTTCGGCCTTGACGACCTTGCGCTTGGTCATGTTCTCGACGCCGCCGAAGACCGCCGGGTAGTTCGTGTGGTGGATCTTCTCGAGGGCGCGCGCCAGCGGATGCAGGCGCCGCGGCGTCAGCGTCAGCGCCATCGGGTCGCCGTCGGAGGGCTCGGCGATGTAGTCGGCGTACGCCTCGAGCGCCGGCGGGTTCTCGAACACCTCGAGCAGCTCGCCGTAGCCGAACAGGATGGCCGCCCGGTCATAGGAGCCGAGCCCCTGGTAGCGCGCGTTGAAGGCGCCCGAGTACTCCATGATGGAGGTCTGCTGGTACTCGCGCATGCGGCTGGCGACCTGAGCGTCGGTCTCGCGCGACCACAGGTTGTTGGGATGCCAGTGGCCCTCACCGTCGGTGGTGCCCTTCATGCTCCAGTAGTCGTCGAAGTAGTTCAGGGCGTCCGTCGACGACGCGAAGTTGTGACGCAGGCCGAGGTTGTGGCCGGCCTCGTGCATGGCGACGGTCGACCACATCCGGTCGAAGGTCTCGAGGAAGACCTTCTCGCGCACCTGCTCGATGAGCTCGCGCGCGGCCTGCTGGCTGGCGTTGACGCGCGCGTCCTTGGTCGCGGTGTACAGCGCGTTGGGATCCCAATACTGGAACTCGCCGATCTGGTTGACGCGCCGGATCTCGAGGCGCAGCTGCTGGAGCAGGGCGTTGGCCGTGCAGGGCCGCATGCAGTACTTGCCCGAGACGTCGCCCTGATCCACGAAGGTGCACACCTCGTCGGAGGCGCAGGCCGAGTCCCCGCCGTCGCAGCTGGCGCCCAGCTCGGCGAAGGCCGAGAAGTCGAAGATGAGCTGGTCGGCGTCCGCGTGCTGGCTGAGCCCGTCGCAGATGGCCTGGTCATAGACGCCCTGGTACTCGGCCGCGAGGCCGTTGAACGAGTCGTCGAAGTGCTCGCCCATGCAGATGGCCTGCTGGCCCAGATGCGCCGCCTTCTTCTCGCCCCACAGGAGCATGTCCTCGGTGTTGGTGTAGGCCGGGTGCACCAGGCCACGGAGGAAGTGGTCGGGATCCTGGATCTGGCCGAGCTGGTCCGCCGGCAGACCGACGAGGGCGGCCATGTCGGCGTTGAGCCACACGAAGTCGAACTCGCTGGCGTTGCGCAGCCGCGACATGCCGGCGCGCGCCAGGTCGAGGTCCGTCTCCTCGAGGCCGAAGTGCGTGATGACGGCGTCGACCTCCGGGGCGAGCAGCTCGCTCGCCATCGTCTGGGCCGCCTCGATGCTCGTCGGCACGCGCGGCTCCGACTGCGACTGGCGCAGCGTGCGGGCCTTGATGTCGGTCCGGATGTGCTCGGCGTCGGCGACGTCCCTGAAGGTCTGCACGCCCGCCGAGTACTCGATCATGTCGACCGCGGTCCGCGCACCCAGGCGCAGGTTGCCCGTGTACTGGAACGCGTGAGCGTTGATGGTCTCGCCCGTCAGCGGGTCCGAGTGCGCCGGACCGTAGCCGTACAGCCCGAACTGGGTCGGCTCGTTGATGCTGACCAGCTGGTTGTAGCGCAGGTCGCCGTAGGGCTTGGCCTGGTCCATGTTCTTGCAGTAGCGCTCGTCGGTCTCGGCGAGCACGGCGTCCGGATCCTCTTCGAGCAGGGCCGCGACCTCGGCGAGGTTGTTCTCGCACAGGACGAACATGCGCCCGTCCACGGGCTTGCCCGTCAGGTGCTCGACCACCTCGACGAAGGGCTCGTTCCACTGATCGGCCAGATCGATCGCGCCCGGGATGAGCTCTCGCGGGAACTTCTCGGACAGGTAGTAGACGATCGGCTGCGGCTTCATCGACGCGTAGTCGAGCTTGCCGTCGCCGTCCGCGTCGACGTAGTCCTCCCAGATCCGGAAGCGCTGGATGTGGCGCTCGGCCGCGCTGAAGGTCGCGCCGTAGTACTGGTCGTAGGTGGCCCGGGCCCGGCGGAAGAAGCCGAACTTGTCGAGCATGTGGTCGTCGTAGTTCCACGGCTGGTAGGTGTTGCCGGGGTCGACCTTCATCAGGCTGGTGCGGATGTGGATCTCCTCCTCACCGCACTCGAAGTACGAGCCCGTGTACCAGGGGTAGAAGAAGCAGGTCGGGATCCAGCCCCAGCCCCACAGGTAGGTGCGCGGCGCGGTGATCCAGCCGCGGACCACGAAGTCCATGTACGCGCCGTCGTCCTGGACCCGGAGCTTCAGCTCTTCGGGGCCGGTCTCACCCTCGTACACCACCGCGTTGAACATGTCCGAGCCGAACCGCGCCGAGTTGCCGGCCGTATCGGACCCGAAGTCGACGCGCATCCAGTCGCGCTCCCACCAGTACTTCTCGCTCGCGTCCTCGACCGTCACGTTGGTCGGCTCGCCCGTGATGGGGTTGTAGGACTGACGAACGTCGAAGTGGCCGGAGATGGCGTACTTGGCCAGCGGCGCGCTGCGGTACACGTAGCGCGTCGCCTTCTTCACCGACCCGTCGGGCATCACCTTGTCATAGGTGACCGGGTTGCCGTCCTCGTCGAGCAGCGGCTTGTCCGAGTCGCTCTTGAGGCCCTGCTGCTCGACGCCCTCGATGAACTCGTAGGTGCGGTACAGGTACAGGTGCCGCTCCTCGATCTCGAAGACGCCGCGGTCGAGCGAGCTCTGCAGACCGGCGAAGAAGTAGTGCGAGGCGAACGGCGCCCGGACGATGGTGTCCAGGATGTACCACTCGCCGCCCAGCTTCGACTTCTCGATGAGGTTCGGCTGGACGCGGTTGATGGGCTCGGGGTCGGCGCAGCCACCGAGACCCGCCAGGGCCACGCCGGCGGCGACGAGGCCGACGGCGGCCAGCTGACGAAGAGAAGACCACATGCCCCGAGCTCCCCCAGCGCGCGCGCTGGTGCCATGCGATGAGCGGTGAGTGCCGCAGTTTCCAAGGGTGCGCATCGCTCGTCCTCCTACAGGCCCAGCACGGCGTTGCCGTAGATGTGGTGGAGCTGCCGGAGCAGGTCGAGCAGCTCGCGCTGCTGCTGCAGCTCGCGCTCGAGCGCGGCGCGCTGCGGCCCGGTCGCCTCGGCCCAGGCGTCGGCCGCCGCTTGCGCTCGCTCCACCAGCGTCGCCCCGATGTCCAGCTTGTTCGCCTGGGTCCCGTAGTTGGTCGAGTAGGCCACGTAGACCTTGCCGCCGATCGGGTCCTCGAAGCGATGCGCGACCACGCCGGTCTGGCCGCCGTGGTCGTACTCGGTGGCCTCGCCCTCGAGGAACACGGCCATGCGGTCGATGAAGGTCGGGTCGAAGCCGGCGGGCAGGTAGGCCAGGCCGAACAGGGCGGCGTACAGCTTGAGGGTGAAGTTGTTCAGCGACGGCTCGACCGGAGGCCCGTTGGCCAGGTCGCCGAGCACCGACGGCCCGATGTAGTTCCCGTTCACGGCGCGCCCGGCGTACTTGTCGAGCGTGCCCGACACGATGCCGCCGAGGAAGGCGTTCATGTCGTTCGAGAAGACCGTGTTGAAGCCGAGCGAGGTGCCGACGCCGATGTTGAGCTGCTCGCCGACGCTCTGGTCGACGAAGTAGGCCGTCGAGTCGGTGAGCGTGATGAGGGCGCCCAGCTTCTCCCAGAAGCTGCCGAACCACAGCGGGTGCTGGTAGAAGTTGTAGCCGAGGTCGGTGCCGAACTGGGTGTAGGGGAAGCGACCAATGCCGAAGGGCACCTCGAGCTCGCAGTCCTTGCCCTCGGTCGTCAGGCCGACGTTGACGTAGGCGCCGCTGTCCTCGTCCTGGACGTAGCAGCCCGGCGCGGGCGACGAGACCGTGTCCTTGAGGTAGCCGAACGCGTCGACCGCGGCGCGGCTGAGGGCGCGGCCACCCAGGGGCCAGGTCTTCCACTCGTTGTACCAGGAGTAGCGCCAGAGGAAGTTGTCCCACATGGCGTAGTACATGCCGACGTCACCGAGGACGCGCAGGTACCGGTCCATCAGGCGCGCGTAGTAGCCCATCGCGCTGCCGTACGAGCCGAAGAACAGGCGCTCGCGCTTGAAGGCGTCGAAGACGTAGTAGTTCTTCAGCTGCTCCTGCGCGTGGGCCGCCATCTCGCCGGCGTCGATGCCCTGGTCGAAGTAGTAGCAGCCCATGTTGCCGCGGAACTCGTCCGAGCAGAACGCGTACGGCACCTCGACGTTGGCCCAGTCGAGGTCCTCTCGGACGTCGTTGCTGACCATCTCGCGCTGGTACTTGACCTGGTCGTACGGGCGCGGGACGCGCTGGAGGTTCTGCTCAACCCCGATGTAGTTCGTGAGGTAGTTGAACGCGTGGTAGAAGCCCGTGCCGCGGTTGGACCAGTAGGCCGGGTTGATGAAGTACGACATCTGGGCGCGCGACTGCCCGGTGAGCGCCGCCGCCTTGTCGATGCGCTCCATCAGCTTGGAGATGTCGGTGTAGGTGTCGACGAGCTGCGTGTAGCCGAACTTGATCGCGGCGTAGTCGTACTTGCCCAGGCCGTGGACGTCGCTGTTCACGCGGCCGCCGTAGTCCATGATGGTCGAGTACTGGTACTCGGTGCGCTTGTTGGCCTTCTCGTTCTCGGTCAGCCAGAAGCGCGGGGCGAACTGCTCGCTCGGATCGAAGCACCGGTTGTTCACGACGCTGCAGATGAGACCATCGCCGCACTGCGCGTCGGTGGTGCAGGTGTTGTTGCCGACCGGGCGCGCGCACACGCCGGTCGGGGTCAGAGCCTGCGAGCCGTCGCCGGCCAGCGCCGAGCACTGGTTGTTCGTGCCACACAGCAGGCCCGCGCCGCAGTCGGCGTCGCTCGAGCACTGCTTGATGGCGCAGGCCTCGCCCGTGAGGTCGTCGCACCAGCCGTCGTCCTGGCAGAGGATGACCTCGGGCTCGCGGACCTGGAAGTACTCGTCGTGGAAGTTGAAGACGTCGGTCGAGCCGGAGAAGTTGTGGCGCAGGCCCACGGTGTGGCCGACCTCGTGCTCGAGCACGCCGCCGAGGATGCGGCTGGCGACCGCGATGCGCATGGCGTCGCCGGTCAGGCCCTTGTCCTTCATCTCCTTGGCCAGGCCGAAGAGCGAGTCGTCCACGAACTCGCCCATGTAGATGCACCCGCGCGACAGGCGCCGCATGCGCTCCGACTCGACGTTCATGACGGCCTTCGACGCCCAGTGCGTCGGGGACAGGCGCGCCTTGAGCTCGTCGTAGGACATCTCACCGTCGGGATCGATGGCCTGCGCGTTGAGCATGACCTCGTTGTTCATCGTGAGGTCTTCGATCCAGGTGTCCTTGATGAGGCCCAGGCGCCGGTGGTTGAGCTGCGGGTCGACCTGAGGCAGCGAGGCCTTGAGGTCCTCACCCAGCTTCTTCGGGTTGACCGTGTAGTGCATCAGCTCCGGGAACTCGTAGTCCTTCGGCTGCCGCTGCGGCGCGACCAGGGTCCGCGCGTGGGCCACGTGGTCGTGGGCATGGTGCGCCTGGGCGGCCTCGCCGCGGGCGCTCGGCTGCATGGCCGCGTGGCCGCCGAAGCGCTCGAGCCTCTCTAGCAGCTCGCGCGTGCGGGACTCGGCCTCCGCGTCGGAGGTGGCGTCCTCCTCGACCTCGGTCAGGGCGCCGATGATGGTGGCCTTGTTGGCGTCCTCTTCCTTGGCCTGCGCCTCGAGCGCCTTGCGGACCCACTCGCCGGTCACGAGGTCGGCGGTGTCCAGGTCGCCGTTGACCAGATTGATGAGGTCGGCCGCGTACTGGCCGTAGGTGTGCATCGCGCCGCCGTAGATGTAGGCCGTCGCGAAGAGGATCTGCCCCGACTCGGGATCCGCGGCCGAGGGCCCGTAGCCGAGGGGGCCCGAGCGCTGCTGCTCGTTGACCCAGTAGAAGAAGCTGTAGCGGATGTCGCCGATCTTCTTGGTCTCGGTCGGGTGCGGGATCAGGTCGGGGTCGCCGCAGGGGTTGTAGAACGCGCCGTTGCCCAGGTCCTGGGTGTAACGGGCGTTGCCCTCGCGCGCCGCCATCCTGGCCTGATCGACCGCCTCGAGCTCGTTGTAGGTGTTCTCGCAGAGCACGAACATGTCGGGCAGGTTGCTCTTGATCTCGGCGACGCGGTCATGGTCCTTCTGCGTGATGTCGGCGCCCCAGCCGACGCAGCGTCCGATGGTGTCGTCGGTGTAGCAGGTCAGGTCGCCGCGCGACCCGGCCACGCTGAGCGTCACGCGCTGGACGTCGCCGGCCATGCTGCGGTACGGGGTCGCCGCGCGGTAGCCGACCGCGGTGTCCAGCCGGACGCCCTCGACGGCGAAGTCGAGCGAGACGCCCTCCGCGGCGTTCAGGAACCGGATGCCCTGGCGCGACTCGTTGAAGGACGCGCCCGCGACGATGACGTCCTTGCCGTTGTAGACGACCAGGTACTGCGACTTGGCGGCCACGTCGCCGAAGACCGAGGCGACCACCGAGCCGCCGCTGGTCACCTCGAACTTCAGGCCGATGCCCGACGGCACCTGCTTCATGAACTTGGCCGTCTCGGGGCGGGTCGTCGCGTAGTCGACGGTGTCGCCGTAGGCGCCGCCCTCGAAGACCACGTCGCCCACCTTCAGGCCGAACGAGCCGGCCCCGGGGGCCGCGTTGACGAAGCGCACCCACGAGTTGTTGCCCGTCAGGCCCTGCTGGGTCGGGTCGAGCAGGCGCGCCGGGAAGACGTCGCGGGTCACGATGGACTTGTCGTCGCCGTGGCCGTGGTAGATCACGGTGCTGCCGCGGGTGCTCACCGTCGGCAGGCGCGTCGCGACGGTCTCACCGCCCTGCTTGCAGACGCCGCCCGAGCAGGTCTGGCCCAGGGCGCAGGGGTTGGCCGCGCTGCAGGCGCGCGGGGCGCCGCAGAAGCCGTCGCCGCCGCAGGCGTACTCCGTGCACTGCGCGTCCGACGTGCAGCTGCCGCCGGTCAGGGTGCAGCTGTTCTTGGCCAGGTTGCAGGTGTTGGAGCAGTCGGCGGCCTGCAAGCAGCGCGAGCCCTTCTCGATGACGTCGACCGTGTGGTCCGCCACGAGGGACGCGGTGGCGCAGTCGGCGTGCGACTGGCACGTGCGCGTGATCCCCTGGCCCTTCTCCTCGTGGAACAGCGCCCAGGCGACGGCGTCCTTGAACACGTCGCTCCAGTTGTCCGCCGACTCATAGGCTTCGGCCAGGTAGTCGGGGTGCCAGTCCTGGTTGAGGTGGAAGACGATCGGGCGGAGGTCGCGGTCCTTGTACGGGCGCGCCACGGGGACGGCGCAGTAACCGTCGTCGAACCAGCCGGTGGTCTTCTGGCAACGCTCGCCGACCTCGCGGTCGCAGTCGGCGTCGGCGAAGCACGCGACGGTCAGCTCGTTGCCCTCGTCGTCGACGGGCTTGCGGAAGTCGTAGGTGTTGCGCCACAGGTTCCAGCGGTTGGCGAACGAGACCTTGCCCTCGTAGGTGGGGCCCCAGTCCGAGTCGTAGGCGTAGCGCTCGGTCAGGAAGAAGCCGAACTTCTCCTGGTGCTCGTTGTTGTGGTAGCGCAGCGGCTCGTAGTCACGCCGCGGGTCCATGCGACGGAACGAGTGCCGCGCCTTCACCTCGGCGGAGACGCAGTCGTACTCGGTCAGGTTGTAGACGCTGCAGCGGTTCTGGCCGAGCGACCACACGTTCGTCCGGATGACGTAGTCGAAGTAGCCGCCCTCCATGTCGACGGTCATGGCGTCGGGGTCGCCGACCTTGTCCTCGCCGACGAAGTAGCTGTCGGAGGCCGAGGCGCCGCCCAGATCGTAGAAGAACGGCCGGATGCCCTGCTGGGCCCAGTTCACGCGGATGAAGTCGCGCTCGTACCAGGGCCGGTCGGTCGTGTTCTCGACGACCTCGTTGGTCTGCGCGCCGTTGAACGTGTTGTAGTTCCGGATGACGTCGAAGTGCTTGACGATGCTCCACCGGGCGACCGGCGGGCCCACGTACATCTCGACGAACTCGTCCCGGGCGTCCTTGTCCCAGTACTTTCGGATCTTGTGGGTCTTCCAGCCCTTCTCCGTCCCCTCGATGGTCTCGATGACCGGGTAGGCGACGAGGAAGTTCTCCTGGATGTCGAAGACGATCTTGGCGGCCTCGCCGAAGTTCGTCTCGCCGGTGAAGCTGATGGCCGTCGAGTAGGGCACGTCGACCGTCGTCTGGATGTACATCCAGACGCCCTCGAACATGCGCTTGTCCATCTTGTCGTTGAGCGTGCGGTCGACGAGGCCGACCTCGTCGACGCATCCGGGCAGGAGGCCGAGCGGTACGAGCGCCAGCGCCACCACGCCGAGGAGGCGGGTCAGCGTTCTCTTGAGGGCGTCCAGATTCATCAGCGAACCTCCTGCAGGGACCGGGTCACCGGGACCCAGCCGTCGGCGTGGCTGGCGTCCCGGGCCAGCACGCGAGTACGAACGTCGTGGCGAGCGCTTGGAAGGCCTCGCGTCAAAGCGAACCGATGATCGAGAAGTTGACGGACGAGATGTTGTCCGAGGCGCGGCCGAAGAAGCCCTGCCAGACGAAGTCCTCGCCGTTGGCGCCGAACGGCTGGACCGTGTCGGTCGACAGCGAGGCGCCCACGGACAGCTGCCGCACGATGCGGTAGGTGATCCCGAGGTCGGTGACGAGGCGGTCGGTCTGGGCACGGCCCGACCGCGCGTTGGGTGAAGACATGTCGTCGACCTCGAAGGCGCGGACGCCGAAGATGTTGAAGACCGTCGCCGACGCGCCCAGCGACAGGCCGTCGACGATCTGCCAGCCCAGCGAGAACGAGTTCATGACGTAGAACGAGTTGACGCCCGCGGACGGGAGGTAGACCTCGCCGCCGCGGCGCTCGCTCTCGAAGCGGCCGCCCGGGGCGGTGCCGCGACCCGACAGGCACTCGCCCGAGGCCGCCCACTCCTCGCAGTCGATCGAGGGGTTGCTCGAGGTCATGAAGTACTTCATGAACCCCGCGGTCCAGCCGGCCGACAGCGGTCCCCAGCTGGCGCCGAACGTCAGGGTCGGACGCATCGAGAAGAGGCGGTCCTGCATCAAGGACGCTTCGGAGGTCGGCAGGTAGAGCCGGAAGGCGCCCGACAGGTTCAGGTTGACCCCCGACGCCGGGGCGCCCGCCTCGGTCTCGGGCGACCAGCCCCAGATCTTGCTGTGCGCCACCCCGAGCGAGGCGTCGGAGAGCAGGACGCGGCCGTTCTCGAAGGGCACCGTCGTGTCGTTGATGTGGTACATCGCCGCGGCGATGGTGCCGGACAGGGTCACCCGCTCGGTGAGCCCGTAGCTGAGCGTGGGCGTCCAGGCGGTCGACAAGGCCGTGTTGTTCTGGACGCCGCTCACGAAGGAGCCCGCGCCGACCGAGGCGTCGACGCGGAGCATCGCGCGCAACGCGCTGGGCGCCGCGACCGGGATCGCGCCGGGCTGGTTGACGGCGGACGTGCTGCTCGTGGCCGAGTTGCTGTCGGCCTGGGCGACCTGCTCGCCCTTGACGTCGGCCGCCTCGCCGGCGAGCGCCGGTGGGGTGGCGAGGAGGGCGAGCGCCCCGATCGCAGCCGCGCGGCCGATGCGGCCCGCGAAGCCTGGGATTCGGAATGTCACGGTCAGTCCACCTGTTGTGGCCGACGATGCGCGGGGCGTCGGCCGTAAGAGGGAGAGGCTTTATAGGCCGCCCTCTGGGGGTGTCAAGGCGCGACGTCGGCGCCGGCGCGTTATCACGCGCGTACGGATGACCGCCGTCAGGCGAGACATCATCCGTGAATCACGGGCTCGACACAAGGCCGTTGCGGGCCACCCAAGCGCCTGTAATCACACGCGTTCGGGGCGCGGTTCTGGAGAAGGAACCGAGGCGCGTCGCCAAGGCCCGGTCGCTTGTCGCGGGCCAGAGGGCCCCCTAGGGTGGGGTGGTGATGCCGCGCACCCTGCGATTCGATGGGCCCAGCCGGACCCTCCGCATGGCGTCCCTGCTCGCCGCGCTGGCGGCCTTGGCGTCGGCCCTGGTCGCCGTCGTCGCGGGGCCCGGGCGGGCTCAGGGCGACGTGGCGGCCGACCAGCAGCGGGCCATGGAGCGCCTGCTGTCGGGCTATCAGGCGGCGTGGGAGAGCCGGAACCCCTTCGAGATCCTGGGGCTGGCGCCCGAGGGGTCGCCGCTGTTCGTGGAGCTCCTCGACTCGCCGCGCTTCGACCTCCTCGCGAGCACGCGGCTGCGCCTGGTCGAGCCGGCCATCACAGGGACCGACGGCGGTCGCCGGACCGTGTCGGTGTCCTTTCTGAAGTGGCACGAGGACCTGTTCCACAACGGGACGCTCTCGGCGGGCTGGAGCCGCGTGACCATGACCGTCAGGCAGTTCGACGACGGCTGGCGGGTCGTCGAGCACCGCGTGGGGGCCCCCGAGGGCGATCCCGAGGCGGGGGGCCACCACTACCTCTCGGCCAATCCGAACACCTGGGGCGAGCACCGGTCGCGCGCCGAGCGCTTCGCGCAGCAGGCCTACCAGCGGCTCGGGCAGGCCGAGTACCAGGAGGCCCTGGCGCTGGTCTCACGGGCGATGGCGGCCGCGCCCGAGGACGAGCGCGCCGGGCGCCTCGCCTTCATCCACGGCAACCACTACTTCCATGCCCAGCTGCACTGGCTCGCCGCCGTCCTGCACGAGCGGCTGGGCGACGTGGATCAGGCCGCCGCCGAGGCGCGGCAGGCGCTGGCGCACAACGCGGCGTTCCCGTTGGCCCTCAACCTGCTGGCCGACATCCTCGCGCGGCAGGGCCGGCTCGGAGAGGCTCTGGCGACCCTGCAGCAGTCCCTGGCCGCGTGGGGACACCAACCCGACGTGCGCGCGCTGATCGGGTTCTTCGACAAGGCCGAGCGACACTACCCGGAGCCGACACAGCGCGAGGCCTATCTGAGCACGCGCGGCAAGCTGCCCCAGGAGATCATCGAGACGCTGACCGGGCTGCTCGAGGCCGACCGACGCAACATCGAGACTCGGCGAGCGCTGGCCAAGGCCTACATCGAGAACTATCAGCCCGACAAGGCCGAGAAGGTGCTGACCGAGAACGAGTACCTGTACCCGGACGATCTCGAGACCCACTATCTGTTGGGGCGCACCTACGTGCTGCTGCGCCGGTACGACGACGCGCTGGCCTTCTTCAAGCGCGTCTGGGAGGGGAGCCCCGGGTATCGCGACACGCTGGTGTTCCTCAGCGAGCTGAACGCGCTGCAGCTGCGCCACCGCAACGCCATCGCGTACCTGCGCGAGGGGCTGCGGCGATCCCCGGGCGACCCCGAGATCCTGTTCAAGCTGGGCAGCTACCTGCTGCGCGAGGGGCAGCGCTTCGAGGCCCTCGCGGTGCTCCGCGAAGCACGCCGCACCCGCCCTCCCCTGCCGATCCGGCGCGAGATCCACAAGGCCTTTCAATAGATGCGGGCCGCGGCGCTGCGCGAAGGCCTTCCAGCCCGGGAATCGGTGACTATGCTGGGACGTCCGCCACTTCCAGGGCGCTCCGCCGCGGGGCGCGTCGCAGATCGCGCTTCGCCCTCGGCGGCCACAGGAGTCGAGCCATAGCCAGCAACGTCACAGGGAACGTCACCGGTCTCAAGCCGCACCAGAAGCACGCGCTCGAGCGCATCTTCCGCCGCAGCGTGCCGCCCGCCCAGGTCATCACGGCCGAGCTCGCCCAGTTCATGGGCGCCATCTCGCGCGAGATCCGGCGTCAGGTCGGCGTGCTCGTCGATCGACGCGGGCGCGTCCAGCACGTCATCGTCGGAGACGGCCACAAGCTGTTCCTCCCCGACCTCGGCCGCCACCGCGCCGGCCAGGGGCGCTTCCGCGGCGTCCGGCTCATCCACACGCACCTCGGCGGCGAGCCGCTGACGCGCGACGACCTGACGGACCTCACCCTGCTGCAGCTCGACCTCATCGGCGTGCTGCAGGTCGACGACGACGGGCGCGCGACGACGCTCGAGCTGGCCCACTGCATCCCGCCCGGACCGTCCGACGTGCCGTGGGAGGTGCTGCGGCCCGAGCCGATCCACGATCTCGAGCTGCACTTCCTCAAGCTCATGGACGAGCTCGAGGAGCGCTTCGCCGCGCAGGGCGCCGTCCTGCGGGCCGGTGTCCACGCGACCCGCGCCATCGCCGTGCACGTCACGACGGGCGCCGCGACCGAGCCCGACGTCGAGCAGAGCCTCGGCGAGCTGACCGAGCTTGCGGCGACGGCCGGCGTCGAGATCGTCGAGACGGTCATCCAGCGCCGGCGTGAGCTGGACCCGCGCTTCCTCATCGGACGCGGCAAGCTCGACGAGCTGGTCCTCGCCGCGATGCAGCAGGGCGTCGACCTCATCATCTTCGACCGCGATCTGTCGCCCTCGCAGGTGCGCAGCATCGCCGACGTCACCGAGGCGCGCGTCATCGACCGGACCCAGCTGATCCTGGACATCTTCGCCCAGCGCGCCTGCACGCGCGACGGCAAGCTGCAGGTCGAGCTGGCGCAACTCAAGTACACGTTGCCGCGCCTGGCGGGCAAGAACAGCGCCATGAGCCGCCTGACCGGCGGCATCGGCGGCCGCGGGCCGGGCGAGACGAAGCTCGAGATCGACCGCCGCCGCGCCAAGGACCGCATCACGCACCTGCAGCGGCAGATCGATCAGCTGGCCGCACAGCGCCAGCAACGGCGCCGGCGGCGCGAGACCCAGCAGGTCCCGGTCGCGGCCATCGTCGGCTACACCAACGCCGGCAAGTCGACGCTGCTCAACACGCTCACCGGCGCCGACGTGGTGGCCGAGAACAAGCTGTTCGCGACCCTCGACCCGACCACGCGCCGGCTGCGGTTCCCCGACGAGCGCGAGCTGGTCCTGACCGACACGGTGGGCTTCATCCGGGCGCTCCCCGAGGATCTCGTGGCCGCCTTCAAGGCCACCCTCGAGGAGCTGCACGACGCGGACGTGCTGGTGCACGTGGTCGACGTGGCGTCGCCCGGCTGGGAGGACCGCATCCACGCGGTCGATCGCATCCTGCGGGACCTCGGCGTGCACGAAAAGCCGCGCATCCTGGCGTTCAACAAGACCGACGCGGTCGGCGACCGGGCGCTGCTCGCCACGCTGTGTCGCGTGCACGAGGCCGTGCCGCTGAGCGCGCTCGACAAGTCCACGCTGGGCCCGCTGACCTCGCAGCTCATCGAGGCGCTGCGCGCGGTCAGCGACAGCCACGCGCTGGGGCCGCTGCCTTGGGATCCGCTGGGCCCCGCGGCGCCCGTGGTGGTGCCCGAGCCTGAGGCCGCCACCGACGAGGACCCGGCGTGGGCCGCGGACGACGAGCCGGCGCGGACCTACGACGAACGGCCGGCGCGCGGCGAGGGCCCCGCGGAGCCCAGCTGGGTCAATTGAGCGAGCCGACGTGCGCGCCGGCCGCTCGGAGCGTGGGTTCGAAACGACGAAGGGCCGACCGGGTCGCTGAGACCTGGCCGGCCCTTGGTCTGTTTGGGCCGTGCGGTGAGCAGCCCTCGTGACGAGGCCGCGAGACCCGCTCGCTCAGAACGGGATGTCGTCGTCGTTGAAGTAGCCGGGATCTTCGGGGGGCGGGGGCTCGGGGGCGGGGGCCGGGGCCGGACCGCGCGGCGCCGGACGATCCGAGCCGCCACCGCCACCATAGCCACCCTGACGTCCGCCTGCGCCGCCGCCGTAGCTGCCGCCGCCGCCATAGCCGCCACCGCCGCCGCCAGCACCGCCGCCGCCAGCGCCGCCGCCGTAGCCGCCAGCGCCGCCGCCGGATCCGCCGTAGCCGCCGCTGCGCTGGGCCGGCGCGCCACGGTCGCCGCCGTAGCCGCCGCCGCCGCCGTAGCCGCCCTGCGCCCCGGCGCCCTGACCCGCGCCGCCGCTGTCGAGGAAGACCATCTCGCGCGCCACTATTTCGGTCGAGTACTTCTTCTGACCGGACTGCGGGTCGTCCCACGAGCGGGTCTGCAGCCGGCCCTCGATGAAGACCTTGCGGCCCTTGGCCAGGTAGCGCTGCGCGAGCTCGGCGAGCTTGCCCCACAGCACCACGCGGTGCCACTCGGTGCGCTCCTGGCGGTTGCCGTCGCGATCCGAGTAGTTCTCGCTCGTGGCGATGGACAGAGTTGCGACCGACTGCCCCGAGGCCGTGGTGCGCACCTCGGGGTCGGCGCCCAGGTTGCCGACGATGATGACCTTGTTGACGCTGCCGGCCACGGCTACACCTCGCCCGCGAGCAGCTCGAGCAGGGTCATGACGCCGAAGCCGGTGCCGCCCTTGCTGATGTGCGCGTCGGTCTTGTCGGCGAAGGCCGGGCCGGCGATGTCCAGGTGCGCCCAGGTCCGGTCGCCGACGAACTCCTGCAGGAACAGGGCCGCGGTGATGGCCCCGCCCCAGCGCTCGCCGATGTTCTTCATGTCCGCCGTCGGCGACTTGAGCATCGCCTTGAGCTTGGGCGTCAGCGGCATCGGCCACAGGTCCTCGCCCGTCGCCTCGGAGGCGGCCTTGAGGCGCCCGGAGAACTTCGCGTCGGGGCTGAACAGGCCGGCCGTGTGCGGCCCGAGGGCGACCATGCAGGCGCCCGTGAGGGTCGCGAGATCGATGATCCGGTCGACCCCGAGGCGCTCGGCGTAGCACAGGGCGTCGGCCAGGATGAGGCGGCCCTCGGCGTCGGTGTTCATGATCTCGACGGTCTTGCCGTTGAGCGACTTGTAGATGTCGCCGGGCTTGAAGGCCGAGCCGCTGACCAGGTTCTCGGTCGAGGGGACGATGCCGTGGACGACGTAGCGGGGGGCGAGGGCCTTGACCGCCGCCATCACGCCCAGGACGGCGGCGCCGCCCGCCATGTCCATCTTCATGTCCTCCATCGAGCCGGTCGGCTTCATGTTGTAGCCGCCCGCGTCGAAGGTGAGGCCCTTGCCGACGATGGCGATGGAGGGGGTGGAGGCGTCCGCGCCGGCGGGCCGGTAGGTCCAGTGGATGAACCTCGGCTCCTTGTCGCTGCCGGCGTTGACGGCGAGCAGCAGGTTCATGCCCGCCTTCTGGATGCCCGCCTTGTCCAGGATCTCGATGTCGAGGCCGTCGCGCTGCGCGAGTCCGCGCGCCGTGTCGGCGAGGAACTCGGGGGTGACCTCGACCGGCGGCCCGTTGACGAGGTCCCGCGCGAGCTTGACGCCATCGGCCGTGGCCTGGGCGCGGGCGACGATGGCGTCGAAGTCGGCGCCGACCCCATCGGAGACCAGCGTCACCTTGGCGCAGGTGGGCGTCTCGACGTCGCGGGTGCGCCACTTGTCGTAGCGGTAGGCGCCCAGGGCCGCGCCCTCGGCGAGGAAGCGCGCGGCGGCCTTGGCGTCCACGTCGCCCGGCAGGGCGATGGCGATCGAGGACAGCTTGCGGTCGTTGGCCTCGCGGGCGGCGGCGGCGCCGACGGCGCGGAGCTCGGGGGCCTGGAGATCGGCGGCCTTGCCGACGCCGACGAGCAGGACGCGCCGGGCCTTGGCGTCGCCCGTGTGCACCAGGAGCGTCTTGCCGGCTTCGGCCTTGAACTGCTCCTCGTCGGCGATGCGCCCCGGCAACCCGCCGGCGGCGGCGTCCACGGCGGCGAACGCGTCTCCGCGGGCGCCCTCGTCGGAGAAGACAGGGACCGCTAGGAGCGGGGTCTCGAGCCCCGCGACCGGGGCAGAATGCAGCGCGAAGTCCATGACTCTCCCGAGCTGGCTGGGTGAAGGGCCCCCTTCAAAGCACAACCGCCGACGCAGGGCAAGCCGTAGCGCCGTGGGGCCCGGGGTTGAACCCGCGCGCTCGCATCCGCATTCTCGCGCGGCCCCCGCAGGTGGCCCTAGACTGGCGCCGATCCGCCCGCGCCGCGCTCGAAGGCTCGCGCGTCCCGCTGGCCCAAGGCCCCCGTCGGAGCCCTTCGATGAAGCCGATCGTCGTTCACAAGTACGGTGGCAGCTCGCTCGCCGATCTCGATCGCATCCGCCGCGTCGCGCAGCGGATCGCCGACACCGTCCGCGACGGCTACCGGGTCTGCGCCGTGGTCAGCGCGATGGCGGGCACGACCGACCAGCTGCTGGCCCAGGCCAAGGCGCTCAGCCCCAACCCGAACGCGCGCGAGCTCGACATGCTCCTGAGCACCGGCGAGCGCGTGTCGACCGCCCTGCTCGCCATCGCGCTCGACGAGCTCGGCCTGCCGTCGGTGTCCTTCACCGGCTCGCAGTCGGGCATCATCACCAACACGCGCCACAACCGCGCCCGCATCGTCGAGGTGCGCCCCTTCCGCGTCCACGACGAGCTCGACGCGGGCAAGGTCGTCATCGTGGCGGGTTACCAGGGCGTCAGCTACTCGCGCGAGATCACGACGCTCGGCCGCGGCGGCACCGACACGACGGCCGTGGCGATGGCGGCGGCCCTGGGCGCCGAACACTGCGAGATCTGTAGCGACGTGGACGGCGTCTACACGGCCGACCCGCGCCTGGTCCCCGACGCCAGACGTCTGACGGAGCTGTCGCCCGAAGAGATGGTGGCCCTGGCCCGGACGGGCTCCAAGGTGCTCAACCAGGACTGCGTCGAGTACGCCGCGCGGGCGAGCATCGCGATCTTCGCCAAGTCGACCTTCGGCCCGCGCGACGACTCGGGGACGGTCGTCCGCACCAACCCCTCGCGCGAGCTGCGGCCCGTGACGGCGTTGTCGCACCGCAAGGCGGTCGCCGAGATCGAGCTGGCGTCGTCCGAGGAGCTGGGCGCGGCGCTCGAAGCGATGACCGCGCACGGCGTCTTCCCGACGGCGCTCGAAGGCGGCGGCGCGGGGCGGGCGGTCACGGCGATCGTGGCGCTCGAGGACGCGCACCGGCTGGGACGTTGCTGCGCGAACCTCGAGGAGACGCTGCCCGGCCGCGTGCGGGTGCGGCAGGATCGCGGGACGGTCACCGCCGTCGGAACGGGCCTCGGCGAGGAGCCGGCGGTGTTGCAGCGCAGCATGGCGCTGGCGCGCGAGGTCTGCGGCGAGCCGGCGCCGGTGCGGCTGGGCCCCCTCGCGCTGACGTTCACGGTCCCGTCCGAGCACGTCGCGGCGCTGGTCGCGAGGCTCCACGCCGAGCTGCTGCCCGCGGCCTGACGGCCCGGCTTGTCGCGCCTCGGGGTTTGCTCCTATAAGGACGCATGCTCCGTCACCCGACCATCGCCGCGCTCGCGCTCGCCCTGGGCCTCGCGGGCCTCATGACGGCGTCGGCTGGCTGCGACGTCCCGAGCGCTGCGCCTGGCGACGCCGACGCGCCCGGCGCGACGGACACGCCCCAGCTGCCGGATCTCCCGCCCGGAGACACCATCGCCGGCAACCGCCCGCCCGAGCTGGCGCGCATCGGCGATCGCGTGGTCGCCCTGGGCGAGCCGCTGGTCATCGTCGCCGAGGCGAGCGATCCCGATGGCGACGCCCTGACCTTCTCGGTCTACGGCAAGCTCCCGGCCGGCGCCCGCTTCATCAAGCCGGAGCGTCGCCTCGAGTGGACGCCCGAGGCGCTCGGCCCGCCCGTCTTCCTGACCTTCGTCGTCAGCGACGGCACCGACTTCGACCGTGAGACGGTGCGCATCGAGGTCGTGGCCGAGAAGTCGGCGCACCCGCCCGTCCTGGCCCCCGTGGGCGACCAGGCGGTCGTCGCGGGTCAACCGTTCACGCTGCAGCTGCAGGCGACCGACCCCGACGGCGACGGCCTGACCTTCGGCCACGAAGGCGCGCTGCCCGCCGGGGCGGCGCTGGACCCCGCCAAGGGCCGCTTCACGTGGACCGCGCCCGCCGCCGCCGTGGGCACGACCGAGCGGGTGACCTTCACGGTGTCCGACGGGGCGCTGAGCGACACGCTCGAGGTCCGCTTCGTGGTCACCGACGGCGCCACGACCGGGCCGGCCCCGCCGGTGTTCGCGGCGCTCGGACCGCAGAAGGTCGAGATCGGGCAGACGCTGACGCTGAAGCTGGTCGCGACCGATCCGAACGGCGACGCGCTGACCTTCGCGATCGAGGGGGGCGCCCCGCCCGGCGGCAGCCTGGCGGGCGACGTGTTCACCTACGCGCCGGCGGCGGCCGACGCCGGGCTGGTCTGGTCGGTGACGTTCTCGGCGACGGACGGCGTCTTCGAGGCGGTCACGACCGTGAAGATCTCGGTCCTGGCGGCGCCGAAGACGGCGGACTGCCAGGACGACCCCGGCGAGCCCAACGAGGACGCCGGCCAGGCGACGACGCTGACGCCGGGGACCATCGAGCGCAGCCTGTGCGACACGGCGCTGGTGCCCATCGACGTGGACTGGTACGCGGTCGAGGCGCCGGCCGGCCAGAAGCTGCAGGTCACGCTGACCTTCGACCCGGCCGAGGGCGATCTGGACCTGTATCTGCTGGGCCCCGAGCAGCAGACGCTGTCGGCCAGCGAGACGGTGACCGGCGCCGAGGTGGTGTCGCACACGCCGTCCGCGGCCCAGACCCTGTACGTCGTCGTCACCGGCGTCGGGCAGGAGTCCTTTCACATGGGCTATGCGCTGACGCTGTCGCTGACGACCACGGCGAGCTGCGAGGCGGACGATTTCGAGCCCAACGACGACGTCTCCGAGGCGAGCCCGCTGCCCGGGCCCAGCGACGTCATGTCCATCTGCCCGGGCGACCTGGACGTGTTCGCGGTCTCGCTGGCGTGCGGGGCCAAGGTCGTGGCCACGCTGGACACGGCGGGGACGGGCGATCTGGACATGGGCCTGTGGCCGGTCGGGGCGGTGTCGGGGACGCCGCTGGCGCAGGCGGCGACCGACAAGGAGGTCGAGACCTTCACGGTGGCCAGCGTCCCCGAGGCGGGCGATCACGTGATCATCGTCAGCGGCTATCCGCACGGCCAGGCCGAAGGGATCTACTCGCTCGAGGTGGCGGTCGGCGGCGGCTGCCAGGACGACGGGCTGGGCAACGGCTCGGCGGCCAAGGCCAAGGCGCTGTCGGACGAGGGCGGGACGCTGGGGCCTTACGCGCTGTGCTGCGGCGCGGACTGGTTCGTGGTCCCGCTGGCCAAGGGCGACGAGCTGCTGGTCGACGTGACGTTGGCGGGCGGCGCGAGCGGCACCGCCGGGATCGCCGTCTTCGCGCCCGACGGGACGACGCAGCTGGCGAGCAAGGCGCCGTCGGCCTCGGGCGCGCTGCTCTCGACGCAGGCCGGGCAGGCCGGGCCACACTATGTGCGGGTCAGCGGCGCCACCGGGACGTCGTACCTGCTCGAGTGGTTGGTCGAGCCCGCCACGGCCGTCGGCTGCACGGCGCTGTCGTGCCCGGTGTACAAGGTGTGCGACGCAGCGACCGGGACGTGCGTCAGCGACTTCTGCATGGAGGACGCGCAGTGCCCCGGCGGCCACGTCTGCCGCGACACCTACTGCGTCAACCCGTGCGACGGCGACGCCGACTGCCGCGACGGGTACGCGTGCAAGGGCTTCGACGTCGGGCCGCACTGCGGCATCGCGGGCGACGGCGCGCCCGGGGCCGCCTGCGACTTCCACACCGACTGCCAGGGCAGCGACGTCTGCCTGTACCCCGAGAGCGGCGGCTACTGCGCGACGGCCGGCTGCCTCCTCTTCGACCTCGCATGCCCCGCCGGCACCGCCTGCTCGCTCGACGCCGACTTCCTCGACGTGTGCGGCGTCAGCTGCGCCACCGACGCCGAATGCCGACAGGCGGACGGCTTCGCCTGCATCCCCTCGGAGGACACGTGTCTGCCTCAGTAGATGCCTACGACAGCCGCCATCTCAAGCGTTCGAAGTACGTCTCGACCTTCGCCCACATGGGCGAGGTCTACGTCTACCACGACCTGTACGGGTACATCCTGAAGATGAGCCCGGACATCCTCGAGTTCCTGAACGCCTTCAAGACGCCCGTGCTCCCCGAGGCGGTCTGCACCGAGTACGGCAACGCCTTCGGCGAGCAGACGCCCGAGTCGTTCGTCGGCGTGTTCCTGCAGTTCGGCTGCCTGGTGACGCCGGGGCAGGACGAGCGCGACGGGCTGTGGGACAAGGTGCCGGTCAAGGCGCGCTGGAACGTGTGGGAGCGCGGCGAGGACGGGTCGCTGACGTTCTACGCCGGGTGGGGCGAGCGCGAGGTGGCGCGTCACACGCTGACGCCGGCCGAGGCCGCCATCTGGGACGCCTTCGACTCGGAGACGCGCTTGTCCGTCCTGGCCGAAGCGCATGGCGCCGAGGCGGTGGCCGATCTCGTCGAGCGCCTGGCGCACCACGAGGTGCAGGCGGTCAAGCTCAGCCAGGTGCCGCTGTCGTACTACAAGACGCGCCAGCACCTGAAGCCGCCGTACCTCACCAGCACGATGCCCTACGCGCCGTACGATCCCGACCGGGATCCGCTGCCGCAGGCGTTCCCGGACACCTTCTCGCCCGAGCAGTACTACGAGGAGGAGGTGCACGACGCCGAGGCGCAGTTCGACCACCAGGAGACGACCCTGTCGCACCTGTTCCGGGTGCCGCACCCGGCGCTGGGCGGGCGCACCTACGGCGAGGCGCTGGTCGACGCGCTGCTGCAGCGCGGGCGCATCCCGGCGTCGGGGGACATCCGCGTCCTCGAGATCGGCGGCGGGCTGGGGTGGGTGGCCAAGGCGGTGACCGAGGCGCTGCAAAAGCGCGGCCTGACGGTGACCTACGACATCGTCGAGCTGACGCCCGCGCTGGCCGAGGCGCAGCGTAAGCAGACGGCCGGGCTGCCCGTGACGGTGCACATGGGCAACGCGATGACCGTCGACTGGCCGGGCGAGCGCTACGATCTGGTCATCTCGAACGAGATGATCGGCGACCTGCCGGCGGTGCGGCTGACGCACGAGCAGCTCGGGCTCGACAGGCACGACGCCGAGGACGAGGCCTCGGACGAGGCGTGGGCGGCGACCCTGGGCAAGCTGGGCGACGCGGGCGAGCTGGTGCTGCGCTACAAGCTGCCCGTCGGCGACGCGCCCGACCCGTTCTACCTGAACATCGGCGCCATGAAGCTGCTCGAGCGGCTGTGGCCGGTCGTCGCGCCGGGCGGCACGGCGGTCCTGACCGAGTTCGGCGAGATGGGGCGCTGGCCGGTGCTGTCGACGCAGCTCGACCACCCCGAGCTGTCCATCCACTTCGGGCACCTGAGCCTGGTCGCGCGCGAGCTGGGCTTCCACACCGACTTCGCCTTCGTCGTGGATCTGCTCGGCCTCGACACCGATCAAGAGGGCCTCGCGACGACCCGCAGCTACTTCAAGGCGCTGCAGGCCCTGTTCGCCGACCACGGGCTGTCGCTGGAGAAGATCGGCTACACGCGGCCGATGCTCGAGCAGCTGGCCGACGGCAAGCTCGACCTCGAGCGCGTGGGCGACCTGGACTTCCGCCCCATCATCGACCGGCTGATGGGCCTGGTCCCGCACGAGTTCAAGGCGCTCGTCCTGCAGCGGCCGCTCGACGCCTGAGTCCTAGACGCGGCGGGCGGAGCGTCTTCCCCATGGGGGAGGCCCCGTCCGCCGGCCACGCGAATCAGTCGGGCAGGATGCGAGCGACCAGGTCGTAGTCGCCCGAGTCCACGATCTCGGCGCGCACGATGCTGCCGGCGGGCGCCCAGCCTTCGTTGACATAGGTCACGCCGTCGATCTCGGGCGCCTGGCCCCAGGTGCGCGCCTGCAGCAGAAGATCGGTCTCGCTCGAGGGCCCCTCGACGAGCAGCTCGACCTCGCGGCCGACCATCGCGGCCTGGATCTCCTGCGAGATGCCCTGCTGCAGCGTCATCAGCCGGTGGTAGCGGTCCTCCTTGACCAGCGACATCACCTGCTCGGGCATCTTCCCGGCGCGCGTGCCGTCCTCCTTCGAGTACTTGAAGACGCCGCAGCGCTCGAACCGGCTCTCCTCGATGAAGTCGTACAGGCGCTTGAAGTCGTCCTCGGTCTCGCCCGGGTGGCCGACGATGAAGGTCGTGCGGAAGACCAGGTCCGGGATGCGCTCACGCATGCGGCGCACCAGCGCGCGGGTGTCGGTCTCGCTGAAGCGCCGCCGCATGATCTCGAGCATCCGGTCCGAGATGTGCTGCAGCGGCATGTCGACGTAGCTGGCGATGCGCCTTTCAGACGCGATGAGGTCGATGAGCCCGTCGGTGAAGTTGTGCGGGTAGCAGTACAAGAGGCGAATCCAGTGGATCCCGTCGATCTTCACCAGCTTCTCGAGCAGCCGCGTCAGGTCGTGCCCGCCGCCCTTCAGGTCGTCGCCGTAGTGGGTCAGATCCTGGGCGATGAGGTTGATCTCCTTCACGCCCCGGTCGGCGAGGCGCTGCACCTCGAGCGCGATGTCGTCCATCGGGCGGCTCTTGGCCCCGCCGCGCAGCCGCGGGATGATGCAGAAGGAGCAGACCTGGCTGCAGCCTTCGGCGATCTTGACGTAGGCCGTCCAGTCGGGGGTCGTCACCACGCGCGGGCTGTAGGCGTGGTAGTTGTAGCCCGGCTTGCCCACCGCCAGCACCGGCTCGGCGTTCGGCGCCGCCGGCAGCGCATCGGCCACCGCCGCCGGGCGCAGCTTGTCGACCACCTCACCCAGGCGGTGGTAGTCGCCCGTGCCCAGGAAGACGTCGACCTCGGGCAGCTCGACCTTCAGGTCCTTGGCGTAGCGCTGCGTCAGGCACCCGGCGACGACCAGCGTCTTCTTGCCGCCCGCCTCGTCCTTGGCGCGCGCGAGGTCCAAGATGGTGTCGACCGACTCCTCGCGCGCCTCCTCGACGAAGCTGCAGGTGTTGACCACCAGGAGATCGGCCTCGTCCGCCGAGCCGACGACCTCATAGCGCCGCTCGGCCAGCTGGCCGAGCATGATCTCGGAGTCCACCCGGTTCTTCGGGCATCCGAGCGAGACGAAGAAGACCTTCTGGGGGGCCTGTGGCTCGGGCGCGGGGGTCGTCGGCGGCGGGGTCGTCGTCATGGGCTCGCGGGATCTCCGGCCGTCCCGCCGGGCGACTGCAGGTCCTGCACCCGCACGCCCTTGGGCGGCTCGAACTTGAACCCCTTGGGGTCCAGCGTCTCGTACTTGATGTTCTCGAAGCTGACCCGGCTGACGTTGTCGAGCGGGTCGACCAGCTCGGTCTCGCGGATCTCGAAGGTCTTCGGATCCACCAGCAGGACGAGCTTCTTGTAGTTGGACTGCGCCACCCTGGGCGTCAGCTCGAGCGCGACCGTACCGCCCTCGGCCTTGCCGCGGGCGATGTTGAACTCGCCGCGCAGGTTGCCCTGCCCGAACAGGAACTTGAGCGACCCGTACAGCTCGCTCTCCTTGACGTTCATCTTGTAGGCGAGCTTGTCCTCGGCCTGGTAGGACCACAGGATGCTGCCGTCGGAGACGTAGTAGACCTTCTCGGGCTGCGTGTAGTCCCAGCGCATCATGCCGGGCTTTTTGAAGTAGACCATGCCGCGCTTGTTGAGCGGGCGGGGCAGGTGCTTGCGCTTGACGACCTGGCGGAAGTTGGCCTTGAAGTCGGTCACCTTCTCGTAGCGGGCCTGGACGCCGTCGACCAGCTGCTCGACCGAGGGGACGGCGGCGGCGTCGGCGGGCTGCGCCGGGGCGCGCCCGGGGAGCGCGACGAGGAGGGCGGCAGCGGCGAGGGACGCGGCGAGCGCCCACGGACGGCTGAGCCAGCGCTTGGAGATGACGGGGGACATCGGACCTCCGAGGGGGGCAGCGAATACATCGTTGGGCGGTGGCGCGCAAGCACGCTCGCGCGGCCACGGCGGCGCCGAGGTTCCCACGCGGGGTGGAACCGCGCGATGGACGGGTCATTCCCACGGGCATTCACCCGCGCCTTGCCGCGCGGGGGCTTTCGGCCTATGACGGCGCGGTGATCCTCGACATCGCCGGCCTCGACAAGTGGTACGGGAGCTTCCACGCCCTGAAGTCGGTGACGACGCAGGTGCCGGAGGGGGCCGTAGGGCTGTTGGGCCCGAACGGGGCCGGCAAGTCCACGCTGCTGAAGGTGGTGCTGGGGCTGCTGGACTTCGCGCGAGGCGAGGTGCGCGTGCTGGGGCGGGACGTGCGGACGGACGGGCCCGCGATCCGGGCGCGCATAGGCTACATGCCCGAATCCGAGGCTTTCTTCCCGGGCTTCACCGCGCACGAGATGGTGGTCTACGGGGCGCGCCTGAGCGGGCTGCCCGAGGATCCGGCGCGAAAGCGCGCCCACATCCTGCTGGACTACGTGCAGATGGGCGAGGAGCGCTACCGCCCGGTGGACACGCTGTCGACGGGCATGAAGCAGAAGGTCAAGCTGGCGCAGGCCCTGGTGCACGACCCGCGCCTGGTCCTGCTGGACGAGCCGACCAACGGCCTGGACCCGCGCGGGCGCGAGGAGATGCTGGGCATCGTCGCCGATCTGCCGCGCCACGGCATCAGCGTCATCCTGTCGAGCCACCTGCTGCACGACGTCGAGCGCGTCTGCGACACGGTCATGCTGATGGACGAGGGACAGGTCCTGCACACGGGGCCGCTGGCCGCCTTCCGCAGCGACGCCGAGCGCCGCTACGAGGTGCGCACGCGTGGCGCTCCCGAGCCCATGGCCGCCGCGCTCGAGGCGGCCGGCTGCCGCGCCCAGGTTCGCGACGACGGGCTGCTGCTCGTGGCCCTCCCCGAGGGCGACGACGTCGAGGTGGTCTGGCGGGCCGCCGAGGCCGCCGGCGCGAGCGTGCGGCACCTCAAGCGCCACGAGCGCACGCTGCAGGATGCCTTCGTGCACTTCATCGAGCTGCGCCGCGCCGACGGGGCCACCGCGGGGTCGCCATGACGACGCCGCCGCGCCAGGCGACCCTGCACGCCAAGGGTTACGAGCCCTACGAGGGCGAGCGCGAGTCGGCGCGGTCGCGCGCCGCGGTCATCGCCCGCTACGAGATCGCCGCCATGTGGCGCGTCAAGTGGGTCCGCCGCCTGACCCTGCTGGCGTTGATGCCCGCGGTCTTCCTGTCGGTCCGCATCTTCGTCGAGCAGGCCGCCGCGCAGCAGGGCTTCGATCTCGCCCTGGGCGGCGACTACTTCCTCGATCTCTTCCGGGGCCAGCTCATCTTCGTCGCCCTGATGATGGCCGTGGTCGGCGGCGACCTCATCGCCAAGGACACCACCTCGGGCGCCTGGCAGCTCTACTTCGCGCGCCCCCTCGGCCCCGGCCAGTACCTGCTGGGCAAGCTCGCGGCCCTGCTCGCCGCCATGGCCGCCGTCTCGCTGCTGCCCGCCGTCCTCATCGCCGTGGCCCAGTTCCTGCTCGTCCCGTCGCTCCCCGTCGCCGACGCCGCCCGCTCGACCCTGCTCGCCCTCGCCTACTCCAGCCTGGTCGCCCTCTCCGGCGGCCTCATCATCCTCCTCATGAGCGCCTTCGGCCGCCGCGGCCGCAACGTCGGCCTGCTCTGGCTCGCCCTGTTCATCCTCAGCGAGGCCGTCTCCGCCGCCCTCTACAACACCCTGGTCGACCACCCGGCCATCCGCCTCGTCTCCATCCAGCGGCTGTTCCTCGAGAGCGGCCGCGTCCTGTTCGACGCCCCCGGCGCCGAGCCGGCCGCCCTGGTCATCCTGGCCGCCGTCACCGCCGCCTGCGCCATCGGCCTGTGGGCGCGCCTCGACGGCCTGAGGCGCCGCGAAGCATGACCGCCGCGCCGCCCGTCATCGACGCGCAGGGCGTCACCCGCCTGTACGGCCGCTTCATGGCCTTGAACGAGGTCACCGTCCGCATGGACGGCGGCGTGCTCGGCCTCCTCGGCCCCAACGGCGCAGGCAAGTCCACCTTCATGAAGCTGGTCACCGGCCAGATCCGCCCCACCTCCGGCCGCCTGACCGTCCTGGGCCACGCGCCCTTCACCGCCCCCGCCCTCCGCCGCCACCTGGGCGTCGTCCCCGAGCTCGACGCCTTCTACGAGGACATGACCGGCCGCCAGTTCGTCGCTTGGCTCCTGCGCCTGGCCGAGTTCACGCCCGCCGACGCCGCCGCCCGCGCCGCCGCGGCCCTCGACGAGGTCGGCCTCACCCCGCACGCCGACAAGCCCATCGCCCGCTACTCCAAGGGCATGCGCCAGAAGACCAAGCTCGCCCAGGCCGTCGCCCACGACCCGCGCCTGCTGGTCCTCGACGAGCCCCTGACCGGCGCCGACCCCATCTCCCGCCGCGACATCCTGGCCGCCATCCGCCGCCGCGTCGACGCCGGCACCGCCGTCCTGATGTCCAGCCACGTCCTGTACGAAATAGAGGCCCTCACCCGCGACATCCTGCTCATCCACCGCGGCCGCATCCTCGCCGAGGGCAACATCGAGGACCTCCGCGCCCTGATGGACACCCGCCCCCGCCGCCTATTTGTCACCGCCGACCGCCCCCGCGAGCTCGGCGCCGCCCTCGCCGCCGACCCCGCCGTCGCCGGCCTCGACTTCCGCGACGCCTCGACCCTGGTCATCCACGCCAGCGCCCCCGACGCCGTCTACGACGCCCTGCCCCGCGCCGCCCGCGCCCTGGGCGTCCGCGTCACCGGGCTCACCTCGCCCGACGACTCGCTCGAGCACGTCTTCAACCTGCTCCTGGAGGGCCGGTGATCCTCTCGCTCGCCCAGGCGCGCCTGCTCGCCACCAGCTTCACCCGCCAGCTCGCGCACCCTCGCCGCCTCGCCCTCCCGCTGGGCGCCGCCGCCCTGGTGGCCGTCGCCGCCGTCGCCAGCGTCACCCAATCCGACCCCGCCGGCGCCGACTTCGCCTTCGCCACGGCCGTCCGCGACCTGCACCTGGGCTTCCTGATGCCCTTCGTCTCGCTCTTCTACGCCATGGCCGTCGTGGGCGACGAGCTCGACCGAGGCACCCTGACCTGGGTCCTGTTGCGCCCGGTCCCGCGCCGCGCCTTCCTGCTCGGCCGCGCTCTGGCCGCCTGGCTGCTGGCCGTCCTCGTCCAGGCGCCCGCCCTGGCCGCCATCCTGGTCGCCCCCGCCCTCGCCGACCTGCCCATCGATCCCGCCCTCGGCGACCACGTCCTGGTCACCCTCCTCGGCACCGCCACCTACGTCGCGCTCTACCTCCTGGTCAGCCTGGTGTTCCGCCGCGGCTTCTTCGTGGGCCTCGTGCACATCGGCCTCGTCGAGTTCGTCGTCGGCCTGGTCCCGGGCCGCGTCGGCTACCTGGCCCTGCGCGCCCACCTCGCCAACCTGCTGGGCCTGCGCGACGCCGGCGCCGCCAACCCGCTCACCGCGGCCCTGCACAGCCCGCTGCCCACCGCCGACTCGCTGGCCGTCCTCGCCGTCGTCGGCGCCCTCGCCCTGTGGGCCTCCCTGGTCCTCTTCGCCGGCAAGGAGCTGGCCGCCGAGCGCACCGACGAGGCGCAATGATGGCCCCCAAGCGGTGAAAATCGCGCGGAAATCGGAAATTTTGCTACGCTGGCGACATGATGCTTCGTCGCCCAGATCGCCCCAGGCTCCACCGCGTCACCACCCGTGACGGCTGGAAGATCGCGCTCCACCACTACGCGCAGCGCCCGCCCGGCGACGCCATCGACACCGTCATCCTGTGCCACGGCCTCAGCTCGAACCGCTTCGACCTCGACGCCCCGGGCGAGCGGTCGATCGCGCGCTTCCTTCACGAGCACGGCTGGGACGTGTGGGTGCTCGAGCTGCGCGGCGCCGGCCGCTCGTCGCGCCCGCGGCCCTGGAACCGCCACCGCTTCGACTGGAACTTCGACGACTACCTCTACCACGACGTCCCGGCCGCCATCCGCTACGTCAGGCGCGTCACCGGCCGCGACCGCGTCCACTGGGTCGGCCACTCGATGGGCGGCATGCTCGGCTACGCCTTCCTCGCCACCCAGGGCAACGACTGGGCGGCCAGCATGGTCACCATCGGCTCGCCCTCGATGCGCGCCGTCCACCAGCCGCTGCTGGACGCGATCGTGCCCATGCGGGGGCTCCTGAAGTACATTGGCCGCATCCCCCAGGGCCGCCTCGGCAGCGCGCTGTCGCCGCTGCTCGCGCGGACCCTGCGCTGGACCGGTCACCTCATCGTCAACCCCGACAACCTCGCCCCCAGCGAGGCGTCGCGCCTGATGCGCTGCGCCTTGGAGGACATCCCCGCCAGCCTCGTCAAGCAGCTGGCCGACTGGTACGCCGGGAGCAACATGGTGAACCACTACGGATTCGTCAGCTACTCCGAGAGCTTGCGCCAGATCACCGCGCCGCTCTACGTCATCGCGGGCACGGCCGACCAGCTGACGCCCGCCGGTGATCTGCGGGGGGTCTACGAGTCCGTGGGCAGCACCGACAAGCGCTACTCGGCCTTCGGTCGCGACAGCGGCTGCCGCCACGACTACGGCCACATCGACCTCGTCCTGGGCGACCACGCCCGCGAGGAGGTCTGGCCGCACGTCCTGGGCTGGCTGAACGAGCACGCGCAGGCGCACCCCGGCGCGGCCACCACCGCCTCGACGCGCGCCGGCTCCTCCGACGGCCCGGCCCACCCGCGGGTCGTGCGCCGCCGGCGCGAGGTGAGCGCGTGAGCCTGCGCACCGTGCTCATCCTGATGGCCGTCGTCGGCGCGGCCCTGGCCGCCTTCAGCTTCGGGCTGCACGAGCGCTTCGTGTCGGCCGACGAGCCGCAGGTGCGCCACGCCTGCCGCAAGCTGTGCACGCTGCAGGTGCAGCAGGCGGCGGGCGGCGCGCGCGACGGGCTGCTGGGCGACGTCGCCGGCGCCTTCGCCGGGCGGGCCTGCGAGGCCATGGACGACGGGGCGGACGCCCTCATCGGGTGTCGTGACCGGCTCTTCGGCGCCAACCTCAAGGTCAGCGATTATCGCTGCGTGCTCCGCGCGCAGTCGCTGCCCGACGCGGAGCGTTGCCTCCCGGAGTAGCCCCATGACCGAATACGACAGCCTCGGCGGCCTCATCTCGCGCCTCGGCGAGGGCATCGAGCGCTTCGACGAGCGCTTCGCCCGCCAGCTGGCCAAGGCGCTGCACGAGCAGGCCGAGCACTTCAGCCTGCCCGTGGTCGACGAGCTGGGCCTCGAGGACATCATCGTCACCTTCCACATGGACCAGCGGATGCAGCTGGTCGTGACGGGCCGCCTGCCGGGCGGCGTGGGTGACGTGTCGATCCGCTGGCGCGAAGAGGAGTTCCCGCTCATCGCCGCGCGCCTCGAGGCCGAGCCGCGCAAGGACCCGTACATCATCGCGACCCTGGACTTCAGCGTGCGCGGCGCCCAGGCGGTGCTCAAGAACGCGGTGATGCCGCTGGCCGCCGGGACCAAGGTGCGCATTCGGGCCCTGGCCACCATAGGCGAGCGTGTCGAGTATCGGGTCGAGTCGTCGGGCGTGAACGTCTCGGCGACCCCCGACGATCTCGAGGTCGCCGCCTGACGGTGTGCCTTTTGGCACATTTGCGCGTGTGACAGGGCCCCATCGCGGTCGCCGCGGCGGGCGCTTCGGCCCGCGCGGATCCATGGCGGGCCTGCCGCCGACGCCGGTGGGGCGATTTGGCCCGGACCTTGCTGAAGCCTGAGGGTGTCCCCGGCGCGTGGCCGGGGCGCTCACGTGCTCCAGAGGTCCCATGATCAACGCCGCCACCGCCTATCGCCGCAACCGCTCCGACGTCGCCATCGCCGGCCCCTCGGCCCGCGACCTGCACATGGCCTCGCTGCGTCACGTGACCCTGCTGCCCGCCGACGAGCAGGCGCGCCTGGCCCAGGAGTACCAGCGCACCCAGGACCCGCGCCTCGCCGCGCGGCTGGTGGCCTCGAACGTGCGCCTGGTCGTCCGCATCGCGACCCAGCTGACGCGCAGCTGGGCCGAGCTGATGGAGCTGGTCGCCGAGGGCAACGTCGGCCTGGTCGAGGCGATCTCGCGCTTCGACGCGAGCCGCGGGATCCCGTTCCCGACCTACGCGGCCTTCTGGATCCGCGCGCGCATCCTGACCTGGATCCAGGCCAACCGCCACGTGGTCCACACCGGCAGCCGCGCCGGCCGCAAGCTCTTCTGGCGGCTCGAGCGCGAGCGGCGGGCCTTGGAACAGGAGGGCCTCGAGCCGACCCACGCGCGCCTGGCCGAGCGCCTGGGCGTGACGGAGGCGGACCTGGACCAGCTGGCGCCCGTGCTGGACTACGCGGCGACCAGCCTGGACGCACCGCTCGTCGAGGGCGGCTCGCCGCGATCGGAGCTGACCGCCGACCCCGACCGGCCCGATCCCGAGGCGCTGGCGACCGAAGCCGAGCTGCGCGAGCGGACGGCGAGCGTCCTGGCGGAGCTGCGGGCGACGCTGGGGCCGCGCGAGGCGGCGCTCTGGGACGAGCGCCTCACCGCCGAGGAGCCGGTGCGCCTCGAGGACATCGGGCGGCGCTTCGGGGTGTCCAAGGAGCGCGCGCGGCAGCTGGAGGTGCGCCTGAAGAAGCGCATCGCCGACTACGTGCGACGCGTGCTGGGGCCCGAGACGCTGGCCCAGGCGCTGGCCTGAGGCGAGCCCGCGCCCGCAGCGCACAATGGCAATAAAAGCTAGTGATGTCGGGAATATCACCCATCTTGCCCAGACCTTCCGACGGCGTCGCATGAGCCGCTAGGGTGCCCTCCGTCGCGCTGACCGCGCGAAAAGGAGGGAAGATGAGCTACGTAAAGGCCGGGCTGGCCTGCTGGATGCTGATGGCGGGCCTCGTCGCCTGCGACGAGGGCGCCACCGACATCGGTCGGGAGGTCGACGCGACCGCCGACACGACCCCGGACGAGAGCAAGTCCGGCGCCGAGGATTCGGACACGGACGCCTCGACGCCCGACGCCGGCACCACCACCCCAGACTCGGGCACCACCAAGCCCGACGCCGGAACCACGACCCCAGACTCGGGCTCGACCACGCCGGACGCCGGGTCCAGCTATCCCGACTCGGGCACGACCACGCCGGACGCCGGGTCCAGCTACCCCGACTCGGGCACGACCAAGCCGGACGCCGGCACCAGCTACCCCGACTCGGGCACGACCAAGCCGGACTCGGGCACGAGCACCCCCGACTCGGGCACGAGCACCCCGGACTCGGGCACCAGCTATCCCGACTCGGGCACCAGCACCCCCGACTCGGGCACCAGCTATCCGGACTCGGGCACCAGCACCCCCGACTCGGGCACGAGCACCCCGGACTCCGGCACGAGCTACCCCGATTCCGGCAGCAGCGAGCCCGACTCAGGCTCCAGCACGCCCGACGCCGGGCCCGGGCCCAGCGACCCGGCCGAGGCCGTCTGCGGCCGCTGGAACGCCGACCGCGCCAACCTCAGCGAGGGCAGCTGGAGCGGCAGCGAGGCCAGCTGCAACGCCGGTGACATCTCGGCGACCGGCCGCGGCAACGCGTTGAAGATCGTCAACCTGTACCGCTTCCTGGCGGGGATGCCGGAGGTCCAGACGGACCCGACGCGCAACTCGGCCGCTCAGCAGTGCGCGCTGATGATGGAGGCCAACAACTCCATCACGCACACGCCGCCGACCAGCTGGAAGTGCTACTCGCAGACGGGCGCGCAGGCCGCCGGCAAGAGCAACATCGCCACGGTGGCCGGCGTGTACGCGGTCGACATGTACATGATCGATCCGGGCAACGCGACGACCCTGGGGCACCGCCGCTGGCTGCTGTCGAACTCGCTGGGCCCCATCGGCCTGGGCTCGACCAGCGGCTACTCGTGCATGTGGGTGCTGTCGGGCAGCGGCAAGGCCGGCGAGCCCTGGGTGGCCTGGCCGCCGCCGGGCGTGTTCCCCTACGAGGCCAACGCGCTCGGCTGGAGCAGCATGGACAAGACCGGCTGGTCGTTCCAGAGCGACTCCATCAACCTGACGGGCGCCAAGGTCACCATCCGCGCGGGCGGCCAGACGCTGCCCATCAAGGTGACGCAGCTCGCCTCGAACTACGGCAGCAAGTACGCCCTGTCGATGATCCCCCAGGGCTGGACCATGGAGGCCGGTCAGGTCTACGACGTGACCGTCGCGACCAGCACCCAGACCATCAACTACCAGGTCGACGTCGTCGACTGCGGCGACTTCTGATCCCGCGCGGATCCTGCCACGAACGCGCCTGACGCTCTAAGAGCGGAGGGCGCTCCGCGAAGCTCGGCCCTCCGCCGGGCTTCGCCCTTTCGAACCCCCGTGAGCCCGCCTGCGCCCCGCCTCGTGCCACCGCGCTCCACCGCGACCGCGCGCCGGGCGGCCCGACCGCCCAGCGTCCTCCCAGCGCCCCACCCCGACCGATCCCGATCGCCCCCGCGCCCTCCCGTGACCCTGCACCGGCCCGCCGACCGCCCCAGCACCCTCCCGCGCCCACGCGCCGGGCCTTCCGACCGCCCCAACGCCCTCCCCGCACCCCTCCCCGACCGATCCCGATCGCCCCGACGCCCTCCTGCGCCCCTGCACCGGCCCCCCCGACCGCCCCAGCGCCATACCGGGACCCGGCGCCGAGCCGCCCGACCGTCCCAGCGCGCTCCCGGCGGCGCTGCCCGATCCATGCCAATCGCCCCTGCGCCCGGCCGCGATCCGGCTAGCATCCGCGAGGTCCTCGCGATGTCGTCCCGGAACCCCAGCGCAAACCATCGCGACCGCCCCGGCCCCATCCCGGGTTCGTCTTGGCGACCGGTGGACCCTCGCGACGTCCTCCCCGGACCCGAGAACGGCTCCTCGCTCGGCCGCCCGACCCTCGTTCGAGGGCCTGGACGCGATCCCGGTCGGCCGGGGCGTCCTCCACCAGCCGAGGTTCTCGATGCCAGGTCGCCTTGCGCATCGAGCTCAGGGGCGGCTAGCCTGGAAGCTCGCCAACCTTCCACCACCAGGAGTCCTCATGAAAGCCTACGCTTTCGACGCGCTGCTCGGCGCCATCCTGATCTTCACGTCGAGCGCGTGCTTCACGTACGTCCCCACCTGCGAAGAGACACCAGACGCTCCCGGCTGCGTCGCCTCCCAGGGCGGCAATGTAGAGGACGCCGAGGGCGATGCTCCGAAGGGGGCTGACTCGGAACCGTCTTCGGACGACGTCGTCGCCTTGGACACGGGCGCCGATGTGGACGCCGGCGTCTCGGACGGGATGCAGGACGATGTGGTTGAGCCCTCCTGCATCGTCGACGCGGACTGCGCGGCTCAGGTCGAGGACGCTTGCTCGCTGCCGCGCTGCCAGGCCGGGCTGTGCACGACCGTCGCAGCCGGGGATGGCACCTCGTGTGACGATGGTCTGGCCTGCACCCACGACGACGGGTGCATGGCGGGCACCTGCGCCGGAACCCCGATCACGTGCCCCTCCCCAGCCCGGAACTGCGCGTCAGCGGTGTGCAGCGAGGCGGAAAGCGGCTGCTTCGAGGATCTGAGCGGCTGCGAATGCGTCGAGGCGACGGACTGCGGGCCGCAGCACGAGTGCTCCGGAGCCGGAACGTGCGTCTGCGTCCCCGACTGCGAGGTCAAGACGTGCGGCGGAGACGGTTGCGGCGGCTCCTGCGGCTCCTGCGAGGCGAGCGAGACCTGCACGACTGAAGGCCAATGCGTGTGTCAGCCCGACTGCGCCGGCAAGCAGTGCGGCGACGACGGCTGCGGTGGGACCTGCGGCACCTGCGGGACGGGTCAGGCGTGCACCGCCGCCGGACAGTGTGTCTGCCAGCCCGACTGCGCCGGCAAGCAATGCGGCGACGACGGCTGCGGCGGGACCTGCGGAACCTGCGGGACGGGTCAGGCGTGCACCGCCGCCGGACAGTGCGTCTGCCAGCCCGACTGCGCCGACAAGCAGTGCGGCGACGACGGCTGCGGCGGGACCTGTGGATCATGCGGGACGGGTCAGGCGTGCACCGCCGCCGGCCAGTGCGTCTGCCAGCCCGACTGTGCCGGCATGCAGTGCGGCGACGACGGCTGCGGTGGGACCTGCGGCACCTGCGGGACGGGTCAGGCGTGCACCGCCGCCGGACAGTGCGTCTGCCAGCCCGACTGCGCCGACAAGCAGTGCGGCGACAACGGCTGCGGCGGCCTGTGCGGCGCGTGTACCGGCGGCTTGGTCTGCAACGCGCAGGGCCAATGCTCGGAGCCACCCTGCGGGAAGCTCGGCGTCCCCTGCCCCGACGGCTTCACCTGCACGGGCAGTGGCACCTGCGAGTCGGCGACCGAGGTCTTCGTTCCCGCGGGTCCCTTCTGGATGGGCTGCAACCTCGCGTTGGACGGCGCCTGTGACTCCGGGGAGCTGCCACAACATGAAGTCGACGTCCCCGGGTTCGCGATCTGGAAGACCGAGGTGATGGCCGCGAACTACAAGCAATGCGTCAACGCAGGGGGGTGCACGGGGCCCATCAGCCACGGAGACCCATATTACTCGGAGCGAGCCACCTTTCCGAACACAGCCAAGCAGAACCACCCGATGAACTTCGTCGACTGGTCGCAGGCGGTGAAGTACTGCCAGTGGATGGACGCGAGGCTCTGTACCGAAGCGGAATGGGAGAAGGCGGCTCGCGGCGGCTGCGAACAGTACCCGGGCGAGCTTTGCAGCGCCGCCTCGGCTATCTACCCTTGGGGCAACGACGCCCCCTCTTGCGCCGTGGCGCACTACGACCAATGCGGGACCCTTGCGACGGTTCCCGCCGCCTCCTTCCCCGCCGCAAAGAGTCCGTATGGTGCACTAGGGATGGCCGGCAACGTCTGGGAGTGGGTCGAGGACTGCGATCACTGGACCTACGATGGCGCGCCGACCGACGGCTCCGCATGGATCACCGAGTGCTCTGGTAGCGGAGTCGACCGTATCCAACGCGGCGGCAGCTTCTTCATGGGCGCCAGCTTCCTACGCGCCTCCACTCGTTGGCAGCTGAACATTGGAGCCGGCGACGTTGGCTTCCGCTGCTGCCGTAGCATGTAGCGGCACCCACACACAAAGAAGGGCCGCGAGGCGCATGTCCTCGCGGCCCTCCGGTCGGGTCGCTTGCCTGTCGGCTGGGCCGGCTACTCGGCCGGCGGCGCGCAGGCCGGGTCGATGAGGCGGTGGTCGACGCCCGCGTAGGGGTTGAAGCAGTAGGCCAGGAAGGCCAGCTTGTAGGCGGCGTTGGCCTCGGAGTTGGTCAGGACCGAGGTGTCGGCGTCGTCGGCCGACGAGTGGCGGAGCCACACGTAGTAGGCGGGGTCCATGCCCAGCACGCCATACTTCTGGAGGGTCGGATTGGAGTCCCCGGCCGAGGGGTCGTGACGCCAATTCCAGATGGGGCGGCCCGAGGCGACCGAGCCAATCGGCGGGTTCGGGTTGATGAAGCGCGCGGGCATGTAGGTGCCGTCGCCAGGGCGACCGGGCATCGAGTAGTTGGAATACGAATCGTCTTTCCAGATGCCCTCGTCGAGGCGGCGGGGCCACAGGCTGTCGACCATCGACACCAAGGCGTAGCCGAGGACCTCGGGCTCGCCCTCGATGGCGCTCATGGTCATGGGCCAGCCGGCCTCGGTCTTCTCGATGACGTCCGCCGTGCCGTCGGTGTAGGCGAACTTCAAGGTGCCGTGACCGGCCTCGGGCTGGGGGCACAGCAGGGCGGTCGGCGCGCCCAGGTCGTGCTCGATGCACAGGTGATGCTTGTCGGCCGTGATCACTGCCTGGAAGCGCCCCTCGGGGAAGAGGTCGTCCTGCGCGTAGGCGGCCTTGAGGTTGTACTTGCCGACGCTCTGCGTGCCGACGATGCCGCTCTCGGTGGTGACGTAGGTGAACGTCTCCTCCTTACCGGCCTGCTTGAAGTAGGTGGTCAGGGCGATGGGGCGCTGCTCGGTGGTCTCGGTCGCCTTCTCGACGACCACCAGGGCGCCGCTCATGCCGTTGGCGTGGGCCGAGTTGGCCACCGGGTGGTTCACCCAGGGGAAGAAGAAGGCGTAGTGGATGTGGTAGTGGGTGTGGGTCTCGGAGACGTCGTAGTAAACCGACGGCTCGAGCTGGGTCGCCACGGTGGTCAGCCAGGCCTTGTTGTCGCTGGCGTCCCAGTTGCCGTCGGCGTCGAAGCGCACCGGGACCTGGGCCTCGGCGGCCCCGGCGGTGGCGCTGCGGAGATCGGGGGCGTGCGCCGCGGCCAGGGCGGCGTAGTCCTCCATGTCCGGGTAGCCCTCGGTGTAGAAGGTCGCCTCGTAGTTCTCGACCAACGGGTTGCCCGCCTGATCTTTGATGGTCCCACCGGTGAGCACCACCCGGTACGGCGAGGCCTTGAGGAACTTGGCCGTCGGCTTGGGCGACCAGGTGGCGGTCTTCTCGTCGGCGGACACCGCCACGTCTCCGTCGAGCACCTGATTGTTGACGTCAAGGACCTTGAAGGTCTGCTTGACGACATTGAGCATGGGCTCGCTGAAGGTGACCTGCACCGTGAAGGGCGTCGCGACGCCGGTCGCCCCGGGCGTCGGCGTGATGGACGCCACCGTGGGGCTGGTCGTGTCCGGCGCGAGGTCGGGGAACTGCATCGTGTCGGTCGCGTCCACGACGTCGCTGGGCGGCGTGACGTCGGCCACCACGTCGGGGTCCGAGCCTTCGTCGCCCGGGACGTCCTCGGTCGGCTCGACGTCGGGCGTGGTCGTGGTGTCCGGCTCGTCCACGTCGTCGCCGAGCCCATCGCCGGTCCCGACGTCACCCGCGTCCGTCACCGCCGTGTCCTCGGTGTTCTTCACCGGGTCGTCACCGCAGGCGGCGCCCGCCGCCAGCACGGCGACCGCGCCCATCACTCCGACCTTGCCCGTCACCCAGCGCCGCATGCTCATCGTCTCTCTCCCCCGGCGGACCCTCCGTCCCGATGCCCGCCGCGGGGCTCTACCCGAACATACCGTTCGCTTGCGGATGCTGGGACCGGATGATAGAGGGCCCGGTTCTTGAAAGCCGTTGCGTTCTAGCCGACCGCCATACGGGGCGTCAAACCGATTTGCCGTACCTACGCCGACTGGGCCTGGCCGCCTTCATCGCCCTCCGCATCGTGAAGTCGCGGCGTTCGCCGACCCTCTCGCTGGTCACGCTCATCTCGATCGCCGGGATCGCCTGCGGCGTCATGGCCCTGACGGTCGTGCTCGGCGTCACCGAGGGCTTCCAGGCCACCTTCCAGGAGCGCATCCTCGGCCTGTACCCGCACATGGTCGTCCTCAAGCGGTCGAGCGACTTCACCGAGTGGCCGGAGCTCCTCGAGGACATCCGCGCGACGCCCTCCGTGGCGGGCGCGACCCCGGCGACCTACGACGACATGATGATGGCCGCGGGCGTGGCGCGCGCCGGGGCCATCATCAAGGGCATCGACCTCGCCAGCGTCGCCTCGGTGGTCGACATCCCGCGGCTGGTCCGGAAGGGCTCGATGCAGGGCCTGGCCGAGGCGCCCCACGTGACGGTCCAGGGCGATCGCCTGGTGCTGGCCGACGCCGTCGCCGGGACCTGGCTGACGGTCCTCGTCCCGCCGGGCCCCTCCGCCGCGCCCCGCGTGCTGCACGAGGACCGCACCCCGCCCGACGCCGGCAACGCCCGGGTCGCGGTCCTGGACCTGCGCCCGTCCGGCGCCCCCCTGGCGGTGCAGCTCGACCCGGCGGACGTCCCGCGCGACGACCCCGACGGCGGCGACCCCGACGACCTCGAGGCCGACTCCGCCCTGCCCGTGCCGCTCGGGGCGGCGACCCCCGGCACGCTCGGGCCCGCGTTCGAGGTCCCGGCCGGCGAGTGGCGCCTGACGCCGACCGGTCAGCGCCTCAGCCTGGACCCGGACACGCTGGTGACGCTGGTCCTGGCGCCCGATCCCGACGAGGGCGGCCTGGTCGCCCGCCCGATGGTCGAGCCAGCCCGCTCGGCCGGCCGCGAGCGCATGGCCATGGTGCGCGTCGTCGACCAGCGCCTCGCGGGCCCGCCGCTGACGCTGACCCGTGCCGACGGGCCTACGCCCCTCACCCCGACCGCGCCGGGCGAGCACACGTCCTACCAGCCGGTCCCGGCGCGCCTGCCCGGCATCCTGCTGGGCGCCGACCTCGCCCGCCGCCTCGAGGCCGACGTGGGCACCGAGGTGACCCTGGTCACGCCCCTGCGCGGCGTGGACAACAAGATGATGGGCCCCTTCGGCATGGCGCCCAGCAGCGTGATGCACGAGGTCGTCGGCGTCTTCGAGAGCGGCTTCTACGAGTACGACGTCCGCCTCGCGCTCGTGAACATCGACGCCGCCCAGCGCTTTCTGAACCGCGGCCCGGTCATCCGCTGGATCGAGGTCCGCTCCGACGATCTGGTCCAGGTCGCACAGACCAAGCGCCGGGTGGCCGCCGCCATCGATCCCTACTCGCTCGAGACCCTGGTCGCCAGCGCCAGCGAGCTGCGCCGCAAGGTCGAGCGCGTGGCCGACGGGCAGGTCACGGGCATCCACCTCGAGCGCCCCGCCGGCTTCGTCGGCGGCCTGAACAACGCGGTCGACATGCTGGGCCTGCTCAAGTTCCACGAGGTGGACTTCGGCCACCGGCCGACCTACCGCCTCATCGACTGGAAGGAGATGAACAAGAACCTGTTCAGCGCCTTGATGATGCAGGAGATCATCCTGTCGATCTTCTTCTTCATCATCGTCGTGGTCGGCTGCTTCGTGGTGGTGGGCTCGCAGATCATGGTCATCCACGACAAGACCCCCGACATCGCCATCTTGAAGGCGATGGGCGCGACCGGCCTGGTCGTGCGGCTCGTCTTCACCATGCAGGGCCTGCTCGTCTCCGGCATCGGCATCGTCGCCGGCCTGCTGCTCGGGGTCGGGGCCTGCGCCGTCATCGGCGCCGTGGACTACCAGCTCGACGCGGCCATCTACCTCATCGACCGCCTGCCCGTGCAGCTCGAGGCCGTGGTGCTGGTCGTCATCGCCGTCGGGACGCTGGTCTGCACGCTGGTCGCCACGCAGTACAGCGCTGGCCGCGCGGCCGCCAAGCAGCCCGTGCAGGGCCTGCGCATGCTCGACTGAGCGGCGCGCGGCGGGCAGGCAAGCGTTGACACCCGCCGGCCGCGGGGCGTAATAGGCGGGTCTCGGTTTCATGAGGGTCACCAAGGCCCGCGGCCCGAACGGACACCCGCCGGCGGAAGCCGCGTGGGCGGCGTCGGCCTCAGGGAGGGAGCGATGGAGACGGTCGGAGCACGGCTGCGCGAGGCGCGCGTCATGCGCGGCATGTCGATCGAGGACATCGCCCAGGTCACCAAGATCCCGCGCGCCAGCGTCGCCGCCCTCGAGGCCTGGGAGCTGCACCGGCTGCCGCCGCTGGTCTTCGTGCGCGGCTTCATCCGGGCCTACGCGGCGGCGGTGGGGCTGGACGGCAACGAGCTGGTGCGTGATCTGCGCGACACGCCCGCGGCGGTAGAGCCCGCGACGACGACGCGCGTGCTGCGCGAACGCCAGGAGCCCGAGGCCGTGCCGGCGTGGCTCAGCCTGGACGAGGCGACGCGCCCGGGACCCGCCTTCCGCCCCGGCCAGGCCGCGCTGCTGGTGGTGGCCCTGGGGATGGTGCTCGCGGCGTGGTTCATGGTGGGCCAGCGCAAGGGCGGCGAGCCCGAGACGGCCCAGCCGGGGGTGCCGACCATCGGAGAGCCGGTCGACGGCGTGTCGACCTTCACCGACGCCTCGCGGTAGCCGCGCGTGCAGACGCCCAAGCTCCGGCTGCTCCAGGACAGCGTCCGTCGGCTGCTTCGCCGGCAGGGCTGGGAGCCGCTGGCGCGTCTGGTGGCGAAGACCCGCGAGGAGGAGCTGGCGGCCGTCCTGTCGACGATGGCCGAGGAGGACCAGATCGCGGTCTTCCGCCTCGTGTCGGGCAACGAGCGCAAGGCCAACGTCATCGTCCAGATGCAGGCGCCCTTCGGCAAGCGCGTGCTGGACCCGATGCCGCCCCAGCAGGCCGCCGCCATCCTGCGCGAGATGGCGCCGGACGACATGGCCGACATCCTGGCCGACCTCGAGCCCGAGCACGCGCAGCGGATCCTCGAGATCCTCGAGGGGTCCGAGCAGGTCGAGTCCCTGATGCAGTACGGCGACGACACCGCCGGCGGCATCATGCTCCCCGACTTTCTGGCCCTGCACGCCGAGGACACGGCCGAGGAGGCCATCCAGAAGCTGCGCGAGAGCGGCGACGTCGAGATGGTCTACTACATCTACGTCGCCAACGAGCACGGCCACCTGGTCGGGGTCATCTCGCTGCGCAAGCTCGTGGCCGCGCCGCCGCACATGCGCGTGCGCGAGATCATGGAGCCCGACGTCATCAGCGTCACGACCGACACCGACCAGGAGGAGGTCGCGCGGCTGGTGGCGCGCTACGGCTTTCTGGCCGTGCCCGTGGTCGACGACTCGAACCGCCTGGTCGGCATCGTCACCGTCGACGACGTCATCGACGTCCTCCGCGAAGAGGCGACCGAGGACATGCTGAAGATGGCGGGCGCCGGCACGGACCTCACGGAGGTCCAGAGCGTCCCCAAGAACGTGCGCATCCGCTTCCCGTGGCTGCTGGCGAGCGCCGGCGGCGGGCTGGTCGGCGCGGCCGTGATGGGCGGCTTCGACGAGACCCTCGCCGCCCACCACTACCTGGCCTTCTTCCTGCCCATCATCCTGGGCATGAGCGGCAACGTCGGCACCCAGTCGGCGACCGTGACGGTGCGCGCCATCGCGATGGGCCACATCGGCGCCGAGCGCAACTGGGACGTCGTGCGCAAGGAGGTCTCCATCGGGCTGCTGATGGGGGCCATGTACGGGCTGGTGGTCGGCGGCGTCGCGGCCATCTTCGGCGAGACGCCCGCCTATGGGCTGGCCGTGGGGCTGGCCATGGGCGTCGGCATGACGGTCGCCAGCTGCATCGGCACCACCATCCCGCTGGTCCTGAGCCGCCTGGGCATCGACCCGGCCGTCGCGACCGGCCCCTTCGTGACGACCAGCGTCGACATCCTGGGCATCCTGACCTACTTCACGATCGCGTCGACGCTCGTGAGCTGGATCATTGCCCAGTAGGGCCCCGGCGCGTCCCGGCGCGGTGGCCGAGGCCCTGGTCCTGACCAGCGCCGACTCGCGGGACGACCTCATCGTCGGCCTGCTGATGGACAGCGGCCTGCGCCTGCCCGTCGTCGCCCGCCGCGCGCGTCGGTCGGCCAAGCGGGCTGGGCACCTCGACCCGGTGACCCGCGCCGAGGTCGTCGTGCGCGAGCGCGGCGACGGCCTCGCGACACTCGAGGGGGCGACGGCGCTCGAGGGCTTCGCCATCGTGAAGGCCGACCTGCTGCGGGTCGCGCTGGCCTCGGCCATGGCCGAGGTGGTGACCCACGTCCTAGCCGAGCACGACGGCGAGCCGGGCCTGTACCCGCTACTGCTCAGAGCCTGGCGCGTCCTCGACGACCCCAAGCGACGGCCGACCGAAGAGCTGCTGCTTCTGTTCGAGCTGCGGGCGCTGACGCTGGCCGGCCTGATGCCCGAGGTCGCGGACCTGCCCGGTCTGACCGACGGGGCGCGCGAGGCGCTGACCGAGTGGGAGGCCGGCCGCTGGCGCGCGCTCGAGGCGGCCGACCGGCGCCGCGTGGCGACCGTGCTCGAGGCGCTGCTGACCCAGCAGAGCGGCCGCCCCCTCAGGGCCCGCGCGGTGCTCGATCCCGCCTTGGACCTGTCCGGTTGAGGTCAGGCCTTGGCCTTGGCCTTGGCCTTGGCCTCGGCCGCGAGCCGCTTGCGGTCACCGGCCCACGAGCAGATGGGGCACCGGTCCGGGTCGTGGCCGCGCGCCGGGCAGTGCTCGCGCCCGAAGAAGATGATCTGCAGGTGGAGCTTGTTCCACAGGGCGCGGGCGAAGGTCTTCTTGAGGTCGGCCTCGGTCGCCTCGACGGACTTGCCGGTCGACAGCCCCCAGCGGGCCGCGAGGCGGTGGATGTGGGTGTCGACCGGGAAGGCGGGCACGCCGAAGGCCTGCGCCATCACCACCGACGCCGTCTTGTGGCCCACGCCCGGCAGCGCCTCGAGGGCCTCGAAGTCGGCCGGGACCCGTCCGTCGTGGCGCTCGCAGAGCTGCTGGCTCAGCGCCTGCAGGTTCTTGGCCTTGGTCGGCGCCAGGCCGACCTCGCGGATGAGGTCGCGGATCTCGTCGACCGGCAGCGCGGCCATCGCGGCCGGCGTGCGGGCGCGCGCGAAGAGCGCCGGCGTGACCTGGTTGACCTTCTTGTCGGTGGTCTGGGCGCTGAGCATCACGGCGACGAGCAGCGTGTAGGGGTCGTCGTGGTCGAGCGGGACGGGCGTCGCGGGGTAGAGATCCTCGAGGATCTCGACGATGCGGGCCGCCTTGGCGCGGCGAGTGAGGCGGGTCGTCATGGGCGGGCAAGCTAATGCCCGGGAGGCCGGACGCAAAGCCCGATCTCGACCGCGGGGCCGCGACGCGGTAGCAACGGCCCCATGCACACGGGACTCGACGGGTTCGACGACGATCTGAAGCGCATCGGGCTGCAATACGCCGGCGGACAGGGGCCGGGCGCCTACTTCCGCCTGGTCGAGGCGCTCGGGCGCCTGTCGCGCGAGCAGGCCGACGCGCTGGCGCCGCTGGCCCGGGCGTGGGCCGGGCGAAGCTTCGACGCGTGGTACGAGCGGCCCCTGCTGCTGCTCGCGTGCCTGCGCTTCACGGCGCTGGGCGACCCGACGCACCCCGTGGCGCCCGAGGTGCTGGCCGACGCCGAGGCCGAGGGCCTCACCGGGCGGCTGCGCGAGGCGCTCGAGGACCCGGGGTTGCCGGCGCTGCTGGCGGAGCGCCGGGTGCAGACCAACGAGCCGGGCCGCGCGCTCGGCTGGGCGCTGGGGGTCACCTGGCTGCGCCTGCCGCACCGCGGCTTCGTGTTGGTGGACCTGGCGTGCTCGGCCGGGCTGAACCTCGTGGCCGACCTGACGCCCGTGTCGTGGCGCGTCGGCCGGCACATCGTCGGCGGGCTGGACTTGCCGTCGCCCATCGCGCGCCTGGGGCTGGATCGGCGGCCGATCGATCTCGAGGACCCGGACTCGGTGCGCTGGCTGCGCGCCTGCGTCTGGCCGGGCGACCGCGAGCGGCTCGGTCGGCTCGAGGCCGCGCTCGAGGCGTGGCGACGTGCCTCGGCCGACCCGCGCACCCGCCCGGAGGTCCGCGTCCACACGCTGGGTGAGGCCCCGGTCACGCCCCTGCTCGAGGACCTCGAGGCCGCCCACGGCCTGCCGGTCCTCGCCTTCCAGTCCGTCGTCCGCGACTACATGCCCAAGGACCAGCTGGCGCGTCACGAGGCCGAGCTGCGCGCCTGGCTGTCGGGCGGCCGCGAGCGGCTCTGGCTGACCCTCGAGCCGACGCCCGTCGAGGCGCCTGCGGGGCCCGAGGCGATCGGCGGCCCGATGCGCCTCGACGCCTGGCTGCACCGGCGATCGGGCTCGGTCCATCGCCCGCTGGCTCGCATGGGCTACCATCCGGCCGGTTGCGTGCCCCACCCCGAGGGCCCGGCCGCGCTCGCCCGCGACTGGGCCGCCCCCTGAAGGTCGCCATGTCCCTGCCGCGTCTCGTCCTCTCACTCGTGCTCGCCGCGACGGCGGTCGTCGCCCCCGGCTGCGGCGCCAGCCTCGCCACCTACCAGGACAGCGTCGGGCTGTGGCGCTCGGGCCAGCGCGCCGACGCGACGTCGATGGCCCGCGCGACCTACGAGCGCTTCCGGGACGACAACGACCTGGACGAGGCCGACGTCCAGCGCGCGCTGGCCGAGGCTCGCGAGCGGCTCGCGACCGAGATCGTCGTGCCGCGCGGCGAGCGGCCCCGCGTGAAGGTCGAGGATCTGCTCGATCCCGAGCTGGGCGAGATCCCGCTCGACTCGGCCGCGGACCACGGGGCCGAGCTCAAGGCCGGGGTGCGCGCGGATCTGCTCAGCGGCCGCGCGACGCCGACCCTGCGGGCCCTCGAGTCGGTGCGGGCGCTGCGGCTCGAAGGCGAGATCCCCGGCGTCCTGGCCGTCATCTACCGCCGCGACCCCATCGAGGCCGACGGCGGCGTGCTGGACCAGGCGTCGACGGCGCTCCGCTCGGTGGCGGCGAAGCGAGCGGCGCTGGACGTGCTCGAGCGCTGGTAGGGGCTGGTCCGGGCGGCGCAGGGGTTGGCGACCACCTCCCGGTGCCCACCCCGAGGCTCGCGCGGATCGCCCGTCGCTCCGCGGCGCAGCTCGGCGCCCACCCGGCGAGCCCAGGGTGATCGAGTTCTAGTTCGGGCCACCGGACTGCACCAGCTCGCTCGTGCTCCGGCATGGCGCAGCTCGCTGCGCCCGCGAGGCTACAGTCCCATCCCTCCGCGCGCAGGTAGCTGCGCGGGCCCTCGAGCCCGAGCAAGCTCGGGCAGTCCAACACGCCCGTAACTAGAACTCGATAGCCCTGCCCGCGAGCCGAACCATCCTTGCCCGAGCGGGGGGCGCGTGCTATACGGCGCGCCCGTTTGGGCCGTCGGGGCAGTCCCGACGCACCCATCAACACGCACACTCCCCAGCTTTCGTGCGGGCCTGACGGTCCGTTCGGGGGGTGGTGGCGAACGAAGGCGAAGAGGAACGACGATGGCTGAAGTCACGATGCGTGACATGCTCGAGGCCGGCGCCCACTTCGGGCACCAGAACCGCCGCTGGAACCCCAAGATGAAGCCGTACATCTGGGGCTCGAAGAACGGCGTCTACATCATCAACCTGCAGAAGACGGCGCGCCTGTTCCGCAGCGCGATCGACTTCGTGGGCAAGCTGGGCCAGCACGGCGACCAGCTGCTGTTCGTCGGCACCAAGCGCCAGGCGCAAGAGGTCATCGCCGAGGAGGCGTCGCGCTGCAAGCAGCCGTACGTCAACCACCGCTGGCTCGGCGGCATGCTGACCAACTTCCGCACCATCAAGACCTCGATCGAGCGCATCGGCGAGATCGAGAAGTCGCTGGACGTCGGCAACGTCGAGAAGCTGACCAAGAAGGAGGTCACCCGCCTCGAGCGCGAGCGCGACAAGCTGCTGCGCAACCTGGGTGGCCTGCGTGAGATGCCCCGCCTGCCGGGCGCCATCTTCATCGTCGACACGGTCAAGGAGCACCTGGCCGTCGAGGAGGCCCGCCGCCTGGGCATCCCGATCGTCGCCCTGGTCGACACCAACAGCGACCCGGACGTCGTGAGCTACCCGATCCCGTCGAACGACGACGCGATCCGCGCCATCAAGCTCTTCACGGCGGCCATCGCCGACGCCTACATCTCGGGCGCCGCGGCGCACAAGGACACCTTCGTCCGCGAGATGGCCGGCGGCGGCCGTGGCGCCCGCGCCGAGCAGGACGTCGAGGTCGTGCGGCGCGCCGACAAGGCCACCGAGACCGTCGAGGCCCCCGAGGCCGCCGAGGCCGAGGGCGGTGAGGCCGCCGAGGCCGCTGACGAAGGCGCCGCGGAGTAGCCCGAGCCCTCTTCCAAAGGAGACCAGTCATGACGATTAGCGCGAGTACGGTCAAGGAGCTCCGGGAGCGCACCGGGGCCGGGATGATGGACTGCAAGAAGGCCCTGCAGGAGACGGGCGGCGACATGGACGCCGCCATCGAGTACCTGCAGAAGAAGCAGCTGGCCGCCGTCGGCAAGAAGGCCGGCCGCATCGCCGCCGAGGGCCTGGTCGGCAGCTACATCCACGCCGGTGGGCGCATCGGCGTGCTGCTCGAGGTCAACTGCGAGACGGACTTCGTCTCGCGCAACGAGGACTTCCAGCAGTTCGTCAAGGACATCTGCATGCACATCGCCGCCGCGAGCCCCCAGGTCGTCAGCGGCGACGAGCTGCCCGCGGCCGAGGTCGCCAAGCAGCGCGAGATCTTCAAGGGCCAGGCGATGGAGGAGGGCAAGCCCGAGCACATCGCCGAGAAGATGGTCGAGGGCCGCCTGAAGAAGTGGCAGAAGGACGTCGCCCTGCTCGAGCAGCCCTTCGTCAAGGACACCGACAAGACGGTCGGCGACCTGCAGAGCGAGCTGACCGCCAAGATCGGCGAGAAGATCTCGATCCGCCGCTTCGTGCGCTTCGAGGTCGGCGAGGGCATCGAGAAGCGCCAGGACGACTTCGCGGCCGAGGTCGCCAAGCAGGTCGGTGCTTGATGCTGCTCGCCGCCGGCCCCGCCCGGTGACCCGAGCCGACAAGGCACCGTGCCCCCGGGTACGGTGCCTTTTTCGTATCCGCTCCCTCTTCTCCGTTCCCCCTGCCCGGCTCCCCGAGGTGCACTCATGTCGATGTCGCGAAAGCCCAAGTACCAGCGCGTCCTGCTGAAGCTCTCTGGCGAGGCCCTGATGGGCGGAGCGCAGTTCGGCATCGACATGGACACGCTGAGCGGCATCGCCTCCGCCGTGCGCGAGGTCCGCGGGCTGGGCATTCAGCTGGCCCTGGTCATCGGGGGCGGCAACATCTTCCGGGGCCTCAAGGGCTCGGCCCAGGGGATGGACCGCGCGACCGCCGACTACATGGGCATGCTGGCGACCGTGATGAACGCCATGGCGGTCCAGGACGCGCTCGAGAAGGTCGGCGTCGACACGCGCGTCATGAGCGCCATCGAGATGAAGGCCGTCGCCGAGACCTACATCCGGCGCCGGGCCGAGCGACACCTCGACAAGGGGCGCGTCGTCATCTTCGCGGCCGGCACGGGCAACCCCTTCTTCACGACCGACACGACGGCGGCCCTGCGCGCCGCCGAGATGGGCTCGGACGTCGTGCTCAAGGCCACCAAGGTCGACGGCATCTACGACAAGGACCCCAAGAAGCATGCCGACGCGGTGCGCTTCGACCGGCTCACCTATCTGGACGTCCTCAGCCGCGGGCTGCAGGTCATGGACGCCACCGCCATCAGCCTGTGCCAGGAGAATCGCCTGCCCATCCTGGTGTTCGACATGACCGATCCGGCCAACATCATGCGCGCCATCTGCGGCGAACCCATCGGGACCCTGGTCTCGGCCTGAGCCGCGTCGCGGGCCTGCCCCGCCGCGCACGCGGCCCGCTCGCGACCTCGTCGAGAAAGGGCGGCGGCGCGGGTCGTCGCCCGCCGTCGTCTCGCCCGCCGTCGTCTCGCCCGCGCCGACGGCTGTCCGCCACCGTCCGTCCAGCCCGCCGCCCGGCCCGCGTCCGGCCGTTCGTCCGTCCGCCGTCGCCCGTCCGTGGGCACCGGCGGCGGCGCTGCTTGTCAAACCGAGGCGCAGCGGTATGCTCACGGCCTCAACGACGACGACCCGGAGTGCGCGCATGCTGGACGAGATCATCAGCGACACCAAGGCTTCCATGGACAAAGCCATCGAGAGCTTCAAGAAGGACCTGTCGAGGGTCCGGACGGGGCGCGCCAGCCTCTCGATGCTCGACGGCATCCGCGTCGAGTACTACGGCACCCTGACGCCCCTGAACCAGGTGGCCGCGCTGAACGTTGCCGACCCGCGCCTCATCACGGTCAAGCCGTGGGACAAGGGCCTGCTGACCGACATCGAGAAGGCCATCGTCGGCAGCAACCTGGGCATCACCCCGTCCAACGACGGCGAGATGATCCGCCTGCCGATCCCGCCGCTGACCGGCGAGCGCCGCAAGGAGCTGGTCAAGCAGCTCAAGAAGCAGACCGAGGAGGCCCGCGTCGCCGTCCGCAACGTGCGCCGTGACGCCAACAACATGGTCAAGGCCGACGAAGCGGCGAGCGAGGACGAGCAGCACCGGTTCCTGAAGGACATCCAGGACCTGACCGACAAGGCCATCGCCCGCATCGACGAAGAGGCCAACCGCAAGGAAGCCGAGATCATGGAGGTCTGAGGACCCGATCTGCGGGCAGCGTCCGAGGGGAGCCGTCGCGGTGGCCCCACCAGCGGACGCGCCCGTCGGCGCCGATGGTCAGCGACAGAGCGCCGTCCCGACCCGTCACCCAGGTCGGGATGGCCCGCCGCTGAAAGCGCGCCAGGACGCTCTGGTGAGGGGGCATGCGGCCGGGCGCGAGCCGCCCCGGGACGACGGCCAACGACGGCTGAACGGCGTCCAGGAACGCCGACGTGCTGGACGTGCGGCTGCCGTGGTGCCCGACCTTCAACACGTCCGCCCGCAGCGCCGCGGGGTCGGCCGCGACCAGCGCGGCCTCGGACTCGGCCTCGAGGTCACCCGTCAGTAGCAGACGCCGACCGGCGTAGGTCAGCCGCAGCGTGACCGAGCCGCCGTTGAGGCTGGTCCGGCAGGCGCCGTCGGCCCGCAGGGCGTCGACCTCGGGCCAGAGCAGGTCGAGCTGGACCTCGCCCCAGTGTAGACGCGGACCGCCGTGCACCATCCGGACCCGGCCACCGCGGCGCAGGGTCGCGGCGGCCAGACGTCGGACGGGAGGGGCCTGGGTGCCGCACCAAGGCAGCCACACCTCTCGGACCGGCAGGCGCCCCGGCAGCTGCCACGCCGCGCCGACGTGATCGAGGTGGGCGTGGCTGATGACCAGCAGGTCCACGCGGTCCACGCCCAGCCGCGTCAGCGCCGGGACCAGGGTGGTGCGAGCGATGGCGCGGTTGGCGTCGGGCCGAAACGAGCCGCCGGTGTCGACCAGCAGGATCCGGTCGCCGGGTATCCGGGCGACGATCGCGTCACCGTGGCCCACGTCGAGGAAAGTCACGTGCAGCGCGTCGGTCGCGGGGCCGTGGGCCAGGACGAGGACGGCGCAGGCCGCGGCCGTCCCGCCCGCCCAGGGCCAGCCCCGGCGGCCCACCAGCGCCAGCACGACCGCCGCCGCGCCCAGCGCACCCGCCAAGTGGGGCCAGGCCGGCTGGGTGGCCGCGTCCGCGACCTCGGCCCAGCCGCGCACCAGCCCCAGCAGCAGGTCGCCCGCCACCTCGGGGAGCGGCGCGAGCAGCCCAGCCAGGGCCGGCCAGACGCAGGCCAGGACCAGCCAGCCCGCGCCGACCGGCACGACCGCCAGGGCCGTGAGCGGCACCGCCACCAGGTTGACCAGCAGGCCGATGGGCGCCAGCTGTCCGAACCAGGCCAGGGTCAGGGGGGCCGTCGCGGCGAAGGTGACGACGCTGGCGGCCAGGCCGGGCAGCAACCAGCGGGCCACCCTCAGGCCGCGGGGCTCGAGCCGGCCGGGGTCGGCGAGCCAGGCGTCCAGGTTGCGCAAGGAGGGCTGGCTGGCGACCAGGGCCCCGGCGGCCGCAAACGAGAGCTGGAAGGAGGCCTCGAGCGGCGCGCGGGGGTAGACGATGGTCAGTCCGATGGCGGCCAGGGCCAGCGACCGGGGGCCCGTGGCGCGGCGGGCCAGGACGGCGCCCAAGAGCACCAGCGTCATGACCAGGGCGGCTCGGAAGGTGGCGTCGCTGCGGGCCACGAGGACGACGTAGGCCCAGGTCAGGACGAGGGCTGCGGCGGCGGCCCAGGCGGGGGGGCGGCCGGCCTGCGCCAGGCGGGGCCAGCAGAGCAGGCCGAAGAGCAGCAGGCGGTACAGGCCGAATCCCACGATGGCCAGGTGGAGGCCCGAGATCGCGAGCAGGTGGGCCGTGCCGGTGTCGCCGAACCAGTCGCGCAGCCGCGGGTCGAGGCCGTCCTTGTCCCCGAGCAGGATGGCGCGGTACAGCCCGGTCACGGCGGCGTCCGGGAGCGTCATGCGGTCGCGCAGCGAGGCGCGCCAGGTGCCGACGCCAGGGGTGGGCGTGTCGTCCATGGCCTCGAGCGGGTCGGCGTCGAGAGGGCGGCCGTTCCAGCGCAAGCGTCGCGGCTGTCCGGCCGGCTCGAACCCGGGGTTGGCGCCGGTCGGCTCGGCGTCCAGCCGCGCTCGGACGCGATAGCGCTGTCCGACGCGGAGGGGCTCGGCCTCCCACGGGGCCAGGGTCATGCGGACGTCTTCGCCGAGCGGCTGCCCGTCCGCGTGGGCGTCGGTGAGCACGGCGCTGCATCGGTCGGCAAGGCAGAACAGGCGATCGACCCGCCCGTCGAGGTCGGCCTGCCGCGGCCCGGCCCCCCAGAGGGTCCCGGGGGGCGCCAGGGCCGAAGCGGCGGCGGCCGCAGCCAGACCGGCGCCGACGCAGCGGCCGAGGCGCCGCGCGGTCGGCCAGCGGCGCGGCACGCAGGCGACGGCCGCAGCGGCCACGGCGACCGGGAGCCAGGGGACGGGGCCCCACGCGCCCACCAGGATGGCGCCGGTGAGCGCGGCGAACGCGTGGAGGACCGAGTTGTGCGAGCCGGCCATGGCGACCTCCCTCCGCACCGGGGACGGGGCATCAGGGGGCGCGGCGGGCGGCCCCCTAATACAAGTCGGGAGATCGGCCGGTTTTGTTGCGCGCTTTTTTCAGCGATCCGCGGCGGGCGCTCGGGCGGCGGCCATGTCGTCCAGCAGCCTATGGAACCAGGCGCGTCCTGGGGCGCTCTCGGGGACCGCTTGCAGCGCCCGCCGGGCCCCGGCGAGGTCGCCGGCGGCCATGGCCCGCGCGACGGGCTCGAGGGCCGGGTCGCGGAGGTCCAGGCGCCCCTGGCGCAGCTGCTGCGTCAGCTCGAGGGCGAAGACGGGGTACGGGTCGAAGACGCTGGCACGGGCGGCCCGCGCGAACAGCGCCTCGGCCGGCGCCCAGTCGGCTTCGGCGGTCAGCGCTCGCTCGAGGGCGACGGCGCCCTGACGCAGCGCGGCCCCCTTGGCGTCGGTGGCGCGTCCGAATCGCACCCAGACCAGGCCGACGGCCAGGGCGAGCAGCACGGCGACACCCAGCAGGCGATGCAGGCGCCGGAGACGGCGGGCCTGGGTCGGGGGCAGGCTGTCGTAGGGGTGGGTCGACATCGCCCGGCAGCGTACTTCAAAACACGAAGACCCGGGCGGCGTGGGCCACCCGGGTCTTCGTCGTCACGACGGACCGACTGCTAGCAGTCGAAGTACAGGTAGAACTCCTGCGGGGTCGGGCGCAGGCGCCAGGCGTCCAGATCCACGTTGCGCTTGCGGTCGATCCAGCCCCGGATGAGGTCCTCGGTGAAGACGCCGCCCTTGAGCAGGAACTCGTGGTCCTGCTCGAGCGCGTCGACGGCCTCCTCGAGGCTGCCCGGCATCTTCGGGATCTCGGCCAGCTCGACCGGCGACAGGCCGTAGATGTCCTTGTCCATCGGCTTGCCGGGATCGATCTTGTTCTCGATGCCGTCCAGGCCCGCCATCAGCAGCGCCGCGAAGTTCAGGTACGGGTTGCAGCTGGGGTCGGGGCAGCGGTACTCGATGCGGCGCGACTTCGGGCTGGTCGTGCCGATCGGGATGCGGATGGACGCCGAGCGGTTGCGGCTCGAGTAGGCGAGGTTCACGGGGGCCTCGTAGCCCGGCACCAGACGGCGGTAGCTGTTGGTGGTCGGGTTCGAGATGGCCGCCATCGCGCGGGCATGGCGGATGATGCCGCCGATGAACCACAGGGCCTCCTGGCTCAGGCCGGCGTACTCGTTGCCGGCCATCAGGTTCTTGCCCTCTTTCCAAATGGAGATGTGGGTGTGCATGCCCGAGCCGTTGTCCCCGTAGAGGGGCTTGGGCATGAAGGTCGCCACCTTGCCGTTGCGCGCCGCGACGTTGCGCACGACGTGCTTGAACCACATCAGCTGGTCGCCCGTCTTGACCAGCTCGCCGAAGCGGATGTCGATCTCGCACTGGCTCGAGGCGACCTCGTGGTGCGAGGCCTCGACCTCGATGCCGGCCTTGAGGAGGTCGATGACCATCTCGGTGCGCAGATCCTGGTAGCTGTCCCAGGGCGTCACCGGGAAGTAGCCCTCCTTGGGGCGCGCGCGGTAGGCCTTGTTGCCGCCCTCGTCGTCCTTGCCGGTGTTCCAGTAGCCCTCGCGCGAGTCGAGCTCGTAGAAGGCCCCGTTGGTCCGCTGGTCGTAGCGCACCGAATCGAACAGGAAGAACTCGGCCTCGGGGCCGATGAAGCAGGTGTCGCCGATGCCGGTCGACCGCAGGTAGTCGACCGCCTTCTTGGCGACGTAGCGCGGGTCGCGCGAGTAGGGCTCGAGCGTCACCGGGTCGGCCACGTCGCAGATGAACGACACGGTCGGGTGCTTGGTGAACGGGTCCATCACCACGGTCGAGGGATCCGGGATGATGGCCATGTCGCTGGCGTTGATGGGCTGCCACCCGCGAATCGACGAGCCGTCGAAGCCGAAGCCCGTCTCGAAGGCGTCCTCGGTGAGGTGGTCGATGTGCACCGAGATGTGCTGCCAGGTGCCGAGGAAGTCCGTGAACTTGAAGTCGGCCATCACCGCGCCGTGCTTCTTGGCGAACGCAATGGCATCCTTACCGGTCATCGCCATGGGGGCTTTGCTCCTTCACGTCGAACTTGGCGCGGCGTGGGGGGACCGGCCACGCCCGCCCTGGGCATGCGTCCGATCGTCACCGCGTGTCGGCGCGCAAGGTAACGCCCGAATGTTTCGGGTCTGTTTCGGGGGGCCCCTTTTTCCGGCAAGCCCCACGGACCCGCAAGGGAGCAGGCGGAAAACCGACGTCGCGCCCGACCTCCGTCGCCGCGCCCGCGGGGGCTCAGACCGCGTCGGGCCCCGTCTCGCCGGTGCGGATGCGCACGGCCTGCTCGATGGGGATGACGAAGATCTTCCCGTCACCGATCTTGCCCGTCCGCGCCGCCCGCTCGATGGCGTCGACCACCATGCGGACCTGCTCGTCCTGCACGACGATCTCGAGCTTGGTCTTGGGCACGAAGTCCACGATGTACTCGGCGCCCCGATAGACCTCTTTCTTGCCGCCGGTCCGCCCGAAGCCCTTGACGTCGCTGACCGTCATGCCCTCGATGCCGACCTCGGCCAGCGCCTCCTTCACCTCGTCGAGCTTGAACGGCTTGATGATGGCCTCGATCTTCTTCACGGCTGCCTCCGTCGGCGCGCGTCCGTCGCCCGTTGGACCCAAAGGGTCACCACGAATGCCCCGGCCCCGTCAATAGCGGTCGTCCTTGACCCCGAAGGACTGTCCGATCGCCAGGTACAGCCCGGGCGTGGCGTCGCGCACCGGCACGATGGCGCCGGCCACCAGGTGCCAGGTCGCGCCTTGCCCGAAGGACACCCCGGCGGTCGCCGTCAGCGCCAGGTCTTGCCACCAGGAAGTGAACGTGCCGGCGCGCACCGACAGGTCCAGGCTGGTCGTGCCGCCCAGACCGACGCTGGTCATCAGCGTCCCGCCCAGGCCGGCGCTGCCCGCGACCGGGCTGAAGCCGCCGTCGACCCCCAACGCCATCGCGAACGGCGAGCCCCGCTCGAGGCCGACGATGCCCAGCTTGCCCGCCAGCGTCATGGTGAACGACGGGACCTGGAAGGCGGCCTGCAGCTCGCCCCCGCCGAGCCCCAGGCGGGTCCAACCCACCAGATGGGGCAGCGGCACCCACCGCAGGTCCTCCTGGTTGCCCGACCCCGGGCCATCGGGCTCGTAGAAGGTCTCGGAGGCCGTCGGCAAGAAGGCCGCGCCCGCCAACCCGACGCGCGTCACGCCCTTGGGCACGACCCTCGCGTTCTGCAGCAGCGGGACGGGCGCGCAGCCCGCGGCGACGACCGCGGCGAGCGCCACACCCACGGCGCGACGTCGCGCGCTCAGAGGAGCAACCCCTCGGCCTGGCGGCAGGCCGGGCCCTCGTGGCGCGCGTCGTTCACGTACGATCCGACCGGCGTCGCCTCCATCGCGGCGCTGGGATAGGGCGCCAGCAGCCGCGTCAACGCGTCGGCGTCCTGCACCCCAGGGTCCAGCCACGGCGCCCACGCCTCGCGCGGCAGGATGACGGGCATGCGGTCGTGCACGGGGCGCACCAGCTCGTTGCAGTCGGTCGTCAGCACCGTGCAGCTCACCAGCGGCGTCGCCTCGGGCTGCGCCGGGTCCCGCCACACCTCCCAGAGGCCAGCCATGGCGAAGGGCTGACCCGAGCGCAGGTGGAAGTGAAAGGCCCGCTTGCTCTTTCCGACGCGCTGCCACTCGTAGAACCCGTCGGCGGGCACGAGGCAGCGCCGCCGCTTGAAGGCCGCCCGGAAGGCCGGCTTGTCGGGCGCCGTCTCGCTGCGCGCGTTGATCATCTTCGCGCCGATCTTCACGTCCTTGGCCCACGACGGCACCAGCCCCCAGCGCATCGTCGCGGCCCGCCGTCGCCCGTCCTCGAGCCGCACGGTCAGGACGTCCTGGGTCGGCGCGATGTTGAAGCGCGGCGTCGCGTCGGGGATCTCGTCCAGCCCCAGCAGCTCCGCCAGCTGCTGGGCGCCCACCGTCAGACCGAATCGCCCACACATCGCCTGCCCGCCTCCTCGCTCGGCACGCCCGCCTGCAGCCTGGGGCTGCCACGGAGCGCGCGCCGGTGTATGAATGCCCGCGCAACCTACCACGCCGGAAACTTCGACGCGCCCCGTCGCGTTCCACGAGGGTCACCGACGGCCCCTCCCGCGCCACGTTCCCCCAGCAGCAAGCGATCCATGGCGGAATTCAAGAACTACATCACCCCGACCGGCTTCAAGCGTCTCCGCGACGAGTCCACGCGCCTGCGCTCCGAGGTGCGCCCGAAGATCGTCGACGAGGTCGCCTACGCGGCCTCGCTCGGCGATCGCTCCGAGAACGCCGAGTACATCTACGGCAAGAAGAAGCTGCGCGAGATCGACCGCCGGCTGCGCTGGCTCGACAAGCGCCTCGAGGCCGCCGAGGTCATCGACCCCGCCATCGACCGGGGCGACACGGTCTACTTCGGCGCGACGGTGGTCCTGGGCTACCCCGACGGCAGCGAGCGCACCTACACCCTGGTCGGCGAGGACGAGATCGACGCCGAGCGCGGGCTCATCTCGTGGCGCTCGCCCATCGGCAAGGCGCTGATGCGCCGCAAGGAGGGCGACCAGGTCGTCGCGCAGGTGGCGGGCGGCCGGCGCGAGCTCGAGATCGTCGAGGTCATCTACCGGCCCCTGCCCACCGTCTGAGCCCGGCCTTCGAAACGCCACGACCCCTCGATCGAAGGGGTCGTGCAAGGCCGCCCCGGCTCCGGTCCAGTGGCCAGCGGGCCAGCCGGGACCTGGGAGGGGGCGGTCCGGGGCGCGCGCCCGTCGGGGCGCGCTCGACTACTCGCGGCGAATCTCGTAGTCGTAGCTGATGAGCTCACCGCCCTGATAGGTCATCCGCTCGCGACCGTCGGGGTCGGTGATGGCGACCAGCCCGCGGTGCTCCGCGGAGAGAAGCCGAGCGGCCTGAATGGCCTCCTGGCGGGTGGAGAACGTCTTGACGTCTTCTCCGAGCACGACCTCGAACATCAGCACCTCCTGACAAGCCGGCGCGCAGCCGGGCTATGAGTGGCGCGGAACCTAGGCCTCGCTCGGCGAGGTTGTCAATCGAAACCGGCGTTGTTTCGCGCGGCCGATCGACGGCCCCGACCCTCAGAAGAGGCTGAGCTGCGGCGAGCTGTCGGGGCGTCGGAACGGGGACGGCGCGTCGGGGGTCGGGCGCTGCTCGTAGCCGAGCCGTCGCGAGACGGTCTGGAACAGGGCCTCGATGGCCTGCCAGCGCTCGCCGGTGCCGCGCATCCGGTGGCCGAAGCGCGCGTCGTTGCGGCGCCCGTCGCGGCAGGCGTCGATCTGATGGAGGACGCGCTCGGCGCGCAGGGGCAGCAGGGCGCGGACGCGCTGCTCGAAGACGTCGCGGACGGGGCCCGGCAGGCGCACCAGGATGTGCCCGGCGTAGCGGGCCCCGGCCTGGCGGGCGGCGGTCAGGATGGGGGCGACGTCCGCGTCGTTGAGGCCCGGGATGATGGGCGCGACGTTGACGCCGACCGACAGGCCCGCCTCGGCCAGGCGCCGGATGGTCTTGAGGCGCCGCGCCGGCGAGGGGGCGCCGGGCTCGATGGCGCGCGCTACCTCGGGATCCATGAAGGGCAGGCTGACGGTGACGTGGCAGTGGGTGTTTTGCGAGAGCGCGACCAGCAGCTCGACGTCGCGCTCGATGAGCGCGGACTTGGTGATGATCCCGACCGGGTTGCGGTAGGCGAGGCACACCTCGAGGCAGGCGCGCGTGAGCCCCCAGCTGGCCTCGAGCGGCTGGTAGCAGTCGGTGTTGCCGCTGAAGGCGATGACCTCTCCCCTCCAGGCGCGCTGGTCGAAGGCGTCCCGGAGCAGCTCGGCGGCGCGCGGCTTGACGACCAGGCGCCGGTCGAAGTCGGTGCCCGCCCCGAAGTCGAGGTGCATGTGGCTGGGCCGCGCGTAGCAGTAGGCGCAGGCGTGCTGGCAGCCGCGGTAGGGGTTGACGCTCCAGGTGAAGGGAACGTCCGGGCTGTCGTTGCGGCTGAGGATCGACCGGGAGTGGTCCTCGAAGACCTCGACCTCGGCGTCGGGCGGGTCGCCGAGCCAGTCGACGGCCACCGCCTGCCACGGGTTCGGCGGGTTCGAGACGGTGCGCAGGACCTGGCGACGCGCTTCACTGCGGGGCTCGTTCATCATGAACGTGAACATACGTTCACCCTGCACGCCGTGTCAACGCATCATCCCTTGGGCCGCCGCGCGATCCGAGTATATTGCGGCGCCGCAACCGCACCCCATCGACGACGCCCCTCGGAGCCCCTCCATGTCCGACATCGCCCAGCTCTCCGCGCCGGCGCGCGCCTTCGCCGAAGGCCCGGCCGAGGTCGCCGCCGCCCGCTCGCTCGCGGGCGAGCGAGAGCAGGATCTGCAGTCCCTGGTCACCTACCTGACCGAGGCGCGCCAGCGCGCGCACCTCGAGGCGCTGGGCGAGGCCCAGGTGCCCAAGGCCGTGAAGAAGGCGGCCCGCAAGGCGGCCTACCAGCTCAAGAGCGCCGGGGTCTCGGGTGAGGCCGTGCGCGGGCAGGGGCTGGATCTGCGGGCGCAGGTCGACCTGGATCAGATCGCCTTCGTCGCCGGCCCCGGGCTCCGCGGCGAGTCGTGGCTGGCCCTGGGCACCCTGCCCGACGCCTCGGGCGTCGAGGTGGTCGTCGCCGAGGGGGCCCGCATCGAGCAGGTGCAGCTCATCGGCGGCCTGACGGTCGGCAAGATGCGCAAGGTGCTGCGCGAGGCCAAGGAGGAGGCGGCCGCGACCCTGCCGGTCATCGGCGACGCCTCGCTCGCGGTGCGGCTGATGGACCGGCTCATCGAGGACGTCCAGGCCAGCGGCGGGACCTTCCCGGACGGCTGGACCCAAGCGCTCCGTTGGCGCGACGAGGCCGTCCGCCTGGGCGCCGACCCGTCGCGGTGGGACGCGCGCGCGCAGCTGTCGGGCGCCGAGCGACCGGCCGCCCTCGAGCGCACGACCGAGCGGCTGCGCACCGCGCGGCACGCCGGCATCATGCAGCCGCCCGAGGCGGTGGTCGCCGCGCTGATGGAGCAGCTGTCGGCGGTGCTGCACGGCGACGAGCCGCTCGAGCAGGCCGAGTTCCGCCAGCGCGTCGAGGGGCTGGCCGACAGCTCGGCCGACGCGTGGCTGGCCGACGCCGACGTCCGCGCGCGCGTGGCGCGCTGGCTCGAGAGCGACGCCGACGTGCTGCTCGCGGCCGGGGATCGAGACGGCGCCCTGCAGGCGCTGTACGTCTCGGACGAGCTGTCCGGGGGCAGCCTGCTGCCTCACGAGATCGGCCTCGTGCGCGAGGCGTTCCAGGCCCTCATCGACGTCGACGCCGCCTGGGAGCACTTCCAGGCGCACCTGCGCGGCGAGGACCACCACCACCACGGCGGTCACGCGCACGGCCATGGCCACGACCACGGCCACCACCACGGCCACGATCACGACTGAGCCGCGCGGGCGGTCGGCTCACGCGCCGCCGCCCGACCTCGTCACCACTGATAGGTCGCGGACAGCTGGGCGTCCACGCCGGGCGCGTCGAGGCCCGAGCCGTGCCACCGATAGCTGGCGTCCAGCACGTTCTCGACGGCCAGATCGAGGCGCAGGGCGTCGGTGGCCTGCAGCCCGCCCCGCAGGCTCAGGGCCGCCCAGCCCTCGGTCCCCTCGCAGTCGGCCAGCAGCCGCCCCGGCCGCGTCGGATCCCCGCAGATGCGCAGGTCCTTTCGGTCGCCGGGCGCCAGCCGGTCCTGCTCGGCCGCCCAGCGCACGGCCGCGCGCACCCACGCCTGCTTCCAGGCGCCGTCCCAGCGGACGCCCGCCATCCCGTTGAGCGGCGGCACGCGCCGGGCGGGCTCGTCGTCGCCGTCGCGCGTCGTGATGGTCCCCTCGATGGCGCTGACGCTGCCGAACAGGCTCAGCCCCTGCCAACGCCCCGAGGTGCCCGCCAGCTCGAGCCCGCGGAAGCTGGCCTCCGTCGCGTTGGTCCGCCGGAAGACCGGCTTGCCGTCGACCTCGCTCTGCCCTTCCCAGGTCGCCGCCTCGCGCACGATGGCGTCGCTGACGGTCGACGAGAACACGGCCCCGGACAGCCGCAGCCACCGCGAGTGCCACTTGACGCCGACCTCGAAGGTGTCCGAGCGCTCGGGGCCCAGGGCGTCGTTGGGGATCTCGAAGGTCGAGCCGGTGTCCCCCAGGACGGTCGCCTCTTGCAGGTTGGGGGCGCGGAAGCCCTGCGAGTAGTTGAAGTACAGGTTCGCGCGCTGCCACAGGATGGCGCGCGCCCCGGCGGTCAGCGCCAGCCCCGTGAACCCGTAGTCGACCTGGCCGAGGCCCGGGACGTCGGGCGCCGAGGCGGTGATGTGGGTCAGGCGAGCCCCGGCCGTCAGCACGCCCTCGACGTCGCGGCTCAGGCCCAGGCGCCCCTCGCCGTGCGCGAAGGCGCCTAGCGAGCCATGGGTCGAGCCGTCGGAGAAGTTGCCGCGATCGCGGCGGACCAGGGCGAAGTCGGCGTCGGGGCGGCCGTCCCAGCGTTGACTGCCGATCCACTCGTGGGTGCCGTCGAGGCCGGTGATGACGCGGAAGCGCCGGTCGGGGCCCTGCAGCGTCAGGGTCGCCGAGCCGGTCAGGGCGTCGACCGTGTCGATGGTGCGTCGGGTGGCCTCGAGCTGCGCGCGCTCGCGGTCGCGGCAGGCCGCCAGATCCAGCACGACGTCGTCGGCGTCGGTCTCGCAGAGGTAGCGGTCCACCCGGTCGGTGACGTGGTGGTAGCCCAACGTGAGGCCCACGTCGCTGACCAGCGCGCGCGGGCGGACGCGCCGCAGGTCGATGAAGGCCAGCTGGTCCAGGTTGTCGTACTCGCGCTGGTCGCCCTGGCCGATGGTGTCCATGCGCACCGCGTCGGGCAGGCGGGTGCCCAGCCAGGTGCCCGTGACGCGCCAGCCGCGCCCGAGATCGGCGCCCAGCTTGGCGCGCCAGTCGCCCTCGAGGTAGTCGCTGTTGGGCAGGGACTCGCCGTCGCCCGTGCGCAGCGCGCCGTGCATGCGGAAGGCGCCGCCGAGCCAGCCGGCGACTGCACCCTTGCGGCCGCCGGCCGTCAGCCCCAGCGCCCGCCCCAGGTCCGCCGACGCGAAGCGCGCCGTGGTGCGGCCCCACCAGCCCTCCTCGTCCGGCAGGGCGAGGGTGTGGTAGGCGACCGTCCCGCCGAGGGCGTCCGAGCCGTACAGCACCGAGCCGGGGCCGAGCACGACCTCGACGGCCTCGAGCGCCATCGGGTCGACCAGCGCGGCGTACTGGTTGGGGCCGGTGCGGTAGATCGAGGTGCTCAGGCGCACGCCGTCGACCAGGATGAGGTTCTGCGGGCCGATGAGGCCGCGCAAGATGGGCGCGCCGGCGCCGCGTTGGGTCCGCTGGGGTTGGACGCCGGGCAGCGCTTCGATGGCCTCGACCGGGTCCATGGGCTGCAGCTCGCGCAGCTGGTCGTCGCCCAGGACGTAGACCGAGCGGTCGACGTCGAACGCCGAGCCGGGGCCACGCAGCGGGGTGATGACCGTCCCGTAGTCGGGCTCGTCGGCGCTCGCGGCCGGGCTCATCGAGGCGAGCCCAGCCGCGGCGGCCAGCAGGGACAGGCGAGGGAGCAGCCGGCTACTTCTGGTAGGCAATGGCCGTGATGCTCTTCAACGTGGGTTTGATGGACGGCGTGGCCGTGAACAGGCCGACCTCGACCTCGAGGAAGTTGGCGGTCTCGCCGAGCTGGAGCGGGAAGTGCTCGGGCGGGTACGGGCCGAACGGGCCCTTCCAGCTGGTGGTCTTCAGGGCGTCCTTGGTGGCCGCGACGCGGTAGCGCACCTCGACCCAGGTGACCCCGTCGCCGGGGAGGTCGGCCACGACGACCAGCTGGTCCCACAGGGTCTCGGAGCCGGTCCACCCCTCGAAGAGCTTGCGGAAGTAGCCGGAGCCCGAGGTGATGGTCTTGAGGGCGTAGCCCGTCATGTCGCTGTAGGTGTAGGGGCCGATGCCGACCGGGTAGTTGTTCACGATCTGCCCGGTGGTCACGTCGAGCTTGGTGGCGCTTCCCTCGCATTGGTTGACGGTCCACAGGTAGCCCGCGGCGTCGATGGCGGCGCCCACCGGCGCGCGGTCGGCGCCCAGGTCGAGGGTCGGCAGGGTCTCGAGCGTCAGCGCGTCGATGACGGTGACGTAGCGGTGCTTGCCCTGGTCCTGGTTGCAGGCGCTCCAGGTGTGGTGCGTCACGTAGACCTTGCTGTCGGTGACGTTGCCCGCGTCGTCGCGCTCGACGCTGACGGCGACGCCGCGCGCATAGCCGCGGTTGAAGTTGTCCCAGGTCTGCCAGGTCTCGGTGTCGGGGTCGAAGCGCGACACGCCGCCGCCCTCGCCGCCGGCCACCCACACCTTGCCCAGCGGGTCGATGGCAAGGCCGTAGACGCCGTTGGGCACCGGCCAGCTCTCGACGAAGCCCGTCTCCGGGTGGATGAGCGCGAGGTGCGTCGGCTCGCGCGAGGCGACCCAGATGTTCTGGTCGGCGTCGATGGCGAGGCCGTACGGCCGCACCGGCATGGCGAAGGTCTTGAGCGTCTGGCCGTTGGCGCCGTTCATCTGACGCAGGTTCTTCGAGTTCCAGAAGCCGACCCAGACGTTGTTGTCCTTGTCCACGCCGGCCGAGCGGGCGCAGCCGGTGCCGCTCGAGCCGCAGCCGACCGTGTTGCCGCCGTCGGGCTTGACGCTCCAGACGATGCACTCGTCGTTGGCGACCATCTCCTGGTTCGAGATGGTGCAGTCGTTGTTCACGTCGCGCGACGTGTCGATCTGCCCGTTGCCGTTCTTGTCGACGCAGTCGACCTCGAAGACGGCCACCTTGCCCACGCCGCCGTCGTCGCGGCACGAGATGATGCCGTTGCCGGCGAGATCCACCGCGGTGCGGCTGGGGTTCGGGCACACGTTGTAGCGCGCAACCTCGCAGCCGTTGGTCGTGTTCAGCTTCGAGACCGTGTTCTCGGCCGAGTTCGCGATCCAGATGAACGGCAGCTCGAAGGTCGACGTGTCCAGCGTCAGCCCGCCGTCGGGCGTCTTGGTGAGGCCGCTCGAGTTCTCGACCGTCGGCTCCACCGGCTCGGGCTTGTCCTGGCCCAGCTCGATGACGCACACGGACGAGCACGTCCCGCAGGGCGAGGCGACGCCCTCGTCGATCTCGCCGTCACAGTCGTCGTCCTTGAAGTTGCACACCTCGGGCGCGCCGGGCCTGACCGCCGGGTCGATGTCGTTGCAGTCGCCCGCCGCCGTGGCCGTGAAGAAGCTCGCCGGGTTCGGCTGACACAGGCAGGACGCCTCGACCGAGCTGGAGCCCACGCCGTCGCCGTCGGCGTCCTGGTAGTACGGCGAGCAGCCCTGGGCGCCCGCCTCGTCGACCAGCCCGTCGCAGTCGTCGTCCTTGCCGTTGCACACCTCGGGCGCGCCCGGGTAGACCGCCGCGTCCAGGGGGGCGCAGTCGACGAGATCCAGGAAGCCGTCGTTGTCGTCGTCGTCGTCCTCGCAGTCGTGCAGGCCGTCGCCGTCCGTGTCGGGCACGCCCTCGTCGGTCTGCCCGTCGCAGTCGTCGTCGAGGCCGTTGCAGATCTCGGCCTTGGGCGTCGGCCCGACACAGCTCAGCACGCCACCCTGACACAGCCGCGTGCCCGCGCACGTCCCGTGCGCGTTCGAGTTCGAGCACGGCTCGGCCGCGAACCCCTCGTCCGTCTCGCCGTCGCAGTCGTCGTCGACGCCGTTGCACACCTCGACGCCGCCCGGGAAGGCGTCGGCGCTGAGGTCGTAGCAGTCCTCGGCGTTGGCGACCGTGTAGAACGACGCCGTGTCCGCCCCGCACAGGCAGCGGGGCGGCGCCGTGGCGCTGCCGAACCCGTCGCCGTCCTTGTCCTGGTAGAAGACCGTGCAGCCCTCGCTGTCCTGCTCGTCGGTCAGGCCGTCGCAGTCCTGGTCGAGGCCGTCGCAGACCTCGGTCGCGCCCGGGTGCACCGCCGGATCGGTCGGCGCGCAGTCGATGGCGTCGGGCGCCCCGTCGCCGTCGTCGTCGAGGTCCACGCAGTCGGCGACGCCGTCCAGGTCGGTGTCCAAGAAGCCCTCGTCGGTGGACCCGTTGCAGTCGTCGTCCACGCCGTTGCACACCTCGACGCTGGCCGCCGTCCCCGTGCACACGATCCCGCCGTCGACGCACGACTCGACCCCCATGCAGGTCCCGTGCTCGTTCACCAACGGGCAGGCCTCGCCGACGATGTCCTCGTCGATCTTGCCGTCGCAGTCGTCGTCCATGGAGTTGCACGTCTCGGCCGCCGGGCTCTGCCCCTCGCACGCCGTCAGCCCGTCCGCCCCACAGGCGCGCGTCCCGGGACACACGCCGTGCTCGTTGGCGACGCCACAGCTCGTGCTGGCCCCGGTCTCCACGCCGATGGCGTTGCACGAGCACTGCCCCGCGTCGGCCACGCACTGCTCGCTGGCCACGCCCCCCGGCCCCTGGACCGACTGGCAGCTGTACCCCGCCGGGCACGGATGCCCCTTGGGGCCACACGCCATGCCGCAGAAGCTGCCCTCGACGCCATAGGACAGACACAGGTTGGGGCTCGCCGACACGACCGGGTTGCAGTCCTTGTTGCTGCTGCACGGGTTGCACAGCGTGGCCGCGACGCTCACGCACAGGAACACCGGGTTGCCGGTCTCCAGGGTCGTGCTGCGGCACGCCCACCCCGACGGACAGGACTCGAGGCACGTCTTCGAGCACACCTTCCCGGTCGGGCTGCTGATGCAATAGCCCGAGTTGCACTCGTCGGGGCCCTCGCAGGGGTAGCCGAACTCACCCGGCTGGGCGGGGCCCGTGTCCTCCTCGACGGCGTCCTCGCCACCGGGCTCGCCCGCGTCGGCGTCCGGCCCGCTCGGCCCCCGATCGGGCGCGACGTCCGCGCCCCCGCTGCCCTGATCGCCGCCCTGCGTCACGTCGGGCTCGCCGATCTTGGCGTCCTCCTTGCCCTCGCCCCCCGCGTTCGAGTCGCTGCAGCCCGCCACACCCAGCAGGCCCACCAGACCCAGCAGGGCCAGCGCCCGCGTCACGTTCCGCGCCCTCGCAGCCCTGCCACACGTCAGCTCGGACATGACCTCTCCTCCCTACCGCGTCCCCGCGCCGTCGCCCGGACGGACGGACGGCGTCCCAGACTACCACACCGGTGTATTCCGGTGACAGCGCAGCCGCGCGACGGGGCGCCATCCCGCGCCGATGGCGATCCCGCGGACCTGTCGTGTAGCATCGGCGCCTCCACCGACCAGACCCCGGGGTCCGCCCATGCCACTCGCCGTCCGCACGATCCCCGCCGCCATGGGCCTCGCTCTCCTGCTCTCGCCGCCCCTCGTCGCGCCGGCGCACGCCGACGCGCGCGGCCCCTCACGCAGCACCTTGACCAAGCGCTGCGCCCAGAGCGATTACGGCGCATGTCACCAGCTCGGCGTGCTGTGGGACGAGGGCGACTCGGGCCCGCAGGACCACGCCAAGGCCCGCGGCCTCTTCGAGCGCGCCTGCGAGGGCGGCGTCGGCGGCGCCTGCTTCCGGCTCGGGCAGAGCTGGCGCTACGGGCTGGGCGGCCCCGAGGATGTCGCCAAGGCGCGCCTGCTCTTCGAGCGGGCCTGCGGTGCGGGTGACGCCGACGGCTGCTGGCAGCTGGGGCTGATGCGGCTGCGCGGCGAAGGCGGGGACGCGGACGGGGCCGCGGGACGTCAGGCGCTCGACACGGCGTGCGCGGCCGGACACGCCAAGGCCTGCTTCGACCTGGGGAACGCCTACAAGCGCGGGCAGGGCGGCGAGGCCGACGCCAAGCTGGCAAGTCTCCACTGGCGCCGCGCGTGCGCCGCGGGCGAGCCCGGCGTGTGCGTGCAGCTCGGGACGACGCCGGACGAAGCCCGGCAGAAGCTGGAGGAGGGCCCCCGCCCGGACGCCGAGGCGGGCCCCCGCACGACCGCGCCTGCCATCGCGCCCGCCGTGCTGGCGCGCCTGACGCTGACGCCCGCGCTGCCGCCGGACCTGCGGACGGCCGCGCCGCTCGACCGCGCCGCCCGCGACAAGGCTTGCGCGGGCGATCACGTCGTCAGCTGCCATGGGTTGGGCCTCATGCGGCTGCACGGCGCGGGCGGGGCCGTGGACCGCGAAGGGGCCGCCACCGCCTTCGAGCGCGCCTGCAAGCTGGGCCACGCCGACGCCTGCGCGGCAGGCGCGGCCCTGAAGATCGAGGCGACCGCGACCGCCGGAGCCGGTCCGAGGTCCGGGGACGACACGGCCGCGCGGGACCTTCGCCGATGGTGCGATGCAGGGTCGGCCCGGGCCTGCGGGGTCTTCGCGGTGGCGCTCGCGCGCGGGCTCGCGGTCGATCCGGGTGAGGGATCGGCGGCGTCGGCCGCGCGGACGCTGCTCGCTCGCGCCTGCGCTGCCGGCGATCCCCAGGGGTGCCACCACCACGCCGTGGTGCTCGAAGAGGGCGCTGGCGCCGCGGCCGACCCGACCGGGGCCCGCCGCGACTTCACCACGGCTTGCGACGCCGGGCTCGCCCAGGCCTGCGCCGACCTGGCCTCGATGTTCGAGGCCGGGCGCGGGGGCGCCGCCGATCCGGACCGGGCCGCCGCGCTGCGCAAGAGAGCCTGTGACGGCGGCGTCCGGCGCGCCTGCGAGTAGGCGACCCGCTCTGGCGCGCCTGCGAGCGATGGCTACTTCCGGCGGGCCTTGATGGCGTCGATCTCGGCCTGGATGGCCATGGCGTCGACGTCGCGTCCCATCTTGGTCAGCAGAGCCATGTAGTTGCCGAGCGTGGTCGCGACGCTCGCGTGGAAGCGGCCGAACTCCTCCTTGCGGATGTCGATGGCGCGCTTGTAGGCCGCCTCGGCCTCGGCGTCCTCGCCCCGCTTGAAGTACAGGTTGCCCAGGTTGTTCAGCGTCGAGGCGACGTGCGGGTGCTTCGGCCCGAGCTGGGCCTCGCGCACCTCGAGCGCCCTCCGATAGAGCGCCAGCGCGTCGTCGTACTTCTGCTGCTCGTAGCGCAGCTCACCCAGGTTGTGCAGGCAGGTCCCCAGGGTCTGGTCGTTCTTGGCGTGGATCGTCTCGGCGATGGCGACGGCGCGCACGAACAGGGGCTCGGCCTCGGCCGGTTTGCCGGTGTCCTTGTAGAACATCGCGAGGTCGTTGAGGCTCGAGGCGAGTGACTCGTGCTCGGGCCCGAACTTCGCCTCCTTGTCGGCCAGCGCCTGCTTCAGCAGCGCCTCGACCTTGTCCCAGGACTTCTTGCGCCGGTACAGCTCGCCCAGGTTGTTGCGCACCTTGGCCAGCGAGGCGTGGTCGGGCCCGAGGTGCTTGCGCAGGACGTCCAGGGCCCGCTCGTAGTTGGGCTCGGCCTCGTCGTAGTTCTTCATCATGTGGTGCACCATCGCCAGCCGGTTGAGCGTCTGCGCGACGGTGATGTGGTCGGGTCCGAGCACGGCCTGCTGCATGTCCAGGGCCTCCTTGACCATCGGCAGCGCCGCCGCGTACTGCCGCTCGGCCCAGTACAGGTCGCTCAAGGCCTGCACCGACTTGAGGTAGCGCGGGTCCGCACCCCCGATGTCGTAGGCGATCTTGTAGGCCGCCAGGTGGTGCTTCTCGGCCTCGCGATAGTCCTTCTTGGCGAAGGCCTGCGCGCCCGCCTTGTAGGCCGCCTCCCAGTCCTCCTGCGGACCTGCCGCCGCGACGCCGCCGAGCGTCAGCGCCGCCAGCCCGACCACCAACGCCAGCCACCGACGTGCCTTCGTTGTCGCTCGCATCTTCCACCTCCTCGGGTCCAACCGTCCCTGCGCTGCCGCAGGCGACCACGCGCTACGCGTCGAGACGGGGCGACCATCTTCCCGCCCGACGCCCCGCAGATCAAGGCGCCGTGCCTCGCCCCGCCCGCCAACTAAATGAACTTGCCAAACCCACCGACGCGCGGCATGGAGCCCCCAGACGTCAATTCCCGGGGGACCCTTCATGAGATCCGTTTGGCTCGCCGTCGCGCTTGCCTTCGCCCAGGTGGGCGCGGCGAACGCACAGACCACCGCGACCGGCAACGTGCCCGTCCAGCAGTTCGCGCCCGCGCCGGGCGGTGACACCAACTACGTCACCGTCCAGGGCTCGAGCGTCCTGCCCCACCTGATGCCGTCGTTCGGCTTGTACCTGAACTACGCCTACGAACCGCTCATCCTGACCCGCCTGTCCACGGGCGAAGAGGTCAAGCTCCTCGAGCACCAGCTGCAGGCGGACCTGCTCGCCGCCCTCGGCCTGTTCGACTTCGCCGAGCTCGGCGTCGCCATGCCGCTCACCCTGTGGCAGTCCGCCGGCGACAACGGCGACACGCTGGGCGTGCGCGACCTCGACGGCTTCGTCGCGGGCGACCTGCGCCTGTATCCCAAGTTCCGCCTCATCGACAACGAGGGCCAGGGCTTCGGCCTCGCCGCCCTCGCCCTGGTCACCCTGCCGACCGGCAGCCAGGCCAACTACCAGGGCAACGCCTCCGTCACGGCCGAGCCGCGCGTCGTCGGCGAGTACGCCTTCAACGAGCGCGGCCGAATCGCCGGCTCGGTCGGCGTGCTGCTGCGCGAGGACCAGGAGCTGTTCAACATCCAGGTGGGCCACGAGCTGACGTGGGGCGCCAGCTTCGCCTATCGCTTCGCCGAGGTCCCCGCCGCCCTCATCGGCGAGGTCTACGGCAAGCGCGGCCTCAGCGACGCCGACAGCGAGGAGACCCCCGCGGAGCTCTCCGTCGCCGGCCGCTGGTGGCCCGTCCCGCTCCACGCGCTGACCCTGGGCGTCAGCCGGGGCCTCACCGAGGGCTACGGCTCGCCGGCCTTCCGCGCCTACGTGGCCTATCAGTTCACCCCCGAGACCGTCCGCGACTCGGACGGCGACGGCATCCTCGACGACGTCGACGCCTGCCCGAACGAGCCCGAGGACAAGGACGGCTTCCAGGACGACGACGGCTGCCCCGACCTCGACAACGACGGCGACGGCATCCCCGACACCTCCGACAAGTGCCCCAACGAGGCCGAGGACAAGGACGGCTTCCAGGACGACGACGGCTGCCCCGACGTCGACAACGACGGCGACGGCATCCTCGACGACGTCGACGCCTGCCCGAACGAGGCCGAGGACAAGGACGGCTTCCAGGACGACGACGGCTGCCCCGACGTCGACAACGACGGCGACGGCATCCTCGACGACCTCGACAAGTGCCCGACCGAGGCCGAGGACATGGACGGCTTCGAGGACCTCGACGGCTGCCCCGACGTCGACAACGACGGCGACGGCCTGCTCGACGACGTCGACCCGTGCCCGAACGACGCCACCAACAAGTGCGGCATCCAGACGGAGACGGAAGAGGAGATCGTGATCCTCGACCAGATCCAGTTCGAGTACAACCGCGACGTCATCAAGCCCGTGTCCTTCCCGATCCTCGACAGCGTCGCGGACGTCCTCAAGACGCGCCCGCGCATCCGCAAGCTCGAGATCCAGGGCCACACCGACGCGCACGGCGACGACGCGTTCAACATGGACCTGTCGCAGCGTCGCGCCAACGCGGTCCGCGCCTACCTCGTCGACAAGCACGGCATCGACGCGTCCCGGCTCGAGGCCAAGGGCTATGGCGAGACCAAGCCCATCGCCAGCAACCGGTCGCCCGCCGGCCGGGCCAAGAACCGCCGCGTGCAGTTCGTGGTGCTCGACGCGACGGGGACCAACGGCAACTGACGACCCCCGGGGCCCGTAGCCCCGGGTGAACACCGCGGGGCGCCGTGACTGCAGGGTCGCGGCGCCCCGCGCGTTTTCGAAGGTCGCGGCGCCCTGTGACAACGCCGCGGCGCACCGTGCGGTTCGAGGCCCGACGCCGGTGTCAGGGCGCCTGAGCCTGCACCTCGACCCGGACCAGCGCGGGACCTGCCGCAGCGCGGAACGAGACCAGGCGAGTCCGGTACTGGAAGTAGCGCCCCGGCGGCAGGCTGAGGTCGACGTCCGGCGGCGTCAGCGCGCCCTCCGGGTCCTCGAACCAGCTGTCGGGGGTGCCGTCCGGCCCCACGAACGCTGCGTCGGCGCAGTCGTCCGCGACGCAGGTCCGCACCTGCACCTGGACGCGGCCCACACCACGGGCGTGCAGGGCGCGGATGTCGTCGGCGCTCAACGCGCGCCGCCACAGGGCCACCTCGTCGACGGCCACGCCCTGCGCGGCCGCGCTGCCGTCGCCGCTCGCCCCCACCGCGACCTGCACGTCGCCGCCGAAGGCCAGGTCGCCGCCCGGGAAGAGCCCGTCGTCGTCGGGCGCGCGGACGCCGTCGAGGTAGATCGAGACCCTCTGGTCGCCGCCGCCCGCCTTCACGAAGGCCAGGTGATGCCAGGCGCCGTCGGCGATGGCCAGGGGGACGCAGAGCTCGGCCGCGCCCCCCTTGCTGGGCTGAACGCGCAGGCGCGGACGGCCGTCGCAGTCGTCGTGGCGGCAGCTCAGGGCCACCTCGCGGCCACCGCCCGGCGCGCGCAGGCTCAGGAGCGTCCCCTCGCAGGCCTCGGTCTTGACCCACAGGGCGCCCGACAGCGCGTCCTTGCCCAGGTCGAAGTGCCCGCCCGGGGCGGCCAGCGCCAGGTGCCCGCCGCCCGCGAACGAATAGCCGCCGCCATGGACGCCCTCGCCCACCAGGCCGCTGCCCTCGCCGGGGACGACGGTGAGGCCGTGCTTCAGCGGCGAGCGGTCCTCGGGCGCGCCGCCGTCGAAGCCGAGCAGCAGCAGCGCCTGGCCCATGTCGGCCACGCCCCCGGGGTAGCCGCTCTCCTGCTGGCCGCCGCCGGGGAGCGGCTTGCCGAAGGGCTGCAGGGTTCGGAAGGCGAGGCGCGTCCAGGTCGCTCCCGCCCGGCCGGCGTCCATCACGCGCGAGACGAACAGCCCCTCGGCCCCGTCGAGGCGCAGCGCGTCGTCGGCCCAGCGCGTGTGGGTGTGGACGCCGCCGCCGAAGCCTTCGAGCGAGCCGTCGTCATCGACGAAGAGGGTAGCTCCGGGCGACGGCTCGACGTCCGCGAGCTGCCCGTCCGGCGGCGGGACGTCGGCGACCGGCTTGACGTCGAGGCCCCCGATGGCCTGACAGAAGCCGGCGACGCACGTGTAGCCCGTCACGCAGTCCCGGTCGGAGCCGCAGGGCCAGGCCCGCCCCTCGAGCGTCGGATCCGTACACCCGGCCGCCGAGATCCCTCCCAGCACCATCAGCGCCGCCGCCCCCAACGTGCTCCGCCCCCCGCACACGCCCCTCACCAGAACCTCCCCTCGACCATGACCGCCCCTCCGCCCCGCACGGGCGCGGCGGTGACCGTGGCCGACGACCGCGTCCGCGTCGCCCCGTCCTCGCGCTCCAGGATCGCCAGGACGACCGCCGCCCCGCCGGCCGCGAGCGAGCCGAGCCACAGGACCGCGCCCGCCGTCTTCTTGGTGTCGCCGTCCGCCGCCAGCGCATAGGCCTCGCGCTGCGTCAGATCTCCGTCGTCCACGGCCGCGTGATCGCTCTCACCCAGCAGCCACGCGATCGTGCCCCCGACCGCCAGGGCGCCGCCGACCCCCGCGCTGGCCCAGATCCAGGGCCTGAGATGCTTGCGGTCGGGCGCCTCGGGCGCCAGCTCGACCGCGACGGTCGCCTCGCGCCCCCCTCGGACCTGGACCCGCTCGCGCGCCGCCGCGTAGCCCGGGTGCCGCACCTCGATGTCGTGCCACCCGGGCGTCACGATGCGCGGCTCGACGGGCGCCACGCCGACCACCTGCCCGTCGACCACCACGGTCGCCCCGAAGGGCGCCACCTGCAGCACCAGCCGGCTCTCGGTGATCCGCTGGCGCAACAGGCGCAGGGCGCCCGACGCCTTGCCGCGCACCTCGGGCGGCGGCGAGGTCAGCAGGAACTTCTCGAACAGATCGATGGCCGCCTCGAGCTCGCCGAGCTCCTCGTGGCAGCGGGCCAGCATGTACAGCAGCCCGTGGGCGCCGGTCTGATCATAGGCCCGCCGATAGGCGGCCATGGCTTCGGAGTAGCGTCGCTGGACGAACAGCTGCTCGCCTTGGCGGATGAGGGCGCGGACGGCCTCGTCCTGGGTCGCCTCGGCGTCGGACGCGGAGCGCTCGGACGCGTCGGCGCGGGCCGGGGTGGGCGCGGACGCCAGCAGGGCGGCCAGGCTCAGCGCGAGCGAGGCCCGGCAGCGTCCCGTTCGACGGTCAGAAGTAGTTGATGTCATAGGGGCTCTTGGGATCCTTTCGGGCCTTGTTGGCCGGCTCGCCGTCGCGCGGAGGGCGGCCGTCGCGCGGGGGGCGCCGTGCGCGGGGCGCCTGGGGACCGCGCTCGAGGCGCACGAGGCGCGGGCCCTCCTCGCCGGGCCGCAAGGTCAGCTGGGCCGGCGCGTAGCCGTCGAGGACGAAGCGCAGGTGGCGTTCGCCCTGCGCGGGGGGCGCGAGCTCGACCGGGGTCGCGCCGAGGAGGGTGTCGCCGTCGAACACCTGCGCGCCGACCGGGTCGCTGACCAGGACCAGGGCCGGCGCGGCCGCGCGGTCCAGCCCGACCTGGGCCGAGGCGGGCGGCGCGGCGGTGGGCGGCGCGAGGTCGGTCGGGGGCGTGGTCGCCAGCTGGGGAGCCAGCGGGGGGACGGCCGACGCGGGTCGGTACGCCGCGGGCGGTGCGGGCGCTCCGTCGGGGGACGACGGCGCCGTGGCGAGGCGCCAGGTGCCCAGGACGATGGCGGCGGTGGCGAGGGCGAGCGCCGGGACGACCGGCCGGAAGCGGGGCCGGGCCGGGCGGGTGGCCGCGGCGGCCCCGGTGCGGGGGCCGACGTACGACTGGGTGGCTTGCGAGGCGAACTTGAACGCGTGCGAGGGCCGCGCCGGGGGCGTTCCGGGCAGGGGCTGCGGGGTCGCGCGCTCGAGGGCGGCGAGCTCGGCGGCGATGGCGGCGAGGCGCTGCTCGACGTCCGCGGCGGTGGCGGGGCGGTCGTCGGGGCGCTTGGCGATGAGATCGCGGACGAGCAGCCGGAGGGACTCGGGCAGGAGCCAGCCGTCGACCTCGGCCGGCAGCGGCGGCGGCAGGGTGAAGATCTGCTTGCGCAGGACCTCCTCGACCGGGCCGGCGAAGGGCGCGGCGCCGGTGAGCATCTCGTACAGGACCATGCCCACGGCGTAGAGGTCGGAGCGGCCGTCGATGGGCTGGCACTGGACCTGCTCGGGCGCCATGTAGGAGGGCGAGCCGACGATCCAGCCGGTCAGGGTCACCTCCGCGCCGATGTCGCCGCCCTCGAGGAGCTTGGCCATGCCGAAGTCGACGACCTTGACGAAGTCGTCGCGGCCGCCGGGCCGCGTCAGGAAGAGGTTGTCCGGCTTGAGATCGCGGTGGACCACGCCCTTGCCGTGGGCCTCGCTCAGGGCGCCGCAGACCTGTCGGGCGATGGTGACGGCGCGGGCCGGGCGGAAGGGCCCGCTCTCGCGCAGCGTCTGGGCCAGCGAGGCGCCCTCGAGCAGCTCCATCGCCAGGTAGAGGAAGCCGTCCTCCGAGGCGCCGAAGTCGAAGATCCGCACGGTGTTGGGATGCGTGAAGCGGGCGGTGGCGCGCGCCTCCTGGTAGAAGCGGCGGATGGCCCGCGGCTCCTCGGCCGGGCCCTTGCGCAGGACCTTGAGGGCGACGGCCTGGTCGCTGCTGACGTGGCGGCCGCGGAAGACCCAGCCGGTCGCGCCGCTGCCGAGGACGTTCAGGACCTCCCAGCGCTCGTCGAGGACGCGCCCGACCAGGCGCGGGACCTGGGCCTCGGGGTCGAGGCGGGCCTCGGGCAGGGTCGGGAAGCCGTCTTCGGGGCAGCGCCGCTCGGGGCCCCGATAGCCGCAACCCGGGCATTCCCGGACGGGGGTGAGTGCGTGCATCCGCCTACTCGGGCGAGGGCCGTTGCGTGGTTGGGGAGGGGGTGTTGGACGTGCATAACACGCGCCCCCACGCCGATCACGGCCCCGTCCCCAATCCGCGCACCGCTGGAATACGCCCGAATACGCGCCCGGCCAACGCCCCGGAACGACGAAGGGGCGCGCGCCCGCGAGCGCCGCCCCCCCGTGTGCCCCGTCCGCGCGCGGACCGGCCCTGGACCAGGCGCGCCGCGCGATCCGCGGCGCCCCGGCCCGTCGTCACTTCACCTCGATCGCTCGCTTGGCGCTGCGCGCCCACACGCTGTCGGGGAAGGCCTGCACGAAGCTCTGGTAGGCGGCCTGGGCCTCGCCCTTCTTGCCGGCCCGCTCGAGGGCCACGGCGACGTTGAAGCTGGCGGCCTCGCGCGCGGCGGCGCCCTTGGCGGCGGCCCGGAACGCTTCGACGGCCTTGTCGCCGCGGCCGGCCTCGGCGTCGACGACCCCCTGCAGGTTCATCACCTCGCTCGGGTCGACCTCGCCGCCCGCCTTCACCTCGGCCAGGGTGCGAGAGGCGTCGTCGAGCCGGCCGAGCGCCAGGTAGGCGGTCGCCAGGTTCACGCGCGCCCGCTGGTAGTCCGGCGCCTGGCGCAGCGCCTCGCGGAACAGGGCCACGGCCTGCTTGAGCTGCCACGGCTCCTTGTCACCGCCCTCGGAGCCGCTGCGCTTGCGCGCGACCTGCTGCGCCTCGGCCTTGCGCACGCTGACGTACTTCAGCGCAAGGTCCCGCTCGACGGAAAACCCGGTGCTCCAACGGCTCAGCGGGCTCTGCCCGTCGACCGTCGCGAACACGCCGAGCTTCGCGTAGGCGATCCCCATGTTGTTCAGGATCTCCTTGGACGCGATCAGCGTGTCCCGGTAGCGCTTGAAGTCCTCGATGGCCCCGCCGTACAGCCCCGCCGCCCGCGAGACGTCCTCCGCCTCGGCGCGGGCGGCCTCCTCCATCTTCTGCAGCCCGAAGCTGAAGCTCATCCAGGCGTACTTGACGTCGTTGGACCAGTACTCCTCGAGGTAGTGGATGCGCTCGTCGTAGGTCGGGTGATCGAGGTGGCTCGGGATCTCCTCGTGCGTGCCGCGCGACTCCATGAACTCGATGCCGCCGCGCGGGTGGTAGCCGGCCAGGAAGGCCAGCACGATGCCGTCGCGGTCGGCCTCGATCTCGTGGATGCGCGTGACGTGCGTCAGCACGGCCGGGTCCAGGTGGCGATCGGCGTCGGCGACCGCCTCACGGTAGACCTGCTGGCGCACCGTGTGCTGCCGGATGACGTGCACCACCTCGTGGGCCATGACGTGGCCGAGCACGTCGTGGTGCTCGTCGATGGGCCGATCGGGCCAGGACTTCTTCAGCATCTCGAAGAAGCCCTTGGTGAAGTAGATGTTGCCGTTGGGGACCGCGAAGGCGTTGACGATCTTCGTGTTCATGACCGACACCTTGAAGGTGTAGTCGGTCCGGGAGATCCCGTTGGCCTCGATGATGCGCTCGAGCACCGCCTCGAGGACCTTCTGCTCGGCCGCCGTCGGGTCGAGGCCGCCCATGCGCCGCTCGAGCTCGGTGATGGCGCCCTTGAACTTCTCGGTCGAGAACACGTCGCTCTTCATCGAGCCGTAGCGCAGCGACGACAGGACCAGCTGGTGGTCGGGGCGGATGAGGGCCAGCTCGCCGACGGCCTTGGCGGCCAGGTGCGAGTGCCGGTCGACCTGGTAGGCCTTGAGCAGCGCCGCGACGGCGTCGTCGTCGCGCCCCTCGACCTTGTGCAGGATGCCCAGCTCGAGCAGGGCCGTCTGGTGGCCCGGGTCGAGCTTGAGCGCCGCCTCGAGCGCCGTGCGCGCCGCCTGCATGTCGTCCTCGCGCCGCGCCACGCGGGCCAGCTCGACGTGGGCCTCGGGGACGGACGCCGCGGCCCGGAACAGGGCGACGGCCTTGGCGGGGTCGTAGTGGTCGGACGCCTTGACCGACGAGTAGACCATCCCCAGCCAGTAGGCGCAGGCCTCGTTCTTGGGCGCCAGCTCGCGGCAGCGCTCGAAGCCGCGGCGCGCCCGGCCCATGTGCTGGTTGATGACGCCGATGCGGTTTTCGGTGAAGGCGGCGTCGTAGGCGGTCTTGGCGTCGAAGATCGTCAGCGCCAGCTCGCCACCCTCGAGCTCGGCCAGCAGGCGCTGCGCCAGCTTGTACTGCGGCGAGTGGTCGCGCTTGGCGTGATGGATGAACAGCCGCAGGTGCGTCGCCAGCTGGTCCTTGAGCGCCACCTCACCCGCGCGGACGCGATCGAGCAGGATGGCGGCCTTCTCGCGGTGGGCGTCGGCGTGGCCCGGGGCGACGGCGAGGACCTGTTCGAAGGCGGCGAGCGCGGCCTTGGGGTCCTTGGCCTTGAGGTGGGCGACGCCCAGGCCGTACCAGGGCGCCGGATCCTTGGGCGCCGCCTTGGTCAGCTTCTTCAGCGTCGCGAGGGCCTTCTTGCCGTCGCCGGCGCGCACCTGCAGCTCCGCCAGCTCGAGCCCCGCGCGGGTGTGCGCCCGATCGAGCCGCAGCACGGCCTGGTACTCCTTCATCGCCAGCTTGGGATCGTTCTCGCGCAGCAGGTAGTACTGCGCCATCGTCAGGTGGCGCTGGATCTTCAGCTCCTTGGCCGACGGCTTGGCGGCCGCGCCGCCCTTGGTCGCCACCGGCTTGCCCTTGGGCGGCGCCGCGACGAAGGCCTCGGCGACCGCGGCCGCCGCCCCCGGCGTCGGACAGGCCGCGGCCGGCGCGGGCATCGTGATCGTCAGGGCCAGCGCCGCGGCCATGGCCGAGCGGGTCACCTTCAGCGTGCGGAGTCTCCTCAACACCATCGCCATTTCCCCCCAGACTGTCGTGAGAAGCCGTGTCGCGCGGCTCGTGTGGCGCGAAACGGATAGCACAGACACGCGAGCCCGCCCAGGGTTCCCCCGGCGGCCCCAGCCGCGGCTTTTTCGCGTCCGTTCAGGGTGAGGCCGCCCCGCCGGCCGGCGCCGGCGCCCCGTCCAGCGGGCCCCAGTGGCCAGCCGGGATGAAGCTCGCCCAGTAGAAGGGATGCCGGCGCTCGCGCCGCCCCACCATCGCCAGCTGCACCTGGCGCAGCGCCTCGGCGCGCCCCTCCCCCGCCACCAGCCGGCGGTAGTAGTCGCTCATCAGCTCGCGCGTCGCCACGTCGTCGACCTGCCACAGGCTCATCACCTGGCTCTCGGCGCCCGCCATCACCAGCGCCCGCCGCAGCCCCTGCACCCCCTCGCCGCGCGTCACCTCGCCGACCCCGGTCTCGCAGGCCGACAGCACCACCAGCTGCGTCCCCCACAGGTCCAGCCCCGCCGCCTCGAGCGCCGTCAGCACGCCGTCGTCCTCGCCGCTGGCCAGGTGGTTGGCCGCCGTCAGCGCCAACCCCGACCGCAGCAGCGGGTTCTCGGGCCCGCCCTGCGGCGGCGCGGCCGGGCCTACCCCCAGCCCCTGGGCGCCCGCGGTCGCCTCGGGCGTCTCGTCACCCGGCAGGAAGAACCCGTGCGTCGCGACGTGCAGCAGCCGCGGCCCGGCCACCTGCTTGAGCGCCGTCTCGGTCGCCCGCTCGCCGGTCAGCACCGTCGCCTCCGACAGCAACGCGGCCAGCTCCCTGGCCTCTTCGGCCGTCGCCGGCAGCGGCTGCCACACCGTGCCCCGCAGATCGCGCGAGCGGCGCCCGCGGGTCTGGGCCGGCGGCGGCGCGGGCGCCTCGCCCTGGGCCCCGGGCGCGGCGGCCCCCTCGTCGAAGTCGGGGTCCGCGACCACCAGCGGTCCGCTCTTGGGCGGCACGCGCACGCCCAGGCGCAGTAGATCCCGACCCGAGGTCACGTAGCTGAAGGTGAAGCGCTGCACGAGCCAGCGCCCGGCCGGATCGGCCAGCGCCCCGAACGGCACCAGGTTCAGCGCGCCGTCCGGCGAAACCACCAGATGGGTGGGCGCCTCGGCCCCCTGGCCCAGCAGCGGCATCACCGGCGCCATGACCCGCGCGTACAGCCGCTGCGCGACGGCGACGACGTCGTCGCGCTCGGGGCTGGCCAGCGCCTCGCGCAGCTCGCCCACCAGCCGGTCGATGGTGGCGGCGTCTCCCAGCCGCGCCAGCCGCGGCGGCCCCGTGGGCCCCAGCACGTACGCCGCGTACTCGGGCGGCCCCAGCCGCTGCTCCCCCCGGGCGGCCGGGTCGTGTGGCCGATAGCGCGCGATCTCCAGCAGCGCCGCGCCGGGCGGCAGCGCCTTCTGCACGGCCTGGATCGACACCGGCACCGACTGGGCGCGGTAGGCGGCGCTCTTGTCCCGCACCGCCGCCTCGAGGCGCCGCACGTCGCTCTCCAGCCGAGCCACCTCGCGCGCATAGGCGCCCGGGTCGCCGAAGGCCGCCGGCCCGGTCAGCACCAGCTTCGCCAGCTGCGAGCGACCCGCGGCCAGCTGCTCGAGCAGCTGCCGGTCGGCTGGATCGAGCTGCTTGCGCAGGGCCGCCATGCCGTCGGTCACGGCGTCCAGGACGCGCCCCTTGCGCCGCAGCAGCGTGTCGAGCGCGAAGCTCGCCGCCGCCGGGTCGTCCGGCGCGTCGCGGGCGCTGAGCGACACCGCGTAGTCCAGCTGGTAGGCCAGGTTGGCCATGTACACGCGGTTGTCGGCCTCGGCGCCGGCGGCCAGGACCAGCGCGATGGCGGGCTCCTGGATGGCCTGGGCCTGCTGCATGAGCGTCAGCGCCCGCTTGGCGTCGCCGCGGGCCAGCGTGATGACGGCCTCCTGCTCGATCTGCGGCGCGACGTGCGGGTGGCGCGGGCCGTACTGCTGCTCGAAGCTCTTGCGGACGCGCCGCGCGAAGCCCAGGGCCTCGTCCAGGCGGCCCTGCTCGCGGGCCACGTCGGCCAGCAGCATCATGGGGGCGGTCGCGTGGGCCGGCCCGAACAGGCGCTCCTGCAGGGCCTGCATGCGCGTGAGGTGCGCGCGGGCCGTGTCCAGGTCACCGCGCTCGCGGGCGATGGCGTACAGGGCGAAGACCGGCGCGCTGATCGCCGCCGAGTCGGGACCGGCCTGCCGCTCGTGGATGGCCAGGCTGCGCCGGTGCAGGGCCTCGGCCTCGTCCCACTGGCGGCGGGCCTGCACCAGGCGGGCCAGGTTGTCGATGGGGTAGGCCAGCTGCGCCGAGTCGGCGCCGAGCTTGGCCTCCTGGGCCGCCAGCTCCGCCCGGAAGACGGCCTCGACCCGGTCGTACAGCGGGGCGGCCTTGGCGGGGAGGCCCTCGCGGTCCCAGAGCTGGGCGATCATCAAGAGGATGGGCGCCAGGTGCGGGCTGTCCTTGCCGAACTGCTGCTCGAACGAGGCGACCACCCGCTCCAGCAGGACCTCGGCCCGCCCGAGATCCCGCTTGAAGACCTGCACCCACGCGAGGCCGATGAGGACCCCGCCGACCATCGTCTTGCCGGTGGGGTGCCGCTCGTAGCGCTCGATCACCTGCTCGTAGAGCGCCTCGGCGCGCGACCAGTGCCCCTGAGTGGTGTAGAGCGACGCCTGCACCTGCAGCGCGATGGGGATGCGCAGGTCGTCGGGCGGGAAGTGCCGCTCGCGCAGCTCCATGCCGCGCGCGTACAGCGCCTCGGCGCGCGCGTCCTCGCGCCGAATCCAGCAGGCGAAGGCCAGCGCGTCGATGGCCGTCAGCAGGTCCGGGTGATCGGGGCCCAGCGCCGCCTCGCGCAGCGCCAGCACGCGCTCGTACAGCGTCAGCGCGCCCAGGTGATCGCCGGTCGACTGCCGCGCGCGCGCCGCCTCCTCGAGCGCCGCGAGCCGCAGCGGGTCCCCGTCGGGCAGCAGGCGATCGGCCAGCTTCAGCCGCGCCTCGGCCGCCTTGCGGGCCGCGAAGAGCTGCCCCTTGGCCTGGTGGTCGCGGACCTTCTGCGCGGCCGCCTCGAGGCGCGCGAGGTCACGCGGCGTCGGGGCCGCCGCGGCGCCGGCCGGGGCCAGCAGGCACAGCGCCAGAGCCCACGCGGCCCAGCGCCTCACGTCGGCTCCTCGTCCCCGGCGGGCGCCCCGGTGCGTGTCGCCCGCGGCCGGATGTTCAGCAGCCCCCGCGCGGTCTTGCGGAAGATGCGGTACAGGGCCGAGCCCAGCCCCGGCGCCTCGGTGGAGCGGGCCGGCTCGACCGTCGGCAGCGGCAGCTCGACCTCGACGATGTCGCCGTCCTCGCGGAAGGTCGCGTCGGGCGCGATGTCGAGCGCCAACGCGCGCATCCCCTCGTTGTCGGCCAGGATGTCGAAGCGAAAGCGCGCGACGTCGCGCTCGGCCGCCGCGGCCACCAGGCGCATGAACAGCAGGCGCCCGAGGCCCTTGCCCTGCATCCGGTCGACCACGGCGATGGCCGGCTCGGCGACCGCGGGCTCGCCGGACAGGCGCACGAAGCGCGCGACGCCCAGCCCCTCCTCGCCCAGCTCGGGGTGCGGGGCCGCGGCGCCGATGGCGAAGTGGTCGCGCTGGTCGACCTCGGTGAAGTAGCGCAGATCCGCCTCGCTGAGCTGCCCGCGGGCGCTCAGGAAGCGCCGATAGCGCGACTCGGGCGACATCTCGCGGAAGCCGTGCAGCAGCAGCGACTTGTCCGAGGGCTGGACCAGGCGTAGGACGACCCGGGTGCCGTCGGCGAGGGTCGCCCACTCCTCGTAGGCGGCGTCGAAGTGGAGCGTGCGCTTCATGGTGGGGCTCACAGGCCGTCGAGCGTCCAGACGTCGGCGGCGGTCGTGGTCAGCGCGAAGGCCACGCCGCGCCCGTCGGGCGACAGGCGAGGCGAGGCGACGAGCGCCTCGGGGCGGGAGGTGAGGGCCGTGACATGCCCGCTGGCGTCGATGTGGGCCAGATCCGAGGCGGTCTCGCCGCGGGCGCAGGTCACCAGGACCGCCGCGCCGCTGGCGAGCCAGGCCACGTCGCGCGGCCGGCAGGGGGCGCCGTCGGCCTGCAACGTGAGCCGGCGCGGGTGCGGATCGGCGACCCCGAAGAGGTCGAGGCCGCCCGCGGGATCGACGGAGACGATCTGGGTGCCGTCGATCGACAGATCCCAGCCGGGCGCCGGCCGGGGCGTCGCGTGGTCGAGGGTGGTCAGCGGGACCAGGGTGCCGCGATCGGGGTCGAGCAGGCTGAAGCGCTGCCAGCGCGCCTCGGCGGCGTCGAGCTCGCGCAGGACGCAGGGGCGGCCCTCGCCGCGGGCGCAGCGGACGTCGTGCAGGGTCGGCGGCGGGCGCGCGGCGTCGGGGCGGGCGTCGCGCACCTCGAGCAGGACCGCCGCCGGCCCGCCCCCCAGGGGCTGGCGCATCAGGCGCGCGGTCGAGGTCGCGTGCGGCCCAGGCGGGTCGGTCGCCCAGTACAGGCGGGCCGCGCCGTCGGGGGTGGGCACGGCGCCGGTCGCGTTGGACAGGCCGGGCGCCACCCCGTCGGCGTCGCGGGGGAGGGCTTGGGCCGTCGAGACCCAGGCGTCCTCGCGCTGGACGTCCAACCAGACCTCGGCGCCGTCGGGGCTCCAGGCGCTCACGCGCGCGACGTCCGCCGCGCTGGCGGCCCGACCCCGCGGCGGACCCAGGGCGAGGCCGCCTCGATCGAGCTCCCTCACGTCGAGGGCCCGGCGGGTCCGGCGGCGCAGGACGGCCACCCGCCCCCGGGCGTCGGCGGTCAGCTCGGCCGCCTGGTGCGTGGGCCACTCGGCGAGCAGCGCGGGCGGCCCCTCGGAGGCGCCGGTCTCCGCGACGCGGGCGGCCCACAGCGCGGCGCCCGGCGATCCGTCGGGGCCGCCGGGCTGGGCCCAGACGAGGCGCCCGTCGGGCAGCCAGGCCAGCGCGGCGCCGCCGCCCAGGCCGGGCAGGGTCGCGACCTCGCGCTGAGGCCCGCCGGTGGCCGGCAGGGTGGCGACCACCGGGCCGAGGTCGCCGTCGCGCAGCACGGCCAGCCGCGCGCCGTCGGGCGAGAAGGCGAAGGCGTGCAGGCCGGCGGCCGGGAGCAGCGGATCGGGGAGGGCCTCGGCGGTCGGGCCCTGGGCTGGGACCACGACGAGGCCGCGCTCGGTCAGCAGGGCGAGCTGCGTGCCGTCGGGCGAGACGGCCAGGGCGCGGGCGGTGAGATCCAGGGCGCGGGCGCGGTCGCCGAGCAGGGTGTGGATCTCGACCTGGGGCGGCGCCGGGCTGTCCGGAGTCGAGCGCAGCAGGGCCAGGCGCTCGCCGTCGGGGAACCAGCGCAGGGCGTCGACGCGCGAGCCGGCGGGCAGCGGCAGGGCGCGCCGGTTGCCGCTGCCCAGCGACACGACCTGCAGGCCGTCGGCGTCGGCGTAGGCCAGGAAGGTCCCGCTCGGGGCCAGGGCGGCGGCGGTCACGGGGCGCTTGCCGCCGTCCGAGGTGACGCGCTCGAGGCGCAGGCTGCGGGGGGCGCGCAGGGTCGGCGCGACGTCGAGGGTGGCCGTCGGCGGGTCGGGCGGCGGCCCGGTGGTGGCCCACAGGAGCAGCCCGGCGGCCAGCAGGCCCAGCGCCAGGGCGGGCAGCAGCCAGCCGGGGCGGCCGGGAGGGACGAGGTCCGGGTCCGCGTCGTCGCCGTGGTCGGCGCCGTCGGGGGCTTGGGGGCCGCGGGCGCCGTCGAGGGTGTCGGCGAGGGCCAGATCGTCGCCGGTGGCGTAGGGGCGCAGCGGGCGGGTGGCGGGCAGGAGGTGATCGGGGAGCTGGCCGCGGCCGGCGTCGTCGAGCAGGGCGACGAGGGCGGCGCCGCTCTGGGGGCGGCCGGCGGCGTCCTTGTCGAGGCAGCGGATGACCAGGGCGTCGAGCCAGGCGGGGGTGGCCGGGGCGAGGCGGGCCGGGGGCGGCGGGGCGTCGCGGACGACGGAGGTCAGCACGTCGAGCGGGGTGGGGCCCTGGAAGGGCGGCCGGCCGGTCAGCAGCTCGTAGAGGAGGACGCCGAAGGAGAAGACGTCGGAGCGGGCGTCGGCGGCGAGGCCGCGGGCCTGCTCGGGGGACATGTAGCCCGGGGTGCCCAGGATGGAGCCCTCGCGGGTGAGGGTGCCGCCCGAGGGGGTCAGGCCGGAGGCGGCGACGGCGTCGACCGGGGACAGGGCCTTGGCGATGCCGAAGTCGAGCAGCTTGGCGCGGCCGTCGTGGGTGAGGACGACGTTGTCGGGCTTGAGGTCGCGGTGGACGACGCTGGCGGCGTGGGCGGCCGACAGGGCCTCGGCGATGTCGCGGGCGATGGGCAGCGCGTCCGCTGCGCTCAGCGCCCCCCCGTCGCCCAGGGCCCCGTCGCGCAGGGCCCCGTCGATCGCGTCGCGGAGCGAGCGGCCCTCGACCAGCTCCATGGCGATGAACAGCTCGCCCGCGGCCTCGCCCACCTCGAAGACGGTGGCGATGCGCGGGTGGACCAGCGCGGCGGCGGTGCGGGCCTCGCGGAGGAAGCGCAGCCGGCGCGTCGCGTCGGCGGCCAGCTCGGGCCGCAGCACCTTGAGCGCGACCAGCCGCCCGAGGCGCGTGTCCTCGGCCAGCCACACGACGCCCATGCCCCCCTTCCCGAGCTGGTCGAGCAAGGTGAACGGTCCCAGGGTCGGGCGGGTCAACGGCGCCTCCAGGTCAACGCGGTCGCGAGCATAGAAGGCCCGTGCCCGCGGCACAACGGGGGCCGGAGCGTCACCGGCGGCGCGGGGCCCGTGATACCTTGGGCGCCTCTCCCCGACACGAGGCCGCGCCATGATCGAGGCTCCGACCCCCAAGCGATGGCTGGTGGCGCACGACTTCTCCGAGGCCGCCCGCGCCGCCGCCGACGAGGTCGCCGACGAGGTCGTCGCCACCGGCGGCGTGCTGATCCTGCTCCACGTCCGCGGCGTCCCCCCGGTCCCGGTCGGGCTCGAGTGGATGGGCGGCAACGCCATGACCCCCGTCTGGAGCGACCTGCAGGCCTCGTGGACCGACCGCGCCGAGCGCGCCCTGGCCGACGAGGCCCGCCGCCTCGCCGAAGCCCACCCAGGGCTCGCCGTCCAGGTCGAGGTGGTCGAGGGCCGCCCCGCCGAGGCCATCCTCCACGCCGCCGACGACCTGGACGCCGCCCGCCTCGTCATCGGCTCGCACGGCCACTCCAAGCTGCGCAACGCGATGATGGGCTCGACCGCCGACAAGGTGGTCCGCCTCGCCAAGGTGCCGGTCCTGGTGGTCAAGGGCGGCCACCACCACGGCCCCGACGAGGGCGGCCACGCGTCCTGATCGGCCCCGCGCGCCCCCCGGCGACGCCCCCCATCGCGCGCTTGGTCGACCCAGCCCCTGGACCTATAGTGTGCCCGCCATGGCCAAACGCCCCTCGCACCCCTTCCCCAGCGCGCCGCCGACCGAGCTGACCGGCGAGGCTGGCCCCGTCCGGCTGGCCGGGGTCGAGCTGCGCCGCTTCGCCGGCACCGAGCGCCACTGCGAGCAGCTGGCCACGCCGCTGCGGGTCGCCCACCTGACCGACCAGCACGTCGGCCTGGTCACGCCCATGCGCGTCCAGCGCGCCGCCGTCGGCCTCGCCAACGCCCAGCGCCCCGACGTCGTCGCCCTCACCGGCGACTTCGTCGCCCACAGCCTGGCCTACCTCGACGCCCTCGGCGAGGTCATCGCCGCGTTCGAGGCCCCCGTCTTCGCCGTCCTCGGCAACCACGACCACTGGGCCGGCGCCCCCGAGGTCCGCCGCGCCCTGCGCCGCGCCGGCGCCGAGGTCCTCGACAACGCCCACACCACCATCACCCTGCGCGGCGAGCGCCTTCAGGTCGTCGGCCTCGACGACGCCTACACCGGCCACGCCGACCACGCCCGCGCCGTCCGCGGCCTGCGCCGCGATCTGCCCACCATCGGCCTGTCGCACATCGCCGAGGAGGCCGACGCCCTGTGGGCCGCCGGCGTGCCGCTGGTCCTGTCCGGCCACACCCACGCCGGCCAGCTGACCTTCGCCCGCCTGCACGAGCTGACCCTGGGCCGCATGATCGGCCACCGCTACGTCCACGGCCTGTACGGCACCCGCCGCGAGGTCCCGCCCTCCGGCGCCGTCTACGTCGGCGCGGGCATCGGCGCCTCGGTCATGCCGCTGCGCATGGGCGAGCGCGGCCGCCGCGAGGTCACGCTCTTCGACCTCGGCGTCTCTCCCGGCGCCCTGCAAGAGCACCACGCCGAGCAGCGCTGCCACCCCGGCAAGCCCCCGTCGCCGCAGATCAAGGCCAAGCGCGCCGCCGAGGTCATCCGCAAGCGCGAAAAGCGCGAGCGCCGCCGCTGAGCCACCGCCCCCTCAGCCGCTGCGCACCGCTTCGGCCAGCCGCTCGGCGTCCTCGGGTTCGTTGAGCGAGTAGGCCCGCTCCCTCAGCGCCACGATGCGCTGGTGCACCAACGCCATCAGCGCCTCCTTGTCCTCCATCGCGTAGCCGCTGGTGTCGATCGGCTCGCCCACCACGATGGTCACAGGCCCGCTGCCCATCCAGCGCCACCCCTTGGGCAGCACCTCGCGCGTCCCGGCGATGCCCACCGGCACGATTGGCACGCCGCCCTGGATGGCCAGCACGAAGCCGCCCTTCTTGAACGGCAGCAGCTGCTCGCCGACCGCGCGCGTGCCCTCGGGGAAGATGACGACGTTCTTGCCGGCCGCGATCTTGGCGGCCGCCCGCGCGATGCTGGCCCGCGCGCGCTTGGGGTTCTTCCGGTCGATGAAGATGTGGCCGACCATCCACAGCGCCCAGCCGAAGATCGGGAAGTAGGCCAGCTCCTTCTTGGTCAGGAAGAACCACGGCCGCTCGCTCACCGCGATGAGGGCCGGCGGGTCGAAGTGGCTCTGGTGGTTGGCCATGAAGACGACCCCGCGCATGGCGGCCATCCGCTCCGCGCCGACCAGGCGCAGCCGCGTCACCCCGGTCGTCAGCAGCACCCGCGCCCACAGGCGCGACGCGGGCCACCAGACGACGCCCCGCCGATCCACGAACGCGGCCACGAACGCCACCGCGGCCACCAGCGCGGTCCAGAAGATCCCCAGCACCCAGGCCATCACCGTTCGGAAGTACTTCACGCGCCGTCGCTCCCGCGCGTCCCTCCCGGCCGGAACGCGCCCGTCTTCCTAACGGACCCGCCCCCGGCCCGCAACGCCGCCCACCGCGCGCCTCGGCACGCGGCAGCGGACGCGAGCGGGGCGCGCGCCGCCGCCGACCGCGCTTAGTAGACCGATCGAGTCCGACACCGCTATAAGGGCCAGACGGGCCGCGCGGGCCCGGAGGTTGTCCGTCTTCCATGATGCGCGTCTACGTCGGCCGCCAGCCCATCTACGACCGCGACCTGTCGGTCGTGGCCTACGAGCTCCTCTTCCGCGGCGACGAGCACGACGACCAGGCCCGCTTCAGCGACCCCGACGAGGCCTCGGCGCGGGTGATGCTCAACACCTTCCTCGAGATCGGCCTCGACAAGATCGTCGGCGACCACCGCGCCTACATCAACCTGCCGCGCAGCTTCATCGTCGGCCCCTTCCCGGTGCCGCTGCCCCAGGACCGCGTCGTGCTCGAGATCCTCGAAGACATCGAGGTCGACGACGCCCTGGTCGAGGCCCTCGGCCGCCTGGCCGCCGCCGGCTACCGCATCGCCCTCGACGACTTCGACGGCCGCCCCGAGCTCGAGCCCCTGCTGGCCCTGGCCCACATCGTCAAGCTCGACGTCCAGGCCACCCCGCCCGATCTCCTCGCCACCCGCTACGCCCGCCTGCGCGCCATGGGCGTCGAGCTGGTCGCCGAGAAGGTCGAGACCCGCGACGACTTCGATCGCTGCCGCGCCATGGGCTTCGACTACTTCCAGGGCTACTACCTGTGCCGCCCCACCGTCGTCAGCGGCGCCCGCGGCGGCGGCCCCGGCGACACCCTCCCCGGCCTCGGCAAGGCCCGCCTGCCCTGACGCCCCCCGCAGGCAACCCTTGCGCCCGGCGCGCGCCGCGGGTTACCACGCGGCCCGTGATGCCCGCCCTCCCCCGCCTGCTGCCCCTCGCCCTGCTCGCCCTGCTGGCCCTCGCCGGCTGCCGCGACGCCCGCGGCGACCACCCGGTCCCGCGCCCCCGCGTGGTCTCGCTGACCCCCTCGGTCACCGCCCTCGTCCACCACCTCGGCCGCGCCGAGCACCTGGTCGGCGTCACCCGCTACTGCCCGCGCGACGCCCACATGCCGGTCGTCGGCGACATGCGCCCCGACCCCGAGCGCGTCCTCGCCCAGCGCCCCGACCTCGTCCTGGCCGGCGAGTACGCCACCACCACCGACGCCATCGCCTCCCTGCGCGACGGCGGCCTCGACGTCGTCTCCTTCCCGCTCCTCACCGTCGCCGATCTCCGCGCCGCCACCCTCGCCATCGGCGACCGCCTCGACGCCCGCGCCCCCGCCGCCGCCCTGGTCCAGCGCCTCGACGCCGCCCTCGCCGCCGCCCGCGCCGCCGCCGCCGCCCGCCCCGGCGACGCCCGCCCCCCCAAGGTCCTGCTCGTCTACGACGTCAGCGCCGGCCACGTCTACACCACCGGCGGCGGCGACCACATCGCCGCCCTGCTCGACGTCCTCGGCGCCACCAACGCCGCCCAGGGCGGCCCGGTCACCGCCCGCCTGCCCCTCGAGCAGATCGTCCGCCTCGCCCCCGACGTCGTCATCCACGTCTCGCCCACCACCCGCTTCCCCGACGACGCCACCGCCCGCGCCTTCTGGTCCGGCGTCGCCGGCCTGCCCCCCGCCACCCTCTCGCGCGTCCACGTCTGGCCCGACGACACCCTCACCCTGCTCGGCCCCGGCCTGCCCGACGCCCTGGCCCGCCTGACCGCCCTCCTCGCGGAGCCCGCGCCCCGATGACCCGGGCGCCCCGCCGCCCGCCGCTCACGGCCGCGCGGCTGGCCCTCGTCAGCGCCGCCCTCGCCCTGGTCGCCGCCCTGAGCGCCCTGGCCGGCCTGCTCATCGGCGCCACCCCGCTCGACCTCGCCGCCGCCCTGGGCGACCCCGCCTCGGTCGACCACACCATCCTGGTCGACCACCGCCTCCCCCGCGTCCTCGCCGGCCTCCTCACCGGCGCCGTCCTGGCCGCCAGCGGCGCCGCCCTGCAGGGCCTGCTGCGCAACCCCCTGGCCGACCCTTTCATCCTGGGCGTCTCCGGCGGCGGAGCCCTTGGCGCCGCCCTGGTCGCCCTCGCCGGCACCGCCCTCGGCCTGTCCCCGCTCACCACCGGCGGCGGCCTGGCCGAGTCCGCCGGCGGCTTCCTGGGCGCCCTGCTCGCCCTGGTCGTCGTCACCGCCCTGGCCACCCGCCGCGGCCGCATCCAGCCGCTGGACATGCTGCTGGTCGGCGCCATCTTCAACGCCTTCGCGGGCGCCCTGCTCCTGGTCCTGCAGGCCCTGGCCGAGGCCGGCGCCGTCCAGCGCGTCCTGCTGCGCCTCATGGGCAGCCTCGCCCCCGACCCCGGCCAGCCGCTCATCCTGCCCGCCCTCGCCGCCGCCGCCCTGCTCGCCGCCGCCGCCCTGGCCGCCGGGGCCCGCCCGCTGAACCTCCTGGCCCTGGGCGACGACACCGCCCGCACCCTGGGCGTCCACCCCGACCGCCTGCGCCTGGGCCTGTTCGTCGCCCTGTCGCTGGCCATCGGCGCCGTAGTCGCCGCCACCGGCATGATCGGCTTCGTCGGCCTCATCGTCCCCCACGGCGTCCGCCTGGCCCTGGGCCCCGACCACCGCCTGATGCTGCCCGCCTCGGCCCTGGCCGGCGCCGCCTTCGTCGTGCTGGCCGACGCCGGGGTCCGCGCCCTGGCCGGCCCGCTGGGCACCGAGCTGCCGGTCGGCGCCCTCACCGCCACCCTGGGCGGCCCGACCTTCCTGTGGCTCCTGCGCCGCGGCCAGCGCCCCCTCGAGGCCACGTGACCGCCCGCCCGCCCGTCCTGGCCGCCCAGGCGGTCACCGTCCGCCGCGCCGGCCGCGCCATCGTCGACGCCGTCAGCCTGGCGCTGCCCGCCGGCCAGGTCACCGGCCTCATCGGCCCCAACGGCGCCGGCAAGACCACGCTCTTGCGGGTCCTCGCCGGCCTCACCGCCCCCGACACCGGCGCGGTCACCCTTGACGGCCGCCCGCTAGCCGCATGGTCCGCCCGCGAGCGCGCCCGCCGCCTGGCCCTGGTCCCCGCCCAGGCCGAGGTCGCCTTCGCCTGGACCGCCCTCGAGCTGGTCCTGATGGGCCGCGCCCCCCACCTGGCGCTGGGCCGCCTCGAGGCCGCCGCCGACCACCAGGCCGCCCGCGACGCGCTGGCCCGGGTCGACGCGCTGGCCCTGGCCGACCGCCCCTTCGAGGCCCTGAGCGCCGGCGAGCAGCAGCGCGTCATGGTGGCCCGCGCCCTGGCCCAGGCGCCCCAGGCGCTGCTGCTCGACGAGCCGACCAGCCACCTCGACCCGGCCCACGCGCTGCGCCTGTCGGCCCTGCTGCGCGAGCTGGCCGCCCAGGGCCACGCCGTCGCCGTGGTCTTCCACGATCTGAACCTGGCCGCCCGCGCCTGCGACGCCCTGGCGCTGATGGTCGACGGCCGCCTGGTCGCCGCCGGCCCGCCCGACCAGGTCCTGACCCCGGCGCGGCTGTCGGCCGCCTACGGCGCGGAATGCCGGCGGGTCGAAGGCCCGTTCGTGTCCATCCTATGGGAGCCCTAGGAGGCTGTAGTGAATGATGGGATTTGTCGGATCCGAGCCGAGGTTGGAGCAGATCCGGTTCCGGGAGACCGAGGTGAACCGGGCGGTTCGCCGCAGCGTCTCCCGGGGCCGGAGCTGCCCAAGATCGGCCGGAGCCGGCGAATCAGCTCATTCACTACAGCCTCCTAACCCGATGAGCCTGCTGCCCCAGGCCTTCTACGCCCGCGACGCGCTGGACGTGGCGCGCGATCTGCTGGGCCGGCGCCTGCGCCTGGGCGACATCGTGCTGCGCATCACCGAGACCGAGGCCTACCGCTGGCCGGGCGACACGGCCAACCACTGCCGCGCCGGCCGCACCGCCCGCAACGCCCCGATGTGGGGCCCGCCCGGCCACGCCTACGTCTACGTCTGCTACGGCATCCACCCGATGCTGAACCTGGTGACCGGCCCCGAGGGCGACGGCGCCGCGGTCCTCGTCCGCGCCTGCGAGCCCCTGGCCGGCCTGGACCTCGTCCGCCAGCGCCGCCGCGGCCTCGACGGCCCCGCCCTGCTCGACGGCCCCGGCAAGGTCGGCGCCGCCCTGGCCCTCGACACCACCTGGAGCCACCACCCGCTCTTCGAGCCCGGCGGCCTCGAGGTCCTCGACGGCCCCACCCCGCCCGCCATCCTGGCCGGCCCCCGCGTCGGCATCGGCTACGCCTCCCCCGAGGACCAGGCCGCCCCCTGGCGCCTCGCCGCCGCCGACACCCGCTGGGTCGGCCACCGCAAGCGCCTCTCCCCGGTGGTGCCGTAGCGACGCTCCGCCCCGCCTGCTATCGTCGGCGGCATGCCGAACGTCGAACTGCACAAGCCGCACCCGGTCTCGAACTTCCGCAAGATCGCCATCGGGACCTGGAAGACGACCTACGACCCCAGCGTCTACGGCACCATGGAGGTCCAGATGGACCGCGCCATGGACTACCTCGAGCGCTGGCGCGCCGCGACGGGCAAGAAGCTGACCGTCAGCCACATGATGGCCAAGGCCATCGCCGCCGGCTTCGCCCGCATCCCCGACGCCAACGCCATCCTGCGCTTCAACCGCCCCTACAAGCGCAAGTCCATCGGCGTCTTCTTCCAGGTCGTGATGACCGACGAGGGCGAGGACAAGGTCGACCTGTCGGGCGCCACCCTCTACGACGTGGACCAGAAGTCGCTCGAGCAGTGCTTCGACGAGTTCCAGGCCAAGGTCGACGCCGTCCGCAAGCGCACCGACCCGGCGCTCGAGAAGACGCGGGGCCTGTTCAAGTGGATGCCCTTCTTCTTGCTCAACCCCTTCCTCAAGCTGGTCTCGTTCCTGTCCTTCACGCTGAACCTGGATCTGCGCTGGGCCGGCCTGCCCAAGGACCCTTTCGGCTCGGTGATGATCACCAACGTCGGCTCGCTGGGCCTCGATCTCGCCTACGCCCCGCTGGTCCCCTACTCGCGCGTCCCGATGGTGCTGGCGGTCGGCGCCGTCAAAGAGGTCCCCGTCGCCGAGGACGGCCAGGTCGTCATCCGCAAGCTGATGAAGATCAACGCGACCTTCGACCACCGCTTCATCGACGGCTTCCACGCCGCCGTCATCTCGCGCGTCGTCCACCAGTGGTTCGGCGACCCCGACAAGCACTTCGGCGCGCCCGCGGCCGCCGCCGCGCCGGCTGCCAGCGCCTCGGACGCCTCGCGCTGACGAACGCCCGCGAGGCTGGATTCAGGCGCCCCATGGTCCGATACTTGGGGCATGAACTTCCTCATGGCCGCTTCCGACGCATTCCGACCGCTCCGCCGCAGCGAATACGAGCGCCTGGTCGAGCTCGGGGCCTTCGGCGACGACCGGCTCGAGCTGCTGCGCGGGGTCCTCTGCCTCATGAGCCCTCAGGGATCCCGTCACGCATCGATCATCCAGGTTCTCAATCGCAGCCTGCTCGGCCCGCTGGCCGGCCGCGCCGAAGTGCGTATCCAGATGCCGCTGGCCCTGTCCGACGACTCCGAGCCCGAGCCCGACCTCGCCATCGTTCCGCCCGGCGACTATTGGGACGGCCACCCGACGACGGCTCACCTGATCGTCGAGGTCGCGGAGTCCCGGCCCGAGCGCGATCGACTCAAGCTCGCGCTCTATGCCGAGGCCGGGCTGCCCGAGGTCTGGCTCATCGACGTCGGCGCCCGCGCGGTCGAGGTCCACCGCGAACCCGACGGCGGCCACTACGGTGAGCTCCGGACCCTCCGGCCTGGCGACACGCTCGCCGTCGCCGCCTTCCCCGACGTGACCCTCCCCGTCTCGGCGCTGATGCCCGCAGAACCTCCTGCCAAACGCCGCGAAGGGTCGTTTTGAATTTCAAATGACCTCCGCGGGCGCCGCGGAGGCCTCTCGGGCGCTCGAGGACCCTCCGCGGTGCCCGCGAGGGGTCGTTCTGGGTTTCGAAGGACCCTCGCGGGCGCCGCGGACGCGCGTAGCGCCGTGGAGGTGCCTTCGAGGCGGCCGCGAAGCCTCCTCGAAGTCGCCAACTCGGCTTCACGGCCGCCGCGTAGGCCGCACGAATCGCCAACTCGGCTTCGCGGGCGCCGCGAACCCCTTGGAGCGGGTTCGGCCGGAAATGGCGTGGTTCGGCGGCCGGTTGATGCTCACACTCGCCCCCCGTGTCGCGACCCTGGCGGGTCCCTGACGGCGCGCACCGGCACCCTGAACACCGCCCCCCGCGCGGGCCGTCGGCACCTCCTTGGTCGACCGGCCCCGGGGCCACTGCTATCGTCGACCCATCATGCAAAAGCTCCTGCCCTGCTTCCTCGCGCTGTCCCTGGCCGTATCGGCCTGCTCGGCCCCCGATCCCGGCCCCGACTCGCGCGTGCCCGCGACCACCGAGGCCGACCGCCCCGGCGCCCGCCCCGAGCCGCGCGCGCCCTCGGCGGTCACCGACGCCGTGCAGCCGACGCCCAGCGCCGAGGCGGCCCCTCCGGCGGTGCACGATCTGCAGCCCTACTTCCAGGCCCCGCCCCTGTCCGAGGCGCTGGCCGACTTCCAGGCCGGCCGCAACGCCCAGGCCGCCGACCGGTTCGAGGCCTTCGTCGCCGGCAGCCCCGACGATCCGCGCGCCCGCCCGGCGCGCTTCATGGGCCTGCTCGCCCGCCACGACGCGGGCCAGTTCCTGCCGGCCGCCGAGCAGCTCGAGGCGATGGCCGCCGAGTGGCCGCTGATGAGCGACTACGCGCTGTTCTACGCCGGGTCGTCCTACGTGGGCGCCGAGCGGCACGCCGACGCGGCGCGGGTGCTGGCCACCATCCCCAACGACTCGCGGCTGGACGCGCGGGCCAGCGAGCTGCGCGCGCGGGCGCTGGTGAGCCTGGACAAACAGGACGAGGCCATCGCGGTGCTGCGGGGCGCGACCCAGCGCTCGCCGGGGGCCAGCATCCCCGCCTACACGCAGCTGGCGACGCTGCTCGAGGCCAAGGGCGACGCCGAGGGGGCCCGCGCGGCGCGGCGCGAGGTGGCGGTGCGCTTTGCGACCACGGCGGACGGCAAGGCGGCGCGTTCGGCCCTGGGCAAGGACGCGGGCTTTTCGCCCGAGCAGCAGCTGGCGGTCGGCAAGGCCTTCTACGACGCCCAGCAGCACCAGAGCGCGCTGACCGAGCTGAAGGCCGCCATCGAGCGCCTGCCGGACGGGTCGTACGGCGAGTGCGAGGCCTTCATCCTGGTCGGGCGCACCTACGAGAAGATGAAGAAGGCGAGCGAGGGCTGGCCCTGGTTCGAGCGGGCGCTCGAGTGCAAGGGCGAGCCGCTGGCGCTGGCCACCTTCGTGGGCGGGCGCAACCGCCTGCGCGCCGGCCAGCTCGACAAGGCCGAGGAGCTGCTCAAGAAGCACCTCGAGCTGTTCCCCGAGCGGTCGACGGTCGACGACGTCTCGCTGATGCTGGCCGAGGTCTACCGCAAGCGGGGCGACGACGCGGCGGCGGACAAGCAGCTGGTCGAGACCATCCGCCGCTGGCCCGACGGCGACATGATCGACGACGTGTCCTGGCAGCTCATCTGGCCGCGCATCGAGGCGGGGCAGACGGAGCAGGCGCTGGAGATGACGGCCACCGTGCTGGAGCTGCGGCCGCGCGAGGTCTCCTACCGGGCCGAGGGCCGCACCCGCTACTGGCGCGGGCGGCTGCTGGCGAAGCTGGGCCGCATGGACGAGGCCAAGGGCCAGTGGCGCCAGGTCATCAGCGAGTATCCGCTGAGCTGGTACACCCTGCTTGCCCACGCGCGGCTGGCCCAAGACTCGCCGGCCGAGGCGCGCCAGGCGGTCGAGGCGGCGATGCGTTCGGCCGACCTGCCGCCCGACCCGCTGGCCCGCATCCCGGCGCCGCTGTGGCGCGACGAGCACTTCCGCAAGGCGGTCGAGCTGGCCCGCATGGGCCTGGGCACCAGCGCCCGCCGCGAGCTGCAGGCCGCCCCCCGCGCCGGCGCCGCCGCCGAGGGCGCCCGCCGCGACTGGGTGTGGACCGAGATCGCCCTGTACGACCTGGCCGGCGCCCACGATCTGGCGACCGCCCTCTCGCGCGCCGAGGAGCCCCGCTTCGGCGCCTACTGGCCCCTGGACCACCACCGCCGCCTGTGGGAGCTGGCCCACCCGCGTCCCTACGCCGATCTGGTGCTGGCCAACGCCGACCAGCGCAACATCTCGCCCTGGTGGCTGTGGGCCATCATGCGCGAGGAGTCCGGCTTCAACCCGAACATCGAGTCCTGGGCCAACGCCATCGGCCTGATGCAGATCATCCTGCCCACGGCCGAGTTCCTGTCCAAGGGCACCGGCATCGAGCCGACCCGCGAGAACCTGAAGAAGCCCGAGAACGCCATCCTGCTGGGCGCCAAGTACCTGGGCAACCTCTTCCGCCAGCACCCCAGCTTCCCCCTCGCCAGCGCCGGCTACAACGCGGGCGGCGGCGCGGTGAACAAGTGGCGCCGCTCCTTCGGCGACGTCGAGCTGGACGAGTTCGTCGAGCGCATCCCCTACGACGAGGCCCGCGGCTACGCCAAGCGCGTCACCCGCTCGGTGGCCCGCTACCAGTGGCTCTACGGCGGCCAGCGGGTGCTCGAGCTCGACGTCGGCCCGCCGGGGGCGCCGTAGGTCGGGCGGGGCGGTGAGGCTGGGCGGCGGCGGGCTGGGATCAGCGGCTGCCAGAGGGTGTCTCGATGACGCCGCCGAAGGCGGCCTTGGAGTGCTCCGGCTTGCCGGAGCCCCGGCCCCGGCGGCTTGCCGCCGGGATCTGGCCGCCAAACCCGGCGCAGCAAGCTGCGCCGGATGGGGGCTCCACCAAGGTGGAGCACTCCGGTTGGCCGCTTGCGACATCCTCTTCCAGCCGGCCGGAGGGCGGTGATGCTGGGCGGCGGCGGCCTGGGATCAGCGGCTGCCAGAGGGTGTCTCAATGACGCCGCCGAAGGCGGCCTTGGAGTGCTCCGGCTTGCCGGAGCCCCGGCCCCGGCGGCTTGCCGCCGGGATCTGGCCGCCAAACCCGGCGCAGCAAGCTGCGCCGGATGGGGGCTCCACCAAGGTGGAGCACTCCGGTTGGCCGCTTGCGACATCCTCTTCCAGCCGGCCGGAGGGCGGTGATGCTGGGCGGCGGCGGCCTGGGATCGCCGGAGGGCGGCTGGCCTGGAGGGGGGGAAGGCCTGGAGGCGGGGGTGGGTCGGTAGCCTCCGCTTCGGCCGGCCTCAAGGGCTTTGTCCCCCTTGGCCGGCCTGGCGGCCGGCCAATTCCTCGCGGACGACAAAGCCCTTGACCCCGGCCTTCGCTGCGGCTGGGGGGCTGATATCGGCCCGGAAGGGAGCCTTCCGGGCCGCTTCGCGTCCCGGCGCGGGCACTGGGGGTGGGGCGCTGCGGTGGGTGGGGGTGCGGCAGGTGGGCGGGGGTGCGGCACGTGGGGGGGTGATAGCCTGAGGTTATGAGAGGTCAAGACGCCGCGGTGCCGTTCGCGGCCGCAGGCCGCTATGGACCGCGCCGGCCACGCCGGCGCTATGGACCGCGCCACGGGGGCTGCGCCCCCGAGCCCCGCGATGAGGCGTCGGCTGCGCCGACGCGACGGTTCCGGCGCTTTCGAGGCAGGGAGGCCCAGGCTTCTGGGTCAGAGGGTGCGGGCAGCAGACCGGGCCGCCGTCCCGGGGCGGAACTCCCCGAGCGGGTCGCCGCCCCGGGGCGGAACTCCCCGAGCGGGTCGCCGCCCCCGGGGCGGAACTCCCAGAGCGGGTCGACGTCCCGGGGCGGGTCGTCGTCCCGGGGCGAAAATCGACATCGCGAGGGGGCGGAGAGGCAAATAGTGGTTGACGGATTTTCGGGGCCTTCCGCGGCCGATCGGGGGTCGGGGTCGGACGGGGGCTGGGAGGGGCCTCTGTTGGGTCCTGGCGGCGCTGATCAGGGGGAAGGGTCGTCGCGGGGTGTCCGGAGGGCCTGAACGGCCGTCCAGGGGTCGCTGCGAAGGGGCGAGACCCCCCGTGCTATACTGCCGTCAGTCAATGGGAGGGCTGCGGGATGAGCAAGGGCTTGGAAGTGCTGGGGAAGTTGTCCGACGAGGGGCTGGTCGAGCGGTTCGGTGAGCTGGTGGCGCTGGAGCGACGAACGACCGCCAACCTGGTCGTACTGTTGGCCGAGGTGGCCGGGCGGGAGCTGCACTTGCGGGACGGGAGCCCGTCGCTCTTCGAGTGGTGCCGGACGCGGTGGGGGTTCGCCGAGGACAAGGCCTACAACTACGTCAAGGCCGTGGAGTGGGTGCGGCGGTGGCCGGAGATGGGGGCGATGCTGGCCGACGGGCGGCTCAGCCTGAGCGGCCTGCGAGTCATCGGGCCGCACTTGAGCGAGCGGAACGTCACGGAGCGGCTGGCCGAGGCAGCCGGGAAGAGCAAGCGCGAATTGGTCGAGCTGGTGGCGAGGTGGTCCCCGCGGCCGGACGTGCCGGCGCGCGTCGTGAAGTTGCCGCCTCCGCCCCGGGGCGGAGAGGTCGGGGCGGCGAAGCGGGTCGAGTCGGCCGGGACGACGGAGCTGTCGCTGGAGCGGCCCAGGCCCAAACATCGGATCGAGCCGCTCTCGGAGGCTCGTTATCGGGTCCAGGTCACCATCGGGGCCCGGGTCGCCGCCAAGCTGGAGGAGGCGATGGCGATCGCCGGGCATCAGGTCGCGGCCGGGGACTACGAGACGCTGCTGGAGCTGGCTCTGGACGTGTTCCTGGCCGCGAAGAAGAAGCAGCGGTTCGGGGTGGGGGCCAGGCCGAAGGCCAGGAAGGGCGCGGGGAAGGCGCCGCAGTCGGTCGAGCAGGCCGGAGCGTCGGTCGAGCAGGCCGGCGAGTCGGTCGAGCAGGGTGGAGCGTCGGTCGGGCAGGCCGGCGAGTCGGTCGAGCAGGCTGGAGAGACGGCCGGGCAGGCCGGTGGGCGCGGGCGGGCGATTCCGGTCGCGATCCGGCGGGCCGTGGTGGCGCGGGATGGGTTGCGGTGCACCTTCGTGGGGCCGGGGGGGCGGTGTGGAGAGACGAGGCGGCTGGAGCTGCATCACGTAGAGGCGTTTGCGAGGGGTGGGGCGCACTCGGTGGAGAACCTTCGGGTGGTCTGTCAGGCGCACAACTTGTTCGTGGCGCGGGAGGAGCTGGGGGCGGGGTTCGTGGCGGGGAAGGTCGGGACGTGACGGAGGGCGGGGTGGCCCGTTCCTGCTCTCGGGGCGTGGGCCCTGCTATCGTGGCGAGCGGAATCGGGGCCGGCGGCTGTCCGTTGGGCCGAGACCACGCGCGGGGACTGGGCGGCGAGCGCCGGTCCGGAGGCTGAGCATGCAGCACTTGCAGCAGATTCGAAGGCTGGCGGCGCGCGTGCGCTGGCGGCTTCGGCTGCAGACCGGGACGCAGCGGCTGGTGGTCGCCGGGGCCGTCGGGCTGGCGGTGGTCGCCGTGGCCGCGGTGCTGGTCAAGACGCAGCTGCTGGAGGTCGCGCGGTTCGGGCCCATCGCGATGGGGGCCGCGGGGTTGGCGGGGCTGGCCTTCATCAGCGGGCTGTTGCGGCGGGTCGACGACATCGAGGCGGCCGCGCGGCTGGACGCGGCGGGCGGGCTGCACGACCGGCTGGGGTCGGCGCTGGCTTTTTCGCGCGAGGCGAGCCCGACGGCGTTTCAGAGAGCCGCCATCGAGGACGCGGCGAAGGTGGTGACGCTGGCCAGCCCCAAGCTGGCGGCGCCGTGGCTGGTGCCGGCCTATCTGGGCTGGCTGGCGGTCTCGGGGCTGTCGCTGGGTGGCGCGGTCGCGATGACCTGGACGGTCGGCGAGGACGAGGGGCGGGCGCTGCGGCCGCTGACGATGGCGCCGATGGCGGCGCGGGCGCGGCCGCAGCTGGTCGAAGAGGACAAGGAGCGGCTGGAGGAGGAGGCCGAGAAGCTGGCCGAGGTGCTGGCCGTGACCAGCGATCCGCGGGCCAAGGGCTTTCTGGCCGAGCTGAACGACCTCATCCGGGCGCTGCAGGAGGGCAAGCTGAGCGCGCGGGAGGCCCACGCGAAGATGGCGGCGCTGGACAAGGCGCGGCAGGAGTGGGCCGAGGAGGTCGGCGAGGGCTTCGAGGAGACCGCCGCGCAGGTGAGCCGAGCCGCCGAGCAGCAGCTGGGCAAGCGGCGGGGCGACAAGCCGCTGGACGGGGCGCTGCAGGCGCTGCGGGAGCAGGCGTGGAAGGACGCGGCGCGGGAGCTGGAGCGGCTGGCCGACAAGGTCGAGGCCAAGGGCCGCGAGCCGATGAGCGACAAGGAGCGCAAGGCGCTGGCGCGGGAGATGGAGCAGCTGTCGCGGTCGCTCGAGAGCGAGCGGCAGCGCGAGCAGGAGCGCCTGAAGAAGGACCAGAGCCGGCTCAAGAAGAAGGAGCAGCGGCTGGGCGAGCGGCTGAGCCCGCGGGACCGGAGCCGGCTGGACAAGAACCGGCGGGAGCTGGAGCGGCTCGAGCGCGAGCAGGCGGCGCAGAGCGAGGCGCGGCGGACGCTGGAGCGGCTGCAGCGCGAGACCGGGCGGTCGGCCGAGCAGCTGAGCCAGCGCGGGCAGGGCCTGGACGCGCAGACGGCCGAGGCGATGCGCAAGGCGGCCGAGATGCTGCGGCGGATGGCCGAGCAGCAGCAGGGGCGGCAGCAGATGCGGGCGGCCGAGGGCCGGATGGTCGACATCAAGGAGATGCTGCGGCGGGCCGGGCAGCAGGGCGGCGACGGGCAGAGCGGCGAGGACGGGCCCGGCGGGAAGATGAAGCGGTTCGAGCAGGTGGCCAAGGGCGGGCAGGACGGCCCGGAGGGCAAGAGCGGCGGGCAGAAGGCCGGCCAGAAGGGCCAGAGCGGGTCGCAAGGGCAGGACGGCGGCGCCTGCGAGGAGGGGGGCGGCCAGGACCCGATCACCATGCTGAGCGAGGGCAAGGGCAAGGGCGGCGACATGCTGCTGCTGGGGCCGGGGGCGGCGCCGGGGGGGCGGCCGGGCGGGGCGCGGCCGGCGAGCGGCGGCGACGGGGGCGACGGCGAGCAGCCGGGGTCCGGGGTCGGGACCGGGCACGACCCGCGGGTGCTGGGCGACAAGACGGACAACGACGTGAAGACCAAGGACGGGTTCGTGGCCGGGCGCGAGGGCGCGGGGGCGAGCCAGAGCCGGGTGGTGTTCACGGCGGCGAAGAAGGGGTTCGCGACGCGGCAGTGGCGCGAGGTCCATCAGGACTACAGCGGGGTGGTCGAGGAGCGGCTCGAGGAGCAGCGCATCCCGGCCGGGCAGCGGCAGTACGTGCGGCGGTACTTCGACTTGATTCGGCCGCGCTGAGGGGCGCGAGCGGAGGGCGTGTGGAGGAGCAGGTTCGGCAGCGGGTGGAGGCCTTCGCGGAGCGGACGGCGCGGCTGAAGGCGGAGATCGGCAAGGTCATCGTCGGGCAGCAGGACATCGTCGAGGGCGTGGTGACGGCGCTGCTGGCGGGCGGGCACGCACTGCTCGAGGGCGTGCCGGGGCTGGGCAAGACGCGGCTGGTGCGGACGCTGGCGCGGGCGCTGGCGCTGGAGTTCTCGCGCATCCAGTTCACGCCGGATCTGATGCCGTCGGACATCACGGGCACCAAGGTGGCGGTGCAGGACGAGCGCGGGCACACGGTGCTGGATTTCCAGAAGGGCCCGATCTTCGCGAACATCGTGCTGGCCGACGAGATCAACCGGGCGACGCCGCGGACGCAGTCGGCCATGCTCGAGGCGATGCAGGAGCGCTCGGTGACCATCGGGCGGACGACGCACCAGCTGGACGAGCCGTTCTTCGTGCTGGCGACGCAGAACCCGCTGGAGATGGACGGGACCTACCCGCTGCCCGAGGCGCAGCTGGACCGGTTCCTGTTCAAGCTGCACGTGGACTTCCCCAGCCACGAGGACCTGCACACGATCCTGGACCGCACGACCGGCTGGCAGGAGCCCGAGGTCAAGCCCGTGCTGGACCGCGAGGGGGTGATGTCGCTGCGTCACCTGGCGATGGACGTGGCGGTGGCGCGGCACGTGCAGGACTACGCGATCCGGCTGGTGCAGGCGACGCACCCGGACCGCAAGGAGGCGCCCGACGCGGTCAAGCGGTACGTGCGCTTCGGCGCCTCGCCGCGCGGCGCGCAGGCCATCGTGGTGGCGGCCAAGGTGCGGGCGGTGCTGGGTGGGCGCTTCGCGGTGTCGGGAGACGACATCCGGCACGTGGCGCGGCCGGCCCTGCGGCACCGCATCATCCGCAACTTCGAGGGCGAGGCCGAGGGGGTGTCGACCGACGCGCTGCTGGACGCCATCCTGAAGGCCACCTCGGACAAGGCCTAGCCGATGCCCTTCGGCCTGTTCGGCAAGGCGAAGGCGCGGGGGCGCGCGCCGGGGCGCCCGGACCGCGCGGCCCGGCAGGCGGCGCTGTTCGACGAGGCCTTCATGGCCAAGCTGGAGTACCTGGACATCGTCGCGAAGAAGGCCTACGCGGGCCAGACGCGCGGCGAGCGGCGCTCGAAGAAGCTGGGGGCGGGGCTGGAGTTCGCCGACCACCGCTCGTACGCGCCGGGCGACGACTTCCGCAACATCGACTGGAACGTGTACGCGCGGCTGGGGAAGCTGCTGCTGCGCCAGTACGAGGAAGAGGAGGACCTGTACGTCTACCTGCTGGTCGACGCGTCGGCGTCCATGGCGGCGCCGGACCAGGCCAAGCTGGACCAGGCGCGGCGGCTGGCGGCGGCGCTGGCGTACGTGACGCTGTCCAGCATGGAGCGGGTCAGCGTGGTGGCCTTCTCGGAGGCGCTGGGCACGCGCACGGCGCCGGCGCGCGGCAAGGCGCAGATCTTCAGGCTGTTCGAGCTGCTGGCCGGGCTGGAGCCGGGGGGCCAGACGCGCATGGAGGACGCCTTCAAGGCCTTCGTGCACGCGACGCGGCGGCGCGGGCTGGCCATCGTGCTGAGCGACTTCTACGCGCCAGACGGCTACGAGGCGGGGCTGAACCTGCTGCGCCATCACCGATTCGAGCCGTTCGTGCTGCACCTGACCGACGAGCGCGAGCTGGACCCGAAGCTGCGCGGGGATCTGGTGCTGGTCGACTGCGAGACCGGCGCCGAGCGCGAGGTCACGGTGACGCCGCGGGTGCTCGAGCGCTACCGGCAGGCCTTCGAGGGCTGGTGCGGCGAGCTGGAGACCTTCTGCAAGGCGCGGCAGGTGCCGTACTTCCGGACGTCGGCCCAGCAGCCCTTCGAGGAGCTGGTCCTGAAGATGTTCCGCGCGGGAGGGCTGCTGCGGTGACCTTCACCGGCCTGCCCATGGGCGATCTGCTGTCCCTGTTCGGCCTGTTCGGCGGGGCGCTGGTGGTCCTGTACCTGCTCAAGCTGCGGCGGCGGCAGGTCGAGGTGCCCTTCGGGCCGCTGTGGGCGCGGGTGACCAGCGAGCGGCAGGCCTCGGCGCTGTTCCGGGCGCTCAAGCGCGTCCTCAGCCTGCTGCTGCAGCTGGCGATCCTGGCGCTTGTCGTGCTGGCCCTGGGCAACCCCACGCTGGGCGACGGCTCGGCCGCGGCCGGCTGCGGGTACGAGCCGCCCAGGCCGCCGCCCGAGCGGCACACGCTCATCCTGATGGACGCCTCGGCCTCGATGGCCGCGCTCGAGGGAGGCCTGACGCGCCTCGAGCGGGCGCGCGAGGCGGCGCACCGGGTCATCGACCAGCTGGGCGACAACCCGAACCACCGCGCCATGGTCGTGCAGGTCGACGCGCGCGTGCGGCCGCTGGCCCTGTGGACCGCGGACCGCAAGAGGCTGCACGCCGCCGTGGACGCCGTGGCCGCGCCGGCCGACACGCCGACGCAGGTCGAGGACGCGCTGCGCCTGGCCGAGACCGCCATCGCCGGCCGCGCCGAGGCCGAGGTGGTCTTCGTGACCGACCGCGCCTTCGCGCCCATCGCCGCCGAGCGCGCCCAGGCGCTGGCCCTGAAGGTGGTCCCGGTGGGCGAGGCCCCCTCGGCCGAGCGGGTCAACGTCGGGCTCCAGAGCTTCAACGTGCGGCCCTACCTGGACGACAGCCTGACCTACGCCATCTTCTTCGCGGTCAAAAACGAGAGCGACCGGCCGCTGAAGGCCAACCTGTTCCTGTACGCCAACGACGAGGGGCGCGGCCCCGAGGACTTCCTGGACGACCGGCGGCTGGTCGGCACGCACGCGCTGGAGCTGCCGGCGGGCGGCGTGCTCGAGGACGTCATCGGCGACGTGAAGTTCGCGGGCAGCCGGCTGGCGGCGCGGGTCGAGCTGGCGTCGGACGAGGCGGCCCACGACGTGTTCGCGCGCGACGACGTGGCCTTCGCCCTGGTGCCCGAGCGGCGGGTCCTGAAGGTGCAGCTGGTGACCGAGGGGAACCTGTTCCTGCACGCGAGCCTGTTCGTGCGCGAGAACGTCGACTTCACGGTGGTCGCGCCCGAGGACTACCGGGGGCCCGAGGGCTTCGACGTGACCGTGGTGGACGGGGTGTCGGTCGACATGGCGCGGCCCGGGGCGTACTTCGTGCTGGACCCGCGGCCGGACGGGCCGTTCGACGTGAGCGGGCGGCTGGAGGCGCCGGAGATCGGGCGGGTGGACGCCAAGCACCCCATCGCGCGGCACCTGAAGCTGGTGGATCTGGCGATCGCCGAGGCGGCGAAGGTGAGGCGCGAGCGGGGCGACCAGGTGGTGGCGGCGGCGAAGGATGGCAGCCCGCTGGTGCTGACGCGGGTGGACGCCGGGGGGCGGCGGGCCTTCGCGATGGTGGCCTTCGACGTGCGAAAGAGCCTGCTGCCTCTGAACTACGCGTTCCCGCTGCTGGTGGTGAACGTCCTGAACTGGTTCTACCAGGAGCAGGACGGGCTGCTGAAGCCGAACCGGGCCGGGGTCGAGCTGGCGGTGCCGTTCCCGCACGCGGGGACGCGGCTGGCGCTGCTGGGGCCCGGGGGCGAGGCCGCGGGGGCGGCGCGCAAGGTGGCCGACCGGGCGCACTTCTCGGTGGAGCGCATCGGGGTGTGGGAGCTGCGGGGCGAGGCGGCCGAGGCGCGGGTCCCGGTGGCGGTCAACCTGATGAGCCCCGAGGAGAGCCGCATCGCGCCGCGCGGCGAGTACCCGGCCTGGACGCCGCCGCCGTCGTGGTCGCGGCCGGTGAACCCGTGGCTGGAGCACCTGTGGCGGGTGCTGCTGCTGGCGGCGCTGGCGCTGGTGACGCTGGAGTGGGTCACCTGGAACCGGCGGGTGACGGTGTGATGGCGCGGTCGCTGCAATACCTGCTGGCGCTGGGGCTGGCGGTGGGCGGGTGGCAGGCGGCCGCGACCTGGGGGCCGGGGCTGCTGGCGGGGGCCGAGGCGGCCGGGTGGGTGGTGACCGACCCGCGGTACCTGTGGGCGCTGATGGTGGTGCCGCTGTTCATCGTGGTGCGGGCGCACACGCTGAGCGACCTGCCGCGGGTGCAGCAGGCGCTGTCGCTGGTGCTGCGCGGCGGGTTCGTGGCGGCGCTGGCGCTGGCGCTGGTGGGGGTCGAGAAGGTCGAGCCGCGGCCGGTGCGCACGGCGACGGTGTTCGTGGTGGACGTCAGCGAGTCGATGCCGGACGAGGCGTTGGCGGCGGCGCGCGAGCGGGTCGAGCAGGCGTGGCGGCGGCGCGGCGAGCACGTGGTGCGCCTGGTGACGTTCGCGGGGCAGGCGCGGGAGGTGGCGCTGGGCGTCAAGGCGGGCGGTTCGCCGGGGGAGGCGCCCGCGCCGGGGGTGCCGCCGCTGGCGCGCTTCGAGGGTGAGGCGGGGGCGGCGACGGATCTGCAGCGGGCGCTGCACCTGGCCTTCAGCCTGCTGCCGGACGACGCGCTGGCGCGGGTGGTCGTGATGAGCGACGGGCTGGAGACGCAGGGCTCGGCGGAGGCCGAGGCCGAGACGGCGGCGCGCTTCGGGATCCCGCTGCACTGGGTGGACCTGGGGGAGCTGCCGCGGCCGCCCGAGCTGATGGTCGTGGGGCTGGAGCTGCCGGAGGCGCCGCGGCCGAACATCCCGTTCACGGTGACGGCCAAGGTGCGGGCGACGCGGGCCATGGCCGGCCAGTGCGAGCTGACGGTGGACGGGCTCATCGAGGCGACGCGCGAGCTGGACCTGGCGGTGGGCGACGCGGACGTGGCGCTGGAGGTGAAGGTCAAGGAGGGCGGCGACAAGCGGGTGGCCGTCGCCTGCGCGCCCGTGGACCCGGCCTTGGACCGGTTCGCCAGCAACAACCGCTTCGAGCTGCCGCTGCGGGTGCCCGACAAGCCGAAGGTGCTGTACGTCGAGGGCGAGCAGCGCTTCCGGCAGAACCTGGTGACGGCGCTGGCCGAGGACTTCGCCGTGGAGCTGCGCGGGGCGCGGGGCGTGCCGTCGACGCTGGCGGACGCCAACGCGTTCGACCTCATCTTCATCAGCGACGTGCCGCGGCAGGGCGAGATGGGCTACGAGAACCTGTCGGCCCAGCAGATGCGGGTGCTCGAGGGCTACGCGCGCGGGGGCGGGGGGCTCATCTTCGCCGGCGGCGAGAACGCCTTCGGGCCGGGCGGCTACGGCGGGACGCACCTCGAGCGAAAGGTGCTGCCGGTGCTGCTCGACGTGCAGAAGAAGGAGGACATCCCCGGCCTCGCGCTGATGCTGGTCATCGACCGGTCGGGGTCGATGGCGCAGCAGAACCGCATGGAGCTGGCCAAGGAGGCGGCGCGGGCGACGCTGGAGGCGCTTCAGCCCTCGGACAAGCTGGGCGTCATCGCCTTCGACACGGTGCCGACGCCGGTGGTGCGGCTGCAGCGCGCGTCCAACCGGCTGCGCATCACCGACGCCATCCGCGCCATCTCGCCGGGTGGTGGGACCGCGATCTTTCCGGCGCTGGACCAGGCCTACGAGCAGCTCGCGGCCACGCAGGCCAAGATCAAGCACATCATCCTGCTGAGCGACGGCGAGGCCAACCGGACCGGCATCCTCGAGCTGGTCGCGCGCAGCTACCAGGACCGCATCACCATCTCGACCGTGGCCGCGGGCACCGGCAGCGACACGGCGCTGCTGATGCAGATCGCCGAGGAGGGCGGCGGCCGCTACTACTACACCGACCGGGCCGACAACATCCCGAAGCTGTTCCTCAAGGAGACGAGCGAGGTCAGCCGGCGGGCCCTGGTCGAGGACCGCTTCCGGCCGACGGTCGGCAAGCGCTTCCGGGGGCTGCAGATGTTCAAGGGCCTGCAGATGGACCGCGTGCCGCCGCTGCTGGGCTACACGTCGACGCGGGCCAAGCCGCGCGCCGAGGTCATCATGACGTCGCACCTGGGCGAGCCGGTGCTGGCGCGGTGGCGGCTGGGGCTGGGCAAGGTGCTGGTGTGGACCAGCGACGTGAAGAACAAGTGGGCGCACTACTGGCTGTCGTGGCCGGGGTACGCGCAGCTGTGGCGGCAGGTCATCCGCGACACGATGCGCAGCGAGACCGAGGACCCGACCTACCAGATGGTCGCCGAGGTGGACCGCGGGCGGCTGGTGGTGGGGGTCGACGCGGTCGACGAGCAGGACCGCTTCATCGATGGGCTCGACAGCCGGGTGACGGTGATCGCGCCCGACGGCGCCGAGACGCAGGTGCCGCTGCGGCAGACCGCCGCCGGGCGCTACGAGGGCGAGCTGAAGCTGGCGCAGTTCGGGCCGTACACCGTCCGGGGCGAGCACGCGCCCAAGGCCGACCCGGACGCGCGGCACCGCAGCTTCGCGACGGTGGCCTGGCCCTACCCGACCGAGCACGCGGGCGGCGCGCCGGACACGGCGGTGCTGCGGCATCTGGCGGAGCGGACCGGGGGGCGCGTGGACCCCAGCCCGGCGCACCTGTTCGACGCGGGCGGGGCGACGGTGGACGAGCGCACGCCGCAGTGGCACCTGCCGCTGTATCTGGCGTTGGTGCTGCTGGTGTTGGACGTGCTGCTGCGGCGGGTGCGGCTGTACGGGCGGACGCGGCTGCGCTGGGACCAGGTCCGGGGCTGAGCGCGCCCGGGGCGGGGCCGCGGGCCGCGTTCGGGGCCGGGGTCATCGGTGGAACCTCCGTGATTACGGTTGGCTCGGTGGTCGTCGCGCGCCTGCGCCGCGCCGCCGAGGGTTACCGAAGGAGGTCGATGATGCAGATCCCTCTGGAAATCTCGTGGCACCAGTGCGAGCCGTCTCCGGCGGTCGAGCAGCGCATCCGCGAGCGCGCTCGCAAGCTCGAGCAGTTCTACGACGGCATCATCGGGTGCCGGGTCGCCGTCGAGGCGCCGCACCGGAGCAAGCAGCACGGCAACGCGTTGCGCATCCGCATCGACGTCACCGTGCCGGGGGCCGAGCTGGTCGTCGGGCGCGACCCGGCGCCCAACCGCAACCACGAGGACATCAACGCGGCCATCCGGGACGCGTTCTCGGCGATGGAGCGGCAGCTGCGCGAGTTCGGGCGCATGCAGCGCGGCGAGGCCAAGCAGCACGACACGCAGATGCACGCCGTGGTGCGCAAGCTGCTGCACGACGGCCGCTACGGCTTCATCGAGAGCGCGTCGGGCCGCGAGGTCTACTTCCACGAGAACGCGGTGCGCGGCGAGGGGGGCTTCGACGCGCTGCAGGTGGGCGACCGCGTCGTCTACAAGGAGGAGGTCGGCGACGAGGGGCCGCAGGCCATGTTCGTCGAGCGGCTGCCGAGCGAGCCCACGTTCGGACAGATCGAGACCGGCGAGCCCGACCGGGGCAACGAGAACTTCAGCTACGAGTAGCCGGGGTTCACGGGGCGCCGAAGCGGTGATCTTCGGTGCCGCTCACGGCGATGGCGCCGACGAGGCTGCCGAGGAGCAGCCCGTCGAGCGCGCCCGTGAGGCCGATGAGGAGGGTGAAGGGCCCGAGGCGATCGCCCCGGGCGTCGAGGGTCAGGCCCAGCAGGGCGCCGAGGGAGGCGCCGAGGCCCGCGCCGACCAGGGCGTAGTCGGTCCAGACCTCGCCCGAGGCGTCGACGTCGAGCTGGACGGTGTGGATGGACGTGGGCAGGCCGTCGCGCAGGGCCAGGAGATCGTCGGCGGAGGGCGGGACGGCGAAGGGGCGGCCGGCGCGGGCGACGGCGAGGCGCGAGATCGGCAGCGCGAGGCGGTCGCCGTCCGGCTCGGTCACGATGAGGTGGCCGTTGCGGATGGGCGGCAAGTCGGCGGGGCGGTAGAGGTAGGTGCGCTGGCAGGCGGGCGCGCAGGTCAGCGCGGCGAGCCCCAGGGCGGCGGCGCGCAGTCGACGGGGCGTCATGGGCGGGGCCCCGCGCCGTCGAGGCGGCGGTCCTCTTCGCCGCTCATGGCGACGGCGCCGACGGCGGCGCTGAGGAGGGCGCCCTCGATCATGGCGACGGCCGGGAAGCCGAGCGCGTCTTCGAGGTCGCCAGGGACGACGAGCAGGGCCAGGGCGAGCCCGAAGCCCAGGCCGATGGCGCCGCCGAGCAGGGTGTGGTTGCGCAGGACGTGGGGGGTGGTCGAGACCTCGAGGGCGGCGCCGTCGACGTCGGCGAGCTGGCCGGCCTGAAAGCGGCGCCACTCGTCGGGGGTCGGCGGGACGCGGCCGCGCTGGCGGTGGAGGAGGAGCACGGTGTCGACCGGCCAGGCCTCGGGCGCGTCGTCCGGCTGCTCGGGGATGTGGGCGCGGGACCCGGTCAGGCGCGGCAGGTTGTCGTGCCGGTACAGGAATGTGCGCGTGCAGGCGGGCAAGGCGAGCAGCACGGCCAAGAGCGTCGCGGCGAACCGGCGGGGGCGCGGGAGCGGGATCATGGTCCACGGGCTGTATCCGCGGGCCGGCGACGCTGTCAACCGCCACTGGGTGAGTCGAAGTCACCGACGCCACCGGCCTCTCGGCCGCCGCTTCGAGCCCGGCGATCGGTCGGCCTGTTGGGGTGCGGCGGGGTTGTGCTATGCTCCCCGCCCTCCAAACCCCAGCCAAGCAGGTCACGACCATGGCGCTCCGCCCCTCCGCCCTGGGTCCGTTCGCCCTCGCCACGGCGCTCGCGCTGGCCGCCGGCGCGTGCGACGACGCCGGCTCGCTCACCGAGGCCCACCAAGTCCGGCAGTTCCAGACCGCCAAGGCCCAAGGCGACACCGCCGACGCGTCGTCGACCGCCGACGCAGCCGACCCGGTGGCGGACATTGGCTTGACCGACCCCGCGGACGCGGTCGAGCACGACGACGGACCGTCCGACCCCGACGTCACCGTCGCCCCCGAGGTCACCGTCGCCCCCGAGGAGCCGGCCGGCGACCCCGATCCCGAAGGCGAGGCGCCCGGCGAGGGCCCGGTGGGACCGGTCGAGCCCTCGGGCCTCAACGCCGGCTTCATCGGCGGCGCCTGCCAGTCCAGCGCCGAGTGCGCCTACGACGGCGGCGTCTGCCTCGAGGACGGCGAAGGCTTCCCCCAGGGGCACTGCTCGCTGCCCTGCACCAAGTTCTGCCCCGACCAGGCCGGCGCCGTGACCACCTTCTGCGCGGACGCGGGCGACGTCGAGCCGCAGCTGGACGGCTCCGGCGGCGTGTGCCTCGCGCGCTGCGACTACGGAGCCAGCCCCACCGGCTGCCGCCCCGGCTATCAGTGCGTCGCCCTGCCCCGCCACACCGACCCGGCCACCGTCGTCTACGCCTGCATCCCGGGCGAGGACCAGGCCTTCCCGCTGACCGCCTGCCACCAGGCCCTCATCGCCCAGGGGGTCGGCTGGACCCCCGGCGTCAACAAGAAGAGCGCGCCCTCGGGCCACCCCAACCTGGTCTGCGACGTCCCCGACCCGGTCTGGGTCGACGGCGTCATCCACGGCGTCGCCTACCGCTACGCCACCGCCACCGCGGCGCCCAAGGCCATGTACGCCTCGTGCGGCCTCGCCCTCAGCATGGAGCACACCGCCGCCCTGCTGCAGGAGCAGACCTACCAGAGCGTCATCCACCTGGGCGTCTACAACTGCCGCACCATCTCGGGCACCAGCAAGCTCAGCGAGCACGCCTTCGCCAACGCCATCGACATCAGCGGGCTGGTCAAGGGCGACGGGACCGTCTTCAAGGTCCTCGGCGACTGGGAGAAGGGGGTCGCCTTCCCGGTCACCGAGGGCGGCAGCTTCCTCAAGTGGTTCGTCGAGACCCTGTTCGGCGACGCGGTCTTCAACATCATCCTGACGCCCGAGTACAACGCCGCCCACGCCGACCACTTCCACTGCGACCTGACGCCAGGGTCGAAGTTCATGAAGTGAAATCGACACCATTTCGCGCGCTTACGTCCGCTGCGCCCATCCTTGCCACCCCGGCGCCCTCCGGCACAATGGCAGCGATGCTCTGGCGCGGCTCCAAGCTCTGCCTCTCCGCGATGGCTGTGATCGTCGCCTCGGCGCTCTCGTGCGCCGGCCCGCGCGCGTCGGCCAGCGCCCCCGCGGCCCGCTGCCAGCCCGAGGTGGCCGCCGGGGCCGAGGCGCCGGGGGTCACCGAGACGCACCGGCTCGTGGACACCTGGGTGGCCCGTCTGGGCGCCGACGAGGCCGACCGTGTGCTGCTGGGGCCGGCCGAGATAGCCGCGCTCAACGCCCGCAACGGCGCCAGCGACCACGGCTTCCGCGATCTGCTGCGTGCGCCCGGCCCCGACGCCGGTGCCGTCGACGCGCAGCTGCGCGAGCGCTTCGACTGGCTGCGCGAGCGCTTCGACGCCGGCGAGTACGTCGAGCCCCATGCCGGCGCCTTCGCGGCGTCGCGCTCGGTCTCCGACGCCTCGACGCCGCTAGACGAGCTGCGCGTCATCGTGGCCGCGGCCGATCTCCGCTGCGTGCCGACCGACGCCCCGTTCTACAAGCCGCCCATCGACCCCGCCTTCGACCGCAACCGCTGCTCGAGCCTGCAGCCGACGGAGCTGGTGCGCGTCCTGCGCCAGGGGCCCGACGGCTGGGTCTACGTCCACTCGGGCCACGCGGTCGGCTGGCTGCGCGCCCCGCGCACGACCCCGCCGCTGACGCCCGAGGCGGCCCGCGCCTTCCGCGACCCGACCACGGCGCTGGTCGTCACGGACGACGGGTGGCAGGTCCCGGGCGGCCCCGCCTTGCGCATGGGCGGCCACCTGCCGCTGCTGGGCCGGACCGAAGACGGCGGATACCGCGTCACCTTGCCGACCGAGGCCGGCCTGCGCGAGGGGACCCTGCCCGCCGACGCCCCGGTGCACGCCGGCTGGCTGCCGCTGACGCGCCGCAACGTCTGGAAGCTGGCGCTCGCCCGCCTCGGCGACGGCTACGGCTGGGGCGACGCCAACGGCCTGCGCGACTGCTCGCGCCTGGTGCTCGACCTCTTCGCGACCTTCGGCCTGCGCCTGCAGCGCCACTCCAGCGCCCAGGCCCGCTCGGGCAGCCTCGTCGTCGACGTCCGCGGCCAGCCCGAGGCGGCCAAGCTCGCCGCCATCCGCGAGGGCGCCCGCCGCGGCGTCGTGCTGCTCTACATGCCCGGCCACATCATGCTCTACCTGGGCGAGGACCAGGGGCGCCCCTTCGCCGTGTCGGCCATCAGCGACTACGTGCGCCCCTGCGAGGGCGGCGGCCACACCGTGGTGCGCCTGTCGCGCGTCGCCGTGACCGATCTGGAGCTCGGCCGCGGCACCGAGCGCGCCGCCTTCCTCGAGCGCATCAGCCACATCGCCGTCTTCGCCCCCTGACCTCCGTCCCCACAGGACGCGCCATGCACGCCCCGCTCCCCGCCCTCATGCTCGCGCCGCTGCTCGTGGCCACCGCCGCCGCCAGCCCGGCCCGCGCGACCACCGACGACACGGCCCTCGCCGCGCGCGTCGCCGCCCTGGACGAGTGCGCCGACTCGCTGGACGTCGCCATCTTCAACTCCCCCAAGCGCCCCCACGCCCGCGCCCCGCTGCGCGCGCTGGTCGTCAGCGAGCCGGTCCCCCCGGCCGACGCGCGCATCGTCGTCCTCGACCCCGACGACCGCCTGCACCCCGCGCCCACGCAGCGCTTCGGCGGGCCGCCCTACGGCTTCGTGGCCCAGGTCGACAAACCCACCCCCGGCCGCTGGCGCCTCGCGCTGGTGGCCGGCGACCAGGTGCTGGCCTGCCAGGACGCTCGCGTCGGCCGCGGCCCCTCGCGCGAAAAGGCCGTCACCCCGGGCGAGGACCCCATCTGGCGCTCGCGCATCAAGTGGGAGCGCGACACCGAGAACCTGTACAGCCTGTGGGTCGAGCGCCTCTTCGCGGGCGCGCCCGACCAGGACCTCAGCTGGAAGAACTTGCACGAGGTGCTGCGCGAGCGGGACCGCAACCTGCTGCACGATCACCTGGGCATGGGCGAGGACGGCGCCGGCAAGCAGGGCCTGGCCTTGAAGCCCGACTGCGCCGACTTCCCGTACTTCCTGCGGGCCTACTTCGCGTGGAAGCTGGGCCTGCCCTTCGCCTACCGCGGCTGCCGGCGCGGCAACGCCGAGCGCGCGCCCACCTGCGGCGAGCCGCTGAGCAACCACCAGAGCCTCGAGGTCCCGGAGGACGCCCTGACGCCGCCCGATCCGGTCGACGCGGTGGCCGCCTTCGAGCGCTTCGCGCGGCGCAACGTCGGCGGCACGGTGCACTCGTCCAGCCTACGCACCGCCCCCGACGACGAGCGCTCGGACTTCTACCCGGTGCGCCTCGACCGGCGCGGCCTGCGCCCCGGCACCATCTTCGCCGACCCCTACGGCCACACGCTGATGATCAGCCAGTGGATCCCCCAAAAGGACGGCGAGTCCGGCTGGCTCATCGCCGCCGACGCCCAGCCCGACGGCATCATCGGCCGCCGCATCTTCTGGAAGGGCTCGTTCCTCTTCCCCGAGGACGAGGCCGTCAAGGGCGCCGGCTGGAAGCGCTTCCGCCCCGTGCGCGCGACGGCCGACGGCGTGGTCGCGCTGTCCAACGACGAGATCGCCCGCTCCATCGATTACGGCGACTACTCGACCGAGCAGTGGTCGTTCGGCAAGGACGGCTTCTACGACCGCATGGACGCCCTCATCAACCCCGAGCCGATGACCCCGGACAAGGCGCTGGTCGCCACCATCGACGCGCTCGACCAGCAGATCCGCCGCCGCGTCGAGTCGGTCGACAACGGCGAGCAGTGGAAGCGCGCCAACCGCGGCCGCGCGATGGACATGCCGGACGGGCCGGCCATCTTCATCACCTCCGGCCCCTGGGAGGACTACTCGACCCCCTCGCGGGACCTGCGCCTGCTCATCGCGATGGACACGGTCCGCGACTTCCCGGCCCGCGTCGAGCGCCTCCCCGAGCGCTTCGTCATCCCGCCGGGCCAGACGGCCGCCGACCTGCGGGCGCGCCTCGAGCGGCTGCTGGCCGACGAGGTCGGGGCGCGCAAGATCACCTACACCCGCAGCGACGGCAGCCCCTGGACGCTGACCTTGGGCGAGGTCATGCAGCGCGGCGTCGCCTTCGAGCTGGCCTACAACCCCAACGATTGCGTCGAGGTGCGCTGGGGCGCCGCCGAGGGCTCCGAAGAGCGCGCGACCTGCGACCACCGCGCCCCGGAGGCCCAGCGCAAGCGCATGGAGACCTACCGCGCCTGGTTCCAAAAGCGCGAGCGCCCGGCCCACTGACCGGGTCCCCGCAGGCCCGGAGCACCGGTGGCCCGAGCGCAGCCTGACAGCCGCGTCCGTGCCATCGGCGCGGCCGCCGTGCTACCGTCGAGACCAGCCACCGCATCCGGCACCGAGTGGACGGCCCCCCGCTCCACGCGCACGACGATGGGTGGCGCTCCCCGGCTCGACGAGAACCCCCGATGCGGTCTGCCTCCCTGCTCGCCTGGACGGCCTGCGTGTGCAGCCTGCTCGCCTGCGAGGCCTCGCCCCCGCCGGCGACCGAGGACGCGCGCCCCGTCACGACGGCGCCGCACTTCAGCCACACGCGCGGCCTCCACACCCAAGCGCTCCCGCTGGTCGTCCAACCGCCCTCGCCCGAGGCCTCCCTCGCGGTCACCACCGACGGCTCCATCCCCGAGGTGCCGGCCGACGCCGCCCCTGGCGTCCCCGTGAGCCTCACCATCGCCGCGACCACGGTGGTCCGGGCCGTCGCGCGCCTGCCCGGGCACGCCGAGAGCCCGGTCGTGACGCACACCTTCATCTTCCCCGAGCGGGTCGTGCAGCAGCCCGCGACCCCCGCCGCCCTGCCCGCCGTGCTCCGCGTCCGCCAGGACCGCGACGCCGAGCTGCCCCTCGACGCCGCGATGGACCCCGCCATCACGAGCGATCCGGTCGTCGCCGAGCTGATGACGCGCAGCCTCGAGGCGCTGCCGACCATCGCCGTGACCTTGCCCACCGCCGAGCTCTTCGGCCTCGGGGGCCTGTACACCAGCGGCGGCCTCGAGGATCCGACCGAGCACGAGGCGCGCGCCGCGGTCGAGGTGCTGTTCCCGGACGCGCCCGGCGACCACCGGCAGGTCGACGCCGGCCTGCGCGTGCACACGTGGGTCACCCTCAAGCGCTCGCTGCGGCTGATGTTCCGCGGCGAGTACGGCGCCGGAAAGCTCCGCACGCCGCTGCTCGAACGCGACCCCGCGATGGGCCAGGGCGCCGACGACACGCTCGATCGCCTCATCCTGCGCGCCGGCAAGAACCGCAACTGGACGACGCGCTGGAACCCCGACGACTCGACCTTCACGCGCGACCAGTGGGTCCGCGCCTCTCAGCTGGCGATGAGCGGCTACGCGGCGAGGGGCACCTTCGTGCACCTGTACCTCAATGGCCTGTATTGGGGCGTCTACAACGCCGTCGAGCGCCCGGACCAGTGGTTCATGGCGTCCTACTTCGGCGGGGACGAGGACGACTGGTTCGTCGCGAACCACAACGGCTTACGCGAGGGCGACACCAGCGCCTGGAACACCCTGACGCAGTCCCTGGTCGAGCGGGACGCCAGCCGGCCCGAGGTGCTCGACCAGTGGAGGCGCTACCTGGATCTCGAGGACTTCGCCGACTACCTGATCCTCAACTTCTACGCCGGCACCTGGGACTGGCCCGGCAACAACTTCTACGCCGCCCATCGGCTCGACCCGCCGGGCCCGGTCCGCTTCTTCGTGTGGGACGCCGAGGAGAGCTGGGACGCGGAGTGCAGCTCGGGCCCCTACGATCAGCCCGGCGGCGGCGGCAGCGACGGGGCCTGGGTGCCTCCGCCCTTCCTACCGGGCAACTGGACGCGGTGGATCATCCCGACCCTGTGGCACGCCCTGCGACGCAGCCCCGAGTTCATGACGCTGTTCGCCGACCGGGTCCATCGCCACCTGACGGGCGACGGCGCCCTGACCGACGCCCGCTCCCAGGCGCGCTGGCAGCTCATCAACGACCACCTGTACCTCGCCGTCCTCGCCGAGTCGGCGCGCTGGGGCGACGCGCGCGCCGAGCTGGGCGAGCCGACCCGGACCATGCAGGGCAGCTGGCTGCCCGAGGTCCGCCGCGTCCACGACCGCATGGCCGGCAACGGCGAGCGCCTCGTCGCGGCGCTGCGGGCGGTGGGCTTCTACCCACCCGTGGACCCGCCCACGCCCCTCGTGAGCGGCCAGGGCTCCGAGGCGCGGCTCGTCGTCAGCGCGGACGGGCAGGCCGGCGAGGTCTGGTACACCCTGGACGGCGGCGACCCGAGGGCGCCCGGCGGCGCGGTCGCCGAGGGCGCCCGGCGCTTCACGGGCCCCGTCCCGCTGCCGCCGGGCTCCGTCGTGATCAAGGCCAGGCTCCTCCAAGGCGGCCACTGGAGCGCCCTGGCCGAGCGGACCGCGTCCGGCGCCCCCGACCGACCTCGCTGACGAAGAGACCTGCCGCGCCTGGCTCCAGAGGCACGAGCGCACGCTGCGCCGAGACCGCGCCGCGCGGGCCCGCTGACCACGAAGTCCTTGCGTCTCGCGCGCTTCCGCCTATCGTGAGGCGCCGGCCGGGCACCGACCCGGCCCGCGTCGAGGTGTGGATGACCGCACAGTCCGAGGCAAAGCGCTTCTCGGCCCAGGTCGGGATCGTGGTCTTCAGCCGCCTGCTCTCCGGCGTCGCCCAGCTGCTGACCGCGGTCATCCTGACCCGCCTCATGGACAAGGAGCAGGTCGGCGTCCTGATGCTGCTCGTCACCCTGGCGGCCGCCTTCAACGGCATCGGCACGTTGGGGCTGCCGCAGTCCATCCTGTACTTCGTCCCCAACCTGACGGACGGCGCGCGGCGCTGGCTGGTCCGCCGCACGACCGCCATGCTGACCGGCCTAGGCGCGCTCGCCGCAGGCCTGCTGCTCCTCCTCATCGTCGGCTTCGGCGTCTTCACCGAGGGCAAGCCCGGCATGGCCCCGCTCGCCGGCTGGGTCGCCCTGTACATGCTGTTCGACTTCCCGGGCGGCGTGCTCAAGCACGTCCTCATCGCCAACGAGCGCCACGCCCTGGCCTCGGCGGCCGAGCTGATGGCCTCGCTCAGCTATCTCGGCAGCCTGTGCATCCCCGCGGCCCTGGGCGCCTCGCTCGAGACCACGCTGATGGTCCTGGCCCTGACCGCCGCGGTCCGCTTCGCCACCGCCGTCGTAGGCCTCGAGCTGCTGTATCGCGGCCACCGGGCCGAGCCCATGTCGGGCGGCGTCCGCGCCCAGCTCGCCTACGCCGTCCCCCTGGGCCTGTCCCAGGTCACCGGCTACCTCAACGGCCAGGCCGACAAGGTCCTCATCGGCCTGTTCTTCGCCGCCGAGGTCTTCGCCGAGTACTCGATGGGCGCCCGCGAGATCCCGCTGGTCACCATGCTCCCGTACACGGTGGCCAGCGTGCTGATGCCGCGCCTCGTGAAGATCCTGGCCACCGTCCCCGGCGACGCCGGCCGCGCCCAGGTCATGGACCTGTGGCACGCCTCCATCCGCAAGGTCTCGCTGATGGTCCTGCCCATCGCGGTCTTCTTCCTGGCGACCGCCGAGACCTTCGTCGCCTGGCTCTTCACCCGCGACTACCTGGGCGCCGCCGACCCGCTGCGCATCTACCTCCTGCTCCTGCCGCTGCGCGTGACGGCCTACGGCATCATGATCCAGGTCTTCGGCCAGCCGCGCCTGGTCTTCCGCGCCAGCGTCCTGGCCTTCGTCGTCAACCTGGCGCTCTCGGTGGCCCTCGTGTGGCCGCTGGGCGTGCTGGGACCGCCGGTGGGCAGCGTCCTCGCCCAGGTCGTGGCGGTGGGCTACTACCTGCACCACATCCGCCGCCTCAGCGGCACGACCTGGCGCACCGTCTTCCCCTGGCGGCCCTATCTGGTGAACCTGGTCGTCGGCCTCGCCGCCGCCGTCCCGGCCGGCCTGCTGGCCGAGCAGCTGGACCTGGACCCGGCCGCCGAGCTGGGCGTCCTGGCCGTCGCCTACGCGGCGCTGTACATCGCGCTGGCGACCGCCACTCGCGTGCTGTCGCCCCAGGATCTCGCGTACTTGCGCGATCTGGCGCTGCTCAAAGCCCTGCGCAAGGCGGGCTGAGACGCGTCAGGCGACGCGGCAGCTGATGAAGCGGTGGTAGGGCAGCTCGAAGACGCGGAAGTTCTCTTCGACCACCAGGCCGCAGCCCTCGACCGCGCGGACGATGCGCGACAGCGGGAAGTCGCGCTTGCCGATCTCCCAGTAGTGCTGGCCGTCGAAGCGGTGCGCCTTGGGGAAGGGGTTGGGCAGCTGCACCAGGCGGCGCGTCTTCAGGCCCGCGTTGTTGGTCGCGAAGCCCAACCGCACGCACGGCGAGGCGTCGGGCAGGCTCAGCAGCACATACCGCCGGGCGACGCGGCGCAGCTCTCGGACGGCCGGCTCGAAGGCGTCCCAGGGCAGGTGCTCGAGGGTCTCGAAGCAGGCCGCCAGATCGAAGCGCCGATCCTCGAAGGGCAGCGCGAGCACCGAGCCGACCGTGTCGGGCTCGAGCCGCGCGTCGAAGTCCAGCGTGTGAACGGCCACCCCGCGCTCGCGCAGGTAGCGATGCACGAAGCCGTTGCCGACGCCCACCTCGAGCACGCCGCCCGCGCCGCTGTCGGGCGAGCGCTTCAGCACCTGCTGGATCTGATGCCAGTAGCTGACGAAGCGCTCGCTGCGATCGTAGTCGAGCCCCTCGTAGTGGCTGGGCTCGACCTGGATCCCGGCGGCGGGGCTCGAATCGTCGGGTTGGGCGGACATGGCGGGCGCTCCGGTCAGTTGGCGGGGTTTTCTGCCCCGAAGCTGGCCGTGGCGCAAGGCTGCAGCGCCCCGGTCCCGTTGGGGACCCGGCAGTAGGAGACCGCGGCGTCGCCCTCGCTCCAAGAGACGACCTGGACGATCTGCTCGGCCGCGTTGCGCAGGACCAGCGTGTCCGCGGCGCCGACCCCGAAGACGTGGTTCTGCCCCCGGACCAGCACCAGGAAGGACTTGGCGGGCAGCGTGGTGCCCGGCAGGAAGAGGAAGGGGTCGCCGTCGCTCAGGACCGAGCCGTCGGTCAGCACCCAGCCGCCCAGGCTGACGGCCTCGTCCGAGGTGTTGAACAGCTCGATGCTGTCGTCGCCGGTCGAGGTCACCTCGTTGATGACGACCGGCGAGTCGGCCAGGACGCAGCCCGAGTAGTCGACGGCGCTGCAGTCGGACGCGCAGGTCACGTCGCCCGAGACGAAGCCGACCTGGGTGCAGCTGGGCCCGACCAGGTCGCCGTCGCAGACCTCGGTGGTTTCGAGGCTCCCGTTGCCGCACTCCGGCGTGGGCCCGGCGGTGTTGGCCTCGCCCGGCGTCGGCACGAACAGGGTGGTGAAGGCGCCGGTCCCGTCCGGGATGCGGCCGTAGCTGGTGCCGGCGGGGGCGGCGCCGTCCGACCAGGCGATGGAGTCGACCAGCGTCCCGCCGGCGTCGTACAGCAGCACCGCGTCGGTGGCGCCCAGGCCGAAGTCGAAGGAGCCCTGGGCGTCGCGCTCGAGCAGCAGGCGCTCGCCCGGCCCGAGGGTCGTCCCGGCCGCGAAGGTCAGGACGTGCAGCGGGTCGTCGTCGGTCAGCGTCCAGCCCGACAGGTCGGCGGACTCGTCGTCCGTGTTGAGCAGCTCGATCCAGTCGACCGGCGATCCGGCCGGCGCGACCTCGTTGATGACGACCCGGCCGTCCGTGACGACCGTCTCGGGCCCCTCGTCGCCGCCGCCGTCGCCGAGGGTGTCCGGCTCACCGCCGCCGCCGTCGCCGCCGCACGCCGCAACCGCGAGCACGCCCAGGCCAAACGCCATCGTCCGCAGCCATCGCATCGAACCCATGCTGGTGTCCTCTCGAGGTGAAGGTCAGCGGACTACCCAGCCGGGGCCGGTCGTGTCAATCATCGGCGCCCGTGGGAATGGCGGCACGCGCCGCCGGGTTGCTCGGCTCCGTTCGTGCGCCCCGCCCGATCCCCGCAGTGTCGAGGGCCGATGGATCCGTTCGAGAGCGCCTGGGAGTCGTGGATTCGACCGCTGCTGGTCGTCGCGCTGGTGGTCGGCCTGGGCGTCGCCTGGTGGGCCGGGTGGCTGCCCGACGCCGCGCTCGGCTGGCCGCTGCTGGTCGGGCTGGTGCTGGTCTCCGGCGCGTTGGCCGTCCGCGAGCACTGGCGGCCGCGCGACAAGGGGCGCCTTCTGGCGGCGGCGCTGGCCCTGGCGGCGGTCGCCGTCGCGGCCTGGGGGCCGGCCGCCATGTTGAGCGACCGCGGGCGGCTCGCCGCCGGTGACCTGAGCGGGCCGAGCGCGCGTCTGTCGGTCCCGCCCCGCGGCGCGGCCCGCGAGCGGGTCGTCGTGTACGTGCACGGCGAGCCCGCGGGCGAGCGGGCACAGGTGACCGTGTCGCTCGACACACCCGGCCCCGAGGGCGCCACGCAGCACTTCGAGCACAAGGGCGAGCTGGTCGACCGGCTGGTCGGCGGGCGCGGCGGCGCCAAGGCCGTGCGCAACACGGAGATCGTCTGGCCGGTGCGGGCCGATCTGGGGCGTGGCGCGGCGCTCGCCGTCAGCAGCGAACGCGCCGACGCGGTGGACTGGCCCGTCCACGTCGAGGTCCGCGAGGCGCCCCCGGCGGGCAAGGGCTTCATGATCGCCGCCGGCCTGCTGGCGCTGTTCGCGGCGGTCGTCGACGCGCGCCGACGCCCGCGGGGCGCGGCCTTGACCTGGATCGCGTTCGGCTCGGGGGTCTTCTCGGCGGCCTTCGCCTACTGGTACGCGCCGGGCCTGATGGTCAAGACGGTGTTCGGGGCGGCCCTGGCGGCGATGGTCGGCGGGCTGGTGGTCAGCTGGCCGATCGTGGGGCTGCTGCGCCGCCGGCTGCGGCCCCAGGCCACGGTGAAGGCGGCCGCGTAGCCCCCGCCCGTCGGGACGAAGGCTCGCGGCCGCTCGGTCTCACTGCCGCTCCTGCCCCGGCCTCGCGGGCCAGCCTTCGAGCAGGCGGTCGAAGGACTTGGGCAGCTGCGAGTGCACGTCGCGCAGCTCGCCCGGCGCCACGGCGTGCGCCAGGGTCGTGAAGACCGCGCGGACGTGGCGCTCGACCTCCTCGCGGCCGACGTCCTCGCGCCCCTCGCGGCGCGCGACCGAGTCCAGGAACTCGTCCAGGTTGAGCTTGCTGCTCGGGTGCCCCATCTCGCCCTGGGCGCGGCGCTGCGTCTCGCTCATGCGGCCGCCTCCGCCCCCGGCGCGCCCCCGCCGCTCGGTGTCGACGTTCATGGGCTGGCCCCCGCCGCCGCCCGACGCGCGCTGCTCGGAGCCGCCGCCCGCGATGTGGGTGCGCGCGCGCATGTCGCGCCGGCGGCGCTCGTTCGGGTCGGGCCCGATGCGCCCGGGCACCCCGGTCAGGTCCTCCTCGAGGCGCCGCTGGTCGTGCGAGCGCTTCGGGTCGACGTGGATGTCGCTGGTGTCCGGCCCGAGCGGCCCGGTCCGCCGCAGGCCGGGCCCCGGCTCGCCGCTGGGGCGACGCTGACCGCTCTGCGCCTGTCGGCTGGGGATGGGCCGCCCCGTGCGGCCGCTGGGCTCGTTGCCCTCGCCCACGATGAAGCGCTGCAGCTCGTGCGGCAGCTGCGACGCCAGGTGCCTGGGCTCGCCGCCGTACAGGCGCTCACCCAGCGTCATCAGGGTCGCGCAGACCACTCGCTCGGCCTCGTCCTTCGAGCCGAGGTGCGCCGTGTCGCGCACTTCGCTCAGGAACTGGTGCGTGTCCATGGGTCATCTCCGGTGTCATCGGCTCGGATGACTCCGCGTGACTCCTGTGCCCCGGGCGCACCCGGGCCGCCGGCGCGGAGCCCCCGACGACAACCCTATGGACCCCGTCCAAGGCGTCAAAGCGCCTCGGCGCGGGCGGCTACCACTCCTCGCGCGCGCCGGTCGCCCGGAACAGCTTGCCCGCGCTCTTGCACTCCTGCTCGGCGGCGAACTCGATGTCCGCGAAGGTGATCTTGTCGCCCCGCGAGGCCGCCCGGTACGCCGCGCGCACCACGGCGTTCTTGATGAAGCCGCCCGACAGCTCGAACGAATACCCCAGCTCCTCGAAGTCCACGCCCGGCTCGATGGGGCACTCCTTGGGGACCAGGCTCTTCCAGATGAGCGTCCGGTGGTCCGGGTCGGGGAAGGGGAAGTCGATCTTGAACTGGATGCGGCGCGCGAAGGCGTCGTCGATGTTCTTGTCGAGGTTGGTCGTCAGGATGGTGATGCCCTCGAAGCGCTCGATCTCCTGCAGGAGCAGGTTGGTCTCCATGTTCGAGAAGCGGTCGATGGCGTTCTCGACCGACACGCGCTTGGTGAAGAGGCTGTCGGCCTCGTCGAAGAGCAGCATCGAGTGGTTGGCGCGCGCGGTGCTGAAGATCTTGGCGATGTTCTTCTCGGTCTCGCCGATGTACTTGCTGACGATCTTCGGGATCGAGATCTGGTAGAGCTTCATCCCCAGCTCGGAGGCCAGGATCTCGGCGCACAGCGTCTTGCCGGTGCCCGGGTCGCCCTTGAAGAGCACGCAGATGCCCTTGCCGGTGACCAGGCGCTTGCCGAAGCCCCACTTGCTCATGACGAACACGCGGTTCTGGCAGGCGGCCAGCACCTCGCGGATGAGGACCAGCTCCTTTTCGGGCAGGATCAGGTCGTCCAGGGTCAGGCTGACCTTGGAGCGCACCGAGTAGTCCTCCATGTTCGCGCGCAGCTGCCCGCTGGCCGCGGCCTTGAGCATCGGCTGCGTGACCACGCCGGGCGCCTCGCGCGAGGCCAGGGCGCGCTTGCGGGCGACCAGCCAGCTGCTGCGGATCTGGCCGCCGGTGATCTCGAACCGGGTCGCCATGTCGTCCAGGTCCACGTCGTCCGCCAACGACACGTCGGGCGGGACGTGCCCCTGCCAGATGTGCAGGCGCTGGTCGACCCCGGGCATGTCCAGGTTGAGCTGCCAGGCGACGTAGCGCTCGACGCCGGTGTCCAGCTCGTCGGGCCGGTTGGTCGTCAGGACGACCAGGCCGCCGAAGCGCTCGAGCTGCGCGAGCAGGGTCGGCAGCTTGGGGCTGCCCTTGGCCAGCAGCGGCTCGCAGCGGTCGAACAGCAGGACCGCGCCCTGCACCCGCGCCTCGTTGAACAGATCCTCGGCCAGCTGCCCGAAGCGGTCCGAGACGCTGGCGAGGCGGCCCGCGTCGACCTTGATGAGCGGGCGCGACAGGGCATTGGAGAGCGCCTCGGCCAGCATGGTCTTGCCGGTGCCGGACGGGCCGACGAAGGCGACGGCCAGCCCCTCGCCGACCGGGAAGGGGCCGGTCTGGCCGGGCTCGTGGCGGCCGAGCTTGCTCAGGGTCGCGTCGAAGTGGCGCAGGATGCCGACCAGATCGTCGCGATCGTCGGGCGACAGGGCGACCTCCTCGAGGCGCGTGGGCGGGTCGAGCAGCTCGGCGTAGGCCTTGAGCGCCGGGTCGAGCGCGCGGCGGCACAGGAGGTAGTCGGCCAGGCGCTCGGGGGGGCGCAGCTCCTGCGCGAGCAGGCCGGTGCCCTTGGGGTCCTTGGCGGGGGCGAAGGAGAGCAGGCGCTGGGCGATGAGCGGGGCGTCGGCCGCGAAGTAGGCGCGGGCCTGCAGGCGCTCGTGGCGCGAGGGGAAGAGCAGGTTGAGGATGAAGTCGACGTCGACGAAGTCGTACAGGATGTTGTTGTTGTAGCGGGCGATGCGCGAGCGGAACGCCAGATCGAGGTGCGGCATCACGGCCAGCTGCAGGATCTGCGTCTCGATGGGGTCCAGGCCGTAGCTGACGACGACCTGGTCGAGCGGGAAGGCCCGGCCGGCCGCGCGGCCTTCGCGTCGAATCCGATCCAGCTCGCGGTCGACCTCCTCGAGGCTCGCGCCCAGCTGCTCGGCCGTGGGCGCGCCGTCCTCGCCGCCCAGGGTGCCCCAGCGCTCGCCGATGTGCAGCTCGAGCAGCACCTCCCAGCGGTGGATGGTGAGATCGATGTAGCGCGCGTTCAGGGTGGCGAAGCCGTCCTGGCTCGACGCGGGGTGGGTCATCGGCATCGTCAACGCTGGGCCTCCCGACCGGTCGCGCGCTCGTGGCCCCGGCAGGGCGGGCGCGGCGGTTCGCCGACAATCTGCGTCGGGGCCGCGCAGGGTGTCAATTCAGGCCCGCGCCGAGCTATGCTAACGAGGACCATTCGCCCGAAGGCGCCCCCCTCATGCTCCGACTCCTCACCGCCTCGCTCGTGCTCCTGCTCGTCGGCCTCGCGCCCGCGGCCTGGGCGGCCCCGGCCGATCGCACGGTCGCCGTCGCCCCCCTGGTCGACGAGGCCGGCCTCGCCCCCCTCGAGCGGCGCGGCTTCGAGGCCGCCATCCGCGGCGCCGTGCTCGACGCCCTGTTCGCCGCCGCCTCGGTCCAGGACGCCTCCGACTGCGACGACCCCTGCCGGCGCGACCTGATGGCCGCCTCCGGCGCGCGCTGGCTGCTCACGACCAACGTGGTCCGCGGCCGCCAGGGCTACATCGCCCTGCTGGCGCTCTACGGCGCCCCAGCCGGCGCCCCGACCCGCACCGAGACCCTGCGCGCCGCCGACCTGCGCGGCCTGCGCGCCAGCGTCGAGGCCGCCGTCCCGGGGCTGCTGCGCGCCCTGCCCGCCGGCGACGCGCCGCCGGCCGTCGCGCCCCGCCCCACCACCTCCGACGTGCTGATGGCCCGCCCCGTCGCCCCCTGGGCCCCGGACCAGAAGTCGGTGGCGCTGGCCCTGGGCATCCAGTTCTTCGTGCCCACGGGCGGCCTCTTCTACGCCGAGGCCCACGGCCTGGCCGTGGCCGAGCTCGGCGGCTACGCCCTGGGCTTCCTGTTCCTGGTGCAGGGACTCACCGACTTCGACGGCGGCGACGTACGCGCCACCACCGGCTTGACGCTCATCGTCGCCGCGCGCCTGTTCGGGCTGGTCGCGGCCCCCCTCGCCACCAGCGCCTACAACCGACGCGCCCGCGAGCGCTGGGAGCAGCCGCGCGCGCACGACCCGCGGACGCCGCGGCACGACCCGCTGGCCGGCCTCGCCCCCGACGCGACCCTGTTCGCGCTGCCGGCCGTGTCCTTCTGATCAGCCCAGCAGGGCGTCGACCTCGCGGTCGAACCCGACGAAGACCGGCTCGGGGTGCAGCGTGACGCCGAAGCGCTCGCGCACCCCCGCGCGGATGAGCGCCGCCAGGGCGACCAGATCCGCCGCCCGCGCCTGCCCGCGGTTGACCAGGGCCAGCGTGTGCCTGGTCGACAGCCCCGCCGGACCGTGCGTGAAGCCACGGGGGAACCCGGCGCGTTCGATGAGCCACGCCGCCGACAGCTTCACCTCGCCCGGATCGCACGGGTAGGCGGGCAGGGTCGCCGGGTCCAGCCCCGCCTCGGCGACCGCGCGGCGCACCGCCTCGGCCTGCGCCAGCGTCACGATGGGGTTCATGAAGAAGGAGCCGGCGCTGCGGCGGTTGTCGTCGGCCGGGTCGAGCACCATCGACTTGCCGCGCCGGACGCCGATCACCGCCGCGCGGACCTCGCCCAGCGGCGGCGACGCGGCGCCTTCGGCCCACCCCAGGGCGCGCTGCAGCTCGGGATAGCGCAGCGCCGGCGCCCCGCCCGGCCGCAGCGCGAGGTCGACCTGCGCCACCACGAAGCGGTCCTTCCAGGCCCCCTTGAAGGCGCTCCAGCGATAGCCGAAGCCGCACTCGGCCGCCGCGATGCGCGTCCGCTCGCCCGTGGCGCGGTCGACGACGTGCACCGCCTGCACGACCTCGCAGACCTCCTGCCCATAGGCGCCGATGTTCTGGATCGGCGCCGCCCCCACCCGGCCCGGGATGCCGCTCAGGCACTCGAGGCCGGCCAGCCCCTCGGCCACCACGCGCGCCACCAGGTCGTCCCAGCCCACCCCGGCGCCGACGCGCGCGACCACTACGTCGCCCACGCGCTCGAGGTCGAGCGCGTCGTCCTCGACCGACAGCACCAGCCCGTCGAAGCCGGCGTCCGAGACCAGCAGGTTGCTGCCGCCGCCCAGCACCAGGGTCGGGACGCCCTGGGCTCGGGCCCACGCCAGCCAGGCGGTCAGCTCGGCCGGCCCGTGCGCCGCGGCCAGCCACCGCGCGGGACCGCCGACCCCCAGCGTGGTGCGGTCGGCGAGCGGCGCGTCTTCGAGCGCGGGGCCGGGGAAGGGCTTGGACATCGCGTCTCTCTCTCGGGCCAGGGTCGGGCCGGCCCAAGCTCGCACGAGCGCGCCGGCGCCGCCACTTCGCGGTTCCGCCGCCTCGCCGACCGCCCCTCTAGGCCGCCCCGCAGGCGTGCCCTTGCGGCCCCCGCGGACCGGCGTACGATGGCCGCCATGCCCCCCAGAATCGACCCGCGCCCCGCCCCATCGCGCCCCGCCTCTTCGCGCCCCGCCGACCGTGACGCCTTCTGGAAGGCCCTCGGACCGGGCCTGCTCTTCGCCGGGGCCGCGGTCGGCGTCTCGCACCTCGTGCAGTCCACCCGCGCCGGCGCCTCCTACGGCCTGGGGCTGCTGGCCTTCGTCGTCGTCGCCAACGTCCTCAAGTACCCGGCCTTCGCCTTCGGCCCGCACTACGCCGCCGCCACCGGCACCAGCCTGGTCGAGGGCTACCGCCGCCAGGGCCGCTGGGCGCTCGCCCTGTACGCCCTGGTCACCGTCGGCACCATGCTCTCGGTCCAGGCCGCCGTCACCGTCGTGACCGCCGCCCTGACCTTGAACCTGCTGGGCCTCGGCGCCGACCTGCTCGTCCCCGTCTCGGCCGCCATCACCGCCGCCTGCGCGGCCCTGCTCGCCATCGGCCACTACCGCTGGCTCGACCGCGTCATGAAGGTCGTCGTCGTCGTCCTGACCGTCTCGACCCTGGCCGCCACCGCCCTGGCCCTGCCGCGCCTCGACTGGAGCGCCCTGCCCCTGTGGCCCCCGCCCGACGCCTGGAACCCGGCCACCGTCTTCTTCATCGCCGCCCTGGTCGGCTGGATGCCCTCGGCCATCGACATCTCGGTCTGGCACTCCCTGTGGACCCTGGCCCGCCGCCGCGACTCGGGCCACGCCCCGACGGTCCGCCAGGCCCGCCTCGACTTCGACATCGGCTACTTCGGCGCCGCCCTCCTCGCCGTCTGCTTCGTCCTGCTCGGCGCCGCCGTCATGCACGGCCCCGGCGTCACCCTGGCCGACAGCGCCCCCGCCTTCGCCAACCAGGTCGTCAGCCTCTACACCCAGACCCTCGGCGCCTGGAGCGGCCCGCTCATCGCCGCCTCCGCCCTGGTCGTCATGCTCTCGACCACCCTCACCGTCCTCGACGGCTGGCCCCGCGCCCTGACCGCCCTCGTCGAGCGCCTGAGCGGCCCGGAGTCCCCGGGCGCCCCCGACGACGCCGCCAGGCGCCCGGTCTACTGGATCTCCCTGGTCGTCGTCAGCGCCGGCGCCCTGGCCATCCTGGGCCTGCTGCTGACCGAGCTGAAGGCCTTCGTCGATCTCGCCACCACCCTGTCCTTTTTGACCGCCCCGGTCCTGGCCATCCTCAACCACCGCGCCGTCACCGGCCCCGAGGTCGCCGCCCCCCTGCGCCCCAGCCGCGGCCTGCTCGCCCTCAGCCGCGTCGGCATCGTCTTCCTGACCGTCTTCGCCCTGGGCTACCTGTACCTGCGCTTCTTCGCCGCTTGATCGCGCAGCCGAGCGCTGGCTACCGTGGCCCCATGCGCCGCGCTCTCAGCATCGGGCTCGCCCTGGCCCTGCTCGCCGCCACCGCTTCGACGGCCCTGGCCGCCCGCCGCGCCCCGCTGGTCGATCTCGCCATCCGCGACGCCGACGTGCGCACCGTCCTGCTCTTTTTGGCCGAGCAGGCCGGCACCAGCGTCGTCGTCACCCCCGGCGTGCGCGGCCAGGTGACCCTCTACCTCCAGCGCATCACCGCCGAAGCCGCCCTGCGCGCGGTCGCCTGGCGCCACGACGCCGTCGTCCTGCCCCGAGCCGGCGGGTTCGTCGTCATGACCCGCGCCGAACGCGACGGGGCGCGCTGATCCTTCAGGGCCTCAGAGCTGCTGGAGCTTGCGCTGCACCTGCGCCGCGAAGCGCCCGGTCGGGTGCCGCTGCAGGTACTGCTCGTAGTAGCGCCGCGCCTGCCCGCGGTTGCCCAGATCCTCGGCCAGCCCCGCGCCCATCAGCAGCCCCTCGGCGTCGCCCGGCCGCCGCGCCAGGTAGGCCTCGAGGTGCCGCGCCGCCTCGCCGGTCCGCCCGATCCGGCTCATCGCCTGCGCCAGCCCCTTGCGGGCCGTCAGGTTGCCCGGCTCGGCGCGCAGGACCTCCTCGAAGTCCTTGATCGCGCGCTTGGCGTCGCCGCTGCCCAGGCGCGCCTGGGCCTGCTTCAGCTTGGCGCTGGTCGCGCCCGGGTCGGCCGGCTTGGCGGGCGCCTCGGGCGCTGGCGCGACGGCCTTGGCGGCGGCCTCGGGCTTGGGGGGCGCCGCCGGCGCGGGCGCGCCCGGGGCGATGACCGGGCCCCGCTTGGGCTCGGGCGTGGCGGGCCGATCGGCGACGGCCGCCCGCGCGGGAGCGGGCGTCACCGCGGGCGCCGGCTTGGCGACGGCGCGGGTCGCGGGCGCGGCGGGGGCCTGGGCCGCCGCGACCTGCGGGGCGGGCCGCGGCGCCGGGGCCGCAGGCGCCACGACGGCGGGCTCGGCCGCGATGACGGCGGTCGGCGCGTCGGCCTCGGCCGCGATGACGGCGGTCGGCGTGTCGGCTTCGGCGACGTCGACCTCGGGCAGCACGATCACGTCGGCGGCGACGGGCTCCAGGGTCCACAGGCCGGCCAGCTGCTCCTCGAGCCGCTGCTCGACCGGGGCGTGCCCGCGCCGCGCCAGGATCTCGGAGACCGTCACCGGCCGCGGCGCCGCCGGGGCCAGCCGCGGGGCCGCCTGCACCTGGCCGCCGCCCAGCAGCGCGTCGATCGCGCCCAGCCGCCACCCCAGGGCGATCGTCGCGATCGAGGTCACGGCCAGCACCGCGGCCGCGATCTTCAGGCCACGGGGCGAGCCCGCCGGCGCCTGGGAGGCGGCCGCCTCACCGGCCTCGGCCTCCCAGCCGCCTTCGCCGCCGAACCAATCGTCTTCGGTCTGCGCGCTCATCCTCTCGGCTCCGCCTCGTCGTTCGCCATCCGCGGCCCGGGCCCTCGTGAACGCGGCAGCATACCACCCCACCTCGCCCGGCCCAAGCGGACGCCCCACCCCGCGCGCAGCGAGCTGCGCGACGCCGGAGCACGAGCGAGCTCGTGCAGTCCAGTGGCACCGCCACGGTAACGGCCACCGCCTCGGCCTCGGCCTCAGCCACGGTCACGGCCACGGTCACGGCCACGGCCACGGCCACCGCCACGGCCACCGCCACCGCCTCAGCCACGGCCTCAGTCACCGCCTCAGCCACGGCCTCAGTCACCGCCTCGGCCACGGCGTATGCCCCACCCTCTTCTGGCTCCCCGCCCCGATCCCGGGTATCACACGCGCGATGACGTCCGCCCCCGCGCCCGCCGCCGCGCCGCCCACCGAGGCCTCCCTCGCGCGCCGCGGGTTCCTGCTCATCACGGGCGCCAAGGTCTGGTTCCTGGTCTGCGGGACCTTCCTGAACATCGGCCTGCCGCGCCTGCTCGGCGACCCCGCCCGCTTCGGCGACTACGGCGTCGTCAACAGCTTCGTCACCGTCGTCAACATGATGATGGTCACCGCCGCCCTGCAGGCCGTCTCCAAGCGCGTCAGCGAGGCCCCGGACCACGCCGGCTGGGCCCTGCGCCAGGGGTTGTGGCGCCTGGGCCTCATGGGCGCCATCGCCACGGCCGCGCTCATCGCCCTGGCCGAGCCCATCGCCTCCCTCGCCTTCAACGACCCCACCCTGGCCCCCTACCTGCGCGTCGCCGCCGGCGTCCCCTTCCTCTACGCCCTGTACGGCGCCCACGTCGGCTTCCTGAACGGCTCGCGCCGCTTCGCCGCCCAGGCCCTGCTCGACATGATGTTCTCGACCCTCAAGGTCGCGCTCATCGTCGGCCTGGTCCTCGCCGGCTTCGACATCCTCGGCGCCTTCACCGGCTTCGTCCTCGCCGCCGCCGCCGTCGCCGTCGCCGCCGGCCTGCTCACCCGCCCCGCCCGCCGCGCCGCCCGCGCGGGCCCCCCGGTCGCCCTCGGCGCCTTCGTCGCCCACGTCATGGGCACCAGCCTGCTGGTCAACCTCCTGCTGCAGGCCGACGTCCTCGCCCTCAAGGGCGCCACCCACGGCCCGACCCTGGCCCTGCTCGGCACCCCGCCCGCCCAGGCCGGCCTCGCCTGGCTCTCGACCGCCACCGGCCTGCCCCCCTCGGCCCTCGAGCTCTCGCTCGTCACCGAGACCACCTCGGGCCTGGCCGGCCTGTTCCGCGCCACCAAGAACCTCGCCCTCGTCTCCTACCAGGGCGTCGTCGCCCTCACCTTCGTCGTCTTCCCCATGCTCTCGCGCGCCACCGCGGCCGCCGACCGCGCCGCCACCGCCCGCACCATCCGCCAGGCCTTCCGCACCGCCCTGCTGCTGGTCGCCCTGGTCTCGACCGGCATCGCCGCCGCCGGCGCCCCCTTCGCCCTGCTCCTGTTCGGCCCGGCCTACCAGCTGGCCAGCGTCGCCATCGACCCGCTGCTCGCCGCCATGGGCTGCTTCGCCCTCCTGTCGGTCTCGACCGCCCTGCTCACCGCCGGCGGCCACCCGCGCGACGCGCTCGCCGTCAGCGCCCTCACCCTGGTCCTGCAGCTCGCCCTGCTGCTCGCCGCCGCCCGCCTGCTCGCCCCCGGCGCCCCGGTGCTGGCCGGCGCCGGCCTCTCCACCCTGACCGCCGTCGCCACCGGCCTCGTCATCGCCGCGGTCATCCTCCTGCGCCGCTTCGGCGCCACCCTGCCCCTCGCCTCGCTCCTGCGCGTCGCCGCCGCCGTCGCGGTCGCCCTGGCCGCCGCCCGCCTCGCCCCCGACGCGCTGGCCCTCGGCCTGCCCCCCGTCCCGGCGATTTTCGTGCGCGCCTTCGCCGCCGGCCTCATCCTGCTGGGCGTCCTCGCCCTGTCCGGCGAGATCACCCGCGCGGACGTCCAGACCGTGCTGCGTCGCCGAGGCCCCCGATGATCCGCCTGCCGCTCGTCCCGCTCGCCCTCGCCGCCCTCCTCGGCGCCGGGGCCGCCGCCTGCAACGCCTACACCTCGCCGCGCGAGAAGCTGCAGGACGCGACGCTCGCCTACCACAACGGCGTCCGCTGGCAGCGCTACGAGATCGCCGCCCGCGCCCTGCCGCCCGAGCGCCGCCAGGCCTGGGTGCAGGCCATGGAGCGCCTCGCCCGGTCGGTGCACATCCTGGACTTCGAGCTGGTCCCCATCGAGGTCGGCGACGAGCGGGCCATCGTCGAGGTCGACATCGCCTACACCCGCGCCGCCGCCATGGTGGTCGAGCGCATGCGGCGCCGGCAGAGCTGGACCTACGTCGAGGGCGCGTGGCGGCTGACCGGCGAGGAGGAGGTCGCGCTGCCCGTCCCCGACGAGGACGAGGCCCCGGCGACCTGGCCCGAGTTCGCGACCGCGCCGACGGCGGCCGCCTCGCCCTGAGCCGGCCCCTCAGCGCTTGCCGATGGGCCGCGCCACGAGCGAGACCTTGCCCTCCTTGACGCGCACGCCGTACTCGACGTCGGCGCAGCCGAACTGCTGGACGTGGCGGTCCCGCATGACCTGCATGCGCGCCAGGAACTGGTCGTAGGTGACCGACCCGTGCGGGTCGACGCCGGCCTCGCGGCGGGCCTGGGTCCACTCCTGGAACAGCGTGTCCATCCCCTTGCCGCTCGGGGCGGGCTCGGCGGCCGGGGCCTTGGAGCCGGCGGCGGACGCGGGCGGCGCGGGCGGCGCCTGGCCGCGCTCGCGGCGGAAGGTGCCCTCCTCGATCATGCGCAGCACGCGATCCCAGTAGCCGCAGTAGCTGGTCATGCGCTGCTGCAGGTTCTGGAACTGGAAGCGCAGGGCGGTCTTCTTGGCGCGCACCAGGCCCGAGTTGCGCAGGGCGCGCTCGAGCTGCTCGCGCTGCTTGTGGGGCGGCAGGCGGTCGAGGCCCATGAAGTAGCGCTCGAACGCGGTCCTCAGCTCCTCGATGCCCGCGGCGAGCGCGGCCAGCTCGCGCTCCTGCGCCTGTTGGCGGCTCGACGCGCTGTCGCCTTCCCTCACGGCCATCCTGCGCTCCCGGCTCGGCAGGGGTTGTGGGGGCGTCCCGACGAGCCGGCCCCACCATACGAGCAGCGGGCCCCGCTTGAAAAGTGGTGAGAAGGGAACGACTTGGACGGCTCGAAAGTGTAGCCGGGGCCTCGTCGCTCGCTTGACACCCCGAAGTGCGCGCCGGATCATCCGCCTCCGTGGCCCCCGTCCGCAGGCGTCGACGCGGGTGTCCGAAGAGGAGAGACGATGTCGCTGCGCTGGAACCCGCTGACCCGCCTGCCCGCTCGCGCGGCCCGCGTGGGCCGGGCGGTCGTGGGCCTCTCGATGCTGTCCGCTGCGGCGCTGTCGCCCGCGTGCAACGGGCCGGTCACGGAAGAAGACCTGCAGCTGTGGACGCACAACGAGATCGGCCTCGAGCGGATGACCGAGGTGGTCACCGACCCGAAGCAGCCGCTCGAGACGCGCATCCGCGGGCTCGAGGTCGTCGTCGAGCGCGGGCAGCCGATGCGCGTGCGCAACATGCTCGACGACATGAGCGACCAGCGTGACGCGGTGGTCGCGGGCCTGCTCCGTGAGCTGGTCGACCACGTCGACAAGCGCAGCGAGGCCCAGTACGACGCCAAGGACGCGCTGATGATGATGCTCGACCGTTACCTGACGGCCGAGCAGAAGGACCAGGTCCAGCAGCGCGTGGCGGCGTGGACCTTCGGCGACATCACCTGGGAGACGCCGCAGGCCGAGGTGCAGGACAAGATCGGCCAGCGCATCACCTCGGGCCAGATCGCGGACCTCGGCAAGTACGGCTGGCAGGGCGCGGCCATCCTGGTCAGCCACGGCTTCATCGTCGACCGCATGGCCGAGTACCTGGCCAAGGGCGGCGACCCGCAGGCCCTCGAGCTGCTGCTGCGCGGCCTCGAGCTCACCCACGAGCGCATCGGCGTGCAGCTGCACCACGTCGAGCTGGTGCGCAACATGAAGACCCCGGCGGCCGCCGCCTACCTGATGCGGCTGTACCGCAACGACCAGCTCGACGGCGAGATCCGCGCCGCGGCCTTCAACGCGGCCATCGAGATGGGCGAGGACCCGGCGGTCAAGGCCAAGCCGGCCGCGCTGTCGGCCGAGCTGCTCGACGTCATGAAGGGCAGCAACCCGCAGGACCGCTGGCTGGCGGCGGTCAGCCTGGTGCAGATCGAGGGGCCGGCCAAGCTGGACGAGGTGCTGACCGCGTTCGCCGACGACAAGATCTACGACCAGGCCGAGGAGGACCCCGCCAAGTCGGCGCTCGACCTGTGCCTGGATCTCCGCAAGCACGGGCACGCCAAGGCCGCGGCGCCCACCTTCGCCAAGCGCGTCGCCGACCCCAACCGCATCGTGCGGGCCATCAGCATCATCTGCCTCAAGGCCACCGCGGGCGCCGAGGCCAAGCCGCAGCTCGACGAGCTGGCCAAGCTGGTCGGCAAGCCCGAAGACGTCTCGGTGAACGACTTCCTGGGCGAGGAGCTGACGCTGGGCCGCCTCGCCGCCAACGCGTCGCAGGGCCTGGATCTTGTCGCCAAGGCGCAGGCCGAGCACGCCGCCGGTCAGCTGGACGCCATCGAGCTGGACGCCAAGGTGCAGCAGATCGTGGTGCTGCTCGAGGAGTCGGGCGACGAGTACGCCGCGAACGTCGAGAAGTACTTCGGCGAGTGGCGGGCCGAGTACAAGGCCAACCCCGACAAGTTCAAGCCCAAGGCGCCCTCCGCGCCCGACGCCGCCCCGACGGCGCAGGCGGGCGACGCGGCCTCCAACGCCGGCAAGTGATCCGCCTGCCCCGGAGCCCGTACCCGGCGCGTGAGCTGGCGGGCTTCGCGTGGCGGATGTGGGCCGGCGCGCCGACGCCCGAGCTGAAGGCGGGCGCGCTGGACGCCGAGGTGGTGCTGGCCGCCGAGGCGCCGGTGACCGCGCGGGTGGTGGTGCTGGGCGACGTGATGCCGCTGATGTGGCGGCGGCTCGAGGTCGCGCCCGACGTGGCGGCGGCCATCGGCCGGGCCGACCACGTGGTCGCCAACCTCGAGGGCGTCTTCACCGACGCGCCGTGGTTCCCGTTCCTGCAAAAGCACCTGCCCAGCGTGCTCGACCGGCTGGCCGCCCTGGCGCCGCCTTCGCGCTGGGTGCTGGGCGTCGCCAACAACCACGCGCCGGACTACGGGCCCCAGGCCTTCGAGGCGACGCTGCGGCGGCTCGAGGCCGGCGGCTTCGCGCACGTCGGGGCCACCGCGCGGCCTCGGGTGACGCTCCGGCCTGGCGTGACGGTCACCGCGTGGACCGAGTGGGCCAACGGCCCGGCGCCCATGGTGGCGCGGCGCGACCCCGGCGCTCCGGCCGAGCCGGGGGTGCACCTGGCGTTCCCGCACTGGGGGCACGAGCTCGAGCGGCGGGCCCGGGCGGGGCAGCGCGCGCGGGTGCCGTCGGGCTACGCGCTGATCGCGGGGCACCACAGCCACCTGCCGCAGCCGCTCGAGCGGCTGGACGACGGGCGGGTGGTGGCCTGGTCGCTGGGGAACTTCGCGACCGAGGTGAAGCTGCGCGACATGGGCGAGGGCGCGCTGCTCGAGCTGTCGCTGACCGAGGTCGACGGCGCGCCGGCGCTGGCGCGGGTGGCGCTGCGCGAGCTGCGGCTGGACCGCGGAGGCCCACGGGTGTGCCGAGTGCGCTTCGCGGCGGGCGGCGCGGCGTGACGACGCTGCCGAAGCCGGCCACTCACACGCTGCGCGCCGCCGACGGCTGGCGGCTGAGCGTGCTGGACTACGCGCCCGCAGGGACCCCGGCGGGCGTGGTGGTGGCCGGGCACGCGATGATGGCCGACCGGCGGACCCTGGCGCACCCCGACCGGCCCAGCCTGGCGGGCGCGCTGGTGGACGCCGGGCTGCGGGTGCTGGTGCCCGATCTGCGCGGCCACGGCGCCAGCGGGCCGACCCCGCGCGAGGGCGGACGCTGGGGCTACGACGACCTCGTGGCGGACACGGCGATCTACCTGGAGCTGGCGCGAGGCCTGGACGCCGGCCCGGTGACGCTGCTGGGCCACAGCCTGTTCGGCCACACCGCGCTGGCCTGGCTGGGGCGGCACCCCGACGCGCCGGTGGCGGCCTTCGCGGCGGTGGGCGTCGGCCTCTGGGCGCGCCGCTTCGAGCCCTCGCCGCTCCTGTGGGCGGCCAAGGCCTCCGTCCTGCGCCTGTCGACCGGCCTGGTCCGCGCCGCGGGGCACCTGCCGGCGCGCCGGCTGCGCATCGGCCCGGCCGACGAGGCCCCCGAGTACTGGCGCGACCTGTGCGGCTTCGCCTTCACCGGCCGCTGGCACGCCCGCGACGGCTTCGACTACCACGCCGGCCTCGAGGCCGTGCGCTGCCCGGTCCTGCACGTCTCCAGCGACGGCGACCGCCTGCTCGCCCGCCCCGCCGCGGCCCTGGCCTTCGGCGCCCGCCTGCCCCACCGCCACGGCTGGCGCCTCGGCCCCGGCGGCGACCTCCCCGAGCTGGCCCAGCGCCCGCCCGACCACATGGGCCTCGTCACCTCGACCGCCAGCCAACCCCTGTGGCGCGCCGTCGCCGCCTGGCTACGCGCCCAGGCCAGCGCAGCGACCTGACGGCCAGGCTCGGCCACGGCTCACGGCACGCCCACGGCCACCGCCTCCGCCACGGCTCACGGCCTCGGCTCGCGGCCACGGCCACCGCCTCGGCCACGGCTCACGGCCTCGGCCACGGCTCACGGCCACGGCCACGGCCTCCGGTCCGCCACGGCCACGCTCTCGGCCTCGGACGCCCCGCCTGCGGCTCACGCGCGCGGCGGCAGCGGCCCCTTGGTCTGGTGCTCGACCGGGTGGGCCATCGCCACGGGCTGCGGCGGGGCCCACAGCCTCAGGTAGGTGCGCCAGTACGGCTGGGACGGCGGCTCGCCGGTCGCGGCGGGCAGGTGCAGCCACGGCACCTTGGGGGCGCGGTGATGGGTCAGGTGGTAGTTGAAGTTCAGGTACAGCAGGCGCAGCGGCGCGTGCAGGCGCAGGTTCAGCGCCCCCTCGACGAGATGGCGCGGGGTGCGGATGTGGTAGATGTACTGCTGGCTGGCCCAGCTGAAGGCGAAGGCGGCGTAACACCAGCCGACCGCCGACCAGGTCAGCCCCAGCCCGGCGAACAGGGCCCACCACAGGGCCAGGGTGAAGGCCAGCTCGGCGCGGACGCGCCAGGGACGGGCCTCGCGCAAAAAAGCCAGGTAGAGCTGGGCCGACGAGGCCTTGGTCTCGTCCGCGGGCGCGGCCCCGGCCGGCCGATTGTTGCGGCGCAGCAACGCCTCGGGCGTCAGGGCGATGACGACGGTGAGCAGCGGGACGCCCACCCAGACCAGGCCGCAGATGAGCAGGTAGTACTGCAGCCCCTTGAGCCAGGGCCGCTCACCGGGGCGCCAGTAGTCGACCAGCTCGGCGTCGGCGCGGTTCTTTCGGTGGTGGGCCAGGTGGGCCACCTTCATGAACTGGTAGCTGCCGGGGAACAGGGCCGCCAGCAGGACGCCCTGGGCGTCGTTGACGAGGCGGCTGGGGTGGAGCTTGTCGTGCTCGGCCTCGTGGATGAGCGAGAAGCCCATCTGCATCAGGAAGGCGAAGGCGGCCACCGCCAGGGCGAGGACGAGGGCGCTGGTCGCGTGCGAGGCCAGCCAGAGCAGGGCCACCGAGCCGCCGACCTGCGCCAGGGTGAGGGCCAGGTTGAGGCGCCCGGGGACGGGGTAGGCGCCCTCGCGGGCCTGGGCGCGCAGGGCGGTGGGGGAGGCGGTCGTCATGGCAGGGCCAGGATACGCGCCGCGAGGTCGGGACGCGAGGAGAGCCAGGGGAGCTTGACCAGGCCCAGGGGGTTGAAGGTGAAGGCGGCGCGGGTGAGGTGGCCGGGGGGCAGCAGGTGCGCGGTGGCCGTCGAGGCGCCGGCCAGCGCGGCCAGGGTGGCCAGCGCGGCGGCGTCGGGGGCGCTGGGGCGCTCGATCAGGGCCGTGAGGCCGGCCGTGGCGTCGCGGAAGAGCCGGAAGTCGGTCGTCTCGGGGCCGAGGGCACGCCAGGCGGCCTCTACGTCGAGCTGGCGGGGCAGGAGGGCAAAGCGCACCGGGTCGGTCGACAGGACGTGGACGCGGTCGCCGGTGGCGTAGCCCGAAAGGCCCGAGAAGCTGCCCAGGTGCACGGCGTAGTCGCGGCCGGGCGTCAGCTGGTGGGCGAGGGCGCGGTGGTCGGGGTCGTCGGTTGCGACGAACAGCAGCAGGACGTGCGGCAGGGCCAGGCGGTAGACGCCGGGGGCCTCGGCCTGCACGCCCAGCGGGCCCTCGGTGGCGCTGACGGCGTCGAAGAGGGCGGCGCCGGGGGCGAGGTGGGCCTGCAGGAAGGCGCGCAGCGGGCCCAGCGGGGTGCCGGACCAGGCGTACAGGCGCACGGCGGCCAGCGCGTCGCGGACGGCTTCGGCGTCGGGGCCGGCGAGCAGGTGGCGCAGGGCGCCGACGACGTACTCGGGGATGCCGGACAGGGCGGTGGGGCGGGCGGTGACGAGAGCGTCGCGGACGCCGGACAGGCGGGTGGCCGGGTCGGGGGCGCGCAGGACCTCGAGCGGAGGGCTCATGCTGCGGCGCAACATCCAGGGGGCGGTGGCGACCATGAGGGCGGTCGAGTAGCCGGTCAGGGCGCCGCCGGGGGTGCGGGCGAGCTCGAGGCTGCCTTGGACGACCAGGGCGCGGCCGTCGAGGAGGGCGGTCAGATCGCGGCCGACCAGGGCCTGGCCCAGGACGGCGGATTGGAAGGCGCGGAGGCTGGCGAAGTGGGCGCGGGTGTAGGGGGTGTGCTTGGCGCCGCTGGTAGACGTGGCGAAGGCGGCGGTGGGGCGGCGCTCGAAGGCGCCGGGGAGGGGGGCGGCGAGGGCCTGGGCGATGAGGGGGGCGTAGTCGGCGTGGGTGGTGAGGCGGACATGGTCGCGCCAGGCGTCGAGGTCGGCCCAGGCGGCGGCGGGGTGGAGGGCGGCGGCCTGGGTGCCGGCCAGGGCGCGGGCGAGGCGGCGGTGGACGGCGGCCTGGGCGGCGCGGGGGGCGGCGTCGGCGGCCTCGAGGCGGCGGTGGGCGCGGCGGAGCAGGGTGGCGAGGATCCTGCGGATCACGCGGCCTCGCGGCGGAGGTTCTTGGGGTACTCGGGCGGGTACAGGGAGGGGTGGTGCTGGCGGTACCAGGCGCGCAGGCGGGGGAGGTGCCAGAAGGCGACCTGGGGGTGGAGGTGGTGGACGACGTGGTGGCCGACGTGGTGGGGGGCGAAGAAGAGGCGGCCCCAGGGGGCGAGGTGGTGGTCCTGGGTGGTGGCCAGGATGGTGGTCATCTTGCGGTCGGCGGCGGGGGTGTAGTCGTGCTCGAGCAGGATGCGGTAGCCGGCGAGGAGGCCGGTGACGACGGCGGGGACGAGGTAGCCGAAGGTGACGGGGCCGGGCCAGGCGAGGGCGGCGGCGAGGACGGCGGCCTGGAAGGCGAATTGGCCGAGCTCGGCGCGGGCGCAGGCGAGGAGCTCGGGGTGGTGGGTGAGGTCGTCGCCGGAGCGGTCCTGGAGGAAGGCGCGGCCGTAGAAGTTGCGGAGGGGGGGCGCGGCGAGGGCGAGCAGGCCGAAGGGGGCGCGGAGGGTCCACCAGGGGACGAGGAGGAGGCTGCGGAGCCACATGAGGAGGAACATGGGGCGGCTGTCGCGGACGGAGGCCTTGAAGTAGGGGTCGGTGGGCATGCCGCTGTCGCGGTGGTGGCGCAGGTGGTGGTAGCGCATGGCGTCGAGGGTGGACGCGATGGGGTAGCCGGCGAGGAGCTCGAGGAGGCGGGCGGCGGGGGTCTTGCGGGGCAGGCGCAGGTGGCAGGCGTCGTGGAGGAGGACGCCGAGGGCGTGGAGGCGGCCGGCGACGAGGAAGACCCAGGCGGGGTAGAGCCAGGGCGGCGTGAGGGCGAGGCTGAGCCAGCAGACGGCGATGAGGAGCCAGTCGAGGGCGGCCCAGCGCAGCAGGGCGGGGACGCTGGCCTTGCCGAGGAGGTCGCGGGGGACGGAGGCGCGGCTCAGGCGAGGGCCGGCGGCGACGTCGGCGTCCTGGGCGGCGTCGAGGGCGGCCTCGAGGGCGTCGGCGGGCGGAGGGATCGGGGCGGGAGCGGCGTTCACGGGTGGGGCTTCCTAGGGACGCGACCAATCTCTATCATGGCGGCTCTCGAAAGCGAGCGTGCGCGGAGCGTGATTTGATTCAGCGACAACCCAGGGTCCTGGTGGTGACCGGGGGACTGCTCAGCGTCAAGGAGCGCTCGCTCGTCCAGGCGGTGAGGAAGCAGGTCGAGGCGTTCCGGGCGTCGAGCGGGGCGTGGCTGGACGTGCAGTACAAGGTGCTGGCGGCCGAGCACCTGGTGGCGAGCCAACGCCTGAGGCGGTCGGCTGCGTTCCGGCGCGCGCCCTATCGGGCGGCGGTCGAGCGCTTCTTCACCGAGGACCCGACCCTGGACGCGCCCGAGCTGACCGAGGTCTCGCTGTGCACCCTGCTGCGCGACGAGGGGCTGGGCTTCGAGGTCGCCACCTACGCCGAGCTGTACGCCGACCCGGCGCGCCGCGAGCGCCTGCTGGGCGCGACCGACTGCGTCTTCGCCTCGACCACGCTGCTGCGGGATCTGAGCGAGCTCGAGCCGATGGTGCGCATGCTCGACCGGCCCTGGAACCGCGTGGTCGCGGGCGGCGCCCTGGCCGGCATCCTGCACCGCGAATGGCCCGGCTGCCCCGGCCTCGACGTCCTCGCCGTCGGCTACGGCGAGCGCCTCGTCCCCGCCCTCGCCGCCTGGATCCGCAGCGGCTACCAGCGCCTGACCCCGCCCGACGGCGGCCGCCTCGAGCGCGCCGGCGCCACCGACGTCCTCCACAGCGGCGTCCCGCGCTCGCTCAGCCTCGACGACCTGCCCGAGCCCGACTGGCGCCTCGCCGGCGCCGTCCACGGCCGCCGCTTCCGCATGGTCCACTACGAGTCGGTCCGCGGCTGCCCCTACCGCTGCTCGTTCTGCAACTACCCGTACCTGTTCGACGACACCAAGTTCCGCACCAAGAGCGCCGCCCGCATCGCCGCCGACTGGCGCGCCCTCGCCGACGACGGCGCCGAGTACGTCACCTGCTTGGACAGCCTCTTCACCATGCCCAAGCGGCGCCTCGTCGAGCTCTGCGAGCGCCTGCTCGCCGACGGCACCCGCCTGCGCTGGATCTGCTACGCCCGCGCCGACGACCTCGACGACCTCGACACCGTCCGCCTGATGAAGGCCGCCGGCTGCCACCAGGTCCAGATCGGCGTCGAGTCGGGCAGCCAGCGCATGCTCGACCACATGAACAAGCGCGCCACCGTCCAGGCCATGCGCCGCGGCCTCCTGCACTGCCGCGAGGCCGGCCTGACGACCCTGGTCACCGTCATCGTCGGCTTCCCGGGCGAGACCCCGACCACCGTCCGCGAGACCGTCGCCTTCCTCCGCGACGCCCCGCCCGACTTCTACTACGCCGCCCCCTTCAACACCCGCGTCGAGTACGTCCCCATCCTCTCACCCGACAGCCGCGCCCGCTTCGACCTCGTCACCACCACCGGCGGCCGCTCCTCGGCCCCCTACTGGCGCCACGCCACCATGGCCTCGACCGAGGTCGGCCGCTGGATGCGCCACATCGACGACCAGATGATGCACGGCGGCCACGCGCTGCAGGGCGGCCTCTTCTACCCCGGCATCCTCACCTACGACATGGCCGACCGCCCCGCCCTGCTCGCGTTCCAGCGCGACGTCGCCGCCTCGACCCCGCTGGTCAAGGCCACCTTCGGCGCCCTCCGCCGCTTCACCCAGCGCCGCCTCGACCGCGACGCCGCCCGCGCCCTGGCCCTCGCATGACCACCGACCCCCGCCCCACCCTCGGCCGCCTGCGCGCCCGCACCGTCCCCGTCCGCGCCCTGACGCCCCACGTCCAGGACGCCCTTTGGGCCCTGTTCGCCCGCTACTACGCCGACGTCGACCGCCCCACCTTCCAGCGCGATCTCGCCGCCAAGGACCACGTCATCCTGCTCGAGGACCCGGCCGCCGGCCTCGCCGGCTTTTCGACCCTGCAGGTCTACGACCGCGCCGTCCACGGCCGCCGCGTCGTCTGCGTCTTCTCGGGCGACACCGTCATCGACCGCGCCTACTGGGGCCAGACCGCCCTGCAGCGCGCCTTCCTCGCCTACACGATGCGCGTCAAGGCCGCCCACCCGCTGACGCCCGTCTACTGGTTCCTCATCACCAAGGGCTACAAGACCTACCTCCTGCTCACCCGCAACTTCCCCGAGCACTGGCCCCGCCACGACCGCCCCACGCCCGCCTGGCAGGCCGCCGTCATGGACGCCCTCGCCCGCGAGCGCTTCGGCGACGCCTGGCGCCCCGACCTCGGCCTGCTCCGCTTCTCCAGCCCCGCCGGCCGCCTGCGCGACGACGTCGCCCCCATCGACCCGGCCCTGCTCGCCGCCCCCGACGTCGCCTACTTCGCCCAGCGCAACCCAGGCCACGCCCACGGCGACGAGCTGGTCTGCCTCGGCCACATCGGCCTCGATCTGGCCTCCAGCTACCTCGCCAAGCTCGCCCGCCGCCGCCTCACCCGCCCCCGAAAGGCCCTCGCCGTTGGCTGACCTCGCCCTGCACGCCCTCCAGTCCGTCTGGCAGGCCACGCTCGCCCCCGCCGCCCGCCGCTTCCGCCAGGCCCTCGGCGCCCCCGCCGCCGCCCAGGCCGCCCGCCTGCGCCAGACCGTCGCCGCCAACGCCGACACCGACTACGGCCGCCGCCACGATTTCTCCGCCATCGACTCGGTCACCGCCTTCCAGGACCGCGTCCCCGTCACCGACCACGACGCGCTGGCTCCCTGGATCTCCCGCGTCGCCGCCGGCGAGCAGCGCGTCCTGACCCGCGCCCCCGCCCTGATGTTCGAGCGCTCGAGCGGCTCGAGCGCCGCCGCCAAGCTCGTCCCCTACACCGCCGCCCTGCGCGCCGAGTTCTCGGCCGCCACCGGCGCCTGGCTGCACGACCTCCACGCCCGCCGCCCCGCCCTGCGCGGCACCCGCAGCTACTGGTCCGTCTCGCCCGCCACCCGCGCCGCCCAGCGCACCGCCGGCGGCCTGCCCATCGGCTTCGACGACGACACCGAGTACTTCGGCCCCCTCGAGCGCCTGGCCCTGCGCCGCCTGCTGGCCGTCCCCCCCGAGGTCGCCCGCCTGCCCGACGTCACCGCCTGGCGCCGCCGCACCTGCCGCGAGCTGCTGGCCGCCGACGACCTGGGCCTCATCTCGGTCTGGAGCCCCAGCTTCCTGACCCTGCTGATGCAGGCCATCGCCGACGACTGGGACGCCCTGCTGGCCGACCTGCCCCCCGCCCGCCGCCGCGCCCTGCGCCGCGCCGTCCCCGACGGCGCGCCCCCCACGGGCGAGCTGCTCTGGCCGCGCCTCGCCCTCGTCTCCTGCTGGGCCGACGGCCCCGCCCGCGATCAGCTGGCCGACCTGCGCCGCTGGTTCCCCGCCACCCCGCTGCAGCCCAAGGGCCTGCTGGCCACCGAGGGCGTCGTCTCCATCCCCTGGGGCGCCGGCTCCGACGCCACCCCAGGGGATGGAGACGACGAGTCCCCGCAGGCCTCCGGCGCCGTCCTGGCGGTCACCAGCCACTTCCTCGAGTTCATCGACCTCGACCGCCCCGCCGCCCGGCCGCTCCTCGCCCACGAGCTGCGCCCCGGCGGCGCCTACTCCCCGCTCATCACCACCGGCGGCGGCCTGTACCGCTATCACCTCAAAGACGTCGTCCGCTGCGTCGGCCTGGTCGGCCGCACCCCGCGCGTCCGCTTCGAGGGCCGCCTCGACAAGGGCAGCGACCGCGCCGGCGAGAAGCTCAACGCCCACCACGTCGGCCAGGCCCTGACCCGCGCCGCCGACCAGGCCGGCCTCGCCCACCGCTTCGCCCTGCTGGCCCCGCTGGCGTCCACCCCGCCCCGCTACCGCCTGTACGTCGACACCGACGCGCCGGCCGCCGCCGTGCGCGACGCCCTGGGTCGCCTCGAGGCCGGCCTGCGCGACAACCCCCACTACGACTACTGCCGGCGCCTGGGGCAGCTGGGGGTCCCCGACGCCGTGCGCGTCACCGACGGCTGGGCCCGCTACGTCGCGCGCCAGGTCCAGCGCGGCGTCCGCGCCGGCGACGTCAAGCCGACCCCCCTCGACGCCGGCCTCGACTGGGACGCCGTCTTCCCGGGCGCCCAGCCGCTGGGCGTCGCGTCCCTGTCGACCCAGCTCGACGCCCGGAGGCCCTCGTGACGATGCGCCGCAGCTGCGGGCTGCTCAAGGACTACTGGTACGCCGCCGCCCAGTCCCACCAGGTCACCGCCCGTCGGCCGCTGGGCCGCGTCGTCATGGACGAGATGCTGGTCCTGTGGCGCGACGCCGCCGGCCGCGCCGTCGCCCTGAGCGACCGCTGCCTGCACCGCAACGCCCTGCTCAGCCGCGGCGACCTCTTCGACGGCAAGATCGGCTGCCCCTACCACGGCTGGACCTACGACGCCCAGGGCCGCTGCGTCGGCGTCCCCTCCGAGGGCCCCGACGCCTGCCCGCCGACGGACCGCCGCCTCGAGGCCTTCCCCACCCGCGAGCAGGACGGCCTGGTCTGGGTCTGGATGGGCGGCCCCGACGCTCCGCCCGACAAGGACCCGTTCCCCATGCCCCATCACGACGAGCCGGGCTGGGGCGCCTACTACATGGAGACGATGTTCGCCAACGAGGTCACCCACCTCGTCGAGAACTTCATGGACGTCCCGCACACCGTCTTCGTCCACAAGGGCTGGTTCCGCACCCGCGGCCAAAAGCGCGTCCGCACCACCGTCGAGCGCACGGCCGACAGCGTGCTCGTCACCTACGACCAGCCGCGCGACTCCATCGGCTTCACCGAGCGCATCCTGAACCCGGGGCGCCTGCCGATGGTGCACACCGACAAGTTCTACATGCCCAACAACACCCGGGTCGACTACGTCTTCGGCGACCCCGACCGCGGCGGACGCGCCTTCGTCATCACCTCGACCTGCACCCCGGTCCGCCCCTTCGAGACCCGCGTCTTCACCCTCATCTCCTACAAGCTCGGCGCCCTGACCCCGCTCGCCTCGCGTCTATTGCCCTGGTACACGCGCAAGGTCATCCAGCAGGACGTCGACATCATGGCCATCCAGGGCGAGGCCCTGCGCCACCACGGCGCGCCCGACTTCAGCTCGACCCCCGCCGACACCCTGCACCTGCACATCGAGGCCCTGCGCGACTGGGCGGCCGCCGGCGGCGCCACCCCGCCCCCCGAGCCCCGGGTCGACGAGATGACCTTCTGGATCTGACACCTCCGCCGGCCCGGCCGCCCAAAGCGTATACCTACTTGACACCTTCCGCGCCGGGATCTCCCGCCTGGCGCGCCTTGCGGCGCCTGGCACGCCCGATGCAACCTGGCGGCGGGCCACCCCACGCCCCGGGAGTCCCCGCATGACCCGCTCGCGCCCTCGCCGCCACCTCGCCGCCGCCACGGCCGCCGCCGCCCTGACCGCCACCGCCGCGCCCGCCCACGCCGCCTTCGACCCGGACACCCACATCCCGTGGAACTACGGCCTGTCCCTGGGCCTGTCCTTCGGCCAGCGCACCTTCTTCGTCTTCGGCCTCGACCTCGTCGCCACCCCGCTCACCACCGACGCGGCGGCCTTCGGCGGCAGCGCCTCCGCCCAGCTCGTCGGCTTCGAGCACCTCCGCCTCGCCGTCGGCCCCGCCGGCACCTTCCTGCCCGAGCAGGGCTCGCCCCAGGTCCCGGTCATCACCGAGGTCGGCTACGCCTTCCGCTCGGCCGACTTCGGCGGCCGCACGCCCGACCCGGTCGGCCTCTCCCACGGCGTCCACGGCGCCGTCGAGGCCAGCGCCATGGCCTTCGGGCTGCGCCTCGGCGGCACCCTGCCCTTCGCCGGCGACGACCGCGGCGCCGAGCTGACCCTGGCCCTGGTCGTCCGCCCCCTGGGCTTCGAGCGCATGTTCCGCGCCACCGTCATCGAGGGCCGCCCGCTCCGCATGGACGACCCCGCCGCCCAGGCCCACTACCTGGTCGCCCGCCGCGACGGCCCGGCCCTGGTCGACCTGACGCGCCTCGACCCGGTCGAGCGCGCCGCCCTCGCCGACCGCTGGTTCGACGCCGGCTGCCACGAGCACGAGTCCGTCGCCTCCTTCCTGGGCCTCGCCCGCGATCTCGCCGCCGCCGGCGCCCCGCGCGATCTGGTCGCCGCCGCCCACGCCTCGGCCCGCGACGAGGTCCGCCACGCCGCCCTCTCCTTCGATCTCGCCGGCGCCTACGGCGGCCTGCGCGTCACCCCGCGGCCCACCGCCCTGCCCCCCGCGATGACCGGCGACCGCATCGCGCGCCTGGCGCGGCTGGCCGCCGAGTCCTTCACCGACGGCGCCCTCGGCGAAGGGGCCGCCGCCGCCCGCGCCCAGGCCTCCCACGCGCGCGCGGCCGACCCCGCGGTCGCCGCCACCCTGGGCGCCATCGCCCGCGACGAGCAGGGCCACGCCGACCTCGCCTGGCGCGTCATCGCCTTCTGCCTCGCCGAGGGCGGCCAACCGGTCCGCGACGCGCTGGCCGAGGCCGTCGCCCAGGCCCCCGAGGCGGCCGCCACCGCCGCTCGCCTCGAGACCGCCGCCACCGCCGCCCACGGCCAGGCGCCGGCCGCCCAGGTCGCCGACGCCTTCGGCGCCACCCGCGCGCGAGCCGTCCGCCGCGCCCGCGCCCTGCTCGACCGGGCCTGAGCCGGGTTGGCCGTCCTCGCCCAGGGCCCCGGCTGGTCCCTCCGCGACGCCCGGCCCGCGGACGACGCGGCCCTGTGCGCCCTCTTCCGCGACATCCACATGAAGGCCGCGCTCGACATGACCCAGGAGCGCGACCCCGACTTCTTCGCGCTCCACCGCATGCACGTCGAGGCCGCCGCCGAGGCCTTCTCGGTGGTCCAGGACGACCAGGTCGTCGGCTGCGGCAGCGCGCTGGTGCGCCCGGCCCACGTCCTGGGCGCCCTGCGCCCCGCCGGCTACCTCTGCGACCTGCGCTTCTCCGCGGCCCTGCGCGGCGCCCGCGTGTTCCCCGAGTGCTACCGCGCCGTGCTCGAGGCCGCCCGCGACCGCCACGGCGCCGAGCTGTTCTACACGGTGGTCATCGACTCCAACCGCCGCGCCATGGCGGCCCTGCTCGGCCGCGACGGCGCCCGCGCCGGCCAGCCCGTCGCCCGCGTCCACTGCCCCTTCGACATGACCTCGGTCCAGTTCACGCGGCCCAAGCCCCGCCCCGACCGCCCGGTCACCCGCGCCACCGAGGCCGATCTCGACGCCCTGGTCGCCTTCCTCGACCGCCGCCACCGCCAGCGCGTCTTCGGCTACGACTTCTCGGGCGACCTGCTGGCCCGGCGCCTGGCGACCTGGCCCGGCTTTCGGCTCTCGGACTTCCACCTCGTCCGCGATCGCGCCGGCCGCATCGTCGCCTGCGCCGCGCCCTGGGACACCGGCGCCTTCAAGCGCACCCGCGTCCTGGGTTACCACGGCGGCGTGCGCTGGCAGCGCCTGGCCTGGGATCTGGGCGCCCGGGTCGCCGGCTTCCAGCCCCTGCCCCGCCCGGGCGACTGCTTCCGCTTCGCCTTCTTGACCCACCTCGAGATCGAGGGCGACGACCCGGCCCTGCTGCGCGACCTGCTGCTGGGCCTGTACGCCACGCTCCGCGAGCGGCGCCTGCACTTCATGAGCGCCATGATCCCGCGCGGCTCGGCGCTCGCGCCCGCCTTCCGCGGCTTGTTCGTGCAGCGGACCCCGATGACCCTGCTGTCCGTCACCCTGCCCGACGCGCCGCTGGGCGCGCCCGACCTCGGCACCCCCCACCCGGGCTTCGAGATGGCCCTGTCCTAGCGCCGTAGCGTCCGTATTCCGGGTGCTTACACCCCTGGCCCTCCCCTGGTTTGACCGACCGCCCGCCACCTGTTTCGATGGGCTCGCTCTCCCTACTCCCTTCGCAGCCGCCGCCGAGGAGGTCCCCCCCAGCAGCTGGGGTGACGGTCCCGCCCCTCGCGGCCGAAGGAGAGGAGCCTCGCCCGTGTCACGTCGGCCCTCCCCGCCAGACGCCCCGTCGCCCCCCACCGCCGCGCCGGTCGCCGCCCGCGTCCTCACGGGCGCGTCCGACCCGCTGGTCGGCACGACCCTCGCCGGCGCCTACCACATCGTCGAGCGCATCGGCTCGGGCGGCATGGCCCTCGTGTATAGAGCGCGCCAGATCGCCGTCGGGCGGGACGTCGCCGTCAAGGTCGTCCGAGAGTCCACGGGGCGCGCGCTGGGGCCGGTGCTGGTCGAGCGCTTCCGCCGCGAGGCCCTGGTCACCAGCCGCTTGAGCCACCCCAACACGGTACGGCTCATCGACTTCGGCGAGGACCGCCACGGACGCCTGTACCTGGTGCTCGAGCTGCTGCGCGGCCGCCCGCTGGTCGATCTGCTGGCCGAGGAGGGCGCCCTCCCGCCGGCCCGCGCTGCCCACATCGGCGCCCAGATCTGCCGCGCCCTTGCCGACGCCCACGAGCAGGGCGTCGTGCACCGCGATCTCAAGCCCGAGAACGTGTTCGTCGGCGACTACCAGGGCGAAAAGGACGTCGTGAAGGTCATGGACTTCGGCCTGGCCCGCCTGGTCTCGGGCGAGACCCCCGGCCTGCCCGCGCGGCGCCTGACCGCCACCGGCATCGCGGTCGGAACGCCGCTGTTCATGTCGCCCGAGCAGCGCCGCGGCCTCGAGGCCACCCCGGCGAGCGACCTCTACTCGGTCGGCGTGATGCTCTACGAGCTGCTGACGGGCCACGTCCCCTTCACCGGGGCCAGCCTCGAGGCCATCCACGCCGGCCACCTGAACGAGGCGCCCCCGCCGCTGGCCCTCGAGGGGCTGCCCGCCGACGAGCTGGTGCTGTGGCAGGATCTGGTGGCGAGCCTGCTGTCCAAGGACCCGGCCGACCGGCCGGCCCACGCCGCCGACGTCGCCGTACAGCTCGAGGCGCTGCGGGCGGCCAGCCTGGCTCCCGAGGTGGCGGCGCGGGCCAGCGCCATCCAGCCGCGGCCCGAGGTGCCCGCGCCCCTGCCCACCCTCGAGAAGCCGTCGCCGCTGGACGCCACCCCCGACGAGCCGGCGACCGGCTCGGCGGCCGGTTGGCTGGCGCTGCTGCTGGCCGTGGTGGCGGTCGTGGTCTCGGCCATGGCCTGGTCCAACCCAGACGCCCCGCACACGCCGCGACCGCCTCCGCGCGAGGCTCCGGCCACCGAGGCGATGCCGTGGCGAGCCCTCGAGCCGCCCGAGCTCCGGACCGGGGTCCTCGACCCGCCGCCGGCCCGTCGGGCTCGGGCGCAGGAGCCCGACCTGTGGACGCCGTGGACGTCGCCGCGAGCGCCGGACGGCCCCGCGACCTGTCCGGTCACGCGACGGTGTCCGACACCCCGATGACGCGCGCGCTGTTGACCAGCAAGGTCGGGAAGCGCTGATCCAGCGTGCCCTGCGGCCCGGCCAGCAGCAGGGTCACCTGGCGCAGGACCAGAAAGCCGGTGTGGCTGACCAGGTAGTCCGAGGTGCGCATCTGGCGGCCCAGCTCGAGCGTGCCGTGGACCACGCCGGCGTCGAGCAGGCACGAGACGGGGCGCTGCACCAGCGCGGGGCCACCGTTGCCGTCGGCCTGACCGAGCGACTCGGACGGATGGGGCACGATGAGCAGCACCGCGCTTCGCTGCAGCGCGAAGAAGGGGACCTTCTGGGTGCTGCCGGTCAGGGTGACCTCGGTCAGCGGGAAGAAGCCGGTCGTGTTCCGAAGGTACTCGACGAACTGGCCGCGCTTGGGGACGTGGAAGGTGCCCAGCATCCAGCCGGCCGGGGTGTAGATGTGGCCGGGGACCTTGCGCTGCTCGGGTTTGTAGGTGGGGTTCATTCGGCGGGCTCCTCGGGCGGGCCGTGCTGCGCGGCCAGATCCGCAGGGATGGCGCCCTCGTCGGCGATGCGGGCGTAGACGGCGGCGTGGGCCCGGGCGGTGCGGGGCTTGTCCTGCGCGTCGCCGACGGCGTACAGCCCCATGCGGATGTCCATCCCGTGGTTCCACTCGTAGTTGTCGAGCAGGGTCCAGTAGAAGTAGCCGCGCACGTCGGCGCCGTCGCGGATGGCGCGCCACAGCCAGGCCAGGTGCTGCACGACGTACTCGGGGCCGTTGTCCTCGGGGGCGAACGAGCCGTTCTCGGTGATGACGATGGGCACGCCCGGGAAGGCGTCGGTCAGGCGCATCATCAGCTCGTGCAGGCCCTGCGGGTCGTCGTTGAAGGCCGAGATGCCCAGCGGGTTGAAGGTCGTCAGCGGCGACAGATCCGGCAGGGTCGCGCCCTCGGTGCCCTCGACCATGGTGCGCGTGTAGTAGTTGATGCCCAGGTAGTCCATGCGGCCCTGCAGATCGGCGCGGGGGACCGCGGTGCCGTCCAGCTCGCCGTCGTACTGGCCCAGGACGACCGCGTTCATGTAGGCCATGTTCCACAGGTAGAAGACGTTCTCGGCGGCGACCTTGTCGAGGGCGCTGGTGGGGTCCTTGGGGCCGGTGGCGGCGGCGCCGTAGACGACGCCGACCAGCGAGGCGGCCCCGTCGGCGTCGGCGTCGACGGTGTCGGCGGCCTTGACCGCGTCGTACATGCGGGCGTGGGCCTCGACCAGGGCGGCGAAGACGACCTTGGCCTCGTCGAACGCCATCAGGCGGGCCGGCGGGTTGGTGCGCTCGGCGCTGGGGAAGATGTAGCCGGGCAAGAGGACCGCGAAGGGCTCGTTCAGGGTGGCCCAGCGGTCGACCTTGGCGCCGAACTCGCGGGCGGCGAAGCCGGCGAACTTGGCGATCTCGGTGACGGTGCGGTCCTTGTCGAGCCAGCCGCGGGGCGAGCAGCCGGCCAGATCGGCGTGGCAGCCGGGGCCGTCGTGGATCCAGGTGGGCAGCGTGTAGTGGTTGATGGTGACGAGCGGGTCCAGGCCGCGGGCGCGGGCGGCGTCCAGGATGGCGTGGTACCTGGCCAGGGCGTCCGGGTCGGCGGCGGCCTTCAGGGCGTCGTAGCCGTCGAGGGCGTCGGTCGCGTTCGGGAAGATGCGGCTCCACTCGAGGCTGAAGCGGAAGGCGTTGGTGTTCAGCTCGTCCGCGGCGCGGTCCAGGTCGGCCTCGAACAGCTCCCAGAAGCCGGGGCCGTCGCTGGGCGGGTGGCCGGCCAGGTAGGTCTGGGCCGACTCGAGCGTCACCGGCGAGGTGACGAACTGGTACCAGTCGCTGTTGGGGTCCTCGCACTCGCTGGCGGGCAGGGTCGGGCAGCCCATGTCGACCTGGAAGCCGGCCACGGCGGTGCCGAACAGGAACCCCGGCGGGAACTGGTACTCGGCCAGCGGCTCCTTGGCGTCCGGCGCGTCATCCGAAGCGTCGTCGGCCGCGTCGCCCTCGTCCGGCGTCTCGGCGGCGTCGACGTCCGCGACGCTCTGGACCTGGGCATCGCCCGAACACGCGGCCAGCCCCAGGCCGGCGACCACCCCGAGCACACGACAACCCTTCGCCACCACGCGCATGCGCCGCCTCTTTGGGAGAGAGAGGCGGCCAAGCTAGCACTCGGGGCGGCTCGCCTCCAAGCTCACTCGGCGGGGAAGACCTCGCCCAGCGGGATCTCGAGGCCGGGCAGCAGCGGCGAGGTCAGAGCGTCCTCGCGCCGGAACAGGCCAGCCTGCTTGTACCCCGTGCCGGTGAGGGACAAGACCTCGACCACGCGCGCATGGGGATCGGCGATCCAGTACTCGGGGACTCCGTAACGCTCGTAGAGGCGACGCTTGATCCCGAGGTCCCGACCGGCGGTTCCCGGTGACAGGACTTCGACGACCAGATCGGGTGCTCCGAGCAAGCCAGCCTCTGCGATCCTGGATAGATGAGGCCGAAGCACGACGACCACGTCGGGCTCGACCACGTCCTCTTCACTCAACCTCACCCCGAGCGGTGCGATGAAGACGCGCCCGAGGTCGCCGGAACGGACGTGCTCCCGCAGGCGTGCAAACAACTCGCCGGCCACCGTCTGATGCAGAACGCTGGGAGCCGGTGACATGTGAACCTCGCCATCCAGGATCTCACAGAAGAGATGGGTCTCGGGCAAAGCCAGCCACTCGCGCCAGCCAACCCGGTATGCGGCGGGGACAGTCATGGGCTGGTACATGGACAACCTCCAGGGCGCACCGAACCTAACACATCGCGTCCCAACCTCCATCCGGCCCGATCCAGCTGACAGCGGGCGCGCGGCGTGGAATGCTGCGGCCATGAAGATTCACGAGCTGACGGCGAGCGAGCTGGCGGGGCACATCCGGTCGGGCGAGGTGTCGTCCGAGGAGGCGGTGCGCGCCTACCTGGACCGCATCGACGCGGTGGACGGGCGGGTCGGGGCCTATGTGCACCGCTTCGACGAGCAGGCGCTGGCCCAGGCGCGGGAGGCCGACGCGCGGCGGGCGCGGGGCGAGGCGCTGCCGGCGCTGCACGGGGTGCCGATCAGCATCAAGGAGTCGATGGCCACCGCCGGGCACCCGGTGACGCTGGGCATCAAGAACCGGCTGAAGCAGATCGAGCAGACGGACGCGGTGACCGTGCGCCTGCTGCGCGAGGCCGGCGCCATCGTGCTGGGCAAGACCAACGTGCCCCAGCTGCTGCTCTGCCACGAGACCGACAACCCCATCTGGGGCTGCACGAAGAACCCGTGGAACCTGGACCGCGTCCCCGGCGGGTCCAGCGGCGGCGAGTCGGCGGCCATCGCGGCCGGGATGAGCCCCTGGGGGGTCGGCACCGACATCGGCGGCTCCATCCGCGTGCCGGCGGCCTTCTGCGGCATCGCGGGGCTCAAGCCGACGCTGGACCGCTGGTCGAACATCGGCTCGCACACGGCGATGATGGGCCAGGAGATCGTGCGCGGGCAGTGCGGGCCGATGGCGCGGACGGCGCGCGACGTGGCGCTGCTGTTCCGGGCCATCGACTCGCCGCTGCACGCCGAGCACGACCCCCACACGGCGCCGCTGCCGACGGCCGACCCGGCGGGCGTCGACGTGCGAGGGCTGAGGGTCGGCTTCTACGTGGACGACGGCTACCTGGCGGCCGCGGCGTCGCAGGCGCGCGGCGTGCGCGAGGCGGCCCGGGCGCTCGAGGCGGCCGGCGCGACGGTGGTCGAGTTCACACCGCCGGCGCAGCGCGAGCTGATGGAGGTCTACTTCGCGGCGCTGTCGAGCGACGGCGGCGCCACCGTGCGGGCGCGCCTTCAGGGCGAGCCGCCCATCGAGCAGCTCAAGGGCCTGGTGCGCACCAACAGCCTGCCGACGCTGATCCGCCAGGCCGCCGCCACGGTGATGGGCATGAAGGGCGAGTGGCGCGTGCAGGGCATCCTGTCGAACCTGGGCGAAAAGCCCGTCACGCGCTACTGGCAGCTGTCGGGCCAGCGCTCCAGCCTGCGCCAGCGCGTGCTGGCCGCCTGGAACCAGGCCGGGGTGGACGTGGTGCTCTGCCCGGCGCACGTCACGCCGGCCCTGGGCCACGGCCACTTCGACGAGTTCAGCCCGGCCGGCTCGTACTCGATGCGCTACAACCTGCTGAACTTCCCGGCCGGCGTGGTCGGCGTCACCCGGGTGCGCCCCGACGAGACCGCGCGCCCCGACGCGCGCGACCGGCTCGAGAAGAAGGCCGCCCTGGTCGAGGCCGGCTCGGCCGGGCTGCCGGTGGGCGTGCAGGTCGTCGCCAGGCCCTTCCGCGAGGACCTGGTCCTGGCCGCCATGGTCGCCCTCGAGGACGCCGTGCGCGGCCGCGAGGACTTCCCGAAGACGCCGATCCTCTAGCGGACCAGCGCGGCGCGGAGCGCGCTGCGGCGGTGGCGGAGGGCGAGGCCGGTCCCGGTCAGCGCCAGGCCTCCCAGCGCCAGGCCGAGCCCCAGCGGCGGGGCGACGGGCGTGGTGGCGGCGCCGGTCAGCAGGGCGGTGACGCCGGCGGCGAGGGCCAGGCGCTCCAAGGCGCCGGTGACCAGCATCGAGCCGACGGCCTCGCGGGCCAGGCCCCAGGGGCCGACGCGCGAGCGCTCGTCGTAGCGGGCCGCCTTGTCGTAGGGGACGGTCGCCCCGCGCGCGCGGGCCGCGGCGACCAGCGCCGCCAGGTTGGCCTGGCGCAGCGGGACCCGGGCGACCGCCTGGGCCAGCGGACGGCGCATCACGCAGTAGCTGCCGGCCCCGCGGGGCGGGGCGGCGGCGCCGAGCGCGGCCTGCGCCAGCGAGAAGACCCGGTGGCCCAGCAGGAACCAGGCCGGGTCGTCGCGCGAGGCCTTCACCGCGAAGGCGACCTCGAGGTCGGGCCGGCCGCGCAGGGCGGCGAAGACCTGGGGCAGGAGCTCGGGCGGGTCCTGCAGGTCGCCGTCCAGCACGGCCACACACCGGCCGCGGGCCGCCTGCAGCCCGGCGCGGGTGGCCCCCCACTGGCCGCGGTTGCGAGGCAGCCGCAGGTGCGCGAGGCGCCCTTCGGCCTGCAGGGCGGCCAGAGCGTCGCCGCTGCCGTCGGTCGAGGCGTCGTCGACCAGGATCAGCTCGGTCGGGCCCTCGGCCCCGAGGGCCGGGTCGCGCAGCGCGGCCTCGAGCCGGCTCACGAGGGCCTGCAGGATGGGCCCCTCGTTGAAGACCGGGACCACCACCGACAGCGCGACCTCGCTCACGGCGCCAGCTCGCGGGCCACTTCGGCGATGGCCGCCTCGACGGCGGCGACCTCGTCCTGCCGCATGCGGCTGTACAGCGGCAGGCAGAGGACGCGCTCGGCGATGTCGTCGGTCACGCTCAGATCCCCGGTCGGCGCGCGCCAGGCCGGCATCCGGTGCAGGGGCGGCCAGAAATAGCGCCGCGCCTCGACGCCTCGGCGCGCGAAGGCGGCCACGACGGCCTCGGTCGGCGCGCGGTCCGGCGCGGCCCACAGCACGGCCAGGTTCTGGTGGTTGGTGCGCACGTCGTCGGGCAGGCGCTGCAGCGTGAACCGCCCGGTCGCCGAGGCGGCCGCGCGCAGGCGCCCAGCGGCCACGCCCCGGCTCGCCAGGTGCTCGGGCAGGCGGTCGAGCGACTCGAGGCCGACCGCGGCGTGCAGCTCGGACATGCGGGCGTTGAGGCCCGGCCCCGAGGCGAGCGGGTCGGCGGCCTTCCCGTGGCCTCGCAGGCGCCGCACCTCGGCCATCCGCGTCGGGTCCGCGCCGACCACGAGGCCCCCCTCCACGGCCGCCAGCACCTTGGTCGCGTGCAGGCTGTAGCAGGTGAAGTCCGGCGCCGGATCGAAGCGCCGGCCGCCGACCTCGGTGCCCAGGCCGTGGGCCGCGTCGTAGACCAGCGCAGCGCCCACGCTGCGCGCCAGGGCGGCCAGGCGCGCGAGGTCGGGCGGGACGCCGTAGGCGTTGACGGCCACGATGGCGCGGACGTCGGGGGTGCGCGCCAGGGCCGCGGCCACGGCGTCGGGGCACAGCGTCCAGGTGCGGGGGTCGACGTCGCAGAAGACGGGCCGCAGGCCGGCGTGGACGACCGCCGAGGCGCTGGCGGCGAAGGTGAACGAGGGCACCAGGGCCGCGCCCGGACCGAGGCGCAAGGCCAGCATCGCCAGGAGAAGGGCCGCGCTGCCCGACCCGACCAGGGCGCCGTCGGGCGCGCCCAGCGCCAGGGTCAGCGACGCCTCGAGCGTCGTCGCCAGCGGGCCGTCGTTGCTGACGCGGCCGCTGGCCAGGGCGTCGGTCAGGCGCTGGACCAGCCGCTCGCTCGGCGCCAGCGCGGGCCGGATCGCGGGCAGCGTCGGGCGCGGCGGGGCCGACGCCGCCTCGGCCAGCAGCCCCCAGTGGTCCAGCACGCGACGCAGCCCCTCGTCCAGCGACACGCGCGCGACGAAGCCGGTGGCCGCCTCGAGCCGCCGCAGGTCGGGCAAGCGCCGCGGGATCTCCTCGAACCCGGCCCCGAAGACCGCCTCGCCCGAGCGCTCGATCACGCCCGCGCGGTGGCCCGACAGCGCGACCATGCGCTCGGCCAGGTCACGGATGGTGACCGGCTCGTCGCGGCCGACGTTGACGATGGCCCGATGGTGCGCCGCCCCCGGCGCCAGGCCGAGCAGCAGCCGCGCCGTGGCCTCGACCGCGTCGTCGACGTAGCAGAAGGCCCGCACCGCGCGTCCGCCGTCCACCAGCGGCAACGGCTCGCCCGCCTGCAGCGCCCCCAGAAAGCGGCTGATGACCCGCCCCTCGCCCGGCGCGTCCATGCGCGGCCCGTACACGTTGAAGTAGCGCACCAGCGTGAAGTCCAGCCCGCGCCGCCCCAGCGCGGCCGCCCAGGCCTCGCCCGCCGCCTTGGACACCGCATAGCTCCAGCGCGGCGTGGTCGCCGGCCCCAGGACGCTGGACCCCGCCTCCTCCAGCAGCACCCCGCTCTTGCCGTAGACCTCGCTGGTGCTGGCCACCAGCACGGGCCGCCCGCGCCGCGCGCACGCCCGCAGCACGTTGCGCGTCCCCAGGACGTTGGTCTCCAGCACCTCGTCGGGCCGCGTCACGTACTCGGCCACCCCGACCACCGCCGCCAGGTGCGCCACCCGATCCACCTGCGCCACCAGCGCGTCCATCGCCGCCGCGTCGCCCACATCGGCCGTGACCCGCTCGACCTCGCCGCCGACCTCCGCCAGCCGCTCGAACCCGCCCACGTCGGCCACCACGACCCGGCACCCTTCGGTGAGCAGCCGCCGCGTCAGCGCCGCCCCGATGAACCCGGCGCCCCCCGTGACGAGGACCCGCTCCCCCCCGTTGTTTCCCCCCATGACCCGCCAGCTTAGGGACCCTCGAGGCTCCCCGCAACGGCCCCCCGCCGCCTCGGCACGCCCCCCGTCGCCCCCCCGGGCTGCCCTTGGCCCCGTCGCACCCCTTGCATATGCTCGCCCCGTGACCCTCGCCGCCGACCACTCACGCGCCCAATCCGGCTCGCCGCCTGGCCCTCCGCCCGCGCCGCTCGCGCTCCCGCTCGTCGCGGCCCTTGGCGGCGTCGTGACCTTCCTCACGACAGGTCGCGACGCCGACCCCACGTGGGTCGACCTCGCCCTGACCGCCTGCGTCGCCCCGGCCCTCCTCGGCGCCGGCCTCTGCCTCGACCGGTGGGCCCGCGGCGACCGGACGCGCCGCCGCCGCGTCGCGCTGACCCTGGGCCTCGCCGCGGCCTGGGCCGCCGCCTGGGCCTTCATCCCCGGCCTCGCCCTCGGCCCCGAGCACGTCACGCTCCTTCAGGAAGGCACGACCCTCCAGACCCTGAACCTCGTCCACGGCCGCAACTTCCACAGCGGCCCGACGCCGCGCTGGGTGACCGAAGCCCTCAGCGCCGCCGCCGATCCAGCCGTCGTCGAGCTCATCCAGGGCCAGCTCCTGCTGACGGGCCTCTGGCTCATCGGCCTCTTCGGCGTGTCCTGGCACGTTCTGGGCCGCTGGTGGCTCGCCGCCCTCTTCACGCTCGGCCTCGGCCTCAACGACGCCACCCTGTTCGGCGCCCTCTCGACCGCCCCGTCGCCCCTCGTCGCCCTCCTCGCCCTGCTCACCCTCCCCGCCGTGGCCCTGTTCGAGCACCCCTCCGACCACCGGGCCCGCCCCCTCGCGACCGCCACGCTCCTGCTGCTCACGACCCTGCTGGCCACGACGCGCCTGGAGCTCGCCGCCTTCGGCCTCGGCCTCACGCTCACCCAGCTCGCCTGCCTCCGCTGGGGCGACGCCCGCGTCCAGGCCGCCGCCGACGCCCTCTGGATGCGCCTGAAGGCCCTCGCCCTGGGCCCCGCGCCCCGCCTCGTCGCCGTCGGCCTCGCCCTCGCGGCCGTCAGTCTGCTCCTCCACCTCGACGCCTTCGGCTACGGGGGCGCCGCCCTCAGCCCCCTCAACCCGAGCTTCCTCCGCCTCCCGAGCGACCTCGCCACGTTCCTCCCGCTGCCCGGCGTCGCCCTCGTCCTGCTCGGCCTCGCCCACGCCCTGCGCAAGCTCCTCCCCTTCGGCCTCGCCCCCTTCGCCCTCGTCGTCGTCTACCGCGCCTATCACGACGGCGCCCACCAGGGCACGGCCGCCTTCGAGATGGCGCGCTACCTGATGAACCTGCTCCCCTTCGCCCTGCTCCTGGCCGTCTTCGGCTGGCGCGAGCTCGAGGCCCTCGCCCTGCGACGCGCCTGGCCCCCCGCCTGGCGCCGCCTCGCCGTCCTCGCCCTCGTCCCGCTGGCGTTCGTCACGCCCCGCAAGTCCTTGCTCCCCGGCGACAGCGTCGCCGACGCGAGGCCCGGCGCCCCCTCGCCGCTCGCCCAGAACCTGCAGATCGAGGGCCGCTACCTCCTCGAGGTGATGGCCCGCTACCCCGACTGCGCCTTCATGGCCCGTCCGCTCGAGAGCGAGCGCCTGTTCATGCAGCGCCCCGGCGACCCCACGACGCTCACGACGGCCCTCTTCGGCGGCCCCCTCGGCCAGGTGCGGGTCACCTCGCCCGACGACCACAGGCCGCCCCTCGACGAGCTCATCGAGCGCGGCACGTGCCTGTTGGCCTACCGTGGCCTCGACTGCGCCATCGAGGGGGCCCCACCCTGCAGCTGGCTCGACGGCCTCGAGCCCGTCGAGACCCGCACCTTCGCCAGCCGCCCCTACAGCGCCCACTTCAAGCACACGCCCGTCATCACGCTGGGCGTCTACCGTCTGCCCGCCGAGGACGCGCGGCGCCTGGCCCGTTAGCCCAGGGCCAGAGGCTTCGAAACGAAGCGGGGCTCCCGAAGGAGCCCCGAGCGCAGTCACCGCGGAGCGGGCTGCAACGGGCTTCCGCCGAAGCGGAGCCCCAATGTCGGTCAGGCTGCTACAGCTTCTTCAGCTTGTCGATGATCGACTGCTTCAGCTCGCCGTTGCCCGTCTCCGCCGCCGCCTCGACCTGCACGGCGACGTGCGGGCGCATGTGGGCCAGCGCGTCGGCCTCGATGAGCGCCAGCTTGGCGGCCAGCTCGGGGTGGGTGGTGCCTCGAAACTCGAGGTGGGTCGCGCCAGGCTCGCTCAGGCCGTGGCGGAGGCGGAGCACGAGCTCCTCCTCGCGGGTCAGCTCCGCCTTGCGGAGCGCTTTGTGGACGTCGCGACGCGTGGTCGTCGCCGTCCGGGTGGTCGTCTTACGCATGCTGCTCACGCGGGATCCTCCATGCAGGGCTCGGATGCCTCCCCGTCGACGAAGGCAGCCTACGGGCGGGCCCCCCACGCGTCCAATTTTCAGCGCAGCTCGAGCTTCTTGACCAGGTACTCGAGGCTCTTGCGGTGGATGCCGCCGCGCCGCGCCGCCTCGCTGACGTTGCCGCCCGTCTCGTCGAGCAGCCGCAGCCAGTAGCGCCGCTCGAAGACGTCCAGCAGCCGCGCCTTGGCGTCCTTGAACGGCAGCGCCAGGTCGACGCCCAGCGCCAGGCCGTCGCCCGCTTGCGCCCCCGGCCCCTGCTCGAGGCCGCTGTCGGACAGGTGCCGCGTGTCGAGCCGCCCGTGCTCGGCCAGCACCACGGCGCGGTCCACGTAGTTCTTCAGCTCGCGCACGTTGCCCGGCCACCGATGCGCCTGCAGCCGCTGCATCGTCTCGAAGCCAACCGCGACCTCGCTCGCCCCGGCCGCCTTCAGGAAGTGCCGGACCAGCAGCGGGATATCCTCGGGCCGCTGCCGCAGCGCCGGCAGCCGCACCTTGATCACCGCCAGCCGATAATACAGATCCTGCCGGAAGTGGCCGGCCTCGACCTCTTTGTCGAGCTGCCGGTTGGTGGCCGCCACGACCCGCACGTCCGCGGTCCGTCGCTCGTTGGAGCCCACCGGCCGCAGCTCGCCCTTCTCCAGCGCGCGCAGCAGCTTGGGCTGCAGATCCAGCGGCAGCTCGCCGATCTCGTCGAGGAACAGGGTGCCGCCGTGCGCCTGCTCGAAGACGCCCTGCCGGTTGGCGATGGCCCCGGTGAAGGCGCCCTTGACGTGCCCGAACAGCTCGCTCTCGATGAGCTCGGGCGCCACGGCCGAGCAGTCGAAGATGACGAACGGCTTGTCGCCGCGCTTCGAGTGCGTGTGCAGCGCCTCGGCGACCAGCTCCTTGCCCGTGCCGCTCTCGCCTTCGACCAGCACGGTGACGTCGGTGGGCGCGACCTTGCCCAGGAGGCCGAAGATCTCGCGCATCTCCGAGCTGCGCCCCAGGAGCTGCCCGAAGCGGTCCCCGGTCGACAGCGCGACCTGCACGGTCTGATGATCGAGGCCGAAGGACAGCTCGGCCCGCCCGAAGCGCAGCGCCGCGTCGGCCGGGATGTAGGCCTCGTTGACCCGGACGCCGTTGACCCACGTCCCGTTCTTCGACCGCAGATCGCGCAGCAGGTAACCCGTGCGATCGAACTCGAGCCGCGCGTGGACCCGCGAGGCCGTAGGGTCGTCCAGCACGACGTCGTTGTCGGGCGAGGTGCCGATGTAGATGAGCCGGCGATCGAAGACCCGCTCGCTGCCGTCGGCGGCCCGCAGCCGATAGCGCTGGAACGAGAGCTCCTCGGTCGCCGACGCGGTGACCAGGGTCTCGGGCGACGCGGAGGCCATCAGGGGGTCGCCTTCGGCGTGACCGCGCTGGCCTCGAGGTGCACCGTCGCCAGGTTCGTCACCTTGTCGGCGCTGACCCGGAAGGACACCTTGCGACGCTCGCCACGCGGCCCGACGAGCTCGAGCTGGTGGGCGCCGACCGTCAGATCCAGCTCGACCACGTTGCGCCCGCCCGTCTCGACGTCGCGCCCGTCGACCCGCACGCGCGCGCTGGCCGGGAAGAAGCGGAACCGCACCTGCCCGCGCCCGTCGGCCTTGAGCGTCAGGCTGACCACGTCCTCCTCGCCGGCGACCACGGTGGTGTGGCGGCTCTGGTGGCCTTCGAGCCGCGCGGTCACGGCCAGCTCGGCGCCGCGTGGCACCTCGACGGTCCGCGGCGAGGGGCCGCTGCCGAGCCCGGCGATCGCCACCTGCGCGCCCGCGGGGCTGACCCGGATGGTCACCGGGACCGGCGGCTCGGCGGCACGCTGCGCGGCCGCGGTCAACAGCGCGCCCGTCGAGCGGCCCGTCGCCGGGGCTTCGGCGACGACCGGCTCGGGCTGCGGCGCGGGCGCGGGCGACGGCGGCGTGGGCGCCTCGGGCTGCGGCGCGGCCACGGGCGGGCGGGGCGCGGGCGGCGCGTCGGTCTGCACGGCCTCGGCCGCGGCCTGGGCGGCGGGCCGGGTCCCGTCGGCGAAGAGCAGCCAGGCCACCGAGCCCAGCAGCAGCACGTTCAGCAGCACCAGCAGCGCGAACAGCGGCGCGCGGCTGCGCGCGGGCGGCGGCGTCAGCGGCTCGGGCGGGCGGCCGAGCGGGCTGGACGGCGCGTCGGGCGGGTCCAGGGGTGCGACGGGCAGCGGCGTCGCGCGGCTGGGGGTGCGGGTCGCCGGGGCGGCGGCCGCCAGCTCGGGCAACGGGGTCGCGGTGTGGGTCGCCGTGCCCTCGCCGCCGTCGCGCATGCCCAGGCGCAGCAGATCGTCGACGCTGAGCGGCGCCGGCGGCGCGTCGCGCAGGCCCGGCGGCAGCGCCTGCAGCACGGCCTCGACCCAGGCCGCGATCTCGCGCGCGCCCAGCGTGGCGCCGACCCCGTTGAGCCACTGCTGCAGCGCCCGCCGCGCCTCGTCGGCAGACGCGAAGCGCGCCTCGGGCTCGCGCGCCAGCAGGCGATCGACGACGGCGACCACCTCGGCCGGCAGCCCGGGCGCCGCGTCGGCCAGCGACCCGGGCTGGCAGGCGCGCACCAGCGCCAGGGTCTGCGCGTCCGTCGGCGCCTCGAAGGGACGCCGGCCCGCCAGCAGCTCCCAGGCGATGACGCCGACCGAGAACTGGTCGCTGCGCCCGTCCAGCGGCTGCCCGGCGGCCTGCTGCGGCGACATGTAGGCGACCTTGCCCTCGGGCCCGGTCGCCAGCTCGGGGGCGGCCGAGCGCGCCGCCCGCGCGATGCCGAAGTCGCCCAGCTTGACGTCGCCCGAGCGCGACAGCAGCACGTTGGACGGCGTGACGTCGCGGTGGATGAGCCCCAGCGGTCGGCCCGCCTCGTCGGTCAGCCGGTGCGCGTAGTCGAGCGCCTCGAGGACGCGGCACAGCAGGGTCGCGGCCAGCTCGGGCGTCGGCGCCAACCCACAGGCGCGCGACAGCCGCAGCAGGTGCCGAAGATCCCGGCCGTCGACGTGCTCCATCGCCAGGTAGACGTCGCCCTCGTGCTCGCCGAGATCCAGCACCTGCACGATGCCGGCGTGGCGCAGCCGCACGACCAGCTTGCCCTCCTCGACGAACCGCTGGGCGAACTCGGCGTTGCCCGCGAGGTGCGGCAGCATCTTCTTGATGACCACGCGCGTCTCGAACCCGGCCGTGCCCGTGGCGCGCGCCAGGAACACCTCGCCCATGCCGCCCGCGCCGAGGCGCGAGAGCAGCTCGTAGCGGCCGAGCGTGCCGAGGGACTGGGGGGCGGGCGTGGTCATGGGCGGGGCCGGGATCCCTCCGGGGAGGCGAGGACGACGAGCGGCGGGGGCGGCGCTTGCTCGAGGCGCGCGAGGTGCCGGGCGATCGCCGCTCGCACCGTTTTAGCACGAACCCACATCCAGACGTAATCGGGCCCGGTGAAGCGGGCCACGATCCGCTGATGGAGCGCGGGGTTGCGGGCCGCCTCGGGCCCCTCGACCTGCCAGGTCGCGGTGAGCGTCTCGCGGTAGCCCTGCCACTCGAGGAAGGCGCGGCCCGCGGCGAAGCCGACCGGCACAGGCAAGAGCAGGTAGACCAGGGTGATGCCCGGCCAGGTCAGGGCGCGGAACTGCGCGACGTGGACGGCCTCATGGCGCAGGATGCAGTAGCGCTCGCCCGCCGGCAGGCGCTCCCAGCTCTCGGGGACGTAGATGCGCCGCCCGAAGGTGGTGATGTACTGCGTCAGAAAACCACGCTGCCCGCCGAAGGTGATGGCCCGCAGCAGCCGGTCGATCAGCCGGCAGAAGGGGCTGTCGCGCTTGTCCATGACGCGAAAGCCCGGCCAGCGCGCCTCGAGCTCGGCGACGTAGGCCGCGTACAGGGCCTCGTGGTGCTCGCGCGGGACGCTCAAGCGGTCACCCGCGCAGCACGTCCTGCATCGAGTACAGCCCGGGCGACCGAGGGGCCGCCAGCAGCCACCCGGCCGCGCGCAGGGCGCCGCGCGCGAAGATGTCGCGGTCGGTCGCCCGGTGGCCGATGGACACCTGCTCTCCCGTGCTCAGGTACAAGACGGTGTGCTCGCCGACCACGTCGCCGCCGCGCACCACCGCCATGCCGATCTCGCGATCCGGCCGCGCGCCGACCAGCCCGTCGCGCCCGCCGCGCACCACGTCGTCGTAGTCCCACCCGCGCGCCTCGGCCAGGTGCACGCCCAGCTGCCGGGCGGTGCCGCTGGGCGCGTCGACCTTGTGCCTGTGGTGCGCCTCGACCACCTCGAGGTCCCACCCGGGGCCGAGCAGCTTGGCCATCTGCCCCACCAGGGCGAACAGGGCGTTGACACCGACCGAGAAGTTGGGCGCGTGCACGACCGCGACCCGCTGCGCCGCGCCGGCCACCGCCTCGCGCTGGGCCGGGTCCAGCCCCGTCGTCCCGAGGACCAGCGGGACCCCGTGCTCGGCGCACCAGGCGGCCGTCCCGGGCGCCTGGGCGTGCACCGAGAAGTCGATGACCGCGTCCACGCCGCCGGGGTCGACCTCGCTCAGCGCGGGGCCGCCCTGGTCGACCTGGGCCGCCGCCGTCAGCCCGACCTCGGGCGCGAGCGCCACCAGCCGCTGGCCCATGCGGCCGCCAGCGCCGACGATGGCCAGCCGGCTCACGCCAGGGCCTCGCCGGCCTGGGTCAGCGCCTCGCGCAGCGCCTGCACGATGGCCTCGTCGCAGGCGTCGGACGTCAGCGGCAGGCGCAGCTCGGCCCCCGCGTGCCCCAGCAGCGCCGCGGCCCGCTTGACCGGGATGGGGTTGGTCGTCAGGAACAGGGCCTTGAACAGCGGAAGCAGGCGCTTTTGCGCGGCGCGCGCGGCGGGGAGGTCCCCGTCCAGGGCCGCCCGGGTCAGCTGGACCATCGCCTTGGGGGCCACGTTGGCGGCCACGCTGATGACGCCGTGGCCGCCCAGCAGCACCAGCGGCAGCGTCCAGGCGTCGTCGCCCGAGAGGACGCGGAAGCCGGCCGGCGCGTCGGCGATGATGGCCTGCAGCTGGTCCAGGTTGCCGGCGGCCTCCTTGGTCGCGATGACGTTCGGGTGCTCGGCCAGGCGCAGGGTCGTCTCGGCCGTCATGTTGCAGCCGGTGCGCGCCGGGACGTTGTACAGGATGACCGGCAGCCCGCCGTCGTCGGCCACGGCCTGGTAGTGCGCCAGCAGCGACCGCTGCGGGGGCTTGTTGTAGTACGGCGTGACGACCAGGGCCGCCTGCGCGCCCAGCTCGCGCGCGTGGCGCGTCAGCTTCACGGTCTTGGCCGTGTCGTTCGAGCCCGTGCCGGCGATGACGGGGACGCGCCCGGCGGCGACCTCGACCGCGGTGCGGACCACCAGGGCGTACTCCTGCCCCGACAGGGTCGGCGTCTCGCCGGTCGTGCCGCAGGGGACCAGGCCGACGCCCGCGCTGGCCAGGCGCTCGCACAGGGCGCGCAGGGCCGGCACATCGACCGCCCCGTCGGCGGCGAAGGGGGTGTACAGGGCGGCGTGGGTACCCGTCATGTCCGGCGCCTGGCTCATCGCTCGATCTCCTCGGGCAGGGGATGGTTGACCTCGTCCCGCGTCGTCCGCTTGAGCCGCTGCAGCGCGTCGTCCACCGCGGAGCGGACGAACAGCTCGGGCTCGTGGGGAAGCCAGGCCTCGAGCAGGGCGATGGCCCGGCGGCTCTGGCTGTCACCGTAGGCACGGGCGCAGGCCTCTCGGATCTGCGGGTCGGCATCTTGCCGCAGCGGCGCCAGATCGTCCACGGCGGCATCGCCGAAGGCCCAGGCCAGCGAGCGCATCGCCTGCCGCCGCAGCAGCACCCCGAGGGGCGTGCCCTTCAGCCGCCGCTCGTGGAGCAGGCTGCGCAAAAAGCCCTGCACCCGCGGGTTCGGGTACAGCGCCATGGAGCTCATCGCGCGCACGCGCACCGTCGGGCGCAGCTTGGGGTGCCCGGCGATGCGGACCAGCAGCAGGTCGACGTCGGGCCCCACCCGGTCGAGGACCTTCTTGTTCGGCACGTACTCGTAAGCCGACAGCAGGGTCATCAGGCGCCGCTCCTGCTTCTCGAAGCTCTCGCTGGCGCTCGCCACACCGCCGAGGACGAGCACTGCGGCAAAGGCGAGCGCCGCGGTCAGGGCGGCGCGCAGGTGCGGGAAGGTGCTTGGGTGCTTCATCGGATTCCCCATGGGGCCGGTCGATCTCGTGGTGGCGTGTGATGCGCGCCGCCCGGGCAACGGGCCGGCGCCGGCGCCGATTCCGCCGCGGCCCCGGCGGACGTGCTCTCAGTACAGGCAGGCGTTCTTGTGGATCACGTACAGCTGCCCCGGGGTCAACTTCCCGGAGCTGTGGGCGCTCCAGAACATCAGGTTGTCGGCGCCCTTGCCGATGCACTCGTTGGGCCACAGCTGCCCGTTGCCGTCCATGTCCTTGCACTCGGGCGTGTCCGGGATGGGGTCGTGCATCGAGCCATCCTGCTCGCTGACGTGGAACAGCCCCAGCTGGTGCCCCAGCTCGTGCGCCATCGCGTGCGCCGTCGTGTCGATGTCGCCCCACAGGTAGTCCTGCATGCTGACCGCCACCCCCGAGCCGGTCGTCCCGTGCACCAGCGACGGCCCCGGGATGCCGCCGGCGCGCCCCAGCAGCCCCCAGCCGTTGAAGCCCTGGACGAAGAAGAAGTTCACGCCCCGGTTGTCCGCCGGCAGCGTCTTCGACAGCGCCAGCAGCTCGCCGTGCTCGTCGATGACGTAGCCCTGCTCGGTGTCGAGGTACGTGTACTTCTGCGCGTCCTGTCCGGTGATGTCGTAGTAGCCGACCTTGCCCAGGGTCAGGCCGAAGGGCGCCAGCACGCCCTCGAACGTGTCCACCAGCCCCTGGAACTTGCTGTTGGTCGGCGCCGTCGCCGCGCTCAGGCCCGGCACCCCGACGAACCAGAAGTTCACGTCCAGCTTCGACTGCGTCGCCCCCTGGCGCAGCGTCTGGATGACCGTCACCCAGGCCTCGCTGACGTCCCCCTCGCGGTACAGCGTCATCGTGTACTTGCCGCCCTCGACCTGCACCAGGGGCGTGTTGGGCACCTGCACGGTCAGCACGCCCACGCCCGGGAAGGAGCGGATGGCCGAGCCCAGCGGGTCGGTCCCGGTGACCAGCACCTTGCCGCCCGGCCCCTTGAGCTCCCAGACCACCATGATGTCCGGCTCGGCGTCGGCCGCCAGCACCACCACCGTGAACGCGCTGGCCGAGGCCGAGACGTTGAACGAGATGGGCTTGGACAGGCCGCCGCCGCCCACCTGCCACAGGCCGAGGTCCTCGGTCAGCGTGGTCTCGTTGGTCGGGATGACCACCCCGCAGCCCTCGTCGACCGCCTTGTCGCAGTCGTCGTCCACGCCGTTGCACACCTCGGGCGTCGGCTCGCAGGTGGGCGCCGTGTTGGCGAAGATGCAGACCCCGCTCTGGTCGTCGCACACGTAACCCGGGTTGCAGTCGCCCTCCTGGCACTTGGGCGTGCAGATGTTCGCGCCCGCCGGGCAGAACTGGTCCAGCCGACACTCCCACCCACCCTGGCACGCCTTCCAGCACATCTTCCCGCCGCCCTTGGGGTCGGCGAAGCACTTGCTGGCCTCCGGGCAGTCGGCGTCCTTGCTGCACTTGGCCGAGCAGTAGCCGCCCGGGTAGGCCGTGTTGCAGTAGCCGTCCTCGCAGTCCTTGTCGAAGGCGCACACGCCGCCGACCGGCTGCTGGCCCAGGCTGGCGTCCGGCGGCGTCGTGTTCACGTCCGCGGGCGGCGGCGGCAGGTCGGCCGCGCCCTCGTCGGGCGGGTCGGCGTCGGCGGGCTCGGTCGCGTCGGCGGCGGCGTCGGACTCGGCGGCGGCGTCCTCGAGCACCGAGACGTCGGGCAGCACCACCGGCGGATCGACCTGCGCCGTCTCGCAGCCGGAGACGCCCCACGCGGCCGACGCGATCATCACCACAGCAAGCTTCGAAGTCGCGCGCATCGGCAGGGCTCCGCGTCCAGAGGGCGCGTCACCCTAGCAGAATCGCCGGCCGGGATCGAAGCCGAATGCGGTCTCCACCCCGTCCGCCGCAGGCCGCCGAGGCGGCCTACTTCTTCTTGTTCTTCTTGCGCTGCTTGGTGGCCTTCTTGGCCTGCTCGCGCCGCTTCTTCTTGGCCTCGATCTGCGCGCGCATCGCGTCGGACGACACCGCGGGGCGCTTGCCCCCCGGCCCCGGCAGCCCCATGCCGCCGCCCATGCCGCCCATCAGCCCGCCGAACGGGTCGGCCCCGCCGCCCATCATGTCGCCCATCTCGCCGAGCATGCCGTCCATCTGCGCGCCGCGCAGCTGCTTGAGCATCCCCAGCTGCTTGAACCCCGGCAGCTGCCCCAGCAGGCCCGGCTGCTTGCCGACCTGCTTCATGACGTTCCGCATGCCGTAAAAGCGCGTCAGCATGTCGCGCACTTCTTTGAGCGTCGTGCCCGAGCCGTGCGCGATGCGGCGGATGCGCGACGGCGTCGACCGCAGCAGATCCGGCTCGCGCCGCTCCTGCCGCGTCATCGAGCAGATCATCGCCTCGACCTTGCCCAGCTGCCGCTCGTCGAGGTCCTTGGGGATGGCGTCGCCCATGAAGGGCATCTTCTCGAAGATGTCCTTGAGCGAGCCCATCCGCTTGATGGTGCGGATCTGCTGCAGGAAGGTGTCGAGGGTGAAGTTGCCGGTGAGGATCTTCTTGGCGTCCTCCTCGGCGGTCTTCTCGTCGACGACCTTCTCGAAGTCCTGCACCAGGCCGACGATGTCGCCGAAGCCCAGGATGCGGTCGGCGAGTCCCTCGGGGCGGAACTCGTCGAGCTTGTCCATCTGCTCGCCGATGCCCAGGAATTTGATCGGCTTGCCGGTCACCTGCTTGACGCTCAGCGCCGCGCCGCCGCGGGCGTCGCCGTCGAGCTTGGTCAGGATGACGCCCGAGATGTCGAGCTTGTCGTCGAAGTTCTTGGCCGTCTTGACCGCGTCCTGGCCGGTCATGGCGTCGAGGACGAGGAAGATGTTGTCCGGCCGCGTCTTGGTGCGGATGTCGGCGAGCTCCTGCATGAGGACCTCGTCGATGGTCAGGCGGCCGGCGGTGTCGAAGATGACGACGTCGTGGCGGTTGTACTTCGCCTCGCGCAGCGCCAGCTCGCACAGGGCCGGCGGCGCCTGGCCGGGCACCGAGAAGACCGGCACGTCGATCTTGGACCCCAGCACCTTGAGCTGGTCGATGGCGGCCGGGCGGTAGATGTCGGCCGCGACCAGCAGCGGGCTGTGCCCCTCGTTCTTCAGCTTGAAGGCGAGCTTGCCCGTGGTGGTCGTCTTACCGGCGCCCTGCAGGCCCACCATCATGATGGTGGTGATGCCCGAGCCGCGCTTCATCGTGATAGAGGTGTCCACGGGCCCCATCAGGGCCTGCAGCTCCTCGTGGCAGATGTTGATGAAGGCGTCGGCCGCCGTGATCTTCTTCTTCTCGCCCTTCTGGGTCGTCACCCGCGTGGTGACCAGCTCGCCGACGGCCTTGTCCTCGACGCGCTTCAAGAACTCCTTGACCACGTGGAACTCGACGTCCGCCTCGAGCAGCGACATCCGGACGTCGCGCAGCGCCGTCTTGATGTTGCCCTCGTCGAGGGTGGTCTGGCCGGTCAGCTTCTCCTTGGCCGACTTGAAGCCCGAGGACAGGATGTCGAGCATGGCGGGAGGTCCCTGCGAGGCGAGCGGGTGGAACGGGAGCCCGAGACGTAGCCGGGCGCCGGCACCGTGTCAATCGCGGTGCCGGCGCCCGGCGACGGTTCGAGCGGGTCGGTGGGAGCGCGTCAGGCGGCCTTCTCGGCCCGCTTGCGCTCGTTGTGGTCGAGCACGCGCTTGCGCAGGCGGATGCTGGTCGGCGTGACCTCGACGAGCTCGTCGGGGGCGATGAACTCCAGCGCCTCCTCGAGCGTGAACTCGCGCGGGGGCGTCAGGCGGATGGTGTCGTCCGAGCCCGAGGCGCGCATGTTCGTGAGCTTCTTGCCCTTGCCCGGGTTCACGATGAGGTCGGTCTCGCGGCTGTGCAGGCCGATGATCTGGCCCAGGTAGACCTTCTGGCCGTGGCCCACGAAGAGCTGGCCGCGGTCCTGCAGCGTGTCGAGCGAGTAGGCCGCCGTCTCGCAGTCCTCCTGCACGATGATGACGCCGTTGGTGCGCACCCGGCGCCGCGTCTGCACGGGCCCGTAGTGGCTGAAGACGTGCACCAGGGTGCCGGTGCCGCGGGTGTCGGTCAGGAACTCGGAGCGGTAGCCGATGAGGCCGCGGCTGGGCATGATCCACTTCTGCCGCGCGATGCCGTCCTCGGTGACCTTGAGGTCCTTGAGCTCGCCGCCGCGCTGGTTGAGCTTCTCGATGACGCTGCCCGAGTAGTCCTCGCCGCAGTTGATCGCCACCTCCTCGAACGGCTCGGACTTGACGCCGTCGATCTCCTTGATGATGACCTGCGGCTGGCTCACGCCCAGCTCGAAGCCCTCGCGGCGCATCGACTCGATGAGCACCGAGATGTGCAGCGTGCCGCGGCCGGAGACGACGAACTGATCGGCCGACTCACCCGGCGCCACGCGCAGGCCGACGTTGGCGATGAGCTCCTTTTCGAGCCGGTCCATGATCTGCCGGCTGGTGACGTACTTGCCTTCCTTGCCCGCGAACGGGCTGGAGTTGGTCATGAACGTCATCGACAGCGTCGGCTCGTCGATGGCGATGGCCGCCATCGGCTCGGGCTTGTCGGCCGGGCAGATGGTGTCGCCGACCGTCGCGTCGCCGGCGCCCGACAGGGCCACGATGTCGCCGGCCTGGGCCTCGTCGCAGTCGACGCGCTCGAGGCCCTTGAAGGTCATGAGCTTGCTGACGCGGAACTGCTCGCGGCTGCCGTCCGGCTTGCAGACGACGGCGCTCATGCCGCGCTTGATGCGGCCGCGGTAGATGCGGCCGATGGCGATGCGCCCGAGGAAGGGCGAGTGCGCCAGGGTCGCGACCTGCAGCTGGAGGGGCTCGTCGGCGCTGCCCTTGGGCTTGGGCGTGTGCTCGAGGATCATCTCGAACAGCGGCGTCAGATCCTTCTTCTCGTCGGTCAGCTCCTTGATGGCGTAGCCATCGCGGGCCGCGGCGTAGACGTGCGGGAACTCGAGCTGCTCGTCGTTGGCGTCGAGGTTCACGAAGAGATCGAAGATCTCGTCGAGGACCTCGTCGGTGCGCGCGTCCTTGCGGTCGATCTTGTTGATGCAGACCAGCGCCTTGAGCCCGAGCTCGAGCGACTTCTGCAGCACGAACCGCGTCTGGGGCATCGGCCCCTCGGCCGCGTCGACCAGCAGCAGCACGGCGTCGACCATGCGGAGCACGCGCTCGACCTCGCTGCCGAAGTCGGCGTGGCCGGGCGTGTCGACGATGTTGATGCGGGTGCCCCGCCACTCCACCGCCGTGTTCTTGGCGAGGATGGTGATGCCTCGCTCCTTTTCCTGGTCGTTCGAGTCCATGACCCGTTCGGCGACCTCGGCCCCCTCTCGGAAGGTGCCGGACTGGCGGAGGAGGTGGTCGACGAGCGTGGTCTTGCCGTGGTCGACGTGGGCGACGATGGCGATGTTGCGGATGTCCATGAATCCTCTGTCCCCGAACGAAAAAACCGGCGTCGGGGGCGCGCGGAGCGCCCAACTATCAGCACCGGCCCTGCACGGTCAACGAATATGCTGGACACCTGCGGTCCAGCTGCTCTCCCGGGGTCCGGCCCTCAACAACCTCCGCCGCGGGATGTTCCCGCCGCACGGTCCGTGTTACTCGGGGCCATGCGCCGAACGACGACCGCCGCCCTCGCCCTCGCCCTCGCCCTCACCGCCCCCGCCTGCCGTGACGAGGCCCCGCCCATCACGCCACGGGCCGACGCCGCGCCGATCCTGCTGAGCCCCGAGACCGAGCTGCCGGCCATCCGCGAGGCCATCGCCACGGGCCGGGTGCACGACGCGGTCGCCCGCGGCTGGGCGCTGGTCCAGGACCACCCCGACCACTTCGACGCCCGCCTGGCCCTGGCCGCCGCCTACCAGCTCGCCGGCCGCCACGCCGAGGCCCTGGCCGAGGCGGACCGGGCCGCGGCCCTCGACCCCGCCAGCGCGGGCGCGCAGCTGACCCGCGGCGCGTCGCTGCAGGCGCTCGGCCGCACGGACGAGGCCATCGCCGCCACCGAGAAGGTCCTCGCCCTCAGCCCGGGGCACGAGGCCGCGCTGGCCAACCTGGTCGCGCTGTACGAGGCCAAGCAGGACTGGGCGCCGCAGGCCGAGGTCATCGAGCAGCTTACGAAGCTACGCCCCGACGACCCCGAGGTAGGCCTGGTCCGCGGCCGCAACCTGCTGCGTCAGGACAAGGCCGCCGAGGCCGAGGCCGCCCTGCGCTGGGTGCTCGAGCGCCGCCCCGACCACGGCGAGGCCCAGCTGCTGATGGGCCTCATCGCCTACGAGCAGGGCAAGACCGAGGTGGCCATGGACCGCGCCGACATCGCCGCCCGCCTGCTGGCCGACCCGCAGCCGGCCAAGGACCTCTTCGGGGCCGCCTTCTTCATCGGCGCCTCGGCCAAGCTGACCTGCGCCCACGGCGCGGGACCCTGGACCGGCGCGCAGATCGAGGCCGTCCTGGCCACCTATAGAAAGGAGGGCCTGACCGGCGCCGAGGCCTTCCACGCCCTCAACGAGAGCTTCGGCGCGCGTGACGACGTGAAGGCGCGCATCACCAAGGCGGCGGAGGCGTGTCGCAAGGGGGAGTAGGGGACAGCGCCTACGGGAACCGGACTGCACGAGCTCGCTCGTGCTCCGGCTTCGCGCAGCTCGCTGCGCGGGGTTGAGCGAGGACTTGTAGGAGGCGCTCCCGCGATCGGTCCGAGCTCCGCCGCCTCGCCCCCCATCGGCCCGGCCTTGCCACCGCCCCCCCCCGGACCTACGCTCCGGCCCACCATGCGCCGCTTCAACACCGCCGGTCCCTGCCTGCCGGCCTACCACTACATGGTCGACCCCATCGCCCGGCTCCCCGAGGCCCGCGGCCTCGTCGACCAGCTCGGCTACTTCGTCGTCCACGCGCCACGCCAGACGGGAAAGACCACGACCCTGCGCGCGCTCGCCGAGGCCCTGACCGCCGAGGGCCGCTACGCCGCCGTCCACTTCTCGTGCGAGGCCGGCGAGGTCGCCGGGGACGAACATGGCGCGGTCGAGCGAATCCTCCTCGACGTCTTGAGGGTCTCGGCCGGCCAACAGCTTCCGCCGGAGCTGCGACCGCCGGACTGGCCGCTGGCGCCCGACGGCAACCAGCTCTTCACGTCCCTCACCGCCTGGGCCGAGGTCTGCCCGCGCCCGCTCGTGCTGTTCTTCGACGAGATCGACGCCCTCCGCGGCGACGGGCTCAAGACGGTGCTCCGCCAACTCCGCACCGGATTCCCCAACCGACCCGCGCGCTTTCCGGCCTCGGTCGTCCTCTGCGGCCTCCGGGATGTCCGCGACTACAAGACGGCGAGCGGCGGCGACCCAGAGCGGCTCGGTACGTCCAGCCCCTTCAACATCAAGGTGAAGTCGCTGCGCCTGACGCACTTCGACACCGACGACGTCCGCGAGCTCACCTCCCAGCACACCACCCAGACCGGTCAACCCTTCACGGACGCAGCGCTCGAGCGCCTCTTTGCGCTCACCGGCGGCCAGCCGTGGCTCGTCAATGCGCTCTGCGCCGAGGTGGTGCACGAGCTGGCCATCCCCGCTCCCGAGCCCATCACCCCGGCCCATGTCGAGACCGCGAAGGAGCGCCTCATCCTGGCCCGAGCCACCCATCTCGACTCGCTGGTCGCCCGGCTCATGGAGCCGCGGGTCCGGCGCGTCTTGGAGCCGCTCCTCGCCGGCGGCTTCGGCGGCGCCGACGCCACCTACAACGATGACGTGGCCTACGTCCGGGACCTCGGCCTCGTCGCGGTCGACAAGCCCCTGCGCATCGCGAACCCCATCTACCGCGAGGTCATCGTCCGCGTCCTCGCGGCCCCCGCCGAAGAGCAGACCACCGCCGAGCCCCGCTCCTTCGTCCTCCCGGACGGTCGCCTCGATCTTCCGAAGATCCTCACCGAGTTCGCCGCCTTCTGGCGCGAGCACGGCGAGGTCCTGGCGGGGACCATGCCCTACCACGAGGTCGCCCCGCAGCTGGTCCTCATGGCCTACCTCCAACGCGTCGTGAACGGCGGCGGCACCATCGATCGCGAATACGGCGTCGGCCGCGGCCGCATCGACCTCCTCATCCGCTGGCCCTTCACCGACCCGATCGGCCAGCGCGCCCTCCAGCGCGAGGCCCTGGAGCTCAAGGTCTGGGCCCCTGGCCGGCCCGACCCGCTCGACAAAGGCCTCGAGCAGCTGGATGCCTACCTCGCCTCGCTCGGCCTGGACGAGGGCGTCCTCGTCCTCTTCGACCGCCGCCCCGGGTCCGGTCCCCCCGAGCACCGCACCACCTTCGAGTCCGCCACCACCCCCTCGGGCTGCCGCGTCACCGTCCTGCGCGCCTGACGCCCTCGACCTTCACCGGCCTGCCCCAGGCCCGAGCCGCAGGCGGCCTGAAGGATCTCCTCGTCGCCAGTACGTCGGATGAAGGTCGTGCCGGGCCGGCGGCTCAGGGCTCGTCGGCGCCAGCGCGCAAGCGGGCGGCGGTCGCGACGTCGCCGTCGGGGGCCTGCAGGATCTCCTCGAAGAAGGCGATGGTGCGCTCGAGGCCGCGGCGCAGGGGGACGGTGGGGTGCCAGCCCAGCTCGCGGCGGGCCAGGGTGATGTCGGGCTTGCGGCGCTTGGGGTCGTCCTGGGGCAGGGGCTCGGTGACGACCTTGGACGACGACCCGGTCAGCTCGATGACCAGCTCGGCCAGCTCGCGGACGGTGAACTCCTCGGGGTTGCCCAGGTTGACGGGCCCCTGGAAGCCCTTCTGGGCCATCATGCGGACGAGGCCCTCGACCAGGTCGTCGACGAAGCAGAACGAGCGCGTCTGGGCGCCGTCGCCGTACACGGTGAGGTCCTGACCGCGCAGCGCCTGCACGATGAAGTTCGAGACCACGCGCCCGTCGTCGACCATCATGCGCGGGCCGTAGGTGTTGAAGATGCGGACGACGCGCGCATCGACGCCGTTCTGGCGGTGGTAGTCGAAGCAGAGCGTCTCGGCGACCCGCTTGCCCTCGTCGTAGCAGGAGCGCGGACCGATGGGGTTGACGTTGCCCCAGTAGTCTTCGGTCTGCGGGTGGATCTCGGGGTCGCCGTAGACCTCACTGGTCGACGCCTGCACAATGGGCGCCTTGACCCGCTTGGCGAGGCCGAGCATGTGGATCATGCCCATGACCGACGTCTTCACGGTCTTGACCGGGTTGGTCTGGTAGTGCACCGGTGAGGCGGGACACGCGAGGTTGTAGATGGCGTCCACCTCGAGGAGAATCGGCTCGACCACGTCGTGGCGGATGAGCTCGAAGCTGGGCGAGCCCATCAGGTGCGCGATGTTACGCTTGCGGCCGGTGAAGAAGTTGTCCAGGCACAGGACGTCGTGCCCCTCGGCGACGAGCCGCTCGCACAGGTGCGAGCCGATGAACCCGGCGCCGCCGGTGACCAGAATCCGCATGAACGCCTCCCTCGGTTGCGCCCCTGACGTACCACAGAATGGGGCCCGCCGAGAGCCCCCGAAGACGCGCCCGCGCCTCGGAGGGCGTCTGTGGCCCGCCGCCGCCGCCTTGATCATCGCCGCCGCCCCCGCCCGCGCCGACTGGCCCGTCGCCCGCGGCGATCTCGGCCGCACCGGCCGCGCCGACCTCCCCGTCACCCTCACCACCCCCCAGGTCGCCTGGAGCGCCTTCCTCGGCGGCACCATCTCCGAGGCCGCCTTCCTCGCCGGCGCCCCCGCCTTCGGCCCCGCCAGCACCCTCTTCCTGGTCGCCTCGGGCCGCCTCGAGCAGCGCCGCGCCGACGACGCCCTCGTGTGGCAGACCGCCGGCCCGTCGCTGTCCTCCCTGGTCGGCGCCTTCGACCTCGACGGCGACGGCGCCCCCGAGCTGGTCGCCGAGGGCCGCCACCCCGACGGCTCCGGCGCCGCCCTCGTCATCGACCCCGCCACCGGCGCCGTCCTGTGGGCCTCGCCGCCCGGCGCCGTCGGCAACCTGACCGACACCACGCGCGTCCTCGACCTCGACGGCGACGGCCTGCCGGACCTCTACTTCGCCGACGCCAACGCCACCGCCGCAGGCACCGTCGCCAAGGCCGCCCACGCCTACACCTTCGCCGACGGCTTCCCCGCCGCGGCCAAGCTCTGGACCCTGGCCACCGAGCCCAACCGCGACTACTGGGTCGCCCTGCACGAGGCCTGGGGCGACTTCGACGGCGACGGCGCCCCCGATCTGTTCGCCCAGGGCCGCGACCACCTCTACCTCTACGACGGCGCGACCGGCGCGATGAAGGGCGCCCCCGCCGAGGTCGGCCCCACCGCCGCCGCCCGCGGCGTGGTCACCGTCACCGACGTCGACGGCGACGGCGCCGACGACGCCATCGTCTTCGCGCCGGGCGGCTGGTCCGCCGCCTTCAACGCCGTGCAGGTCTCGCGCTTTTCCTGGTCGCCCGACGACGGCGCCCTGGTCCAGGTCTGGCAGCGCGCCGCCGACGACGTCATGCGCGACCAGATCGCCTTCGATCCCTCGTCCGTCGTCGACCTCGACGGCGACGGCGCGCTCGAGGTCGTCGTCTCCTTCACGACCGGCGAGGACCAGACCTGGTCGACCGAGATCCTCGACGCCGCCACCGGCGCCCTCGAGCACACCGTGCCCGGCGACAAGCTCGAGCTGGCCCACGACCTCGACGGCGACGGGACCGTCGAGCTGGTCACGCGCACGGCCGAGGGCGGCGCGCGCATCTACCACGTCACCGCCCAAGGCCCCGCCCTGCTGGGCGAAGCCCCCGACTGGTACGACGACGCCGTCCCGCGCTGCCTCGTCCGCAGCCCCACCCGCCCGACCGCGGCCGTCCGGCGCGCCTGCACCCTCGAGACCACCGCCGGCCCCGCGCTGCTGGTCGGCCGGACCGGCGCCGAGTCCGGCCTGCAGGATCTGCGCGCCCTGCGCTTCGACACCGAGCCCCAGGGCGGCTTCGGCGCGCCCCAGGTCGTCGCCGCCTTCGAGCCGCTCAAGGGCACGCGCCTGGTCGCCTGGAACCTGCTGGACGGCCTGGTCCCCGGCGGTCAGGCGGCGGCGCTGGTCACCTCGAACGGGCGCCTGCTCGTGCTCGACCGCGATCTGGCCCCGCAGAACTTCCTCCCCACCGCCCCCCAGCCCGTCCTGGGCATGCGCGTCCGCGCGTTCGACCCCGGCTACGGCGGGTTCGCCCGCTTCCCGGTGGCGGCCGACCTCGACGGCGTGCCGGGCGACGAGATCGTCGCCGTGACCAGCGGCGAGCGGGTCGTCGTGTTCGACGCGACCCAGGCCGCGCAGAACGGCACCGTTCACGTCCGCTGGACGGCGCCCGGCGCGACGACCGTCGCCATCGGCCGCGGGCCGCTGGGGCCGCAGGTGCTGGCCGCGGGGCGGCAGTCGGTGCGGGCGTGGGATCCGTGGGGCGGCCTGAGCTGGGAGCGCTCGGCCTTCGCGGTCGGCGTCCGCGGCCTGTACGGCGATCTGCTGGCCTTCGATCTCGACGGCGACGGCTGGGACGAGGCCCTGTTCCAGACGCGCAACGGCAAGGGCGAGCAGGGGCTGGTGGCCTACGGGGCCGCGGCCGGCGACACCTACGTCGACACCGTGATCGACGTGAACAACGGGGGCATGCGCCGGCTGGCGGCGGGCCAGCTGGGGCTCGGCGACGCGCCGCCCATCCTGGTCGGCGGCCCGCTGACCAAGCTGTGGGTGCTGGACGCGGCGACCGGCGCCTTCGAGATGCTGGCCACCGTGGCCAGCGGGGTGCACCACCTCATCGCGGACGTGACCGGCGACGGACGCGACGAGGTGCTGTCGCTGGGCACGGCCAACCTCAGCCTGCACGAGGCCGACGGCACCAAGGTGTGGGGCGTGCCGGCGCCCGCGACCCTGGCCTCCCAGCTGGGCGCGCTGACCCCCTGCGGCTACGTGACCTCGTTCCAGCACGGGCCCACGCTGGGGGCGCTGGATCTCGACGACGGGGGGCCGCTGTGGACCGTGGCGCTGGCGGGCGGCGCGGCCTATCCCGACGCGCAGGCCGCCGCCGAGGCCGGCGCCGCGACGGGCTTTTTGGGCAACGTCGCCGCGGCCGAGGACGCCGAGGGGAACCAGGTGGCCTTCGTCGGGTCGACCGACGGGTGGCTGTACGCGGTCGACGCCTGCTCGGGCGCGCTGGCCTGGGCGCTCGAGGTGGGCGCGCCGCTGCGCGAGGTCATCGTCGCCGACTGGGCGGCCGACGGGGACGGCGAGCTGGTCGTGTCGGCCACCGACGGGTCGCTGTACGGGGTCGACCAGGGGACCATCGCCGCACCCGACGAGGTGCTGGACCTGGACCCGCCGTCGGGCGTGACCGACGCGGACGTGGACGACATCGAGTCCTTCGCCTCGCTGTACGCGCGCTGGGACGCGGTGCCCGGCGCCATCGGCTACGAGGTCGGGGTCGCGACGGTGGACGGGCTGCAGGTCAGCGACGACATGATCTGGACCGACCAGCACACGGACGTGGCCATCGGCGGGCTCCCGCTGCACACGGGCGTGCGCTACCTGGTCGGCGTGCGCGCGGTCGGGCCGCTGGGCAAGTCGGCGGTGCGCTGGTCGGACGGGGTGACGGTGGTGGACCGCACGCCGCCGACCGCGACGCTCAGCGCCGACCGCGAGGGCGTCGCGCTGGGCGGCGACCCGGCGCGGCTGATCTTCGCCGCCCAGGACAAGACCAAGCTGAAGGCGCTGCGGCTCGAGGTGTTCGACGCGGGCTTCGCGTCCGTGACGGTGCTGCGGGACGAGGCGGCGGTCGACGCGGCCCAGCGGCAGGGCGAGGTCGGCTGGGCGGGCACGGACGCCTTCGGGGCGCCGGTGGCGCCGGGGACCTACCATGTGGTGCTGCTGGTGAGCGACTACGCCGGCCATCAGGCGACGGCCGAGCTGACGCTCGAGGTGGTCGAGCCGCCGCCCGCGCCCGTGGACGAGGCGCCCGACGCGGGGTCGACGCCGCCGCTGGCGCTGTCGCACGAGACGCCGCAGCGCTTGTCCGGTCCGGCGCCGGCCCAGGGCTGCGCCTGCCGCGGCGGGGCGACCGATCTGGGCGGGGCCTGGTGGTGGGCGCTGGTGGCGCTGGTCCTGGTCACTCGCCGGCGTAGATAGACGGTCGTCGCGCCGGCCGGGATGTGCTTCAATGCCGCGCAGATGGACCGGGGGCGGCGATGACGGAGCGCATCGGGGTGTTGGGGCTCGGGTACGTCGGGCTGCCGGTGGCCCTGGCGTTCGCCCGGCGCTTTCCCGACGTGGTCGGCTTCGACGTCGACGCGCAGCGGGTCGCCGAGCTGGCGGGGGGCCTCGACCGCTCGCGCGAGGCCGACCCGCAGGCCCTGGCCGAGACGACGCTGCGCCTGACCGACGACGAGGCGGACCTGCAAGGGGTCACCTTCTTCGTCGTGGCCGTGCCGACCCCCATCGACCCCAACCGCCAGCCCAACCTGACCGCGCTCGTTCGCGCCTCCGAGACGGTCGGCCGCGCGCTGCGCCCCGGCGGCGTCGTCGTCTTCGAGTCGACCGTCTATCCAGGCGTCACCGAGGACATCTGCGGCCCGGCCATCGCCCGCGCCTCGGGCCTCACCCAGGGCCGCGACTTCAAGCTGGCCTACTCCCCCGAGCGCATCAACCCGGGCGACCGCGAGCACACCCTCGAGCGCGTGGTGAAGGTCGTCGCCGGTCAGGACGACGAGACGCTCGAGCGCGTCGCCGCCGCCTACGCCGCCATCGTCGAGCCGGGCGTCTACCGCGCGAAGTCCATCAAGGTCGCCGAGGCCGCCAAGGCCATCGAGAACACCCAGCGCGACCTCAACATCGCCCTGATGAACGAGCTGGCCGTCCTCTTCGACCGTCTGGGTCTGCGCACCAAGGACGTGCTCGACGCCGCCGGCACCAAGTGGAACTTCCTGCGCTTCCACCCGGGCCTGGTCGGCGGCCACTGCATCGGCGTCGACCCCTACTACCTGACCGCCAAGGCCGAGGAGGTCGGCTACCACCCCGAGGTCATCCTGGCCGGCCGCCGCATCAACGACGGCATGGGCCGCTTCCTCGCCCAGCGCATGGTCAAGCTGCTCGTACACGCCGACCAGCCGGTCAAGGGCGCCCGCGTCGGCGTGCTGGGCCTGTCCTTCAAGGAGGACGTCTCCGACATCCGCAACACGCGCGTGGCCGATCTGGTCGCCGAGCTGCGCGAGTTCGGCATCGAGCCGCTGGTCCACGACCCCCACGCCGACCCGGACGACGCCCAGCGCGAGTACGGCCTCGAGCTGGTCCCGCGCGAGGCCTTGAGCCGCTTGAACGCCGTAGTCATCGCCGTCGCCCACGACGTCTACCGCCGGACCCCGCCCGCCGAGCTGCTCGACGGCGTGGTCCCCGGCGGCGTGGTGGTCGACGTGAAGTCCATCCTCGAGCCCGAGGCCGTCCCGCCCGGCCTCGCCTACTGGAGCCTCTGACCCCGTGCGCGTCCTGGTCACCGGCGCCGCCGGCTTCATCGGCTACCACGTGGCCCAGGCCTTGCTCGACCGCGGCGACGACGTGCTCGGCGCCGACGACCTGAACCCCTACTACGACCCGGGCCTGAAGCAGGCCCGTCTGGACCGCCTGGCCGCCTCCCCCGCCTTCGCCTTCACCCGCCTGGATCTCGCCGACCGCACCGCCACGGCCGCGCTCTTCGCCGACGCCCGCCCCGACGCCGTCGTCCACCTGGCCGCCCAGGCCGGCGTCCGCCACTCCCTCGACGCCCCCCACGCCTACGTCGACGCCAACGTCTCCGCCACCCTCAACGTCCTCGAGGGCTGCCGCGCCGTCGCCGCCCGCCACCTGGTCTTCGCCTCGTCCAGCTCGGTCTACGGCGCGAGCGCCCAGCTCCCCTCCTCCGAGCGCGACCCCGTCGACCACCCCATCAGCCTGTACGCCGCCACCAAGCGCGCCGGCGAGCTGATGGCCCACTCCTACGCCCACCTCTTCGCCCTGCCGGTCACCGGCCTGCGCTTCTTCACCGTCTACGGCCCCTGGTACCGCCCCGACATGGCGCTGCACCTGTTCACCCGCGCCATCCTGGCCGGCCAGCCCATCAAGGTGTTCAACCAGGGCCGCATGCGCCGCGACTTCACCTTCGTGGACGACGCCGCCCGCGCGGTCCTGCTCGCCCTCGACGCCCCGCCCGCCCCCGGCGGCGCCCCCACCTCACCCGACCAGAGCGCCGCCCCCTTCCGCCTGTACAACGTCGGCGGCGGCCGCCCGGTCGCCCTGACCGACCTCATCGATCTGCTGGAAACGGCCCTCGGCCGCCCCGCCCTGCGCGATCTCCAGCCCCTGCAGCCCGGCGACGTCGTCGACACCGAGGCCGACATCACCAGCCTCCACCACGCCTTCGGCTTCACCCCCCAGGTCCCCCTCGAGCAGGGCCTGCCGAAGTTCGTCGCCTGGTACCGCGCCTACTACGGCGTCTGACCCCGCGCGCAGCCGGGATGCGTGACATATGCGCCGGTTCTGCGTAGTTTATGCGCATGGTCGCTCGAAGCGGCCGCGCGCCCCAGTCCCCAAAGGAGCCCCCGCATGGAAAAGGTCCGCTTGAGCCTGGAGCTGAGCCAGGATCTGAACGCTACCCTCGAGGAGCTCGCCAAGAAGAACTCCGTCACCAAGAGCGAGCTCCTGCGCCGAGCCATCGCCCTGATGGAGGTCGCCGCCGAGGGCAAGGCCTTCGGACAGGTCTTCGGGCTGGTCGACCAGGAAGGTCGGCTGGTGACGCGCATTGTCGGAGTCTGATCAGAAGGTGCGCCCGCCGCCGGCTGCGCACGTCCCCAACCCGCCACCATCGCCTGGCCTGCTGGACCTCGGCGACCTGGCGGCGCGCTCGCGCGGTCGCATCGACATCGCCGACCCCGCCGACGACGCGCACCGCCGGGACGAGGCTCGCAAAGACGGGGACCTCCGCCGCTGGAAGGACCGCCAGACCTACCTCATCGCGGCCGGCGGCACGGTCCTGGTCCTCTTCGTCTGCCTGGGCTTCGTCGTCTGGGGCGACGACCCCAGCCGCGTCACCATCGCCTGGGAGATGCTCAAGATGATCGGCGCCGGCTTCGTCGGCTACCTGGTCGGCAAGAGCAAGCCACCCACCTGAGCTTCACTCAGGAGCGCGGGACGGCCAGCGCCAGGTCGCCGGGGACGGGGTCCAGTCCGTGCGCCCGGGGCTTGCCAGGGAGCCCCTCAGTCGCTAACACTCACTCCATGAACCCTCAGTTTTGAGGGAAGGAGGTGAGCCATGCGATTGGAAGCCACCGTTCCGGACAGTCGAGGCGCCGCGGTTCAGGAGCTCGCGGACCAGCTCGGGTTGAGCCGCAGCCAGATCATCGACGAGGCCTTGTCCCTGTTCCTCAAGGCCGTGCTCGAGATCCGACAGGGACGCCGGCTCGTCACGCAGGACGCGAGCGGCGCTCAGAACGTGTGTGAGCTGACGACGCCGACGCTGACGACGCTCGAATGGGCGCTGTCGTCTCAGAAGCTCGCGCTGCCAGATACGGCGCTAGAGAAGATGCGAGCGTTGCTCGACGCGTCCGCCAAGCCCGGCGCGCGTCTGCGCGCCGCAGCGAAGCGCCATGGCCGATGAGCGACGCGCCGCCACGGATCCGCCCCATTCAGCCTGCTGATCCCTCGTGCGGATTCCGAAGTGGGACGCGGCCTCTCGACGACTACTTCGAACGTCACGCGCTCGCCAACGATCGCGGCGACATCGGGCGTGCCTACGTCCTCGCGGCGTCGCCTGCAGACACTGATGCGGGGCTCCCAGCCGTCCTGGGCTTCTACACGCTGAACATGGCAGCGGTCTCCTCCCGAGCTGCGGCCTCGGCCCTCTCCAGACGGCTGCCACGTTATCCGCTGCCCGTCGCGCTCATCGGGCGACTGGCAGTGGACGAGCGCGCGCGGGCGTCGCCTGGGTGAAACGCTCCTTCTCGCCGCCCTCGGGCGCTGCCTCGAGGCCTCGAAGCTCATCGCGTGCCTGGGCGTCGTCGTGGACGCCAAGGACGACGCGGCTGAGACGTTCTACGCAAGATACGACGTCGTGACCGTGAACGCCGAATCGTGGCCCAGACGGATGTTCCTGCCGATTGACGTGATTCGCGCCGCTTTCGCGGAGGACTGACCGCCAGTCGATGGCCGCTCGTCGCCTTCGGCCTGCTGGGGATGGTCAGGAGCGCGGGACGGCCAGGGCGAGGTCGGGGGAGACGGGGTCCAGGGCCGGGGCGGTGACGACGGGTGGGACGCCGGGTTTGACCTGCGCCATCAGGACGTCGTCCTGCATCTCGGGGACCATGGCGCGCAGGGCGACGCGGACGTTGTCGCGGGTGGGCAGGACCAGGGCGGCCTGCAGGGCGGCGACGCCGCGCTCGACCTCGGGCCAGGCGTAGGGGGTCAGGCGGCCCGTGTAGATCATCGGGTGGCGGGTCTTGTCCATCTTCTCGGCGTCGAAGCCCAGCTCCTCGAAGAGCTTCTCGCCGGGGCGGGCGCCGGAGAAGGCGATGCGGATGTCGACGTCGGGCTCGAAGCCGCTGAGCTTGATGAGGTCGCGGGCCAGATCGACGATGCGGACCGGCTCGCCCATGTCGAGCACGAAGATCTCGCCGCCGTGCCCCATCGCGCCGGCCTGCAGCACCAGCTGGCTGGCCTCGGGGATGGTCATGAAGTAGCGGCGCATCTCGGGGTGGGTGACCATCACCGGGCCGCCGGCGGCGATCTGCCGCTTGAAGATGGGGATGACCGACCCGGCCGAGCCCAGCACGTTGCCGAAGCGCACCGCGACGAACTTGGTCTTCGACCGCTGCCCCAGCGCCTGGGTGTAGATCTCGGCGCAGCGCTTGGTCGCGCCCATCACCGAGGTCGGGTTGACCGCCTTGTCGGTCGAGACCATGACGAAGGCCTCGGCCCCGTGGCGGTCGGCGGCGTCGGCCAGGGTGCGGGTGCCGAAGACGTTGTTCTTCACCGCCTCGCCCGGGTTGCGCTCCATCATGGGGACGTGCTTGTGGGCGGCGGCGTGGAAGACCACGTGCGGGCGCTCGTCGGCGAACACCGCGTCGACCCGCTCGGCGTCGGCGACGTCGCACAGCAGCGGCCGGACGTCGAGGCCCGGGTAGTCGCGGCGCAGCTCGCTGTCGATCTCGAACAGCGACGGCTCGGAGCGCTCGACCAGCAGCAGCGTCGCCGGGCCGAGGCGCGCGACCTGCCGGCACAGCTCGCTGCCGATGGAGCCGCCGGCGCCGGTCACCATGACCCGCCGGCCGTGCAGGAACCGCTGCACGACCTCCTCTTCGAGGTGCACCGTGTCGCGGCCCAGCAGATCCTCGATGGAGACCTCTCGGATGCGCGACAGGTTGACGCGGCCGTCCAGGATCTCGCTGATGCCCGGGATGATCTTGGCCGTCAGGCCCGCGGCGTCGCACAGCTGCACGATGCGGCGGATGTCGCGGCCGGAGGCGCTGGCGATGGTGATGAGGACCTGCTGGGCCTCGTGGCGCGCCGCCAGCGGGACCAGATCGGCCGTGGTGCCCAGGACCGGCAGGCCGTGGATGACCGTGCCCAGCTTGAAGGGGTCGTCGTCGACGAAGCCGACCGCCTTCATGCCCAGGCGGCTCTTGGCGATCTCGCGCGCGACCTGCACCCCCGCGCTGCCGGCGCCGACCAGCAGGGTGCGGACCTCGGCCGCCGGCTCGGCGTCGCTCGGGCGCGTCCCGGTGCGCTCGGCCCACAGGCGCCGCAGCACCCGCACGCCAGCGATGCCCATGAAGGCGAGGCCGCCGTCGATCAGGATGACGCTGGTCGGGATCAGCGCGTACTGCGCGCCCGGCCAGGTCGGCAGGACCGCCCCCGAGACGTAGCGCGCCACCAGGAACACGGCCGACGAGGCCGCGACCGCCGTGGCGATGCGCTGGACCTCTCGCAGGCCGACGTAGCGCCAGGCGAAGCGCGGTACGCCGAACAGGTGCAGCACCACGACCTGCAGCAGCACCGCGTAGGGCCACAGAAACAGCAGGCGCTTGAGCATCTGCCCCGAGGGCAGGCCGTCGAAGCGGAAGGCGAAGGCCAGCGCGAAGGCGAAGGCCAGGATCCCCAGGTCGATGAGGTGCTGCGCGGTTCTGGCGGCGAGGCGGCTCACGGAAGGCTTCGTTGTCCGGGCGAGCGAAAGTGATCGGACGGACGGGTCCGCCGAGGATCGGCAGCCCCGCGCTGCCAAGCTCCGGGCACGATTTCTACGGCTCGCCGGGCGCCCTGTCCATGTCAGGGCATGGCATCTTCAGAAAAATTCCTGCGATCGCATGGAGTTGTGCGACCTGTTCGCGTCGATGTCCCCCGGGGCACGCCGCGAGGGCCGAAAGTCCCCCGGACCGACTTTCCCGATGCTCCCTCGGACTTTCGGGATGACTTTCGTCGACTTTCCCGATGCTCCCTCGGACTTTCGGGATGACTTTCGTCGACTTTCCCGATGCTCCCTCGGACTTTCCCGAGACTTCCCCCGACTTTCCGGGGCCTGGAAACCCCGAGGGAGCTTCCAGGAAGTCGGATCGCCCGGGTTTCGGGTCAGCCCGGCGCGTCCGGGACCGCCTCGAGGAAGGTTCGGACCACCCGCTCGCGCTGCGCGGCCGTCATGCTGGAGCCGCTGGGCAGGCACAGGCCGTCGCGGAAGAGCTGCTCGCTGACGGCGCCGCCGCGGATCCGGCAGCCCGCGAAGACCGGCTGCAGGTGCATGGGCTTCCAGACCGGGCGCGACTCGATGTCGGCGGCCATGAGGTGCAGACGGATGGCCTCGCGGTCGGTGCCCAGCGCCGCCGGGTCGATGGTGAGGCAGCTGAGCCAGGCGTTCGGCTCGCCGCGCGGGTCGTGGGGCATCATCGCGACGCCGGGCAGAGCGCCCAACGCCTGGGTGTAGGCCCGGAAGTGGGCGCGGCGGGCGGCCACGCGGTCGTCCAGCACCCGCAGCTGCCCGCGTCCGACGGCGGCCAGCAGGTTCGACAGGCGGTAGTTGTAGCCGATGGCGCTGTGCTGGTAGTGCGGCGCCGGGTCGCGGGCCTGGGTGGCCAGAAAGCGCGCCCGTTCGGTGAGATCGGCCTCGTCGGACAGCAGCATCCCGCCGCCGCTGGTGGTGATGATCTTGTTGCCGTTGAAGGACAGCGCGGCCATCCGTCCAAAAGAGCCGGCGGGTCGGCCGGCCCAGCTGGCGCCCAGGGCCTCGGCGGCGTCCTCGACCAGCGGAACGCCGTAGCGCTGGCACAGCGGGACGATGGCGTCGTAGTCGGCGCACTGGCCGTACAGATCGACGCTGATGACGGCCTTGGGCCGCTTGCCCCGGGCGTCGGCGGCGCGCAGCTCGTCCTCGAGCAGGTTGGGGTCCAGGTTCCAGGTCGCCCGCTCGCTGTCGAGCAGCACCGGCGTCGCGCCCTGGTAGACGATGGGGTTCACGGTCGCCGAGAAGGTCAGCGTGGGCGCGACGACCTCGTCGCCGGGGCCGACGCCCAGCATCACCAGCGCCAGGTGCAGGGCCGCGGTGCCGCTGGAGGTGGCCGCCGCGTGGGCGACGCCGCAGCGCTGGGCGATCTCGCGCTCGAAGGCGTCGACGTGGGGACCCAGCGGGGCGATCCAGTTCGAGTCGAAGGCCTCGATCAGCAGCTGTCGCTCGTCCGGGCCCATGTGCGGCGGGCTGAGCCAGAGGCGCTCGCTCATCGCCACTCGTCCCCGGGGGCCAGCGCGGCGCCCTGGCGGTCGACGAAGACCGCGGCGTCGTAGCGCAGCATCACCAGCCCGTCGCGCCAGACCGCCGGGTCGTCGGGCAGCGGCAGGCCGGCGACCTGGGCGACCAGCCAGTCGGCGTAGCGGGCGCCCGCCTCGTGGGCCAGCGGGTAGCCGCCGCCGAAGCGGGGGTTCACCTCTATGATGTTCATGGCGTCGGTGGCCGGGTCCCAGAAGATCTGGACGTTCAGCACGCCGTAGGCGCCGGGCAGCGCCTCGCAGGTGCGCTTGGCCAGGTCCTCGAGGCCGGCGTGGCGCACGGTGACGCCCTTGCTGATCTCGCCGTGGCGCACCTCGAGCCGGCGGCGCGGGACGGCGCACAGGGCGCGGCCCTGGCGATCGACGAAGGTGTCGACGGTGACCTCGCGGCCAGGGGCCAGGGTCTGGACGATGTAGCCGCCGGCGGCGGTGGCGACCTCGAGCTGCTCGAGCGAGCGGACGACGGCGACGCCGATGGACGAGCTGCCGCCGATGGGCTTGGCGATGAGCGGCATCGGCCAGGCGTCGGGGTGGGCCAGCACCTGGTCGGGGGTGGTCTGGCGGACGGTGGGCAGGCCGGCGGCGACCAGCCACTGGTGGGTCGCGACCTTGTCGGCGCCGATGCGGATGGTGTCGGGCGACGAGATGGCGACGGTGGTGCCCAGGGCCTCGAACTCGGCGCGGTGGGCGGCGTAGACGGGCAGCTCGGTGTCCAGGGTGGGGACGAGCAGGCGCACGCGCTCGCGGCGGCAGAGGTCGAGCATGAAGGGCACGAACTCGGGGGCGAGGCAGCGCGGGACCTGGTAGGCGCGGTCGGCGTGGTGGAAGCCGGCCGACAGGCGCGAGGCGTCGGCGGCCAGGACGGCGCCCGGCAGGTCCAGGCGGCCCAGGGCGCCGCGGAAGGCGTCCATCAGCGCGACCCGGCGGCCGGCCGAAGAGATGAGGACGTTGAGGTCGGGATCAGCCCGGTCAGTCGCCGGCTCAGACATTGTCGGCCTCCTGGCCGGTGAACTCTGGCATCGTCGCGTGGCCCTCCTGGCTGATGCCCTCGCGGCGGACCACCTTGAGGACGGTGAGGACCAGGATCTTCAGATCCAGCAGGAAGGTCTGGTGGTCGACGTACCACAGGTCCTGCTCGAAGCGCGCGTCCCAGGTGGTCGCGTTGCGGCCGGTGACCTGGGCCCAGCCGGTCACGCCGGGCTGCACGTCGTGGCGGCGGGCCTGCCCGGGCGAGTAGCGCGGCAGGTAGCGGACCAGCAGCGGGCGCGGGCCGACCAGGCTCATGTCGCCGCGCAGGACGTTGAGCAGCGTCGGCAGCTCGTCGACGCTGGTCGCGCGCAAGAGGCGCCCGAAGCGGGTCAGGCGGGCAGCGTCGTGCTCGGGGCCCTCTTCCCCGGGGCGCGGGTGGCGCATGGTGCGGAACTTCTTCAGCTTGAAGACCTGGCCGCGCAGGCCCGGGCGGTCCTGGCCGAAGAGCACCGGCGCGCCCATGGTCAGGCGGACGCCGAGGGCGGCGCCGGCCAGCAGCGGCGCGGTCAGGGCCAGGCCGGCCGAGGCGGCGAGCAGATCCAGGGCGCGCTTGGCCCGGCCGGGGCGGCGGGTGGCGGAGCGGCGGGCGCGCACCTCGCGCAGGAAGTCGACCCAGCGGCCGGCCAGGGCGTCCATGGCGAAGCGGTCGGCGGCCGCGCGGGCCTCGATGCGCGCCTGGTCCAGGGCGCCCGGGTCGCGGGCCCAGTCGGCCAGGCGCTGGGCGAAGCCGTCGGCGTCCCCGGGCTCGACCGCGAAGCCGCCGGCCTTGCGGGCCAGCTCGGCGACGTCGGAGTCGCGCGGGGCGACGACGGCCAGGGCGGCGCTGGCGGCCAGGCCGCTGAAGGCCTTGGAGGGGACGCAGGTGCGCTTGGCCGACTCGCGCAGGGTGGCGACGGTCACGGCCGAGCGGGCCAGGAGACGGGCCCAGCTGAGGTCGTCGAGCGGGGCCTCGAAGCGGACGCGGTCGGGGGGCAGATCGGCCCAGGCCTGCTTCAGGACGTCGAGCCCGGGGCCCGAGGCGGCGATCACGAAGGCCAGGCGCTGGGGGACCGCCGGGTCGGCGACCAGGGCGCGGACGGCGTCGCGCAGGGTGTCGACGTCGTGCATCAGGCCCAGGTTGCCGACGTAGCTGACGACCAGCTTGCCGTCGCACCAGCGCTCGAGATCGCTGCGCGGGGCGGGGTCGCCCAGGGCGGCCGAGGCGAACTCGGCCGGGTCGGCGCCGGTCTCGAGCACGGTCCAGGCGGCGGGCTCGCCGTAGCGGTCGCGGGCGTCCTCGGCCATGCGCTTGCCGATGAAGACCACGCCGTCGGCCCGGCGGAACATCCAGCGGTTGGCGGCGACGGCCAGGCGCGAGGCGAGGCCGCCCAGGCCGGCGCCGCGCCCCAGGCCGCTGGCCTCGAGGGCGTCGGGGTACATGTCGTACAGCAGCGGGACGACCAGGCGGCCGTGCAGCGGGCGGGTGGCCAGCAGGGCCCAGGGCAGGACGAAGGGGTTGGTGGTGGGGACCAGGACGTTGGCCTGGGTCTGGCAGGCGGCGCGCGCGGCGGACAGCGGCCAGGCGAGGAAGGTCTCGGCGCGGGCGCGCAGGCGGGCCTTGCGGCCCTGGCTCATCAGCTGGCGCCAGCGCTCGGGGGGCATGGCCGAGCGGACGCGGGCGTCATGGCCGCGGGCGGTCAGGGCGGCGGCGAGCCGCTCCATGGGGCCGCCGCCGACCGAGGACAGGATCTCGAGGGCGGGCCAGGGGCGGCGGATCACTGGGGCCTCCGGAGGGCGCCGAGGCGGCGCAGGTGCAGGCGCCAGCGGGGCGCGGGGGCGTCGGGGCGGTCGAAGCGCAGCCGCAGCCAGGCCTCGTCGGGCAGGGCGAGGGCGGCGGCCCAGGACAGGGGCGAGCGGTCGTCGGCCAGGGCGTCGAGGGCCAGGGCGCGCCAGCCGGGCAGCTTGGGGCGGCCGTCCGCGAGCAGGCCGGCGCGGGCCAGGGCGCGCATCAGGGCGCGGGCGCGGGCGGGCGGCGGGCTGAGGGCGTCGAGGACCGGGGCGGGGACGGGGGCGCCCAACAGATCGCGGGCGAGGACCAGCGAGGCCCAGCAGCGGGTGGCGGCGCCCAGGGCCTGGATCTCGGCCTGGGCGGCGGGCCAGTCGATCGGCAGGTCGCGGGCCAGGCGGTCGACGTCGAGGTGCAGGCGCAGGCCGGGCGGACGCAGCCAGGTGTGCAGGGCGGTGTGCATGGCGACCAGGGCCAGCGCGTCCTCGGGGCGCAGGACGTGGAGACGCGGGGCGCGGGGGGTGGGGACGCGGCGCGCGAGCCAGACGGCCGAGCGGTCGTTGCAGGGCGGGGCGGCCCAGCGGCGCTCGAAGGGCTCGGCGCGCACCTCGAGGCGCAGGGTCTCGCGGATCAGCTCGGCGCGCGCCTCGCCGGGAGGCGGCGGCTTGCGGGGGTGGAAGCCGTGGCGGGCCAGGGCGGCGAGGGCGGCGTCGAAGCGGTCGCGGGCGACCAGCACGTCCAGATCGCCCGAGCCGAAGGCGGCCAGCGGCAGGTCGGTGGCCAGCAGGACGCCCCCGGCCTCGACGACGGTGGGGCGGCACTCGGCCGCTTCGAGGTCGGGCGCGGCTTCGGAGAGGGCGTCGACGAGCGCCTGCACCCGGCGCTCGTTGGCGGCGAGGGCGCCGCGGAGGGACGCCGGCGTGTCGTCGCCCAGGGCGGCGGCGAACCCGACCGAGGCGGCGGCGTCGACCTTGTTGCGGCGGGCCAGCGTGAGCGCAGGGTCCAGGCCGCGGCGGTCGAGCAACTCGCGCAGCCGGGATTGCTGCGCGGCGTCACGCCGAGCGCGCAGGGCCAGCAAGAGCAGCTCGCCGTCGCCTCCGTCGGTGGGCTCGGGCCCGGGCCAGGCGAGGCTCATTGGCGAACCTCCCCGTCGTTCCGCCGCCGCAGGCGGGTTTGGAGCGCGTATGGGTGCCGGCGACGATGGCCTTGGAGTGCTCCGGCTTGCCGGAGCCCCGAACCGGCGCAGCTTGCTGCGCCAGGACGGCGGCAAAGCCCCGGCGGCAAGCCGCCGGCATCAGGGCGCGAGCAAGCTCGCGCACTCCGGTTGGCAGGTCGCGACACCGCCAAGGCCGGCGCGAACGGCCGGAGCGTCGTCATCGCGCGGCCTGCGCTGTCGTCCCGCCGCCGCAGGCGGCTGTGGAGCGCGTTTGGGTGCCGGCGACGATGGCCTTGGAGTGCTCCGGCTTGCCGGAGCCCCGAACCGGCGCAGCTTGCTGCGCCAGGACGGCGGCAAAGCCCCGGCGGCAA
>JAWLBL010000003.1:0-23559 GCA_041687695.1 Myxococcota bacterium | reverse complement strand
GCCGCCGGCATCAGGGCGCGAGCAAGCTCGCGCACTCCGGTTGGCCTTTCGCGACAGCGTCGCGGCCGGCGCGAACGAACAGGCGACCCTCATCGCGCGGCCTCGCGCAGGACGGAGAGGGTCTCGCGGGCGCAGCGGGTCCACGAGAAGCGGTCCAGGTTGGCGCGGCCGGCGGTGACGAGGCGCTGGCGCCAGGGCTCGTCGGTCAGGGCGCGGTGCATGGCGGCGGCCCAGGCCTCGGAGTCGCCTGGCTCGAGCAGCTCGGCGGCGTCTCCGGTGACCTCGGGGATGGAGGCGCGGCGGGCGGCGACGACCGGCGTGTCGCACTGCATGGCCTCTAGCAGCGGCAGGCCGAAGCCCTCGAAGGTCGAGGGGAAGACCAGGGCGCGGGCCAGCTTCATCAGCGGGAAGACGTCGGCGCGCGGGACGAAGCCCAGGTGGCGCACGCGGCCGGTCAGGCGCAGGCCGTCGATGCGGGCCTGGACGGCGTCCCAGTGGGCGGTGCGCTGGCCGGTCAGGATCAGCTCGACGCGCCCATCACGGTGGTCGCCGGGGTGCTGGGCGACCAGGCGGGCGAAGGCTGTGACCAGGCCCAGGTGGTCCTTGTGGGGCGCCGAGGCGGCCGGGTAGTACAAGAAGGGCGCGTCGAGCTGGTAGGCGCGGCGGACCTCGGCCAGGCGCGCGGGGGAAGGCTGGGCGGCGCGGTCGATGCCCTCGAGCACGGTGCGGACGCGGCGGCGCGGGACGTGAAAGCGCGCCTCGAGGTCGCGCGCGGTGAAGTCGCTGATGGCGATGAGGCGGCGGGCGCGCAGGAAGGTCGCGGCAAACAGGGCGTTGCGGGCGGCGCGCTGGGTGCGGCTGAAGTGTTCGGGGAACCACAGGTGCTGCAGATCGTGGACGGTGGCGACCTGGGGGACCCGGGCGGGCAGCGCGGGGGCGATGAAGTTGGCGGGCGAGAGCAGGACGTCGACCGGGGCGCGGCGCAGCGAGGCGGCCAGGGTGAGGTTTTCGTCGATGAGGCGGCGGGCCTGGCTGAAGGGGCGGGCCGAGACCTGGACGACGCGCTGGTTGGGCGTCGGATCGAAGGTGGCGGCGGCCTCGGCGCCGCAGAACAGGGTCAGGTCGACCTCGGGCTCGGCGGCCAGGTGGCGGGCCAGCTCGCGGCAGTAGACCTCGGAGCCGCCGACGCCGCCGGGGCGGAGGTACAGCAGGTTCAGGCCGACGCGCATCGATCAGACCCCCGCGCCGAAGAGGCCGCGGTGGCGGGTGGTGAGGGCGGCCAGATCCTGCGAGCGGCCGGCCAGGCCCTCGGGGACGGCGACGAAGGGGTTCGAGGTGGACTGGTCGACGAACCAGGTGAAGTCCTCGAGCAGGTGCAGGGCGGACAGGGCCCGGCGGACGTCGCGCTCGGGGGCGCCGAGGAGCTCGTGGGCGAGGGGGCCGAGGTCGTAGGGGGCGGCGTCGAGGGCGCCGGTGCGGACCCAGACGGCGAGGCGGTCGACCAGGCCCGGGCCGGTGCGGCCCTCGAGGGCGAAGGTGAGCAGATCGTAGGCGAAGGAGCGCTCGCGGCTGTGCTCCCAGTCGAGGATGGAGACGTCGTGGCCGCGCGAGAGGACCAGGACGTTGCCCGGCTGCAGGTCGCCGTGGGTGGCGGCGACGGTGATGCGGCCGAGGCCGGCGGCGCAGTCGGCGAGGGCGGCCAGGGCGGCGGGGAGGTCGGGGGGCAGGGCCCAGCCGCGGTCGGAGGCGATGGCGAGGCCGGCGGTGGCGCGGGCGACGAGGCCCTGGACGTAGGGGGCGGCGTTGGCGGCGCGGCGGGTGGGGCGGGCCCAGGCGGTGAGGGCGAGGAGGGTGCGGCGGGCGGCGGCGGGGGCGTCGCGCCAGGGGGGCAGGCGGGGGAGGACGACGCCGTCCAGGATGGGCTCCTCGAACCAGCCGGCGGTGGTGTCGAAGGCGGTGAGGGGCGGGAAGGGGCCGGGGGCGGGGCCGCCGCGGACGGCTATCTCGCGGGCGAGGGGGCGGTCGTCGAAGCCGGTCTTGAGGAAGACGCGGCTGGTGGCGCGGGCGAAGTCGAAGATGCGGACGCGCTGGTTGCCCGGGAGGATGAGCAGGGTGTCGTCGGCGGGGATGGACGGGGCGACGGTGAAGGCGGGGCGGCCGGCGGCGCGCAGGGCGGGGCCGAGCGAGAGCAGCTCGGCGGCGGCCATCTGGGCCGGCAGGCGGCGGCGCCTGGGCGTGAAGCGCATGCTGTCGCGCAGGAAGCGGCGGACGGCGGCGCCAGCGCGGGCGGTGCAATAGGCCGAGAAGAAGGGCTGGAGGTACCACAGCTGGCCGGCGCCCGAGCCGGGGGTGACCTCGACCGGGTGACCCAGCCAGTCGGAGAGTCCGCGGCCCAGGGTGGCGACGAGGACCTCGTCGAAGCGCTCCCGCCGCCTCATCTGCTCGATGCGCATGCCGCTTGGTGACTCCCGGGGCTCCGTCCGATCACGCGGAGCCCGCCTCGTCGGGGCCGGCTCCGGCGGCGCATCGTAAGGCGAGCGGCCAGGGAAGCAAGCTACGCGCCCGGGCGCGCCGCGAGCGGCGCGGATCCGACGAGCCCCCGCGAGCGGGGGCACTCCAACGGCTGCACGGGCTTGGCGCGGATCCGACGAGCCCCCGCGAGCGGGGGCACTCCAACGGCTGCACGGGCTTGGCGCGGATCCGACGAGCCCCCGCGAGCGGGGCCACTCCGGCCTGGTGCGAAGCTTGTCGAGACGTTGGAACTGGCGCAAGGTGCGCCGCGGATGACCGCGTCGCCGCAGCCAGCGCCCCAGCCCAACCCGTCACCCGCGGCGCCGCGCCCGCAGGGGCAGGGTCCCCAGGGCCTGACCGGCCACACCCTCCGCGGCACGGCCTGGTACCTGCTGACGACCCTGCTGTCCAAGGGCATCACCACCCTGACCCAGGTCGTGCTGGCCTGGCTGCTGCTCGAGCAGGACTTCGGCCTGATGGCGCTGGCGATGACCGTCGCCGCCTTCTCGGACCTGCTGCGCCAGGCCGGCCTGCGCCAGGTCCTGGTCCACCGCCAGGCCGACTTCCACGCCTGGGCCGGCCCCGGCGCCTGGATGTCGCTGGCCCTCGGCGTGTTCGCCGGCCTGCTGATGCTCGCCGCCGGCCCCGTGGCCGCCGAGCTCTACGACGCCCCGGCCGTCCGCGACCTCATCTGGATCATGGCGATCGCCAGCCCCTTCCAGGCCCTCGCCACCATCCCCACCGCCCGCCTCGAGACCCAGCTCCGCTTCCGCGCCGTCGCCGCCGTCCGCGTCTACCGCATGGTCGCCACCGCCGCCCTGACCATCGGCTTCGCCGCCATGGGCTTCGGCGCCCTCGCCTTCGCCCTGCCCGTCCCCCTGGTCGCCGTCTCCAGCCTCGTGCTGCTGTGGCGCCAGACCGACGTCCGCCTCTCCCGCGACCCGGGCTTCCACGCCTGGCGCTCGCTCCTGGGCGACGGCAGCCTGCTCCTCATCGGCACCTTCGCCACCACCGCCGTCTCCCAGGGCGACTACATCGTCCTCGGCCTCACCCACGACGCCGCCACGGTCGGCGTCTACTTCTTCGCCTTCAACCTCTCCATCCAGACCATCACCCTGGCCACCCAGTCGCTGATGGCCGCGCTCTTCCCCGCCCTGTCCAAGCTCAAGGACGAGCCCGAGCGCCAGGCCGCCGCCTTCGTCCGCGCCCTGCGCGCCCTCGCCTTCGCCGGCGTCCCCCTCTCCCTCCTGCAGGCCGCCCTCGCCGACCCGGGCCTGCGCCTGCTCTTCGACACGCGCTGGCTGGCCTCCATCCCGCTGCTGCAGATCCTCAGCCTCGGCATGGCCCTGCGCGTCGTCACCGGCCCCTGCGTCAGCATGTTCGAGGCCCAGGGCCGCTACATGGCCTTCATCGCCGCCGCCACCACCAACGCCGTCACCTTCTTCGCCGCCATCGGCGCCGCCGCCCACTTCGGCGACGTCACCACCGTCGCCTGGGCCGCCGCCGCCCACTCGACGCTGCTGGGGCCCGGCTACATGCTGCTCGCCCTGCGCCCCCACGGGACCGGGCTGCGGGCCCTGCGCCAGGTGTTCGCCGGCCCGATCCTCGCCGGCCCCGCCGCCGTCGGCGCCGCCTGGTGGCTGGGCCAGCAGATCCCGGCCGACACCTCGCTCGGCCTCGTGACCCGCATCGCCGTGGTCTCGCTGGCCACCGGGGTGCTGTACCTGGCCCTGGCGCGGGCGCTGATGCCGGCGCTGACCCGCGAGGTGCTCGGGTACGCCAAGGCGCTGCGGCGGCGCAGAGGCTGAGGGCGCCGCGAGCGGCGCGATCCCAAGAGCCCTCGCGAGCGAGGGCACTCCAGCGAGCGCTAGGGCTCGACGTCGGGCAGCTTGAACGTAGCGTCGACGTACTCGACCAGCAGCTCGGCGCAGGCGTCGACGCTGCGGCCTGCGGTCTCGACGACGACCTCGGGCGCCTCGGGCGGCTCGTAGGGGGCCGAGATGCCCGTGAAGTCGCGGATCTCGCCCGCCCGCGCCTTGCGGTACAGGCCCTTGGGGTCGCGGTCCTCACACACCTCGAGCGGCGTCTTGATCCACACCTCGTGGAACTCGGGCGCCGAGGCCCGCGCGCCCGCCCGCCCGGCGCGGTAGGGCGAGATGAAGGCGCTGATGACGATCATCCCGGCCTCGGCGAACAGGCCCGCGACCTCGCCCACGCGGCGGATGTTCTCGTCGCGGTCGGCGGCGCTGAAGCCCAGGTCCCGGTTCAGCCCGGTGCGCAGGTTGTCGCCGTCGAGCACGAAGACCTGATAGCCGCGCTCGAACAGGCGCCGCTCCAGCTCCATGGCCAGGGTCGACTTGCCCGACCCGGACAGCCCCGTGAACCACAGGACGCCGCCCCGGTGGGCGTTGCGCGCCTGGCGCATCTCGCGCGTGACCCGGTGGGCCACCTCGGTCAGGTTGCGCGACTTGGGCAGGGCGTTGGCCGGATGCCGGGACGCCGGCTTGGGCGAGATGGTCATGCTTGCTTCCCAGTCGGCCGCTCGTCGGGGTCGTACCCGAGGCGCCGCATCGGCTCGGCCCACAGCGCGCCGAGCCGCGCGGCCTGGGCCTCGGTGAACTGCTCGCGCCAGCCGGCCACCGAGCCGGCGCGCACGAAGGCGACGCTGTCGTCCTTGCCGCGGATGTGCCCGCCGCCCGAGCCGCCCTGCTCCAGCGCGCGCATGTTGTCGAACGACGCCCGCTCGGCGGCCGCCTCGACGTTGCGCGCCGCCGTCTCCCAGCCGAGGAAGGCCGCCGCCTGCCGCAGCGCCCCGGCCGCGTCCCGCTTGCAGTCCTCGTAGCGCAGCATCAGGCACCGCGGGTCGTCGGCCCGCGCGATCCACGCGTTCGCGTGGTCGGCCCAGGTCCCGAAGGCGTCGTCGCGGCCGGTCAGGAACCACTCCAGGAAGGCCGGCCAGTCGTCGCCGACGAGCTGCAGCTTCCGGCGATAGTGGAAGTAGGACACCGCCACGTCGCGCGGGTCGCGGAACATGAAGACGACCCGCTCCAACCAGCGCTCGCCTGGATAGTGCGTCTTGATGACCCGCGGCCCGGCCTCGGGCGGCGGCACGGTGACGTGCATGTCCGGCGCGTAGCGCTCGATGCTGTCGAAGTCGACGTCGGCCGGATCCTGCGCGGTCAGGTACGCCAGCATGAAGCGCATCCAGGTGTTGCCCGAGCGCGGATAGGACGCCAGCCACACGTCGCCCGGGTGCAGCGGCAGCGATCGGATGTGCAGCGCCCGGCTGATCTTGGCCTTGGTGGCCCCCAGGCGGCCGCGCAACGGCGCCGGCAGCGCCTGCCGCCCCGCGGTCACCAGCGGATGCCGGTAGACCTTGCGCCCCACCGCGACCAGCCGCGGCGCCAGCGCCCTCGTCAGCTCACCCATGCTCGTGCTCGTCGTCATCAGACCTCGCTCGCGGGCCCCGGCACCGGGGCGCCCGCCTCGCGCCGCGTACTGTTGTCGCGTCCGGGGCCCTTGATCAATGTCCGAGCAGGCGATTTCGCCCGCTTGCCGACCCGCCGCGCCCCGGGCAGACTCCCCGCCATGCCCCACCAAGGCCAGCCCTGCCCCATCTGCGACGCGCCCACGCGCCACTCGGCGCCGTGCTACCGCGTCAACATGCTGCCCAGCGACACCCTGCCCCGCCAGACCGCCGACACCCTGTGGACCTGCGGCGCCTGCGGCTTCCGCTGGATCGACCCGCCGCCCGACACGGCGGCGCTGGCCCAGGCCTACCGAGACACGCCCGCCCAGCACTGGGGCCAGGCCGGCGACGCCGCCGCCATCGCCCAGCCGCGCGACTACGCCGGCAAGATCCGCGAGATCACGGCCTTCTTGCCAGCCGGCCGCGCGCTGGACATCGGCTGCTTCCACGGCGAGCTGCTGGCCCACCTGCCCGACACCTTCGAGCGCTGGGGCCTCGAGCTGTCGGCCGCCGCCGCCCAGGTCGCGCGCGAGCGCGGCATCCACGTCGTCGAAGGCGACGTGCTGACCGCCGACCTGCCGGACGCGCACTTCGACCTCATCCTCTCGTCCGACGTCCACGAGCACGTCGTCGACCAGCGCGCCCTGGCCGCGCGCCTGTCGCGCTGGGTCAAGCCCGGCGGCCTGGTCGTCATCGAGACGGGCGACGCCGGCGCCCCGCTGGCCCGCCTGATGGGGCCGCGCTGGTACTACACGGGCCTCACCGAGCACGTCTGCGCCCACACCGCCCGCTCCCTGGACCGCGTCATGGCCGACGCCGGCTTCACCCCGGTGGCGCGCGACCGCCGCTGGCACGATCGGCCGCGCAGCCGCGCCCGCGCCTATGCGCGCGTCGGCATGGCCCTGGCCTTCCGCGCCGTGGCCGACGGCCTGGGCCTCGCCGCCCGCGTCGCCCCGCTGCCCGCCCCGCTCGAGCGCCTGCACCGCCGCTGGCCGCCCTGGCACGCCACGCGCGACCACCTCTGGCACATCTACCGGCGCTCGCCGGCCTGACTTCTCAGCGACTTCGGGACCTTACAGCCACTATCGGCCGCCGCTCGGGGCGCGCGTCTTCCTTGCCTCTCCGGCCCGGCTCCGGTAGACCCGCCCGACCGTCGGCGCCGTCCGCGCGCGCAGGCGGTCACGCTTCTGATCCATGCCGCGGCAACGGGCAACCACTGCGAGGAGGGTGAGGCGACATGAGCATGAACATCCTGGTCACGGGCTCGAGCGGCCTCATCGGCTCCGAGGCGGTCGCCCACTACGATCGCGAGGGCCACCGCGTCGTCGGCGTCGACAACAACATGCGCGCCGAGTTCTTCGGCCCGGCCGGCGACACGCTGTGGAACCTCGAGCGCCTGCGCGGCGCCACCCGCCGCTTCGAGCCGGTCGCGGCGGACATCCGCGACAAGGCCGCCATGGACCGCCTGTTTCGCGACAACCGCTTCGACCTCATCGTCCACTGCGCCGCCCAGCCGTCGCACGACAAGGCGGCCCAGATCCCGGTGCTCGACTTCGAGGTCAACGCGCTGGGGACCATGGTCCTGCTCGAGGCGACGCGCCAACACTGCCCCGAGGCGGTGTTCATCCACATGAGCACCAACAAGGTCTACGGCGACGTCCCCAACGAGCTGCCGCTGGTCGAGCTCGACAAGCGCTGGGAGTACGCGCGGCCCGAGGACTTCGAGGGCATCGACGAGACGTGCCGCATCGACCGCTGCCTGCACTCGGTCTTCGGCGCCTCGAAGACCGCGGCCGACGTGATGGCCCAGGAGTACGGGCGCTACTTCGGCATGAACGTGGGCGTCTTCCGCGGCGGCTGCCTGACCGGGCCGTCGCACTCGGGCGTCGAGCTGCACGGCTTTTTGGCCTACCTGGTCAAGGTCGCCGTCACGGGCGGGACCTACAAGGTGTTCGGCTACAAGGGCAAGCAGGTCCGCGACAACATCCACAGCTTCGACGTCATCCAGGCCTTCGAGGCGTTCCGCAAGGCGCCGCGGCCGGGCGAGGTCTACAACCTGGGCGGCGGCCGCGCCAACAGCACCTCGATCCTCGAGGTCTTCGACCGGGTCGAGGCGCTGACCGGGCACCGCGTGCGGTGGGAGTACGTCGACCAGAACCGGACCGGCGACCACATCTGCTACATCAGCGATCTCCGCAAGATGCGCGCGCACTTCCCCGAGTGGGACATCACGCGCTCGCTCGACGACATCCTGGTCGAGATCGCCGAGTCGGCGGCCATCCGCGACGCCGCGGCGTGAGGTCACGAGGTCCGCAGTCGGGTGCGGCGCCGGCGTCGGAGCCCCACCTGGTCGTGTTCGAGCCGGCGGTCGGCGGGCACCACGGGGGCTACCTGCGGCACCTCGTGCACCGTTGGCACGAGACCGGGCAGCCGGGGCGCCTGACGCTGGTGTGCGCCCCCGAGGCGCTCGAACGCTACCCCGAGGTCGCCGAGCTGATGACCGGACGGGCCAGCGCGGCCCCCGTCGACGCGCGTGAGATCGCTCGATGGCGCGAGCTGGGCGCCCGGCGCGGGCGCATGAGCCAGGCGCCGACGGCGCTGTACGAGTGGGAGCTCCTGACGCGCTACGGCCGGCGCCTGGGCGCGACGCGCCTTCTGGTCATGTACCTGGACCGGCTCCTGCAGGTCCCGCTCGCGCTCGGCCGGCGCGCCCCCTGCCCGGTCGCCGGCATCTACTTCCGGCCGTCCTTCCACTACCGCGCGCTCACCGGCGCCCGCGCGCCCCTGTCCGAGCGCGCGCGCGGGCTCCGGCAGCACCTGCTCCTGTGGCGGGCCCTGCGCAACCCGACGCTCGAGACGGTCTACAGCCTGGACCCGACCATCGTCCCGCAGGTCTCCCGCTGGCCGGGGCGCCGCGCCGCCATCGCGGCCCTGCCCGACCCGGTCGAGGTGCCCGAGCGCCGGTCCGTCGAGCGCGACCCCCTGCGAGCGCGCCTGGGCATCGAGCCCGGGCGGCGCATGGCGCTGCTCTTCGGGGTGCTGACCGCGCGCAAGGGGCTCTATCCGCTGCTCGAGGCGCTGCCGCTGCTGCCCGACGAGGCGGCGCGCGGCCTGGCGATCGTGCTGGCGGGCCCCGTCGGTCCCGGCGACCAACAGGCGCTGACGGCGGCCCTGGCGCGGGTCCGGCGCGACAGCCCCGCGCAGGTGGTGCTGCAGGACGGCTTCGTCGCCGAGACCGAGGCCCAGGACTGGTTCGCAGCCGCCGACGTCATCCTCGCGCCCTACCAGCGCCACGTCGGCTCGAGCGGCATCGTCATCCGCGCCGCCGCCGCCCAGCGCCCGCTCCTCGCCTCCGACTATGGCCTGATGGGCGAGCAGACCCGCCGCCACCGCCTGGGCCTGACGGTCGACGCCGCCGACCCGCGCGCCCTGGCCGACGCGTTGGCCCGCCTGCTGCGCGCCCCCGCCTCGACCTGCGACCCCGCCGCGATGCGGGCCTTCGCCGCCGAGAACACCCCCCAGGCCTTCGCCGACGCCCTGCTCACCCCTCCGCGCTAGCGCCACCCTGGAGTGCCCCCGCTCGCGGGGGCTCGCTGGTTGGCAAAGCTCGCGGCGCCCTACGCCCCGCCCCTCCGCTGCGCCTCGACCGCCGCCAGGATCTCGGCGCCCACCTCCTCGATCGACCGCGCCGCGTCCACGACCGTGTGCGTCCCCGCCGTCGCCAGCGCCTGGTAGGCCGCGTACCGCCGGTCCCGCACGTCCGGCGGGTCGGGGAACGGCTCGTCCTTGGCCGCCAGCCGCGCCAGCATCTCGTCGTGCGGCAGCATCATCAGGATCCGCACCTGTGGCCTCGGCGCCGCCGCGTGCAGCACCCGCCAAGCCGGCTCCAGGTGCCGCGACACCTCGGGGAACCGGAACGCCAGGTCCAGCGACGCGTCCTCGAGCCACCGGTCGCACACGACGACCCGCCCGCCGCGCTCCATCGCCCGCACCTTCACCGCCAGCTGCCCCAACGTGTCGGCCAGCGCCATCGCCACCCACGCCGCGCGCACCCGCCCCTTGCTGAAGGCCCGATCCCGGTCCTTCGACGGCCCCGCCGCCGGCAACGCCCCCGGCCGCAGCCGCCTGACCGCCGCGCGCAGCGCGTTCAGCTCGTCCGAGTACCCCGGCCGGAACCAGAACCGCCGCGCGTCCACCCCGCGCTCCTGCAGCGCGGCGACCAGCCGCTCGATCTGCGTCGTCTTGCCAGCCCCGTCCACGCCCGAAAACGTAACGATCACGCCTCACTCCCTGTCCCGGAATGGCCCGACGGCCCCCTTGGTGTTAGACGACCGATCCGAACCGGGCCCGCGAGCAACCCACCCGCGAGCCCCGACACACGCGCCGAGCCGGTCATGCCCAAACCCCGCGTCGTCTTCGTCACCAACATCCCGTCGCACTATCAGATCGATCTGTTCGACGCGATCGCGGCGGCCGACGAGGTCGACCTCCACGTCATCTACCTGCGCTCGACCACGGGCTTTCGCCACTGGAAGCGCATCCCCGACCGCAACCACAGCCACGAGCTGCTGCCGGTCCTCTTCGAACGCTCGGCCTTCTACCTCAACCCGACCCTGCCGGCGGCCCTCGCGCGCGCCCGCGCCGACCTCTTCGTCGTCTGCCAGTACGCCGGCCTGTCCTATCAGGCCCTGATGGCCCTCGCGACCCTGTTCCGCGTGCCCTGGGCCTTCTGGTCCGAGCGCCACGGCGTCCAGCACTTCGAGGTCCCGAGCCCCCTGCCCGCCGCGCTGCGCCCGCTCGGCCGCAAGGTCGCCTTCTGGCCCGCCGCCCGCTTCGCCCGCGCCATCTGGGGCGTCGGCGAGCGCGCCCGCCAGCAGATGGCCGAGATCTCGGGCCGCCCCTGCGCCTCGCTGCCCTACGTCTTCTCGACCGACCGCTTCGCGCGCGGCGCCGCCCCCTACGCGCCCGAAGGCCGGGTGCGCTTGCTGTTCGCGGGCAGCCTCAGCTACCGAAAGGGCTTCGACGTCTTCTGCGACGCCGCCCAGCGCCTGGCCCAGCGCGGCCTCACCGACGGCTGGGAGGTCTCGGTCGCCGGCAAGGGCCCGATGGGCCACCTGACCGCCGACGTGCTCGCCAAGCTGCCCGTGCCCGTGCGCGACCTCGGCTTCCTCGAGGCCGACGAGGTCCCGGACGCCATGCGCGCCCACGACGTGTTCGTGGTCCCCTCGCGCTATGACGGCTGGGGCATCGTCGTGCACGAGGCGATGGCCGCCGGGCTGTCGGTCATCGCCTCCGACGAGATGGGCAGCGCCGTCGATCTGGGGTCGGGCCACCCCTTCCTGAAGACCCCCGTGGCCGGCGACCCGGACGCGCTCGCCGACGCGCTGGCCGGCTTCGTCCAGGCCCGCGACCAGCTGCCCGAGCTGGGCCGCGCGGCCGCCGCCGCCGCCCAGGCCTACGACGCCCGCGAGGGCGCCCGCATCGTCGCCCGCCTCAGCCGACAGGCGCTGGGGATCGCCGACGCGCCCGCCGAGGGCCTGAAGGCCAGCGCCTGATGCGCGCGTCGACCCACGCCGACTCGCAGGGCGCCCTGCGGCTACTGCTGGTCCTCGTGACCATCGTGGTGGCGGTGTTGGGTGTGTACCTGGTCGGCGCCCTCAACGCGGCCCCCGAGCGCACGCTCACCGACTGGCTGGTGGTCGCCTTCGCGGCCGTCACCATCGCCATCGCCGCGGGCATCGGCCTGGGCCTCGAGCGCTCGCGCCGCATCGGCCTGATGGTCCTCATCGCCGGCCAGCTCTTCTGGTTCGCCATCCCCGGCGCGCGCACGGCCCTCGATCCCGACGTCACCTTCGAGGACCGCGTCGACTACGCCCTCACCGACGGCGACGTGCGAGGCGCCCTCCTGCGCATCGTCGCCTTCATGGGCCTGTCGCTGGTCACCTACCTCGTGCTCGCGCCGCGCGTCCCGCGCCCCGACGCCCCGCCCGGCGCCCCCGAGCGCGGGCTGTCGTCCAGCCGCCTGGCGGTCGTGGTCGCCGCCCTGGTGGCCGTGGGGCTGCTCCCCTTCGCCATCTACGGCGAGAACCTGCAGGGCGTCCTCGACGGCATCCTGGGCTCGCGCTCGGCCACCGAGAAGGCCTGGATCCACGCCGCCTTCACCTCCAAGCCCATCAACGTCATCGGCCGCGCCGCCCTGGTGACCGCCGGCGCCCTCGCCTTCACCGAGGCCCTGCGCGCCGTCCGCTTCCGTCGCCTCCGCTGGGGCGCGCTCTTCGCCTTCTGCTTCCTCATCACCTACTTCGACTCGGGCACGCGCTCGTGGACGGCCTTGATCGTCGTGCCGCCCATCCTGGTGTCGCTCCACGAGCAGCTCGCGACCGGCAAGGCCCTGCGCTGGCTGCTCATCGGCCCGGTCGTCGTCACGGCCGTGCTGTGGACGGCGCAGCTGCAGCTGGCCTTCCGCGACCAGGGCATCTCGACCGAGGTCATCGAGAGCCAGACCGAGTACACGATGGAGGACAACGACTTCTTCATCGAGACGGCCATCGCCGTCAGCCTGGTCCCCGACCGCATCGACTACGTGCGCGAGTGGACCACCTGGCTCTTCATCGCCAACCCCATCCCGCGCTCCATCTGGCCGAACAAGCCCTACCCCGAGCTGATGCGCCAATACAGCTTCGGCCGCCGCGGCTACGACGAGTACATGGACGCGGGCTCGAGCTCGATGCCCTCCATCGTCGGCCAGTACCACATGAGCTGGGGCTGGTGGGGCATCTTCATCGTCGGCTTCTTCTACGGCGCCGTGACCGCCTTCACCGACCGCCTGTGGACCCGCGGGACCGCCTCGCCCATGCAGCTCATGTGGGCCGCCGCCACCGCCATCTGGCTCTTCCTGGGCTTCCGCGGCATCTGGCCCGGCTTCCACTATCCGGTCCTCATCCTGGCCCTGCTCATCTGGATCGAGCGCCGCAGCGCGCGCACGAGGCCGACGAGGCCGGCCTGACCGACCGGAGCCACGGGTTCGGGCCCGGACCGACGGGTCCCACCCCCTCGCGGAGCTGGTCACCCTCCCCGCGGAGGGGTCCAGACCCCCTCGCGGAGATGCGACCTATGCACCTTTAGGGGTCCAGCCCCCTCGCGGAGCTTCGAGCCATTCACTTTTCGGGGTCCAACCCCCTCCGCAGCGCTGAGAGTTATTCAATTCTAGGGGTGCAGACCCCTCCAAGAGCCTCGACCCATTCACTTCTGAGGGTCCAGACCCCCTCCGAAGGATGCCGACCATCCCCCGCGATGGGTCCAGCCCCTCTCAGGAGGATGCCGACCATCCCCCGCGATGGGTCCAGCCACCCTCCGGAGGATGCCGACCACGCCGCCGCCATGGACCGCGCGTTCAGGGACGGAGCGACCATCGCACAGCGCAGGCATGGCCTGCGCGGTCCACAGCCGCCTGCGGCGGCGGAACGAAACGACACGCTTCTCCCGCCAACCCAGCCGGCCACCAACCCGGCGACCACCCCCTGGGATCGTCGGCTTCCAGCCGGCCGGGCCGCCAAAGAACCCGGCGACCGCCGACTGGGATCGCCGGCTTCCAGCCGGCCGGATCGCCGCGATGCCGGGCGCCGCGAGCTTTACCAACCAGCGAGCCCGCGCGAGCGCGGGCACTCCAGAACGTCGCTCCTTTCGGTCAGCCCCCTGGGACCGCCGGCTTCCAGAGGGTGTCGTCGTATTGATGCCGGCGGAGGCGGCCTTGGAGTGCTCCGGCTTGCCGGAGCCCCGGCCCCGGCGGCTTGCCGCCGGGATCTGGCCGCCAAACCCGGCGCAGCAAGCTGCGCCGGATGGGGGCTCCACCAAGGTGGAGCACTCCGGTTGGGCTGTTGCGACACCCTCTTCCAGCCGGCCGGAACCTCCTCGATCCCCAGCGACCGCCCCCTCTGGGAGCGCCGGCTTCCAGCGACCTAGGGCGTCTCGAGCCGCGCGCGGGTGTTGGCCGCGGCGCGGCGGTCGCCGGCCTGGTCGTACAGCTTGGCCAGGCGTCGCGCGTCGGCGGCGTCGTCCTTGACGAAGACCATGGCGCGGTTCAACTCGCGGATGGCGCCGCGCAGGTCGCCGCGCTGCTCGGCCTGCTGGCTGCGCAGCCGGTGGTAGTCGGCCCGCAGCGCCCCGGCGTCGCGTGTCGCGACGTCGACCTGCCCCAGCACCCGCTCCAAGGCCTCGCCGTCGCCGGTCTCGAGCAGCATCCGCGCCTCCATGACCAGCGGCTCGCCGGCCGCGAGGACGTCCAGCCGCGCCGCCGCCTGGAACATGTGCCGCGCCTCGGCCGGGCGCTGCTCGCTCGCCAGCACGTGGCCCTGCACCAGGTAACCCAGCCGCTGCCAGCGCAGCCCTTCCTCGCCCCGCGTCTCGTCGCTGCCCTTGGTCAAGAGCGCCAGCGACAGCTTGTCCAACACCTCGCGCGCCGGCGGCCCCGCCAGAAGCGCCTGCACCCGGGCCTCGTGCAGCGCGAGATCGTCCGGGAAGCGCTCGGTCCCCCACGCGAGCAGCGCGCGCGCCGCGGGCCGTCGGCCGTTGCCCTCGAGCCGCCGCGCCGCCACGACGACGCGCTCGGGCGCCCCGCCGAACCAGCCCTCGTGCAGCCCCGGCAGCCGACCGTGCTTGAGCACCAACTCGCTGGCGACCCGCCGCCCCCACGCGCTCTCGGCGAACATCCCGCCCAGGCACGTCAGCGCCGTCGGCACGTCGCCCTCGCCCAGGGCGATCTCGGCCCGCGTGCGCAGCGCCCCTTCGTTGCTGGGCGCCAGCGCCAGCGCCCGGTCCGCCAGCCGCCGCCCCGCCTCCGCCCGACCGCCCATCCGCGCCACGCTGGCGCCCAGCCGGATCAGGTAGAAGTCGCTGGGGTGCTCGGCCAGCAGCCGGTCGAGCTCGATCGACCCCGGCTTTCCCTCGGCCAGCGCCTGCCGCATGTCCCGCTGCCAGCGCGCCGGGTCCTCGGCCCAGGCGTGGTGCCCCGCGACCACCGCCGCCCCGACCAGGGCGGCGACGACCAGCGCCCGCTGTCCGGTCTTGCCCGTGCGCACCAGGCGCTTTCTCAGCCCGCGCCGCGGCGACCGCTGCATCGCCGCCTGGGTCACCGCCCCGGCCGCCGCCGCCGCCGCGAACCCCACCCCGGGGATCCACAGCGAGAAGTCGACCAGGTTCTGCAGCAGCAGCGCCCCCAGGCCCAGCCCCAGCGCCAGCGGCACCACCTCTTTGCGCACCAGCCACAGCGACGACACGAACGCCGCCCCGCCCACCAGCAGCGCCGCCGCCGCGACCGGAAGGCCCCAGTCGGCCGCCGCCTGCAAGAGGCCGTTGTGCGCGTGGTCGACCAGGCCGCCCTCCCAGCGCCCCATCACCCCGGCGGCCGCCGCGACGAAGGCCCCCGCGCCGACGCCCACCCAGGGTTGCTGCTCGGCCACCGCCAGCCCGACCCGCCAGCGCTTGTCGAGATCCAGCCCGGCGAAGAGCTCGCCCCAGCCGCCCTCGGCGCCCGGCCAGGCGATCCAGCCCTTCCACAGGCCCACCGCGATCAGCGCCCCGGCCCCGACGACCACGCCGCCGGTCAGCGCCCAGCCGCCCCGGCGCACGCGCTCGTCCTCCTCGCGCCGCAGCGCCAGGAACGCCAAGCCGACCACCAGCACCGGCGCCAGCACCAGGTTCGCCCGCGACCCGGTCACGGCGATGGCCGCCAGCAGCGCCGCGCTGGCCAGCACGTGCAGCCGCCGCCGGATCCCCGCCCCCGCGTCCAGCGCCAGCCCCACCGACGCCGCCAGCCCCAGCAGGCACAGCGCCGCCGCGTGGTTCGGGTTCAGGATCGGCGTCATCAGCGGCGTCAGCCCGGCCGCCGCCCGTGTCGGCTCGTAGACGCCGAAGACCGTCCGCATCCCCAGCGCCTCGTGCAGCACCCCGGCCGCGACCAGGGCCAGCGCCGACAGCTCGATGGCGAAGGCGACCCGCCGCGGGATGTCTCCCGGGCTGGGCCGCGCGTTGGCGACCAGCAGGAACACGGCCAACAGACCAATCAGGGTCACGACCTGCGCCCCGGTGCGCGCCGGGTCCAGCGACAGCGCCGTCCAGGCCGGCCCCTCGGCCGCGCCCCAGGCCTGCTCGGTCGCCGCGCGCGCCGCCGCGGTGGCGGGCGCCAGGGCCTGCGACAGCCCCGCCGGCAGCGGCACCCACTGCGCGAAGGTCCACAGGGTCAGCCCCGCCAGCACCAGGCCCAGCGTGCCGAACCGCAGCGGCTGCGTGCGCGCCGTCCGCGTGGCCAGCAGCCCGCCCAGCGCCAGCAGCGCCAGCGCCGCCAACACGATCCGCGCCGCCAGCGGCACGCCGCCGATGAGCTGCGGCGCGACGAGCACGACGGCCAGCGTCACGAACGCGGGGGCCTGCTCGAGGCCCCCCAGCCAGCCCCTCAGTCGACTCGCCACGCTCCCCCCTCCGCGACCGCTCAGGAGTCGCCCTTGGTCCCCGTCGCCGGGTCGGCGGCGTAGGGGGTGCTAGCGTAGCGGTAGCCGTAACCGTACGACGAGTAGCCGTCCCGGTAGCCGGCCTGGCGCTTCTCGCGGTGGTTGAGCACGACGCCCAGCATGCGCGCGTTCACCGTGCCCAGCTGCCGCAGCGTCGCCCGCAGCGCGTGGCGCGAGGTGCGCCCGGCGCGGACCACGACCAGGCAGCCGTCGATCTGGCTGGCCAGGACCAGCGGGTCGGCGACGGCCAGCACCGGCGGCGAGTCGAAGATGATGAAGTCGTAGCGCGCCCGCATCGCGGCGTGCACCTCGCGGAAGCGCTCGGTGTGCAGCAGCTCGGCGGGGTTGGGCGGCATCGGGCCGCACACCAGGAGATCCAGGTTGTCGACGCCCGACGGCTGGACGTGGTCGGTCGGGTCGTCCGAGCCCATCAGCCAGGTGGTCAGGCCCCGGTCGCGGTCGACCTGGAACGACTTGGCCAGGCGCGGGCGCCGCATGTCGGCCTCGACCAGCAGGACCTTGCTGCCGCTGGCGGCCATGCTGACGGCGAGCCCGATGGACACGGTGCTCTTGCCCTCGCTGGTGTCGGCGCTGGTCAGCAGCAGCGACTTGACCGGGCTGGTCGTCGCCATGAACAGCAGGTTCGTGCGCAGGGTGCGGATGGCCTCGGCGGCGTGGCTGGTCGGGTTGTCGCGGATGTGGAAGTCGCGCTTGCGCAGCTCCTCGGGCGTCAGCTCGCGCCGCTTGAGCCCCTCGCGGCTGATGGCCGGCAGCACGCCCAGCACCTTCTGGTGGAAGCGCTCCTCGAGGTCCGCCCAGTCCTTGACGCTGGCGTCGGCGAACTCGACCACGAAGGCCAGCAGCAGGCCGACCAGCAGCGCCGCGAAGGCCGCCCCGACCAGCACCGACACCGGCCGCGGCCGCACCTTGATGGCGGTGACGGCCGGCTCGAGCACGCGGATGTTGTTGGTCTCGACCTGCGCCGACAGGGTCGTCTCGATGAAGCGCTTGTTGATGCTCTCGTGCTGCGCCTTGTGCTGCGTCGCGACCTCGACCAGCCGCGCGTAGTCACGCTCGATGTCCGCGACCCGCCGCTCCTCCTCCTTGGCGGCGGCCAGCTCGACCTCCAGGCCCTTCTCCACGGCCTGCAGCTCCGTCAGCTCCTGCTGCGCGCTGCGCGCCCGGTTCTGCACCTCGCGCTTGACGCTCTTGCGCAGCCAGTCGGCCTGCTTCTCCAGCGTCAGGATCTCGGGGTGCTTCTCGAGGTACTTGACCCGCAGGCCCTCGAGCTTGGCCTCCAGCTCGTCGATCTGCTGCTTGGCCTTGCGGAACACGTCGTCGCTCAGGATCTCGGGCGCCGTGATGGCGTCGATGTCCTTGACCCGCGTGTAGCGCGCCAGCGCGTTGGCCTTGGCCTGCACCTTGATGCCGTTCACGCGCGCCTCGGTCAGCTGCGCCGACAGCGAAGCCAGCCGCTCCTCGATGGCCTTCTTGGTGTTTGGGATGGTCCCGACGCTGTGCTGCACCTCGAAGGCGCGCACGGCGGCCTCGGCCTCGGCCAGGCGCTCGCCCCACACGGTGCGCAGGCGCTCGAGCTCACCCGTCGCGTCGCCGACCACGCGCTTTTTCTGCTCGACGTTCTGCTCGCGGTAGGCCTCGGCCACCGCGTTGACGATCTTCAGCGCCAGCTCGGGATCGGGATCCTCGAAGCCGACGTCGACCAGCATCGACTTCTTGAGCGGCTCGACCTGGATGCGCTTGGCCAGCACCGACGGCATGTCCGCCTCGGCCAGCAGCTTCTGCCGCGCCTCTTCGGTCAGATCCGACCGCTCGCTCAGCCCCAGCAGGCGCTCGTCCTGCCACAGCCCCAGCCGGTCCAGCACCTTCTCCGCCACGTCGCGGCTGCGGATGATCTCGTACTGGCTCTCGAAGTACATCAGGTGGCCGCCGTAGGTGCGCGGCGTGCCCAGCTCGACGACCTCGCTGACGTCGTTCAAGATCTTCGGGGCCGACAGATCGATCATCAGGCGCGAGGTCGCCTTGTAGACGGGGACCTGCTCCTGCAGCCACGCGTAACCGGCGCCGGTGCCCAGGACGACCGCCGCCAGCACCAGCCACTTGTGGCGAAAGACGACGCCCAGGTAGCTGGCGAGCTGCCCGAACATGGACTCGCGCTCGGCGCCTCCGGGCGGCGACGGGGGCCCCGGCGGGGGCGCGGCGACGGGGACGACGGCCAGGGGCCGGGGCGCGGGGCTCTGACCGCTCATCAGGCGTCTCCCGACCGGCGCGCGGCCTCGTACCAGGCGACCGTCTCGGCGAGGCCCTCCTCGAGCGAGGTCTGGGCGACGAAGCCGAACCGCTCGCGCGCCCGCGTCGTGTCCAGGCAGCGCCGCGGCTGCCCGTTGGGCATCTCGGTGCGCCAGACCAGATCGCCCTGGTAGCCGGTCAGCCGCCGGATGGTCTCGACCAGATCCCGGATGGTGATCTCGGTGCCCGTCCCCAGGTTCACCGGGTCGGCGTCGTCATAGCGCTCGGTCGCCAGCAGGATGCCCTCGGCCGCGTCGCGCGCGTGGATGAACTCGCGCGAGGGCGACCCGTCGCCCCAGACCTCGATGGCCGGCGCGCCCGCCTCGCGCGCCTCGACGCACTTGCGGATGAGCGCCGGGATGACGTGCGAGCTGTGGAGATCGAAGTTGTCGCGCGGCCCGTACAGGTTCACCGGCAAGAGATAGACGACGTTCATCCCGTACTGCTGGCGGTACGCCTGCCCCTGCACCAGCAGGGCCTTCTTGGCGACGCCGTAGGGGGCGTTCGTCTCCTCGGGGTAGCCGTTCCAGAGGTCGTCCTCCCTGAACGGCACCGGCGTGAACTTGGGGTAGGCGCAGATGGTGCCGATGGTCACGAACTTCTCGAGCCCGTGCCGGCGCGCCGCCTCGATGAGCTCGAGGCCCATCACCATGTTCTCGTAGAAGAAGCGGCCCGGATTGTCGCGGTTGGCGCCGATGCCGCCGACCACCGCCGCCAGGTGGATGACCACGTCGGGGCGCGCGTCGGCCCACAGGCGGTCGATGGCCGCGCGATCGCGCAGATCGTACTGGGCGCTGCGCGGGACGAACACGTGCTCGGCGCCGCGACGCTCGAGCCCCTCGAGTACGAACGAGCCCAGGAACCCCGCGCCGCCGGTGACGACGACGCGCTTGTTGGACAGATCCATCGGCGCGCCCATCAGCCGTCCTCCCGCACCTGGAAGCCGGCCTCACGCAGGGCCGCCTCGCGCTTGGCCTGCGCGATGTCGTGGTCGGTCATGATCTGGACCAGCTCCTCGAAGCGCACCGTGGGCGCCCACCCCAGCTGCTCGCGCGCCTTGGTCGGGTCACCCAGCAGCAGGTCGACCTCGGTCGGCCGGAAGTAGGCCGGGTCGATCTCGACCAGCACCCGCCCGTCGGCCTCGCAGACCCCGCGCTCCTCGACGCCATGCCCCTCCCAGCGCAGCGGCATGCCCGCCCGCGCGAAGGCCAGCGTCGCGAACTCGCGCACCGACCGGGTCTCGCCGGTCGCGATGACGAAGTCGTCGGGCGTGTCCTGCTGCAGCATCCGCCACATCGCCTCGACGTACTCGGGCGCGTAGCCCCAGTCGCGCCGCGCGTCCAGGTTGCCCAGGTACAGCCGGTCCTGCAGCCCCTGCTGGATGCGCCCGACCGCCCGCGTGACCTTGCGCGTGACGAAGGTCATCCCGCGCCGCGGGCTCTCGTGGTTGAACAGGATGCCGTTCGAGGCGTGCAGCCCGTAGGCCTCGCGGTAGTTCACGACCAGCCAGAAGGCGTACAGCTTGGCCACCGCGTAGGGGCTGCGCGGGTAGAAGGGCGTCGTCTCGCGCTGGGGCGTCTCGACCACCTTGCCGTACAGCTCGCTGGTCGACGCCTGGTAGAAGCGGATGCGCGCGCCCGACTCCTTGATGGCGTCCAACAGGCGCAGCGTGCCGAGGCCGTCGACCTGCGCCGTGTACTCGGGCACCTCGAAGCTGACCTTGACGTGGCTCTGCGCGGCCAGGTTGTAGATCTCGTCGGGCCGCACCCGCTCGATGAGCCGCGACAGGTTCGACGCGTCGGTCAGATCGCCGTAGTGCAGGTGCAGGCGCCGCAGCGGCACGTGCGGGTCCTGGTAGATGTGGTCGATGCGCTGCGTGTTGAACGAGCTCGACCGGCGGACCAGACCGTGGACCTCGTAGCCCTTGTCGAGCAGCAGCTCGGCCAGGTACGAGCCGTCCTGCCCCGTGATCCCCGTGATGAGTGCGACCTTCGGCTGCGTCACGTGTGCTCCGGCTGGTGTCTTGTGCGCGACCCTTTGGGTTGCCGCGCTCGCTCGTGGTGATCAGTCATGGGCGCGGGCGCCGACCGTCACTGCGAGCCGCCGGGGTGTAACAGACCGAAACGACACGGACAACTTACGGTTCAGCCGGGCGCGCGGCGCCACGAAAAACGACGGGGCCGGCGCCTCGGACGAGAGCGCCGGCCCCGCGGTGCCGGATGGACTGGGAAGCGGCTCAGTTGAGCTCGATCTTGCCGCCGTCCATGTCGATCTTGCTGTCACCCTTGACGACGACCTCCTTGGACTTGTGGGTCATCTTGTCGGTCGCCTCGTGGGTGGCGGTCGTCGAGGCCTTGGTCGTGATCTCCTTGGCCTCGATGTTCAGCGTGCCGTTCTTGCAGAAGATGTCGATGTCGCCGTTCTTCGTCTCGAAGATGATCTTCTTGTTGGCTTCGTCGAGGTACAGGTACTCCTCGCCCTTGCCGCCGTAGATGGCGATGCTCTCGTTGCCGCCCTTGTCGTTGAGCACGATCGTGTGGCCGGTCTTCGTCTTGATGACGACCTTGCCGTCCGAGTCCTCAGCCCCGTCGTCGAAGATCAGCGAGTGGCCCGACCGGGTGTGGATGAACCGGTTCGGGTTCTTGCCGTCGTGCTCCTTGTTGTCCTTGCAGACCTCGCCCAGCTCGAGGTCGACCCCGAGCGGGTCGGTCGTGTTCGCCGGGGCCTTCTCGCCCACCGGCGGCACGTCCTTGCCGTTCCACAGCGACCCGACGACGAAGGGCCGCCGCACGTCGCCGTGCTCGAACATCACGAGCACCTCGTCGTCGACCTCGGGCAGCAGCCAGACGCCGCGTCCGAGCCCGGCCATGGGCGTCGTGATCCGGGCCCAGGAGCTGACGAAGTCCTCGTCGTCCCCGGCGTCCGTCGAGCGGATCCAGGGGAACTTCACCTTCACCCGGTACTCGCCGTCAGGGTGCTTGTTGTCCGTGACGATGCCGATGACGACGCCGTAGATACGACGGCTGCCACCGCCCAGTCCGCCCATGTCCATCTGAGCTCCTCCCGGACCGACCTCGAGCCTTGCGTGCGACCCCCGAGACGGACCACAGCGTAGCCCAAGCCCTTCCCCGCCGCAACGTGCGCGGCGCAGGGATCGGGGAACACGCGCTTCTTTACGGCTCGCGGCCGCTCGGGTATGGCTTCGCACCTTTGTCGACGCCGACTTCGGACGTTCTTCGGCGCCGCGGCCCCCGCCCCGGCGCGAGGTGATCCATGCGGATGATCCCAACCCTGTGCGCCACGCTGGCCGCGACCCTCGCCCTCTCGGCGCCCGTCCACGCTGGCGACGCGGCGCCCGCGACCCACCCGCTGTCCCCGTTCTTCGAGTCCCTCGCCCGCGCCGAGGCCGGCGAGGCCGGCAGCAAGGCGCGCATCCTCTGGTGGGGCGACAGCGCCATCGTCTCGGACGGCTACACCGGGCAGGTGCGCGCCCGGCTGGCCGAGCGCTTCGGCGACGGCGGCCCCGGCTTCATCCTGGCCGCGCCCGCCTTCGACGGCTACCTGCGGCAGGGCGTGCGCCTGGTGCGCTCGGGCTGGAAGACCTGGAACATCCTCAAGGGCAACCTGGACACGGGCCGCTACGGCCTGGGCGGCGTGCAGGCGACCAGCTTCGGCGGCGCCTCCAGCACCTTCGAGACCCAGGGCGAGGGCTTCGACCTGGTCGAGGTCTTCTATGAGGCGTCGCCCAAGGCCGGCGGGCTGCAGGTCTTCGTCGACGACGCGGGCACGGCGACCGCCACCGAGTCCACCGCCAGCGAGCAGGTGACCGACCGCGTGTGGCGGCAGGCGCTCGCCGGCGCCAAGAAGGTCCGCGTGCGCGCGGCCGGCGAGGGCCCGGTGCGGGTGTACGGCGTCGTGCTCGAGCGCAAGGCGCCGGGCGTCGTGCTGGACACGCTGGGCGTGCTGGGTCTGCGCGCGCGGCGCCTGATGAACGCCAACGCCAAGCACCTCGAGGGACAGATCGCCGCCCGCAAGCCGAACCTGCTGGTGGTCAACTTCGGCGGCAACGAGCGCGTCGACCCTGGCCTGACGGTCAAGGTCCACATGGGCGAGCTGCGCGAGACGGTCGCGCGCCTCAAGCGCGGCGCCCCCCAGGCCGCCTGCCTCGTCATGGGCCCCATCGCCCACGGGGTCCGCGAGGGTGGCGCGATGAAGCTCGACCCGGCGCTGAAGAAGATCTACGACGCCCAGCGCAAGGCCGCCGCGGCCGAGGGCTGCGCCTTCTTCGACACCGTCAAGGCCATGGGCGGCGGCGACCAGGCCATCGTCCACTTCCGCAACAAGGGCTGGATCGCCGGGGATCTCGCGCACTTGAACGGCAAGGGCCACCGCGTCGTCGGCAACCTGGTCTCCGCCTGGCTGCTGACCGAGTACGACGCCTGGAAGGCGGCCCGCGACGCCACCGTCGCCGCCACCCCGGCCCCCGAGCCCACCGCCGACGACCCGGCCATGGACCCCGGCGACCAGCCCGGCGACGACGTCGATCCCGGGCAGGCCGCCGACCGCGGCGCCGAGGACGCCGAGCCCGACCCCGGCGCGTCGGCCGACGCTCCGGCCGCGGCGGACTGACCAAGCGGCCTGAGACCGCCGGCTTCCAGGGGCCGCCGGCTTCCAGCCGGCCCGGAACCGGGACGAAGTTGGGACCGCCTCCCCTGGGACCGCCGGCTTCCAGCCGGTGTCGTATTGATGCCGGCGGAGGCGGCCTTG
>JAWLBL010000002.1:70760-382982 GCA_041687695.1 Myxococcota bacterium | reverse complement strand
TCTACTGGGCCACACGAGCACGGCTGACGCCTCGCTTCGCTAGCCGGGCGGCCCCACAAGCCGAGCGCCTCGGTGCAATTCCCTACAGGCTCCTAGGCCCGGTCGCCGGGAGCGTCGTGAGCGCGGGCCGGCTGGAAGCCTGCCAGGCGGCGGAAGCCCGGGGGTGGGGGCAGAGCCCGGGCCGGCTGGAAGCCGGCGGTCCCTGGAAGCGGGCGGTCCCAGGCGGCGACCTGCCGGGGGTGGCGCCAGCTCGGGGCCGGTGGGGTCAGGCGCGGGCGAAGAAGAGCCAGTGGGTCAGGGTCTCGTCGGCCGCGGGGTCGTGGGCGGTCACGGGGTGGAGGGTGACCTCGGGGAAGACGCGGCGGAGGGCGTCGGCGAAGGGCGAGCTGGCGGCGTGGGACCAGACGCCCAACAGGCCGCCGGGGGCGAGGTGGGCGCGGGCGCGGGTGAGGCCTTCGTCGGTGTAGAAGGGGGCGTTGGCGCCCGAGAGCTGCTCGTCGGGGGAGTGGTCGACGTCGATGAGGACGAGGTCCCAGCGGTCCCCATGCATCGTGGAGGGCGGCTGGGCGAGGCGAGCGTAGACGTCGCCCTGGACGACGGCGAGGCGCGGGTCGGCCAGCAGCGCGGCCGACAGAGGGATGAGGCCGGACCTCAGCCAGTCGACGACCTGCGGCACGTACTCGACGACGGTCAGCTGGGCGACGCGGTCGCTGGCCAGGACGGCGTGGGCGGTGTGGCCCAGGCCCAGGCCGCCGACCAGGACGCGCAGGTCGCGGCCAGGGTGCCGCGCGAGGGCGCCGCCCGACAGCGCCTCCTCGGAGTCGGTCACCAGGTCCGTCATCAGCAGCTCGTGGTCGACGGTGATGTCGGTGACCACGCGCCCGGGGTCGCTCAGCAGGCGCCGCTGCCTCAGGCAGAACACGCCGAGCGGGGTCTCCTCCCAGGCCAGGATCTTCAGGTTCGAGGGGCTCATGGGGGCTCCGGACGGGGGGGATGGGCGGGGCTGGCGAGGGTAGCACGTCCGCCGCGGCGGTGTGACGCGGGCGAAATGACCCACCCAGCCCAGGCGCCGCCTGAGCCCCCGATCCCGCGTAAGCACGGAAGGTGACGCCGCTTTATTGGCTTGCGCCCTCTGACGCGCCGTGTCAGAAGCCGCCTCGCGGCGGGCAGGTTCTCTGCGCGCCGGTGTTCAGGGCAGCTCACGCGCAGACAACCGGTCTCGGCCCGTCGTGACGACGGCCTGTGAGACGACGCGCCTACGGCGGCTGCTCCACTCACCAGTCAGGCCCCCCCAGCGGAGGCCCGGCCTTCTTTTGCTCTACGGAAGTCTGGTTTTGCAATCGTTCACCCAAGCCCTCGGCCGACACCTCACCTTGCGCTTTCCCCGCCCCGACCGGGCGCGGCTGCGCGAGGAGTGGCTCGGCAACGTCCGTGGGGACGTGCTGGCCGCCGTCACGGTCGCCCTGGCCCTCATCCCCGAGGCCATCGCCTTCTCGATCATCGCCGGCGTCGACCCCAAGGTCGGCCTATACGCCTCGTTCATCATCGCCGTGACCACGGCCGTCTTCGGCGGCCGCACCGGCATGATCTCGGCCGCCACCGGCGCCATGGCGCTGCTGATGATCACCCTCGTCGCCCAGCACGGCGTCGAGTACCTGTTCGCTGCCACGGTCCTGACCGGCGTCTTCCAGCTGGTCTTTCGCCTGTTCCGGCTCAGCCGCTACATGAAGTTCGTGCCGCGGCCCGTCATGACCGGCTTCGTCAACGCGCTGGCCATCCTCATCTTCATGGCGCAGCTGCCTCAGTTCGAGGGCGCCGGCCTGGCCATGTACGGCTTCGTCGCCGCCGGCCTGGCCATCATCTACGGCCTGCCCAGGTTCACGAAGGCGGTCCCCTCGCCGCTGGTCGCCATCGTGGTCCTGACCGGCGTCTCGGTCCTGACTGGCTTCGACGTGCGCACCGTCGGCGACATGGGCGCCCTGCCCGAGTCGCTGCCCTGGTTCCACATCCCGGCCGTGCCCTTCACCCTCGAGACCTTCCGCATCATCGCCCCCTACGCCCTCGCGCTGGCGATGGTCGGCCTCATCGAGTCGCTGCTGACCGCCAAGGTGGTCGACGACCTGACCGACACCCCCAGCTGCAAGCACTCCGAGGCGGCCGGCCAGGGCGCCGGCAACATCGTCGCCGGCTTCTTCGGCGGCATGGCCGGCTGCGCGATGATCGGCCAGTCGGTCATCAACGTGCAGTCGGGCGGCCGCGGGCGCCTGTCGACCTTCCTGGCCGGCGTCTTCCTCCTCTTCATGATCCTGGTCCTCGGCGAGCAGGTCGCGCTCATCCCGATGGGCGCCCTGGTCGCCGTGATGTTCATGGTCTCGTTCAGCACCTTCGACTGGAGGTCGCTCGCCGCCATCCGCGTGCTGCCCTTCAGCGAGACCCTCATCATGGCCGTGACCGTCGCGACGGTCGTCCTGACCCACGACCTGGCGCTGGGTGTCATGGTCGGCGTGCTGCTCAGCGCGCTGCTGTTCGCCCGGCGGGTCGCCAAGCTGTTCATCGTCGAGTCGGCGCTGTCCGAGGACGGCCGCACGCGCACCTACACGGTCACCGGCGCGCTGTTCTTCGTGTCGGCCGAGGACTTCGGCGACGCGTTCGACTTCAAGGAGGCGGTCGAGCGCGTGGTCATCGACGTCACCGACGCCTCGGTCTGGGACGCCTCGGCGGTGGCCGCCATCGACCGCGCGGTCCTGAAGTTCCGCGCCCGCGGCGCCGAGGTCGAGCTGGTCGGCCTGAGCCCGCGCTGCGCGAGCCTCATCGAGCGGATCGGCACCCACGACAAGCCGGGAGCCGCCCTGCCGACCGCGGGGCACTGACCGTCCGGGCGGGAAGCTTGGCGGCGCGGCGCGCCTACCTTATAGCGGTTCCGTCGCGTGGGCGGCGGACCCGCTCGCGCCACCAGCCGCCAGGAGTCGCTCGATGGAAGTCTGGGAAGCGGTCGTGCTGGGCCTCGTCGAGGGGCTGACCGAGTACCTGCCGGTCAGCTCGACCGGGCACCTGCTGGTCGTGCAGGGCCTGCTGGGCATCGGCGGCGATCCGGCGGCCAACGCCTTCGCCATCGCCATCCAGGCGGGCGCCATCCTGGCGGTGCTGGGGCTGTACCGGCAGCGGGTGGCGCGCATCGGGCTGGGATTCTTGGGCAAGGACCCGGCGGGGGCGCGGCTGGGGGGGCTGCTGATGCTGGCCTTCTTGCCGGCGGCCGTGTTCGGGCTGGCCTTCGACGAGAAGATCGAGGAGCACCTGTTCGGGCCGTGGCCCATCGTGGCGGCCTGGGCGGCCGGCGGCGTGCTGCTGCTGGCGCTGCGCAAGCGGTTGACCGGGGGGCGCGAGGGGCTGGGGCTCGAGGCGCTCTCCTGGCGCGGGGCGCTGCTCGTCGGGTTCATGCAGTGCCTGGCGATGTGGCCCGGGACCAGCCGGAGCCTGGTGACCATCCTGGGCGGGCTGGGGGTCGGGCTGTCGCTCATCGCCGCGGTCGAGCTGTCGTTCTTGCTGGGGGTCATCACCCTGGGCGCGGCCACGGCCTACAAGGCGCTGCAGCAGGGTGACACGATGCTCGAGGCCTATGGGGCCGTGCCGCTGCTGGTGGGGCTGCTGACGGCGTGGGTGTCGGCGGTCATCGCCGTGCGCTGGATGGTCTCTTGGCTCGAGCGGCGGGGCCTGGGCGTCTTCGCCTGGTGGCGCATCGCGGCGGCCGGCATCGTGGCCGTGCTGGTGCTCAACGGACGGCTCTGAGGTCCGGCGTCGCGGGCAGGTCGCGGCAAGCGCACGCTAGGTTGTGCGGCGCCGGGGTGGGGCGGAGGATGGCGCGGTCCCCCGACAACCTGCTGGAGTCCGTGCCATGGGAATGGAGAGACGGCAATTCATCCGCCTGCTGGGCGGCGTGATGCTGGTGGTGCCCGCGGGCCGCGTGTTCGTGGCCTGCGACGACGATGACGGCGAGGTCAAGCCGCAGGACACCGCGGTGACCGACGTGGCGGACGTGCCCGACGTCATCGACGGCGATGTGGCCGACGTGGTCGAGGACGTGGCCGACGCGGTCGATGACGTGGCGGACGTCGATGACGACGTGGCCGACGCGGTCGATGACGTGGCCGACGCCGACGACGACGCGGCCGATGCGGTCGACGACGTGGCGGACGCGGACGATGTCGCCGACGCCAACGACGTGGCCGACGTCGACGACGACGTCATCCCGGCCCAGATCACCTTCACGTCGACGGTCGCCGTGGGCCACACCCACGACCTGACCCTGACCGGGGCCGAGATCGTCGACTCGCCCAGCGCCGGCCTCTCGCGCGAGACGACGCTGGATCTGGGCCACACGCACGTCGTCGAGCTGACCGAGGCCGAGCTGGACCAGATCGAGGCGGGCCAGACCGTGGTCAAGGAGACCACGCTGGTCAACGCCCACACCCACAGCTTCTCGTTCTCGCTGGCCGGCTGACGCCGCGCGTCGCCCGAGGTCTGCGCGGTCGTCATACTGACCGTGTGACCACCCTGGACGACATCACGCGCGCCGCCGGTCCGGTCCTCGCGGCCGGGCCGGCGCTGCGGCTCGCCGTGCTGTTCGGTGTCAGGTGGCCAACTTCTCCACGCGCCCGTCGAGGTACTTGGCAAAGCGGCCCTCCTCACGGGGGTGGGCCGGGTCGCTCGCACCCCAAACCAAGCGCTGCCGCATGGGCTGACGGCGGTGGAGGTGCTGGATTCCCGAGCGCCGCCAGCGGCGCTGATCCAACGAGCACCCGCGAGCGGGTGCACTCCAGGACGCTCAGGAGCTGCCGCATGGGCTGACGGCGGTGGAGGTGCTGGATTCCCGAGCGCGGCTGGCGCGTGAACGGGTGGCGAGCCGTTGGAGTGCCCTCGCTCGCGAGGGCTCGTTGGATCGGCGCCGCTCGCGGCGCCCGCGGATGCTCGCGCGCCCGCAGAAGCTAGCGGCCCCCATCGGAGTGCCCTCTACGCCAGCGTCGACCTGGAGCGGATGTGGCGCGAGCTGCCGGTCGGCCTCGAGGCGCTGGAGCGCTTCGAGGCCGTGGCGCGACGTACGACACCCTAGAGCACGGGCCGGGCGACGAGCGCCGCGCCCGCTGGGGCGAAGCTAGGCGCTGGCGGCCTGCTCGTTGCCGGGCTGGGCGATGAGGTAGGCCTTGATGAAGTCCTCGATGTCGCCGTCGAGGACCGCGTCGATCTGCGCCGTCTCGTGCGCCGTGCGGACGTCTTTGACCATCCGGTAGGGGTGCATGACGTAGTTGCGGATCTGCGAGCCGAACTCGATGTCGGCCTTGTTCGCCTCGATCTTGTCCTTCTCGGCGTTGCGGGCCTGGACCTCGAGGTCGTACAGGCGCGCGCGCAGCATCTTCATCGCGGTGTCGCGGTTTTTGTGCTGCGAGCGCTCGGCCTGGCAGGTCACCACGACGCCGGTCGGGATGTGGGTGATGCGGATGGCGCTGGAGGTCTTGTTGATGTGCTGCCCGCCCGCGCCCGAGGCGCGGTAGGTGTCGACGCGCAGATCCTTGTCGTTCACCTCGACGTCGATGTCGTCCTCGATGTCCGGGTAGACGAAGGCCGCCGCGAAGGCGGTCTGCCGGCGCGCGTTGGCGTCGAAGGGCGAGATGCGGACCAGGCGGTGCACGCCCGCCTCGGCCTTGAGCATCCCGTAGGCGTACTCGCCCTTGATGGTGAGCGACGCCGACTTGATGCCCGCCTCTTCGCCGTCGTGCCGGTCGACCAGCTCGACCTCCCAGCCCTGCCGCTCGCAAAAGCGCGAGTACATGCGCAGCAGCATCTCGGCCCAGTCCTGGCTGTCGGTGCCGCCCGCGCCCGCGTTGATGGTCAGGATGGCGTCGGCGTGGTCCTGCTCGCCCGAGAGCATGCGGGTGAATTCCGCCCGGTCCAGCGTCGCCTCGACGCCCGAGAGCGACTCGCGCACCTCGTCGGTCACCGAGGCGTCGTCCTCGAGCTCGCCCAGCTCGATGAGGACGCCCGCGTCCTCGAGCGCCTTGCCCAGGGCGTTCACGCGGTCCACGTCCGCCTGAAGCCCGGTGCGCTCCTTCATCAGCTGCTGCGCCCGCCCCTGATCGTTCCACAGGTCGGGCTGGCTCAACAGCATCTCCAGCTCGCTCAGCCTCGCCAGCTTGCCCGGGACGTCAAAGATGCCTCCGTAGCGTCTCGAGCCGTCCGGTGAGGTCCTTGAGCAGTTCCTTCTCGGCGTTGAAGCTGGCCATCGTGCGTTCTCCCGGGTCGAGGATGGGCGCATGGTACTCACGCGCGCCGCCGTGGCAACCACAGAGGCGCCGCGCCCCCACCCGCGCCCCGCCGACGCCCCTCGGCGCTCGACACCGCCGGGCGCGCTCGGCATCATCCGGCCGCTGACCGGAGGAGCCGTGAGCGCCCGAGTCCTACTGGCCGTCGCCCTCGGAGGCGCCCTGGGCGCCCTCGCCCGCTACGGCGTCGCCCTGGCCCTGCCGCCCCGCCCCGACGGCGGCCTGCCCTGGGCCACGCTGCTGGTCAACGTGCTCGGCTCCCTCGCCCTGGGCGCCCTCGCCGCCCTCGCCGCCGCCGGCCGCCTGGGCCACGCGCCCCTGCAGGCCCTGCTGGCCACCGGCTTCTGCGGCGCCTTCACCACCTTCTCGACCTTCTCCCTCGAGACCGTCCTGCTCGCCCGCGGCGGCTTCGTCGCCCCGGCCCTGACCTACGTCGCCCTGAACCTCGGCCTGTGCCTCGCCGGCACCGCCGCCGCCTTCGCCCTCACCCTCACGTTGGTCACGCGCCCTTGAACCCTCGCCTCGCCGCCCTCGCCGTCCTCGCCCTGCTCGCCTCCGCCTGCGGCCCCGGCCTGCGCCAGGTCCAGGTCCTGCACACCACCGACGTCCACGGCTTCTACTCGGGCGACGCCCCCGCCCCCGACGCCCGCCCCGGCGGCCTGCGCCAGCTGGCGGCCCTGGTCGACCAGGCGCGCGCCCAGGGCCCGGTCCTGCTCATCGACTCGGGCGACATGTGGTCGGGCACCCTGCTGGCCGACCGCCGCGAGGGCGCCCCGGGCGTCGCCGCCTTCAACCTGCTGCGTTACGACGCGGCGGCCCTGGGCAACCACGAGCTCGACTACGGCCCCATCGGCCCGGCCGAGACCGGCACCGACCGCCCCTTCGGCGCCCTCGAGGCGCGCCTGTCCGAGGCCACCTTCCCGGTCCTGGCCGCCAACGTCACCGACAAGGCCACCGGCGCCCCGCCCGCCTGGCCCAACCTGGCCCCCTCGGCCGTCGTCGAGCGCGGGGACCTGCGCTTCGGCCTGGTCGGCGTCGCCACCCCCGACACGCCGGCCCTCACCTTCCCCCACGTCCGGCAGCGCCTGGACTTCACCGACCCGGCCGCCGCCGCCGCCGCCGAGGCCGCCCGCCTGCGCCGTGAGCACAAGGTCGACTTCGTCTTCCTGCTCGCCCACGTCGGCGGGCGCTGCGAGGACCTCTCGGACCCGCACGACACCGCGTCCTGCGACCCGGCCTCGCCGCTCTTCCAGCTGGTCAAGGCGCTGCCGGACCGCTCGTTCGACGCCGTCTTCGGCGGGCACACCCACCAGCAGGTCGCGCACTGGGTCTACGGCGTGCCGGTCCTGCAGGGCGGCGCCTACGGGCAGCTGGTCTCGCGCCTGGACGTCCGCGTCGAGCCGGACGGGCGCCGGACGCTGACCATCCACCCGCCGGCGCCCATCGCCGCCGCGGCCGAGACCTCGACCTCGCGCGCGGTCGGCGACCTGCTCGCCCCGCTCGAGGGTGAGGTCGCCGCGCTGCGGGCCGAGCCGCTGGGTACGCGCCTCATCGAGCCGCTGACCCGCGACTGGGCGCAGAGCTCGGCCCTGGGGAGCTTCCTGTGCGACATGATGCTGGCCCAGCACCCCGACCGCGAGATCTGCCTGACCAACAGCGGCGGCCTGCGCGCCGATCTCCCGGCGGGCGAGCTGACCTACGGCGCGCTGTACGACGCGATGCCGTTCTCGAACCAGCCCGCCTACCTGGACATCACCGGCGCCGTCCTGCTCGAGCTGCTGCGCGTCGGCACCTCGGGCGCCTTCGGCGTCGTGCAGGTCGCCGGCCTCCAGCTGACCTACGACCGCGAGCGCGACCGCTGCCCCACCATCGACCGCGACGGCGACGGCGACGTCGACCGCGCCGACCGCGACCGCCTGCTCGAGGCGCGCCTGTGGGACGGCCGCCCCATCGACCCCCAGCGCACCTACCGGGTCGTCACCAGCAGCTTCCTCGCCCTGGGCGGCGACGGCTGGGGCCCCGCCCTGTCGCGCGTCCACCCCGACCGCGTCCGCGTCCTGTCCGGCAGCCTGCCCCTGCGCGACGCCCTGGCCAGCCTGCTGCGCGAGCGCCGCTTCGTCTTGAACAGCAAGGACCGCCCGGCGATGACCACCCCGCGCGTCACCGCCGTCGGCCGCGACGTGCGCGCGCCCTGCCCCTGACCAGGTCCCCCGACCTTCGACGGCCGGAGGGTGGCTAGTTTCGGCAGGCTCCCGGTCGGCCCCGCTCGCACGCCTTTTGGAGTCCTTCTTCGACCCGGCCACGCTGGTCGGCCGGCACGCGGCCGTCGGTGAGCGACGCGTGGAGATGCCGGCAGCTGTGCGCGGCCCCGAGCTGACACGCCCGCAGGTACGCCGCCATGGCTCCCGGCAGGTCCGGATCGCCGCCGCCCGTCCCGTGCTCGAGGCGGGTGCCCATCTCCGCGCACGCCTCGGGATCCGGCTCGGCGGCTTCACAGCCCTTGGCGAGCATCGCCACGTGCGAGGCGAGGTGCCTGCGCTCGGCCACGTCGCGGTCGGGATCCTTCTTGTCCGCGACGTAGTCCCTCCAGACCATGTCGGCGGCCCGTGCGGCGCGCGAGCACGACACGCCTCGTCCGGCGTCACACGCCTCGCGATGGATCGTCGCCACCTGCTCCAGGGCCGCGCGGCGATTCACCAGGCTCTCCTTGCGCACCTTGCGCCACATCGCCTCCTCGCGCGCCGTGCTGCCCGAGTCCCACACGGCCCTCCGATAGACACGCTCGTCCATGTCGCTCACCGCCTCGCACGCCTCGACGTCGCCGCGCTGGCACGCGGCCTCGCCCTTGCCGAGCAGCGGCACCACGTCGACGGTAGAGCCGACCCGGGCCTCCATCCGCGCCAGGTGCACACAAGCCACGCCCGAGCCCTTCTTGCACGCGGTCGCATAGTGCGCGCCGGCCGCTCCGGCGCTCCACATCTCCAGCATCAGGCCGGCTTGCACGCAGCGGTTGGCCTTTCCGCGCGCGCAGTCGGCGCTGGCGGCGGGTAGCACCTTCCGATGAGCCCGGAAGTCCCGGCACATGGCCTCGGTCCGCTCCGACGGCGAGACCGGCTCGTCGGCCTTCGCGCATGCCGCCTCGACGGCCTCCTCCGCCCAGCGGACCACGCGCTTCGAACCGACCAGCGCCATGAGCGCTGCGGCGAGCGCCTCGGGCTCGCAGCGGCTATGGGCGCACTGTTGGAGGTCCGCCTCGGCGCTCGCCCGAACGCTCCGCGCGTCGGTGCTTCGGGACCGCTCCTCGCTGACCCATCGGCAGGCGGAGGCCGCGGCCTCCCCGTCGCCCTTGAAGCACGTCGCCTCGCAGGACGTTCGGGTGTCGCGCTCGAGGTTGCGCGTCCACGCTGCCGCCTGTTCGTCAGGGGACTTGGCCTGCCGAGCGGCCAGGTCGAGACAGCTCGCGCAATCGCCGTGCTGACAAGCCTGCCTCACGAGCGGGAGCACCCGCGCGTCGTCTTTGCCGAACGTCTTGGCGATCGCCAGACACGCCGCCGCGTCCCGCTTGCGGCAGGCCGCCTCACGCGCGACGCTCTGCTTTCGCGCTTCCAGGCTGTCGCACGCGTGCTTGCCACCGTTGCTACAGGAGGCCGTCAGCGCCTTCTTGGCCTGCGCCATCCGTGTCTCGTCGAGCTGGCCGAGGACGTACAGGCGGTCGAGCGCCCCGCAGCTGCTCTTCGCGTTCACGCAGGTGGCCAGGTTCAGCTCCCACATCGCCTGGTCGCGTTCGGCCTCGTCGGGGATCAAGTCCGGACGGCTGTCCAGCGTCACGAGGGCGGTCGAACACTCGGTCGTCCCTCCCAGCGCGCAAGCGCGTCGGTTGGCGGCGAGCGCCAACGCGTCGTCGGGGATGAGCTTGCCCTGGTGGCGCCCGGCCAGCTTGGCGACGGCCCGGCACCCCTCGAGCGAGTCGCGCCGACAGGCCTCCTGCGCACGGCACGCGTGGACGGTCGCCTCCCCGCGCTCGTCGAGTCGCGCGAGCGTCTCGACGCACCGGGCGAGGTCCCCCTTGGCGCAGTGGGGCCCGAGCTGCTCGTCGGTGCACCGCTCGAGCGGCGGGATGGCCGGGGGGCGCTGCGCCACCAGCTTCGCGCTCACCCACGGCCCGGGTGGCGGCGCCACGACGTGCGGTGCCGCGAGCTTCCGCGGGTCGTGCCGCGTCGGGCTCTTCCAGCCCCTCGGGAACGAGTAGACGGCCCCAGCGAGCCGGTGGGCGTACGGATTGCTCATGAACACACGGGTGCGTCCCAGGGCGATCTGTCTGCTGCTTACGGTCGACTCCTCGACATAGTGGATGCCGATGACCTTCATCGTCCGGATGTTGAAGACGAACGCCGTCGTGGCGGAGGCGACGGCGAGCAGGTCGCCCTTGCCGTCGATGGCCGTCGCGAACCGCCGCGGCGTATAGGAGGGCACCGTCCCCGGAGGCTCTGCCCTGCGCGTGTCATAGGTCTGCGGGCCGATGGCGTCGACGCGTTCGAAGGAGCCGGGCGCGTAGAGGAAGACTCCGAACTCGGCGGCGACGGCGACCTTGCCCGCGGCGACCGCGATGTCGCGGCCGAAGGCCTTCAGGCGAGCGTCGGGGCTGCGGATCTCCTTCACCAGCTTCCCGCTTCGCTCCTCGAAGACGTAGACCGCGCCTCGCCCATCATGTTCGCCCGGCGCGCCTATCCAGAGGTGTCGCCCATGGCGGGTCGCTGCGGCGCCGAACCTCCCCTTCTCGGTCGGGTTCGGAGAGACCAGGCTGCGCAGCTCTCGGCCGGTGGGATCGAGCACGACGACCTGGCCGGCGTTCTTCGTCCCCGCGACCTCTCGGTGGCTCCTGCCGGTGACCAACGACGCGTGAGACGTGAGGAGCCACGGGCCCACCTCCGGGTGGACCAGGGTACGAATCGGCCGCACCGCCGGATGGTCCGCCACCACGCCGGCCGGCGATCGCATCAGCAGCTGATGGAGGTCGTAGACGACGATCCGGTTGGGTGGTGCGGTCACGTAGAGCAGCCCGCCGCCCCCGATGGCGAGGCCGCTGCCGAAGCGGGCTCTGCCATCGGGCTCGGGATCGGGAAGGAAGAGCTCCGGCTGGCCATCCTGGCCAACGATGTAGACGCCCCCCGCCTTGTAGTGCGGCTTGCCCACGATGAGGCGGTCCCCGTACGTCGCCAGCGCCTTCCCGAAGGTGGCGCCCGTGACCTGCTCGAACCCGTCATCGAGGCGGAAGGAGGTCGCGCCCAGCTCAGTGACATGGACGGGGCCCAGATCCTGCGCCACCGCGACGCCTTCCAAGAGCACGAGCAGCACCGCCAAGACCCTACACATCGACCTGAGCACCACGCCCCCCTTCGAGTGGATTGAGCCGACCCCCCGGCCACACCCCGGGCTTCATTTTCGGGGCCGTCGTGCGGTGCGGTCAACCCATCGAGGCCCAGGTTTGGCGCGGTCTCGGTCGAGTGAGCGCGACGGGCGCCTCCCATGAGGTCGGATCTTCGAGGCGCCCTCGTCGTCGATCCGGCCCGGACGCGCGGAAGCCGCCGCCAGAGCGCCCCGCCTTCGAGGGCGGCGCTCGCGGCCTGTCCGTGGCCGCGAGGGGCGCGGGCGCAGACCCGCGGCTCAGTGGCAATGATCGATGTGGCAGTCGGCCGAGCAGCAGTCGGCCGGGTCGGCGCGGAGGAGCTTGATGCGCGAGCTGGCCGCCGTCGAGCGCGGCTGTCGGCTACAGACCAGCCTGGGCGCGCTGGAGGTCGGGTTCGTGCTGCTCGCGACGGGCTTCGACGGGCGGCGCCCGGGCGGCGAGCTGGTCGGCGACGATGGGATAAAAAAAACCTGCACCCACGGCCTGCCGCAGGGTGCCGGGGTCGCCCTGCTCCACCCGCCGAGGCTCGCCATGGACACCAAGGGCCTGTGGTTCAAGCGGCGCGCCGAGGAGGCCGGCTTCGCCACCGCCGTCCGCGAGCGCGACTCGGGCGACCCCATCGCTGCCGAACCCGCCAGGCCGAGCTTCCCGCGCCGCCGGCCGTGAGCCGGAGCTTCGCGCGGCCGGGCCGCTCGCCTCAGGGCATGGCGATGTGGACCACCTGCGATCCGGCCTCGACGGGGTGGACCCGGTGCTGCACGCGGATGCGCTCGTTTGCGCTGCGCCCCACCGTGTCGCCGTCTGGGATGTCCTCACCGCGACCAGCGACATAGCCAAGGAGGTGGAAGAGCCACTCCATCGCTTCGACCGAGCGGGACACCGGGGCCGTGATCTCCAGATCACGGAGCCCGAGCTGCGCCATGCCCAGCGACAGAAGACTCACCCGGTCTCCATCCCGCGCGATGCTGACGCCGTTCCAGAGCACAGCCGGGACCGCCTGCTCGCGCGCCACCTCCACGAAGAACGCGAGGGGGTGCGTCACCTGCCCCTCCCCCCAATAGACGGCGGTGGCCTCGCTGGCCTCCGCGACCGCCGCCACCAGCCGTGTGAAGCGGGCCAAAGCCTGCGCAGACCGATCCTCAGCGGTGCCAGCCGCGACGAGGTGCGCCTGATGGCTGCTCGGTTCGAAAGCTCCGGCGAGGTAGGCGATGGAGCGCTGACTCGCCGCTTCGGCTTCGCCTCCCGGGATGGGCGCCGGAATGAGCGCCAGGACGACCCCGCCGCCGCCGGAGGCCCTCAGCTCCAGTGCCCCCTCCTGCTTCGGGGCGCCCACGGTCAGCGGACCCGCCTCCGGTGAGATGCGGCGCCAGGCCGCCTGAACGCGATCCGCAGAGGGCAGCGTCGGCGCGTCGAGCAGGATGAAGGCCAGATGGACCCCCGCGGCCTCCTCCGCCCGAGGGGCCGGCGGGAGGCCCTGCTTGGGCTGCACCTCGGAGGTGGACGCGCAGCCGGAGAGCGCGAGGAGCAAGGAGAGCAGACGAGCGAAGCGTGAGCGCATCGCGCGATGATCGACGGGCCGCCAGCCCCGGTCAAGCCAGCTCTGTCGCGCTGGGGACGGGGTGAGTGAGCCCCGCCCGCGGTCGCGGGGGCGACCGTGGAGATTGCATCCAACGGGGCCGGCGGGTAGACGACGCGGGCCTCGCCCGGGCTCCCCCAAACGGGGTCGTGACCGCGTGGCCGAAGGCCGGCGGGCGGGCTCGCCGGACGCGAAGGGACGGCGGAGGGTCGATGAGAGCCTGCTGGGTGGTGTGCGCTGGGCTGTGGCTGGTCGGGTCGCTGGGGGGCGGGTGTGGCGACGACGGCACGCCGCCCACGGCCGACCTGTTCGAGGACGTCGGCTCGGACGAGGGCGAGCCCGATGGTGAGGAGCCGCTGGACGCCGCGCTCGACGGCGATGGGCCGCTGGACGCCACGCCGGACGGCGAGGATCCCGGGCCCGAGCTGCCGCCGGTCGAGGGGCCGTTCTCGCTCAGCGTGCACGGGACGGGGTTCGAGGCCTTCGCGGGCACGGCCTTCCACGCGGAGCTGGTGCACGAGGCGAGCGGGTCGCTGCTGGGCGGGATGAGCGCGCTGCCGCTGGGCTCGGGCGAGTTCCAGTTCGGCCTGGACTCGGTGCTCGAGGCCGGCGAGGGCTACGCCCTGGCGTTCTACTTCGACGTGGATGACAGCGGGACCTGCGACGAGCCGCCCGCCGACGCGGTCTGGTGGGTGCCCGTCGAGGCGACCGGCGATGTCGAGCTCGAGGTCGACGCGGAGGTGCCGATGAACGGCGCCGGTTGCCAGGCGTTCGGCGGTGCCGGCCCCGGCGGCAAGGTGGGGCTGACCGTCGAGGGCTCGGGCTTCGGCGCGCTGGTCGGCCAGCCGCTCCAGCTGGCCGTGGTCGAGGTGGGTCACGCCACGCCGGTGGCCACCGGTAGCATGGAGCTGAGCGGCGACGGGTTCACCTACTTCTGGCCGGGCGTGCTGACCGAGGGCAAGAGCTACCAGGTCGACTACTTCTTCGACGTCGATGGGGACGACCTGTGCGACTGGGACGTCGACCCGGTGTGGCGGCATCCGCTCGGCGAGGTCACCGGGCCGGTCTCCGCCCAGGTCGCCCACTCCGAGGCCTACGAGCCCCTGGCGTGCGCCGTCTTCGACCCGATGACCGACTGGGTCGACGCCACGCTCACCGGCGGAGCGCTCGACGCCTGGGAGGGCCAGAAGATCGCCTTCCGCCTGACGCTCGCCGCGACCGGCGAGGTGCTCGGGACCGGCGCGGCGACCGTGTCGGGCGGCGAGGTCGCCCTGACCTGGCCGGCGTTGCTCAAGGGCGGGCAGAAGTACTTCCTCGACCTGCTGGTCGATCCCGACGAGGATCTGGTCTGCCAGCCGGGTGTCGACGTCGCCTGGCGCCTCGAGACCGGCAAGGTCATGGGAGACGTCGCCTTCGTGTTCTCGGGGCAGACGCCGCCGTCGGCCGCGGCCTGCGCCACGTTCGCGGCCCCGGCCCCCGACGACGGGCCTTACGACCTGACGGTGGAGGGCGCCGGGTTCACCAACGAAGAGGGCAAGCTGATGCACGTCGCGGTGGTCGCGCCCGACGGCGACATCGCGGCGCAGACGGCGGTCACCATCGAAGACGGCGCCTGGGCGGCCGGCTGGCAGGATCTCCTGACGAAGGGCGAGCCCTACACCCTGGCGTGGTTCGTGGACATGGGCGGAGACGGCGTCTGCCAATGGCCGGCCGAGCCCGCCTGGCGCTGGGAGCTGCCGCCGGCGAGCAAGGACGCCAAGCTGCTGGTCTTCCCGCCGCACGAGCAGGCCGAGGCGGCCTGCGAGGTGTTCTCGACCGCGCCGTGACGCGTGGGTCGGGGCGTCGCACCCGCGAGGTCGGGTTTACAGCCGCGCAGGGGCAGGTCTAGCTTGGTTGGATGCGAGTCATCGGATCGGGTCGGGGCTGGGTTGGAGTCATCGCGTGTGTCGTGCTGCTGGTGGGCGCCGGGGGTTGCGAGCCGCCCGAGACGGTGCGGCGGCTGCAGGCCTTCGAGGCGGCGGAGGCGGGCGACGTGGGCGCGCTGGTGGCCGCGCTGCAGGATAGTGACGAGGTCACGCGGCTGACCGCGGTCAGGGGGTTGGCGGCGCGGCCGGAGCCGGAGGCGAGCCGGGCGCTGCGGGACTGGGTGGTCGGCGCCGACGAGCCCTGGCGGCGCGAGCTGCTGGTGACGCTGCTGGAGCGCGAGCGGACGGACGCCGGGGCGGTCGCGCTGCTCGAGCTGCTGATGGCCGACGAGAGCCCCAGGGTGCGGCTGGCGGCCGTACGGGGGCTGGGGCTGTGGGAGACGGTGCCGGAGCCGCTGGCGGGGCGGGTCGTCGGCCGGCTGGGCGACGAGGAGGTCGCGGTCGCCCAGGGCGCCCAGGACACGCTGGTCGAGCTGGGCTGGTCGGTGGTCGACGCGATGGTCGCGGGGCTGCCCGGCGCCGACCCTGAGCGCGCCAGGCGCCTGCGCCGGGCCTTGACGACCATCACGGGTGACGTCATCCAGGACTGGCCGGCGTGGCTGGATAGCGAGTTCGGCCAGCTGGCGCGCCTGCGGGCGACCGGGACCTGGCCCGAGGCGCGCGAGGCCCTCGCGAAGGGGCTGGCCTCCGAAGAGGCCGACGTCCGGCTCGCGGCGGGGCGGGCGCTGGCGGCGCTGGCGCCGAGGGACGAGGCCGTCGCGATGGTGCTGGAGATCGGCGGGGTGCGTGGTGCCGATCTGACCGCCTTGTGGGGCCGCACCTACGACGAAGAGCTCCTGGCGCTTGCCGAGCGCGAGGTGTCGGGGCTGGACGCGACCAGCGCCGGTGCCTTGATGCGCGCGGTGTCCTGGCGTTCCCATACGCCGATGCTCGAGCGGCTGGCGCGGGCCCCGGCGGCCGCGCGGTTGGCGGCGTTGTTGGCGCTGGAGGAGCAGGTCGAGCAGCCGGACACGAAGCCGTGGTTCGGTCTGGACGCGCTCGCGCCGCTGGCCGAGGGGGGCGGCCCGGCGGCGCTGGCGAGCCAACGCTGGCTGGAGTGGCGCTTCGGCCGGTATACGCCGGGGCCCGGCGGGACGTCCGAAGCGCTCGCAGCGGCGTTGTCGACCGAAGACGACCTGGATCGCTGGTGGCGGTACGTCCAGGCGGCGGCCGAGCTGGCCGGGTGGTTGGGGGACGACCGCCTGGCCGCATCCCTGAGGAGCGCGTTGGACGGGCCGGCCGACTCGCACCACGCCAAGGCTGCGTCCTATGCGCTCGCCCGGGTGGCGCCGTTGGGGGCGAGCGACGCGCTCGTGGCGCGTAGCTTGGAGTTGGCGGCCGAAGCGCCCGACTACGGCAAGCTGGTCATGAAGCTGTCGCCGGCCTATCCCGAAGCCCGGCGCCTCGCGCTGTGGGACGCCGTGGCAGTCACCCTGGACGCCCCGTGGCGACGCCAGTTGCTGGAGTGGCTCACGGCGTGCCGTGACCGCGCGGCTGTCATCGCGCACGTGCGCCGATGGCGAGACGGCGCGACCAGCTCCGAGGCCCGCGCCGACTTCGAGGAGGGGCTGGTCCGAGTGGGCGACGAGGTGGCCATCGCCGAGGCCAAGGCGCGACTCATCGCTTGCGAGGCCATCGGCGAGCCGCTGACGATGGCGCTGGTCGATCAGGGCGCCGTGCGCCGCGCCGAGCTTCCGGGAGCGGCCGTGACCAAGCGGGTCGAACTGGCCTTGCTGGTGCAAGAGGCTGGGAGCCGGCGAGATCGCGACAGCGCGCTCCGTCTCGCCGAGGCCCTGGGCGAGTGGCAGCCGTGGTATGCCCGGCAGCGGCTCGCCGCGTTGACGGACGAGGCTCGCCTCGTCGTGGGTGCCCAGCTGGCGAACGCCCACGTCGAGGCCGAGGAGGCCTCAACGGCGCAGGCGCTGTTCGACGCCATGACGCACCTCGTGCGCGCCGAGGACTTCGACCCGCCGGAGCCCAGCGGCGCCTTGGCGGCGTGGCTGGCGCTGACCCGAGCCCCCGAGCGCACGCGGCGACAGCGGCAGGAGACGCTGGCGGCGCTGATCGTCCGCGCGGACGAGCTGGAGCGTCGGGACGTGGTGCGTCGGCTGGTCGCCAGGCTGGCGTCGGAGCCGTTGGAGTCCGGTGTGGTCACGCCCGAGCTGCTGGGAGCAGCCGCGGAGGCGGGCAAGTGCGACCTGCTGACGCGCGAAGCCGAGGCGGTCGCGGTGCATCGACGCGCGTCGGACCTGAACACCCTGGCGTGGGCGGTCGTGAGGTGCCCGAGGGCGACGCCGGAGCAGCTGGATCGCGCGCTCGCGTGGGCGCTGGCGGCCGCGAAGGCCACACCGGACGGAGCCGTCCTGGACACCCTGGCGGCGGTGATGAGTCGCAGACCCGAGACGCGGGGGCAGGCGTTCGCGGTGCAGCAGAGGGCGCTGCGAGCCGTGCCCCACGACGAAGGGATGGCGAAGCGGCTGCGCAAGTACCTGGCCGGACAGCCGGCGACCGGGTTCGAGGAGGATGAGCGATGACCGCGTTGGACCTGCCGAAGCACGACGCGGTGGACCGGCCCGACGTCGGCGAGGCCGAGCACGCGGGTCCGTCTGGGCCCCCGCTCCCGCGGCCCCGGAGGCGGCGCGTGTGGGTCCTGTGGGCGGTGCTGGGCGTGGCGGTGCTGGGCGGGGCGTACGCGGGCGTGCCGCGGGCGCTGCTCGACGGGGCGGACGTGTCGGACGCGATCGACGCGATGACCGAGGCGCCACAGGGCGCGAGCGCGGAGCGAGCCGCCGAGATCGAGCGGCTCGCATTGGCCAGCCTGGCGCAGCTGGGCTGGATTGCGAGGCTGCCAGGCCACCGTGACGCGGCCGAGAGGCGTATGAGGTGGGTCGCCTCCGCGGCGAGCCGGGCGCTACGGGGTGCGGCGGCCATGGCGCCGGACGGCGGCCGGCGCGCGCTGGGCCTGGCGTGGGTGCTGAAGCCCGATGAGGATTTCGTGATCCTCGAGTTCCCGCCGTGGGGGATGCCAGGGGACTGGCGCCAGCGCCAGGTCACGGGCGAAGGGGGTGGCTCGAACATCGACCGGCTGCTTCGCGCGGGGCTGCTCGAACGCGCCGCGTGGGAAGCCGAGCTGGCCAGGCCGGCGCGACGACACATCGAAGCGGCCATGGCCGTGGGGCGCACCGTGCAAGCGGCTCGCGCGCTCGAGCGTGGCGGGCTGCAGAGACAGCATTGCTCGCTGGTCCTGGCTGCGGAAGGGCTGCAGGCGCTCGCTGACGAACCGCATTGCGGGTCGGCCGCCGCTGTCGCGGGGCTGGCAGAGGATCTGGACGCCTTCGGAGCCGGTACCGACGCGCTGGGTGATGTCGCGCCTGACGACTTCGAAGGGCTTGCGGCGCTGGCTTGGCGCGGGCGGTGGGAGGTGGTGCGCCAGTCGATGGTCGGTGGCGAGCGCAGTCCCTGGCCCCTGCCGGGGACGGGGCGCGCGACGCACGCCAAGGTGGCGCCAGACGGGCCCACCGCGCTCTACCAGACGGCGCTCGAGGAGGAGATCGTGCGCGGCGGTGACAAGCCGTGGCTGGCGGGTGAGTTGGCTCGGATCCTGCGGCTCCGGGCGGAGCGGGAGGCGATCGTCGGTCGTAGGGCGAGCGCGCGGCGGCTCCTCGAGCGAGCGACGGCCCTCGCGCTCGACGACAGCGACTGCGCAGCCCTTGCAGAGCTGATGGCGATCACGACAGGTGCCGACGCTACAATCGCATGGATCGAGGAGAGCGAGCTTTGCGTTGGGCAGGTCCCACTCGCGCTCCAGGCGCGCCTGCTCATCCGGGCAGGGAAACTCGACGAAGCGCTTCGGTACGTGAGGGCCGTGCTGGAGCACGGCAGCCCATCCCAGCGGGAGCGCGAGGCGCTGCAGGCCCTGAAGTTCGTGGTGGGCCTCGCCCTGGGCGAACGCGAGGGAGGTGGCGAGGAGCGCTACGAGGGCGACGCCCGGGATCGGATCGAGAGGCTATGGGCCCTCATTGGCGACGACGAGCCCGGGTGGCGTACGCCATCCGACCTCGACTCCGACTTGCGATGGCTAGGCGACATCGCTCCCGATTCCGAAGCCGCGGCCGTCGACACGGCTCTGCGTATCGCTCCGGCCGGGCTGGGTCGGGAAGGCCTGCTCCGCGCCCTGGCAGCGCAGCCACTCCCGGTCGCGGGGGTGGCCGAAGTAGTCCGCCTCGCCGTGCTCTCGGGGGACTCTGCGGGCGACGCCGAACGGACGCGCACGTTGGCGCGACTGGACCGGGTGCTGGCGCGGGCTCGACTGAGGGTCGAGGAGTTCACGCGCGTGTGGTGAGCCGGTGCCGCGCGATCAGCCGACGTACTGGGCCATGAAGCGGCGCAGGCGGTCGCGGATGGCCGGGTCCTTCATCGCGTAGGCGATGTTGGCCTCGATGAGGCCGGCCGACTCGCCGGTGTCGAAGCGGGTGCCCTCGAGGACGTGGCCGTACAGGCCTTGCGTCTCCATCAGCTTGATGAGGGCGTCGGTCAGCTGGATCTCGCCGCCGTGGCCGGGGTTCGTCTCGGCCAGGTGGCGGAAGATGGCGCCCGGCAGGACGTAGCGGCCGACGATGCCCAGGTTGCTGGGCGCCGTGCCGGGGCGGGGTTTTTCGACCATCGACGAGCAGCGGAAGCGCCCGGCCGCCACCGGATCGCCGGTGATGATGCCGTACATGTGCTCGTTGCCCGGCGGGACCTCGACCAGCGCGATGGCGCCGAGGCCCGTCTCTTCGTAGACGTCGACCAGCTGCCGCGTCGCGGGCCGCTCGGCGTCGACGATGTCGTCGGGCAGCAGCACGGCGAACGGCTCGTCGTCACCCAGGATGGGGCGCGCGCACAGCACCGCGTGACCCAGGCCGAGCGGGCGGTTCTGGCGGACGCTGACGAGGTCGACCATGCGGCTGAGCGGCTCGATGCGCTCGAGCAGCTCGGTCTTGCCGCTCTGGCGCAGCGTGTCCTCGACCTCGTAGGCCACGTCGAAGTGGTCCTCGAGCGCGCCCTTGTAGCGCCCGTTGACCAGGACGACCGTCTCGATCCCGCTGTTGACGCACTCCTCGACGATCAGCTGGATGGCCGGCTTGATCCCGATGGGCATCATCTCTTTGGGGACGGCCTTGGTGGCCGGGAGCAGGCGGGTGCCGAGCCCCGCCGCAGGGATCACAGCCTTACGGATGCGCACGGAGCTCTCCCTCGACCCGCTCGGTCACGCGCTGGGCGCGCGCGACCAGGATCAGGACTTCTTTTCGGCGATCCAGGCGCGCAGACCCTTGGTCTCGCTCTTGCCGAACTCGCGCTTTTCCTTCTTGCCGAGACCCGCGAAGGTCTCCTTGAGCTTCTTGCGGAGCTCGCGCTTGAGTTCCTTGCGCTTGCTGCGATCGCCGACGTTCTTGGTGTTCGCCACGTTGCTTCCCTCTGGCTTCGTTCCGAGCCGAGGCCTTGTATGCGAAAGGCCCGGCGGGAGCAAGAGTGGAGTTGCCAGGAATCGATTCCCCGCCCGGCGCCACCCCGCGGGCGCTGGGGCGATCGGCCGCGCAAGTTGCCCGCGGGCGCCCATCGAGTAGGGTGCGGGCCGTGAACCAGGTCTTCGCCGCCATCGTCGTCGTCTCGTTCCTGGTCGCCGCGGTGGTCGGGGACATGGGCGCCGTGTCGCAGGCCATCTTCACCTCGGCCCGGGGCGCCGTCGATCTGGCCCTGAGCCTCATCGGCTACATGGCGCTGTTCCTGGGCCTGATGAAGGTCGCGGAGGAAGGGGGCCTGCTCAAGCTTCTGGCCCGCGCCATCCGCCCCGTGATGGTCCGCCTGTTCCCGGACGTGCCGCCCGATCACCCGGCCATGGGCGCGATGATCCTCAACATCGCCGCCAACATGCTGGGCCTCGGCAACGCCGCGACCCCGCTGGGCATCAAGGCGATGCAGGAGCTGAACCGCCTCAACCCGACCCCCGGCGTCGCCTCCAACGCCATGGTCCTGTTCCTGGCGATCAACACGAGCGGCCTCGCCCTGCTGCCTAGCGGCGTCGTCTCGGTCCGCGCCGCCGCCGGGTCGGCCGACCCCTGGTCCATCGTCGCCCCGAGCCTGTTCGCCACCGCCTGCGCGACCGTGGTCGGCGTGCTGGTCGCCAAGTCCCTGGCCCGCCTGCGCGCCTTCGCCCCGCCCCCCGTCGACCCCGGCGCCGCCGCCACCGCGCCCGACACCCCCGCCGCGGCGCTGCCCGAGCCGCCCGTCCCCGCCCTCGACCTGCCCACCACCCCCGAGCGCGGCTGGGGCCACTACGCCCTGGGCGCCTTCCTGGTCCTTGGCCTGGGCGCCCTCACCGTCCCCGCCGTCTGGTCGGCCCTGCTCCCCGGCGGCGACCCGACCGGCCAGGATCTGCGCGCCTTCACCCAGACCGCCGGCGACTGGGTCATCCCCGTCCTGGTCGTCGCCCTGGTCCTCTTCGGCGCCGCCCGCCGCGTCAAGGTCTACGAGGTCTTCGTCGCCGGCGCCCGCGAGGGCTTCGAGACCGCCGTCCGCATCATCCCCTACCTGGTCGCGGTGCTGGTCGCCGTCGGCATGTTCCGCGCCTCCGGCGCCATGGACGCCCTCACCGCGACCCTGGGCCTGGCCACCGAGCCCCTCGGCATGCCCGCCGAGGCCCTCCCCATGGCCATCGTCCGCCCCCTGTCGGGCTCGGGCGCCTTCGGCCTGATGACCGAGATCATCCACACCCACGGCCCCGACTCCTACGTCGGCACCCTGGTCGGCGTGCTCAACGGCTCGACCGAGACCACCTTCTACGTGCTGGCCGTCTACTTCGGCGCGGTCGGCGTCACCCGCGTCCGCCACGCCCTGGTGGCCGGCCTCTCGGCCGACGTCGCCGGCGCCGTCGCCGCCGCATGGATCTGCTCCATCCTGTTCGCACACCTCGCCTGACCGGACGCGCCGCCGCGCGTGCATCGCCCCCCGCGACCGGCTACCCTCCGCGGCCGTGCACCGACGCCTCGCGCTCGCCCCGATCGCCGTGCTCCTCGCCGCTTGGGCCGCCCTGGGTTGCCAGGCCTCGTGGTACGGCCGCGCCGCCGACGCCCACGCCGCCGCCGGCCGCTGGGATCACGCCGTGTCGAACTACCGCGCCGCCCTCGATCGCGAGGTGCCGCCACGCTCCGAGGCCGGCGCCGCGCTGCGCGAGCGCCTGGCCCGCGCCGCCGAGGCCCTGGTCGAGCAGCGCCTGACCCACGCCCGGGCCCGCGTCGCCGGCGGCGAGGCCGAGGCCGCCCTGGCCGAGCTGGCCAGCCTGCGGCGGCAGGTCGCCGCGTGGCAGGCCAGCCCCCGCGCCGAGGCGGCGGTCCTCAGCGCGATGACCGAAGCGGCCGAGGCCCTGTGGCCCGAGGTCGCCCGCCTGCTCGACCCGACGGCCTACGCGCGCGCGCTGGCCCGCGCCGAGCGCATCGCCTCGCCCTTCCGGTCGCCGGACGCTCCGGCCGTCCCCGCCGACCACCCGGTCCTGCGCCGCCTGGCCGAGGCCGCCGAGGCCGCCGCCCGCCACCACCTGAGCCTGGCCTACCGCGCCTCGGCCCACCCGGCGGCCGCGCTGCTGCACCTGTCACTGGCCACCCGCTTCGGCGCCGACCCGGGCGCCGCGCTCGAGGCCACGCGGCGCGAGGTCGAGGCCGCCACGCGCCTGAGCTGGCAGGTGACCGCCGAGGGCCCCTGCGCCGCCGAGGGGCGCGCGCTGGCCGACGCCCTGCCTCGGGGCCCGGGGCTGCCGGTCGCGCTGCGGTTGACGCTGCGCCGCTGCGCGCCCCGCGAGGAGCGCTGGACGACCTCGGAGGCCTACACCTACCAGGAGCGCGAGCCGTTCGTGGCCGAGGAGAAGGTCCAGGTGGGGACCGACAAGGCCGGCCAGCCCAAGCACGAGGTGCTGAAGGTGACCCGCCACCGGCTGGTCGAGCGGTCCGGCCAGCGCGACGTGCAGCACGTCCGGGTCAGCTACGCGCTGATCGGACGGGCGGTGCTGACCTGGGGCGACCAGAGCCTGACGCTGCCCGTCGAGGTCGAGCTCGAGCGCGAGGACCGCGCCTGGAAGACGCCGCACGGCGAGCGGGCCTTCGACGGGACGGCCTCGCCCGGGGCCCTGCGCGCCGAGGCGGTCGGGCGGGCCCGCGAGGCGGTGCAGGCGCGCGCCCGCGACGTGACGACCTGGTGGGGCAAGGAGCACCTGGTGCGGGCCTTCTCGGCGGGCGCCGAGGCCCGGCCGTTCGAGGCCGAGCACCACTTCGTGCTGGCCCTGCGGCTGCTCGGGTACGTGCCGGCGGCCGCGGGCGCGGCGTTCCACAGGCGCTACGGGCTGACGCCGGCCGAGCTGGAGCGGGCCGTGCGCGGGGATCGGCACACGCCGCAGGCCCTGGCCGTGCCCGCGGACCCGCCGCTGCCCGCGCCCGACGCGGCGGCGGCCGAGGCCCTGAGCGCGCTGGCGCCGCTGCGGACCCCGCGGGAGACGGAAGGGCCGAACCCGAGCGCCATCGCCCTGGGGCACGACACGGCGCTGGGCCTGGTCGGCACCCGCGGGGCGACGGTGGGCGCGCTGGCCGAGGGGCCGGGCGGCGCGGCGGCGGGTGGCTGGTGGGCCTACGGCGTGCACCTGCGGGGCGGGGCGGTCGGGCGGGACCGCGTGTGGGATGGGCCGGGCGGGCTGGGCGCGCAGGTCGGGCTGGACTACCAGCTGGGGCTGGGGGTGGTGCAGCCGGACGGCGGCGGGCCGGTCGGGGTCGATCTGCAGGCGCGCCTGGGCGTGCCAGTGCGCTTCGCGACGTGGAACGACCCGCTGCTGGGGATGGCGGCGCTGCACGTGTCGGGCGAGCTGGCCACGGGCGGGGCCAGCGTGGACGTCGAGGCGCTGCGGCTGTCGCCGCTGGTCGGGCTGCGGGCGGCCTTCGCGTCGGGCGGGGCGCTGCGCTTCGAGCTGGACTACGCGCTGGCGCCGGCGGCGCTGGTGCTGAGCGAGCGGGCGCGGGACGTGTCGCGGCTCGAGCACCGGGCGATGTTGACGGCGGCGCTGGGGCCGCTGGGGCTGCTGGCGCGCGCGCTGTGGTGGCGCGAGGGCTTCGAGCGCGAGGGCGCGGCGGCCGTCGGGCGCGGCTGGAGCCTGACGGGCGGCCTCGAGCTGCGGCTGTGAGCGGGTGGCATCCGGATCTCCATGCGGCTAGTCTTGCGTTCCTCAACGACCTCTCGGAGCTGCTGAATGCGTAGCCGCCTCGCCGCCCTGCTCACGCTGGGCCTCGCCGCCGCCCCGACCGGGCCCGCCCTGGCCCAGAGCGCCGACATCCTCGATCGGCTGACCAACGACGTGACGGCCCTGACGGTCAACACGCCCATCTGGCTGGCGCAGCACCTGCCGTCGATGATGGCGCAGTCGGGCCTGGGCGCCGGCATCGATCTGCAGGACGACACCCAGGGCTTCTCGTTCGGCGTGGTCCCGCTGCGCGTCGGCTTGATGAACCAGTTCAACCAGGTGGGCCGCGGGACCGATCTGCTCAACCTCGAGGAGGCGCTGCCCGGCAACTTCCCGTGGCCGCAGTTCGGCATCACGACCGGCATCGGCTTCGGCCACGGCTTCGAGCTGGGCCTGGACGTCCACTTCCTGCCCGATCTCGACATCGCGGGCGAGGACATCAGCGTCTCGGTGGGCCTCGTGCAGGTCGCCGGGCAGTTCCGCTTCCGCATCAACGAGGCCAAGGGCGCCCTGCCCGCCTTCATCATCGGCGTCGGCGGGTCCTACTACGGCGGCCACATGGAGGTCGGCGCCGGCTTCGAGAGCCCCTACACGGTCGAGACCGACCAGGGCACGGTCGAGGGGACCTACACGTTCTCGGGCGCGCCGCGCATGGCGTGGAGCCTGTACGCCTTCACGCCCGAGCTGCGCGTCGCCTGGAAGTGGGGGCCGCTGCGCCCGTTCACCGGCGTTGGTCTGGTCATCGCGGACGGCAGCGTCACGGGCGGCACGCGCCTTCGCGCGACGGCCACCATCGACCGGGTCGCCGGCGAGGAGGTCGACCAGGACCCGGTGGTGTTCGAGGACCGCACCAACCACTACGAGACGCCGCCGGCGCGCTTCACCATCCGGCCGCACGTCGGGCTGGATCTGGTGATGGGCCCCGTCGCGCTGACCGCGCAGCTGGATCTCGCGGTGATGAGCCAGGACGAGATCTCGGCCGATCTGGGCGACGCGCCGGGCAGCTTCGACCCCGGCCAGGGCGGGCTGCTGTACAACCAGGCGTCCAAGAGCTCGCAGAGCGCGGCGGCCCTGGTCGGCACCGTGGCGCTGCGGCTGCAGCTCTGAGCCGGCGCTGAGCCGGGCGGGTTGGCAGAGCGGCCGCTCGGGATGTAGGCTGGCCGCCCCCTGACGGAGGCAGACCCCATGGAGACGACCTGGACCCCGGACGCCGTCGACCTCGACCGGCTCGCCGACACGCTCGACCAGATGACCGACGAGGCGCGCGTGGCCGCGGTGCGCGGGATGGGCGCCCGCCTGCAGGCCCGGCTGTGGGATCTGGCCGCGGGGCGCGCGACCAGCCTCGACGACTTCGTCCCGCCCGAGGTCGCCCCGGCGACCCAGGTCATCCACGCGGGCCGCAACTCGCTGCCCATCTTCAACGTCTTCGAGAAGCGCTTCTGCCGGGTCGAGGGCCGCGACGACGCCCTGTACGGCTACAATGAGGGCTCGACCCGCCCCCTCATCGGCCCCGGCTACTTCGTCGCGCGCTTCTTCCCCGAGCGCGGCGAGGTCGGCATCGACTACTTCCAGGTCCCGCCGGCCGACGCGCGCCTGCCCGAGGGGTGGCCGTCGATCAAGCCGAACGAGTCGGGGCTGCAGCGCTTCGTCTTCGCCCGCATGGTCGACTACATGCGCAAGGTCTCGCGCCACGTCACCATCGGCCGCGCCGTGCGCCAGGGCAAGGAGACCAACAACTACTTCCTGCTGTGCCGCACGGGCGTCTGAGGCGAGCGGGTCACGTCGGCCGCGTCACCGCGCCTCACAGCGGCAGCGTCACCGTAAACGTCGCGCCCTGACCGGGCTCGCTGGTGACGGCGATGCTGCCGCCGTGGGCCTCGACGATCTGCCGCGAGATCCACAGCCCCAGGCCGAAGCCGCCGTAGTTGCGGGTCGAGACGGCGCGCTCGAACTGGTCGAAGATGCGCGCCTGGTCCTCGGGGGGCACGCCGATGCCGCGGTCGCGCACCTCGAGCCGCGCCACGTCGCCGCGCCGCTCGAGCGTGACGTCGACCGGCTGCCCCGGCCCGTACTTGATGGCGTTGGACAGCAGGTTCGAGACGATCTGGTCCAGGCGCTGCGCGTCCCAACGCCCGACGACGCCGTCCTCGATGGACGCGACCAGCGGCACGTCGGCCGCGCGCGCCTCGTCGGAGAAGCGCGCGCACACGTCGCGGGCCAGGGCGCTGAGATCGGTGTCGGCCGGCGACAGGACGAGGCGACCCGAGGTGATGCGCGCGATGTCGAGCAGGCTCGAGATGAGGTTGCTCATGCGCTGGACGCTGCTGTCGATGAGGCCGGCCTTGTCGCGCAGGGCGTCGGGGGTCAGGGCGGCGGCGCGGCCGCGCTCGAGGGCGCGCAAGATGCTCTGGACCTGCAGCTGCAGCGAGGTCAGCGGCGTCTTGAGCTCGTGGGAGGCGACCGACAGGAACTCGTCCCGCACGCGGATGGCGTCCTGGGCGTCGCGGTAGAGCTGCGCGTTGTCGGCGGCGGCCGCGATGAGGCGGCCGAGGTCCTGGGCGGTGGCCAGGTCGGCGGGGAGCTGGCGGCGGCGGGGCGCGGTCCAGACGAGGCTCAGTGAGCCGATGGCGCGGCCCCGGGCGCGGAGCGGGACGAGCACGGCCGAGCGCGCGGCGGCCCCGAGCAGGGCTAGGAAGTCCTCGGGCAGCAGGCGATCGAGGGCCGGATCGGTGTGCGCCAGCATCCGTGAGCGGTCGGCGGTGATGGCGCGGTCGAGGCCGATGTGCTCGGGGTGACCCGGCCGGCGTCGGGTCTCGATCCGCGGCTCATCGGGCCCGGGGACGGCCAGGAACGAGCGCACCGCGCCGTCCGGTTCGAGCAGCTCGACGGCGCAGGCGGCGTCCGTCCCCAGGCTGACGAGGGCGGCGGCGCCGGTGAGCATCTCGGTGCCGTCGAGCGAGCTGGACAGCACGCCGGCCACCTCGGCGAGCAGCGCGGAGCGGCGGTCGGACTCCTCGGCGGCGGCGCGGGCGCGCACCTGCGCGCGGGTGATGACGAACAGGAGCAAGCTGATGAGGACGCCGCCCAGGGCGACCCAGAGGGGGAGGTCGCTGCCCAGATCGGTGAGCCGCTCGGTGCTGCGGAAGACCAGGGTCCAGCGACGGCCGGCGACGTCGAGGTGCCGCGTGGCGGTGAGGACGGGCGAGCCCGTTTCGGGCTGCGTGCCGTTGATGAAGAGCGGGGGCTGCCCCTCGTGCGGGGACCCGTCATAGATGGCCAGCGAGACGGCGCGGGCGGCCGCGGGGCCGAGCAGCGTCCCGAAGAGATCGCCGGTGCGGAAGGGGGCATAGACGAACCCGCGCAGCCGCTGGTCGCTGGGCTCGCCCACGTCGGTCGCCGCGCGGGTGTAGACCGGCACGTAGATGAGGAAGCCCGCCTGGGGCTCGACGTCGGTCTCCTGGACGAGGCGGACCTGGGCGGTGGCGGCCGGCAGCGCGTGCTCGCGGGCGCGATCCATGGCGTCGCGTCGCACCGGGTCGGAGTACATGTCGAAGCCCATGGCGCGGCGGTTGCGCCAGTCCTGCGGCTCGATGAAGGCGATGGGCGCGTAGCGCGCACGGGGGCCTTCGGGCCAGACCCGGTAGTCGGGCAGGCCCTGCGCGCGGAGGCGGGCCTCGAAGGCCGGGCGCTCGTCCTCGGAGATCCAGGCCGCGAACCCCAGCCCCTGCACGCCGGGGAAGCGCGTGCCGACCTCGACGCTCTGGATGAAAGTCTGGAACTCGTCGCGCGTGATGGTCTCGCTGGCGTCGAGGAACCCGCGGGTCGCCAGCAGCACGGAGATGTAGGCGGCCAGGCGGTGCTCGATGGTCTGGGTGACCTGCTCGACCGCGTCGTAGAAGCGGCGGTTGGCGCGCGCCTGTTCGTTCTCGGACACGTACATCCAGGCGGCGAGCGTCGACGACAGCCCGAGGACGAGCACGAGGAGCGCCGCGAAGCGGGGGGCGAGGCGCTGCACCAGGCGGAGGGGACGAGGCGTCATTCGGGATAGGCGGACCCGTCGAGCGGTCGACTGAGGAGGTCAGGGGGCGACCCGGGGCCCCGATGCGCTGGCGGCGCCAGGGGCAGGCGAGGGCTCGAGCGGCCGAGGGCCGCCCGTCCGGCCGTGGGGCCTGTGCGAAATGGCGCGAGGATAGGAGGCACCTCGGGGTCGGACAACGCGGAATGTTTCACGGTGGGCCTCCCGCATCGCAACACGAAGTGCCAGGCTCGCCGGCCACGCGGCGCGAGCGACTCACGGCGGTTACAGCTTCAACGCGCGAGGGGGCGCCGCCCATCCTGAGGCCGCAAGCGGCGACGGGCGCGCGGGACGGCGGCTTTCTGTACGGCGCGCGCCGCAGCCCTATGCTGCGCGCCATGAGGGCGGCGTGGACGAGCGTGATCGCGTGGCTGGGGGTCTCGATGGCCGCGGCGTGCGCCAGCCTCCCCGAGGTGCCGACGCCGATGCGGCGCCCCCCGGCGGTCGAGCGCGGGCGCGAGCGGGTCCCGACCGAGGCGGGTGCGGCGCGGCTGCGGGTGGTGGCCGGCGGTGACGTCATGTTCGGACGGTACGTCTTTCGCACGCTGGTCCCGAGCGGAGGCGACCGCCCGTTCGAGCAGCTCGCGCCGGTGACCCGCGCCGCCGACCTGGCCCTGGTGAACCTGGAGACGCCGCTGTCGGACGTGGATCCCGACGAGCTGGTGCGGGCGCGGAAGCTGCCGCTGCGGCACCTGCGCTTTCGGGCGCCCACGCGCTACGCGGGGGCCCTGGCGGACGCGGGCGTGGACGTGGCCGTGCTGGCCAACAACCATGCCGAGGACTGCGGCGAGGCGGGGCTGGCCGAGACGCTGCTGGCCCTGGAGGGGGCCGGCGTCGGGGCGGTAGGGGCGTCGGTCGGGGGCGATCCGCTGGCGCCGCTGGTGCTGGACGTGTCCGGCGTCCGGGTCGCGGTGCTGGCGGCCACGACGCGCCGCAACCGCGGGACGCCCAAGCCGGGGCAGTCGGTGCCGGTGGCGTTCCTGACGACGAGCGAGATGCTGGAGGTCCTGCCGGCGCGGGTGCGGGCGCTGCGGGAGGGCGGCGCGGAGGTCGTGCTGGTGACCCTGCACTGGGGCGGCGAGTTCACGGCGTGGCCCAACCGGAGGCAGCAGCAGCTGGCGCGGGCCCTGGTGGACGCAGGGGCGACGGCCGTGCTGGGCCACCACGCGCACGTGCTGCAGCCGGTCGAGGCCTGGGGCGACGGGATCATCCTGTACAACATGGGCAACCTGGTGTTCGACATGGTGCGGATCGACGGACGGCGCGGCGCCGCCTTCGAACTGACGCTGGCGCGCGCGCCGGGCGCGGCGGGGTGGCGGGCCGAGGCGCTGGTGGTCCACCCGCTGCTGACGCGACGGCCCGGCGGCGCGCCTGCGCTGGCGACGGGGGCCGAGGCGGACGCCATCCTGGACCCGCTGGCGCAGGGGTCGCGGGCGCGGTTCGAGACGCCGCTGGAGCGGGTCGGCGACACGCTGCGCTGGCGGGCCGCGCCCGAGGTCAGCGCGCGGTGAGGTCGAGGCCGGTCGGAGCGAGGGCGTTGGAGAAGGCGGCGCGCACCTCGGCGTACAGGGGCGCGGGGTCGGCCTCGTAGCGGTGCGAGGGGTGGAAGGGGGCGAGGCGGCGGACGGCGGCGGCGGCGGCGATCTCGCCGCAGGCGCGGGCGGTCAGGTGGCCGGTGCGGGCGGCGCGGGGGGCGTCGGCCTGGGCGAAGGACGCCTCGCAGACCAGCAGATCGGCGCCGCGGGCGAGGGCGATGAGGGCGGCGCGGTTGCTCGGGGTGTCGCCGAGGTCGGTGGCGTAGGCGACGGTCTGGCCCGGCTCGCGGGTGAGGAGGTCGGCGGCGAGGCGGGCGGCCGGGGCGGAGGCGCCGTCGGGCAGGCGGATGAGGGTGTCGGCGGCGCCGGCGTCCATGGCGGCCACCAGGGCGCCGACCCAGGGCCCGGGGGCGTGCGGGGCGGCGGCGAGGCGGTCGGGGCGGACGAGGTGGCGGTCGCGCTCGCGCAGGGCGAAGGCGAGGACGGGCAGGCCGGCGTGGTCGAGGGGCGCGGCGCGGACGGTGAGGTCGCGGTCGGCGAGGAGCTGGCCGGCGGGGGCCGGGGTGTCGGGGAGCGGGGCCGCGGGCCGGCCGGGCTGCAGGGCGGTCCAGCGCAAGGTGGCGTCGTGCAGCTCGGCGACGTGGAAGCGCGGGCCGTCGTCGCCGATGCGGTCCCAGGTGAAGGCGGCGATGGCGGCGGCGACGCGGGCGGCGAGGCCGGGAGGGCCGTACAGGCGGCAGGGGGCGGTGGCGCCGAGGCGGCGGCGGAGCAGCGCGAGCATGCCCGAGAAGTGGTCCATGTGGGCGTGGGTGACGAAGACGTCGGAGAGCTGGTGGACCAGCTTGGCCGGCAGGGCGCCCAGATCGCCCAGGTCGAACAGGACGCCGCGGCGCGCGAGGTCGTGGCGCAGGTGCAGGGTCGGGTCGTCCCACAGGCCGCCGAGGAAGGCCGGGGCGAAGCGGGTGACGCGGTCGGCGGGGGGCGGGCCGAGGTCGAGGCGCAGGTCGGGGCGGGCGCCGGGGCGCGGCGGGGGCGGGCGGGGCGGGCGCGGGGAGGGCCAGGGCCGGGTCGCGAGCGTGGCGTCGGGGGCGCGGCCGGCGTCGCGGACGAGGACGACGGCGACGCGGGCGGGGTCGACCGGAGGCGAGAGGAGGTGGAGGTGCGAGGGGGCGAGGGAGACGACCTGGGCGAGGGTCAGCGTGGCGCCGGAGGCGTCGAGGAGGGCGACCTGGCGGCCGGGCCAGGCGGCGGGGTCGCCGAGGGCGGGGCGGCCGGCGAGGACGAAGGCGAGGCGCGGCAGGGCGAGCGGACGGGCGCCCGTGAGCCAGGCGTCCCAGGCGGCGGTGCGGAAGGTGACGCGGTCGGCGGGGGGCCGGGGGGCGGCGGCGGCGGCGGCGCGGACGTGCAGGACGGTGGCCGGGGTGGCGAGGAGCTCGGCGGCGACCGGGAGCGGGGCGTCGTCCTGGGTGAGGGCGAGGACGTGGGTGGCGCCGGCGGCACCGACCAGGGCGGGGAGCAGCTCGGCGGCCGGGGCGCCGCGGGCGACGCCGGGGGCGTCGAGGACCAGGGGCTGGTCGTCGGTGGCGGCGGCCAGGCGGCGGACGGCCTCGATCAGCGGGAGGCGGTAGCGGCCGGCGTCGAGGGTGGCGAGGCCTTCGAGGGCGGTGAGGTGCCAGGCGCCGCCGCGGCGGGCGGCGAGGGAGGCGGCGCCGGGCGGGCCGAAGGCGGGCTGGCCGGGGTCGGCGCAGATCCCGGTCGCCGGGGCGCCGGAGGCGGCCAGGGCGTCGGCGAGGGCGGCGGAGAGGGTCGACTTGCCGCTGCCCACGTCGCCGACCAGGACCACGCGCGGGCGGGAGCCCAGGGCGGCGAGGAGCGCGGCGGGATCGGCCGGCGCGGGGACGGGGGCGGCGGGCGGCATGGGGTCAGGATAGCCCAGCGCCGCCCGCCTGGCCGCTACTGGGGACGCGCCAGGAAGGCCGAGCTGATGGCGCCCATGGCCCAGTCGGTCGCGGCGCCGTCCTCGAAGACGATCTGCACGAGGCGCTCGATGCGATCGGGCAGGTAGAAGGTCGCCAGGGTGCCTTGATCGACCGGCATGCACTGGCCCATCCAGGGGTCCCAGGCCGCGGGATCGCACAGGGTGGGGTCGAGCAGGATGTTGATGTCGAGCAGGGGCGCCAGGGCGCCGGCCATGACCACCAGGGCGTTGCCCTCGCTGGCCACCTGGAAGTGGGCGAGCGCCTCCTGGACGGCCTCCGGCAGCGGGTCGGGCGTCAGGTCCTCGAGGACGACCGCGTGCAGCCAGGCGCCCTCGGCGGGGACCTCCCAGGTGAACTCGCCTTTGGCGAGGTCGGAGGGGATGGGTTCGTCGAAGACCACGGCCACGTCGGCGCTGACGTGCCCGTCGACCGGCGCCTTCAGCGGCCCGCTGAGCAGGCGCAGGCGGCCGCCCTCGGCGCGCCCGACGCGCATCTGCACCGTGTAGGTGCCGGCGCCGGGCAGCTCGGCGCCCATCGGGAAGACCTGCCCGTCGGCGCTGACCGCCGTCAGCTCGATCTGCGCCCCGAAGGGCGAGCGCGACACGAACGTCCCGCCCTCACGCACCCCCGCGACGATGCCGTCGGAGCCCAGGGCCGGCCCCTCGAGGCCCTCGAAGGCCGGGTTCGCCGGGCGGCGCACGTAGGTGGTCGGCAGGGCGGCCGGGACGATCATGTGGCGGTCGCTGCCGCCGATGGGTGCGACGTGCAGGCCGGCGGTCAGCATGTTCTGCCAGTACCGCATCGCCTTGTCGTTGTGACCCGTCCCGCCGTTGGCGATCGCGTCGGGCAGGAAGGGGTTCATGAAGCCGGCGCCGGCCGCCTCGGCCTCGACGTGCTCGGGGGACGCGCCGGTGTAGAACGAGGCCCACGGCCCGTTCCAGAGCTCGATGGCGTCGACCAGGTCCACCGACCAGTTCCACATGTTCTCCTGGCACGGGTGGTTGATGCTGAAGAAGGCCCCCTGGGCGTGCGCCTCGGCCATCGCCTCGAGGTGGCGCGCGTCCTGGGCCTGACCGGCCGCCGCGTCGTGCGGGATGTGGTGGTCGAGGCCGGCGATGATGGCGTGTCCGCCGCCGCCGTACTCCTCGCCGGGGACCAGGATGAGGTGGTCGTGGGTGAAGTCCGGGTCGGCGAAGGCCGCGTCGGTGCGGTGGTCCGTGATGGCGACGAAGTCCAGGCCGTTGCCCGCCTTGTCCGGGTTGGCCGCCAGGAAGACCGGGTCGCGGTAGGCGTCGGCGATGGCGATGGCCACCGCCAGATCGTCGCCGCCCTGCTCCTTGGCGTCACCGCTGTAGTTGGTGTGGTAGTGGAAGTCGCCGCGGTACCAGCCGGCGGCGGCGACCGCGAAGTTGGGCTCGCCCTCGACGGCCTGCAACGCGGGCGCCGGCGTGACGTCCACGTCGCCCGCGGCGTCCGGCTCGGCGGTGTCCGGCTCGGCGTCGTCCGCAGCGTCGCCCTTGCCGACGTCGGCCACGTCCGTCACGGCGGTGTCCGCCGGCGGCGTCTCGCCCGTGTCCCCACAGCCGGCGCCCATCGCGCCGACCAGCCCCATCACCAATAGCGTGCGCTTGCTCATGGCCGGGCACGGTAGAAGGCGCGCGCGGCCGTGACAAGCGAGACCGTCACGCCCGGGTCACGCCCAGGCCGATCCGGGCTCCGGCGCGTGCATCCCGAGCGCCCTCGCCAGCGCGACCTCGAGGTGCGGATGCGCGAAGCGGAAGCCAGCCGCCTCGAGGCGCCGCGGCACGACACGCTGGCTGGCCAGCACCAGCTCCTCGGCCATCTCGGGGCCGACCGCCAGCTTCAGCGCCGCCGCCGGCACCGGCAGGATCGCCGGCCGATGCAGGAGCCCCGCCAGCGTCCGGACGAAGGCGGCGTTGGTCACCGGGTTGGGCGCGACCACGTTCACCGGCCCGCTCAGCGTCTCGCGGGTCAGCGCGAACAGCATCGCGCCCAGCACGTCGTCCAGCGCGACCCAGCTCATGTACTGCCGCCCCGACCCCAGCCGCCCGCCCACACCCAGCTTCACCGGCGTCACCATGCGCGCCAGCGCGCCGCCCTCGGGCGCCAGCACCACCCCCATGCGCGTCCGCACCACTCGTATCCCAGCCTGCGCCGCCGCCTCGGTCTCGGCCTCCCAGACCTTGCACACCTCGGCCAGGAAGCCCCGCCCCGGCGCGCTGTCCTCGTCGAGCACCTCGTCGCCGCGGTCGCCGTACACGCCGACCCCGGACGCCGACACCAGCACCCTCGGCCGCCGCTCGAGCCCCGCCAGCGTCCGCGCCAGCAGCCGCGTCCCGTCGCGCCGGCTGCCCAGGATCTCGGCCTTGCGCGCCTCGGTCCACCGCCCTTCGCCGACGTTGGCCCCCGCCAGGTGCACGAAGGCGTCGAACCCCTCGAGCGCCGGCGCGTCGATCTCGCCGCGCGCGGGATCCCAGAACACGTCCTCCGTTCCGCCCGCGCTCGGCCGCCGCACCAGCCGCTGCACGTGGTGCCCGTGGCTCTTGAGGAACGCCACCAGCGCCCGCCCGATGACCCCGGTCGCCCCGGTCACCCCGACGCGCAGCCCGCCCGACCGCTCGCCCGCCTGCTCGTCTCGCCAGCTCACGCCGACCTCGCACGCCGCTCGTTGATGCTCGCCCCGACCGTACCGCGGTCCGCCCGCCCGGTCACCGGATCGGGCGGCCTGACGATCCCAGCTGCCCGCGGGCGCTCAACCCGGTTACAGTCCGCCCCGATGCACGCCCCCGACCCCGACGGCCTGAACCTCAAGGACCTCTCCTTCGCCGAGCTCGAGGCCCGGCTCGCGCCGTTCTCGCCGCCGCCCATCGGCGTCCGCAAGCTGTTCGCCAGCGTCTTCGCCCACGGCGCCCGCACGCTCGACGAGGTCCTGGCCACCCCGCAGGTCCCCTCGCCCGTGCTGGCGCTCCTGCGCCGCTCGACTCTGCCCGAGCTCGAGGTGGTCGAGCGCCGCGTCGCCGCCGACGGCTTCGTCAAGTACCTGTTCGCCTCGCCCCTGGGCGGCCGCTTCGAGGCGGTGCGCATCCCCATCCTGGGCGACAAGGCGGTCGTCTGCGTCTCGTCGCAGGTCGGCTGCGCGATGGGCTGCGACTTCTGCGCCACCGGTCACCTGGGCTTCTCGCGGAACCTGCGCACCTGGGAGATCGTCGATCAGGTGCTGCGGGTCCGCGCCGAGAGCCCGATCCCCGTCCGCGGCGTCGTCTTCATGGGCATGGGCGAGCCCCTGCTCAACTACGCCGAGGTCATGCGCGCCGCCGAGATCCTGCGCGACCCCGCCGGCCCCGCCATCGGCGCCAAGGCCATCAGCGTGTCGACCGTCGGCGTGGTCCCCGCCATGCGCCGCTACACGCGCGAGGGGCAGCCCTATCGCCTCGTCGTCTCGCTGACCTCGGCGATCCCCGAAAAGCGCGGCCGCCTCCTGCCCGTCGAGCGCACCCACCCGCTGCCGACGCTGGTCGACGCCGTCCGCGAGCACGCCGCCGCGCGCCGCCAGCGGGTCATGCTGGCCTACGTCCTCATCGCCGGCTTCAACACCGGCCGCGACGACGCCGAGGCCCTCGCCCGCGCCTTCGAGGGCGTGCCCATCAAGCTCGACCTCATCGACGTCACCGACCCGACCGGCCGCTACCTGCCGCCGGGCCCGGAGGAGCTGGCCCGCTTCCGCGATCACCTGCGCGAGCTGCTGCCTGCGCCCGTCGCCCGCCGCTACTCGGGTGGCAAGGAGATCGGCGCCGCCTGCGGCACCCTGGCGGCCACGCAGGCCGGTGGCGTCGTAGCGCCGCCGCCGCGCTGACGTCCAGGGACGACGCCCCGGGTGCGGGTGACGTCGTCGGGCCTCCGCCACGGTTACGCCCGGGACGTTGCCCGCCGGGGGCGAACCGTCGGAGGCTCGGCCCGTCACGAACGTGACGACGCTTCGAGCGGTGTTCCCCAGCGCTTCGGCGGCCGGCGCGCGGCGCTGCCTCCAAGCGCGCGGGGCGCTTCCATTCAGGCAGGCATTTGGACGAGGGCGGCACACATGCTGCAGCCGGGCGAGACCGTCCTGGGACGCTACGAGGTCGAAGGGCTCATCGGTGAGGGGGGGATGGGCCGGGTCTATCGCGCGCGCCACGCGCGGCTCGGCCACCGCGTCGCGCTGAAGGTCCTCCATCAGGTGCGGCCCCAGACCGCCGCGCGCTTCGAGCGCGAGGCCGAGCTGATGGCGCGGGTGCGTCACCCGAACGTCGTGGCTCTACTGGACTACGGGCTGCTGGGCGACGGTCGGCCGTGCATCGCGATGGAGCACGTCGACGGCCAGCTGCTCGACGAGCGCCTGGCCGCGACCGGCGCGGTGCCCTGGGCCGAGGCGCTCGACATCCTGGTAGGCATCCTCGACGGGCTCGACGCCATCCACGCGCAGGCGGTCCTGCATCGCGACCTCAAGCCGGGCAACGTCCTGCTGGTGCCCTCGGCGACCGGCCAGCCACGCCCCAAGCTGCTCGACTTCGGCATCGCCAAGGCCATCGACGACGAGGGGCCCGGCCTGACGCGCGTCGGCTCGTTCGTCGGGACCCCCGCCTACGCCTCGCCCGAGCAGCTCTTCGGCGGGCCGCTCGACGCGCGCTCCGACCTGTACTCGGCGACCCTGCTGTTCCACGAGCTGGTCGCCGGCGCCCTCCCCTTCGACACCGACACCCTGGCCGCGCTGCTCGAGCGCACCCAGCGTCACCCCAGCGCGCCCCTGCCGCCGCCCGGCCTGCCCCCGCTGCCCAGCGGCCTCGCGCAAGCGGTCCACGCGGCCCTGTCTCCCCAGCCCGACGCCCGCCCCGGCAGCGCCCGCAGCTACGCCCGCGCCCTGCGCGAGGTGCGACGCGGCCTCGTCCGGATGGCCCGCCCCGAGGCGATCTCACCGCCCGACCCTCGCCCCCGCCCGTCCGGGCTCGGAGCCCTGGCCGCGACCCGCCCGCGCGCGCTGCAGACCACCGCGCCCTGGGACCTCGGCGGCTCGCGGCTCGCCGTCGCCGCGCCTCGCCCCTGCGCGACGGCCCCCCGGGCCCGGGTCGACGCGGCGCGCCGGCGCCAGCCCTCGCAGCGCCACGGCGTCATCGGCCACGCCCTGGGCGGCGCCTGCAGCGACGTCGTGCTGATCGTCGAGGACGATCCCGACGTGCGCCAGCAGCTGCTCGAGGTCCTGACCGACGAGCGGTTCCACGCGGTCGCGGTCGACGACGGCGCGCCCGCCTTGGCGTGGCTGTACCGAGAGCCGCGGCCGGCCCTCATCCTGACCGACTGGTGGATGCCCCGGGTGGACGGCGGCGCGCTGCTGAGCGAGCTGCGCCAGAACGACCAGCTGGCCGAGATCCCGGTCGCCGTCATCACCGCCGACCCCAACATCGCCCGCAAGACCGACCCGCGCCGCCTGGCCGGGGTCCTGAAGAAGCCGGTCGCCGTGCAGGAGCTGGTCGAGCTGGTCGGCCGCTACGCCGCCCAGCGGCCGCGCGCCGGGTGACCGGGGGTCAAGCCTCGGCGGCGTCGGCGAGCTCGTCGGCGCGGCGGGTCGCGGCGTCGCGGCGGGCCTGGAGCAGGTAGACCGGCATGCGCCCCTTGCCCTTGACCTCGACGAGGCCGCGGGCCTCGAAGACGTACTCGCCCTCGAGGTGTCGGTAGGTCGCCTCGCTGACCTGGATGGACCCGGGCGGCCCGTGGGACTCCATGCGGCTGGCCGTGTTCACGGTGTCGCCCCACAGGTCGTAGGCGAACTTCTTGAGGCCGATGACGCCGGCGACCACCGGGCCGGTGTGCAGGCCGATGCGCATCGCCAGCGGGCGCCCGTCGGGGCCGCGGACGGCGCGGGCGACGCGGCGCATGTCCAGGGCCATCTCGGCGGCGGCGCGGGCGGAGTGGGGGTGCGGATCGGGCAGGCCGGCGGCCAGCATGTAGGCGTCGCCGATGGTCTTGACCTTCTCGAGGCCGTGGCGGGCGGCGAGGCGGTCGAACTCGGTGAAGACGCGGTTGAGGAGCTGGACGAGCTCGGCCGGGGTGAGACGCTCGGACATGGGCGTGAAGCCGCAGACGTCGGCGAACAGGACGGTGACCTCGGCGTGGCCGTCGGCGATGGGGCGCTCGCCGTGCTTCAAGCGCTCGGCGATGGGAGGCGGCAGGACGTTGAGCAGCAGCTCGTCCGAGCGGGCGCGGGCCTCGTCGAGGGCGACGGTCTGGGTGGCCAGCCGCAGGCGCTGCAGGAAGTTCTCGCGGCTCAGGGCGTAGATGGTGTGGCCAAGGAAGGCCGTGAAGACGACGACGAAGGCCTCGAAGGCGACCATCGACCAGGAGAAGCGGTCGGCGAAGACCTCGGGGTTGGGCGCGAGGTAGGTGAGGGTCCAGGCGATCCCGAGGGCGGCGGTGCCGGCGAGGCGCCACCAGAAGCCGACCAGCACGATGGTCGACAGCGGGGTGACCGGGTAGATGATGTAGTACAGGGCCACGGGGATGTCGGTGATGGCGGCGAAGTGCCAGGCGCCCGAGGCGGCGCCGCCGCAGGCGCCGAGCAGCAGGACCAGGGCCGCGCGGCGGCGCAGGGGGCTGGCGCGGTGCAGGGCGGCGAGCGTCAGCAGGGCCCAGGCGACGGTCAGGCCGCGCGCCCAGGCGAAGTGGTAGAGGATCTCGGGCTCGCCGTGGAAGAGCAGCGGGTCGGTGGGCCAGAAGAGGATGGCCGCCAGCAGGATGCCGACGGCGCACAGGCGGCCGTTGCGGGTGGTGACCTCGTTGGCGTGCTGGCGGAAGGCATCGTCCTGCTCGGGCGTCGGGGCGACGTCCGGGCCGCCGGGGCCGGCCCACCAGTCCGATTCCAGGACGCGCTGGACCTTCATCACTCGAACTTGCAGAGGCGGGCCAGGGTCCAGGCGCTGGGGACCGGGGCCTGATCGTCGGGGGTCCCGAAGCTCTCGTTGAGCCAGGGGCTGACCAGGGTGGTCGCCTCGAGCTTGCAGGCCATGCCGCTGCCGCACTCGGCGTCATAGGCGCAGTAGGACGTGCAGTACTGGGTCGGGTCGCCCGGGAGCAGCGGCAGGCACATCTGGCTGGCGCACTCGCTGGGGTGCGCGCAGGGCGTGCCGATCTTCTTGGCGCCGCCGGCGTTGGCCGAGGTGTAGCAGCCGGTGACCGTGTCGTGGGTCTTGGCCGAAAACAGCGGGTCGTAGGGCACCGAGGCGGCGTTGGGCCAGGCCGCGTACATGAAGATGTTGCACTCCATGTGGGTCGGGCAGTCCAGATCGCTCTTGCACAGGTTGGCGCAGTACCAGGCGTTGGCCGGCCAGGGCAGCAGATCGCAGTGCTTGGTCGTGCAGTGGCCGCTGTGGAACTGCACGCCGTCCGCCGTGCAGGCGAGGCCAGTCGGCTGGCTGCCGCCGACCACCGCGCTGCAGACGGTGACCAGGGTGTCCGAGGCCTTGTCGCCGGCCGGCTGGCAGGCCAGGGTCGCGCCCGGGCAGTGCGCAGCGTCCATGCAGACCGACACGCACACGCCGGTGCACAGGCCGCTGGCGCACTGCGTGCCCGACGTGCAGGCGACGCCGGCGGGCGACAGGCCGGTCGGGACGGCCTCGCAGAAGCCCACCTGCGCGCTGCCCGGCACCTTCGAGCACATGTGCCCGGCCGCGCAGTCCGAGTCGCCGGCGCAGGGGACGCTGCAGACCGTCTGGCCGGTCGACTTCCACTTCGCGCAGACCCCCTCGGGGTAGCAGTCGGTGTGATAGGCGCAGGACCCGCCCGGCGGGGTCACCACCGAGCAGTCGTCGTCCTGCCCGTCGGTCAGCCCGTCGCAGTCGTTGTCCTTGCCGTCGCCACACACCTCGGCCGGCGTGTCGCCGCCGGCGTAACACACACCCTGCAGGCAGGTGTCGCCGACCGTGCACGGGTCGCCGTCGTCGCAGGGCACCGCGTTGAGCGGCTGCGCGACGCACCCGCCGCCCACGCAGGCGTGGCTGGTGCACGGGTTGCCGTCGTCCGGGCAGCTCACCGGCGTCGACTGGCAGGCGCCGCCCACGCAGCCGTCGGTCGTGCACGGGTCGCCGTCGTCGCAGGCCGCCGCGTCGGTGGTCCAGGCCCCGCTCGCGGCCGCGGCCACGCAGCGCTCACAGCCGTTCTGCGGGTTCGGCTGCTGATCGGAGTAGCAGACCCCGCCGATGAGGCAGTTGCCGAAGACGACGTCGTTGTGACAGGTCCCCCCGATGCACTTGTCGGCCGTGCACGGCACCCCGTCGTCGCAGCCCAGCTGTGCCCCCACGCACACGCCGCCCTTGCACTGGTCGTTGACCGTGCACGGGTCCCCGTCGTTGCACACCAGCCCCTCGACGCACGCCGGCCCCGCCACGTCTCCCGGCGGTACGTCGGCGGTCGCGACGTCCGGCCCCGGCTCCTTGGTCTCGGGCGCCGCGTCCACGGGCGCCGGTCCGCCCGGGTCGGCCGTCGGGAACGCGTCCGGGAAGCCCGCGCCGATGTCCTCCTCGACCGGGCCGGCCCCGCCGGGGTCCGAGCAGGCCCCGACCACCACCAAGAGCCCGGCCAGCCACGGCCGTGTCCACAACCCACGCCCCACGTCCCACCCCACGTCGCTCGCCCATCACACAGGCCGCGCATCATACGCGCGCCGCGCGCCCCCCGCGAGCCCCCCGCGAACTCGGACGCCGGGCCCGCGTCGGCAACCCCCTCGACGCGCCGCCCGTTTGGGTGCACCTTGGCGCCATGCGCCGCCCCACCCCCGACGAGCTCCGCCTCCTGAACCTGCGGGAACGCCTGACCTTCGAGGTCGCCGACCGCTTCAACCGCGATCCGCGCCTCAAGCGCGCCTCGCACGCCTTCCTGCGCACCGCCGGCGCCGCCTGGGTGCACCACTGCACCAAGAACATCCTGCACGTGCAGGGCGCCGAGCACCTGACGTCGCTCGATCCCGCGGGCGGCCTGGTCATCGCGTCCAACCACCGCAGCTTCTTCGACATGTACGTCATCGCCTCGGTCCTGCTGCGCCGGACCGACTTCGTGCGCGAGATGTACTTCCCCGTCCGCAGCAACTACTTCTACGAGGGCGCCGGCGGGGTCGTCGTCAACGCCGTCATGGCGGGCCTGGCCATGTACCCGCCCGTCCTGCGCGCCCCCGACAAGCGCGCCTTCAACCGCTACACGATGGACGCGCTGACCCAGGTCGCCACCCGCCGCGGCGCGGTCGTCGGCTACCACCCCGAGGGCACGCGCAACAAGACGCCCGACCCCTACACGCTGCTGCCGGCCAACCCGGGCATCGGCCGCCTGACCCACGGCGCCCGCCCCACCGTGCTGCCGGCCTTCATCCTGGGCCTGTCCAACGACTTCCCGCGGCAGGTCGTGGGCAACTTCACCGGCCAAGCCGACCCCGTGACCATCGTCTTCGGCGCGCCGATGGACCTCGCCGAGCTGTACGCCGAGCCGGCCGAGCAGCGCACCTACGTCCGCATCGCCGAGCGCATCAAGGACCGTATCGCCGAGCTCGGCGAGAGCGAGCGCACCTGGCGCGCCCAGGCCGGCCTGCCCGATCTGGCTCCGCCCGCCGAGACCGCGCCCGCCGAGCCCACGCCCGCCGCCGAGGCCCGATGGCCGCGCGCGCGCTGATCCGCCGCCCGGCGCGCTCGCTGGCGGCCTGCGAGCTGACCTACCTCGACCGCGTGGCCATCGACCCGGATCTCGCCGCGCTGCAGCACGCCGGCTACGCGGCCGGCCTCGACGCGCTGGGCCTCGAGGTCACCTGCCTGCCGCCGCTCGAGGCGCTGCCCGACAGCGTCTTCGTCGAGGACGCCCTGGTCGCGCTGCCCGAGGTCTTCGTCCTGACCCGCCCCGGCGCCGCCTCGCGCCGGCCCGAGGTCGACGCCCTGGCCCAGACGCTGCCCGACGACCGCCCGCGGGTCGTGCTCGAGGCGCCCGCCACCCTCGAGGGCGGCGACGTGCTGCGCGTCGGCCGGCGCCTGTTCGTCGGCCGCTCGACCCGCACCAACGACGCGGGGATCGCCGCCCTGGCCGCCGTCGCCCGGCCGCTGGGTTATCAGGTCGTCCCGGTCGGGGTCCACGGCTGCCTGCACCTCAAGACCGCCTGCGCGGCCACCGGCGACGGGGTCCTGCTGGTCAACCCGGCCTGGATCGAGGTCGACCGACTCGCCGGCCTGCCGATCGAACCGGTCCCCGCCGCCGAGCCCTGGGCCGCCAACGTCCTCGCCGGCCCCGCGGGCGTCCTCGTCCCCGCCGCCCACCCCCGGACCGCGGCCCTGCTCGAGGCCCGCGGTTTGGACGTGGTCACCGTCGATCTGTCCGAGCTGGCCAAGGCCGAGGCCGGCCCCACCTGCCTGAGCGTGCTGCTCGACGCCTGAGCGCGTCAGCCCGACAGCGCGTAGTTCTCGACCAGCTTGAGACCGCTCTCGACCGCCGGGTCGGCGTTGGTGACCCACACCTCGACCTGAAGCGCCCAGGCGAGCCGAAGCGTTTCGAACAGCAGCGCATGGAGGAAGCTCTGCGTGGCCACCTCGATCCCGCGGAAGTCGAGAGCCACAGGCTGCCGCTGCAGGATGCTTGGCTGAAGGGCATTCCTTGCAAGCAGATGGGCAGCGACGGCGTCACCGGCCAGGGACTGGATCACGAAGCTCGACACACCGTCTGGCGCCTGACCGAAATGAACGCACGAGTTGGAGGCCATCGACTACGAACCTCGGGAGCGCCGCGGACCTGGCCGGGCAAGGGTCGGGCCGGTCTCAGGGCATGACTGTACCGCTGTCCGCCGGTCTACGTGCAGCAAGCTGCGCTTGGTAGGCAGGGAGCAAGCCGAGCAAGGTCGCGCTGACCACGAGCCAAGTGGCCGAGGCTGAGCCGTTAGGGCGTAGGAGGGCGGTGGGTGTAGCCGTGGGCCGTGGGCCGGGGCGGTGGCCGGGGCCGGGGCGGTAGCCGGGGGCCGGGGCGGTGGTCCGTGGCTTAGGGGCCGTACGACGCGCGAGCAACCTGATCTCGCACGCGCCCCGGCAGGCGACGCAGCTCGGTGCGCCGGAATCGATGCCATTTTCCCGCGCGAGGCGAGCAGGAACCGATTACCTGGCTCAGGCCTCGTCGCGCTCGGAGGCCTCCATGACGGCGCGGAGGGCGGCGACCTCGCGCATCAGCTTGGCGAAGCGCTTGGGCTTGAGGGACTGCGGGCCGTCGGACAGGGCGTCGGCGGGGCGCGGGTGGACCTCGATGATGAGGCCGTGGGCGCCGGCGACCACGGCGGCGCGGGCCAGGGCCGGGACGCCGTGCCACAGGCCGATGCCGTGGGAGGGGTCGGCGATGACCGGCAGGTGGCTGAGCTGGCGCATCATGTGCAGCGCGCCGACGTCGAAGGTGTTGCGGGTCATCGTCTCGAAGGTGCGGATGCCGCGCTCGCACAGGATGACGTTGGGGTTGCCCGCGTTGACGATGTACTCGGCGCTCATCAGCAGCTCCTTGATGGTCGCCGACAGGCCGCGCTTGAGCATGACGGGCTTGCCCTGGCGGCCGACCTTCTCGAGGAGCGAGTGGTTCTGCATGTTGCGGGCGCCGATCTGCAGGACGTCGGCGTACTCGGCGACCAGGGGGACCGTCTCGGTGTCCTTGACCTCGGTGACGACCAGCAGGCCCGTCGCCTCGCGCGCCTCGGCGAGCAGCGCCAGGCCGTCCTCCTTGAGGCCCTGGAATTCGTAGGGGCTCGTGCGGGGTTTGTAGGCACCGCCGCGCAAGAACGTCGCGCCGGCCGCCTTGACCGCGTGCGCCGTCTCGAGGACCTGCTCGCGGCTCTCGACCGAACAGGGGCCCGCCATCACATGGAAGTTGCCGCCACCCAGCGCGACGCCGTTCGCGAAGCGGATGATCGTCGGCTCCGGCTTGACCTCGCGGCTGACCAGCTTGTAGGGCGCCGAGACGCGGACCACCTCGCGCACGCCCGACAGGCTCTCGAAGCGGTCGGCCGGCACCGGCCCCTTGTTGCCCGTGATGGCGACGGCCGTGCGCTGCGCCCCCGGCAGGGGCTTGGCCTCGTAACCCAGGCTCTGCACACGCGCGATGACCGCGTCGATGTCGGCCTGCGTGGCGTCGGGTTGCATGACGATGAGCATGTCCTCAGTCCCTCTTCGGCCCGCGGCGGGTGCTCCCGGCCGCGGCATGGTGGCGTGACCTGATGGCGATCGACTTGGCGCCCGAGCCGCCTCGTGGTACGCGCAAACCGATGTCTGCGCAATCGGCACCGAACGCGGCCTCCGGCGAGGCCACTCCCAAGACACTGCAAACCCCACCGGCGCGCAAGGCCTTCGTCGTCGCCTCGGCGGTGGCGCTCGCCCTGTTCATCCTCCTGCAGACCTGGTCCGCCATCCAGGCCCGCGGCCCCGGAGGACGCCTGCGCGAGCTGATGCCCGCCATCGGCGCGCAGCTGGTCGACCGCGAGCTGCCGGCCGATCTGGCGGCCCTGACCCTCGAGGGCGCGCCCCAGCAGGGCGGCGTGCCCTTCCGGCTGGCCGACGTCCCGCCGGGCACCACGGTCTTCCTGAACTTCTGGGCCACCTGGTGCGAGCCCTGCCGCCGCGAGCTGCCCTCGATGCGCGAGCTGCGCCGCCGCATGGCCGGCCGTCCGTTCCTGATGGTCGCCGTCAGCTACGACGAGGACTGGGCCACCATCGCCGACTTCTTCAACAAGACCACGGGCGGCCTGCCGCGCGAGCTGCTCCTCGCCCGGGACCCCGCGACCGACGAGGCGCAGATGATGCGCACGCGCCTGGGCACGCGCCGCCTGCCCGAGACCTACGTCATCCGCGACGGGCGCGTGCTGGCGCGCTTCGTCAACGAGCGCGACTGGACGGACCCGCAGATCCTCGCCTACTTCGAAGGCCTGACGGAGCCGCGATGACCCAGCCCGCCCGGACCGACGCCGCCCCGGCGCCCGCGCCCGCCGACGAGCGCCCCGCCCCGCCGCGCCTGCCGCCCGGGACGGCGGCCGTCCTGGCCCTGCTGCTGCTGGTCGGCGGCGCCGCGACCGCGCTGCGCGTGTTCCGGGTCGACGTGACCGGCCCGACCCCGGCCGACGTGGACCTGCGGGTGCCCGACTGGCGCGCCACGCCGCGCGAGCTGACGGCGCTCGAGGCGGTCGCCCGGGCGCGCCTGGCCGCTGCGCCGGCCGACGACCGGCCCCAGGTCCAGACCCTGACGCAGGCCTACCTGGCCTACAACGCGGCGGATCTGCGCCACAAGGGCTCGCGCAAGAGCGACGGCCTCGCCGACGCCGCCGCCGACTACCAGCAGCGCGCCGTCGAGTTCCTGCACCACGTCGGCGCCGAGCCGTACATGGGGCTGGGCCAGCGCTTCGTCGACCGGTTCATGGCCGCGCTCGAGGCCGGCGACGCCGCCGAGGTCGAGCGCCTGGGCGGCACCTTCCTCAGCGAGGCGCGCGCCACGGGCCTGGTCGACGCCACGGGGCGCGTGGTGGCGGGCATGGGCCCGGTCGTGCGCGCCGCTTTCACGTGGCGCTGGGCGGCCGCCGTCAGCGACACCGTCCCCGCCGACACCCTGCTGGCGGCCGAGGAGCGCGAGATCCTGCTGCGCTGGAAGCTGGCCGCGCACCCGCTCGTCACGCCCGACCGCCGCCGCGAGATGGCGCGCGCGCTCGAGGTGCTGAGGTCGACCTACCCCATCGACGAGGCGCTGGCCGCCCGCGCCGCCGACGAGGGGCGCTGGCCCGAGGCCGCCCGCCTGTACGAGCGGGCCGCCGCCGCGCGCCCGTCAGACCCGCGCCTGCGCGCCAACGCCGCCTACGCCGCCGCGCGCGCCCAGCCCCAGCCGCGCGCGCCGCGCTGACCCTAAACGAGGCGGCGGCGCAGTCGCAGCCAGCCGAGGGCCAGCAGCGCCAGCGCCCAGGCGCCCCACGCCCCCTGGGGCGAGCCCACACCGCACGCCCAGAAGGAGCGCGCCGGAGCGGGAGCGTCGGCCGGGGCGGCGGGCTGGACCTGCGCGGACTTGCCCTCTTCCTTGGGGGTCGGCTCGGTGGGCGCGGCGGCGGCCGGCCGGCACCAGACCTCGGTCCAGACCGAGGCGCCCCGCGTCTTGCAGCGGCGCTCGTAGCCCTGGGGCGCGAGCGACCGCTCGCACGCGTCGCGATCGCCGTGGTAGGCGTCGCCGCAGCTGACGCAGGCTGCGCCGCGCTTCTGCTGCTTTGCGACCGTGCACTGCTCGACGTAGCCGGGCGGCGGTGGGACGTCGGCCAGGGCCGCGCCGCCGAGGCAGGCGACCGTCAACAGGACCGCGAGGGACAAGACTTGACGCATGAAGGGGGCCTCCCGAGGTGTGCCGGCGCATGATGCCGCGGCGCCGGTCGGTTGGCGAGGCCCTCGGCGCGCGGCTCAGAAGAAGGCGGCCATCTGCAGCCACACCAGGTGCCCGTAGGCGCCCAGCTCGCTGTCGAGGGTGGGCGGGGCGAGGGTCGGCGCGGCGCCGACGCCGTGGAAGCCGCCCAGGGAGACCTCGGCCTCCTCGCTCAGCGAGTAGCGCAGCGACCAGGTGGCGAGCGCGCTGGGGTCGCCGACGTTGGCGAGCACGGCCGACGAGGCGGTGAGCAGCTCGGTCAGCTGGTAGGAGGCGGCCAGGCCGGCGTACCAGCGCCCGAGGAGGTAGACCTCGCCGCGCAGGTGCCGCTCGTCGCTGGCCGTCGCGACGTAGTCGGCCGGGTCGTCGGCGCCGGGGCCGTTGAGGTGGCCTTCGGCGGTGAGCACGAGATCCCCGTGGAACCAGTCGGCGCCCAGGGTGACCCGGGGGGCCAGCAGGCCCGAGTCCTGGCCGGGGTCGGCGTCGAGCCGGTAGGGCAGCGAGGCCTCGCCGCGCAGCTTGAAGGCGTCGACCTCGGTGGACAGGCCGCCCATCAGCAGCGCCAGATCCCAGACCTTTCCGCCCGCGACGTACACGTCGCCGAAGTCCGCGTACCAGGTCAGGCGCGCGCCGGCCGACAGGTCCTCGAGGCGGCCGCGATCGGCCACCACCACGTCCAGCTCGAGCCCGTCGCCGAGGGTCGTCAGGGCGCGCACCGCGTCGATGCCGCGCTTTTGCGACGTGTCGAGCTCGAACGGGCTGAAGGCCGCCCAGACGTCGGCCACCGTGAACAGGTTCGAGGTGCCCCAGGTGATGGCCTGGCGGCCGAGCGCGAGATCGAGGTCGCCCAGGAACAGGCGGACCACGGCGCGGTCGAGGTCGTGCTCGAGGCGGGCGCCGCCCTCGGAGACCAGCACGGTCGACAGATCGACGGTGCGGTCGGGCGGGCGGGTCGCGCCCAGGCCCAGCGCGTCGCCGGCCAGGGCGCTGCTGGAGAGCTGCCAGGCGAAGCGGTTGTGCAGCTCGACCGTGACGGCGTCGCCGAAGCGGGCCTTCCACTCGAGGCGGGCGATGGAGCTGTCGAGGCCGATGGCGTCGGGGACGAGGGCGCCGGTGGGGTCCTCGAGCGCGGGGAGCTGGAGGCCGTTGAGCAGGCGCGCGTAGCCGCCCAGGGTCAGCTCGAAGCGCTCGCCCTCGGCCAGCGGGACCGCGGCGGTCGCGGGCGCGGCGGCCAGCAGCAGGGCGGCCGCGCCCAGGCTAAGGACGGCGCTCGTCCGCATCGACCCGGCCGTCGAGGAGGCGCACCACGCGCCGGGCGCGCGCGACCAGCAGCGCGTCGTGCGAGGCGAGCAGGAAGGTGATGCCGTGCTCGGCCTGCAGCTCGAGCAGGAGGTCGAGCAGGCTGGTCGAGGTCGCGCTGTCCAGGTTGGCGGTGGGCTCGTCGGCCAGGACCAGCGCCGGGCGCGAGGCCAGGGCGCGCACCACGGCGACGCGTTGTTGCTGGCCGCCGCTGAGCTCGTGGGGCTTGCGGTGCATGAGATCGGCCAGGCCGACGCGCGCCATCAGCGGCTCGACCAGCGCGCGGCGGCGCGCCTTGGGCACGCCCTGCAGGGCCAGCGTGTACTCGGCGTTCTCGTAGGCGGTCAGGACCGGGACGAGGTTGTAGGCCTGGAACACGAAGCCGAGCCGCGCCAGGCGGAAGCGGGCGCCCGCGTTGCGGCCGAGGTGGGTCACGTCGGTGCCGTCGATGACCACGCGGCCGGCGGTCGGCTTGTCGAGGCAGCCGATGACGTTGAGCAGCGTGGACTTGCCCGAGCCGGAGGGGCCGGTCAGGACGGTGAACTCGCCCTGGCCGACGGTCAGGTCGACGCCGCGCAGGGCGTGGATGTCGACGGCGCCCTGGCGGTAGGTGCGGTGGAGGTCGGTGACGGTGATGAGGGGGGCGCCGGCGGCGGGGGCCGGGGCGGCGCCCGTCGCGGCGGAGGCGGTGGCGATCATTCGTAGGTCCTCATGGCGGCGGCCGGCTCGAGGCGCGTGGCGCGCACGGCGGGGTAGAGGGCGCTGAGCAGGACGAGGCCGAGCACGACGGCCCCGGCGGTGGCCCAGCCCACCGGGTCCAGCTGGCTGAAGATCATCATGTCGTCGAGCACGACGCCCGAGACCTGCAGCTCGCTGCCGCCCATCAGGGCGGCGAGATCGAGCCCCTCGGTCGCCAGGTAGCCGTGCCCCGCGAGCCCGACCCCGAGCCCGGCCGCGAGGGCGACGAGGCACATCAGGACGGTCTCGCGCAGCACCAGCCCGCCGATGCGCCACGGCCCGACGCCGATGGCGCTGAGCAGGCCCAGCTCACGGACGCGCTCCATCACCGCCATCATAAAGGTGTTGGCGATGCCGAAGGCGACGATGAGGAAGATGACCAGCGAGAAGACCACGTTCATGGACTTGTCCATCTCGATGAAGCCGACCATCTCGGGCATGGCCTCCTTCCAGGTCATGATCTCGAGGGCCTCGGCCCTGGCGCCCAGCGCGCGGGCGGCCCGGTCGCGCACCGCCTCGAGGGCCAGCCCGTCGCCGGTCAGGATCCCGATCTGCGTCACGGCCGTCCCCAGGCCGAGGGCGCGCTGGGCAGCCTCGAGGGTGGTGTAGGCCAGGGCCCCGTCGGCCATGGCGCTGCCGGTCTCGACCAGATCGGTCACGTAGAACAGCTGGCGCGCCATCTCTCCGGCCGGGTCCGTCCCGGTCAGGACGACCCGATCGCCCACGTCGACGCCCAGGTCGCTCGCCAGCCGCGTGCCGAGCACGATGGGGTCGTCGTGCTCGACTCCGAAGAACACGCCCCGGGTCGCATGGCGCCGCATGTCGCGCAAGGCGGCCTCGCGCTCGACGTCGATGCCGCTGAGCTGCACGCCCGCGTTGCCCCGCGGCGACGACAGGAGCCCGCTCGCCACGACCCGCGGGATGACCGCGGTGACCCCCTCGACCTGCTCGAGGGCGGCGACCGCCGACGCCGGGTCCGTCAGCACGACGTCGCTGGCGCGCGTCTCCCAATAGCCCTTGCCGTGGACGAGGACGTCGCCCCCGGCGGTCCGGGCCGCCGACCTCAGCATCTTGGCGTACATGCCCGCGTTGATGCCGGCCGACACCAGGAACAGCCCGTAGCTCAGGGCGATGGCCGTGACGGTGATGAAGGTCCGCGTCCGGTTGCGCAGCAGGTTGCGCCAGGCGAGCCGCCACATGTCAGGACCTCCCCGAGATGGCGCGCACCGCGTCGAGGCGCGCGCTGTCGAGCGCCGGCCACAGCCCGCACAGGACGCCCACGACCGCGACCGCGACCACGGGCGGGACGACCGCGGCCCAGTCCAGGACCGGGTACAGCCGCTCGGCGAACGACACGCCCATGTACGAGAACCCGCCCTGCTGCTGGCTGAAGGACGCCATGTCGAAGCCCGCCGACCCGTGCCACGCCGTCAGCGCGACGCCGAAGCCCGCGCCCGCGAGCCCGCCCAGCAGGCTCAGGGCCACGGCCTCCAGCACGACCTGCGCGAACAGGCGCCTGGGCTCGGTGCCGATGGCGATGAGCACCCCGAACTCGCGGCGCCGCTCGAGGGCGCTCATCCGCTGCGCGTTCAGGATGCCCAGCGCCGCGATGACGAACACGAACAGGTACATGACCGCCCCGCCCTGCCGCGAGAGCTCGACGACCTGGTGCAGCTCCGGGACGATCTCCTTCCAGGTGCGCACCGCGACCCCCGCCTCGCTCAGCGGCGCGCCGCCCGACAGCGCGCGGCGGGCCGCGTCGCGCACCGCCTCGGGGCTGGCGTCCCGCGTCACCTGCAGGGCCACCTCGTGCACGCGCCCCTCGAGCGCCATCACGAACTGCGCGTCGGCCTTGTGCATCCACGCCGCCGACCGGTCGAGCCCCTCGTTGCCGGTCTTGATGACGCCGCGCACCGTCAGCAGGTCGTTGCCCAGCGAGCCGTCGGCCCCCTGCAGCAGGACGACCAGCTCGTCGCCCACCGCGACGTCCAGCAGCCGCGCCAGCCCGTCGCCCAGCACGACCTCGCGCGGGGCGGGCGGCGCGGGCGGCGCCTCGGACAGCCAATCGCCGGCCACCAGCCCCTTGACCACCGTGGTCACCCGCGGCTCGTGCGCGGCCTCGACCCCGACGATGCGCGCCACCTGCGAGCGCGTCTCGTGCCCGATGAGCCCATAGCCGTGCACGCGGCGCGCCGCGCCCTCGACGCCCGGCAGCCCGCGCAGGGCCGCCAGCGCCGCGTCGTCGTCGGCCAGCGTGTCGTGCAGCCCGGGCTTTTCGGCGTAGGCCACGTCGTGGACCTGCACCTGCCCCAGCTGCGCGCTGGTCGCGCCGCGCACCATGACGTCGAGCATCGCCTCGGAGATGCCGCTCAGCCACACGATGAGCGCGACGCCCACCGCGATGCCGCCGGCCGTCAAGGCGCTGCGCCAGCGGTTCTTCAGGACGCTGCGAAGCGCGAGCCGCAGGTTCATCGCTGCGCCGCCCGCCGCAGCCCGCGCGGCGTGAAGACGTCGGCGTCGACCTTGGCGTCGAAGGTCATGGCCTCATAGACCACGGTCGTCGACTCCTTGGGCTTGTCGGTGGGCGCCAGCACGAGCCGCGTCGGGATGCGCCGCCCGCCGATCTCCTTGACGGCCTCGTAGCGCATGACCCGCGCCACCCGGTCGCCGTCGAAGAAGTCGATGCGCACGGGCAGCCACGCGCCGGGCTCGTCGGTCACCAGGAAGTCCAGCCGCGTCCAGACGATCGGCGTCCCCTTGCGGGGCGTCATCCGGATGCGCAGCAGCGACCGCCCGTCCTCCTCGACCCGCTCGACGACGCTCTCGAAGTCCTTCTCGTAGCTGCTCTCGCGCATCAGGTCGTCGTTGGTGAAGTGGCTGCCCATCCAGCTCTCGCTCAGCAGCCCCGAGGGGATGCGCACCAGCCGGTCGGCCCGCGCGGCGTAGCTCCACAGCCCCTCCTCGGTGCGCAGGCTGGCGTTGCCGGCCTCGCGCGCCGGGGCGCGGATGACCACCAGGCCCTGCTCCTCGCCCCGCGACCACTGCTCGAGCTTCATCTCGCGCGTGAAGCGCTCGGTGACGACCTTCATCGTCATCGTCCCGTGGGACGACCTCGAGCGGTACATCTGGTCGAGGTGCCGCGACACGTCCGCGACGGTCGGCAGCGGCTCGGCGGCGATCGCGCCCGTGGTGATCGAGGCCACCGCGGCCAACGCCACGAGGCCCATGACTCCCATCGACAGCTTCATCTCGTCTCCTCCCTGTCGTCGACTTCCGCCGCGCCCCCGGCCGCCCCCTCGGGCGGCGGTCCGGGCGGGGACGCGAAGCGCTCGAACATCTCGGTCATCGTGTCGAGGAACCGCCGCAGCTCGGACCGGCTCAGCGCGCCGTGGTGGTCGGCCAGCCACTCGCTCATCGCGCGGTCCATCGCCGTCAGCAGCGCCAGCAGCGCGCTCTGCGGCACGTCGTCTCGGATGGCGCCCACCGCCTGACCCGCGGCGATGAAGGCCTCCATCTGCCCCTGGAACCGGTCCGCCAGCGTGGCCAGCGCCGGGTGCTTCTTGGCGTCGTCCGACAGCCGGAACACCACCGACCCGATGGTCAGCAGCCAGGGCCGCGCGTCGACCTCGGCCATCACGAAGTCCAGCTTGCGGTGGAGCATGCTCCAGAACCCGTCGCCGGTGGGCGGCTGGAAGTCCCGCAGCCCCTCCATCATCTCGCGTTCGATCTCCGCCATGACCGTCACGAACAGGTCGGCCTTGTCGTCGAAGTAGTAATAGAACGCGCCCTTGCTGAGCCCGGCGGACACCAGGATCGCGTTGAGCGACGCGCCGTCGTAGCCGTGCGTGGCGATCTCCCGCGCGGCGGCGTCGATGATCGCCTTGCGCTTTTCGGGCTCGAGGTTCTCGAAGCGAGGACGAGGCAACTCAACACTCCCAGGGCCTGAACCGGACGGTTGAACCGAAGACACATACCGCACTCTCAGACCACCTGGTCTCATCACTACTCCCTGCCCGAAGTCGCGTCAAGCGCCGACGTTCGATTTCGGATCCCGCCCTCGTCTTCGGCCTCGGACCACGGCCACGGACCACGGCCTTGGACACACGGCCCCAGGCCTCGGTCACGGCACGGACCACGGCCTCGGACACACGGCCACGGCCCACGGCCTCGGCCACGGCCACGGCCTCGGATCACGGCCTCGGCCACGGATTACGGACCACGGACCACGGCCTCGGACCACGGCCTCGGCCACGGACCACGGCCTCGGCCACGGACACACGGCCTCGGCCACGGACACACGGCCTCGGCCACGGCCCACGGCCTTGGCCACGGCCACGACCACAGCCTCGGATCACGGGCCCACGGCTCCCCGGCCATGGCCACGGTCCCCCAGCCTCAGCTTCAGCCGCCGCCCCGTCCTCCGCGCCAGCTACCCGCTCAGAACGGCGCCTGCGGGCTGGCCAGGAACGCCTCCTCCTCGGCGGTCGAGGCGCGGCCCAGGGCGGCGTTGCGGTGCGGGAAGCGGCCGAAGCGATCGACGACGACCTTGTGCCGCCGGGCGTAGTCCAGGAACCCGGCGAACAGCTCGCTCAGCGAGGCGGGCGCGTCCTGGGCCAGCTGCTCGTACAGGGCGACGGACAGGGCCTGCATCTCGGGGTCCTCGCTGTGCTCGAGCGGCAGGTAGAAGAAGGCCCGGTGGATGGGCCAGACCAGCCGGTCGTGCCCCAGGTCGAGCCCCTCGAGCACCAGCTGGAGCGCCTTGGGGTCCTGCTCGAACGCCTGCCCCGAGTCGCGGTGGAGGTGGCGTGAGAACTGGTCCAGCACGACGACCAGCCCGAGGCGCCCGAAGGGCGTCGCGGCCCAGGCGTCGTGCTCGCCGCGCGCCGCCTCGTCGTGCAGCGCGCCGAAGCGCTCGCGGATCCGCTGGTCCAGCTCGGGCCCGCCCTGGAACCACATCTGCATCCGGCTGGTGTCCAGGGTGGCCTCGTCCTGCAGCGGCCCGAACCAGAACTCCAGGATCTCGTCGTAGCGCTCGCCCACCCGTCCCTCCCCGCCGCTCAGCGGCCCTCGTCGACCACGATCCGGATGCCCTCGGCGAAGTTCGCCGTCCCGTCCCCCGAGCGCCGCCGCCGCCGCCCGGTCGGCGACGCCGCCTCGTGCACGTGGATGGTCGCGGCCCCCGCGAGCCGCTCGCGGTGGGCGCGCACCGCCCGCTCGGCCTCGCCGCGCGTCCCGTGCCCGACCACGTCCGCCACGAACGCCGCCGGACAGCGGTACACCAGCCGGTCGTCCTTGTGGAACAGGTGCGCCGCGCCCACCTCGGCGTGCCGCTCGGCCTCGACCACGACGCTGCTCAAGGCACCCGGCCCGTCCCTCATGATGACGGCGAAGTAACGCATGCCGGCATCGTACGCGTCACGCGCCGGTTTGTCTCGGCCGGCGCCTGTCGTACTCTGCGCCGGCCTCCCGGCGCCGCCGCCCCCTGGCGACGCGGCCGCGCCCCCGACCCGAGAGCTGGGACCGTGAAGGAAAAGCACATCCGCATCCGCATCGAGCAGTGCCTCGCGCTCGCCAAGGCCTCCAACTGCCCCCGCCGCACCTTCGGCGCCCTGCTCATCGACCCGGCCCGCAACGTCATCCTGATGGACGGCTACAACGGCGGCCCCCGCGGCGGCGGCGCCCTTTGCGGCGGCGACGTGTGCCTGCGCGACACGATGCACATCCCCTCGGGGACCCGCATCGAGATCGGCTGCCACCACGCCGAGATGAACGTCATCTGCAACGCCGCCGCCAACGGCGTGCCCACCCGCGGCGCCTGGCTCATCGTCACCGGCGAGCCGTGCCTGATGTGCGCCAAGATCCTGCACCACGCCGGCATCAGCCGCGTCCTCGTCGTCGACGGCGGCTACGCGGGCGCCAACGGCTGCCAGTACCTCATCGACCACGGCGTCGAGGTCGTCCCCGTCGCCGGCCCGCAGGACCCTCGCATCGCCGCCGCGGCCAGCGAGCCGGCCGCCTGAGCCTCACGGGCAGGGCCGCGTCGTCGCCTCGTCGGCCCCCTCGGCCAGCCACACTTGCTGCCCCGCCCGATAGCAGGCCCCCGCCAACAGCGCGCCGCCCGGGTCGCGCTGCAGCCACCGGCCGACCCGCACCCCCTGGGCGAAGATCCCCTCGAGCGAGCCGTCCGCGTCCCAGGCCTTGAACGGCCCGTCGTGCACGTCCCCGACCAGCGTCGCCTCGCTGACCAGCCGACCGGCCTCGTCCCACTGCCGCCACGTCCCGGTGCCTCGCTCGAGCGTGTTGGTCCCGACGACCCGCCCGTCGCGCCCCCACACCTGCCACTGCCCGTGGCGCTTGCCGTCCAGGTAGGCGCCCTCCATCAGCTTCTCGCCCCCGGGCCCCCACTCGACCCAGGCCCCCGAGCCGCCGACCAGCTCGACCGACCCGACCGGCCGCCCCTCGGCGTCGAACCAATCCCAGCCCCCGTCCGGCGCCCCGTCGACCAGCTCGCCGACCCAGTGCCGCCGCCCGTTGGCGTGCCACCCGACCGTCGTGCCCTCGCGCCGCCCGCCGAAGTAGTACCCGGCCAGGCGCGGCGGCCCGTACGGCCAGTACTGCACGGTCGGCCCGTCCAGCGTGCCGTCCGCGCGCTCGCACCACAGGCTGACCCGCTCCGGATCGGCCACGGCCCGCGCGCCCTCGGGGCACGGCAGCCGGCCCTCGAGGGCCTCGAGCGCCTCGCACCGCCCCTTCTCGAAGACCACCTGGGTCGCGTGCTGCCCGGGGCACTGGCACACCACGTCCGGCGCGTCGGCGGTCACCACCAGCCCGAGCGGGCACGTCGCCTCCTCGGGCGCGCGCAGCTCGGCCGGCCCCGCGACCGGCGCGCTGGCCGCTCGCCCCTGCTTGGCCCGCTTGGCGATGGCGATCGCCTCGAAGATGGCCTGATCGGGGTTCAGCCCGGTCCCGCCGCAGGCGGTCAGGCCCGCCATCACGCCCGCCGCCAGCGCCCACCTCGTCGCACCCACGCGCCACCTCCTGGAGCTTGCCTCCGGGGATGATGGCAGGCGCGGAGCGCTCGGACAATCGAGCGCCCCGCGCCGCGGGTCATCGGCCTACTCGCAGGTGAAGTCCAGGACGTAGTCGCCGCTGGCGCCCTCGTACCCGTCGACGACGATGTAGTAGGTCTTGCCGGCCGTCGCCTGGAAGGTCGCCGAGCTCAGGCCGTCGGTCAGGCAGCTGGCCGGGTTGCAGCCCAGGCCCTTGTCCTCGAGGACCAGGACGTCCGTCTCGGCCGACTCGTCGCTGAGGGTCACGGTGACCGAGGTGTCGGTCGTCGCGACGTAGGTGTAGACGTACTCGGGGCCGGTGTAGGCGAAGCTGTTGCAGCCGTAGCCGTCGACCACGTTGGTCGAGCCGGCGCCGTCGTTCGACCAGGAGTCGACGTCGCTGGGGCAGGTCATCGCCGCGGCGAGATCGGTGTCCGGCACGCAGGCCGGCTGGCAAGCGGCCGACGCCCCGAAGCAGTCCGGGTCCTCGCAGTCCACGAGGCCGTCCTCGTCGTCGTCGAGGCCGTCGTCGCAGACCGCCTCGGCCGCGGCCGGGCACGCCACGCTGATGGTGTAGGTGCCCTCGGCGCCGTTGTAGCCGTCGACCACGACGAAGTACGTCTCGCCCTCGACGGCCGAGAAGGTCACCGACGAGAACCCGTAGGCCAGACAGGCCGACGCGAAGCAGCCGGAGCCGCCCTGCAGGACCATCACGTCGGTCGACGCCGACTCGCCCGTCAGGGAGATCGTCACGTCGCCGGTGACGCTGGAGACGAAGCTGTAGGTGTACTCGGGGCCCGGGTACGGCCACCCGCTGCACGAGTAGGTCTCCAGCACGTCGGTCGAGCCGAAGCCGTAGTTGCTCCAGCTGTCGGTGCTGCCGCAGGACAGCACCCAGGCGGGCTCGCACTGCGGCTCCTGGCAGGCCGCGGCCTCGGCGCAGTCGGAGTCGGCGCAGTCGGTCAGCCCGTCGGCGTCGTCGTCCTTGCCGTCGTCGCAGACCGACTCGGTGGCCGGCGTGCAGTCGACCTTGATGGTGTAGCCGCCGTCTTCGTCCAGGTAGCCGTCGACCACCAGGTAGAACACCTCGCCCTGCTCCATCGCCTCGGTGGCCGACGAGAAGCCGTAGTTGACGCACGCGTCGGGCTGGCAGCCCTCGTCGCCGCCGGCGAGGATCATGACGTCGGTGAAGGTCTCCTCGTTGCTGAGGGTGACCTTGAAGGTGCCGTCGTAGGGCGCGTTGAACAGGTAGGTGTACTCGCCGCCCGGGTACTCGAAGGAGTTGCAGCCGTAGCTGGTCAGCTCGTCGGTGGCGTCGAAGTAGCCGGTGTTCCAGCTGTCGCTGCTGCCGCAGGTCAGCGTCCACTGGGCCTGGCAGCCGCTGGCGCACAGGCTCTCGTTGCCCGGCTGGCAGACGCCCTCGGCGCAGGTGTCGCCGCCCGTGCACGGGTCGCCGTCGTCGCAGGCCGCGTCGTTCGGCGCGGTCACGCAGCCGAAGTCGGCCTTGCAGCTGTCGGTCGTGCAGGGGTTGCCGTCGTCGCAGGCCAGCGTCCCCGTCGACGTGCAGGCGCCCGCGCTGCACGCGTCGCCGGTCGTGCAGGCGTCCCCGTCGTCGCAGGGCTTGCCGTCGGTCGCCGGGACCAGCCCGCACTGCCCCGTCGCCGGGTCGCAGGTGTTGGCGCTGCAGGCGTCCGCCGCCGGCGCGCAGGTCACGACCGTCGCCGGGTCGACCACGCACTTGCCGGCGCTGCAGACCAGCGTGCCGTTGCACGCGTTGCCGTCCTCGAACTGCGCGCAGTCCGCGGTCGTCGCGCAGACGCACTCGGGGATGGGCGTGCCGCCGCAGGTGCCCTGCTTGCACACGTCGCCCGACGTGCAGTCGTTGCCGTCGTCACAGGCCACGGAGTTGAACGCGTGCTTGCACCCGACCGCGGCGTCGCAGCTGTCGGTCGTGCACAGGTTGCCGTCGTCGCAGCTCTTGTCCTTGCCCTTGCACACGCCGGCCGCGCACACGTCGTCGGTGGTGCAGACGCTGCCGTCGTCGCAGCTCTCGCCGTTCGGACGCGGGATCTTGTTGCACGCGCCCGTGTCCGGGTCGCAGGTGTTGACCAAGCACGGGCCCAGCCCCGTCTGCGAGCAGGTCACGACCGACCCCGGCGCCACGACGCACTCGCCGTCCACGCACGCCAGCGTCCCGTTGCACGCGTCGCCGTCCTCGAGCGGCGCGCAGTCCTCGGTCGTCTCGCAGCCGCAGCCCACCTCGAGCTCGCCCTGGCAGACGCCCGCGACGCACTGGTCGCCGCTGGTGCAGGCGTTGCCGTCGTCGCACGGCGCGCCCGTCGCCGGGGCGTACACGCACCCGCTGGCCGGGTCGCAGTCGTCATCGGTGCAGGGGTCCTCGTCCGAGCACGCCACCGCCGCCCCGACGCACGCCCCGCTCTCGCAGTGGTCGTTCTTCGTGCAGGCGCTGCCGTCGTCGCAGCTGGCCCCGTCGAGCACCGGCTTGGTCACGCACTGCCCGGTCGTCTTCTCGCAGCGCAGCTCGTTGCACGCGCCCGCGGAGCCCGTGCAGGTCACCACGGTCGCGGCGTCGACCACGCACTGCCCGTCCTGGCAGACCAGCGTGCCGTTGCACAGGTCGCCGTCCTCGTTGGCCGCGCAGTCCGCGTCGACCAGGCACTCGCAGGCTTCGTTCACCTCGCCCATGCAGGCGCCGCCCGCGCAGGTGTCGTCCTTGGTGCACGGGTCCCCGTCGTCGCACGGCGCCGTGTTCGGCGTGAACACGCACCCGGTCGCCGGCGCGCAGGTGTCGTCGGTGCAGGCGTTGTCGTCGTCGCACACGACCGTCTGGCCCTTGCAGACGCCCGCCACGCACTTGTCCTGCTTGGTGCAGGCGCTGTTGTCGCTGCAGGCCGACCCCTCGGCCGCCGGCCCCGCCTCACAGGTGCCGGTCTCGGGGTCGCAGGCGACGACCTGGCACTCGCCGGCCAGCTCCGCGTCGCACGTCACGACGGTCGCCGGGTCGACGACGCACTCGTTGGCCACGCAGATCAGCGTGCCGTTGCACAGGTCGGCGTCCTCGAACTGGGCGCAGTCGGCGTTCTCCTCGCACTGGCAGGCGGGGTTCGGCGCGCCGGTGCAGACGCCGTCGGCGCAGACGTCGCCCGTCGTGCACGGGCTGCCGTCGTTGCACGGCTGGGTGTTGGGCGTGAACACGCACTTGCCGGCGCCCGCCTCGCAGGCGTCGTCCGTGCAGGGGTTGTCGTCGTCGCACACCTTGGCCTCGCCCGCGCAGCTGCCCGCGGCGCAGACGTCGCCGGTCGTGCAGGGGTCGCCGTCGTCGCAGGAGGTCCCCGCCTCGGCGGCGACCAACTGGCACGTGCCGGTGCCGACGTTGCAGCTGGCGATCTGGCAGGTGGGGATCGCGTCGAAGGCGTCCTGGCAGTCGGTGTTGGTCTTGCAGAGCGGCCCCACGGCGTCGGGGCCGCCGGTGTCGGGCGTCGCGTCGGGCGGCTCGGCGACGTCGGCCGTCTTGGCGTCGTCGTCGGCGTCGGGGCCCGGCGCGTCGGGCCCGGCGGTGTCGGCGACGGTGTCGACGAACTGCGCGTCGGGGAAGACCTCGCCGTCGACGGTCTGCGCGTCGTCGCCGCAGGCGCCGGCGGTCAGGGCGAGGGTCAGGGCGAGCGCGGTGGCGCCGCCGGCGAATGGGAACCTATCTGCCTTGAAGACCAGGGACATGGAGAACGACCTCGCCCGTGCGCCCTCGGTGGCCGTCGACGACGGCGCGCGGCGCGCGGCTATGGCATCGGGTGGATGGAATCGAAGGGGCGCCCTTTACGCGGCGCGCCCGTTCGAATCAAGCGAAATCCGCATCGAGGGTTGACTCGGGCGGATCGCGCCTGCAGCATCTCGCGCCTTCGGCCCGAGGGCAACCGCCCCGGCCGGCCCACACGCAGGGTGTTTCGCCCAAGGAGACAAGCCCATGAAGGTCCGGCGTCGCGCGGTCTTTGCGCGCTCGCGCGTCCAGGCGCGCACCCTTGCTGGCACCCTCGCCTTCGCTGGCGCCCTCGCCCTGGCGATGGCGGCCTGCGGCTCCCCCGGCAGCGGGGGCGGCGGCGGGTACTGGCTGCAGGACGTCGAGACCGGCGACGTCAAGCAGGGCACGGACGCGACTCAGGCGGGCGATCAGGCGATCACACCCGTCGCGTGCGAGCAGGACGACGACTGCGTCGCGTTCGTCGGCGCCTGTCGCTCGGTGGCGTGCGACCCGGTCGCGGGCGAGTGCGTCGTCACCCCGTCGGACACGGGCGCCGCCTGCGACGACGGGCAGCCGTGCACGCAGGACGACCAGTGCGTCGCGGGGCTGTGCGCCGGGACGCCCATCGCGGGCTGCGGGGCCGACGCGTGCGGCGACGGCGAGTGCGCCGGCGCCGAGAGCTGCGCGAGCTGCCCGGCCGACTGCGGCGCGTGCCCGCCCGGGTGCGGCGACGGAGAGTGCGCCTTCGGCGAGACGTGCCAGAGCTGCCCGAACGACTGCGGGGCGTGCAGCCCGGTGTGCGGCGACGGAGAGTGCGTCGGCGGCGAGACGTGCGCGTCGTGCCCGAACGACTGCGGGGCGTGCAGCCCGGTGTGCGGCGACGGAGAGTGCGTCGGCGGCGAGACGTGCGCGTCGTGCCCGAGCGACTGCGGCGCCTGCGGCCCCACCTGCGGCGACGGGCAGTGCAACGGCGGCGAGACCTGCTCGTCCTGCGCGAACGACTGCGGCCCGTGCGGCCCCACCTGCGGCGACTTCCAGTGCACCGGCGGCGAGACCTGCGGCAGCTGCCCGGCCGACTGCGGCACGTGCCCCGGCTGCGGCGACGGGACCTGCGACTGGACCGAGGACTGCGAGACCTGTCCGACCGACTGCGGCCCCTGCGGCGGGGGCTGCGGCGACGGGACCTGCGCCTGGGACGAGGACTGCGAGACGTGCAGCTTCGACTGCGGCCCATGCGGCGGTCCGCCCGGCGGCGACTGCTGCGGCGAGGTGACGTGCAGCGACAGCGCGATTCGCGCCTGCGTGTGCGCGGGCGACGACTACTGCTGCACGGCCTGGGACGGCCTGTGCGGCGACGAGGTCGTGAGCTTCGGCTGCGGCACCTGCTCCTGAGCCGCCGGCGGGACCTTGCGCGCCGCGGCGATGCCTTGTAGGTAACGGCCCGCGGCGCCCGTCGCGACGCCCGCCGCGCAGTTGCGTCCGCCTCGGAGACCCCGTCATGACCCGTCCGCTCGTCGCCGACCACATCGCGAGCCTCGCGCCCTACCCGCCCGGCAAGCCCATCGAAGAGGTGCAGCGGGAGCTGGGCGTCGCCGATTGCATCAAGCTCGCGTCGAACGAGAACCCGCTCGGGCCCTCGCCGCGCGCGGTCGAGGCGATGAAGCGGGCCATGGACGGGCTCAACCTGTACCCCGACGGCGGCGGCTACTACCTGAAGGGGGCCCTGGGCGAGCGCTTCGGCTTCAGCCGCTCCGAGATTTTGCTCGGCAACGGCTCCAACGAGCTCATCGAGCTGCTCATCCGCACCTTCATGAGCCCGCCGGGCCTCAACGCGGTCACCAGCGCGTCGACCTTCATCGTCTACAAGCTCATCATGCAGGCCTGCGGCCGCGAGCTGCGCGAGGCGCCCCTCGGTCCCGACCGCGGCTACGATCTCGACGCGATGCTCGAGCGCATCGACTCCAACACGCGCCTCGTCTTCATCGCCAACCCCAACAACCCCACCGGCACCTATGTGACGGCGGACGCCCTCGAGCGCTTCGTCGCCGGCATGGACGCGCGCTGCGGCGACGACCCGCCGATCCTCGTGCTCGACGAGGCCTACTACGAGTACGTCGACGCCCCCGACTACCCCGAGGGGGTGACCTGGGTGCGCACGCGCCCGCGCACGGTGGTCCTCCGCACCTTCTCCAAGGCCTACGGCCTCGCCGGCGTCCGCCTGGGCTACGGCTTCGCGTCCGCCGACATCGTCGACTACGTCAACCGCGTCCGCCAGCCCTTCAACGTCAGCAACCTGGCGCTCGTCGCCGGCGTCGCCGCCCTCGAGGACCGCGAGTACCTGGCCGAGGTGGTCCGCCTCAACCGCGAGGGCATGGCCCTGGTGACGCGCGAGCTGGAGCGGCGCGGGGTGACGGTCGTCCCCAGCCAGGCCAACTTCCTGCTGGCCGACTTCGGGCGCGACACCGGCCCGCTGTACCAGGCGCTCATGCGCCAGGGCGTCATCGTGCGGCCGATGGCCAGCTACGGCCTGCCGACGACGCTGCGCGTCACGGTCGGCACGCCCGAGCAGAACCAGCGCTTCCTCGAGGCGCTCGACGCCTGCGCGGTCGCCTGATGGCCGCCGACCGGACCGGAGGCGCCCCGGCGCAGGGCCCGCTGCGTGGGACCGCCACGGTCCCGGGCGACAAGAGCATCGGCCACCGCGCGCTGATGATCGGCGCGCTGTGTGACGGCCCGGTCGAGATCACCGGGCTCGGAGCGGGCGAGGACAACCGCTCGACGGCCCGGATCCTGCGGGCGATGGGGGTCGAGATCGAGCAGGACGGCACCCGTGCGCTGGTCCACGGCGTGGGGCTCGACGGGCTGCGGCCGCCGGACGGGCCGCTCGACTGCGGCAACTCGGGCACCACGATGCGCCTGATGCTGGGAGTGCTGGCCGGGCAGCCCTTCGAGGCGACCCTGGTCGGCGACGCCAGCCTGTCGCGCCGCCCGATGCGGCGGGTCCTCGGGCCGCTGGCCGCGATGGGGCTGCAGGTGCTCGAGGCCCGCGACGGCGACTTCGCCCCGCTGCGGGTCCGCGGGCGCCGGCCGCTCAAGGCCATCGACTACGCCGCCCCGATGGCCAGCGCCCAGGTCAAGAGCGCCATCCTGCTGGCGGGCCTGTGGGCCGACGGCCCGGTGCGCGTCACCGAGCCCGGCCCCAGCCGCGACCACACCGAGCGCATGCTGGCCTACCTGGGTCGTCCCCCGCACGCCAAGCCCCTGGTGGTGCCCGGCGATCTCTCCAGCGCGGCCTTCGCCCTGGGCGCCGCGCTGCTGGTCCCGGGCAGCGAGGTGACCCTGACCGGCATCGGCGTCAACCCGACGCGCACCGGCCTGCTCGACGTCCTCGAGGCCATGGGGGCGCCGGTCACCCGCACCCACGCGCGCGAGGTCAACGGCGAGCCCATCGCCGATCTCACGGTGAGGTCCACCGACCTCGGCCCGGTCGACATCGGCGGCGACCTCGCGGTGCGCGCCATCGACGAGCTGCCGCTGGTCGCGACCCTCGCCTCGCGCGCCCCGGGGCCGACCCACATCCGCGACGCCGAGGAGCTGCGGGTCAAGGAGTCGGACCGGGTCGCCAAGACCGCCGAGATGCTGCGCTCGTTCGGCGTCCCGGTCGACGAGCGCCCCGACGGCCTGACCGTCCACGGCGATCCCGACCGCCCGCTGCGCCCGGGCCGCATCGATGCCCACGGCGATCACCGCATCGCCATGTGCGCGACGCTCCTGTCGCTCGTCGCGCCGCCGGGCACCGTCATCGACGGCGCCGAGACCATCGCGACCAGCTTCCCCAGCTTCCACGCGACGCTCCGGCAGCTGGGCGCGCACCTCTGACCCCACCCGCTGGGGTCCACAGGCCCCGCCCGCGGCAGCCCCGGCCCCGTACGGCCGCGCCGCGGCGGCCCCTCGCGCTTTGGCAAGCGGTTTGCAAATTGGCCGCTCCGTTCCCGGCCCTTCGCCGGAGAGGAGACCGCCATGAACCAGACCGCGCCATCGCCTCGCCTCATGGTCCTCGAGCCGACGCCCCGGCCCCGCACGCGCCGCCGCATCGACCAGGTGACCCAGCCGCTCGGCCCTCCCGCCCCCGCGCCGCGGCCCCAGCCGAACCAGGGCGCCGCACAGTCGGACGGCGCGCCGACCGCGCCCCCGCCCCCGACCTGAGATCCGAACGGCCTCACGCGCTCGCCGGGTCGCCCGATGGCCACCCTTTCGGCTAGGATGCCGCGGCCCTGGGGGGACCCGGGGCGCCACCCCCTCGACGCAAGGGTACGATGGCCAACACCTCCTGGACGCGCGGGCTCACTCGGCTGGGCGAGCGGTTGACCCGCCCTTCGGCCACCCTCACCGACCCCGCACAGGCCACCCGCGCCCGCCTGGTCAGCGCCGTCATGCTCGCCATCTCGGCCCCCGCGCTGGTCGTCACCTGGACGCTGCTCGCCATCGAGCGGCCCGGCTGGGGCAGCCATCACACCCTGGCCGCGATGGTCACGGCCTTCCTGGTCGCCTGCTGGGCCCTCAGCCGAACGCGCCTGCACCTGCTCGCGCCGCCCCTGCTCGCCACGGGCATCCTGGCGCTCGTCGCGGCCGCCGCTTCGGTCAACCCCGACCCCGCCGAGCGCGTCGCCCTCGCGGCTCACGGCGCCCTGGCCATCATCGGGTCGGCGGTGCTGCTGCGGGTGCGCGACCTCCTCTGGTGCGCCGCGGCCGCGCTCGGGGCCGCCACCTACGGGCTCATGCGCGGTGAGCCGGTCGGCACCACCGCCATCGTGCTCACCCTCACCCTGCTCGCGCAGATCACCGCCCTGGCCCTGGGCTACCGCTGGCTCCGCCACCGCGATCGCGCCCGCGCCGACGCACGCGCTCGGGCCTCCGTGGCCGCCGAGACCCTCCACCGCCAGGTCATCGACGCCGCCCTGGACGGCATCGTCGGCTTCGACGCGCAGGGGCTCGTCACCAGCTGGAACCCCCAGGCCACGGCCATCCTGGGCTTCACGCCGCCCGAGGCCCTCGGCCAGCACGTCCTCGACCTCATCTGCCCCGACGCCTTGCGGCCGCGGCTCGAGCGCCAGCTCGCGCGCTTCCTCGCGGCCGGACGCAGCCGCGGCATGGGCCAGCGGGTCGAGACCCAGTCCCTGCGCAAGGACGGCACCGTGCTGCAGGTCGAGGCCCTGCTCGCGCCGATCCGCGTGGACGATGCGGTCTCCTTCAAGCTCTTCCTGAGGGACATCACCGAGCACCGCCGCATCGAGGAGCAGCTGGCCGCCGCCCGCGACGAGGCCCTCGCCGCGTCGCGCCTGAAGTCTCAGTTCCTCGCCAACATGAGCCACGAGATCCGCACCCCCATGAACGGCGTCATCGGCATGACGTCGCTGCTGGTCGAGACCGAGCTGACGCCCGAGCAGCGCGAGTACGTCGAGACCATCCGCGAGTCGGGCGACGCGCTGCTGGTGCTCATCGGCGATCTGCTGGACTTCGCGCGCATCGAGTCCGGCCGCGTCGACCTGCACCTCGCCCGCCTCGAGCTGCGCCCCATCGTCGAGGAGGTCCTGGATCTGCTGGCCCCGCGCGCCGCCGCCAAGGGCCTTGCCCTGGTCGGCGACGTGCCCGCGGCCCTCGACGGGCCGTTGGTCGGCGACGCGGGCCGCCTGCGCCAGATGCTGCTCATCCTGGTCGACAACGCGGTCAAGTTCACGACCGAGGGCCAGGTGGTCGTGAACTTGACCGAAGCCGGCCCCGAGCGCGTGCGCGTCGAGGTCCGCGACACGGGCCCCGGCGTCCCCGAGGAGGCGCGCGAGCTCATCTTCAAGCCCTTCCAGCAGCTCGACGGCTCGATGAGCCGCCGCCACGGCGGCGCCGGCCTCGGCCTGTCCATCTGCTACGAGCTGGCCCTGCGCATGGGCGGCGCGGTCGGCGTCGACGCCGGCGAGGACGGCGGCAGCGTGTTCTGGCTCGAGGTCCCGCTCCCGCGGGAGCTGGCCGTCCTCACCCCCATGCCCGCGCCCTCGCTCATCGGCCTGTCGGCCCTGGTCGTGACCGAGCAGCCCGACCTGCGCCGCGCCCTCGTGCGCCTGCTCACCGACCTCGGCGCCGTCGCCGCCCCCTGGGCCGGCATCGGTCACCCGCCGATCCGCCCCGACGTGATCGTCGTCGACGCCGCCGGCCCCGGCGCCGCCTCCTCCGAGACCCGCGCCGCCCTGGCCACCCACCCCGCGCTCGCCGGGCGCCCGTGGCTCGGCCTGGTCCCGCTCCCCGACGCCCCGCGCGCTGCCGAGCTCCTCGGCGCCCCCTTCGCGGGCTACCTCTCCAAGCCCGTCCGGCGCCGCGCCCTCGTCGCCCGCCTGCGCGCCCTCGCCGCGCCCGCCGCCCCGCGCGCCCGGCCTCCCGCGCCGCAAAGGGAAAACGCTTAGGGCCGGCCGCCCGTTAGGCTATCCTCCGCGCCTCCCGAGACCCCACACTCCAGGAGTCGACCGCCATGGGCGTCCCGACCAAGCACGTCCTGCAGCAGGGGCCGGTCCTCGCCGCCCTCGGCCAGACCGCGCTCCTCGCGCTCAAGCAGCACCTCGGCCACGCCGCGCCCCGGCCCGTCCTCACCCCCGGGCCCGAGATCTCCGCGGTCGTCCCGCCGCGCCCGCGCGACCTCGTCCGCGACTACGTCCGCAAGGTCGGCGGCGACCCCGGCGCCTACAAGGGCGTCCTGCCGCCGCACCTGTTCCCGCAGTGGGGCTTCCCGCTCGCCGCGCGCACCCTGCGCGGCGTCCACTACCCGCTCGCCCGCATGCTCAACGGCGGCTGCCGCCTCGAGATCAACGCCCCGCTGCCCGCCGACGTGCCCCTGCACGTCAGCGCCCGCCTCGAGGACATCGACGACAACGGCCGCCGCGCCGTCCTGCGCCAGCGCATCGTGACCGGCACCGCCGACACGCCCGACGCCCTGGTCGCCTACCTCAACGCCATCGTCCCCCTCGGCGGCGGCAAGGACGCGCCCAAGGCCGACCGAAAGCCCCGCCCGCGCGCGCGCGTGCCCGCCGGCGCCCGAGAGCTGGCCTACTGGAAGCTCGGCGCCCGCGAGGGGCTCGACTTCGCGCTGCTGACCGGCGACTTCAACCCGGTCCACTGGATCCCGGCCTACGCGCGCGCCTCGGGCTTCAAGAGCACCATCCTGCACGGCTTCGCCACCATGGCCCGCGCCATCGAGGGCCTCAACCGCACCCTGTGGTCCGGCGACGTCCGCCCCTTGCGCGTCTTCGAGTGCAAGTTCACGCGCCCGCTGGTCCTGCCGGCGCGTGTCGGCCTGTACGTCGACGACGCCCAGGGCGTCTACGTCGGCGACGCCCCCTCCGGCCCCGCCTACCTCACCGGCAGCTTCGAGACCCGCGACGCCTGAGCTCGCCCCGACCGGAGATCCGCCCATGAGCGACTACCTCGTCCAGATCGCCTCCAACCCGCAGGCCCGCAAGCTCATCCAGTCGCTCGGCCTGCCCATCCCGCTGCCCGAGAAGCTCCGCCGCGCCCCCCACCCCTGGGAGGACCGGCCGCTGCACGACCGCGTCGTCGTCGTCGGCGCGGCCCCGGGCGCGGCGCTGCACCCGGTCCTCGCCCGCACCCTGGCGCCCGCCGGCGCGACGCCCTGGGTGGTCGGCGACGAGGCGGCCACGACCCACTACAGCGCCCCGGGCGAGGCCTACGGCCGCCCCGCGGTCGCGCTGAAGCCCGGTGAGATCCCCGAGCACGCCCGCGTCGACGGGCTGGTCTTCGACGCCACCGGCCTCACCGCGCCGGGCGACCTGCGCGCCGTCTACGATTTCTTCCACCCGTGGATGCGCGCGCTGGGTCGCTCGGGCCGCATCGTCGTGCTCGGCCGCCCGCCCGAGGCGCAGGCCGACGCCGAGGCCGCCGCCGCCGCCGCGGCCCTCGACGGCTTCGTGCGCAGCGCGGCCAAGGAGATCGGCAAGCGGGGCGCCACGGCCCAGCTCGTGACGATCGAGCCCGGCGCCGAGGACCGCGCCGGCCCGGTCGTGCGCTTCTTGCTGTCGCCCCGCTCGGCCTTCGTCTCGGGGCAGCCGCTGCGCGTGACCACCCTGGCCCAGGGCGAGCTGGTCGACCGGCGCACGCGCCCGCTGGACGGCAAGGTGGCCCTGGTCACCGGCGCGGCCCGCGGCATCGGGGCCGAGACGGCGCGCCTGATGGCCGCCGAGGGCGCGCACGTCATCTGCCTGGACCGCCCGGCCGACGACGGCCCGGCCAGCGCCGTCGCGCGGGAGATCGGCGGATCGCTGCACCTCGTCGACGTCACCGACCCCGAGGCGCCGCGCACCCTGTGCGAGGCCATCGAGGCCGACTTCGGCGGGCTGGACGTCGTCGTGCACAACGCCGGCGTCACCCGCGACAAGACGCTGGCGCGCATGAAGCCCGACTGGTGGGAGCAGGCGGTCGAGGTGAACCTGACCGCCGTCACGCGCATCACCTCGCGGCTGACGGCCGGCGTGCTGCGCGACGGCGGACGCATCATCTGCCTGTCGTCCATCGCGGGCATCGCCGGCAACTTCGGGCAGACCAACTACGCCGCCTCCAAGGCGGGCGTCATCGGCTACGTGCGGGCGCTGGCCCCCACCCTGGCGCCGCGCGGCATCACCGTCAACGCGGTCGCCCCCGGCTTCATCGAGACGCGCCTGACCGACGCGATGCCGGTCGTCGTGCGCGAGGTCGCCCGGCGCCTGAACAACCTGTCCCAGGGCGGCGTCCCGCGCGACGTCGCCGAGGTCATCACCTTCCTCGCGACGCCGGGGGCCATCGGAGTGACCGGTGGCGTCCTGCGCGTGTGCGGCGGCAACCTGGTCGGAGCCTGAGGCCCAACATGGCAGCGAGCGACAGCAAGAAGACCCCGAGCCCCTCCAAAAGCAAGAAGGCCCCGGCCGCGCCGGCCCCGCAAGGCCGCCGCGCGGTGATCGTCGGCGGCGTCCGGACGCCGTTCGTCAAGGCGTTCGGGGACCTGATGGAGCTGGACGCCATCGCTCTGGGCGACGTGGCGGTCACGGCGCTCATCGAGCGCACCGGCGTCCCGCGCGAGGCCATCGACAGCGTCGTCTGGGGTGGCGTCATCCTGCCCAGCGCGGCGCCCAACGTCGGACGCGAGATCGCGCTGGATCTGAAGCTGCCGCCCTCGGTCGAGGCGATGACCGTCACGCGCGCCTGCGCCTCGGGGCTGCAGGCCGTGACGCTGGCCGCCGCCGCCATCGAGCGCGGCGAGGCGGACGTCGTCATCGCCGGGGGCGCCGACTCGACCAGCAACGCCGAGCTCAAGCTGCCCCAGAAGGTCGTGCACGCCCTGGCGCCGCTGGCGCTCGGCAAAAAGCCCGGCTTCGCCGACTACGTCCAGGTGGCCAGCCAGCTGATGCCGATCACCGAGATCCTGCCCAAGCGCCCCAAGATCGCCGAGCGCACCACGGGGCAGGTGATGGGCGAGGCCGCCGAGCACATGGCCCGGCGCAACGGCGTGACGCGGCACGAGCAGGACGAGTTCGCGGCCCGCTCGCACCACCGGGCGGCGGCGGCCATCGCATCGGGGCGGCTGTCCGACGAGGTGACGCCGGTGCGCACGCCCAGCGGCCGCTGGGTGCACGGCGACGGGCTGGTCCGCGGCGGGACCAGCGTCGACAAACTGGCGAAGCTGCGCCCGGTCTTCGCCAAGGACGGCACGTTGACGGCGGGCAACTCCAGCCCGCTGACCGACGGCGCGGCGGCCGTGCTGCTGATGAGCGAGGACAAGGCGCGCGAGCTGGGGCTGACGCCGCTCGCGGCGTTCCGCAGCTGGGCCTACGCCGGCGTGGACCCCGCCGACCAGCTGCTGATGGCGCCGGCCATCGCGATGCCCATGGCGCTCGACCGCGCCGGGATGACCCTGGCCGACATCGATCTCGTCGACATGCACGAGGCCTTCGCCGCGCAGGTGCTGAGCGTGCTCAAGATGCTGGCCAGCGACGCCTTCGCGCGAGAGCGCCTGGGCCGCGATCGCGCCGTGGGCGAGATCGACCCGGCGCGCCTGAACGTGCACGGGGGCTCGGTCGCCCTGGGGCACCCCTTCGGGGCCACCGGCGCGCGGATGGTGACGACGATGGCCAACGAGCTGCACCGGACCGGCAAGGCGACGGCCCTGCTGGGGATCTGCGCGGCCGGCGGGCTGGGCGCGGCGGCGGTCCTCGAGCGCGTGTGAGCCGCCGGCGCGGGGCCGCGGGCGCCGCGGCCTCGGGCCCCGGGTCGTGGGGCGGCTACTGCTGCGCGTGCGTCTGCATGTCCTTGAGGACGTTCATGACGTTCTGATTGCCCGCGCACGACGCGGCCAGGGTCGTCGCCGCTTCGTTGCAGGGCTGCTGCGCCTTGGCCATCTCCTCGGCGTCGGGCGAGCCGAAGGCGCGCTCGTCCTTGTACTTGTCGAACCAGGCGCGCAGCTCGGTGGCCATCTTCTCGCAGTCGTCGCGGTTGGCGTCGACCACCTGCTTCATGTCATTGCACATCTGGGCCGTCTTCTCGGCGGGCGACTGGCAGGCGAGCAGGGCGCACGCGCTCAGCGCCGCGGCGACGACGCGGACGGACGGACCGAGGGGTCGGGGCATGGGGCGGCTCCGGGGCTGGAGACGACGGGCCCACCCGGTGCGGGGGCCGGTCTCGCGGGGCGTTCGGAAAAAGCCAGGAGGGATGTCGGCACGCTAACGGCTCGCCCGCCGGCCGGCAAGGAGCGAAGCGCGAACGGCCCCCCACGGCCCGGGCGGACGGTGATCGCCGATGACGCCGCGATGACGCGCCGTGTCACGGTCGGAGCGCGCCCCCTTTCATGCGAGGTCCCGATCCCTGTATGATGCGCGGCACTCACGGGAGGAGGGGGCCGATGGCGACGCGACGGCACACGTGGAGACAGTCCGGGCTGATGCTGGCGGCCTGCGCCGCGCTGGGGCTCTGGGGCTGCAGCCAGGACAGTCAGATCGGCGGGACCATCGGTGACACCACGTCGCCCGACATCGTCGAGCAGGACGGGCTCAAGGGCGACACCAGCCCGTTCGACGCCGTGAACGACACGGCCGACGTCACCCCGACGCCCGACGTGGTCGAAGAGGTCGTCGAAGACACCGGGCCGACCGGGCCCAAGCCGGGCGAGATCGGCTACCCGTGCAAGGACAACGCGCAGTGCTTGAGCGGCTACTGCATCGAGGGGCCGACCGGTGACGTCTGCAGCAAGACGTGCTCCGAGTCCTGCCCGACCGGGTGGAGCTGCAAGCAGCTGTCGGGCGGCACGGACGTCGCCTTCATCTGCGTGCCCGACTTCCTGTCGCTGTGCCGGCCCTGCGTCGCCGACGGGGACTGCAAGGAGGGCAAGACCGGCCTCGACCAGGGGGCGCTGTGCCTCGAGACGGCCGACGGGCGCTTCTGCGGCGGCGATTGCGCGGACCGCGACTGCCCAGAGGGCTACCTGTGCGCCGAGGTGACCGGCCCGGACGGCGAGCTGGCCAGCCAGTGCATGCCCGAGGCGGGCCAGTGCGAGTGCCTGCCGCACCACGTGACCAAGAAGTACCTCAGCGGGTGCAGCGCGGCGAACGAGCACGGTGAGTGTCAGGGGACGCGTCAGTGCACGGTGCCTGGCCTCGACGGGCTGACGGCGTGCACGGCGCAGGAGCCGGGCGCCGAGGTGTGCGACGGCGTCGACAACGACTGCGACGGCAAGATCGACAACCTGCCCAGCGCGACCTGCGAGGTCACCAACGACTACGGCACGTGCACCGGCGCCGCCAAGTGCGTCGAGGGCGCGTACGTGTGCGAGGCGAAGACGCCCGAGCTCGAGATCTGCGACCACAAGGACAACGACTGCGACGGCGAGACCGACGAGGGCTACCCCAACACCGACGGTGACGCGCTGGCCGACTGCCTGGACCCGGACGACGACGACGACGGGGTCGACGACGCCCAGGACAACTGCCCGCTGGTCCCCAACCCCGAGCAAGAGGACTTCGACCTCGACGGCATGGGGGACGCCTGCGACCCCGACATCGACAACGACGGCACCAAGAACGACGAGGACTGCGAGCCGATGAACAAGCAGGCCTACCCGGGCGCGCCCGAGGTCTGCAACGGCATCGACGACGACTGCGACGGCGAGACGGACGAGGGCTTCGCCGACACCGACGGCGACGGGGCCGCCGACTGCGTGGACGTGGACGACGACGACGACGGGATCATCGACCTCGAGGACAACTGCCCGCTCACGCCCAACCCCGACCAGCTGGACCTCGACGAGGACGGCGTGGGCGACGCCTGCGACCAGGACTGGGACGGCGACGGCGTCCTCAACGACGTGGACAACTGCCCGACCACCCCGAACCCGAACCAGGTCGATCTCGACCTCGACGGGCTCGGCAACGCCTGCGATCCGGACGACGACGGCGACGGCGTGCCCGACGGCGACGACATCTGCCCGCTCAACTACGACCCCGATCAGCTCGACACCGACGGCGACGGGATGGGCGACGCCTGCGACCCCGACGACGACAACGACGGCGACCCGGACTCGACCGACTGCGCGCCCAAGGACCCGGCGATCAACCAGTTCGCGACCGAGACCTGCGACGGCGTGGACAACGACTGCGACGGCCTCACCGACGAGGTCGACGCGGTCGGGTGCGCGGTCTACTGGTACGACGCCGACGAGGACACCTACGGCACTTCGGACAAGAAGTGCCTGTGCGAGCCCAAGGACGGCTACACGGCGACGCAGAGCGGCGACTGCAATGACGCCGACGCGGCCGTCAACCCGGGCATGACCGAGGTCTGCGGCGACAACAAGGACCAGAACTGCAACGGCGTCGAGACCGAAGAGGACGCCATCGGCTGCACCGTCTACTACCTGGACGCGGACGGCGACGGCTTCGGGACGACCGCGAGCAAGTGCGTGTGCGCGCCGCAGGGCGACTACAAGGCGACCAAGTCGGGCGACTGCAACGACGGCGACGACACGGTCAAGCCGGGCGCGCTCGAGGTGTGCGGCAACGGCAAGGACGACGACTGCGACGGGTCGCAGAACGACGTCGGCGCGGTCGGGTGCGTGAACTTCTACACGGACAGCGACAACGACGGCTATGGCGTCGGCACCCCGCAGTGCCTGTGCGTCGCGCAGGACCTAATGCGGGCGACCCAGGCGGGCGACTGCAACGACGACGACGCGCAGGTCAACCCGGGCAAGGCCGAGATCTGCAACAACAGCAAGGACGACAACTGCAGCGGCGCCCAGAACGAGGAGAACGCCCAGGGCTGCACGACGTACTACCTCGACAACGACGGCGACACCTGGGGCGTCAACGACTCGCGCTGCCTGTGCGCTCCGTCGGGCAAGTACACGTCCACCAAGACGCTGGACTGCAACGACAACGACCCGTCGGTCAACCCGGGCATGACCGAGAAGTGCAACGGCAAGGACGACAACTGCGCGGGCGGCGTCGACGAGGCCAGCGTGGCCCAGATGTGCGGCAGCCCGGCCAACACCAACCTCGCGTGCGTGTCGGGCACCTGTCAGATCGTGTCCTGCAGCGGAGCCTGGTACGACGGCAACGCCAACGCCGCCGACGGCTGCGAGTGCCCCAACGACGACGAGAGCGTCGGCAACAGCTGCGGCGCGGGCGCCGTCAACCTGGGCGCGCTCTCCGACAGCGGCGCGACGGTCGTCCGCAAGGGCCGCATCCACACGTCCACCGACTCCGACTGGTACGCCTTCACGGCCGTCGACAGCGCTGACTCGACCTGCGACACCTTCCACGCCCGGGTGCGCTTCCTGACCAACCCCTCGACCCAGTACGCCTTCGAGGTCTTCCGCGGCGGCTGCGCGGGCACCAACAACCTGTGCAGCCTGGGCACCGACTTCCAGTGGTACACGGACTTCCGCCAGACCATCGACGGCGCCCCCAAGGGCGAGTGCCCGTGCGCGCCCACCCCCGGCGTCCCGGGCGCCGGCACCTGCACGGACAACTCGGCCGTCTTCTACGTCCGCGTCTTCCGCAAGAGCGGGCTGCCGGTGACCTGCACCGAGTACGAGGTCGAGTTCAGCAACGGCAAGTACTGACTACTCGCCGCCGGGCGCGTCCAGGTGCGCGAACGCGTCGATGACCGACCGCGCCATCAGCCGGATGGCGACGCCGATGGCGCGCTCGTCCACGTCGAAGCCCGGGGTGTGCAGGTGCAACGTCGGCCCACCCGGGGAGCGGACGCCCAGGCGCACCATGTAGACGGGGGCGTGGCGGCCGTACTGGCCGAAGTCCTCGCTGCCGGTGCTGGGCTTCTTCATCAGCTGGGCGCCCGAGGCGCCGACGACGTCGCCGGCGGCGCGGCGGACCACCTCGTGCAGGCGCGCGTCGTTGACGATGGGCGGCGAGCCCAGGGTCAGGTGCACGTCGACCGAGCAGCCGTGGACGCGGGCGGCGGCCTCGGCGACCTCGCGCAGCTCGCGGTGGACCAGCTCGCGGATGTCGGGCTGCAGGGTGCGGATGATGCCAGCCAGGCGAGCGCGGCCGGCGATGACGTTGTGGGCCTCGCCGGCGGTCAGGGTGCCCACGTTGAGGACCGCCGTCTCGAGCGGGTCGACCCGCTGCCCGACGATGCTGTGCAGGGCCCGGACGACGTCGGCCGCAGCCAGCAGCGCGTCCCGGGCCAGGTGCGGGCGCGCCGAGTGGCCGGCCCGGCCCATGACCTCGATGGTGAAGGCGTCGGCGGTCGCGGTCAGCGGCCCCACGAACAGCCCCACCGTGCCGGCGTCGCGCGTCGGGTCGGCGTGCAGCGCCAAGGCGGCGCGGAGGCCGTCGAGGGCGCCCGACTTCAGGATGGCCTCGCCGCCCGAGGGCAGCGTCTCTTCGGCCGGCTGGAAGACGATCCGCACGCGGCCGGGCAGCTCGTCGCGCATGGACTGAAGAACGTCGGCCAGGCCGGCGGCGACGGCCGAGTGCAGATCGTGGCCGCAGGCGTGCGAGACCCCCGGCACCTCGCTGATGCAGGCGGCCATGCCAGGCTGCTTGGCGTCCTGCACCGGCAGCGCGTCGATGTCGGCGCGGTAGACGACCGGTGCGTCCCCCTCACCGATGTCGACGTACAGGCCGGTCTTGGCGACCTGCACCGGCGTCAGGCCCCGCTCGGCCAGCCAGGCCTCGAGGAAGGCCTGGGTGCGCGTCTCCTGCCAGCTCAGCTCGGGGTAGCGGTGCAGGTGGCGGCGCACCTTGATGGCCGCCGGCTCGGCGCGCGCGCAGAGCGCGTCGAGCCGGTGCCACCTGTCCGCGGACGGTGCGTCCGTGGCGCTCATCGCGGGGGCTCCTGGTCCGCGGCTACTCGATGCCCAGGCGCTTGGCCTCTTCGGGCTTCTGCTTCTTGAGCAGCTCGAACGAGGCGTACTGGGTGATGACGTTGAAGCCGCTGATCTTCGCGCCGAGATCCGCGTCCGTGCCCGCGTAGTGGGCCGACGCGGCGTTGGCGACGCTCATCCAGTTCGGGTCCAGCTGGCCCATCTGGTCGAACAGCGTCATGTCGACCTTGCCGCGGTCGCCCTCCGGCAGGGCCTGGCGCTTCTTGCCGAGCTCGACCATCTTCTCGATGGTCTTCTTCTCGAGCTCCTCGACCTTCGGCTTGACCGTCGCAGCGTCCGGGTGGTCCTTCAGGATCGCCATCATCTGCTCGGTGCCGGCCTTGTACTCGGCGAAGATCGCCTTGCCCAGCCCCTCGGGCGTGCTCGTGTCGACCTGCGCGGCCTCGCCGCCCGCGGCGCCTTCGCCGTCTTTTTTGGCGCAGCCGGTGGCCAGGACCATGGCGATGGCGAGGGTAAGCAGCAAACGCATCGTAATCCTCCTGTGTGGGTGATGCCTTCGAGCCCCGCAACCTAGCCCAACCCGCCCGGATGCGCAAAGGGGTCCCCTCCGGCCACCAGACCTACTCGGTCAGCGCTCGACCCAACGCGCAGCAAGCTGCGCGACCCACGAGCACGAACCAGCTCGTGCAGTCCAGTCGCTGCGCCCCGACGACGACCACGGCTCACGGGCCCGCACCGGCCTCGGCCACCGCCCCCGGCCACCCGCCGCCGGTCTCCCGCCGCGCCCCGTGTTACCCTGCCCTCCCGTGCCGAGCGCCGCCCCACGTCCGCCCCTCGTCGACCGCCTGCAGGCCATCGTCGACCGCCCCACCGGCTTCGAGGACCGCCTCCAGGCCGCCGCCGACGCCTACCTCGCCGACGCCGAGGCGCTCACGTCCGACCGCGACGCCCTGCGGCCCGTCTTCCTCGAGCTGGTCGCCCACGGCCAGACCGACGGCCACCTGCGCGCCGGCGACCCGCGCCCGCTCGCCCTCACCCTCTGGAGCGCCCTGCACGGCCTCGCGACCCTCACCGCCTCCGGGCCCGCCCCCCCGCTCGCCCCGGCCACGCTCGTCACCCTCCTCCTGAGCGGCCTCGCCCGCCCCGGCGCCCCCGACGTCCCGCGCGCTCCCCCCCGCGCCCAGGCCGCCCTCGCCGTCGTGCGCCGCGCCGACGGCCGCTACCTGCTGATCCGCCGCGCCGCGCCCCGCCCCGGCGGCGGCTTCTGGGCCCCGATCACCGGACGCCCCATGGCCGGAGAGTCGCTCGCCGCCGCCGCCGCCCGCGAGGTCCGCGAAGAGGTCGGCCTGCGCGTCCGAATCGGCCGCGAGCTCGGCCGCGGCACCACCGCGGACGGCGACTACGCCCTCACCTGGTTCGACGCCGCGCTCGTCGACCCGGACGACACCCCGCCCACCCTCGATCCCGCCGAGGTCGACGCCGCCGTCTGGTGCACCCCGACCGAGGCCCTCGCCCTGCGCCCCCTCTTCCCGGCCACCCGCGCCTTCTTCGCGCGCCTCGCCGCCGGCGCCGCCCCGTTCCCCCGCGACGACGCCCCCCCTCCCTGACGGCCGCGAAATGGCGGCGCCTCCTGCGCTGCGATACGATCCCCTCTGCCCACGCGCCCCGCCGCCGCCCGCCCCTCCAACGGCTTCCCCGAGATCGGCCGTGCCCTCAGGAACCCTCCGCGCCCTGCTGAACCGCCGCCTGGCGGTCATGCTCTTCCTCGGGTTCGCGTCCGGTCTGCCGCTCGCCCTCTCGGGCGCCCTGCTGCAGGCCTGGCTCAGCACCGAAGGCGTCGACATCAAGACCATCGGCATCTTCTCGCTGGTCATGATGCCGTACACCTGGAAGTTCCTCTGGTCGCCCCTGATGGACCGCTTCGTGCCGCCCATCCTGGGGCGCCGGCGGGGCTGGATGCTGCTGACCCAGGCGGCCCTGGTCCTGGCCATCGCGGCCATGGCCTTCGGCGACCCCACCGGCGACCCGGCGGTCATCGCCATCATCGCGACCGTCATCGCCTTCCTGTCGGCCTCGCAGGACATCGCCTTCGACGCCTACCGGACCGACGTCCTGCGCGCCGCCGAGCGCGGCACCGGCGCGGCGCTGTCGGTCGCCGGCTACCGCGTCGGCATGCTCACCTCGGGCGGCCTGGCCCTCATCTTCGCGGACTGGCTGGGCTTCCGCGGCGCCTACCTCGTCATGGCCGGCGCGATGGGCATCGGCCTGCTCACGACCCTGCTCTCCCCCGAGCCCGAGGTCCCGGCCAAGGCCCCCAAGTCCCTCGGCGCCGCCGTCTGGGAGCCCCTGCGCGAGTACTTCAGCCGGAAGGGCGCCATCCTCTTCCTGCTGCTCATCATCTTCTATCGCCTCGGCGACGCCTTCGCGGGCGTGCTGACCATCCCCTTCCTGATGCAGGAGGTCGGCTTCTCTCCGACCACCGTCGGCGTCGTCAACAAGGGCGTCGGCCTCGCCGCCAACCTCGGCGGCGCCTTCCTCGGCGGCCTCATCATGGCCCGCATCTCGCTCTTTCGGGCCCTGCTCATCTTCGGCGTCCTGCAGGCGCTGACCAACCTCGCCTTCCTGCTGCTCGCCGAGGCGGCCTCGACCTACCCGCTGACCTTCGAAGACATGCCCCCGTGGCTCTGGGCCTCCGTCGGGCAGGCCTTCGCCGCCGAGCACTACGACCTGCTGGTCGCCACCATCACCCTCGAGAACCTCGCCGGCGGCATGGGCACCGCGGCCTCGGTCGCCCTGCTGATGGCCCTGTGCGACCACCGCTACACGGCGACCCAGTACGCCCTGCTCTCGTCGGTCACCCGCATCGGCCTCATGCTCTTCGGCCCCTTCTCGGGCTTCGTCGTCGAGGGCGTCGGCTGGTCGTGGTTCTTCTTCATCACGACCCTGCTCGCCCTGCCCGGCCTGTGGCTCATCATCCGCCTGCGCGTCACCATCGACGTGATGGTCGAGCAGCACGAGCCCCTCGACACCCCGCCCGGCGGCCCCGAGGACGGCCCCCCCGCCCCCGGCGGCGGCCTGCCCCTGGGCGGCGCCAACGCCGTCGCGACCGCCTCGCGCCAGCTCCACCCCGACCCCAAGCCCGGCGAGGGCGACTGACCCGACCCCCGCCCCGCTAGGCCCGGCTCGCCACCCAGCCGTGGATGAGCCCGGCCTGGTAGCAGGCGACCGGCGCGGTGAAGCCGGCCTCGCGGATGAGGGCCTCGACCTCGGCGGGCCCCTGCGCGGCCACGTCGCGGCCGAACATCGCGCGATACTGCGGCTTCCTCTCCTCGGTCATCATCCCGGACAGCCCGAGCAGCCCGAGCCACAGCTCCATCGCCACCCCGAACCCGGGATCGTCCCGGTCGGCCGCCAGATCGGCGTTGAACAGCAGCCCCCCGGGCCTCAGTCGAGCGGCGATGTCCTGGAAGTACGCCAGCCGCTGCGCCGGGTCGGCCAGGAACTGCGACACCAGCACGCTGCTGGCCGCGTCGAAGCCGGCCTCGTCCAGCGACGAGACGAACCCGACGTGGAACTCGCACCGCTCGGCGAACCCTTCGGCCTCGGCGTGCCTCCGCGCCACCTCCAGCATGGCCGCGGCCGGATCGACCAGCGTGAACCTCCACCCGGGAAACAGCGGCGCCAGGAACCGCACCTCGGCCCCCGTCCCCGCCCCCGCCACCAGGATCCTCGCCTCGGCCGGCAGCGCAGACAGCTGCACGCGCAGCAGCAGATGCAGCGCGTCCTTCACCGCGCGGATCGCTTCGAACTGCCGGTCGTAGACCTCGGCATGCGCCGTGTCGAAGGCCTTGGAGATCTGTGGCGTCGTGGACATGGCTCGCTCCGAAGTCTGCGGGGGTCCGCTCCGCCGGCATCCCACCCCTGAAGCGACCCTGGCGTCAAGCCAGCCGCCCATGCGTCCGATCAGGGCGCAGTCAGAACGCCCAACTCGGCCAGGGAGGCGGTCATCAGGGGCGCCCAGCCGCGGTTGGCCAGCGGGCTGGCGGGGCTCGGGTGGGGGACGCTGCCGATGGAGAGGTCCAGGTCGCTGGCGATGTCGCGGGCCTTGGCCTCGGCGAACTTGCCGATGCCGATGATCCAGCGGGGCTGCAGGTGCTCGATGGTGGCGCGCAGGGCGCGGTCACAGGCCGCGAAGAGGGCCTCGCGCTCGGCCTTGGGGAGCTTCTCGGGGACGCGGTTGCGGCCCGAGTCCTCCATGAAGACCAGCGGGCAGTAGTTGGCGACGAAGAAGCGGGCGAAGAAGGCCTCGGGGGTGCCGAAGGTGTCGCGGGCCCAGCCCCACATGCGGGCGCCGCTGACCTCGCTGCGGGGGCAGTCGAAGCCCTGCACGGGGCGCTTGGGGTGCTCCTTGGGCGGCTTGCCGACCGGCGCGTGAATGCCCAGCCAGTCGCGGACCAGGCTCACCTCGCCGAAGGGCACCCCGCACTGGGCCATGCCGAACGGCCCCGGGTTCATGCCCAGGAAGAGGACCTCGCGCGGGCCGGCGCCGAAGCGGTCGCAGTAGGCGTCCCAGGCCGCGCGGGCGTAGACCAGGGGGTTGTAGACGTAGGCCACCGGCGGCGCGAAGGTCAGGCCGGCCAGCTCGGCGTTGAGGGCGTCGGTGATGCGGCGGAGGGACACGGTCGGGACCTCGTCGGTTGGGTCGGCGCGAGAAGGTAACACAGCGGGCCGGGGCGGTTTTCCCCGAACCGCGGGCCGCCCTCCAAGCGCCACTTGCATCCGGGCGCGCGGAACAGGCGGTAAGGTGGGCCCTCCTCCCACTCGTCAGGTCTCGATGTCACCCCCTCACGGCCAATCCGCGTGGTGCGTCGCGGCGGCGTTGTCGGTCGCGCTGCTCGCGGCGGCGCCGGCGGCGGCGCAAGCCCAGCCCGAGGTGCGCGCCGGTGGGCGCAGGCCGACCGCCATCACGGCCGGGGGTGGGACCAGCATGGGCGCCTATCAGGCGGGGTTCCTGTACGTGACGATGCGCGCGCTGGTGGGTGAGGACGCGCATGGGGCGGGCGCGCCGCCGGTCATGACGGGGGCGTCGGCCGGGTCGGTCAACGTGGTGTTGGCGGCGCTCAGCGCGTGCTTGCAGGACGAGGACGAGCCCGAGCGGTCGGTGTTCTGGGACGCCTGGATCCCGGTGGGCATCGAGGGCCTGTTGGCGCCGAACGACCCGAACGGACTGCCCGGCGCCCTGTCGTGGCAGCCCATCGACGCGGCCATCGCGCGGCTCGAGGCGCTGTGGACCGAGGGCAGGCGATGGCGCCCGTCGGGCTGCCGGGCGCGCATCGGCTTCACCTTGACGCGGCTGGCGGGGCGGCCGATGCCGTTGGTGACCGGCCGGGACCCACCGGACGCGGACGGCGCGACGCGCTGGCAGGACGCGGACGGCGAGGCCTACGTCGACCGGCTCATCGAGAAGCTCGTCCTAGAGGTGCGGGCCGGGCCCGGCGAGGCGCCCTCGTTCCACAACCTGACGTTGGCCGATCTCGAGGCGGTGCGCGACCCGCGGGTCCTCGTCGTGCTGGGCGACGTCGCCACGGTGGACGCCCCGGTGCCGCGCCCCCACGTCTACCAGGCGCTGCGGGGCGGCGTCGCGCTGCCGCTCATCTTCTCACCCGTCGCCCTCGCCTACCGCGAGCGCCTCGCCGACGGTCGGCTCGGCCCCATCGCCGAGACGTTGGTGTTCGACGGCGGCATGCTGGACAACATGCCGCTGCGCTTCGCCGAGCAGCTGGCCGCCTGGCGCCCCGCCTCCGCGCAAGACGGGGACGCGCGGTTCCTGTTCCTCAGCGCGAAGCTGGTCCCCTGGGAGCCCAACGACCCGCCGGACCTCGACATCGAGGGGGTGCTCGATCTCGTGACCGACTTCACGCCGCACTTTTTGCGCCACGTCCGCAACACCGGCGTGACCGAGTTCCTCGAGGCGCTCGAGGGCCGCGCCAACCTCGTCGCGCCGGTGCGGCGCATGCCGCTCGCCAGCGAGCACTTCAACACCTTCTCGGGCTTCCTCGAGCGCGACTTCCGACGCGCCGACTTCTACCTGGGCATGGTCGACGCCTGGCGCTACCTGCACGCCGCCGGCTTCGGCTTCGGAGACGGCGTGTCCGCGCCTTCCCCCTTCCGCTCGCTGGCCTTCGACTGCTACCGCCACGCCCTGCTCGGGCCCGAGCCGCCCGACCCCGCCGCCGTTCCCGCCTGCCGCGGCCTCGCCGCACGGCCCGACGACGCCAACCTGGTCAAGCTCCTGGCCGCTCTGCTCGACGTCCGAGCGCGCCTGATGGCCAGCGCCGACGCCCGCGAGGTCGACGCCTCGACGCGCTTCCTCGAGGCGCTGCACGCCCACGGGTATGCCTACCGCGACCTGCGCCTGGACGGCGCGCCCGTCTCCGCCGAGCCCATCGCCGTCCGCCGCGCCGTCCGAGGCGTGCTCGAGCGGGTCGTCGCCCGCCTGCAGCAACACGCTGGCGGCGCCCTGGACGCCACCGCGGTCGACCTGGCCGGCGGCAGCCTCGCCAACGCCTTCCTCTATCGACCGCCCCGCCGCGCAATCGGGCTCGCGGCCAACCTCTCGGGCGGCGTCGACCTGACCTACCTCCAGGGCTTCGGCTACTCGCCCCACCAGCTGTTCGTGCGCGCCCGCGTCGAGCGTCCCCGCGAGCACCAGCTGGCCGACCTCGCCCAGGTCCGCGCGGCCGGATTCGCGGGCGGCGTCTGCGACTTCGAGGCGCCGGGCGGGCTCGACAACTGCCCGTTCACCCTCGACTTCGGCCTGGCCGCCGGGTGGGCGCGCGAGCTGGTGCAGGGCTCGCTGTTCCAGGCCAGCGCCGGCCTCGGCTGGCGCCTGACCACACGCCGCGCCATCGACGACGGCCTGCGCGGCGTCTCGTGGTCGCACGGCCCCGAGCTGAGCGGCACGCTGTCGCTGTGGCAGCGCCTGTTCGCGCAGGTCGACCTGGCCTGGGCCTTCGAGCACGTCGATGACGCTTACCGCCACCCCGCGCTGGTCGACATCTCACGACGCGCCGATCTCCTGGGCCTGCCGCTGGAGCTCACGCTGGCCGTGGGCTGGCGCTGGCTCTGGTGATCGCGTCGGCCCAGCGCGGCGCGGCCGGGTTCAGGCCTGCTTGGCCGTGACCAGCTCGTCGTGGCCGATGAAGCGGATCGGGCCCGCGGCCAGGAGGCGCTTGAAGGTGCGCATGGCGGCCTCGACGGAGGGGTGCTCGCCCTGGACGAGGATGAAGCCCTGCTGGCCCTCGTGGCCGACCAGGCCGAAGAGCTGGAGATCGGGGCCTTCGCCGTTCGGGCGCGGTCCCAGCGGCTGGATGCTGAAGCGGGCGCCGGGGCCGAAGGTGTAGACGGTTCCGTCCTGCGACTCGATGGCGAGCATGGTGTGGCCTTGGTCGGTGGGAGGTGCGGGCGGAGCATAACACGGCGCGCACGATCGCGGGGCGCGCGGTGGCGGGTGGGGCGCCGGGCGTCGCCACGCATGCGATTTCGTGCACTTAGGGGGGTTGGCTGGCGGAGGGTTGTGTCGCCTATCCAGTCGTCCCACGGTGGTGCCTCGTACCACCCGAAGGAGGCGACACGGGACGCCGGCGGGACCCACGCGGTGGGCGCTCGCGGGCGAGTCGCCTCGAAGGAGGGCCGTCATGAACGTCGAGGTTCGCGGACGACACGTCGAGCTCAACCCCGAGCTGCGCGCGCAGGTGCAGGGTCGCGTCCAGGGGGCGCTCGAGCGCTTCTCGGGGCACATCCGGCGGGCGACCGTGCGGGTCGTCGACGCGCGCAACGCGCAGTCGAAGATCTGTCGGATCACCCTGGACATGGACGCGGGCGGGCAGTTCTACGCCGAGGAGACCTCGGAGACGCTGGCCGCCGCCATCTCGGGCGCGCTCGACAACACGCGCACGCTGCTCAGGCGCACGGTGGGCTCGCGCCAGCGGGGCCTCGCGCGGGGCACCCGCCGGGTCCTCGTCGACATGCACGTCTGAGCGGGCGCCCTGGGGACATGAGGCTGGCCCGGAGGGCTACGGGGTCGTAGGCTCGCGAGCCGTCGAACCCGTCCGCCCTTGGGGAGCCCCGATGCGACAGTTCAAGCGAGTCTGCGTCTACTGCGGCAGCAGCGACGACGTGCCCGAGCGCTACTTCCACGTGGCGCGCGCGGTCGGACACGAGCTGGCGCGTCGCGGCGTCGGCGTCGTCTACGGCGGCGGCCGGGTCGGGCTGATGGGCGCCGTCGCCGACGGGGCGCTGGCGGCCGGCGGCGAAGTCGTCGGCGTCATCCCGCACAAGCTCGAGGAGCGCGAGCTGGCGCACCGCGGGCTGACCGAGCTCATCGTGGTCGAGAGCATGCACGCGCGCAAGACGGTGATGGCGCACCTGTCGGGGGCCTTCATCGCGCTGCCGGGCGGCTGGGGCACGCTCGAGGAGATCTTCGAGGTCACCACCTGGACCCAGCTGCAGCTGCACACCAAGCCGGTCGGGCTGCTGAACGCCCACGGCTACTACGACCACCTGCTGGCCTTCCTCAGCCAGGCGTCGGCCGAGGGCTTCATCCGGCCGGCCCACCGCGGGCTGATGCAGGCGCACGCCGAGATCGGCCCGCTGCTGCAGGCGCTAGCCGCGGTCCCGCTGCCCGCCGTCGAGGTCCGCAAGCCCCCGCCTCCGTGAAGGCCGCCGCGCGTCAGCAGGCGCCGGCGGGCGCGATCCCGGGGTCCCAGACGACCACGGCGTTTCGCCCGGCGGCCTTGGCGGCGTACAGGGCCTGGTCGGCGCGCGACACCAGCCGGTCGCCGTCCGTCGCGTCGTCCGGGTAGGCGGCCACGCCGACGCTGACGGTCACCGAGCCGACCGCCTCGCCCGCGGCCGCGGTGAAGTCGTGCCGGGCCACGGCCGCCCGCAGGCGCTCGGCCAGCTCGAGGCCGAAGGCCCGCGGGGTGTCCAGCATCAGGACGACGAACTCCTCGCCCCCGTAGCGCGCGACGATGTCGGTGGAGCGCAGCGAGGCGGTCAGGATCTGCGCCAGCTCGCGCAGGACCGCGTCGCCGGCCGGGTGGCCGAAGGTGTCGTTGAGCCGCTTGAAGTGGTCCACGTCCAGCATGATCAGGGTCAGCCTGTGCTCGGCCCGCGCGCTGCGGCGCACCTCGAAGTCCAGGACCTCGGCGAAGTAGCGGCGGTTGTAGACCTGCGTCAGCCCGTCGAGGCGCGCCAGACGCTCCAGCTCGGACACGGCGTCCTGCAGGCGCGCGTTGACCGCCTCGAGCTGCTCGTTCTTCAGCTCGACCTCGCGGCTGCGCTCCTGCACGCGGCGCTCGAGGCTCGAGGTGTAGGACTGCAGCTCCTCGGCCATCGCGTTGAAGCCGCGCGCCAGCTGGCCCAGCTCGTCGCGGGTGCGCACGCGCGCGCGGGCCTCGAGGTCACCGCTCTGCAGGGCCCCGGCGGTGTCGGCCAGGATCTGAATCGGCCTCACCACGATGCGCGAGATGCCAATGGACAGGCCCACGATCATGGCGACCGTCAGCAGGACCGCCGCGAAGATGAGCACCAGCCGGGTGCGCGCCGCCGAGCGGGCGACCGGCGCCAGGTCGAAGCGCGCGACCAGCGTGCCCCAGCGCAGCCCGGAGACCGCCGGCATCGCCAGATCCAGGACACCGGCGTCGCTGGCGGCGCGATCGCGACGCCACAGGGGCCGCTGCGACGCGAGCGCGCGCGCGACGAAGGCGGGATCCAGGTCGTGCCCGCCGCCGATCCGGGCGTCGGCCGCCCCCTGGAAGAGCGCCGCGCCCGAGTGGGCGACCACGCGGCCGCGGACGTCGAGCATCGCGACGAACGACAGCCCCATGCGCGGCCCCGCGGCGCGCGCCACCTCGGTCAGCTGGTCGTCGAGCCGCTCGATGGCGCCCTGGGCGACGGCCATGGCGCTGGGCACGGCCAGGCTCTCGAGCAGGGCGGCGGCGCGGTCGCGGCCCTCGTCGAAGGCGACGTCGGCCTGCGCCCCGAGCAGCAGCCCGCCGGCCGCGCCCATCGCGCCCAGCACCGCGCAGGTCGCGAACAGCACCAGGCGCCCACGGATGCCCAGGCCCCGGTGGCGCCGCCGGCGACGCAGCATGCGATCGACGGTGTCAGGGGCCAAGGACACCGGTCGCCTCCTCTGTGGGCGCCGCGGGCGCGGCGCGGTCGGGACGCGGCGCGTCCAGCCGGTGGCCCCGCTGGGCCTCGACGCGCGCCAGGACCTGCCGCACGTCGTCGTAGCTGCGATCCTCGGCCGGCGCCCACCCGCTGGTGCCGTCGCTTGGGCCCAGGACCGTCCGCCCCTCGGCGGTGCGCGTGCTCAGGCGGACGAAGGCCCACCTGATCTTCTCGGCGCCGCTGGCCGGGACGGTAGGGCTGGCGACCAGGGCGTCGTAGGGGATGCGACCCGCCTTGAAGAGGATTCGAAGCTCGGTCGCGTCGCTGGCGCCCGGAGCGGGCCGCGGGAGGTCGCGCGCGGCGATGCCCAGCATGCCCGAGGCGGTCGCGGCGGCGTCGACGTGCCCCTCGCGGAGCGCGGTGATGGCCGCCATGTGCGAGCCCGCGAAGCGGACCTCGGAGAAGGTCCGCTCGGGCGCCAGCCCGTGCTCGATGAGCGCGGCGTAGGCGAACAGGTAGCCCGACGTGGATCGCGGGTCGACGAAGGCGACGCGCCGGCCCTGCAGATCCGCCAGCGACGCCGCCGGGTCGTCGGCGCGGACGACGATGTAGGCCGAGTAGCTCGTCGCGCCGTAGGCGATCTGGGACGCCAGGAGCTGAAGCTCGGGCCGCTGGCGCCGCGCCAGGACGTAGGCCAGCGGCGGCATGTGGGCAAAGTCCACGTCGCCGCCGACGACGCCGTCGATGAGCGCCTGGTAATCGGGGGCGACCACCAGCTCGACCGGGGTCTGGAGGGTGCGGCCGAGGTAGCGCACGACCGGGTCGAAGAGCTCGTGGGTGTAGGTCACGCCGGCCGCCGCGGGCGTGACCCCGAAGCGCAGCGTGGCGCGGTCCGGGGGCCGCTCTTCGGGCGCGAGCGCCAGCGCCTGATCGGCCGGGGGCTCCGGCGCGGGCGGCGGACCGCCGGCCAGGACGCCCTCGTCGACGGCCTCGCCGCAGCCGAGCAGCGCCAGCGCGAAGGCGGCGATGGCGAGGGGACGTCTCAGCGCGGGCTCCGGGGTGACAGACGCCCTAGGATGCCACCCCGCCCCCGCGGCGCGCAAATCGCGCCCGGTCACTCGCTGGCCAGTGGCCGATCGGTGGCCGGTGACCGCCCGGTCAGTGGCCGCGCGAGCGCCTGCCCGGCGGGGTCACAGGCGTCCGGTAGGGAAGCGCAGGCGCAGCTGGATCATGGTGTTGGGCGTCACCTCGGGCGCGCGCCCGCAGGCGTGGCCGGCGCGGACGCAGTCTTGATCGCGCCAGCCGTTGACCGGCACGCCCTCGGAGGGCAGCTCGGCGGGGAGATCGGCGCCTTCGCGCACCTCGTAGAGATCGCGGAACTCGTCGTAGCTCGTGATCTCGCGCAGCTCGCTCGGCAGGCGATCGGGGCGCGTGACGACCTGATACACGCGGCCTTCGCGGTAGTGCAGCTCGTAGCCGTCGGTGACGAGGAGCAGCGTCGGGCCCGAGGGGGCGGTCGCCTGGGCGGGGTCGGTGAGCGGGGTCACGGCGGGGCCGGGGGCGGCGCACGCGGCGGTGAGCAGCGCGAGCAGGGCGACGGCGACGCCGCCCGCGAGGGATACCTTGTCCTGCATGGGAGTGCCTCCTGTCTCAGGACGATAGGACCGTCACGCGCACCAGAGAAGCCGTCGCGCGCGCCGGCTCCGCGGCGCCCCGTCGATGCCAGCGGGGACGCCCACGGTGAAGCCCCGAGCGGCGCCGGCGCTGGCGTGCATCACTCCGGCGACGCGACGTTGCGCCACAGCGCGGCCGCGCCGCTGCCCTCGTCGTACAGGAGGGCGAAGACGTTCCCTTCGGGCGTCACGAAGGGACCCCAGAGCGGGAAGGCGCCTTCGGTCGTCGGGACCTTCCAGCACTCCTTGGCCGGCGGCAGCTTGCAGACCTCTCGGTCGGCCGCGGCGGTCGCCTGCGTGGCGAGGCCCCACAGGAGGTTGGAGTCGCCGATGAAGAGCGGATGCACGGCGAACTGTCCGCTCTGCCAGGTCACGAGCTCGCCGTCCTCGAGCGTCACGTAGTCGAACCCGCCGGCGCGCTGGAGCGCGAACCACGGCTGGCCGGTGCCGGCCTGGGTGTGGATGTGGATGGGCGGCCCGGTCAGGTCGTCGGCGACGACCTCGAGGGTGCCGTCGACCCAGCGGCCGAGCCCCCACTTGCCGCTGCTGAGCGGCCAGCGGATCCAGGGGATCTTGGCGTAGGAGCCGTCGGGCGTCGGCAGGAAGTGGCTGTGGGGAGCCGCGGCCTCGACATCGAGCTTGTCGACGGTGAGCAGGCCGTCGACGACCTCGGCCACGTACAGCCCCTTGTCGGTCCCGTCGACGCCGACCAGGGCGCGATCGCCGTAGTAGGTCACGTGCCCGCCGCCCGAGGTCTTGAACTGGAGCGTGCTGACCGGGCCACCGGAGCCCTCGTGCAAGCTGACCATCTCGACGGTGCCGCCGTTCGAGATGCGCGCCCACAGGTGCCCCTTGGGCCCGAACCAGGCCTCCTGCAGGAACACGTTGCCGAAGGCCCCCAGCTCGTCCTCACTGAGCTTGTTCCCCTCGACGCGCAGGGCCAACAGGTTCGCCAGGTTGCCCGGCGCCGCGTCGCGCCCGATGACGACCAGGCGGCCGTCGACGCTGGTCCGGATCTGGCGGTTGTAATAGGTCTTCAGACCCGACGGGACCGCCACCTCGAGGGTCCCCGAGGCCGGATCGTACCAACGGATCGAGAAGCAGTTCGTCCCACAGTCGGCCTCGAGGTAGGTGGCCTCGCCCGCGAAGTGGACCGTGATGGGCTCCTTCCCGTTGACCGCCAGCGAGGTGTTGGCGACCGGGTCCCAGCGCTCGATGCGATGGGTGTCACCCGCCTGCAGGCCCTGGTAGACCAGCCACCAGTTGCCCTTGGGGCTCATCTTCGCCACCGAGATCTTGGCGCAGCTCGGCCCGCTGAAGGTGCGCTGCTTGGCCGTGGTCTTGCCGTTCACCATCACCAGTTGGAGGCTGGCGGACGCGTTCGGCTTCACGCAGTACCACGGGTTGCCCGTGGCCGCGTCGAGCTGCATGAAGCGCAGCTCGACCGAGCCCTTGAACAGCTCGGTCGGGGTCGTCGTGCCCTGGTAGGCCCGCAAGGCGAAGCTGGTGGCGCTGGTCTGCACCGGGTAGTACAGGGTGTCGCCGACCCGGACCGGCCCCTTGCCCGCCATGTCGAGCAGCGCCGTCCCGGTCGCCTCGAGGGCGCCGCCCGCGGCGTCGAGCGACAGCAGCGCGCGGCCCTGGTAGTCGACCGCCGCCAGGGTCGTGCCGTTCGGGGCCGCGACGAAGCTGGCGATGCTGTAGATCTCGTCGGCGAAGGCCTCGGCCAGCTCACCGCCCACGACGCGGTCGAGCGCGAAGCCGCCGTTGCCGTCGCGGGCGGGGAAGAACGCCGCCTCGTCGGGGCCGACGAACGGCTGCCCCAGGGCGCCGTCCGGTCCGAAGGGCAGGTAGGCCGGCAGGCCCGTGAAGTACTCGCCACCCTCGAAGACCAACAAGGTCGGGTCGGCGCAGGCGCTGGGGAAGGCGGAGCAGGGGTTCACGCCGAAGAGCGTCAAGGCCACGGTGCGGCCGTGCGCGTGGCCCAGCGCGTCCAGGAAGGGCGAGTCGGGCAGCATCACCTTGGGGATGTCGACCCAACCGTCACAGGCCAGGCCCAGCCCGTCGCCGTCGACGTCGACCTGCGTCGGGTTGGCCACGCCGGGGCAGTTGTCCTGAGCGTCCAGGACACCGTCGCCGTCGGCGTCCTCGTCACACGCGTCGCCCTTTCCGTCCCCGTCCAGGTCCTGCTGGCCAGGGTTCGCGTCCGCGGGGCAGTTGTCGTCCCCGTTGAGGACGCCGTCGCCGTCGATGTCCGGGTCGCAGACGTCGCCCAGGCCGTCGCCGTCGACGTCCGCCTGGTCGGCGTTGGCCTCGGTCGGGCAGTTGTCCACGTCGCCGCAGACCCCGTCGGCGTCCTCGTCGTTGTTCGGGTCGAGCGGGCAGGCGTCGCACGCGTCGCCCACTCCGTCCTCGTCCGCGTCCTCCTGGCCCGCGTCGGCCACCTCGGGGCAGACGTCGACGTCGCCGCAGACCCCGTCGTCGTCCGCGTCGTCGTTCGGGTCGAACGGGCACGGGTCGCAGACGTCGCCGTGCAGGTCGCCGTCCGAGTTCTTCTGGTCGACGTTCGGCACCGACGGGCAGTTGTCGTCGCCACACACCCCGTCGCCGTCCAGATCCGTGCCCGGCTGGTTCGGGCAGGTGTCGCAGGCGTCGCCGATGCCGTCCTCGTCGGTGTCGGTCTGATTGGGGTTGTTGTGCTCGGGGCAGTTGTCGACGTCACCGCAGACCAGATCCTTGTCCTGGTCGTTCAGCGGGTCGGCCGGGCAGCTGTCGCAGGCGTCCCCGATCCCGTCCTCGTCCGCGTCCTCTTGCCCCGCGTTGGCCACCGTCGGGCAGTTGTCGGCCGGCTCGGGGATGCCGTCGTCGTCCGCGTCGTCGTTGGGATCGGTGGGCCAGGGGTCGCAGGCGTTGCCCTGGCCGTCCGAGTCGTCGTCCTTCTGGTCGGCGTTCGCCACGTCCGGGCAGTTGTCCACGTTGCCGCAGTGCCCGTCGTCGTCGGCGTCGTCGTCCCCGTCGAGCGGGCAGGGGTCGCAGTCGTCGCCCCGCCCGTCGGCGTCCGTGTCCTTCTGCCCCTGGTTCTTGGTCAGCGGGCAGTTGTCGTTGCCGTCCTTGACGTTGTCCCCGTCGGTGTCGTCGACCTCGACCTTGGTGCCCAGCGCCAGCTCCTCGGCGTTGGTCAGCCCGTCGCCGTCGAGGTCGTCGTCGTCCTCGTCGCGGATCCCGTCGCCGTCCTGGTCGTTGTAGACGACGATCTGCAGCTGCAGCTCGTCGCTCTGCTGCGGCTCGCCGTCGTCCTTGGCCGTGAAGGTCACCGTCACCGAGGTCGGCTCGCCGTACATGGCCGTCGAGGCCGACGGCGTCCACGCGAAGCGCCGCTTGGCCGCGTCGAAGGTCGCCCCGTTGGGCAGCCCCGCCGCCGTGACCGTGACCTTGTCGTCGTCGGGGTCGCTCACCTGCAGCTCGATCTCGATGAGCACCCCCTCGACCTGCTTGTCGAGCGGGCTGACCGGCGAGATGACCGGCGGGCGGTTGGCCGTGGCGTCCTTGTCGGTGTCACCGGTGGCGTCCGACTCCTCGCCCGGCGGCGCCACGATGTCCCCACAGGCCCCCTGCGTCACGACGAGCGCGAGCGCCAACCAGCCGATCCAACCCATGCGCAACATCGTCACCCAACCCCCGAAGTGGTCCGACCACCCTAGCAAAACGACCTGACCGACGAAACGCCAGCCGGGGCGGCGCAGCCGACGGACGGCCGCGCCAGCCGCGCGTCGTCTACTCTCTGCACTTGCCGCCGAGCTCGACCTTGAAGTCGACGCGTCGGTTGAGGCGGAAGGCCTCCTCGGTGGGCTCGTCGATGATGGGGTTCGACTCGCCGAAGCCGCGCGCCGGCAGCAGATCGCGCGCGACGCCGCGCTCGACCAGGTAGTCGACGACCACCTTCGCGCGCTGCTTGGACAGGCTCAGGTTGACCACCTCGGAGCCCTCCTCGTCCGCGTGGCCCTGCACCGCCACCGTCGTGATGAAATAGTTGCCCTTGATGGCCTCGGCCACCTCGTCGAGCGTGGCGCGGCCCTCGTCCGTGAGCGACGTCGCCCCCTTCACGAAGAACACCTTCTGGTTCAGCTCGAACAGGCACTCGGGCGGCACCGTCGGACCGGTGGGCTGCGTGTTGGTCGGCGGCAGCTCGTCGGGGCAGCCGTCCTGGTCGAGGTGCCCGTTGAAGGTCTCGGGCAGGCTCGGGCACTTGTCGATGCGGTCGGGGATGCCGTCGCCGTCCATGTCCGAGACGTCCGGCGCGTCGGGGCAGCCGTCGTGGTCGTCCACGCCGTTGAAGTCCTCGGGCTGCAGCGGGCACTTGTCGTTGACGTCCAGGATGCCGTCGCCGTCGTTGTCCTCGTCGGGGCAGCCGTCGGCGTCGGCGTACCCGTCGAAGTCCTCGGGCACCAGCGGGCAGCGGTCCTCGCCGTCGGCGATGCCGTCCCCGTCGGTGTCCTCGAAGCGCGGCGCCCACTGCACCCCCGCGACGAACCGGAAGTCCGGCGTGCCGGTGCCCTGCACGAGGCCGGCGCCCGCCGCGGCCTGGACGCTGAGCCCCGGCACGACCATCCACTTGGGCCCGAACATCAGCTCGAGGCCCGAGTTCTCGAGCGATCCGAAGGGGTCCGACAGGTCGGTGCGGCCGAACAGCTCCGTCGCCAGCGTGACCGTGTCGTTGCCGAGCAGGGTCTCGACGCCGACGCCGTAGGTCAGCTCGCTGCCGAAGGTGCGGGTGAGCAGCACCGCGTCCTCGGTGCGGATGCGCGCGCCCAGGTTGACCGCCAGGACCACCGACGGGGTCCGATAGTCCGCGATCGCGTTGACCAGGACGCCGACCCCCGGGTCCCCGCGGAAGGACGCGCCGTCGCCTGTCGGCAGGGTCACGCCGCCCGACAGGCCCAGGCCGAAGCCGCCCAGCAGGTTGTTGAGGATGCGGCCGCGGACGCGCAGCGCCATGTCGGCCAGGCCCCCGCCGCTGACGGGGGCGATCGAGGTCGTGTCCTCGTCGCTCTCCATGCTGACGACGAAGGGGATGTTCAGCTCGGCCTGCAGGCCGTCGAACAGCCCTAGGCCGATGTTGAGGTCGGCCACCTGCTGCGCGGCGACCAGGCGCTCCTCGTGCCGGCCGGCGCGCAGCCGCAGGCTGTCGTGCTCGCCGTGGAAGATGAGGCTGCCGAAGGGCGTCCACGCCGGGCCGACGATCGACTCCTCGACCGACCACACGCGGTAGCGGCCGCCCGCCGGCGTGAAGGCCTGGATGTTCACGTTGCCGACCGCGGGCGCCTGGGCCAGCGCCTCGCCGCTCGGGCCCGCCGTCGCCGCCGACGTCGCCAACAGGGCGATCGCCGCCACGCGCCGCGTCCGGCGCCGCAGCGCCAGCCCCAGCCCGACCAGCAGGACCAGCAGCCAGGTCCCCGGCCCCGCCCCCTGGCCGCCGCCGCAGCCGAAGACGTTGTCACCGCTGAGCACCGCCGTGTCGAAGTCGTCTTCGCCGTCGGCCGGATCCGTGCCGTTTTCGACCTCGATGCCGTCGTACACGCCACCCTTGTCGGTGTCGGGATCCAGCGGGTCGGTGAAGTACACGTCCACCTCGAGCTTGTCGTCGAGCCCGTCGCCGTCGGTGTCCTTCTTCTGCGGGTCCGTGTTCCACTTGTGGACCTCGTCGCGGTCGATGAGGCCGTCGCCGTCGGTGTCGGCCAGGCCGTCGCTCGGGTCGAGCGGGTCGCCCTCGCCGTCGTCGATGCGCCCGTTGCCGTTGGCGTCCTCCTCGCCGTCCTTGAGGCCGTCACCGTCGGTGTCCGCCTTCTTGGGATCGGTGGTGGTGGTCGGATCCAGGTCCGGCTGGAACTTGTCGGGGTCGGTGTCGACCGTGCCGCTGGTCAGGCCGAACTCGGTCCCGTCCTGCAGGCCGTCGCCGTCGGTGTCCGCCTTCTTCGGGTCGGTGCCCAGCGTGACCTCCTGGCCGTCCGGGATGCCGTCGTCGTCGGTGTCCATGTCCAGCGGGTCGGTCCCCAGCTCGGCCTCCTTGGCGTCGCTCAGTCCGTCGCCGTCGTCGTCGGTGTCCACGCAGTTGAGCTGGCCGTCGCCGTCCTTGTCCGCGATCTCGACCGCGGTCGGCTTGTCCGTCCCGTCGCGCGGGTCGTAGCCGCAGATCAGCTCGTCGGTGTCCGGCACGCCGTCGTCGTCGTCGTCGCCGTCGGCGCAGTTGATGACGCCGTCGCCGTCGAAGTCGTCGAGATCCGTCAGGCTGGGCACGGAGTCCAGGTCCTTGGGATCGGTCCCGCAGAAGACCTCGACCCCGTCGGCGATGCCGTCGCCGTCGGTGTCCTTCTCGCTGCCGTCGCAGATCCCGTTCTGGTCCTTGTCGACCGGGAAGCTCTCGGGATCGAGCGGGTCGGTCGCGCACAGGACCTCCTCGCCGTCGCTGGCGCCGTCGCCGTCGGTGTCCGCCACCAGCGGCGACGTCTCGCCCGGGTCGGTCTTGCCGTTGCGGTTCTTGTCCTCCTGCCCGTCGCTCAGGCCGTCGCCGTCCGTGTCCGCGACCCAGCCCAGGCTGGGCGCGCAGGGGGCGTCGCCGACCCCGGCGTAGCAGCTGGCGGCCTCGAGGCCGTCGTCCAGCCCGTCGCTGTCCGTGTCCTTGAGGACGGGCGAGGTCTCGCCCTCGTCGACCACGCCGTTCTGGTTGGCGTCCTCGGCGCCGTCGAGCAGCCCGTCGCCGTCGCTGTCCTTGATGTACTGGCTCGAGCCGATGGCCTGCTCGGCCACGTCCGGCAGGCCGTCGCCGTCGTCGTCGCCGTCGACGCAGTTGGCCAGGCCGTCGCCGTCGGTGTCGACCAGATCGATCTCGAGCGGCTTGACGCTCTTGTCGAGCGGGTCGGTGCCGCACAGCAGCTCGTCGGCGTCCTGCATGCCGTCGCCGTCGTCGTCGGTGTCGACGGCGTCGCAGATCGAGTCGCCGTCCGTGTCGACCGGCACGTCCGAGGCCAGCATCGGGTCGGTGCCGCACTGGACCTCGGCGTCGTTGCTCCAGCCGTCGTCGTCGATGTCGGTGTCCTTGGCGTCACACAGCCCGTCCCCGTCGGTGTCGACCGGCGTGCTGGCCGCGTCCTTGGGGTCGGTCCCGCAGAAGGTCTCGGTCGCCGTGTCCCAGCCGTCGCCGTCGGGGTCGGCGTCGGCGTCCACCATGTCGCACACGCCGTCGCCGTCGGTGTCCGTCGGGAAGTCGTCGACGGCGAGCGGATCGGTGCCGCACAGCAGCTCCATCGGGTCGAGCCAGCCGTCGTTGTCGTCGTCGTTGTCGAGCGTGTTGCAGATACCGTCGCCGTCGGTGTCGACGGGCACGCTGAGCGGGTCCTTCGGGTCCTTCTCGCACTGGCCCTCGAGCACGTCCGACCAGCCGTCGCCGTCGTCGTCGGTGTCGACCTCGTCGCACAGCTTGTCGCCGTCCATGTCCAGGCCGTTGGCGGTCGGGTTGCTGCCGGCGTCGAGCGGGTCGGTGCCGCACAGCGCCTCCTCGGCGTTGCTCCACCCGTCGCCGTCGGCGTCCTGGTCGAGCACGTCGCAGATCCCGTCACCGTTGGCGTCGATGGGCACGCTGTCGGCGTTGTTCTTGTCGGTGCCGCACAGGATCTCCTTCTCATCCGACCAGCCGTCGCCGTCGTCGTCGGTGTCGAGCGCGTCACACAGCCCGTCGCCGTCGACGTCGAGGCCGTTGGCGACCGGGTTCGACGCGCCCGACAGGGGATCGGTCCCGCAGACGGCCTCCATGTTGTTGGTCCAGCCGTCCCCGTCGGCGTCGGTGTCCTGCTCGTTGCAGATGCCGTCCTGATCGATGTCGTGGACGGGGTCGAGCGGCGTCGACAGCGGGTCGAGGCTGTCGCTCTTGCAGACCTGCTCGATGCTGTCGGGGAAGCCGTCGTTGTCGTCGTCCGGGTCGGCCGCGTCGCACTGGCCGTCCTGGTCGTTGTCGGCGGGGATCGAGTTCGGGTCGAGGGGGTTACTGCCGCACAGCAGCTCTTCCACGTCCGAGAAGTCGTCGCCGTCGTCGTCGAGGTCGGCGCAGTTGGGGACGCCGTCGCCGTCGGTGTCGGACGCGGCCTGGGCCGAGGGCTTCTTGTTGGGGTCGACCGGGTCGGTCTTGCAGTAGATCTCGAAGCCGTTGCTGACGCCGTCGCCGTCGTAGTCGACGTCGAAGCAGCCGACGCTGGGCACGCAGTCCGTGTCCGCGCAGTCGGTCAGGCCGTCACCGTCGTCGTCGATGAAGTTGGCGCAGCTCGTCTCCTTGGCGCCGCACTTGGCCTCGGTGGCGTCGTAGTAGCCGTTGCAGTCGTTGTCGAGGTTGGGCTTGGAGCAGCTGTCGAGCGTCTCTGGAGCGCCCGGGTAGATGGTCGCGTCGTTCTTGGCCGTGGGGTTGAGCAGGCACTGCGAGGCCTCGACCGCGTCCGAGAAGCCGTCGCCGTCGTCGTCGGGGTCGACGCAGTTGAGGACCTGGTCCTGGTCGACGTCGAGCAGGTCGTCCGGCGTCGGCTTGGACAGGTTGTTGAGCGGGTCGGAGCCGCAGGTGATCTCGTCGGCGTTGGACACGCCGTCCTTGTCGTAGTCGGCGCCGGCGCAGCTGGCCGCGCCCACGCACTGCGAGTCGGCGCAGTCGGTGAAGCCGTCGGCGTCCTCGTCGACGCCGGAGTCGCAGATCTCCTGGCACGACACGGTGACCTCGACCGCCGTGCTGGCGCCCTGGCTGCAGGTGTCGACCTCGTCGACCACCAGGAAGTACTCGGTCCCCTCGACCGCGTTGATGGCGTCGCTGCCGCCGTTGGTGCAGCCGGAGCCGAAGGTCAGCAGGCTGCCCGAGCACTGGCCGTTGGTGCAGCCGTCGGCGAAGACCGACATGCCGTACTGGCGCTTACCCAGGTTGTTGAGCTTGAAGACGACCTGCTCGCTCTTGGGCGCGACGAAGCGCAGCACGTAGTCGGCCCCGAAGCCGCAGGGGAAGTCGTTGAACACCGGCTGGACCTGCAGCTTCTGGCCGCAGACCACGTCGACCGCCGCCTGGCAGATCTCGCCCGCGCAGGCCGGCTCGTCGAAGCAGCCCGTGTCCGAGCAGTCGACGAGGCCGTCGCAGTCGTTGTCGATGCCGTCGACGCAGCTGAACTCGGACCCGGTCGCCTCGGGCGCGCCGGGGAAGACGAAGGCGTTGTCGTCGCGGCAGTCGGTGCCCAGGCACACGCCGGCGCCGCGCTCGGGGTAGCTGACGCCGTAGCCGTCGCCGTCGCCGTCGATGCACGCGTCGACGCAGTCGAGCAGCCCGTCGAGATCGATGTCCGAGCAGTCCGTGGCGCACTTGTCGTTGGCCGGCGCGCAGTCCTGCTGGTTGCACACGCCGTCGCCGTCGTCGTCGGGCAGCGCCTCGTCGGTCGTCGCGTCGCAGTCGTCGTCCACGCCGTCGCAGGCGAACTCGGCGCAGCCCCCGACCGTCTTGGGCGAGCCGCGGTGCTTGCCGGACGCGGAGTAGTCCTCGGTCGGGCCGGCGAGGCACCACACGCTGGGCGAGTCGTTGGTGGCGTTCGACCGGCCGGTGGCGTTGGTCAGGACGAACGACCGGCCGACGCCGTCGGTCACCATGTTGCCGAGGTGGCAGCCGAAGCTCGAGTAGTCGACCACGTCGAGGACGACCGTGCCGGCCGCGCTGATCTCGACGCGGTCTCCGCCTTCGGACAGCTGCAGCAGGCTCGAGCAGGTCGCGTCCGGGCCCAGACCGTCGGAGGCCTGGGCCGGCCCGAAGCCGATGACGTAGAAGCTGGTGCCCGCGATGACGGTCGAGGTGATGGGCGTGCAGTCGTTCACGAAGGACTGCGTCACGCCGACCAGGTTCTTGATGCGGAGATCGAGCGAGACCAGGTCGATCGGGCCCGGCGACGAGTTGTAGATCTCGATCCACTGCTCGCCCGGGTTGCCGCCCGGCTTGGGCACGTGGATCTCGGTGATGTAGATGGCGCCCGGCTCGGTCTGGCAGGTGGTCGAGCAGCCGTCGCCGTCGACGTCCTGGGCGCCGCCCGGCCCGTCGTCGCAGGTCTCGCCCGCCTCGACGATGCCGTTGCCGCAGCTCGAGCAGACGGTCTCCTCGAGGTCGGCCTTGCCGTTGCAGTCGTTGTCCTTGCCGAGCGGATCGCCGCACACCTCTTGCGCGTGGCCCGGGTGGGTGTCGGGGTCGGCGTCGTCGCAGTCGGCGATGGCGAACGGGCAGGCGTTGAGATCGTTGAAGGGGTTGGAGGCGTCCCCGTAGCCGTCGCCGTCCGCGTCGAGGCAGTGGTCGCAGCTGGCGTCCGCGTTTTCAAAGTGGCCGTCGCCGTCCATGTCGCTGCGCAGCGTGACCGAGGCGATGAACACGCCCGGCGTGGCGTTCTGCGAGCCGTCGAGCGTGTCGTAGAACAGGACGATGCCCAGGGTGCTGCCCTTGCGCGCGTCGGGGATGGGCACGATGGCCTTAGAAAGCGTCGGCCCGACCGGGGTGTTGGTGCCCGTCTGGAAGGCCACGTTGGCGGCCTGGGTCGCGTCGCACTGGCTGGTCGTCTTGTCGAGGCAGACGCCGAAGATGTCCTTGGCGACGTTGGGCTCGCCGGTCAGGCGGTAGGTGATCTCGAGGGCCGGGGCCGGCATGGTCGTCGGCACGAAGACGCTGCGCGCCAGGTGGGCCAGGACGCGCCCGCTGCCGGCCGTGGAGACGTTGGCGTTGAGCATGGTCTCCCAGCCGGCGTCCGCCTCGGCCGTGTTGGTGCCCCACTGGAAGACCTGCGTCCCGGCGTTCGCGTCCGGGTCGTTGTCCGAGGCCACCCAGCCGCCCCCGCCGGTCGTGAAGGTGAACTCGCGGCCGCAGATGGCGCACCAGGGGTCGCCGGCGCAGACCGGGTCGGCGCAGTCCACCAGGCCGTCGCCGTTGTCGTCGCTGCCGTTGGCGCAGTCCTCGACGCCGCAGTCGTCGTCGAAGCCGTTGACGAGGCCGTCGCAGTCGTCGTCCTCGGGGGTGTTACAGACCTCGGTCGCGCCCGGGTTGATGGCCAGCACGCCGTCGTCGCAGTCGGGCTGCACGAAGGGACAGGCGGCCAGATCCGGGCTGAGCGGGTGGCCGTAGCCGTCGGCGTCCACGTCCCAGCAGGGGTCGCAGGCGACGTCGGGGCCCTCGAACAGCTCGTCGCCGTCGGCGTCCGAGAACAGGCGCACCGCGCTGACCGTGACGCCGTGGTTGTCGTTCTGGTTCGAGTTGACCGTGTCGTACAGCAGCGACAGCGTGATGGTCTGGCCGATGTAGGCGCTCAGATCGATGGGGTCCGAGTTGATGTAGCTGCCGCCGGTGGGGGTCGCGCGCTTGTAGACGACGCTGGTGCTGTTGAAGGTGCAGGTCGCGTGGTTGATGCACACGCCGAAGACGTCGGTGTTGTTGCCCGAGTCGCCCTGGTGGCGGAAGCGCACGACCAGGGTCGGCTTGGGGCCGCCCTCGGCGATGGCGGGCACCTCGAGCTGCAGGTTCACCCGCCCCGTGTAGGTGCCGTTGCCGCCGAAGGCGTCGCGCACCGTCTCGGTTCCGCCGGTCTTCCAGACGCCATCGTTCGGGCCGTCGCCGCTGTACGTCGGCAGGTACTGCCACAGGGTCGCGTTGTCGCTGGTCCACTTGCCGGGGCCGGTCGTGAACGTCCACTCGCGCTGGCAGGGGTCGCAGAAGGCGTCGGCCGCGCAGAAGACGTCCTGGCAGTCGACGAGGCCGTTGCCGCCGTCGTCCACGCCGTTGGTGCAGTCCTCCTTGCAGTTGGCGTCCGCCAGGTCGACCTGGCCGTCACAGTCGTCGTCGGCCGTGTTGTCGCAGATCTCCGTCGCGCCCGGATGGATCGCCGCCACCGCGTCGTTGCAGTCGGCGGTCGCCCCCGCGGAGCAGCTGGCCAGGTCGTGGCTGCTGGCGTGCCCGTAGCCGTCGTCGTCCTTGTCGACGCACTTGTCGCAGGCGGCCTGCGGCTCGAACTCCCACACGCCGTCGCCGTCCTCGTCCGCGCGCACCGCGACCCGGTCCAGGAACAGGCCGGCGAAGCCCTCGGAGTCGCTGGCCTGGAAGCGCACCACGATGAAGCGGCTGGTGCCCGCGTGGGCGCTGAGGTCGACCACCGCCTCGACGGTCCCGGCGCTGGTCGCGCAGTCCTGATGGACCTGCCCCGAGGCGGTCGAGCCGTCGTCGTTCACGTAGACCGTCACGCAGCCGTCGGCGCCGTTGCCCTCGAGCGCGTAGCTCAGGACCAGCTCGGTCTTGGTCGCGTTGCTCGCCGCCGGCACGCGCACCTGGCCGCGCACCCACGTGTCCACCGCGCCCGCCGGCAGGTCCGCGTTCAGGGCCGTCTCGAAGCCGACCCCGCCCCCGGCCACCCCTGGGAAGGTGCTCGCGCCGTACTCGAAGGCGCCCGCCGCGCTCCCGCCGACGACCCAGTTGTGGTCGCCGCCGTCGAAGCCGTAGTCGACGCCGCACGACGCCACGCACACGGTCGGCGCGCCGTCGCAGGTGTAGCCCGCCTCGAGCTGGCAGCTCCCCGTGCAGCCGTCGCCGCCGCTGGTGCCCCCGTCGTCGCAGGCCTCGCCCACGTCGACCAGGCCGTCGCCGCACTCCTCCTCGCCCAGGCAGTCCGCGCGGCAGCCGTCGCCGCCGACCGTGTTGCCGTCGTCGCAGACCTCGCCCGCCGCCAGGTTGAGGTGACCGTCGCCGCAGGCCGGCAGGGTGCAGTCCGCGTTGCACCCGGCCGAGTCGCCCGACGTCTCGCACGCCTCGGTGCCCTCGAGCTTGCCGTCGCCGCAGGTCTGCACGCCCGAGCAGTCGCTCAGGCACTTGCCCTCGCCCGTGCCGTTGCCCACGCCGTCGTCGCAGGCCTCGCCGGTCACGACCACTCCGTCACCGCAGATGGACGTGCACGCCTCGCCGGGCGTCGGGCACTCGAAGCCCGTCTCGGCCACGCACGCGTCCGAGCACCCGTCGCCGCCACCGGCGTTGCCGTCGTCGCAGGTCTCTCCGGCCTCGGCGTTCACAAGGCCGTCGCCGCACTCGGCGACCGTGCAGTCCGCGTTGCAGCTGGCCGTCTCGGCGCCATCGTCGCAGCCCTCGCCCGCGGCCTCGTTCCAATACCCGTCCCCGCACTCGGGCAGCGTGCAGTCGCCGTTGCACGCGGCGGTGTCGCCGCCGTCGTCGCAGGCCTCGCCCGCCTCGGTGTTCGTGTAGCCGTCGCCGCAGCTGGCGGCCGTGCAGTCCGCGTTGCAGCCGGCGGTGTCGACGCCGCCGTCGTCGCAGTCCTCGCCCGCCGCGGTGTTCGTGTAGCCGTCGCCGCACGACACGGCCGTGCAGTCCGCGTTGCAGCCGGCGGTGTCGACGCCGCCGTCGTCGCAGGCCTCGCCCGCCGCGGTGTTCGTGTAGCCGTCGCCGCAAGACACGGCCGTGCAGTCCGCGTTGCAGCCGGCGGTGTCGACGCCGCCGTCGTCGCAGGCCTCGCCGGCCTCGGTGTTGGTGTAGCCGTCGCCGCAAGACACGGCCGTGCAGTCCGCGTTGCAGTCGACCGTGTCGACGCCGCCGCCGTCGCAGTCCTCGCCGTCGTCGACGACCGAGTCGCCGCATTCGGCCAGCGCCTGCCACGGCTGCGCCAGCACGGCGCCAGCGACGAGACACGCGAGACCAAATCTGAGCGCCCCGTCCACCCACAGCGGACGGTTCGAACCCTGGCTACGACGCAGCATCGTTTTCCCCCTGCCCCACACGCGGTGGGCAACACCCCGAGACGCGCCGCATGATAGTGCGGCGGACGGGCCGGTGAAACCCCTCCCCGCGAGCTCGTATACGGAACGAGCCTCGGGCCGCGCGCGGGGCGCCGCGGCCCGAGCGTCGCATTCAGATCAGGGCGCGCCCGTCGGCGCCGGGGCCTCCGGGGCCTCCCAGGTCGTCCCGTCGGCGAAGGTCACCTTGCGCACGTCCGCGGTGACTCGCGCGGTCTCGGGCGGCAGGAAGGCGCCCATCTCGGCCGTCTTGTGGCCCTTGGCGTCGACCAGGTTGGGCGAGGCCTGCTGACCCCACGGGAAGTCCTTGACCAGCTCCCCCGACCCGTCGCGGTACTGCAGGGTCAGGTCGACGCGCGTGACGGCCTTGTCGCTGAAGTTGAAGACGCGCATCTCGGCGGCGCGGCGGTCGCCCTCGCCGGTCAGCTGCACCATCTCGAGCGCGACGGGCGCGCCGGAAGCGGGCTGCGCGGGCCACTTCACGTCGTCGGCCGGCGCCGCGGCGCCACCCTCGGCGCCACCCTCGGCGCCACCCTCGGACTTGCTGCACCCCGCGCCCAGCGGGGCCGCGGCCAGCAGCGAAAGACCCGTCAAGGCCATCACGAAGCGCTTCATGTTCCGGCTCCTCGATTCAAGGAAGCGCGGAACCTAGGGCGGCCGTCACCCGGGCGTCAAGTGGCTTGCCCGCCGTCGCCAGGCCGGGCGAGGCGCATCGGATCGAGCACGGTGTCCAGCTCGGCGGCCGTCATCACGCCCTCCTCGAGGGCGACGTCGCGGACGGTGCGCCGCTCGGCCGAGGCGCGGTAGGCGATGCGCGCCGCCCGGTCGTAACCGATGCGGGTGGCCAGCGGCGTGACCATGGCCAGGCTCCAGGCGATCAGCTCGGCGCAGCGCTCGCGGTTGGCGTCGAGCCCGGCGACGCACCGCTCGGCGAAGGCGCGGCTCACGTTGGCCAGGAGCGACACCGCGGCGAGCGTCTCGTGGGCGATGAGCGGCATCATGATGTTGAGCTCGAGCGGCGCGTTCTGCCCGGCGATGGTGACGCTCAGGTGCTTGCCCATGACGAAGGCGCAGGCCTGGACCACCATCTCGGGGATCACCGGGTTGACCTTGCCCGGCATGATCGAGCTGCCCGGCTGGAGCGCGGGCAGCGTCAGCTCGCCCAGCCCGGCGCGCGGGCCGCTCGACATCAGGCGGAGATCGTTGGCGATCTTCATCAGCGAGACGGCGACCGTGTTGAGGGCGCCCATCAGCTCGACCGAGGCGTCGCGGGCGCTGATGGCTTCGAAGCGGTCGTCGGCCGGACGGAACGGGACCCCCAGGTGCCGGGCCAGCCGCGCGATGACCCGCGGCGCCAGCTCCGGGTGGGCGTTGACGCCCGTGCCGAGCGCGGTGCCACCCAGCGCCAGCTCCTCGAGCCGGGCGAAGGTCGCCTCGACCCGCTCGGCGCCTTTGCGGACCTGGGTCGCGTACGCGCGCAGCGTCTGCCCCAGCGTCACCGGCACGGCGTCCTGCAGGTGCGTGCGGCCGATGCGCACGACGTCGTCGAGTTCCACCGCCTTGTCCTCGAAGGCGCGGCGCAGGGCCTGGAGCGCCCCCGTGAGGTCGCCCGCCTCCATGCGCACGGCGAGGTGGATGGCCGTCGGGATGACGTCGTTGGACGACTGGCCCCGGTTGACGTGGTCGTTGGGGTGGACGCGCGGCGCCTCGCCCAGGCGCTCGGCGAGCAGCTCGGCGGCGCGGGCGGCGACGACCTCGTTGGCGTTCATGTTCCACGAGGTGCCCGACCCGGTCTGGAAGACGTCGACCGGGAAGTGGTCGTCCCAGCGGCCCTCGGCGACCTCGGTCGCGGCGTCGGCGATGGCCGCGGCCAGCGGCGCCGGCAGCAGCCCCAGCTCGCCGTTGGCCTGGGCGGCGAACCGCTTGACGAGGCCCAGCGCGCGGATGAGCGGCGGCGGGATGCGCAGCTCCGAGACCGAGAAGTTCTGGACCGCCCGCTGCGTCTGGGCGCCCCAGTAGGCCCAGCCGGGGACCTCGACCTCGCCCATGGTGTCGCGCTCGACGCGGACGTCGGGCCGCTGGCTGGTCCCAGCCTGGTCAGTGTCGCTCATCGTCGGCCTCCTGAGGATGACGACGAGCGTAGCCGCGTCGCCCACGGCCGCAAACCGGGCGGCCGCGAGCGCGTCGGCGGAGGAATCAGAAGAGGAACTGCCCCAGGACGTTCACGCCCAGCACGTTCGACTCGGTGTACACGCGCAGGGCGTGGCCGAAGGCGTCGCGCTCGATCTGGGTGCGGTTCGGGTCGCGGCCCAGCAGCACCTCGCCCAGCAGGGCGAACTCGGTGACCGGCTGCCACTTGGCGCCGAGCTTGGTCCAGAAGACCAGGCCCTCCTCGTCCCCCTCGGGCAGGATGTACCAGCCGCCGGCTTCGGCGTCCGAGACGACGACCGTGCGGATGCCGGCCGAGGCCGGGTCGTCGCCGCCGCCCTGCACCGGCAGGCCGCGGTAGATGGCCGGCATGCGCAGGCCGCCCGTGACGGCCACGGTGACGTCGCCCAGCTTGTGGTCGACGGACACGAGGCCCTGCAGCTCGGGGGTCGTCTCGGCCGACTCGGGCAGGGTCGAGTAGGGGAAGAAGCCCGGGACCTCGGCGGTGATGAAGGTGAGCGAGCGGGCGCGCCCCTCGAAGTAGGCGCGGGTCTTGCCGACCTTCATCTTGAAGCCGACGTGGCCGGCGTAGGCCGACTCGAGGGCGGTCGACTCGGGCCGCTCGAAGTCGGCCAGCGACTGCACGCGCAGCGAGCCCTCGGCCGAGGCGTTCCAGGCGGGCTTCAGACCATAGGTCTCGGGCGTGACGATCTGCGCGCCGACCGCCGAGCGCTGATACAGGCCGCTGTCGATGCGGCGGCCGATGGGGTCGCCCTGCTGCCAGGCCAGGCGCACCGAGCCGCCGCCCGACAGGATGTCGTCGCCCAGCACGCCCTCCTTGGTGAGCGTGCCCTTGTGGAAGAAGCCGCCGTTGGCCTCGAGGGTCAGGCCCTCCTGGCCGCCGACGCCGAAGCCGCCGAGGAAGCCGTAGAAGGTGCGGGTCGAGAACAGGATGGTGTTGCCGCCCTCGTTCTCGAGCTCGCGCGCGAGCGGGCTCTTGATGAGCGCGCTCTTGGCGCCGACGAAGGCATAGAAGCCGGGCGAGTCGAAGCCCAGGCGCAGGCCGGGCGCCTGGCCGCGGCGGAAGTTCTTGGGGAACTCGTCCTTGGTGCCCCACTCGAGGTCGGGGTGGAAGCCCAGCACCATCGGGCGCGCGTCGACCGGGAAGAGCTCGGCGTACAGGCTGTTGCGTCGCTCGGCGCCGAAGCCCTTGGACAGGCGGACGTAGGAGCCGAGGTCGAACAGGTTCACCGAGCCGGCCTTGGACGACTCGGGGTCGGTGACAAGGCCCAGGCCGATGACGAGGGCGCCGGTGGCGGTCAGGCCGTCGCCGATGTCGACGCTCTTGTACAGGCCGAGGCGGCTCGAGCCGGCCGAGCAGTCGCGGCGCGGGATGCCGTCGATCTGCGTGCGGGCGCAGCGGCCGAAGTTCGGCTCGGGGCTGCTCTCGCGGGTCTCGCCGGCGCCGAGCAGCAGGTTGTCGTCGCCCCAGTTGAGCTGGATGAGGATCTTGTCGAAGGCGGACGGCATGGACTTCGGGGTGAAGTCGGGGGTCGCCTCGTCGCGCACGAAGGTCGAGCCGTCCGGGTCGCCCTCGGCGGCCGCGACGGTGGGGCCGGCGGCGGCGTGGGCGGCCGGCTCCTGGGCGAGGGCGGCGGGCGCCAGGGCGGCGAGGCAGCCGGCGAGGACCGAGCGGACGAGGGTCTGGCGCATGAAGCGGGCTCCAGCTGGGCCGGGCACGAGGGGCCGCGGCGCGGGGGATGCGGTCATCACTCGGCGACCTTCACGTCGCCGTCGAAGCGGGGGTCGAGGACCCAGAACTGCAGGTTGCAGCGCGACTCGTCGCTGCCGGCGCCGCACAGGTAGATGTGGCGCAGCGAGCCGGTCAGCGACTCGAGGGTCACGGGCGGGCACAGGTACTGGAGGAAGCCCTCTTCGGTGGTCTCGAGGGTGCAGCGGCCGCCGGCGTCCTCGGCCCCGATGAAGCCGATGTCCAGCGGCTTGAACTTGTCGGCGAGGACCAGCGAGCCGTAGATCTTCTTCTTGCCGCCGGTCATCCCCGCGTACTGCGCGTACTCGAAGTAGCCCTCGAGGTCCGAGCACAGCGGCTCCTCCTGGCACGCCTTGCGGCAGGCGAACTCGGGGGTGCCGCTGTCGATGCGGCCGTTGCCGTTCTTGTCGCAGGCGATGAAGCGGGTCGAGACCTCGACGTCGCTGTAGGTCACGAGGTTGCCCTCGTAGGCCTCGAGCAGGCGGCTGTTGGCGTAGACGTTGGTGAGATAGTTGCCGGAGGTGGGGTCCTCGGGCAGCAGGAGCTCGGTGACCGGCCAGGGATCGGGGACCTTGGCCTTGGGATCGAGGCCGTCGAAGTCCTCGCAGGCCGGGTTGGACGGGTAGTACAGCTCGTAGCTGGGGAAGACGACCTGCGTCTGGCCGACGTGCTCCTGCACGGCGCCCGAGAAGCCGCACAGGTGATCGCCGTAGTCGACGCCCTCGGGCTTGGAGAAGGTGAAGACGAACATCGCGTTGAACAGGCGCTCGGGCGTGTTGTCGCGGAGATCGGCGACGTAGAAGCCGTTCGAGACGACGTTCGTCACGACCAGCGTGCCCTTGCTGACGCGGACCTGGCGGCCGACCAGCGGGCTGGTCGACAGCAGCGAGGTGAACTGGACGTCGCGGACGGTGGGGTCGTCGAAGAACAGGGTCGGCGACACGCCGGTCGACAGGGTGACGGGCGCCTCGAGGTCGTCGTCGGCGCCCGAGCAGCCCGGGTCGGCGAGGTCGATGAGCCCGTTGCCGTCGTTGTCGATGCCGTCGTTGCACTGACCGTAGTCCTGGCCCTTGGGCTGGAAGCCGTCGGCCTCGAACCAGACGTGGGTGGGCCCGAGGCCCTGCGCGATGTGCACCGCGACGCCCTCGAGGCGGCCGCCGTCCATCATCATCACGTCGGTCGCGCCGACCACGATGCCCGGCGTCGTGCGCACGTGCACCGGGCCGCGGTACGGGAAGGGGTGGCCGTCGCGCCCGATGGCCTGCACGTCCAGCAGGACCTCCCAGGCGCACTGGCCGCCGACGCACACCTGGCCGTCGGCGCAGCTCGGGGCGCACGAGGTCCCGGCGACGTAGGCCAGCGGCGCGCCCGGCGCCCCGGTCGGCTGGTCGGGGCGCGACGCGGCGAAGGTCACCTCGAAGCTCATCAGATCGTTGACGAGCGGGTGCTCCTCGACGCAGCCACTGGCGGCGAAGGCGAGGGCCAGCGTGGACAGCAGCGCCGAACGCATGAGGGCGCCTCCGAGCGTGGCGGCGGGGGTGGGGGCGGGGCCGGCGGCGCTCACAGCGGGTCGTCCGGGTTGCCGTCGGTGGGCAGCTCCTCGAGGTTCTCGGGGAGGATGCGCCCGATGCGCCCGTCGGACTCGGCCGACGGGCAGGGGACGGTCAGGCAGCGCTCGGCGGCGCGCCACGCCCCGTAGATCTCGCAGGCCGTCTGGGGGTCCTGCCCGCCGACGCAGGTCGCCGGGACGCACAGGCCGGGCTCGGCGCAGACCTCGCCGGGCATGCACTCGGCGTCGGCCTCGCAGCGCGTGCGGCAGCGGTGGTCGGCGCAGATGGCCAGCGAGACGACGCACGCCCCGTCGACGCACAGCTCGCCATCTCCGCAGTCCCACGAGCCCTGGCAGGGGCTGCAGCGGTCGCCGGCGCAGACCAGCTCGGCGTCGACGCAGGCGCGATCGTCGTCGCACGGCGCGCCCGGCCGCGGCTGGCAGACGCCACCGACGCACACGGCCTGTCCGGTCGCCTCGGCCAGCGCCGCCCCCGGGCAGTCGGCGTCGACCGCGCAGGTCCGCTGGCAGCGACGCGACACGCAGGCCACGCCCTCGGGCCGGCAGAAGCCGCCGACGCAGGCCAGCCCCTCGCCCGCCGCGGCGCACTGCGCGGTGTTCTTGCACGGCGTGCAGGTCTCGGCGGTGCAGCCGTCGTGCGCGTAGCAGTCCATCGTCGCCGCGCAGCTGCCGCCGAGATCCACGCCGCAGAACGAGACCGGGTCGAGCCGCTGGGGCGCCGTGTCGGTCGCGCCCTCGCAGCGCCGCGCGTAGAAGTCGGCGACCTCGCCCACGCACGACTCGTAGGCCACGCAGCCCTCGAGCAGCAGCGACCCGTCGGCGCGTCGGCAGTCCTCGACGCACATCGGGCTGCGGATGACCCGCTCGAGCACGGCGTCGCGCAGCGCCACGTCGGTGATGACCTGCGTGTTGTTGATCTGCAGGACCGTGAAGCCCGACCCGCCGCGCGCGATGTAGTCGTTGGTGGCCATCTCGTAGACGGCGTCGTGGTCGAGCGGGATGCGCGCGCAGCCGGTCTTGTCGACCACCGTCGGGTCGCCGCAGTCGGTGAAGAAGATGTCGGTCGCGCGGGGCGGGCAGTCCTTGGTGCAGTCCGCCGGGGCGGAGCGGCAGTCCATGACGAACTCGATGCCCGAGACCTGCACCTGGGTGGCGCAGCCGCGGCCGGCCGAGCGCAGGGTGACGAAGTCGAGCAGCTCCTGGATGTCGGCGCCCGACAGGTACATCGTCGTGACGTAGTTGTTGAACGGGAAGATGTTGTAGAGCTGGTCGAGGGTGACGGCGCCGGGGTTGAGGTCGGTGCGGATGCCCAGCGAGTTGGTCATCGCGAAGTCGGCGCGGGCGTACTGGCGGATGGCCTCGGCGACCAGGTTGCCCAGGGGCGAGTCGCCGCCGTCGAAGCCGAAGCGGCGGATGAGCTTGGACGCGTAGCCGTAGACGCTCTGGAGATCGATGAGCTGGTGGAGCTCGAGGCGATAGGGCTCGATGAGCTGCAGCATCTGCGGGTCCTCGGGGACCCGGCTGTCGATGGGGAAGACCTCGTAGTCGTGGGCGATGACGTCGCCGTCGCGGACGACCACGTCGAGCTTGCCGACGAACTTCGCGAAGGCGCCGGAGTGGGCCAGGATGACGTCGCGGCCGTCCAGGTCTTTGACGACCTTGGGCGGGGCCAGGACGATGTGCAGGTGGCCGCCCATGATGATGTCGAGGCCGCGGGTCTGCTGGATGATGCGCTCGTCCTCGGTGAGGCCGGCGTGGCTGACGGCGACGATGAGGTCGACGTGCGGCTCGAGGATGTCGATCCAGTCCTGGACGATGCGCGTGATCTCGAGCGGGATGATGCCCAGCGAGTTGCCGACCTCGGTGATCGAGGTGATCGACGAGAAGTTGGCGATGCCGATGATGCCGATCTTCAGGCCGTCGGCGTTGATGATCTCGACGGGCTTGGCGATCTCGCCCAGCGGGTTGCCCGGCTCGAAGAGGTAGTTGGCGGCGACGACCGGGTAGGTCGCCCACTGCTTGAGCTGGGCGACGTAGTTGTTGATGCCCTCGTCGAACTCGTGGTTGCCGATGACGACCGCGTCGGGGCGCAGCTGCGACAGGGCGCGCTGCTCGGCCTCGCCCAGGAAGGCGTTGAAGATGGGGGCGCCCTGGAAGCAGTCGCCCGAGTCGACGTAGATCGAGCGGGCGGCGCGGGCGCGCTCGCGCTGGATGATGTGGGCCATGCGGGCGATGCCGCCGAAGGGCCCGTGGTCGGGGTGCAGGCCGAGATCCCGGTCGCCCGCGAGGACCTGCATGTCGTAGGGCAGCAGGCGCGAGTGGATGTCGGTCGTGTGCAGGATACTGAGCCGGATGTCCCGACCGGCCGTGACCGGCGGCTCGTGGCGCTCGGCGCAGGCGGGGGCCACGAGCGCCATCACCGCGAAACAAGTCAGGAGTTTCCGCACGCTTGGGGCCTCCGAGTCCACGGCGCGCTTGCTAGCACACGCGCGCCGTCCGGCACAACACCCGCGGCGGCCGTCACCGAGGTGCGACCCGGACGCCGCGCCGCCCGGCCCGACGAGCCGCGCCGTCGGCGGGGATCGTTCCAAAGTTCGAACCCGGACCGGGCCGCCCCGATCGCGTCGACGGCGCCGCCCGTGCTACGCTGCCGCGCCATGAACCGCTCTGCCGCTCCGCTCGCCTGCGCCGTCGCCTGCGCCGCGCTGGCCCTCCTCGCGCACGCCCCGCGGGCGCACGCGTACGCCGTCAACCTGGCCTCCGACGGCTCGGTGGTGCGCTGGCCGACCCCCGAGGTCGTCTACCACCTGCAGCTCGCGTGCTCGGACGACCTCGAGCCCGAGGTCTGCCTGGCCGCCGTCCGCGCCGGCTTCGCCAGCTGGGCCGACGTCGCGTGCGCCGACGTCACCTTCGAGGAGCTGGGCGACGCGCCCAACCCCAAGGTGAACCTGCTCGCCGGGGCCGCGCCCAACGGCAAGAACGAGCTGGTCTTCCTCGAGGACGCCGCCTGGACCTTCGGCAAGAACACGCTCGGCGTGACCGCCCCGCTGCACGGCAGCGGTGGCCAGATCTACGAGGCCGACATCGCCTTCAACGGCTACCTGCAGACGTGGTCGATCGGCGGCGGCCAGGGGACGACCGACCTCGAGGCGGTGGCGGTCCACGAGATCGGCCACATGATCGGGGTCCAGCACAGCCTCCTGTACCCACCCTGGGGCGACGTGCCGACCATGACGCCCAACATCCACGGGCAGTCGCGAGACCTCCACTTCGACGACGAGATGGCCGCCTGTTACCTGTACCCCGCCCAGGGCGAGCTGGCCTGCGCGTCCGACGACGAGTGCCCCCACATCATGTCGCGCGACGCCAACGGCGACGAGTACTACTCGGGGCAGATGACCTGCGTGGCCGAGTCCGGCACCTGCGGAGCCATCGCCTGGGTCAAGCAGGGCATCGCCAACATCGGCGAGGCCTGCGAGGTCGACGAGAACTGCGTCGGCGACTACTACTGCCAGCCTTGGGAGCAGGCGGGCGGCTACGTCTGCGCCAAGTATTGCCTGTCGGCCTCGCCCGACTGCCCGGACGGGTTCACCTGCCGGCCGTTCCAGTCGCACCCCAAGTGGGGCGCCTGCCTGCCCGACTCGGGCGTCATCGTGCAGCCCGGCGAGGGGCCGCTCGGGTGCGCGTCGTCCGACGTGTGCACGGACGGCAAGCTGTGCCTGCCCACGCCGCTGGGTGACAAGAAGGCCTGCACGGTGGTGTGCCAGGTGGACGACCCGGACACCTGCCCGGCGGGGTACGAGTGCCACCAGTACTCGGCCGACAAGCCCACCGGCGGGTGCTTCCCGCCCGAGCCCGAGCCCGAGCCCGAGCCCGACGCGGGGCCGACCGAGCCGGACGCTGGCGCCGACGTGGGCCCGACGCCGGACGGCGAGGGGGACAGCAAGGGCGCGGACGACGTCGCGCTCGACGAGGGGACGAACCGCGGCAAGCAGGCCGACGACGGCTGCGCGGGCGGCGGGGGCCCGGCGGGCGCGCTCGGCTGGGCGCTGTGTCTGCTGGTCGGCTTCGCCCTTGGCGTCCGGCGCCGGGCGCGGTAAGCAGCGCGCCTCCCCCCGGTTCGAACCCGCCCGCGCGGAGGCAGCCCATGAGGACGGCATCGGCCGCGGCCCACGCCGCGACGCACCTGACCCCGGCCGAGCAGGACGCGCTCGTGCGCTGGCGCCCGGGCGACACGCACGGCCACGTCGAGAGCCTGTTCGTGAAGCTGAACCTGCCCGAGGGGCGGGCCGTGTGGCTGAAGCTGACGCTGCTGCGGCGGGTCGGCGCGCGGCCCGACACGGTCATCGAGGCGTGGGCCATCGCCTTCGGGCTGGGCCCGGACGGCGAGCACGTCGCGCTGAAGTCCAGCTGGCCGGTGTCCGAGGCGCACATCGAGCGGGACTGCCTGTACGCCAAGGTGGGCGGCGTCGAGTGGGCGCAGGGGCGGACGGCCGGGGCGCTCGAGGACGAGCGGACGGGCCAGCGCGTCGCGTGGGACCTGAGCTACACGACCGAGCACGAAGGCTTCCGACACCTGCCCGCGGCGTGGATGTACGAGGGGCCGGTGCCGAAGACCAAGGCGACGTCGCCGCAGATCGACAGCCGCTTCGAGGGCTGGGTCGAGGTGGCGGGCCGGCGGGTGCCGGTGTCGGGGGCGCCCGGCATGCTGGGGCACAACTGGGGGCGGCAGCAGGCCGAGTTCTGGACCTGGGCGCACTGCAACGCCTGGGAGGGCTGCGACGGCGTGGTGGTCGAGGCGGTCACGTCCAAGGTGAAGTTCGGGCCCATCACCTCGCCGCTGCTGACGGTGGTGCACGCCCGCATCCCGGGCGAGCGCCTGGACTTCAACGGCTTCGCGCAGCTCGTCGGCACGCGCAGCCGGCCCGAGGGGCTCTCCTGGAGCCTGCGCGCGACCGCGGGCGACCGGCGCCTCGAGGCGACCTTCACGGCGCCGCCCGAGCGCTTCGTCGGCGTGAACTACCACGATCCCGACGGGCGCATCGCCCACTGCCTCAACACCAAGATCGCCGACGGTCAGGTCACGATCCTCGCCAAGGGCGGCCGCGGGTGGGAGAAGATCCTCGGCGCCGTCTCCGATCGAACGTCGGCGCTTGAGATCGGCACGCGCGGCGACACGTTCGGCGTGCCGATCCGCATCCGCTGACCCCGTCGCCCCCGGGAGGGCCCCTGGTGATCTACCTCGACCACAACGCGACGACGCCGCTGCTCGACGAGGCCAAGGCCGCGATGGTGGCCGCGCTCGAGGGCGCGTGGGGCAACCCGTCGAGCGCGCACAAGGCCGGGCGCCAGGCGCGGGCGGTGCTGGACGAGGCGCGGCGGACACTGGCCGAGCTGGCCGGGGCGCGGCCCGAGCAGGTGGTCTTCACGAGCGGGGCGACCGAGGCGCTCAACCAGGCGATCCACTCGGCGGGGCCGGGGCGGGTGCTGGTCAGCGCGGTCGAGCATCCGGCGGTGTGGGCGGCGCTCGAGGCGCGGCCGGACCGGCGGGTCGAGGTGCTGCCGGTGGGCGCCGACGGCGCGGTGGACGTGGCGCACGTGGTGGCCGAGGTCGAGCGGGGCGAGGCGCCGGCGCTGGTCATCGTCATGGCGGCGAACAACGAGACGGGGCTGCTGCAGCCGGTCGCCGAGCTGACCCGGGCGATGCGCGAGCGCGAGGTGCCGCTGCTGGTCGACGCCGTGCAGTGGGCCGGGCGGCTGCCCATCGACTTCGCGCCCGACTACCTGGTGGTGACGGCCCACAAGCTGGGCGGACCCAAGGGCGTGGGCGCGCTGGTGACGCCGACCGACGCGCCGGTGCTCCCGCTGATCTTCGGCGGCGGGCAGGAGCGGGGCCTACGCGGCGGGACCGAGCCGCTGCCGGCCATCGCGGGCTTCGGCGCGGCGGTCGCGCAGGTGAGGGTCGACCGAGCGCACGAGGCCCACCGCGTGCAGGCCCTGCGCGACCGGCTCGAGGAGGCGCTGCTCGCGGAGCTGCCGGGCGCCCGCGTCATCGGGCGCGGCGCCCCGCGGCTGCCCAACACCATCAGCCTGCTGCTGCCCGAAGGGGTCGAGGCCGAGGCCGTGGTCGGCCGCCTCGATCGGGCCGGCATCGCGGTGTCGACCGGCAGCGCCTGCCACTCGGGGACGCTCAAGCCCTCGCGGGTGCTGACCGCGATGGGCCTCGGCCCCGACGAGTGCTTCCGGGTCGTGCGCGTCTCACTGGGCCACACGACGGACGTGGTCGAGATCGACCGGCTGGCCGCCGTGCTGCCCGACGCCATCGCCCGCGCGCGCTGACGCAGGAAGTGCAGCGGCGACAGCAGGATCATCTCGCCGCGCAGGTCGACCGACTGCAGGACGTCGCCCACGAGCCCGAGGTCGTGGAAGGGCGGCACCCAGCCGACCGCGCGCGAGCCCGGCACGATGTCAGCGCCGGAGGCCATCATCGCGAGGTTCGCGGCCAGGTTGGCGTGGGACACCATGACGCCCCAAGGCCCCGACCTCGGCCAACGCGATCCTTTCGGGCTGCTACGACTACAATCCGGCCACGCACGCGGCGACGCCGCGCGTAACCATCGTCGTCGTCCGCGCGGCCGACGGGCGCACGGCCAAGCTGCCCGTGACCGCCTGGGACGACGGCGGCCTCACCTTCTCCTGGGCCTTCATCGGCTCCGACCCTGAGCGAACCATGCCGACGTCCCGTCTCATCGCCCTCGCCCTCGTCCTGGCCGCCGGCTGCCGCGCAGCCGAACCCGACGCGCCCCAGCGCCCCACGCCCCGCGTGGTCGCCATCGGCGGCAACGTGACCGAGGCCATCTTCGCCGTCGGCGCGGGGGACCTGGTCGTCGGCGTCGACACCTCGAGCCTCCATCCGCCCGAGGCCGCCGCCCTGCCCAAGGTCGGCGACCTGCGCCAGGTCGCGGTCGAGAGCGTCCTGTCGCTGCGGCCGGACATGGTCATCGCCACCGAGGACGCCGGCCCGCCCGCGGCCCTGATGCAGCTGCGCGCCGCCGGTGTCGAGGTGATGGTCTTCACGGGCGCCCCCACCGTCGCCGGGGCGCGCGAGCGCCTGACCAAGGTGGGACAGGTGCTGTGGTATCCCCAGGAAGCCGCCGCCCTGGTGGCACGGATGGACGCCGACCTCGCGGCCCTCGCCAAGGCGGTGGCGGCCCGCCCCGAGCGGCCGCGGGTCCTGGCGCTCTACGCGCGCGGGGCCGACGTCATGAACGTCGCTGGACGGGGCACGGCCGCCGACCACATGCTGGCCCTGGCCGGGGCTACCAACGCCGTCACCGACTTCGAGGGCTACCGCCCGCTGACCGGCGAGGGCGTCGTGGCCGCGGCCCCGGAGGTCATCCTGGTCCCCGAGAGCGGCCTGGTCAGCCTGGGCGGCATCGACGGCCTGCTGAGCCAGCCTGGCGTCGCGCAGACCCCCGCCGGCCGCGCGCGGCGCGTCGTGGCGATGAACGATGTGAAGCTGCTCGGCTTCGGCCCCCGCACCGCGCAGGCCGCGCGCGAGCTGGCCGAGGCCCTGCACCCCGGGCTCGGACCGTGACGGCGACCGTGGCCCTCCCTGCTGGTGACGACGTCGTCGCGGGTCGGCCCGACGACCCGATCGGTAGTCAGGTCCCGCGGGCGCGGGCGGCGCACTCCCTCTTTGCCTCGCGCGATCGGCGCCCGCTCAGGCCGCCGGGGCCATCGCGCGCTTGATGGCCCGCGCGGCGCCCTTGATGGCGAAGACCACCGTCGGCCGCCGCTCGGTCTCGAGCAGCTTCTTCAGCGCGCCCAGCACCTTGTCGCTGGGCTTGGCGACCCGCGGCAGGGCGCGGATGACCTTGAGGCGCATCAGCACGTCCGAGTCGCTCAGCGCCTCGAGCAGCGCCGCCTCGGCGGGGCGCGCGTGCTCGCCCAGCGCCGCCAGCAGATCGACCGCGTTCTCGCGCCGCACGACGGTGTCGCCCGTGGTCAGCACCGCGATGAGCGCCGGCACGAAGCGCTTGGGCGCCGCCAGCACCACCGGCTGCAGCGTCACCTCGAGGTCCTCGGGGCGCCCGCCGAGCAGGCGCAGCGCCGGGTCGACCGCCTTGTCGCCGAACGCCGCCACCGCGGCCATCGCGGCGGCCTTCAGGGCCTCGCTGGCGCCCTTCAAGCTCTGCACCAGCGGCGGGACCGCGGCCTCGGGCCCGTGCGCCAGCGTCCCGAGCGCCTCGGCCGCCGCGACACGCACGTCCATCTCGGCGTCCTTGAGCAGCACCGCCAGCTTGGGCACCAGCTCGTGGGCCGCCTTGCCGGCCGTCGCCAGCCCGCGCGCCGCATTGGCCCGCACCTGCGCCCGCCCGTCCTCGAGCAGCGGCGCCAGCTGCGCCACGTCCAGCGCTTTTTTGGCCTTGCCCAGCTCGTCGGCCCCCAGCGCGCGCGCGTCGAAGCCGTCGACCGGCATGGCCCGCGGCTCGCGCACCTTGGGCGGCGGCACCACGCCGTCCAGGGCGTCAAGGGCGGCCTTGGCCAGCGCGGCGAGGGCCCCGTCGCGGTCGGCGCACGCCTTGACGATCTGGGCCCGCGCCGGCTCGGCCACCGTCGGCGCCAGCTGCGCCAGGCTGCGCGCGGCGTTCTCGCGAGCGATGGGGCTCTCGGCGCCGGCCAGCACGTCCCCGAGCGCCTTGACGAAGCGGGCCGGGCGCTGGGCCACCACGCGCGCCATCGCGGGCGCCACCTCGGTCGGCCGCCCCACCAACGTGGCGATGAGCGGCGCCACCGCCGCGTCACCGAAGGCGTCGATGGCCGCCAGGACCGCGCTCTGCAGCCCGGGGGCCACCTGCTGCCCACCGGCCGCCAGCGAAAGGACCAGCCGGGGCACCGCGACCTCGGGATCGTGGGCCAGCCGCCCCAGGGACTCGGCCGCCGCGATGCGCACGCCCGGGTCCGCGTCGCGCAGCACCAGCGCCAGCTGGGCCACCGCCCCGTGCGCCGCCTTGCCCAGCAGCCCCAGCGACCGCGCGGCGTTCTCGCGCACGAAGGGCCGGCCGTCCGACAGCAGGTCGACCAGGGGTGCCGCGTCCAGCTTCTTGGCCGCCTTCTCCAGCGCCTCGACCGGCACGACGGCCGCGTCGAACCCGTCCAGCGGCAGGGCCCGCGCCTCCAGCACCTTGGGCGGCGGCAGGCGGCCCTCGAGCACGTCGACGACCCGCCGCGCCTCGGCCGCTACCTGGGCGTCCGCCTCGCGCGCCGCCCCTTCGGCGGCCTTCCGCGCCGGCCCCAGCGAGGCCGCGGGCAGCTGCGCCAGCAGGCGTGCCGCATTGACGCGCGTCGCCGCCGGGGCGCTCGCCGCTCCGAGCGCCTCGGCCAAGCCGGGCACGAAGCTCGCGGGGTAGGCCTTCACGACGACGGCCAAGGTCGCGCGCAGCACGTCCCAGTCCTCGACCAGCAGCGCGCGCGCCGGCCCCTCGGCGGCCTCGCCGTAGGCGTCGAGCGCCTGCATGACGCCGACCTCGACGAGCGGCGCCGCCCCGCGCAGGGCCAGGATCATGGCGGGCACCGCCCGCTGCGGGGCCGCGCGCAGCTGCCCCAGGCTCTCGGCCGCCGCCGCGCGCACGCTGGTGTCGGCGTCCTTGAGCGCCAGGATGAGCCCGTCGTGCCCGGGCTCGGCCTTGGCCCCCATGAGCCCCAGCGCGCGCGCCGCGTTCTCGCGCACGAAGGGCCGCCCGTCGGTCAGCAGCGCGGCCAGGCGCTCGCCCGTCAGCTTCTTGGCCGCCTGGGTCAGCTCGGCCGCCTCGAGGCTGCGCGCGTCGAAGCCCTCGACCGGCAGCGGCAGCGCCTCGAGCGCCTTGGGCGGCGCCTCGCGCCCGTCGATGACGTCGACCAGGCGCCGCGCCTCGGCGGCCGTGTCCGGGTCGGGGTCGCGCGCCAGCGCCGCCGCGAGCTCGCGCGCCGGGGCCGCCTCCTGTCGCCCGAGGCGGCTCAGCCCCCGCAGCGCGTTCAGGCGCGCGCGTGGGGCGCCGTCGCGCAGCAGCGCCACCAGTCCGTCGCGCGCTGGCGCGCCGAAGCCCGGCAGCACCTTCAGCACCGTGCGCCCCACCAGATCCGGGTCGCCCCCCATCGCCGCCAGCAGCGGCGCCAGCGCCGGCGCCCCCAGCCCCTGCAGCGACCGCTTGGCCGCCTCGGCCACCACCGGCGCCCGGTCGGCCAGCGCCCCGATCAGCGCCGCCGCCGCGAACGGCACCGCCTCCGGCCCCAGCCGCCCCAACGCGATGGCCGCCGCCAGGCGCACGAACGGGTCGGCGTCCTTGACGGCCGCGCTCAGGGCCGGCGCCGCCAGGACCGCCTCGGGCCCTCGCAGGCCCAGCGTCGTCGCCGCGTTGACGCGCACCGCCTTGCGCCCGTCGCGCAGGCCCCGCACCAGACGCCCCAGCTCGAGGCCTCCGGCCGCCCCGGCCAGCGCCTCCTCGGTCAGCACGCGCTCCTCGAAACCGTCCACGGCGATGGGCTCGGGCTCCGTCGGCCCCTGCGGGCCCACCGGCTCGCCCTTGAGGCGGGCCATGGCCATCGCGGCCTCGCGGCGCACCGCCAGCGTGCCGTCGGCCATCGCCGCGTCCAGCCGCGCCAGCGCCTCCTCGGCCGCCCCCTCGCCCACCACGCCGACCGCCCGCGCGGCCGCCTGCCGCACCGCGTCGACCGGGTCGGCCAGCGCGGCGTACAGCCCGTCCAGCGCCGCCGCCGCCCCGGGGCCGATGCGCCTCAAGGCGTCGGCCGCCAGCTCGCGCACCGTCGGGTGTCGCGCCGCGCGGACCGCCTCGCTCAACGGCAGCACGGCCGGCCCGCCCAGGCCCCCCAGCGCCGCCACGATGGCCCGGTGCGCGGTCCGCGGCTGCTCGGGTCGGATGGCCCCGATGAGCGCCCGCGACCCGCTCGCCCCCGCGGCCGACAAGGCCAACAGCCCGATCTGCGCGAGGCGCCGCACCTCGTCGTCGGCGTCGCTGCTGGCGACGACCAGGGGATCCACGACGACCGTCGACCCGACCCGGGCCAGCTGCCCCAGCGACAGCACGGCCGCGGCGCGCACGGCCGGCTCGGGATCGCGCGCGACCGGCCCCAGCCCGGCCGCGGCCAGGGCGCGCGCGTCCGCGTCGGCCGCCTCGATCAGCAGCCCCAGCGCGTGCGCCACGTTCAGCCGAACGTGCGGGCGCCCGTCGCGCAGCCCCGGGACCAGCCCGGCGATGGGCGGCGCGGCGTCGGCGACGGCCTGCAGCTCGGCCTCGGTCAGCGCCCGCTCGGTGAACTCGGGCGTGGGCGGCACGAACGGCGTCGGCTTGGGGCGGCGCCGGGCGGCGGCGAGCGACCGCAGGACCTGGCCGGCGGCGGCGCGCGTCAGGGCGTCGGCCGCGCCTTCGAGACCCTTGAGCGCCTCCTCCTCCTCGGGCTCGGGCGCCGGCAGGGCCAGCAGCAGGCGCGTCGCCATCTCGCGGCGGACGCGGTCGTCCAGCGCCGGGATCAGAGAGGGCGTCGCCACGGTCGACAGCTGCTCGAGCACGTGGAAGGCGCCGTCGCGCACGGCCGAGCTGTCGTGCCCCAGCGCCCGGACCAGGGCCTCGGCCGCGGGCGGGCCGCCCTTGAGCAGCAGGTCCGAGGCGGCGACCATCACGAAGGGGCGATCGTCGCCCAGGGCGTCGATCAGCAGGGGCAGGATCTCGGGCGGGCGGGTCAGCAGCAGCTTCTCGAGGCTGTGCCAGGCGGCCTCGACGACCAGCGGGTCCCGGTCGCCCAGCGCGCGCAGCAGCGCCGGGACGACGATGCGCGCCTCGAGCCGCAGCTCGCCCATCGCCTTGACCGTGTGCCGGCGCACGACCGCGTCGGCGTCCTTGGCCGCGATCGGGAACAGGTCGTGCCGCTCGATCCCTTCGAAGCCGGGCGCCGCCGTCGCCAGGCTCAGCGCGCAGGCCGCGTTGCGCCGCACGTGGGTCCGCCCGTCCCACAGCCCGTCTCCGAGGAGCGCGGCCGGGTCCAGGCCCCCGTCCGCGAGCAGGGCGCCGATCGCCTCCTCGGCGAGCTCGGCGGCGTAGAAGTCGGAGATGGCTTGGCTCATGGCGTTCCCGGCCGAAGGGCAAAGGGCGTAGACCCGCAGCGCGCCCCCTGATTAGCACGCGGCCCCGGCGGCCGACAACCGGCCCGGCCCCATCGCGGGCTCCCGCCGCGCGTGCCCGCGCTTCCCTTTCGCGCCCCCCCCGGCTAGAGGTACGGCGATGCGTTTGCGACGCCTTGGAAGGCTGCCCTGGACCGACGCGCTGGCCCTGCAGCGGCAGGCGCGCGATCGGGTGCTCGCGGGCGGCGAGGACGAGCTCTACCTGGTCGAGCACGACCCGATCGTCACCCTGGGCCGCCGCGGCGGCGAGGTCGACCCGGACGCCCTGGCGCGCCTGTCGACGCCGATCGTGCAGGCCGATCGTGGCGGGCAGGCCACCTGGCACGGGCCGGGCCAGCTGGTCGCCTATCCGGTGGTCGACCTGCAGCGCCGGCGCCTGGGCGTCCCCGAGATGGTGGCGCTGCTTGGGCACGCCATGGTCGAGGCCTGCGCGGCCCTGGGCGCCCCCGCCGTCGCCTACGACCCCGACCGCCCGGGCGTCTACCTGGACGGGGCCAAGCTCGGCTCCATCGGCCTGCACGTCCACCGCAACGTCACCAGCCACGGCCTGGCCCTGAACGTCTGCTGCGACCTGGCCGGCTTCGCCGCCATCACGCCGTGCGGGTATCGCGGCCTGCCCATCACCACGCTGGCCCTGGCCACCGGCCGCCCGCTGACGGTCGACCAGGCTCAGGACGCCCTGCTGGCCGCCCTGGCCGGGCGCGGCCTCGCCGCTCAGTAGACGCTCAGGCCGCCGGTCACCAGGCTCGCCGCCTCGCTGTCGTCGCCCACCAGCGTCATCAGCCCGGCCCGCACGCCGACCGCCACCCGCGTGACGATCTCCAGCTCGAGCGCGAGCCCGCCGCCCGCCACGAGCCCGGTCCGGTCGACCCGCCCGATGGCCCCTCCGGCGGCGCTCGCCGAGCTCATCCCGACGTGCCCGTAGGCGCCCAGGTTCAGCACCGACGCCTGGATGGGCATCCAGTGCAGCTCGGCGCCCATGCGGAAGTCGAGGTAGTCGCCCGCCCACGCCTCCTCGCCGCCCGCCAGCGTCATGGTCCCGAGCAGGCCCAGCTCCTGGGTGGCGAAGTAGCCGAACTGCGCGATGGCGCCCAGGCCCGCGGGCGTCACCCCGTCGACCAGGGGCACACCGACCAGCCCGACCTCCATCCTCCAGGCCAGGCCCTCGCGCGACAGCGGCGCCCGCCCCTCCATGAAGGCGCCCCGCCCTTCGCCCAGGCGGATCATCGCCTCGGGCGCGTCCGCGAGATCCGCCGCCGTCAGCTGCGCCAGCCGGACGACCCGCGGCCCGTGCGGGCCCCACAGGTGCACCGGGTGGTTGGGGTCGACCGTCACCCAGCCGTCGTAGCGCTCGCCCTCGATGAGGGCCGCGATCAGCGTCCCGCCCGTCAGCGCCACCACGGCCAGGATGGCCAGCGCCTGCTCGCCGTCGATGTCGGCGCCGCCGGAGCTGCCGGAGCCCCCCGGGCCGCTGGGCCCGCCGCTGGGCGGCGGCGGCACCGGCCCCGGGTGGTGCCCGTGGGGCGACACCGGCCCGAGGCGCCGGTGGTAGAGGTCGTAGCTGGGGTGGATCACCACCTGCGGGCCGGCGTAGACGACCACGCCCGGCTCGTGCTCGTAGGGCACCCACGCGTCCGGAGTGTCGGCGGGCGGCGGGTCCTCACCCAGGCGCTGCACGACACGCAGGCTCAGCCCGCGGTCGCGGGGCTCCGTCTCGACCAGCCGCCGCAGCTCGCGCTCGGGGATGTCGTAGGTGCTCGACAGGCACCCGCCGCTCCCCATCACCACCGCCATCAGACACGCCACACCGACCTGCAACCGCACGCGACCTCCTGGGGCGGCGCATCCTACGGACGGCGTCAGTACACCGCCAGCCCAAGCGACGCCTGCATGGCCCCGTCCAGGAGATCCTCGCCGGGCTCGGCCATGGCGCCGACCCGCAGCGACACCGCCAGCCGGGTGGTGACGTCGATCTCGGCCAGCAGCCCGCCGCCGGTCGCCAGGGTCGAGCGCTCGATGGTCGGGAGCAGCCCTCCGGCCGCCTCGGTGAAGGCCGGCCCGAGCCAGCCGTACAGGCCGAAGTGCAGGCGCGCCAGCCTCAGCGGCAGCAGCTGCGCCTCGACGCCGTAGCGCGAGGCGAAGTACTCGCCGCCGTGCTCGGACCCGCCGGTCAGCGACAGGGTCGCCAGCAGGCCCAGGTACTGGGTCGGGAAGTAACCCAGCTGCATCGTCGCCGCCGGCCCGATGCCGCTGACGCCTTCGGCCAGCGGCACCTCGAGGGCGCCGCCCTCCATCTTCCAGGTGAAGCCCTGCCGCGACAGCGGCGCCCGCCCCTCGATGTAGGCGCCGCGGCCCTCGTCCAGGCGGATGACGGCTTCGGGGGCGCCGCGGAGATCGCTGGCCTCGAGCTGCGCGAGCGGCAGCGTCTCGGTCGTGCCGTCGCGGTGGATGAGGTGGACCGGGTGGTTGGGGTCGACCGTCACCCAGCCGTCGTAGCGGCTGCCCTCGGTGGCGGCGAGGGCCACGGTGCCGACCGCGGCCAGGGCGACCAGCAGGATGGCGGCGTCCTTGTCGCCGCTGATGCCCTGCAGGACCTGGGCGGTCGAGCGGCCGGAGGTCACGTCGCCGCGCGCGATGGGGGGCGGGCGCGTCCCGGTGGTGGTCGGCCCGCCCGACGGCGGGGGCGGCGGGCGGTTGGGGCGCCACTCGGGCGCCGGGCCGAGCCGCTTGCGGTAAAGGGCCAGGCGCGAGCGGCTCGGCACCTCGATGGCGGCGTCCACCAGGTGCGCGGCGGCGCAGCCGGGGTCCTCGGCGCAGGCCTGCTCGTAGGCGACGAAAGCGCCGGGGTGCGCGGCGCCCGGCTCGGAGACGGGGCCGATGCGCTGCACGACGCGCAGGTTCACGCCTCGGTCGACCGGATCCCTGTCGACCACGCGGTGCAGCGCCTCGTGCGGGATGCGGTAGGTGTCGGTCATGCACCCGGCGCCGAAGGCGACGAGCGCCGCGGCGCCGAGCGCGGCGCGGAGCCGGCCCGGGTGAATCAGGGTCATGGCGACCTCGGGTCCTGGTGGGAGCGAGGGCCGAGCGACGCTCGGACCCGAGGCCTATTAAAAAAAATGAGCGGCCTCGGGCCGCGACCTGAACGACCTCAGGCGGCCGGGGCCTGGGCGGCCGGCGCGGCGGCCTCGAAGGCGCGGAAGGCGGCGATGGCCTGGGCGCGCGCGGCGGGGCTGTAGACGGCCGGGCAGGCCAGCAGGCCCGGGCGGGCCGCGCCGGTGGCGGGGTCGACGGTCACGAAGGCGCGGCCGACGATGGCGCGGGTGCCTTCCGTGTCGATCTCGACCACGGCCGCGGGGGTCCCAGCCGGCCACTCGACCAGGGCCTCGACCCGCTGGATGCCGTACTCGCCGCGCGGCTTGCCGCTGGCGGTCTTGGGGGACTGCTTCTCGTGGGCCAGCTTGGCCTTCTTCGTACGCTGCTGGGACATCGGGGGGTTCCTTTGGAATGGGGTGGGGGTTGACGATCAGTGAGGGATGACGCGGGGGTCGCCCGCGGCGAGCAGCCGCTCGCGGACCTCGGCCTCGGGGCGGTCGACCATCCAGCGGTTGAGGGAGCGGACGAGGCACAGGTTGGGCAGCGGCGCGCCGAGGACGCGCGGCAGATCCCAGGCCAGATCCTCGACGCTGTCCCACTCGTGGACGGCGCCGGCGGTGTCGGCGGACTGGAAGCGGACGCGGGTCAGCAGGCTGGGCGTCAGCACGGACAGGCCCCGCAGCGGGTACCACAGCTGCAGGTGCAGCCAGCCGCGGGCGGCGGCGTCCTCGAAGCCGGGGTCGCCCTCGGTGAGGCCTCGGATCTCCCAGGGCCCGGTCTGGCCCAGGAGCTGGCGCGCCGACGGGTCGTGCAGGGCCGGGAGATCGTCGTGCTCCCAGGCGGTCGGCACGAGGTCCGGGGTCAGCAGGCGGGCGAAGGGGGCGGTGATGCTCATGGGGTGCTCCGTTGCGGCGCCATGGGCGCGGTGGGCGGCGCCGTGCGGCGAGTCCGTGAGCCGTATTGAAAATGACTTTCATTAGCATGTCAACGACTGCGTGACGGGGCAGGATGGTCTTTCGCGCTGGTGCGGCTAGACTTCCCTCATGCAGGTCACCTCACCGCCGCTGCTCCCCCAGCCCCGCTCCGAGGATCAGCGCGTCTTCATGCGCGTGACCTGGGACGAGTACGAGACGATCTGCGCCATCCGCGGCGAGCGTTCGGGCGTGCGCCTGACCTACCTCGACGGAGTGCTCGAGCTGATGAGCCCCTCGAACGACCACGAGCGCCTCAAGACGCTGATCGCCCGCCTGGTCGAGGCCTACGCCGAAGAGCGCGACCTGCCGCTGGACGGCTACGGGTCCTGGACCATCAAGCGGCGCGACACCCGGCGCGGGGTCGAGCCCGACGAGTGCTACGTGCTCGGACGGCCGCCCGGCGACAGACCCGATCTGGCCATCGAGGTCGTTTGGACCAGCGGAGGCTTGGACAAGCTCGAGGTCTACGCCGGCCTGGGCGTGCGCGAGGTCTGGATGTGGCGAGACGGCCGCATCGAGGTGTGGGCGCTGGTCGGCGACGCCTACGAGGCGCGCGAGCGCAGCGGGCTGATGCCCGGGCTGGACCTGTCGGCGCTGGTGACCTTCCTGGACGTGCCGGGCCAGACCCAGGCGGTCAAGGCCTGGCGGGCCTGGCTGCGCGAGCACGCTTGAAAGCGCAAAGGCCCGGGCGGACGAACCGACCGGGCCTTCGCAGGGACACGGGGACGACGGCTCGACTCAGTCGAGGCCGCCCTCCTTGAGCGACCGCAGGCGCAGGCGCAGCGCGTTGATGCGGATGAAGCCCTCGGCGTCCTTCTGGTCGTAGACCGTGTCGTGCTCGAACGTGGCGAACGAGTACGAGTAGAGGGAGTTCGGGGACTTGCGGCCGACCAGCGTCGCGTTGCCCTTGTACAGGCGGATGCGCGCCGTGCCGTTCACGGGCTCCTGGGTCTCCTCGATGATCTTGCGCATCAGCGCGCACTCGGGGCTGAACCAGTAGCCGCGGTACATCAGCGCGGCGTAGCGCGGCATCAGCTGGTCGCGGAACAGCATGACCTCGCGGTCCATGGTCAGCGACTCGATGGCGCGGTGGGCGACGTGCAGGATGCTGACGCCGGGGGTCTCGTACACGCCGCGCGACTTGATGCCGACGTAGCGGTTCTCGACCAGATCGACGCGGCCGATGCCGTGGCGCCCACCCAGCTTGTTGAGCTTGCGGATGAGGTTGGCCGGGCTCAGCGCCTCGCCGTTGACGGCGATGGGGCGGCCCTTCTCGAAGTCGATGGTGATCTCCTCGGCCTCGTCCGGGGTCTCCTGGACCGGCTTGGTGAGGAGGAACGTGTCCCGCGGGGGCTCGGCCCACGGATCCTCGAGGACGCCGCCCTCGAAGGAGACGTGCATCAGGTTGCGGTCGATCGAGAAGGGCTTCTCGACGGTCGACAGCACCGGGATGCCCTTGTCGCGGGCGTAGGCGATGAGGTCCGAGCGGCCCTTGAACTCCCAGTACCGCCAGGGCGCGATGACGCGGATGTGCGGGTTGACCGAGTAGCTGGCCAGCTCGAAGCGGATCTGATCGTTGCCCTTGCCGGTCGCGCCGTGGGCGACCGCGTCGGCGCCGTGCTCGGCGGCGACCTCGGCCAGGCGCCGGCCGATGAGCGGACGCGCCAGCGAGGTGCCCATCAGGTAGATGCCCTCGTACACCGCGTTCGCCTGCAGGGCCGGGAACACGAAGTCGCGCGCGAACTCCTCGGTCAGGTCCTCGATGACCGCGGCCGACGCGCCGGTGCGCTTCGCCTTGTCCTCGAGGCCGTCGAGCTCCTCTTCCTGGCCGACGTCGGCCGTGTAGCAGATGACCTCGCAGTCATACGTCTCCTTGAGCCAGGTGAGCATGACGGAGGTGTCGAGGCCGCCCGAGTAGGCGAGCACAACCTTGTCGAATGATCTCGGCGCGTTCAATTCAGCGTGTCCCTCATCTGTTCTGCCGGAGACCGGCGTGGGCGACAGTGTCCGCGCGTACATGCGCGCGGCCTGCCGAAAATGCAAGCGAGATCATTGGAGTGCGGGCGCCCGAGGGGACGAACGCGGGGCGCTGTCAAGCCTTGGGCGCGGCGTTGCCGTCGACGCCCGACAGGCCGCCGGCGACGAGCAGCTCGCCGATGCGCGCGAGCAGGATCTCGACCCGGGCGAGGACGCTGCGCTCCTCGATGAGGCGCTGGCGGTCGGGCGCGTCGGGCAGGATGAGGGCCCCGAGCCGGTAGACGAGGGCCTCGGGACCCGCGGGGCGCTCGACGAGCAGGCGCACGTTCCAGGGGATGTCGGGCAGGCGCGCGAAGAGCACGACGGCCGCCGCGCGTAGGTGGTCGAGGGCGCGCTCGACCTCGTCCGGCCGCTCGGGGACGTCCGGCAGCGGCTCGAGCGTCGCGCGGCGGTACAGGCGATCGCTGGCGACCTCGGTCAGCAGGCAGCGCTCCTCACCCATGACGGCGATGAAGTACTGGCCCTCGGTCAGCTCGGAGCTGTGGAGGATGCGCGCCGCCACGGCCACGCGATGGATGGGCGGGTTGCCCTGGTAGTCGGACTCCCAGCCCTGCGCCAGGCACGGCACGGCCAGCCAGCGGTGCTCCTCGGGCAGGGCCAGCAGATCGCCGACCAGCTCGCGGTAGCGTGGCTCGAAGACGCGGAAGGGCGTCGGCACGCCGGGCAGCAGGACGTGGTTGGGCAGCGGGAACAGGGGCACCGCGTCGGGCAGCGGCGCGGCGACGATGGCGGGCGAGTGCATGGCGGCCTCGGGTCGGCTCGGACGGTCGCGCGAGCTTATCGAGGGCCGTCGAGGATGGCCAGAACCTCAGCCCGACGTGGCGACCATGGCCCAGATCTCGTCCATCACGGCGCGGGCGCTGGTCGTCTCGGCGACGGCCGACAGGACGGTGTCGTCGCCGGCGACGCTGCCGAGCAGGCCGGGGACCTGCAGGTGCTCGAGGGCGACGGCGACCGGCTGGGCGCCGCCGATGCGGGTCCGGACCACGAGCAGGTTGTGGCTGGGCGTGATCTCGACCAGGAACTGCCGCAGGTTGTCGAGGGCGGTGGCGAGATCGGCGGGGTCGACGGACTGGCGCAGGCGGGTGCCGCCGTCGGCGGTGTGCTCGGCGACCACGCCGAGCAGGCGCAGATCGCGCTCGAGCATGCCCGGGTGCACCTCGAAGCCCTGCGCGGCGAGGCGCCGGGCGAGCTCCGGGGCGTCGGCGATGGTCTGGGCGCGCACGAGCTGCACGATGGCCTGGTGGCGTCGTGTCTTCATGGGCGGGGGCCTTGGGGGGGCGAGAGGCGGTCAGGCGCGGATGGTGCGGATGCGATCGCAGCGAAAGGACTTCGCCTCGTCGTCGAGGTGGCACCAGGCCCGAAGGTAGAGCACGCCCTCGGAGCGGTAGAAGCAAAGGGGCGTAACAGGGCGGGCCGAGGTGCCCTTGCTGCCGCCGCGGTAGGTGATCTCGACGGGCAGGGCCTCGAGCATGCGGCGCTCGAGCGGCACCAGATGATCGGGGACGTGGACCTGGAAGTCGGCGGGGGTCGGCGGGGCGAGGGGGCCGCCGCTGCGGAGATCGGCCGTGGTGCGGGCGCCGAGGGCGCCGACGCAGCGGGCGAAGAGGTTGCGGGCGTGCAGGGCGTCGGGGCGGGCGCGGTGGAAGGCGGCGCCGTCGCCGGCGAGGCCGAGCCAGCGGACCAGGTCCGAGAGGCGGTAGCGCGGGGCGCCGGGCAGGGCCTGGCGGGCAAGCTGCAGGGTGCAGAAGGTGGTCGGCGGCGCGAAGGGGATTTCGGCGCGGTGCGCCTCGGCCACCAGGAAGGCCAGGTCGACCTTGCCGTTGTGGGCGACGAGCGCGGTCGGGCCGTCGCCCCCGGCGAGGAAGCCGGCGAGATCGGGCCACAGGGCGGCCATGGTCGGCGCGTCGGCCAGCTCGGCGTCGGTCAGGCCGGTGAGGCGGCGGGTCACCTCGGGGAGGGGGCGGCCCGGGTCCACGAAGGCGTGGAAGACGGGGCCCGGCCGCACGGCGAGGTCGGCGCCGAGGCGGAAGCGCACGGCCGCGACCTCGACCACCCGGTCGAAGCCGGGCGCGATGCCGGTGGTCTCGAGGTCGAGGGCCACGAAGGAGAGCGCCTGTATGGGCAGGGCGGCGGGCAGGGCGTCGGACACGGCGGCGAAGGTAGCGCGGCGTGGCGACGGCGGTCCACGTTCCCGTCGCGGCGCGCGCGTCTTCCTTGCTGGACACCCGGACGCGTGCTAGTCGGCCCCTCGTGAACCCACCATCACCGACCGCCGTCCTGTCGCGTCCGCGCCGCGTGCGCGGGGTCGCCCTCGCGCTCTGCCTGCTGGCGCTGGTCGGCTGCGACCGCGGCTCGGTGGGCTCCGAGCCCGTGTCGCGCTGCGTGCCCGAGGGGGCCTGCCCCGAAGAGATGTTCCGGACCGGCGTCCGCGCCGACCTCGGCGACGTCGCGGCCGGGCAGCGCCTGTACGAGGCGCGCTGCGTCGCCTGCCACGGGACCACCGGCCAGGCCCTGCCCGGGACGGCCGGCATCGACTTCGAGAGCCCCGCCTGGCACGCCCGGATGCGCGACGCCGACATCGCCGCCGTCATCGCCCAGGGCCGCCCGCCCGCCATGCCGCCGCAGAACCTGACCGAAGCCCAGATCCGGGACGTCGTCGCCTATCTGCGCAGCTTGAAGGGCGCCGGCGCCGCGCCCCCGACGCCTCCCAGCGAGCGCAGCTACTGATCCAGACCGGGGACGCCGCCATGAAGCCGAAGGTCGCCGCCATCCTCATCGCCGTCCTTGGCCTCGTCGGCCTGGTCGACAGCGGCGTGCTGACCTACGACCACCAGGCCTGGCTGCTGGACCCCGCCGGCCAGGCGGGCGTGTGCGCCGAGGGCTCCGGCTGCGAGATCAGCCGCACCTCGCGCTACAGCAGCGTCCCGGTGCCGGGCGGCCGGCCCAGGCTGCCCATCTCGCTGCTCGGCCTGGCCTGCTACGCCGCCGTCATCGGCCTGGCCATCCTGCGCCTGCGCCGCATCGACAACGTGGACGCGGCCCGGCTGCACGTCCTCATCGGCATCCTGTCGGTCGTCTACTCGGCCTTTCTGGCCGGCGTCTCGCTGGTGCAGCAGGGCCAGTTCTGCCCCTACTGCGTCGTCCTGTACGCCGTGAACGTCGGGATCCTCGTCGTCGGCCTCCTCAGCCTGCCCGGCGGCGCCCGCGAGGCCGTCTCCAAGCTCGGCCCGGCCGTCGTCTCCCGCGCGGGCGTCACCGCCGCCATGGTCTTCCTGGCCGCCCTGGTCGGCAGCTACATCGTCTACGCCGGGCCGGTGGCCGAGTCCCGCGCCGCCCGCGACAAGGCCCTGGTCGCCGAGGCGCGCCTCGTCGGCGAGCTGCCCACCGTCGCGCTGTCGACCACCGGCCGCCCGACCCTGGGCCGCCCCGACGCCCCCGTGCACATCGTCGAGTTCGCCGACTTCCAGTGCCCCCACTGCCGCACGCTGTTCGAGTCCCTGCACGATCTGCTCGAGGCACGCCCCGAGGACGTCCGCGTGACGCTGATGCACTTCCCGCTCGACAACGCCTGCAGCCCCATCATGGACCGCGCCTTCCACGGCGCGGCCTGCCGGCTGGCCTTCATCGCCGAGTGCGCCCACCGCCAGGGCCAGTTCGCCGCCGCCGCCGAGTGGGCCTTCGACGTCGGCGCCGGCAGCGAGCCCGACCTGTCCCGCGAGGTGCTGCGCCGCAAGGCCGGCGACCTGGGCATCGACGCCGACCGCTTCGTGAGCTGCGTCGAGACGGGCGAGCCCCGCGACGCCGTGGTGGCGGACATCGTCGCCGGGGCCGAGGCGGGCGTCCGCGCGACGCCTACCTTCTTCGTCAACGGCCGCAAGGTCGAGGGGGCACGCCCGGTGACGCACCTGGAGGCGATGGTCGACGGCCTGCTGGGGCGCGCGCCGTGAGCGCCGCCGAGCCACGCCTCGAGGGGCTGAGCGCGCTGGTGACCGGGGCGAGCCGGGGCATCGGCGCGGCCGTGGCGCGGGCGTTCGCGCGCGAGGGAGCGCGGGTCGTCCTGACCGCGCGCGACGAAGCCGGGCTGCGCGCCGTGGCCGACGCCATCGAGGCGGCCGGCGGGCAGGCCACGGTGCACGCGGCCGAGCTGACCTCGGCCGACGCGCGCGCCGCGCTGGCCCGGGCGGCCGGTCCGGTCGACGTGTTGGTGAACAACGCCGGCGTGCTGGGGCCGCTGGGGCCGGTGTGGGAGTGCCCGCTCGAGGCCTTCGAGCAGGCGCTGGCCGTCAACGTCACCGCCGGCTTCGATCTGGTGCGCCTGCTGGTGCCCGGGATGCGCCAGCGCGGCCGCGGGGTTGTGATCAACGTCTCCTCCAGCGTCGGCGTGGCCGGCCGCGCCGGCTGGGGCGCCTACTCCGTCACCAAGTTCGCCGTCGAGGGCCTCAGCCAGACCCTGGCCGCCGACCTCGAGGGCTCCGGCGTCGCCTGCGCCGTCATCAACCCGGGCGGCACGCGCACCGACATGCGCGCCGAGGCCGTCCCGGGCGAGGACCCGGCCACCCTGCCCTCCCCCGACGACATCACCGAGCCCTTCGTCCTGTTGGCGGCGGCCCGCGGCGCCGACCACAACGGCGTTCGGTGGAACGCCCGAGACTTCCTGGGCGGCTGACCCGCGGACCTCGTGGAGCCTGCATGTATCGCGCGGCCATCGGCGTCTTCGACTCGGGCATCGGCGGCCTCACGGTCGCCAGCGAGATTGCCCGCCGCATGCCCAACGAGGATCTCATCTACCTCGGCGACACGGCCCGCCTGCCCTACGGCACCCGCTCGCCCGCCACCGTGGCCCGCTACGCCGAGCGCGCCGCCGGGATGCTCCTCAAGTACCCCATCAAGGCGCTGGTCGTGGCCTGCAACACCGCCTCGGCCTACGCCATCCCGCAGCTGCGCGCCGCCACCGACGTCCCCGTCCTCGGCGTCATCGAGCCGGGGGCCCGCGCCGCCGCCGCCGCCACCCGCAGCGGCCGCATCGGCATCGCCGGCACCGAGGGCACCGTCCGCTCGGGCTGCTACCAGGCCGCCATCACGGCGCTGCTGCCCGAAGCCGCGCTGACCGCGCACCCCTGGCCCCTGCTGGTGCCGCTGGCCGAGGAGGGCTGGACCGACCACCCGGTCGCCCGGCTGACCCTCGAGACCTATCTCGCGCCCTTCGTCGCCGAAGAGGTCGACACCCTGGTCCTGGGCTGCACCCACTACCCGGCCTTCAAGCCCCTGGTCGCCGACGTCCTGCGGACCACCTTCGGCCGCGAGGACGTCGCCCTGGTCGACTCCGCCGAGGCGGTGACCACCGAGCTCGAGGCCCTGCTGACCGAGCGCGAGCTGCTGGCGCCCGAGCGGGCCGGCCGCCGGACCTTCTTCTGCACCGACGCGGTCGAGCGCTTCCAGCGGGTGGGCGCGACCTTCTACGGCGGCGACCTGTCGACGGTCGGCCTGGTCGATCTCTAGCTCTTGCTTCAACCCCGAGTGGTTCCGCGCCCGACCGTGGCTACTCTGGACGCCATGGAGTGGCTCGTAGTGCTCGGCGTGCTCGCCGCGGCCTTCGCCGTGGCGGGGCTCATCGGTCTGTGGTTGGTCCGGCGCAAGCTCAGGCGCGTCCGCGCGCCCGAGGACGGCGACCTGTGGGAGACGCTGCGGGGCGTGCCCTTCGGACTGGTCGTGGCCCTCGATCTGCTGGACATGGGCCTGGACGTGCTGGCCAGCCCCATCACCTGGTTCGTGCTCGATCGCTTCGGGCTGGGCGCGCTGAAGAAGGTCGCCGTGACCGAGGCCTTCATCCCGGGCACGCAGCTGCTGCCGACGATGACGGTCCTGTGGCTGGTCGCCCGCCGCAAGGCGCGCTCGGCGGCGCGGCCGCCACCGCCGGCCGGCCGGACGCAGCCGGTCTGAGCCTCAGGGCGTCAGCGCGTCGGGCGGCGCGGGCGCCGGGAGGTCGACCAGCGCCGCCCGCGCCTGCTCGCGCAGCTTGGCGTGGACACGGCGATCGGCGGCGACGCGGCCGACGAGGTCGCACGCGCGGGCCTGCAGCGCCTGCGAGGGGCTGACCCCGTCGGCGCGGCACAGCGCGATCGCCAGCTCGCTGAGCGGCAGGGCGAACTCGCCGCGCTCGAGCCGGTCCTGGAGCATCGCCACCGCCGCGTCGGCGTCCTCGCCCACGCAGCCCTGCACCAGCAGCCGACCCGCGAGCGCGGCGACCTGCTGGCCCGGGTGGGTCGCGATGGGGCGCGCCCAGGGGCACACGGTCTGGCGCTCGGCGTCGCTCAGCGGCGCGTCGGCGATCATGGCCAGGACCGCCTCGACCGCCAGCTGCGCCCGCGCCTGGTCGACGGCGGCCGACAGCGGCGCGACGTCGGCGAAGTCGGTCAGCCGGCGCGCCACCAGCCAGCGCCGCACCGCCGCGAACTGGGCGCGCTGCGACGGGTGGTTCTGCACCATGGCCCGCAGGCGCGTGTCCTCACCCGCGAGCAGGGCCGCGTGGGTAGTCAGTGGCGCGAGCTGCACGGCCTGCGGCGTGTCCTGCCCCTCGAGCGCGGCGAGCAGGTGCTCGACGGCCGGCGCGTCGAGGGCCTGGAGCAGCGGCTCGGCGGCCTGGGCATACAGCTCGGCCAATACCACCGCGGCGGCGGCCTGGCGCGGCCCCGGCGACCCCAGCGCCGCGGTCAACGTGCGCACGCGCTCGGGCGCGGGGCGCAGGGTGATCTGCTCGACCAGGGTCCGGAGCTGATCGTCCGTGCACTCGTTGACGATGCCGACGTCGGCCCGCACGTCGCAGCCGTCGAGGATGGCGTCGAGCCCCCGGTTCACGTCGGGATCGCCCTGGGCCTCATCGGCCGGAGCGGCGACCAGGGCGCTGCGGAGCGCCGGCGCGTCGCCGAAGAGGCCGGCGGCGCCCAAGGGCGGCACGCCTGAGCCGAGCGCCCCCGGCGCAGCGGCCGACGGCGGCCCCTGACAGCCGACCAGAGCCGAGAGGATCGCGAGGATGGTGACCGCGACGAGACGAGATGGAGCGCGCATGGACCCCTCTGGCGTGACGGCGGGCGCCCTCGCCCCCGAGAGCCGCCCGAACGGCCGCAGGGTAGCGATCGCAGCCGGGCCCTGGCAATCGGCGGGCCTAGGCGCGCGCGCCCGCGACACCCGGGCCGTGGGTTCGGCAGGCCGGCGGGTCACTCCAACTCGTAAGAGCCGGCGGGTCACTCCAGCTCGTAAGAGGCGGCGGGTCACTCCAGCTCGTAAGAGCCGGCGGGTCACTCCAACTCGTAAGAGCCGGCGGGTCACTCCAGCTCGTAAGAGGCGGCGAGTCACCCGAGGTCGAGCAGGCCCAGCTGGGCCGGGGCGGCGGCGCGGACCGGGCCACGCAGGCAGACGTCGGCGCCGGCCGAGTGCTGACAGGCGCACACCTGGACCTGGACGCCGGCGCGCTGGGCCGATTGGCGAAGGGCCTCGAGCGGCCGCTCGACCACGCGATCGGCGATGCGGCGCACGCCCGGCGCGATCCGGGCGCCGGGCATGGCGAACCAGCCCTCGAGCATGCGGGCCTGGCTGCGCGCGACCTCTCGCTCGACCTGGGCGACGAGGCCCGGCGCGTCCTGCACGAAGTGGGGCTGCACGGCGGTGACGCCGGCGTGGCGGGCCATGCGGACCAGGCGCTCGAGCGCCTCGGGCGCGTCGTTGACGAAGGGGATGATGGGCCCGATGGCCATGACGACCTGCGCGCCGGCGCGCTGCAGCGCCCCCGCGAGGGCGACGCGATCGGCCAGCGGGGCGGCGCCGCGCTCCCACGTGGCCTGGTGGCGGGCGTCCGGGCTGAACACGCCGACGTGGACCCGCAGCAGCCCGGGGAAGCGGCGGGCGAGGGTGACCAGCGGCTGGGCCTGGGCGAGGCCGCCGCGGGTCGACAGGACGACGCCGATGTCGCGAGCGAGCAGGGCCTGGCAGGCTTCGAGGGCGGCGGGGGCCAGATCGGCGGCGCCCGGGGCGAAGGCGTCGGCCGAGGGCAGCAGGTGCACGAAGTCGGGCAGGCGGCGGCGGCGCGCCAGCTCGTCGCGCAGGGCGGCGGTCAGGCGACCCAGCGGCGGCGGGGAGGCCGGCGCGGGGCGGGCGGCGCGGGCGGCGCAGAAGGCGCAGTCGGCCTGGCCGCGGGCGTCGAAGTCGAGGACCCAGACGGGGCCGGCGCAGGCGTGGCGCCGGAGGGCGAGCACGGGTGTACGCATGTTCATGGTGAACGAGCGTACAGATGTTCAGCGGTCCGGGGCAAGCCCCGCGTTCAGTTTTTTGTTCAGTGTCGCCGTTCGGGCCCGCCGGCGTCGCGGCTGGGCAGGGCGGCGCGGCCGATCTCGCCGGCGCGGGCGAGGCCCTGCTGGAAGCCGATCGGGCCGATCAGCTCGTGGACGGCGATCATGGCGATGACCAGGACCTGGATCTCGGCGCCCCAGGTGGGGAAGGCGCGGACGACGATCGCCGACAGGGCGAGGGTCACGCCGGCCTGGCTGATGAAGCCGGTCCAGGCGTAGCGGCGCACCGAGGGCTCGGCGCCCGAGAGCGTGGCGCCGATGCGGACGCCGCCCCAGATGGCGACGGCGCGGACGACGATGAGCAGCAGCGCCAGGTGCCAGGTCTCGGCGAAGGCGACCAGATCCATCTTGGCGCCGGCGGCGGCGAAGAAGAGGGCCAGGACGGGCAGGGAGACGGACTCGATGCCCTGGATGAGGGCGTGGCCGTCGGCCTTGGAGAAGTTCTCGACCCACAGGCCGGCGGTCAGCGCGACCAGCAGGGCCTCGAGGTGCAGGGCGGCGGACAGCTCGCTGATGGCGAAGCAGACGAAGAGGACGACGACGCCGGCGTCGCGGCGGATCTTGAGGAGGTACCAGGAGAGGATGGCGCCGAAGACGAGGCCGGCGAGGATGGAGCCGCCGAGCTCGCGGGTGAGGACCCAGCCGAGGGAGGCCTGGGCCGAGTCGGGGTCGAGGGTCGCGCGGGCGAAGGCCATGGCGGCGGCGAACAGGACGATGATGACGACGTCCTTGGTGACGGTGACGCCGAGGACGGTGCGGGCGACCGGGCCGTCGGCGCGGGTCTCGGCGATGACGGCGATGGTGACGGTGGGTGAGTTGGCGGTGGCGAGGACGCCGAAGATCATGGCGATGACCAGGGCGCGGCCGAGCTCGGCGTCGCCGCTGGGCATGAAGGGGAAGACGTCGCGCAGCGCGATGACCAGGGCGAAGACGACCAGCCCGACGATGAGCAGCTCGAAGCCGGTGATGAGCAGCAGGCGTTTGAGCTGGCTGCGGATCCAGTCGAGGCGGATCTCGCCGCCGGCCATGAGCGCGATGAGGGCGACGGCGATGCCCTCGACGACGTAGCCGGCGCCGAGCATGTCCTTGGTGAGCAGGCCCGTGGCGTAGGGCCCGAGCAGCAGGCCCGTCAGCAGGTAGCCGGTGATGCGGGGCAGGCGGACGGCGGCCGAGAGCTGGCCGCCCACGAAGGCGCCGACGAGCAGCAGGCCCATCGCCACGGTGGTGCTCTGCAGCCCGAGGCCGGCGACGCCGACGTCCCAGTAGCGCAGGGCGAGGACGACCGCGACGCAGATCAGGATGGGCAGCAGGCGATGGACCAGGAGATCGCGCACACAACCGCTTTCGGCCGTTTCGGAGGGACCATCCCCTCTACACGACGCCGCGCGGGCTGACCAGAACGCAAGCCGCGCGAGGCGGCGGCGGCGGTCAGATCGGCACGGTGACGTCGTCCTCCTCGGTGACGGCGGGCTCGGCTCCGGGGCGGCGGGCGCGGCCGACCTCGCCGGCGACGGTGAGGGCGTGCTGGAAGCCGATCGGGCCGACGACCTCGTGGACGGCGATCATGGCGATGATGAGGACCTGGACCTCGGCGCCCCAGTCGGGGAAGGCGCGGACCACGATGGCGGACAGGGCGAGGCTGACGCCGGCCTGGCTGATGAAGCCCAGCCAGCCGAGCTTGCGGACCACGGGTTCGGCGCCGGCGACGCGGGCGCCGAGGGTGATGCCGCCCCAGACGCCGAGGGCGCGCACGGCGACCAGGAGCAGGGCGAGGTGCCACATGACGGCGAAGGCGCCCAGATCCATCTTGGCGCCGGCGGCGGCGAAGAAGAGCGCGAGGACGGGCGTGGCGACGCGCTCGATGCCGTCGATGAGGGCGTGGCCGTCGGCCTTGGAGAAGTTCTCGACCCACAGGCCGGCGACCAGAGCGATGAGGAGCGCCTCGAGGTGCAGGACGCGGGCCAGCTCGCTCATGGCGAAGCAGACGAAGAGGACGAAGACCGGGACGTCGCGCTTGATGTGGACCAGGTGCCAGGAGATGGCCATGCCGAAGGCGACGCCGGCCAGGGCCGAGCCGCCCAGCTCGCGAGCGAGGGTGAGGCCGAGCGGGATCTCGTCGGCGCCGCCGGCCGACAGGGCGTCGCGGGCGATGGCCATGGCGGTGGCGAACAGGATGATGATGAGGACGTCCTTGAGGACCGTGACGCCCAGGACGGTCTTGCTGAGGACGCCGTCGGAGCGGGTGTCCGCGATGACCGCGATGGTGACGGTGGGCGAGCTGGAGACGGCGAGGACGCCGAAGATCATGCCGATGACCAGGGCGCGCGGCAGGTCGTCGTTGGGCATGAAGGGGAAGAGCTGCCGGCCGATGAGGACGACGCCGAAGATGAGGGTCGCGACCAGGGTCAGCTCGATGAGGGTGATGGTGAGGATGGGACGCAGGCGGGCGCGCATCCAGTCGAGCTTGATCTCGCCGCCCGCGATGAGGGCGATGAGGGCCACCGCGACGCCGTCGATGGTGCGGCTGGCCAGCAGCATGTCCTGGGTCAACAGCTCGGTGGCGTAGGGGCCCATGACGACGCCGACGACCAGGTAGCCGGTGATGCGCGGCAGCTTCACGGCGGTGGCGGCCTTGCCGGCGATGAAGGCGCCGATGAGCAGGAAGCCGACGGCCACCGTGACGCTCTGCGCGCCCCAGCCGCCGGCGCCGAGGCCCGTGGTGCGGAGCAGGGTGAGAACGGCCAGGCAGAGGGCGAACGGCAGGAGGCGATAGAGCAGGAAGTCGCGCAATCGGCACCGGGCGGGGCGGCGGAAGGCGGAGCGGAGCGGCGATGGGGGGGGGGAGCGGAGTCGAAGGTATGTCGGCGCCGAGGGGCTGGCCAAGGACGGGGTTTCGGGGGCGGGTGGAACTTTTCTGCAAACCGTGCGTCCCTGGAGACCCGCACGAGGCGCCCCAGGGGAAGTGGGCGCCGTCGTCCATCAGGAGAGGCCCGCGCATGAACGCCGTGTACCGTCCCGTGTTTCGCCCGATGTTTCGGGCCGCGAGCGCCGTCGCGCTCGCGATCGCCGTGTCGCTGTCGCTGCTGGCCCCGTCCTGGGCGCAGGAGCCGCCGGGCGAGGTCCGGCTGACACTGCAGCGCTATGAGGAGCTGATGGACGCCGCCCAGCGCAAGGACGGGCCGCGGCCGACCTGGGGGCGCGGGACGGTGGACGTGGCGCTGCCGGAGGGGAGCGGGCCGGGCCTGTTCGCCGAGGTGTCGGTGACGGCGGAGCTGCGCGTGGTCGGCGAGGGGCTGGCCGAGGTGCCGCTGGTCGCGGGCGACGTGGTGCTGCAGTCGGTGCGGCTGGGCGGCAACGAGGCGACGCTGCTGCGGCGGCAGGGCGCGCACGTGCTGGTGCTGGACGACAAGACGCGGACGCCGACGGTGTCGCTGAGTTACCTGGTGCCCGCGCAGGTCGCGGACGACGGGTCGCTGCTGGTGGTGGTGCCGCTGCCGCCGATGCCGGGCTCGTCGATGACCCTCGACACCGGCGGGCGGCCGGACCTGCCGGTGGACGTGTGGCCGGCGGCCAGCGTCGAGCGGAGCGGGGGCGAGCTGACGGCGTCGCTGCCGGGGACGGTGGCGGCGGTGGTGCGGTTCGGCGTCGGGGCGGGCGCGCAGAACGTGCGGCGCGCGGACTACAAGCTGGAGCTGGACGACAGCGGCGACGGCGTGGACGTCACGGTGACCCACGAGGTGCACGTGACGGGCAGCCAGGCGCACGTGCGGGTCGCGAGCGCGCAGGTGGCGCTGATGGAGGTGACCGCCGGGCGCGACGCGGTGGCGACGCGGGTGTCGGACGGGTGGCACGTGGCCACGGTGCAGGGGCGCGGGCGGCAGGTGCTGGTGTCGCGCTTCCGGGTGGCCATCGACCGGTCGCAGGGGCAGCCGCAGGTGGCGCTGGCGCTGGCCGGGGTGCCCATCACCAGCGTCGAGACGGTCATCCGGGGCAAGCGGCAGGTGACGCTGGAGCCGGCCGTGCCGGTGACGACGACGTTCACGGGCGGCGAGGAGGACGCCGTGACGGTCGCGCGGGCGTGGCTGCCGCCGTCCGAGCAGGTGATCGTGCGGTGGACCGAGTCGCGGGCGGCGCCGGAGGACGCGCTGAGCGTGAACACCGAGACCTATCAGCTGCTGACGCTGCAGGAGGCGGTGCTGCGGACGAAGGTGCAGATCCGCTACGACGTCATCCGCGGCAAGACCAAGGAGCTGGCGGTCGCGGTGCCCGACGGGCTGGTGCCTTACAAGGTGCGGGGCGAGGGCATCGAGGACTGGCACACCTTCCCCGAGGCGGACGGCGCGCCGCGGCAGATCCGGGTGACGCTGGGGCGCGAGCTGGTCGGCAGCTACCTGCTGGAGCTGGAGCTGGAGGCGCAGGTCCCGCGCGAGGAGGGGGCGGCGCTGGCCCTGCCGCTGCTGCGGCCGCTGGGGGCCTACCGCGAGTCGGGCGTGGTGGCGCTGTTCGACGGCGACAAGGTGGGCTTCGGGCCGGCCGAGGCCAACGACTTCAGCAAGGTGGGCGAGGACGCGCTGCCGAGCGAGCTGCGGCAGACGCTGACCGAGCGGGTGAGCCAGGCGTTCAAGCACATCGGGGCGCCGGGCGCCATCGCCAGCAAGGTGGCGACGGCCAAGCCCAAGGACATCCGCTTCGACGCGCGGGTGCAGACGCTGTACCAGGTCAAGGACGGCGCGCTGGTCGGGCTGTCGTCGATCCTGGTCGAGATGAAGAGCGGGCGGCAGGACGCGCTCATCCTGTCGCTGCCGGACACGGCGAACGTGCTGAACGTGACGGCGCCCAGCCTGAACAAGCACGAGCCGGCCAAGGACTTCGACGCGGGGCCGGGGCGCAAGGGCCACGAGGTGCGCTTCACGCAGGCGCTCGAGGGGGCCATCCAGATAGACCTCGAGGTCGAGGTGCTGCTGCCCAAGGAGCTGGGCAAGGTCGCGCTCCCGGACGTGCGGGTGCACGGGGCCGACGTCGAGAAGGGCAGCTTCGGGCTGTCGGCCGAGACGGGCATCGAGGCGCAGCCGCAGGCGGCGAGCGACATCCGGCGGGTGGACGTGACGGAGCTGCCCAACGCCATCCGGCTGCGCAGCGAGCGCGAGATCCTGTTCGGGTACACCTACGCCTACGCGCCGTGGGCGCTGCAGGTCGAGCTGAAGCGGCACCAGACGGTGGAGACGCTCAAGGCCGTGGTGAACGCGGCGTGGCTGGAGACGACCGTGCTCGAGGACGGGCACGTCGTGACGCGGGCGCTGTTCCGGGTGGCCAACGAGGACCGGCAGTTCCTGCGGCTGAAGATGCCGCCCGAGGCCAAGGTGTGGCGCGTGTCGGCGGGCGGGCAGGCGGTCAAGGCGGTCAAGGACCAGGAGGGCGCGCTGGCGGTGCCGCTGCCCAAGGCGCAGACGGTGCTGGTCGACGTGGTCTACGACGTGCCGACCGAGGGGCCGGGCGCGTTCGGGTCGATGGAGCTGGTCGCGCCGCAGCCGGACATGCTGGTGACGGACCTGCAGTGGCTGGTGCGGACGCCGCCGAAGCTGGCCGTGCTGTCGGTGGACACCGCGCTCGAGGAGCAGCGCCCCTACGAGTACCGGCGCCCCGACGACGCGGGTGACCTGGGGGATCTGGCGCTGACGCTGCCGTCGACCGGGGACTTCCCCGAGCGCCTGTTCACCAAGCGCGTGTACGACCCGGCGCAGCAGGCGGCGGCGCTGGAGGTCGAGCTGACCTTCGCGGCGACGCCGGGGCGCGCCATGGGGGTGGTGCTGTGGGTCATCGCGGTGGGGCTGCTGGCCGCGGTGGTGTGGCGGCGGGCGCGCAAGCTGCCGCTGGGGGCGCCCGGGTGGGTGATGCTGGCGGTCGGGCTGGGGCTGGCGCTGGTGAAGGCGGCGGCGTTCCAGATCGACGAGGTCGAGGGCGGGGTCGCGGTGCTGGTGCTGCTGGTGGTTGCGGTGGCCGGGTGGCGGTCGCGGCCGCGCGAGGCCGGGCCCCAGCAGCCGCCGGAGCCCGAGCCGCAGCCGACGCCGCCGGGGGCCTACCCGTGAGGCTGCGCGGCCTGGCGCTGCTTGTGGCGCTGGGGCTGGCGGCGGGCGGGTGCGGACGCGCCGAGCCCGCCGCGGCGCCGGCCGTGGACAGCGCGGCGCGGGCGACGGCGGCCGAGCCTGAGCCCGAGGAGGAGGAGAAGGCCGCGGAGCAGCGCGAAGTGCTGGACCTGCCCGCGGACGCGGACGGCCTGGCGCACAAGCTCGCGACCGCGATGGCGGCCGGCGGCGACGAGTTCGTCGTGGGTGGAGGTACGGCGGGGGCGGGCTTCAGAGGGGCCGGCGCAGGAGGCGGAGGCTTCGAGGACGACGCTCCGGCCGCGCGCGACGAGGCCGAAGACGGGGAGTGGGCGCAGGAGGAGCTCAAGCCCAAGCCCAAGCCCGCGCCGGCGCCCAAGTTCGAGGCGAAGATCGAGCGGCGCACCGGACGCAAGGTAGTGGTGCTGGACCAGATCGAGATCGCCGGCGAGGTGGACAAGAACACGACCGAGGGGAAGCTGGCGAAGAACGCGAGGGGCAAGCAGGACCCTATGGGCGGGCAGGCGTGGGCGGAGCAGGCGCCGATCGAGGACCTGTTCGTGCCGCCGGCGAGCACGCTGCCGCGGATGTTCTACTTCGAGAACACCTACCTGGGCGGCAACGCGGGGTACGTGCAGCGGATGCGGCGGCTGGAGGCGGCGCTGGGCGAGGCCGGGCGGCCGCACGAGCTGGCGCACGCGGCGCCGCAGGCCTTCGACCCGCCGGGCGAGGCCGGGCTGGCGCTGACGGCCTCGCTGAGCCACCGCTGGGTCGAGCGGCCGCAGCGGGTGGTCCTTCAGGTCGGGCTGCAGGGCAGCGAGCGGTATGGCTGGCGGCGGCCGCCGCTGGACGTGGTGGTGGTGGTCGACGAGGCGGCGCGGGCGGCGCACCCGGGCGTGCTGGTCGAGGTGGTGCGGGCGCTGGGGTCACGGCTGGGGCCGCAGGACCGGGTCGGGCTGGTGCTGGCGGGGGACGAGCTGCGGGTGGTTCGCGGGGTCGAGCGGGCGCGGTCCCTGCGGACCGAGCTGGCCGGGCGGCTGGAGGAGGCGACGCGGCGGCCGGCGCGGCCGGGGGATCTGGGGGCGGCGCTGCGGCGGGCGGGCGAGCTGCTGGCCAAGGCGCAGAGCGAGCCGGCGGTGGTGCCGGGGACGCAGTCGGTGGTGCTGGTGACCGCCGGGCAGGACCGATGGCGGGTGCAGGCGGCCGTGCGGGCGACCCACGGGCTGACGCTGCAGGGCGCGGTGACCTCGGTGGTGCAGGTCGGCGAGACGGCGCGGGTGGACCCCTGGTGGCAGGTGGCCGACGCCGGGCACGGCAACTATCACCAGGCGGCGCCGGGGGCGCTGGACGCGCCGATCGGGGCCGAGATCGAGAGCCTGGCCAAGGTGGTGGCGCGCCTGCTGCGGCTGAACGTGCGGCTGGCGCCCGGGGTGAAGGCGGTGCGGGTGCTGGGCTCGCGCAAGCTCGAGGACGAGGAGGTCGCGCAGGTCAAGGCGCGCGAGGAGGCGGTCGACAGGCAGCTGTCGGTCGCGATGGGGGTGACCGCGGACCGGGGCGAGGACGACGACGGCGTCCAGACCGTCATCCCGTACTTCTACGGGGGCGACGACCACGTGGTGTTGATCGAGCTGTGGGTGGAGCGGCCCGGGCCGGTGGCCGACGTGACCTTGAAGTACAAGGACATGGTGGCGCTGGGCAACGCGACGGCGCGGGCGAGCGTGGCCCTGGCGGCGACGCCGCGGCCCGAGACGCTGGAGCAGGTGACGGTGCGGCGGAACGTGGTCAGCTTCCGGCTGGCGGAGGCGCTGGCCGAGGCCGGGCAGCAGGTGCGGTGGGGCTCGGTCGAGGACGCGCGGGCCACGTTGAGCGAGGCCGAGGCGCTGGCGGTCGAGGACGCGGACCGGCGGATGCTGCAGGGCTTCCGGGAGGCGGTCGACGGGTCCGACCATCCCACGCGGCCGGTGCTGTCGGACGCGCTGGCGCTGGCGAGCGAGCGGAAGCTGGGCCAGCCGGCGCCGCGATAGGAGGCGAGGATGCGAGGGTCGACGCTGGCGGTGATGGTGGCGCTGGGGCTGGCGCTGAGCGCGTGCGGCAAAGGTGGCGACGCGGCGCAGGCGCCCGGGCCGAGCGACTACAAGGCGGCGCCGCCGACCAGCGAGGCCTCGCGCGGGGAGCCCGAGGAGCCGGAGGCGACGGCCACGATCACGACGACGCGGACGCCGGACGACGACGACGAGGAGGCCTGGGACGAGGAGCCGGCCAAGCCGGCGGAGGTGCCCGCCGCGGCGCCGAGGCCCGAGCCGAAGGTCGACCTGCTGAGCAAGCTGAGCAACGAACGCGCCGCGGACAAGGGCGGGCTGGGGTTCGAGGGCGACGGGCAGGGAGGCGGCGGCGAAGGGATCGGCCGCATCCACGGCATGGGACGGGTCGACACGGGCGGGGGGCGCGGGGAGGGCAAGGAGGAGCGCGCCAGGGAGCGGGGCCGAGTCACCGGCAAGAAGAAGGAGGCGGCGGCGAAGGACGGGTACGCGCGGTTCGCGCAGGAGGGCGAGGCCGAGCGGCAGCGGGCGCAGTTCTACGACTTCGACGACGCCGAGGTGGCGGGGAACTTGGAGAAGCCGGCGCAGGAGGCGCTGGCCGAGCGCGATCGGAGGCTGGACGACCTGCGCGACGCCCTGAACCAGGCGCTGGTGGACGAGCAGGTCGCGCCGAGCGCCACGTTGCCGAGGATGTTCTACTTCGAGAACACGTACCTGGGTGGCAACGCGGGGTACCTGCACCGGATGCGGCTGGTGGAGGGGATGCTGGCGGGGCCGGACCACGCGCACCGGATGGCGCACGCGCCCGCGCAGCCGTTCGACGCGCCCGGCGAGGCGGGGATGGCGCTGAAGGCGACCCTGAGCCACCGCTGGGTCGAGGGGCCGCAGCGGGTCATCCTGCAGGTCGGTCTGCAGGGTAGCGAGCGGTTCGGGTGGCGGCGGCCGCCGCTGGACATGGTGCTGGTGGTCGACGAGGCCGCGCGGGCGGCGCACCCGCAGGTGCTGGTCGAGGCCATCGCGGCGCTCGTGCAGCGGCTGGGGCCGGCCGACCGGCTGGGCGTGGTGCTGGCCGGGCCGGCGCCCGAGGTGGTGTGCAAGCTGGACCGGACGAGGGCGCTGCGGACGGAGCTGACGCGGCGCGTGGACGCGCTGACGACGCCGCGGACGATCGGGTCGGCGGACCTCGAGGCGGCGCTGCGCGAGGCGGGCGCCCTGCTGCGGCGCGCGCACGAGGACACGGCCGTCATCCCGGGGACCCAGTCGGTGGTGCTGCTGACGGCGGGCGGCGACGCGCGGCGGGTCGGGGCCGCGACCCGGGCGGCGCACGACCTGACGCTGCAGGGCGCGGTGACCTCGGTCGTGCAGCTGGGTGACGGCGGGGCGGACCCGTGGTGGCAGGTGGCGGACGCCGGGCACGGCAACTACCACCACGCCGAGGCGGGGGCACTGGGGGCGCCGCTGCAGGCCGAGCTGGACAGCCTGGCCAAGGTGGTCGCGCGCCTGCTGCGCCTGAACGTGCGGCTGGCCAAGGGCGTGCAGGCCATCCGCGTGCTGGGCACGCGCGTCCTCGAGGACGAGGAGGTCCAGCAGGTCAAGGCGCGCGAGGTGGCGGTCGACCAGAACCTGTCGAAGACCTTCGGCGTGACCGCCGACCGCGGCGACGACGACGACGGCATCCAGACGGTCATCCCGTACTTCTACGGCGGCGACGACCACGTCGTGCTTATCGAGCTGTGGGTGGAAAAGCCCGGGCCGGTGGCCGACGTGACGTTGAAGTACAAGGACATGGTGGCGCTGGGCAACGCGACGGCGCGGGCCAGCGTGTCGCTGGCGGCGACCCCGCGGCCCGAGACGGTCGAGCAGCGCATGGTCCTGCGCAACGTCGCCAGCTTCCGCCTGGCCGAGGCGCTGGCCGACGCCGGGCGCCACTGGCAGCGCGGCCGCTTCGACGCCGCGCGCGGCGTCCTGAACCAGGCCTCGGACCTGGCGCTGGGCGAGGATCGCCGCATGCTCGCGGCCTTCCAGGCTGCGCTCGACGCCCCGTCGCAGCACGTCTCGGGGGACTCGCGCGCCGCGCTGTCCGAAGCGCTGGAGCTGGCCGCCGCCCGCAAGCTGGGCCAGCCGGCGCCGCGCTGACCCGCTCCCCCCGCTCCTCCAGCGTTCCCCCCAAAGGACCGGCGTCTGGCCGCCGCGCCGGCGCCGGGCCATGATGAAGGCCTCAACGACCTCCTTCGAAGTCGCGCCCTGGTGAGCGCGGGACGCCCGACCCTTCGGGCCCACCCCGCCCGCTCACCGCCCCGCCGCGACCGAGGACCCCCGGAGGCCCCCGATGTCCCCGCTGCTCCGCCTGTGCGCGGCGCTGGGCGTGGCGCTCGTGGTCGCGTGCGGTCGCGACGCGCCGCTCGACGCTCCCGAGGCCGCGCCCGAGCCGCCGCCCTCCTCGCCGGTCGTCGCGACCTACTCGCAGGTCCAGACCGACCGCATGAAGTGGGCGCCGCCCCGCGCCGCGACGCCCGACGCCCCCACGCCCGCGCCCCCGATCGAGCTGACCGAGCTGGACCCCGACGTCCAGGCGCTCGGCGCCCCGCCCTCCCCCGATCTGGCCGGCCTGGTCCGCTTCGAGAGCACCTACCTGGGCGGCGACGCGCTGCACGAGCTGCTCGCCTCGCGCCTCGACGGCGTCCTGGCCGCCCACGGCCGCCCCCACCGCCTGGCGACCGCCGCGCGGCAGCCGCTGGACGCGCCCGCCGGGGCCGCGCTGGGCCTGTCGGTCAACCTGGACCGCGCCTGGACCGACGGCCCGAGCCGGGTCGTGCTGCAGGTCGGCCTGCGCGGGGCCGATCTCGGCCCCCAGCGCCCGCCCATGGCCCTGGGCCTGGTGCTGCTGCCCGGGCCGGGCGACGGCGAGGCGCTGGCCGACGCCGCCGCGGCCGTGCTGGGCGCCCTGCGCGCCGACGACCGCGTCTCGGTGGTGATCGCCGGGCCCGAGCCCGAGCTGGTCACGCGCCCCGAGCGCCCCGAGAGCGCCGCGCGCGTGCTGGCCCGCGCCCTGGAAGCCCCGGCCGCCCGCGGGCCGGTCGCGGCGCAGGCCCTGTCCGAGGCGCTGTACCTGTCCGGCCGCCTGCTGGAGGACGCGCCGGCCCCGCGGGTCGCCCTGCGCTCGGTGCTGGTGGTGGGCGCTGGCGGGCTGGAGCCTGACGCCGCGGACGTGGACCAGGCCGCCGAGGCCGCGACCCACCTGACGCGCTTCGGCGTGACCACCTCGGTGGTCGAGCTGTCGTCGACCGGGCCTGGCCGGCTGTGGCGCCTGGCCAGCGCGGGCCGCGGCGCCTTCCGCGCCACCGATGTCGCCGGCGCCGAGGCCGCGCTGGCGGCCCTGGTCGAGCAGCTCGGCCGCGTGGTCGCCCGCGACCTGCGCCTGGAGATTCGCCTCGAGCCGGGCCATCGCCTGGTCCGCGTGCTGGGCAGCCCGCTGCTGGCCGAGGCCGGCGAGGCCGCCGCCTCCCCCGGCGCGAGCGCCCTCGAGACCCGCATTCCCGCCTTCATGGCGGGCGACGACCACGTCGTGCTGGTCGAGCTGGACGTCGCTGGCCCGGGCGCGGTGGCGCAGGCCACGCTCACCTGGGCCGACGTGAGCCGCCAGCGCCCCGGCGTCGCCCAGGTCGCCGCGGCCCTGGGCAGCACCCGCACCCCCGAGACGGCCGCCCAGCGCCTGGTCCGCAAGAACGCCCGCGGCGTCGCCCTGGCCGAGCACCTCGCCCGCGCCGCCGAGGCCCTGCGCCACGGCGAGGTCCGCGGCGGCGCCCGCCTGCTCAAGGCCGCCCGCAAGCTCGCCCAGGCCACCACCCGCGCCGATCTCCGCATGGTCGACGCCTTCTACCACCTGCTGACCCTCGAGGCCTGGGTCTCCGCCCCCGACCACCTGCGCCTGGTCAGCGACGCCCTGCTCCTGGCCAGCCGTCGCAAGCTCGGCCACCCCGCCGCGCAGCCGTAGGGCCTACTCGCAGAGGCCGCAGCCGAGGGTCGTGACCTGGTCGACGCAGGTCTCGTCCCAGGCGACCTCGCAGCAGTAGGGGTCGGCGTCGCAGACGCAGGCCTCGACCGCGGGAGCGCTGCAGCCGGGGACGTCGGCCCACTCGCAGCAGTCGCCGCCCAATAGGCCGCAGCCCTGGGCCTCGATCTGCGCGACGCAGCTGTCGTCCCAGGCCGTCTCGCAGCAGTAGGGGTCGGCCGCGCAGACGCAGTCGGTGAGGTCCGGGTCCCAGCAGCCGGGCGTACCGTTGGGCTCCGAGCAGACGCCCTCGCAGTCGCCGCAGTCCTCGGGGCACCAGCCGCAGTCCTCGCCCGCGTCGCACCAGCCGTCGCCGCAGGACGGGCCGCTGCAGACCCCGCAGCCCAGCGTCTCGACCAGGGCCGCGCACTCGGCGTCCCAGGCGTTCTGGCAGCAGTAGGGGTCGTGGTCGCAGACGCAGGCCGTCACGACCGGGTCGTAGGAGCCGGGCTCGGGGCCGGCGAAGCACGGGTCCTGGTCGCTGCCGCACCAGCCGCAGTCGTACGGGCAGTCCGCGCAGTCCTCGCCGATGCTGCACCAGCCGTCGCCGCACACCGGGCCGCACGAGCCGCAGTCGGCCGCGCAGCTCCCGCAGTCCTCGCCAGCATCGCACCAGCCGTTACCGCACACCGGCGGGCAGACGCCGCAGTCCTTCGAGCAGCTGCCGCAGGTCTCGCCCGCGTCACAGTAGCCGTCGCCGCACACCGGCGGGCAGGCGCCGCAGTCCTTCGAGCAGCTGCCGCAGGTCTCACCCGCGTCACAGTAGCCGTCGCCGCACACCGGCGGGCAGGCGCCGCAGTCCTTCGAGCAGCTGCCGCAGGACTCGCCCGCGTCACAGTAGCCGTCGCCGCACACCGGCGCGGGCGGCAGGTCGCAGCCCAGGTCGCTCACCAGCTCGACGCACAGCTCGTCCCAGGCCGACTCGCAGCAGAAGGCGTCGTGGTCGCACACGCAGGCCTCGAGGTCGGCCTCGAAGCAGCCCGGGAATTCGGAGGGCTCGTAGCAGCTCTGCAGGCACGAGCCGTCGTCGAAGCCGACGCACACACCCGCCTGGCAGGCGTCGCCCGCGGTGCAGGCGTCACCGTCGCTGCAGGCCGCGCCATCGGCGCGAAGCGCGACCACGCAGGCGCCGCTGGGAAGGTCGCAGGCCGCGCGCTCGCAGGCCCCGAGGGCGCCCACCTTCCCGACGCACTGGGCGTCGCTGGTGCAGCCCGGGCTCGGCGTCGGCGTCGGCGTCGGGCTCGGCGTCGGCGTCGGGCTCGGCGTCGGGCTCGGCGTCGGCGTCGGGCTCGGCGTCGGCTTCGGCGTGGGCGTGGGGCTTGGCTCCGAGGGCGGCGGCGGGTTGCTGGACGGCGGGTAGGGCCCGTAGCTCACGTCGCAACCGCCGGCGCCCAGCGCCAGCACCGCCGCCGCCATCGGCGCGGCCAGCTTCCCCAGCGCCGCCATCGTCCATCCGCTCGTCTCGCGCTTCATGATCGCACCCGTGCCCTGGCCGGCGCGCGGTCCCCGGGCACACCTCACCCGGCCGCCGCGCGCGTCTCGTCCGTTCCGCGAGCGCCCTCCGGGCCCCCTCCCCGACCTGTCGTCGTGGGGCAGCGAACCCGGCGGCCTCGCGAGCCACGTCACGCAGACCGCCGGCGCCGGCGGGAAATTCAATCGCCGAGGACGAGGGGTCAGCGGATGAAGGCGTTGAGCTCGAAGCCGTTGAGCTGCTCGAGCTGGCCGGTGGCGGTGTCGAGCAGGGTCAGCCAGCCGGTCGGGTCATCGAGCAGGATGGCGACCTTGGAGACCAGCGGCAGGGCGCCGACGAACAGGGGCGCGTAGGGGACCGGGTGAGGGGTGACGCTGAAGGTCGTGGTCACCGTGCGGTGGAACAGGTGCGCCAGGCCGGCCGGGTCGGGCAGCAGGACGATCAGCTCGTCGGCGCCGGGGGTGAAGAGGAAGCGGCTGGGCGGCTGGGGGGTCAGCACCAGCTTGGTGTAGCCGCTGGCCAGATCGACCAGGCTGTAGGCGTCGGAGCCCTGGATGGGCGGGGCCGCGCCGGAGCTCTTGCGGTGCAAGAGGGCCGCCATGTCGCCGGCGGGCGACAGCAGGGCGGCCGTGACCTCCTTGGCCACCGGGCGGACCGTCACCTCGCCGGCCTCGAGGTCGGCCAGGCCCACGGCGGCGGTGCCGGGCAGGGTGGTGTAGAGCAGGGCCACCTGACCGTCGGCGCTGAGCTCGGCCGCGCCGAAGGGGGCGTGCATGGGCAGGTAGGTGACGTGGGGGTTCACGGTCGGGGTGGGCTCGGAGACGTCCTCGTCGGGCACGGAGGCGTCGAGGTCGTCGGTCGGGCCGGCGTCGGCGTCGTCGTCCGAGGCGTCGGGATCCTCCGTCGAGCCGGCGTCGGGGTCCTCGGTCGAGCCGGCGTCGGGGGTGTCATACAGGTCCTCGCTGAAGGCGAGCGGGGCCCACTCGAAGGCGGCGGGGATCGCGATGACGGCCAGCTGCTGGGCGCCGCGCAGGGGGACCACCACGGTCTGGCCGCTGGGGGTCAGGTCCAGATCGCTGGGCCAGTCGGGCAGCGGCAGGACGCGGCGGGTGCGGGCGTCCAGATCGACCAGGGTCAGCTCGGCGCGGTTCAGATCGCGCACGACGGCGAGCTGCCCGTCGGGGGTGACGACGACCTCGCGGTCGTGGGGGGTGACGAAGGGGTCGTCGTGCACGGCCACCGGCGGCAGGAAGCGGTCGCCGTCGAGGGCGGTCAGGTCGACCACGCTGAGGCCGTCCTCGCACAGCACCAGGGCGCGCTCGCCGCCGGCGGCGAAGCGGACCTCGCTGGGGCGCAGGCCGACCGCCAGATCGAAGACCGCCTCGTCGCCCGGGGCGAGGCGGATGGCGGTGACGTCCTGCAGGCTGCCGATGGGCTCGCCGGCCTGGCCGGTGGCGGTGAACCAGGCGAAGGCCCAGGCGCCGTCGGGGCTGACGGTCAGGCGGTTGGCGTTGGGCGCCACGTCCAGGGTCGTGACGTCCCAGCCGCCGTCGGTGTCGGGGGCGGGGCGGACGACGCTGACGTCGTGGGTGCCGGCGTTGAGGACGATGGCGCCGGCGTCGGCGGGCAGGGCGCGCACCACGGTGGGGCGGACGCCGACCTCGACCAGGCGCACGGCCAGGGTGGTCGGCTCGACGACGATCAGGGCGTCGAGGGCGGCCGAGGGGATGAACAGGCGGGTGGCGCCGGCCTCGGGGGTGCGCAGATCGAAGTCGCGCTCCTCCTCGGGCGGGGGCGGCTCGGCGGTGTCGGGCAGGCCGGCGCCCGGGCCGGCGTCGCCGCTGGTGGCGTCGGGCATGTTCGGCCAGCCGCCGCCGGCCTCGTCGGCCGCGCCCATGTCGCCGCAGGCGGCCGCGAGGAGGGAGGCCAGGAGCAGGGTCGGGATCGCGCGAAGCAGCATGGTCGGGCTCCTGGTCAGAAGGTCGCGGCGAGGGCGAAGGTGACGGTCAGGCCAGAGAGGTTGGCGTCGCCGAGGTCGACCGGGCGGACCTGCGGGTCGCCGGTGGACAGGGCGTCGAGGGCGAGGTCGGTCTGCAGCAGGTAGCCGACGAGGCCGCGCAGGTGCAGGGCGAAGCGCGCGTCCGGGGAGGGCGTGGCGGCGCCGACGAGGCGCAGCTCGAGGCCGAGCTGGGGGTGGACGCCGAAGCCGAGCGCGTCCTGGTGGGCGGTGACGCCGCCGGCGTCCAGCTCGGCCTCGGCGAAGGCCAGCTCGAGGTCCAGGCGGCCGTGCGCCGCGAGGGGGCCGGCGAGCGGGTGGCGCCAGGAGGCGCCGAGCAGCAGCGTGTCGGTGTCGAGGGCGGCGCGGGTGCCGTCGGCGTGGACGCGCTCGAGGGTCTCGGGGCGCCAGCCGACAGCCAAGCCGAGGCGCTCGGTGGGCTGGACCAGCGCGTGCAGGCCGGGGGCGAAGGTGGTGCGCGAGTCGCTGAAGAGGTCGACGGTGCGCGAGGCGGTGACGGTCCAGCGGGGGGCCAGCTCGGCGCCGACGGTGAGGGGGGCGGCGGCGGCGGCGAGCGGGGCGGTCAGGGCGAGGGCGGCGGCGAGGGCGGCCGTGAGCGTGGACATGCGCATCGGGGTCACTCCTGGGCGAAGGCGTCGAGGAGGCCCTCGAGCAGCGGGGCGGGGACGACGCGGCTCGCCTCGTCGGCGACGGCGTCGGCAGGCCACAGGGTCAGGCGGCCGCCGGGGGCGAGGTGGACGGCGGCGACGGTGGACGCGTCGGGGAGGACCAGCAGGTGGTCGGCCTGGGTGGCGAGGGTGGCGACCGTGGGGTGGAGGGTCGCCAGATCGAGGGAGACGACGTGGTCGGTGGCGCCGAGGCGGGTGAGGAGGAAGGCGCGGTCGAGGTCGGGGGCGAGGGTGAGCGAGCGGACGGCGCCGGTCTGGCCGAAGGGGGTGATGCGGCCGGTGGCGGCGTCGATGACGCTGATGGCGTTGGTGGCCCCGGGGTGCAGGGCGATGAAGCGGGGGCGGCCGGGGATGGGGGTCAGCGAGGAGAGGGGGGACTCGGCGTAGCGGGTGGTGACGGCCTTGTCCTTCTTGGTGGCGATGGCCTCGAGGTCGACGAGGTGCAGGGCGCGGTCCGAGGGGCGGTAGGCGGCGGCCATGGGGCGGCCGGCGTCGTCGTACAGGGCGAGGCGGCTGGGGCCGGCGGCGAGCGACAGGACGCGGCTGTTGGCGGTGACCAGCTCGGTGACGGTGAGGGTGCCCTGGGCGGGGCTGAGGAGCAGGGCGAGCAGGGTGCCGTCGGTGGTCTGGACCAGGCGGGCGTCGCCGGAGGGGGAGGCGCCGGCGAGCTGCTGGAGGACGATCTGGAAGCCGGCGCCGTCGGCGGCCCCGCCGGCCCCTTCGGTCGACGGCGTGGCGCGCAGGGCGTAGGCGGTGGAGCCCTCGAGGGTGAGGACGAGGCTCCACAGGACGCCGGTGGCCGGGTCGATGGCGAAGGCGACGTGGTGGGGGGTGCGCTTGTCGGCCTGGCCCAAGCTGACCAGCGGGATGGAGTGCTCGGGGGCGTCGGGGGCGGAGAGGTCGAGCACGGCGACGTGGCTGTCGCTGAGGACGAAGGCGAGGCGGCGACCCTGCCAGGGGGGCGAGACGAAGACCCCGTGGGGCGAGCGGCCGAGGCTGGCCAGGGTGCGGCGGGTGACCGGGGCGGCGGCGGCTTCGGTGGACAGGTCGACGAAGGCCAGCTCGCCGCCGTTGTGGAACAGCGGGACCTTGGAGCTGGTCGGGAAGTAGGCCATGGCGAGGCCGGCGTCGGGCGAGAGCGACAGGCCGTCGTAGGGGGCGCCGAGGTCGAAGTGGCGGGTGGCGCCGGTGGCGAGGTCGACGTGGGCCAGGGCCTCGTCGGCGCTGGCGAGGGCCAGGACGCCGGCGCCGTCGGGGAGGGGGACCAGGCGCTCGGGGTGGAGGTCCAGGGCGACGCGGCGGAGGTCGGTGGCGTCGCCGGCGTCGAGGGCGACGATGACCAGCTCGTCGCGGGTGGTGTCGGCGTAGACCAGGTGCTCGCCGGCCGCGACCGGGCCGAGGATCTGGTCCGAGCGTGCGAGGTCGCCCCCCGGCTGGGGGCAGCCGCACAAGGTGAGCGCGATGAGGAGTCCCAGTAGACGCATGTGCCCTCTCTCCCGATGGGGTCCGGGAGGAGGGCAAAGCAAGAGGCGGGCCAAAGAAGGAAGGAAAAGAAAGAAAAGGGGTCAGGTCTAATCATTTGTCATTTCCGTGCCGGAAAATGACAAATGATTAGACCTGACCCCTTTCCCCCTCCGACGTGGGGGTCGCGGGATGGTTAGTAGGTTGACACCCCGCGGGGCGCGTCAGCGCTGGGAGAGGGCGCGCTCGAACCAGGCGATGGTGGGAGGCAGGCCGTCGCGGAAGGAGGTCCTGGGCTCGAAGCCGAGCAGCGCGCGGGCGCGGGTGATGTCGGGGCAGCGGCGGCGCGGGTCGTCGGTGGGCAGCGGGCGGGTGGTCAGGGAGCCGCGGCCGACGACCTCGAGGATGGTCTGGGCGATGTCGCGGACGGTGACCTCGCCGGGGTTGCCCAGGTTGACGGGGCCCAGGGTGCGGTCCTGCTCCATCAGGCGGACCAGGCCGTCGACGAGGTCGTCGACGTAACACAGGCTGCGGGTCTGCGAGCCGTCGCCGTAGATGGTGAGGGCCTCGCCGCGCAGGGCCTGGGTGATGAAGTTGGAGATGACGCGCCCGTCGTCGGGGGCCATGCCCGGCCCGTAGGTGTTGAAGATGCGGGCGATGCGGATGTCGGTCTGGCGCGTGCGGTGGTAGTCCATCGCCAGCGCCTCGGCGGCGCGTTTGCCCTCGTCGTAGCAGGCGCGCGGGCCGTTGGGCGAGACGTTGCCACGGTAGTCCTCGGGCTGCGGGTGCACCTCGGGGTCGCCGTAGACCTCGCTGGTGGAGGCCAGCAGCAGGCGCGCGCCGCGCTGGCGGGTCAGCTCGAGGGCGTTCAAGGTCCCCAGCACGTTGGTCATCATGGTGCGGACCGGGTCGCGCTGGTAGTGCGGCGGGCTGGCCGGGCAGGCCAGGTGGTAGACGCGGTCGAGCGCGGCTGGGACCTTGTGATCGAAGGGCTCGGCGACGTCGGCCTCGAGCAGTTCGAAGCGGGCGTGGCCGCGCAGGTCGTCGAGGTTGCCGCCCTGCCCCGTCTGGAAGTTGTCGAGGGCGACGACCCGGTGCCCCTCGGCGACGAGGCGGCGGCACAGGTTCGAGCCCAGAAAGCCGGCGCCGCCGGTGACGAGGATGGTCATGCCGCTCATGCTAGCCGCTCCTTTTCATCCGCGCCGGCGCCCCGACGCGATCTCGAACTCGGCCGCGTCCCAGCCCCACATGCTGCTGGGGCCGTCCGGGTCCGGCTGGCACAGGTAGGTCTCGGTGGCCGGGTGGCCGACGACCCGCAGCCCCGCCGAGCGCAGCAGCGCCAGGCAGGCCGCGTGGTTGGGCGCCCACCAGTTGGTGCGGTCGCCCGCCAGCTGCCGCTCGATGAAGGCCAGCTTCGGCCAGCCGGGGTCCAGCATCGCGTCGCGGTCGAACAGATCGCCGTCTTCGGGCACCTCGGCGACGTCCTCGCCGGGCATGCTGAGGCTCTGGAAGACCATCAGCCGGCGCACGCAGCGCGCGACGGCGTCGAGGGCCAGCTGCGGGTAGCGCAGGTGGTAGAAGACGCCCATGAACAGGACCAGGTCCCACTGCTGGTCGCTGTGGGCGAGGTCGTAGACCTGCTGCTCGCGGAAGGTGACGCGGCCCTCGAGCCCGAACTGGCGCGCCGCCCAGCGGGCCTGCGCCAGGTAGGTGTCGTCGATGTCGATGGCGGTGACGCGGGCGCCGCGGCGGGCCAGATCGAAGCTGTAGAAGCCCGAGTTGCAGCCGATGTCGAGGGCCGTCCAGCCGGTCAGATCCTGCGGGATGTGCCCGGCGATGTGCCGCCACATGTTGGCCGGGAAGTCGCCCAGGGGAGAGTCGGGGCGGGTCTGGGTGCCGTCGGGCAGGTGCAGGTTGTGGAACCAGGGGCCGAGGCGGGCGGCCTCGGCGGCCAGCGAGCGCGGCGGGGGCGGCGGGTGCGGGTGGGAGTGGGTCATCGGCTCACCGCGGAGCGGGGCTGCGCGGCCGCGCGGGCGCCGCCGAGCAGATCGAGGGCGATGGCCTCGAGCTCGCGGGCGCGGGCCGCCGCCGTGTGGTGCGTCAGGACGCGGGCCCGGGCGCGCTCGGCGACGGCGCGGCGCTCGGCCTCGGGCAGCTCGAAGACGAACCGCTCGGCGTCGGCGGTGGTGCGCGCCAGCAGGATCTCCTGGCCGGGCGTGAAGAAGTCCTCGATGCCCGGCCAGACGTCGCTGACGATGGGCACGCCGCAGGCGGCGGCCTCGAACAGGCGCACGCTGGGCGACCAGCCGGCGCGCACCATGTCGGCGCGGGTGACGTTGAGGGTGAAGCGCTGCGCGCGGTAGAAGGCGCGGTGCTCGCCCGGGGCGACGTGGTCGGTGCGGGTGACGTTGTCGGGCCAGGCGAGGTCGGCCGGGTAGCTGGGGCCGGCGACCGCGAAGCGGCCGCGGGGGCGGCGGGCGGCGACCTGGACCAGCAGGCGGTCGAGGGCCGGCTGGCGGTCGGGGCTGTAGGTGCCCAGGTAGCCGAGGTCCCAGCGGGTCTCCGCCTCCTCGGGGTAGTACTTGCGCGGGTCGACCGAGCAGTACAGGGGCTCGGCGCGCCGGGCGCCGTAGTCGCGCTCGAGGCGGTCCAGGGTGGGCCCGCCGGTGAAGGACAGGTAGGCGTCGAAGCCCGCGATGAGCGGGACGGACAGGTACTCCTCGTCGCCGCGGTCGAGCTTGGCCAGGGTGACCGGGGTGTCGATGTCGTAGAAGGCGGTCGGGCCGGTGGCCGTGCGCTGCACCCAGCGGATGACCTCGCAGCCCTGGGGCACGTACGAGCCGACCACGACCAGGTCGGCCTGGCGCACCAGGCCCTCGAAGCGGCGCTCGAGGTCGGCGAGCGAGCCGTACAGGTGCAGCTCGCAGCCTTCGGGGTTGGGGCAGTCCCTGTGCCGGGCATACCAGGGGACGTCGCGCTCGAGGAAGGTGACGTGGTGGCCAAGCGCGGCCAGCTCGCGCAGCAGGCCCCGGTAGGTGGTGGCGTGGCCGTTGCCCCACGAGGAGCTGACGGTCAGGCCGACGAAGCAGACGTTCAGGCCGTTCACGAGGCCACCTCGCGGCGACGGGGGCGGCGGACGCCCAGCACGTCCTCGACCTCGAGGGCGCGCTGCGTGTAGGTGTGGTCGGCCAGCACGCGCCGGCGGGCGGCCTGGCCGATGGCGCGACGCTGCTCGGGGGACAGGCGCCGCAGGTGCTCGACGATCTCCTCGGCGTTGGCGGCGACCAGCACCTCGCGGCCGGGCTCTAGGAAGGTCTCGAGGCCCTCCCAGGCGTCGGTGATGAGGCAGGCCGCCGCGCCCGCGGCCTCGAAGACCCGCGTCGCGGGGGAAAAGCCCATGTCGGCCATGCTGTCGCGGCTGATGTTGAGCACCGCGCCGAGGGTGCAGTTGAAGGCGTTGTGGTCGCGGGTGTAGACGTGGCCCAGGTCGCGGACGTTGTCCGGCATGGGCTTGTCGTGCCAGCCGTTGCCGCCCAGGACGAAGCGCCCCTCGGGCATCTGCTGCGCCGCAGCGAGGAAGAAGCGCTCGACGCGCGCCTCGCGGTCGGGCAGGCGGTTGCCGAGGAAGCCGAGGGTGCCTTCGAAGCGCGGGTCGGGGGCGACCGGGTGGTGGGTGTCGGGGTCGTGGGCGTTGTAGATGGGCACACAGGCCTTGGCGCCGAAGCCCTGGTAGGCCGCGATGACGGGCGGGCCGCCGCCGTAGGTGAAGACGAGGTCGTAGCGCGGCACGAGCGCGCGGAAGGGGTCGGCCGGGTCGTCCTTGATGCGCTGCAGCGTGGCCGGGGCGTCGACGTCCCAGAAGACCACGGCGCGCGACGGGCTCTGCAGATCGAGCACCGCCTCCTCGAGCAGCGCGTCGAAGACGCCCACGCCGCTGGCCTTGACGACCAGGTCGGCCTGGCGCGCCTCGTCGAGGCAGCGGCGAACGTGGTCCTCGCCGTCGACCGGGTAGACCACCACGCGCGCCCAGGGTGGATCGTCGATGTCGCGGTGCGCTTGCCGGTCGTAGGCGTCCGGCTCGTAGAAGGTCACCCGATGGCCGCGCTCGGCCAGCGCCCGGATGACGCCGCGGTAGTAGGTCGCGGCCCCGTTCCAGTAGGCGGAGACCAGGCTCGAGCCGAAGAAGGCGATGTCCAGCGTGTCGCGTTGCATCATCGGGCCACCTCGCTGCGGGCGGACGGGGGGAGCTGGGCCTGGGTCGTCACGTCGAGCTCCTGGCAGATGCTCATCAGCTCGTCGACGCGGTGGGCGCAGGTGTGGCGGGCGAGCACCGTCTGGCGGCCTTGCTCGCCCAGCTCGCGCGCCAGCTCGGGGTCGGTCGCCACCGCGCGCATGTGCCGCGTCATCTCGGCGCCGTCGCGGGCGACCAGGTAGTCGGTGCCCGGCCGGAACAGGCCCTCGGCGTCGTCCCAGGGCGCGCACAACAGCGGGATGCCGCAGGCCAGCGCCTCGAAGACGCGGATGGTCGGGACGCCGGGCAGCGCGGTCGCGTAGGGGCGCCGCGGGACGTGCACGGTCATGCGGTGGCGGGCGAAGACCCGCGGCACCTCGAAGTTGGGCAGCCAGCCGGCGAAGGACAGGCCCGCCTCGCCCAGGGCGGCGATGCCGTGCGCGGGGTAGCGCACGCCGTGGACGGTGCCGACCAGGCCCAGGGCGCGGACGGGGTCGAGCAGGAAGGCGTGCAGCTCGGCCGTGCGCTCGTCGTCGCCCCAGTTGCCGACCCAGACGAGGTCGCCCTCGAGGGCGGCGTCGAGGGCGCCGACCGGCCGCAAGGGCTTGAAGACGCGCGTGTCGGCGGCCTCGTGCCAGGTCCAGACCCGGCGGGACCAGCCGGCCTGCAGGTAGACCTGGCGGACGGCTTCGCCGAACGCGAGCACGCCGTCGTAGGCGGACAGGTCGTAGCGCGCCATCGCCTCGGGCTGGGTGACCGAGCGGTGGTGCGTGTCGTGGAAGAGCACGCGGAAGCCGCCGTGGCGGGCGCGGTGGCGGCCGATCGCGGCGACCAGGGCGGGGTCGTTCCACTCGTGGACCAGCACCAGATCGGCGTCGTCGAGGGCGCGGTCGAGGCCGTCGCCGCCCAGCAGGTCGGGCAGGTCGTAGCGGTGGATGGGCAGGTCCGGGTAGGCGGCCTCGACGGCGCGGGCCGCGAGCTCGCCGTGCTCGGCGAGCAGGTTCTGCACGCTCCAGGCGTCGCGCGGCTCGTAGCTGTGGACGTCGTGGCCGCGGAGGGTCAGCTCGGTGACGACGCCGCGCAGGAAGTGCGCGTTGCCGTGGTTCCAGTCGGACGACAGCGAGTGGCAGAAGAGGACGACCTTCAAGGCGGGGCTCCAGCGACGGGGGCGGCGTGGGACCGTGGCGGTCGGCTCAGGAGGAGGCGCGGGCGCGGGTGGGCGCCTGCGGGGGAGGTCGGGCGATGACTTCGGCATACAAGGCGGCGTAGGCGGCCGCCACGTTCCGGGCGTCGTAGCGGCGCGCGCGGGCGCCGGCGGCGGCGGCCAGGGCCTGCCTGCGGGGTGGGTCGGCGATCAGCGCCTCGAGGGCGGCGGCGAGGGCGGCGGGATCGCCGGGCGGGACGAAGACGGCGGCGTCGCCCCAGACCTCTCGCAGGGACGGGATGTCGCCCAGCACCAGGGCGCAGCCGCTGGCGGCGGCCTCGAGCGGGGCCAGGCCGAAGGGCTCGTAGCGAGCCGGGTGGGCGAAGAGGGCTGCCTTGGCCATGAGGCCGCGGAGGACGGCGTGGTCGAGCGGGCCCAGCAGCTCGACGTCGGGGGCGGGCGCGAGGCGGCCGTCGGGGCCGCGGGGGTCGCCGGCGACGCGCACGGGCCAGGACAGGCCCTGGGCGGCCTGCGTGAGGGCGGCCAGGTTCTTGGCGGGGTCCCACAGGCGGCCGGCCGCCAGGACGAAGGGCTCGCGGACGGGGGCCGGCTGCAAGCCCTGGTGGAACAGGCCGTTGTGGATGGCCTGGGCGCGGGGCAGCGGGCCGTAGTGGAGCGCCAGCGCGTCGAGCATGGCCCGGCTGACCGAGACCACCCGGTCGGCCGCCTGCAGCCCCCGCCGCACCTCGGCGCGGTAGCGGTCGTAGCGGGGCGGCGCGTCCTCGCCCAGCACCGCGCGCCACCAGGAGGCCACGCACGAGTGCCCGACCATCACGGTGGGGGCCGGCCAGGCGAGGGCGCCGTGGGCGTAGCCGTTGAGGTGCACCACGTCGGGGCGCAGCTCGCGGGCCAGCGCCAGCAGCCAGGGCCCGGCGGCGGCCACGTCGTCCCAGGGATCGTCCATCCACTCGAGCGCGAAGCGGCTCTCGTGGATCTGCAGCCCGGGAACGGCGCGCGCGGCCTCCCACTGGCCGGGGGACAGCGGGGCGCCCATGGTGGCCAGCGCGGTCTGGACGTTCAGCTCGGCGAGGCCCCGCGCCAGATCCAGGGCATAGGTCCAGACGCCGCCCACCGTGTCGGCGGTCATCAGCACGCGGCGCGGCCGCGGCGCGGGCGCGGGGTCGGTCATGGCGGGCCTCGGCCGGGTCAGAGCGCGCTGGGGCGGTCGGTCGTGCCGGTGGCCTTCACCGGCGGCGCGGCGGTCCGGGCCGCGTGCCCGTCGGCGAGCCAGTCGTAAAGGCGCGTCAGCCCTTCGGCCACGCTGGTGCGCGGGCGCCAGCCGGTCACCTGCCCGAAGCCGCGCGGGTCCGAGACGTACCAGCGCTGGTCGCCCGGGCGCCAGGCGTCGAAGCGCAGCATCGGGGCGCGGCCGTGCAGGCGCTCGATGTGCTCGACCAGCTCCGTCAGGCTGAGGGTGTTGGTGGGGCCGCCGCCGATGTTGAAGGCGCGCCCGCGCAGGTGGGCGCCGGAGCGCTCGGGGCGCTGCAGGTGGTCGCGCGCGGTGAGGTAGGCGTCGACCAGATCGTCGACGAACAGGACGTCGCGCACCTGCCGGCCGTCGCCGTAGATGGTGATGGGCTCGCCGTCGAGGGCGCGGATGAGGAAGTGGGCCACCCAGCCCTGGTCCTCGTTGCCGAACTGGCGCGGGCCGTAGATGCAGCTCATGCGGAAGACGCAGGCCGGCAGGCCGAAGGTGCGCGCGTAGTCGACGACGTACTGGTCGGCGGCGCCCTTGGAGCAGCCGTAGGGGCTGTGGAAGTCCAGCGGGCGGGTCTCGGGCAGGCCCTCCGCCCTCAGATCGACCCGGCGCGGCTCCCAGCGGCGGCCCTGCAGCGCGACGTCGACGTCGGGCAGGGCGCCGTAGACCTTGTTGGTCGAGCTGAAGACCAGGGGAGGCGGCTTGGGCAGGGCGCGCAGGGCCTCGAGCAGGGTGACGGTCCCGGCGGCGTTGACCAGGAAGTCGTGCATCGGGTCGTGGAGGCTGGTGGTGACGGCGACCTGGGCGGCGAAGTGGAAGACCTGGTCGGCGCCGCGGACCAGGGCGCGCATCAGCTCGGCGTCGCGGACGTCGCCGACCTCGACGCGGACGCGCTCGCCGTGGCGCTCGCGCAGCCAGGCGACGTTGCGCTCGACCGAGGGGCGCGAGAGGTTGTCGAGCAGCAGCACCCGGTGGCCCTGCCGGGCGAGGCGGTCGGCGACGTTGCTGCCGATGAAGCCGGCCCCGCCGGTGACCAGCGCGTAGGGGGCGCCGAAGCCCTGCGTCGTGGGCGCCGCGCGCGAGGAGTCCTGGTGCATGGAGCGTCTCCTGAGGGGGGCCCGATCAGAGGGTCAGGCCGCGGCGCGCGAGCTCGTCGCGGGCGGCGTCGACGTGGTCGGTGCAGGTCTCGCCCTCGAGCCAGGCGGCCAGCTCGGCGAGGCCGTCGGCGAGCGAGACGCGGGGCTCGTAGCCGAGGACGTCGCGGGTTCGGGTGATGTCGGCGAAGCAGTGGCGGATGTCGCCCATGCGGTACTGGCCGGTCACCTCGGGGTCGATGTCCTGGCGGCCGGTGACGCGGGCCAGCTCGGCCGCGATCTGCAGGACCGTGTAGGGGCGGCCGGCGCCGACGTTGAGCACCTCGCCGGGGGCGCGCGGCGCGTCGAGGGCGAGGCGGCAGGCGCGGGCGACGTCGTGGACGCTGACGAAGTCGCGGCGCTGCTGGCCGTCCTCGAAGATGAGCGGGGGCTTGCCGTTCATCAGGCGCGAGGCGAAGATCGCGAGCACGCCGGTGTAGGGATTCGACAGCGCCTGGCGCGGCCCGTAGACGTTGAAGAAGCGCAGGGCCGTGGTCGGGATGCGATAGGCGCGGCCGGCGATGAGGCACATGCGCTCTTGATCGTATTTGGACAGGGCATAGATGGAGCTGAGGCTGACGGCCTTGCCCTCGGGCGTCGCGACCGGCTCGAGCGCGCGGCCCGAGGCGTCGCGCGGCTCCCACTGCCCCTCCTTGAGCTGCGAGAGGGTGCGCTCGACGTCGTCGTGGGGCGCGCCCGAGGCGCCGAGGTAGCGGCCTTCGCCGTAGACGCTCATGCTCGAGGCGACCACCAGGCGCTCGAAGGGGCGCCGGGCGTGCGCCGCGACCAGCTGCTCGAGCAGCACGGCCGTGCCGAGGTTGTTGACCGAGGTGTACTCGGCCATCTCGTACATGCTCTGGCCCACGCCCACCGCGGCCGCGAGGTGGTAGACGGCGTCGACGCCGTCTAGGGCGGCGGCGACGGCCTCGGGGTCGCGCACGTCGCCGATCCGGAGATCGACGCGGGCGTCGAGGTGGGCGGGGCGGCCGGCGCCCTCGCCGTGCACCTGGGGCGACAGGTTGTCGAGCGCGCGGACGTGGTGCCCGGCCGCGAGCAGCTCGTCGGCCACATGCGAGCCGATGAAGCCGGCGCCGCCGGTGATGAGCACGGTCTTTGCCATTCCCATGGGGAGGTCCTCTGAGATCTCGCTCGGGGGCGTCATGGTGCAGCGCAGCATCGCGCGACGGCGCGGGCGGAGCGGCGAAGGGTCGGGCGCGCGGAGAGCAGGGAGGCCGGGGGGGCCCGGGAGGGGGGCGCGCGCGGGGCAGCGCGGAAGCGGGGGTGGCGGCCGGCCTGCCTTCGGAGGCGCTGAGGTGGCGCGCGATTGACGGCGTAGGCGTCGCCGGGATCCGCGATCTGGGGTCGGCTTGGTCGTCGCGAGGTTGCGGGCTGCAGCCAGGGGGGTGATTTCGAGCAGCTTCATCTAAGCGGCCGCGGCCGTGGAGGGTCAACTTTGGGGTGTGAATGAGTGTGTGGAAAGCCTCGATCCGCGGCGCCGACGCTGGCCGATCGGACTGCAGCGCAGGGCGGCTGCGACCCGCGCCTTGACCGCCCGCGGAGGGCGGCGCGATGGTCCTGCGCATGCCGAACACCAAGAGCATGCGTGCGGTGACGATCGCTGCGCCCGGGCAGATCGCGATCGACCGCGTGGACATCCCCGAGCCGGGGCCCGGGCAGGTGCGTCTGCGCCTCGAGGGCAGCGGGGTCTGTGCGTCCAACCTGGGGCCCTGGGAGGGGCTGCCCTGGATGACCTACCCGATGGGCGCCGGAGAGGGCGGCCACGAGACCTGGGGCGTCGTGGACGCGCTGGGCGAAGGGGTCGACGGGGTGGAGGTGGGACAGCGGGTCGCCGCCCTGTCGTACAAGGGCTACGCCGAGTACGACGTGGCGGAGGCCGCGCACCTGGTGCCCCTGCCGCCGCCGCTGCACGACAAGCCCTTCCCGGGCGAGGCCTTCGGCTGCGCGCTGAACATCTTCCGGCGCAGCCGCATCGAGGCCGGGCAGACGGTCGCCGTGGTGGGCGTGGGGTTTCTGGGCGCGATCCTGACGCGCCTGGCGACGCGGGCGGGGGCGCGGGTCCTCGGGATCTCGCGGCGGCCGTACGCGCGCGAGGTGGCGCGCCGGATGGGGGCGGCCGAGACGATCGCCATGGACGACCACTGGCGGGTCGTCGACGAGGTGAAGCGCCTGACCGACGGGCGGCTGTGCGAGCGGGTCATCGAGGCGGCCGGCAAGCAGTGGCCGCTGGATCTCGCGGCCGAGATCACGGGCGAGCGCGGGACGCTGGTGGTCGCCGGTTACCACCAGGACGGGCCGCGCCAGGTCAACATGCAGATGTGGAACTGGAAGGGCCTGGACGTGGTCAACGCCCACGAGCGCGACCCGAAGGTCTACCTGCAGGGCATCCGGGCGGCCGTGGACGCGGTGGCGCTCGGGGTGCTGGAGCCGACCGAGCTGTGCACCCACGTCTACCCGCTCGAGCGGCTCGACGAGGCGCTGCGCGCGACGGCCGAACGTCCCGACGGCTTCCTGAAGGCGGTGGTGGTGCCATGAGCGAGCGGTTGCCCAGGCTGGGCTTTTTGGGGTTGGGCTGGATCGGCGCCAACCGGATGCAGGCGGTCCTCGAGCACGGCGTGGCGACCGTCGCGGCCGTGGCCGACCCGCACCCCGAGGCGCTGGCGCGGGCGCGCGAGCTGGTGCCTGGCGCCAAGGTCGGTGCGTCCCTGGATGAGCTGCTGGCGCTGGATCTGGACGGCGTGGTCATCGCCACGCCCAGCGCCATGCACGCCGAGCAAGCGACCGCCGCGCTCGAGCGGGGCTTCGCCGTGTTCTGCCAAAAGCCCCTGGGCCGCAACGCCCCGGAGACGCAAGCGATCGTGGACGCCGCGCGGCGCGCCGACCGTCTGCTGGGGGTCGACTTCTCGTACCGCCACACCGAGGGGCTGCGCGCCGTGCGCCGCATGGTCCGCGCGGGCGAGCTGGGGCGCGTGTTCGCGCTGGACGTCGTCTTCCACAACGCCTACGGGCCCGACAAGGACTGGTTCTACGATCGGGCCCGATCGGGCGGCGGCTGCGTCATCGATCTGGGCATCCACCTGGTCGACGCGGCGCTGTGGGTGATGGACTTCCCGGCGGTGACGTCGGTCCACAGCCAGCTGTACGCGGCGGGCCGGCCGCTGGCGCCCGAGGACGAGGCCATCGAGGACTACGCCGTGGCGACGCTGACGCTCGAGAGCGGGGCCGTCGTCAGGCTGGCCTGCTCTTGGCGGCTGCAGGCGGGCGCGGACGCGTTGATCTCGGCCCACGTCTACGGCACCGACGGCGGGGCCTGCCTGCGCAACGTCGACGGCTCGTTCTACGACTTCGTGGCCGAGCGCTTCCGGGGGACCGCCTGCGAGCAGCTGGCCGCGCCGCCGGACCGCTGGGGCGGGCGGGCCATCGTGGCGTGGGCGCGGACGCTGGGCGAGCGCCCCGGCTTCGACGAGGAGGCGGCGCGTCTGGTGGACGTGGCGCACGCGGTGGACCGGGTGTACGGCCGCGGGTGAGGCGACGGCGGCGCGGACGACGAAAGCGGAGGGCGGGACCCGGTGCTGGACCGGGCCCCGCCCTCGAGCCCGGCTCGGCGCGGGGCCGAGGGGTCAGGCGCGATCAGGCGTCACTCCGGGAAGCCGCAGGCGCCGCCCTGGAAGACGTCGGCGTCGATGATGCGGTTGGTCTGCAGCTGCAAGCCGAAGAAGAGATCGATCTGGAAGGCGCAGTCGGGGACCTCGACGCACAGCTCGTGGGTGCCGGGGCCGAAGAAGCCGGTGGCCGTGTCGAACAGGAACTGCTCCTCGTAGGGCAGCACGTGGCCGCTGGGCAGGCCGAAGCTCCACAGCGAGATCTGCGCCGGGCAGACGCCCTCGGGGATGACGATGGTCGCGCAGTTGCCGTCGATGGCGGAGCCGGCGCGGCGCAGCATGGCGTTGTGCGGCGGGACGCAGTCCTCGCCCGGCGGCAGGACGATGTCGCACTCGCCGTCCGGGTTCTCGGCGGCGTAGATCGGGAAGACCAGGTCGTCACGCGAGTCGACGCCGAGCGCGTCCTCGAAGCGGCCGCCGTCGCCGTCGAGGTCGTAGACGGTCACGCGCAGCTCGAGGGCGGCCGCCTCGGCCGGCGTCAGGGTGACGCACTCGGTGACCGCGTCGCCGTCGGCGTCGTGGCTGACTACCTCGAGGTCGTCGGTCAGGGCGGCGTCGCCGAGCAGCTCCCAGGTGAAGGCGAGGTCGTCGCCGTCCGGGTCGATGGCGGTCGCGCAGACGGTGGCCTCGGTGCAGGCCTGGACGAACTTCGAGGGCTGGAACTCGAGCGAGACCAGGGTCGGGGCCGTGTTGACGCCGGCGATGACGTCGAGGCCGCCGACCGCCTCACCGGCGCACTGGCTCACGAGCAGGATCTCGGTGGTCTGGCCGTCGTGGACGCGCACGCCCCGCTGGACGGCCGCGCTGCAGTCGTCGTCGCCGATGGGCGAGACCGACACGTCGTAGCAGCCGGCGGGCAGGGTGAAGTAGTGGTCGGCGAAGGCGTGGCCGGCCAGGTGCTCCAGGCCGGGGACGACGCCCGGGAAGCCGAAGTCGTGCAGATCGCCCTCGACCTGCAGGGCGAGCGGCTCGACGACGCGCTCGCCGTCGCAGGAGACCTGGTGGACGTCGAAGCGGAAGCCGGCGACGTCGCTGTCTGCGTCGAGCGCGACGGCCAGGGCGAGGCTGGACGAGCCGGTGGTCGAGGGGGCGTCGGTGACTTCGTTGGCGCAGCCGGTGGCGCCGAGGGAAGCGAGGGCGCCGAAGGCGACGAGGCGGGAGAGCTTGCGGAGGTTCATCGAAGTGCTCGTTCGAGGAATCCGGGTGCGGGAACGCGGCCCGCGGCGGACACACCGAGACCGTGTCGGCGGCGCGCGGCGGCTTGGCCGGGCGGGGGCGTCGAGGCGGTCGTTGCGATCGGTGGGGAGGCGCCGGACGGGCCGGTGCTTGGCTGTTTGGGAGTGCTGCCTGGGAGTCAGGCGCGTGACGGCGTGGGACGCCGAGGCCCCGGGACGTCTGGAAGGGAGATCTCGAAAGCCGCGGAGGCCGTGATGGCCTGCGGCGTCGAAACCTGTTGACGATCCGTGGGGTTAGCCAAGCAGTAGGGCCGCGCTCCGGGCCGGACAAGCGGCAACCGACCCGAAGCTTGCGCGGCGGGATCTCCAAAGGGTTCGGACACTTGGCCCGAGTGGGTCGTCAGGGCACGTCGGCGCTGACGACCACGGTGCCGAGCACCGGGAGATCTCCGGAGACCACGACCCGGACGGCGTCGACGGTGACGGCGGCGCCGGTGAGCGGCTCGAGCTGCCCGTCGCGCTCCCGGTACAGGCGCGCGGACGAGGGGTCGCCGGCGTCGCTGGGCCAGCGCTCGAGGGCCAGGGTCACCGTGAGGCGCGCCGGCGGCTCGATGGGCAGCCCGTGGGGGCCCCAGATGTAGCCGAGCAGCTCGGTGCGGTCGCCGACCGTCACGAGGTCGCGCGTGACCTGGAGATCGACGGTCTGGTCGAAGGCGCCGGCGGGGATGGTCAGGCGCACCTCGCCGCCGAGCAGCGTCAGGTCGGCGCCCTCGGGGCCCGCGGTGGCCTCGTCGGCGGCGCGGACGTCGGGCGAGGCGGGCGCGTCCGACCCCGCCGAGTCGCCGGCGCCGCTCGCGTCCCCTGCGTCGCCGGGGTCCTCGGGGTTTTCGATCTCGACGCAGGCGCCCAGCCCGCCGGCGCCGAAGGCCAGCGCACCCACGAGGGCACCGACGCGGGCGGTGGAGGCCGCCAGCCTGACTACGCGCTTGCCGAAGGTTCCGAACGTCGCTCGCACCACTCACCTCGGGGTCGTCGGACAGGAGTCTAGTCCCTGCGGCGGGGTTCGAAGCAAGCGCGATGCCAGCCCGCGTTTGTCATCCATCGCGCGCCCATCGTGCCCATCGTCGGTGGGGTCTGGTTGCTTTCCGAGGGGGGGCCCTCTACCTTCGCACATCGTGACCACCGCGCCGCCCGAGACCGTCCCCGACCCCCTCGTCGTTCACCTGTCGGCCCGCGCTCAGGCGCTGCTGGCCGCGGCCGGCCCGGACGAGCCGGGCCCCTGCCCCAGCTGCGGCGCCGCCGACTGGAGCAAGGACGGGCGCGCCGCGCGGCGGCGCCAGGAGCCGGTGCAGGTCTTTCGGTGCCGCGCCTGCGGGAAGAAGCGCGTCGGCAACGCGGACTCGCCCTTCCGGCACCCGCTGTTCCCGCCCGAGGCGATGGTGCTGGCGGCCTTGCTGCGGCGCGAAGGCTGGACTCTCGAGCGCATCGCCGAGGTGATCGTCACCGTCGACGCCGACGGGCAGACGCATCAGCCCAACCGCCAGACCATCGGGCGGTGGCTCAAGCGGGTCGAGCCCTGGCTGGACGCCCAGGCGCTGCAGGGCGGGTCGGAGATCACGTCCGAGCCGCCGTTCGACGTCCCGTCGGAAGCTCCGTCGGGAGCCCCGTCCGAGGTCTCGCACGCTCCGGAGGTGGGCGCGCAGGTGGTGGCGGGCCGCTTCGAGGTGCTCGAGGTGCTGGGCGAGGGCGCGACCTCGGTGGTGAGCCTGGTGCGCGACCTGTGGGTGCCCGGCCACCGGCAGCCGCTGGCGCTGAAGGTGCTGTCGGCCGCGCGCGGCGGCGACCTGTCCGGCGAGTTCGCGCTGCGGGCCGACCTGCGCCACCCCAACCTGGTCGGGGTGCGGGACTTCGGCGTCCTGCCCGACGGGCGCCACTGGCTGACCCAGGAGCTGGTCGACGGCGACGACCTCTACCGAGCGGCGCGCGGGGCGCCGTTCGAGGCGGTGCTCGAGTGGGCGGTTGGGCTGTTGCGCGGGCTGGCCTACCTGCACGGGCGCGGGGTCATCCACCGCGACGTCAAGCCCGACAACGTGCTGGTCGGCGCCGACGGCGTGCCGCGGCTGGTCGACTTCGGGCTGTCGCTGCGGTCGGCGCCCGAGGGCCCGGGAGAGGCCTCGGGCAGCCTGGGTTACATGGCGCCCGAGGCCCTGGCCGGCGCGCCGCCCGAGCCGACCCACGATCTGTACGCGCTGGGCGTCGCGCTGCACCACGTCCTGGCGCGGCACCTGCCCGAGCCCGGGGCCGCGCGGGCCCGGCTGTCCGGGCTGCGTGGCGACGTGCCGGCCTGGTTCGACGAGGTCGTGGACCGCCTGTGCGCGCCCGACCCGGGGGCGCGCTACCCGCACGCGATGGCGGTGGTCGACGCGCTGGTCGAGCGCTCGGGGCTGCGCTTTTCCCGCGAGACCCCGCGCACGCTGACCGATCGCGTGCGGGGGGCCGCGCTGGTGGGCCGCGAGGCCGAGCTGGCCGAGGTCGAGGCCGCGCTGGCGGGCGGCCGCGGGGTCGTCGTGCGCGGGCCGGCGGGCATCGGCAAGACGCGCCTCATCGAGGCGGCGCGGCAGCGGCGCCAGCTGGCGGGCGATCAGGTCGTCGCGGGCGGGCTGCCGGCGCTGCTGCGGGCGGTCGCCTCGCGGCTGGGCGAGGACCACCCGCTGGTCCGGCACCACGCCGACCTCATCCGGCGCTACACCGGGCGCGACGGCGACGGGCCGGTGCCGGCCGCGACGCGCGACGGGCTGCTGCGCGACCGGGACGCCATCCTGCAGCTGGTCGAGACGGCGCGGCTGCCGGCGGCCGTGCTGATGGTCGACGAGCTCGAGCGGCTGGACGAGCCGTCGCTGGCGGTGCTGGGGGCGTTGCTGGGCGCCCTGAGCGCGCGGGAGGCGGCCGGGGACGCGGGCCCGCCCGGGGGCGGCCTGCGGCTTTTGGCGGCGGTGGGCGCGCCGACGCCGACGGCGCTGGAGGGGCCGCTGCGGACGTGGCAGGCGGGCGGGGTCGCGGTGGTGGACCTGGGGCCGCTGCCGCCCGCGCAGGTCGAGGCCATGGCCGCGCAGGCCTTCGACGGCAGCCCGGTGGCCGGCGAGCTGCGCGACCGGCTGGTGCAGGTGACCGAGGGCAACCCGCGCTTCGTCGAGGAGGTGCTGCGCGCGCTGACCGAGCAGGGCGTGGTGGCGAGGGATGCGGGCGGGCGCTGGCGGCTGACGGCCGCGGGCGACTGGCCGGTGCCGCCGCAGCTGGTGGACGCCTGCGCGGCGCGGTTGGCGACGCTGGAGCCCGGCGAGGCGGAGGTGCTGGCGCTGCTGGCGGTCGTCGCGCGGCCGGTGCCGCTGGCGGCGGCGGAGAGGCTGGCCGGGGCCGAGCGGCTGGAGCGGCTGGCCGCGCGGGCCTTCGTGCGGGTGGCGGGCGGCGCGCCGCGTCAGGTGGCGGTGGTCCACGACGCGATGCGCGAGGCGATGCTGGCGCGGCTGAGCCCCGGAGAGCTGCCCGAGCTGCGGCGGCGGCTGGCGGACGCCATCGAGGCCGCCCTGCCCGACGAGGGCGACCGGCCGGCCGAGCTGCTGGGGCGGCTGCTGGCCGAGGGTGGGACCCCGGGGCGCGCGGTGCCGTACCTGATGCGGGCGGCGCGACGGGCGCGGGACCGCTTCGACGTCGAGGCGGCCATCGGCTGGCTCGAGCGGCTCGACCAGATCGCGACGGAGGCGGCCGCGACCGGGGAGGACGGGGGCGAGGCCGCGGTCCCGGTGGCGGCGCAGGCCGAGGCGCTGCGAGATCTGGCGCGGATGCTGCGGTATCGGGGGCGGCACGACGAGGTCGCGGTGTGCCTGGACCGGCTGGCGCTGCTGGCGCAGACCTGCGGCGACGGGCGGCTGCTGCACGAGTCGGCGGCGCTCAAGGCGCTGTTCTGGTTCGACCGCGGACGCCCCGAGCTGAGCCGGCAGCTGTGCCGCGGGCACCTGCCGGCGGCGCGGCAGGCCGGGGACCGGCGGGCGATGGCGCGCTATGCCTGGGTGCTGGCGATGGTCGAGCGGGCGGCCGGGCAGGCCGTCGAGGGGCTGGCGCTGAGCGACGAGGCGCTGGCGCGGCTGGGCGAGGACGCCGACCCGGAGGCGGTGGATCTGCGCGTGCAGAACCACATCAACCGAGGCAACGCCTTCGGGCAGCAGGGGCGGCTGGCCGACGCGGTGGACGCGCTGGAGCGGGCGCTGGCGCTGTGTGTGCAGCACGAGCTGCCGTCGTCGGCGATGGTCGCGACGATGAACCTGGGCATCTGCTTCGCGATGCAGGGCCGCTATGGGCGCGCGCTGACGCACTTCGAGCGGGCGCGCGGGCAGGCCGAGCGCCTGGGCTGGCGCGAGATGGGCGAGGTGCTGCAGGCGAACCTGGCCGAGGCCGAGCGCAACCTGGGGCTGTTCGAGCGGGCGGCGGCGCGGGCCGAGGGGCTGCTGGCGGAGATCGGGCCCGAGCGGGGCGACCCGGTGGCGCAGTCGGCGCGGTGCACGCGGGCGACGGCGCTGGCGGGGCTGGGGCGGGCGGCCGAGGCGGCGGCGGTGGTCGACGCGGCGCTGGCGTTGGCGGCGCCGGCCCCATCTTCATCATCCCAGGACGCGGCGCCGCTGGCGGTGCGGCTGTGGCTGACCGAGGCGGACGCGCGGCTGGCCGAGGGGACGCGGGAGGCGCGGGAGCGGGCGGAGGCGGCGCTGGAGCGGGCGGCGCGGCTGCCGGGGGCGCCCCACGAGCGGGCGCTGGCCGAGGCGCGGCGCGGGCGGCTGCGGCTGGCGGCGGGCGAGCGCGAGGCGGCGCGGGCGTGCTGCGAGCGGGCGGGCGGGCTGCTCGAGGGGGCGTCGCGCGAGGTGCGCGAGGGGGTGGTCGAGGTGCTGTTCGTGCGGGCGCGGGTGCTGCTGGCGCTGGGCGAGGCGGCGGAGGCCGACCGGGTGCTGGAGGAGGCGGCGGCGGAGCTGGCGCGGCAGGCCGAGGATCTGGACGCCGAGGCGCGGGGGGCGTTCCTGGCGCTGCCGCTGCACGCGGAGCTGCTGCGCGAGGCCGAGCAGCGGCTGGGGCTGCGGCTGGGGGCGCGGCTGGCGGCGGGGGCGGCCGAGGGCGAGGCGGCGCGGGAGCTGACGGCGCTGTTGGCGGTGACGCACGCGCTGGCGCGGGCGCCGAGCCTGACCGGGGCGGTGGAGGCGGTGCTGGACGCGGCGCTGCAGCAGCCGGGGTGGGCGCAGGCGACGCTGTTCGCGCGGCAGGCGGGGCGGTTCGCGCGGGTGGCGGCGCGGCGGCCGGGGCGGGTGCCCGACGCGGGGGCGGACCACGGGGCGCTGCTCGAGCGGGTGGGCGCGACGCGGGCGGCGGCCGCGGAGGGGGCGCACCTGGCGCTGCCGCTGACGTACGGCGACGCGGTGGTCGGGGCGCTGGTGTTGAGCGCGGCGGGCGAGCGGGCGGCGGACGGGGGCGCGGGGCGGGCGGCCGGGGAGCGGCTGCTGGGGGGCCTGGCGGACCTGGCGGCGATGGCCATCCAGCACCACCTGCAGGTCGACGAGATCGAGCGGCTGCGGCGCAACGCCGAGGCGGATCTGACGCGGACGCGGGCGCGGCTGCTGCAGGAGGCGGCGCGGCGCGAGCAGGCCGAGCGGGTGGCAGAGGCCGAGCGGCGGCAGACGCGGCTGCGGCATCGCTACGACCAGATCGTGCACGGGTCGGCGGCGATGCGGGACGTGCTGGCGCAGGTCGATCGGGTGGTCGACCGCAAGATCACCGTGCTGGTGGTCGGCGAGTCGGGGACCGGCAAGGAGCTGGTCGCGCGAGCGCTGCACTACAGCGGGCCGCGGCGCGAGGGGCCGTTCGTCGCCATCAACTGCGGCGCCATCCCGCCGAACCTCATCGAGAGCGAGCTGTTCGGGCACGTGCGCGGGGCGTTCACGGGGGCGGTGAAGGACCGGCGCGGGCACTTCGAGCTGGCGCACGGGGGGACGCTGTTCCTCGACGAGATCGGCGAGGTCTCGCCCGACGTGCAGGTGCGCCTGCTGCGGGTGCTCGAGACCAGCCAGGTCACGCCGGTCGGCGCGTCGCGCACCGTCTCGGTCGACGTGCGCATCGTGGCGGCGACCAACCGGGATCTGGCGGCCGAGGTGGCGGCCGGGCGCTTCCGCGAGGATCTGCTCTACCGGCTGAACACGGTGACGCTGCGCCTGCCGCCGCTGCGCGAGCGCATGGAGGATCTGCCGGCGCTGGTCGAGAGCTTCACGCGGGCCTTCGCCGAAGACCGGGGCGAGGCGCCGGTGCGGCTGTCGGCCGGGTTCCTGGCGCGCCTGCGGGCGCACGCGTGGCCGGGCAACGTGCGCGAGCTGCGCAACATCGTCGAGTACGCGACCTTGTTCGCCGAGGGCGGCGAGGTTCCGGCCGATCTGGCCCTGCCCTTCTGACGGCCCGGCGGTCCCTCAGCCGCGCGAGAGGACCTCGACCGGGTCGCCGAGGGCCACCTCGCCGGCGCGGGCGACCCGCAGGTGGATGCCGCGCAGGTTGAGGGGGCGCAGGTCGGGGCTGGCGGTGAAGCGCAGGGCGTCCTTGCCGAAGCGGTCGAGGAACTTGCGGCAGCCGTCGTGGGGCTCGGGGGTCACGACCAGCTCGGCCGCGCCGATGCGGACGCGGCTGCCGTGCGGCAGGTTGGCGCGCGACAGATCGAGGTCGAGGTAGAGCTGGTCGCCGAACAGGCCCAGCGGCTGGCCGTTGGCGATGAGGGTCGCGACGCCGTGGTCCATCACGGTGAGCTGGGCGTCGAGCTTGCGCTTGCCGCGCCCCCACTTGTCGCCCGGCAGGCCGTCCTCGGGCGTGAGCAGGGAGCGCTGCGGGTACTCGCGGCGGCCGTCCTCGCCGGCGCGGCGGACCAGGGCCGCCAGGGTGCCGTGGGTGGTCGGCGGGGCCGGGCGCGTCCTCAGCGCGTCGACCAACGCGTCGAAGGGGACGAAGCGGCTGGGGTCACCGACCGAGGCCGAGGTGACGAAGGGAGGGCGGTCGAGCAGGGCGGTCGAGTCGGCCATCGTGGGGCTCCGGGCGCCGGGAGGAGGTGGGCTCGGCAGGGTAGCGGGGCCGACGGGTCTGGGAAAGGGCGAGCGACGCGGGCTGAGGGCCATCGCGAGGTCGGTCCATAGCGCCGGCATGGTCGGCGCGGTCCATAGCGCCGGCATGGCCGGCGCGGTCCATAGCGCCGGCGCGAGGCACAAGGGGTGGGTGCGCACCGCCCCGGATGGGCCGCGCGAGGCGCAAGGGGTGGGTGCGCACCGCCCCAGGTGGGCCGCGCGAGGCGCAAGGGGTGGGTGCGCACCGCCCCAGGTGGGCCGCGCGAGGCGCAAGGGGTGGGTGCGCACCGCCCCGGATGGGCCAGCGGAGCTCGGGAGCGGGTCTCGAGCCGCCTGAGGCGAGCCAGCGAAGCTGCGGGGGTGGTGTCAGACCACCCCCCAAGGGGGTCGGACCCCCTCGGGGGTGGTCTGGCACCACCCCCCAAGGGGGTCCGGCGGGTCGTCGCTACGAACGCGCGCGGCGGCGCAGGGCCAGGAAGGCCAGGGCCGCCAGGGCGCCGAGCAGGGCCGCCAGGGGCCGGCTGGAGCCGCCCGCGTCGCAGCCGCCGCCGCCCATGGCGCGGATGGCGTCGTCGAGCGGGGCGGGCTCGGGCTCGGCCGTGACCGTGGTCTCGCACACGGCCTCGTGCGGGTTGCCCGAGGGGTCGGTCGCCACGACCGTCCAGCGCACGGTCGCGCCCTCGACGCCGCGCGGCGCGAGGGTCACGGCCGCGCCGTCGACGGACGCGCAGTCCTCGACCGCGACCTCGTCGCCGTTGGCGTCGACCGTGGTGCAGGACAGGTCCTTCACCTCGACCGTGGCCGTGCAGGCGTCGGTCGCCGTGGCGAGGAAGGTCCGGCTGGGCTGGGCCGCCGTCAGCGACACGCTGACCTCGTGGTTGCAGGCCGCCACCGGGGGGGTGACGTCGGCGACCACGACCTGGGTCGCGCAGGTGGCGGTCGCGCCGTCCGAGCCCTCGGCGTCGAAGGAGACCGTCGAGGTGCCGACCGGGTAGGCCTTGGTCTCGACGAAGGTCTCCATGACGCCGGTGCAGCCGTCGGTGAGCTGCGCCGAGAGCGTCTCGACCACGCCGCAGGCGTCGGCCGGGGCCTCGAGCGCGAGCTCGGGCTCGCAGGTCAGGGTCAGCTGAGGCTGCGCCTGCACGATGACCTTGGTCTGGCAGGTGGCCAGGTGGCCGGCGGCGTCCACCGCCGTGAAGGTCACCGTCGTCTCGCCCACCGGGAACAAGGCCGGCGCGTCGCTGAACAGGGTCACCGAGGTGCCGTCGCACAGGTCGTCGGCGGTGGCGAAGACGTCGACGGCCGTGCCGCCGCAGGCGTCGTCGGGCTCGACCATCGCCGGCGCCGGGCAGGTCAGGGTCGGCGGCAGCGTGTCGGCGACCAGGACGGTCGTCGTGCAGCTGGTGGCGTTGCCCTCGCTGTCGGTCGCCGTGAACACGACCGGGGTCGCCCCGACCGGGTAGGTCTCGGGCGCGCCGACGCCGACCTCGACCGGCTGGCCGCAGGCGTCCCAGGTGGTCGGCGCGGGCAGGGTCGCGCTGGCGCCGCCCGCCACGCACTCGAGCGCGCCCGACAGGGTCGGGCACACCAGGGTCGGCGGCGTGGTGTCCTCGGGGCAGTAGATGCAGGCCGAGGTCGGGACCGACGAGACGAAGCCGCGCGTCACCCCGGCCTTGGCGCCCGCCCGTCCGTAGACCTGGCCGGCCGCGGTGAGGCCGAAGGGCGTGCTGGTGTTGCCCCCCAGGCTGCCCAGGTCCTCGAAGCCGCGCTCGGCGGACCACAGGAAGGCGCGGATGTTTCCGGCGGCGTCCTTGCTGTGGCCGAGCGCATGGCCGGCGTCGTTGATGGCGAAGGCGCGCGACAGGTCGCCGCCCAGCGCGCCCAGGCCCTCGAGGCCGCTCGAGGCGCTCCAGCCGAAGGCGTGCACGGCGCCCCAGGCGGTCTCGGCGTAGCCGACCACGTGGCCCTGGGCGTTGACGGCGACGGGGGTGAGCTCCCCGCCGCCCAGCGAGCCCAGGTCGGTGACCTCGGCGTCGCCCGGCGCCCAGACGATCCCGCCCCCGGTGACGCCGTCGTAGTAGCCGCCGATGACGTGGCCGCCTTCGCCGATGCCGAGGGCGTAGGGGGACTCCGGGCCCTCGAGGAGCGTGAAGTCGCCGCCCGGCGTCCAGACGAAGAGCTTGGCGGTCGTCGCGTCGCTCCAGGTCCCGGCGACCTGGCCGGCGCCGTTGAGGCCCACCGCCTCGGCGTCCTCGCCCGCCTGGGTCGGAGCGAACAGGACCCCGCCGTCGACGGTCCAGATGAAGGTCTGGACGCTGCCGTCCTCGGAGAAGGAGCCGGCGACCTGATCCTGATCGTTCAGCCCGACCAGCGTGGCCGCGGTGGCGCCCTCGGGCAGCTCGATGGCCTGCGCGCCCGCCACGTCGCCGACGAAGAGACCGTCGATGCCAGCACCGGCCACCAGGCCGCCTTCATTGGGCCCGAACACGGTCGGGGCCAGGTTGGCCACCGCCCACAGCTCGGTCGCCGCCCCGTCGGGCGCGCGCAGCAGCAGCTTGGCCCCGCCCTCGATGGCGAGGGCCAGCAGCACGTGGCCGCCCTCGCCGACGCCGATGGCCCGGCTGTCGCCGTCGCCCAGGTCCAGCTCGGCGTGGAGGTCGACCAGGCCGCCGTCCTCGGTCCACAGCGCCGCGTGCTCGTCGCCCTCGGCGGTGGTCGCCCAGCCGACGAACTGGCCGGCGTCGTTGGCCGCCGTGATGGCGCCGTCGCTGCCGCCCAGCGAGCCCACGTCGGTCAGGGTCAGCGCGACCGGGCTGTCCCCCGGCGCGACCGGGTTGTCGCACACGCCCGTCGCCGGGTTGCAGGTGCCCGCCAGGTGGCAGGGGTCCAGCGCCTCGCACACCACCGGCTCGACGCCGACGCAGGCGCCCTCGCCGTCGCAGGTGTCGACGGTCGTGCACAGGTCACCGTCGTCGCAGGCCGTCCCTGCCGGGGCTGCCGGGTCGTCGCACATCCCGGTCTCCGGGTCGCAGGTGCCCGGCACGTGGCAGGCGCTGGCCGCCACGCACTCGACCGGCGCCTGGCCGACGCACACGCCGCTCGAGCAGGCGTCCACCGTCGTGCACAGGTCGCCGTCGTCGCAGCTGGCGCCGTCGTCCCGAGCCTTCTCGAGGCACTCTCCGGTCTGAGCGTCGCAGCCGACCACCTCGTGGCAGTCGTCGCTGGCGACGCACTCGACCGGCTCCGATTGGCCGCACTCGCCCGCCCAGCAGGCCTCGCCGACGGTGCACAGGTCGCCGTCGTCGCAGGCCACCCCGTCTTCGACCGCCGGGTTCGAGCAGACGCCAGTAGCCGGGTCGCACACGCCCGCCGTGTGGCACTGGTCCAGCGCCTCGCACACCACCGGCTCGGCGCCCACGCAGGCCCCCGCCTGGCAGCTGTCGGCCAGCGTGCAAGCGTCGCCGTCGTCGCAGGCCGTCCCGTCCTGGGCCGGCTTGAACACGCAGCCCAGCGTCGGGCTGCAGGTGTCGACCGTGCAGGCGTTGCCGTCGTCACACACCAGCGCCACGCCGGCCACCTGGTTGGACACCACCGGCTGCAGCCCCTTGGCGGTCGCGCTGGCCCGGTTGGCGGTCACCTCGCCGGCCCCGGCGGTCGCCTGCAGCGTCAGCGTCAGGGTCGCCGTCTGGCCGCCGGCCAGGCTCGGCACCGTGAAGGTCACGGCATCGCTCTCGGGGTCGTGGACGTGCTCGCCCGAGGCGCTCACGAACGCCATCCCGGCCGGCACCTGGTCGGTGACCGAGACGCCCGTCAGCGGGGAGGTCCCGCCGTTGCGCGCCTGCAGCGTCACGGTGACCAGCTCGCCCGGCTGCACGCAGGCCGCCGTCCAGGCCTTGGCCAGGGTCAGCACGCGCGTGCAGTCGTTCAGGACCGCCGCCGTCGACGAGGCCCACTTGGCGTCCCCCACGGCGATCTGGGCCTGGTTGGTCAGCACCTTGCCGGCGCCGCCCGCGACCGTCGCCTGGTAGCCCAGGGTCAGGCCCGCGCCCGGCGCCAGGGTGCCCACGTTCCAGACCAGGCTGGGGGCCGAGGCCGCCGACGCGCCGGCGCCGAAGACGCTGCCGGGCACGTAGGCCATGCCGGCCGGGACCTGGTCGGTCACCACGACGTCGCTGGCGGCGGTGGCGGCCGTGTTGGCCAGGGTCAGGGTCCAGGTCACGGCGCCGCCCGCGGACGGGCACAGCGACGGCACCTGGGCCGACTTGACCAGGTGCACACCCGGGCCGGTCAGCTGGGTGCCCTCGAGCGGGGCCTCCACGGGGCAGGCGCCCTCGCCGGCCGCGCCGACCAGGCCCTGCAGATCGCCTTCGCCGGTGGCGACGACGCGCCAGGTCAGGGCCGCGACCGCGCCCGGCTCGAGGGTGCCCAGGGTCCAGGCCACCTCTCCACCGCCAAGGACGCCGCCGGCCGAGGCCGAGCCCGGCACGTAGGTCGCGTGCGCCGGGATGGCCGCCGTGGCCGTCGCGGCCGCCACCGAGGCGGCGCCGGTGTTGGTCACCAGCATCGTGTAGATGACCTCGTCGCCTGCCTCGGCGGTCGCGCGGTTGGCGAAGGCCTGCGCCGACAGCGCGCCCAGCGGCTCGAGCAGGATGGCCGTCTTGACGGCGCCGTTGTCGACGACGTTGGTCTCGGTGCTGCTCGTGGTCGCCGAGGCGAGGATGTCGGCCTTGGCGCCCACGGCGTCGCAGTCGGTCGCCAGCAGCGAGAAGGTCACGGTGCCGCCGGCGCCCGGCTGCAGGTCCCCGACGTTCCAGGTCAGCGTCTGGCCGCTCTGGCCGTCCGCCGCCGGATCGAGGGCCTGCAGGGTGAAGCCGGCCGGCAGGACCAGCTCGTGGACGACGTCCTCGGCGACGGCGTTGCCGTCGTTGACCAGGGTCGCCGTGAACTCGGCGGCCTCGCCGACGCGGAGGGTCGCGGGGCCGGTCAGCGTCACCGCCAGGTTGGGCCAGGCGCCCTTGACCAGCGTCTGCGCGACGGTGTCGTTGCCGACCTTGCAGTCGATGCTGCTCGTCAGGGCCTCGGCCACCACGGCCAGCGGCTCGTCGGGCGCGGCGCCGCTCTCGACCAGCGTCAGCTGCGCCTGCCCGCCCTGGGCGGCCGGCAGGTCGCCCAGCACCCAGGTGAGGCGGCCGTCGGTGCCCGTCACCGGCATCGGCGAGGCCGAGGCCAGCTGGAAGCCGGTGGGCAGCGCCAGCGCGACGCGGGCGTCGCGGGCGGCGCTGGGGCCGGCGTTGGCCCAGGTGACGGTCAGCGCGACCGTCTCGCCCTCGGCGACGATCGACTTGTCCGCGGTGACGGCGACCGACAGATCGCTGGTCCGCACCGGCAGGGTGGCCGCGCCGACGTTGTTGTCGGAGGTCACCTCGGGGGTGGTGGTGACGATGTCGGCCGTGTTGGTGATGGTCGCCTGGCACAGGTCGAGCACCTCGGCCTGGAAGGCGACCGACGGGTTGCGGTCGGTGCGGTAGGACACGCGCCAGGCGTCGAGGCGCGCCGAGGGCTTCACGTCGCAGCCGGCGAAGTGGTAGCCGGCTTCCTCGGAGGCCATGGCGAGGATGGCGTTGCCCGTCAGCTGGTTGGGCGACAGGGGGTAGGGCATCGAGGCCCAGCCGGAGGGGTCCGAGGCGTCGGGGACCCACAGCGTCGGCTGGTTGTAGCCCTTGTAGTTGGCCGTCCCGATCAGGTAGCCGGTCTCGCCGACCGCCGTCACCGTGGCCCCGAAGCTGTTGGGAGCCAACGGCACGACGCTCATGATCCACGACGTCGGGTGCTTGGGGTCGTCGGGCAGCCACGCGACAGCCACCTTGACGCCGTCGATCTCGGCGAAGCCGGCCAGGGTGTACGAGTCGCCGACGTGCTGCACGAGGACGGCGCCGTCGGGGGCGGTCAGGACCGGGACGTAGGTGTACTCGGCGAGCGAGGCGTCGGTCGGGATCCACAGCCCGAACTCGAGCTGGTCGCCGCCGACCGGGGTCAGGCCCAGCAGCGCGCCGTGCGAGTTGGCGCCGACGAACTTGGTCGTGGGGCCGGCCGGGGCCGGCAGCTGCAGCTCGGCCACGCTCGGGTCGCGCGAGGGGTTGCCGTAGTAGACGGCCTGCTCGGCGGTGCCGTCGGCCAGGACGCGGCGTACGACGGCGATGCCCACCTGCGCGCTGAAGTAGAAGTTCGCGCCCTCGCCCATCAGGTCGCTCGCGTAGACGACCTCCATCCCGCCGGTGTGGGGCAGCAGGGCCGCGAAGCCGTCGAGCCCCTTGGTCCAGATGGCGCCGCTGTCGGCCAGCTGCATGAAGCCGTAGCCGGCCGGGAAGGGCACGCGCACCCACTCGGTCAGCGCGGCGTTCGGCACCCAGGCGTGGTACTGCTGCTGGCCGACCGCGTCATAGCCGAAGCCGACCAGGATGCCGCTCTCGGAGAGGTGGTCGATGGCGAAGAACGCCTCCTCGTTGGCGGTGAGCGGGACCATCCGGTAGCCGCTGGGCTGCGTCGCGTCGGGCACCAGCACGCCGTACTCGTTGGATCCGACCGCGTCGGTGCCGACCGCCAGGATGAGGCCGCTGCGGGTGAGGTGCAGCGGGGTGAGGTAGTCGCCGCCGAGCGACGGCAGGATCTGCATCGCCCAGCCGCCCTCGGCGCCCGGATCGGCCGTCAGGACGACGCCGACCTCGCTGGAGAACAAGGTCTGCGCGGTGCCGACCACCACGCCCGACGACGTGCCGAAGCTGGGCTGGACCGGGAACTCGTACACGTCTCCCAGGTCGGGGATCGCGGTCTCGGTGAGGGAGCCGTCGGCCTGGAGGGACCAGGCGTAGGTCTCGGACTCGGTGACGGAGGTCTGGACGATTCCGTAGGCGACGCCATCCCGCAGCGCGGTGGTCTGGACGCGCGCGCCGTCCGCGACGACGACCGGGCCCGCGATCGTCCCGCTGGCGGCGTCGGCCCGCCACAGCTCGAGGCCGTTGCCGTTCACCCCGTTGGTCACGCCCGCGACGACCGAGGTGCCGCCCACGACGTCGTACATGCGGTAGTTGAGCGCGTCGCTGTCCGGCAGCGCGACGAACGTGTAGCCGCTCGGCGCACCGGCGTCGGGCATCCAGACGCCCGAGAACGGGACCCAGTTGACGTCGTAGTAATAGCCGTAGGCCAGGCCCTGTGCGTCCACGTGCTCGATGGTGAACGAGGGGCCGGGCGCGCCGAGCTCGACGAGCTCCCAGCCGTCGCCCTGGGGCAGGTACAGGACCGAGCGATTCGCGCCGCCGACGGACCCCGTGCCCACGATGACCTCGGTGTCGGAGATGGACTGCAGGCTGAGGAAGGTGGCGCCAGCCGGCACCTCGAGCGCCAGCTCGGTGTAGGCCTGGCCGTCCCACTTGAAGGCCCGCGGCGCGGCGTTGCCGGCGTTGGCGATGACCGTCCGGGCCGGCGAGATGTCGATCGCGTTCGTGGCCCCGGTCACCTGGTGCGCCGTGTACTGGTCTCCGTCGCGGTGGAAGGCCCAGGTGGTCCGGTCGCTCCAGGTGGTGTACTCGGTCACCAGCGCGTCACCCTGGGGGTTCCAGCCCACCAGCAGCTTGTTGTTCAGGCCGGAACCCGAGTCCAGCGCCGTCGGGGTCCACTCGCCCGAGCCATCGGCCGCCGGCACCCAGGCCGTGGCCGAGTCGCCCCCCACGTAAGCCGTCCCGATGATGATGTCGCCGTCGAGCAGCGCTTGCGCGTTGACGCTCGTCGCGCCGGGGAAGTCCAGCGTCGCCGCGGCCCAGCCGCCGGGGGCGGCGGCGTCGGGCGTCCAGACGTGCCAGACGGCGGGCCCGCCCCCGAGCACGTAGCCGAGGACGGTGCCCTCGGCGTTGATGAAGTTGGCGCTGGCCTGCTCGTAGCCGGTCTCGATGACGCTGGTCACCCAGCCGTCCCCGGACTTCGTCCACACGGCGGGGGTGATGACGTTGCCCTCGAGCACGGTGAGGCCGGCGAGGTCGCCGGCGCCGTTGACCGCCTGAACGAGCGCGGGCAGCGGCATCGGCAGCCCCTTGGGTGCGATGGGCGTCTGCAGCAGCTCGGCCTGGCAGATGAGGCCGCCGACGGCCGGGAACGTGGCGCGCAGGCGGATGGCGGGGACGGCCTGCGGGTCCAGATCCGACAGATCGATGGCGCCCGACTTGTCGGGGGCGAGGTCGACGTAGCCCTCGATGGGCTCGCCGGTGGCCGCGTCGAGCACCGTCACGGTGAACTTGCCCGAGGCCATCGGGTCGGCGGTCGCCGGGACCACGGTCTGCATGACCAGCTTCTGCCAGGCCAGGATCTGGCCCTCGCCCTCGCCCGGGATGACCTCGGTCGTGTAGGTCGGCAGGGCGCCGGACGGGGCGCCGGTCGCGATGGCGGCGTCGTAGGCGACGCTGGCCGCCGTGCCGTCATGGACGCCCGCCTGGAAGTCCAGGGCCGAGTCCTGCGTGAAGATGGCGTTGGCCGGCGCGGGCAGCGCGTCCTGCCACACGATGCGCAGCGCCTTGACCTCGGGGTCGGGCGTCCCGCTGGCGCCGACCGGCTGGTAGCCGTAGCCGGCCGCGCCGGCGAACTCGACCGTCGCGCCCTCGGGCACGTTGGTCAGGCTGCCCACGACGTAGGCGGTCCCGGCCGGCAGGGTGTCCTCGATGACGGTCCCGGCCGCCACGAACTGTCCGGCGTTGCCGTACTCGAGCCGGTAGTCGATGCGCTCGCCGGCGCCGACCGAGCTGGCCTGCGCGTCGCCGGTGACGCGGGCGTGCTTGACCAGGAACGGGTCGGCGCGCCAGACGGTCGTGCCGCACGACCCCTGGTTGTTGGCGGTGACCTCCTCGACCGGATCGCCAGGGACCCAGTCGAAGCGGTAGTCCGTGGCGACCGCGCCGGCGCCGACCAGCTGCGCGCCCGAGGCGACGGCCTCGCCCACCTTCAGGGTCAGGACCAGCTGGCCGCGGTCGCCGCTGCGCAGGCCGATCTTGCGGTAGTACAGCGGGCTGGCCTCGTCGAGCGCGCCCAGCACCCAGCCGTCGCCGTCGAAGGTGACCGGCACCACGCCCTGCAGGCGCTGGCCGGCGACGTCCACCGGGCCGACCTGCTGGCCGGCCGCGTCGACCAGGGCCACGACGTCGCCCTCGAGCGCGACCAGCTCGGCCGTGGCCGGCAGCTCGGCGCCGAGGCGCACGCCGTAGGCCGTGGTGGTGCCGGTGTTGGCGTAGGCCAGCGTCACGCGCCAGATCTGTCCGGGCAGCAGGCCCGGCTCGGCGCCCGGCGGCTCGCACAGGGCCGACAGCGACAGATCGATGCCGGGGGTCTGGGTGGTCGCGCAGGCCTCGTGGTTGCTGGGGTCGTCGTCCTGCGTGGTGGCCGAGATGGTCGCGCAGCCCTCGAAGGCGCTGCCCGGCTGCGGCGGCAGGCCGGTCGCCGGGTCGACCAGCTCGACCTCGACGACGATGGTGCGCGGCGGCGCGTAGGCCGGCAGGGCGCCGACGACGAAGGCCACGTGCGTGACCGGGCCGCCCAGCGCGCCGGGGCTCTGGCTCCAGCCGTCCGCCGCCGGGTCGGCCGCGTCGAAGGCCGGCAGGGCGCCGGTCGGCGGGGCGCTGGAGAACCAGGCGACCTCGCCCGCGCCCACCACGTGCGAGACGTAGCGGACGTCGACGGCGCCGTCGCCCGCCGGCACCGGGCCGTCGGCCAGGCGGTCGATCAGCACGACGCCGGCCGCGTGCTCGTTGTTGTGGTTGCCGTAGGTCAGCGTCAGCGCGATCTTGTCGCCGGGCTTGGCGGTCGCGGGCGCGGCCTTGGTCACGTAGACGTCGGGCAGCGGCGTGCGGACGTCCACGCAGTCGTCGTTGGGCAGCAGCCCCTCCTCGGCGGTGGTGGCCGCGACCGTGGCGCAGGTCTGCAACGTCGTGCCGGGCGCCACCGAGGCGCCGACGGTCGCCTTGATGACCAGCAGCACGGGGCCAGTGGCGCCGGGGAAGACACCGGGGGCGCTGGGCGGACGGGTCAGGGCGTTGCCGGCCGCGAGCGACCAGGTGAGGGTGCCGCCCGAGACGGTCGGCTCGCTGGCGGGGACCAGGCCCCACCCCGGGGTCGCCAGCTGGGTCGTGCCCGGCACGTAGGTGAGGCCGGCCGGCAGCTGCGCGGTCAGCGACACGCCCTGGGCGCGGTTGGCGCCGCCGTTGACCAGCGACACGGTGAAGGTGACGGTCTCGCCGGCGCGCGGCGCGGCGTCGTCGACCAGGAGGTCGAGGCCGAGGTCGGGGTTCTCGACCAGGGTGGTCGTCGAGGCGTAGACCTCGACCGCGCCGACGTCGTTGGTCGCGTTGCCCTGGGCCACGGCGGTGACGAAGGTGCCCGACGGGGTGCCGGCTTCGACCGCGACGTCCACGACGAAGGCGCCGCCCTCGAGTTGGCCGAGCGGCCCGCCCAGCGCGTCGGTGACGATCCAGGTGAGGGTCTGGCCGCCGTTGGAGACGGTGGGCGTCATCGGGACGTTGCCGCCGTGCTCGGCCTGGGCGGCCGCGTTGAGCGTGTGGGTCGACGTGCCCGCGTAGAAGACGCCGTCGGGCAGCGTCAGGGAGATCACGACGGAGGTGTCGGGGTTCGACGAGTCGTTGACGTAGGTGAGGACGTACTGGAACGGCTCGCCGGCGCCGACGACGTCAGGCGAGTCGACCGCGATGACCAGCGACGGCTCGGGGGAGATGACGGTGCGCGCCTGGTTGCCGACGCTCTGGAGCAGCTCCTTGGACAGGATGGCGGCCTCGTTGGTGGCCACGGTGCCCTGGGCGACCTCGAGCGTCGTGACGCGGAAGCGGACCTGCTGGAGCTGGTCGGTGACGAGCTGCGGCGGGGTGAGGGCGGGGTCGTCGACCAGCCAGGCGATCCAGGTGGTCGCGGCGCCGTAGGGCGAGACGACGCGGCCGTTCGAGACGGAGCCCTGGACGAAGTGGGCCTGGATGACGGCGTCGCTGAAGGCGAAGCCGGGGATGAGCGCGTCGGGCAGGCCGGCGGTGGTCGGGTTGGCGGCGTCGAAGGGCGGGGTGTCGTCGCTGAACCAGACCTGGGCGCCGTTGGCCGGGATCTCGGCCGAGTGGAAGGCGACGGTGCTGGGGACGCGGTCGACGATCCAGGTGCGCGTCGACGGGGCGTTGCCGCTGTTGCGGTAGCCCAGGGTGTAGTTGATGTCCTGTCCCGGGCCGGCCAGCGACAGGTCGACCTGCTTGGTGACGGCCAGGTAGGGGGTCGCCTGGACCTTGACCTGCCGCGCGGCCGAGCCGGTCACGACGCCGCAGACGTCGTCGTGGCCGACGACCGTGGCGCTGGTGGTGAAGGTCGTGCCGTCGATGACGCCCTTGGGGACCGCCAGGTCGAAGGTGACCGTGCGGGTCTGGTTGGGCGCGATGGACGGCCAGCGGACCACCAGGGCGCCGGGGAGCCCGGTGAGGTCGATCTGGCCGCCGGGGGCGGTGACGTTCGTGGGGCTGAGGGGCTGCGAGGCGCCGTTGACCTGCAGCGTGGGCATGGGGATGGTCGCCTCGACCTGGGTCGCCTGGTCGACGGGGCCGCCGGTGGGGCGGGCGTTGGGGATGGACAGGGTGTGGGTGACGCTCTGGCCGGCGACGACGGTGCTGGGGCTCGCGACGATGTGGGTCGAGGCGAAGCTGGGGACGGTCGGGACGACGACGACGGGCTCGACCTCGGAGGTCGTGATGGGGCCGCCGGCGATGGCCTCGGGCGTGGTCTCGCCGAAGGGCGTGTAGGCGTAGGCGAAGAAGAGGCCGCGGTTGGTGAGCGTGGTCTCGGGGCAGCCGTCGGCGGGCGGGAGGACCTGGGTCGTCAGCTCGGCGACGACGTCGGAGGGCGTCACGCCGTCGGGGAAGTAGGGCGAGGCCAGGGTGGGGACGCGGAAGGCGACCCAGGTGACGGTGGAGGCGTCGGCGGGGGGCGTGGTGGTCCAGCCGGCGCCGAGGACGCCCGTGGCGGCGTCGAGGTCGGGCGGGGTCTGGTCGTCGTTGGCGGCGCCGCCGGTGTGGTAGTGGACGGTGCCGGCGGCCGAGGTGGGCAAAAAGGCGCTGACGAAGCGGGTGCCGGCGGGGATCTTGTCGACCATCAGCACGTCGTTCAGGGCCGAGGCGCCGGTGTTGGCGGTGCGGAGCAGCCAGGGCAGCGTGTCGCCGTAGCCGATGGTCATGAAGGCGTTGTCGTTGCCGGCCGAGACGCTGGCGACGCCGCGGATCTTGTCGCCCTTGGCGAAGGCGCCGCTGGGGTCGTCGGGGACGCCGATGACGATCTCCTGCGGGCGGACGACCTGCTCGGGGGCGTGGCCAGAGGCCAGGGTGGCCGAGGTGTGCAGGGACTGGCCGTCGTACAGCGGGCCGTCGGGCTGGCCGGCCTTCAGATCGACCGCGTAGCCGACGTTGAACTTGGCGCCGACGGCGAGGTGGCCGAGATCCCAGTAGATGCTGTGGGCGGGGACGGCGACGCCGTTCACGGTGGTGGCGGTGGCCGTGTAGACGCCGCCGCCCGTGATGGCGTGCAGGCCGGGCGGGGTGTCGAAGGCGGCGCCGCCGGAGAAGGCGGGGTCGGTGGCGGCCGGGTCGACGAGGCCGCTGACGTCCTCGACCAGGACGGCCTGGAAGTAGGTCTCGCCGCAGGTGCCCGGCCAGACGTTGTAGTTGCCGCCCGACAGGGTGAAGCCGACGACGTCGCCCGCCTCGGTGTGGTCCTTGCCGAACAGGCGATAGGTGCCGGTGGTGGCGCGGAACAGGAAGGGCTGGGGCTGCGAGGTGATGGTGGTGCCGACGGTCGCCGAAGCGACCTGGGCGGCGTTGTCGGCCTGGGCGTGGGCGGCGCCAGAGAAGACCGTCTGGTCGAAGGTGCCCATCTGCGAGCGGACGGTGTAGGACAAAGCGAAGGTCTGGCCGCTGGGCCGGTCGCCGAGCACCCAGTAGACGGCGCCCGCCGGGACGGTGACGTCACCGATAACGAGCGGGCCGCCCGCGTTGAACAGGCCGCCGGAGGTGGCGCTGACGAAGGTGAGCGGGGCCGCCTGCCCGAAGGGGTTGGCCGAGGGGGTCGGCAGGGCCTCCCAGACGACCAGGTTGCTGGCCTCGACGTACGAGACCGACACCTTGAGCTTGGCGGTCACCGTGTCGGCGGCGCAGGCGGAGGCGGGGGCCTCCTTGGCGATCTGCAGGACCGACTCGGGCTGCCAGGTGACGCGCAGGTCCTGCAGCGTCGGCGCCAGGGCGCCGGTGCGGGCGAGCTTCACCAGGACGCGGACGCGCTGCACCGACGTGCCGAGGCCCGACAGGTCGGCCGAGGCGTCGAAGGAGGGGTCCGCGGGCGGGCCGAGCGGCAGCGGGCCGGTGGTCGTGCCGGTGTCGGCGTCCTGCACCCAGACCTCGAGGTCCGCGGTGGCCGAGGCCGTGAACGACAGGTCGATGGTCCGCCAGGCGCTGAACGAGGACGGCTCGACGACGCTGGTGGCCAGCTGGCCGGCGTCGAAGCCGGGGGCGAGCGTGACCAGCTGCCCGAAGGGGTCGAGCTTGACGCCGGTCGTCTGACCGCCGTTCGTGTCGATGCCGGTGTTGTCGCCGTAGGTGTCGAACCAGATGCCGGCGTCGTGGTCGACCAGGGGGGCGGCCGAGGCGGTGGCTGGCAGGGCGAACCCGGCGGCCAAGGCGACGGCGGCGCAGAGCTGCAGGCGTCGAGCGAACATGGGGATCCCGCGTGTGCACAGTTGTGAATGGCGTTCGCATTTACACAGTGGCGCGGGATCCGACAAGATCGTTTAGTTTCGATTCGCGGCGCGACGCTCCGACCCGCAGCGCGACGTGCCCGTGCCGCGGCACGCGGGCGGCGTCCGGGCCGATGGGCGGGCGCCGTATTCAACCCCTGATTTCGTGGCATTTCACACTCGCCCGGAGAGGCCCCCCATGCCCCACCCGTACGAAGACCCGGCCCAGCCCCTGCACGTGCGTGAGCTGTGCGCCATCGCCGACATCCTGCTGGGCGCGGCGCACGCGGATCGGGACTTCGATCGGCAGGAGGGCGCGGCGATCGAGGCCATCCTCGAGGACTTCGTCGGCCCGGGGAATCTGCCGGCCGCCGTGGTCACCCACCTGACGCGGTTCGAGCCCGACCGCTTCGACCTGGTCCGCGCGTGCCGGGCCCTGCGCTTCGAAGAGGACGAGCAGCGGCAGGCGCTGCTGGCGCTGGTCTTGCGCGTCGTGGCCGCCGACCAGGTGGCCGATCCGCTCGAGGACGTCTACGTGCGCAAGGTCGCGCAGTCCATCGGCGCGCGTCCGCCGGTGCGGCCGCCGCCGCTGCCCTGAAGCGTCCCAGGGCGGCGATCAGCGCAGGCGCGAGGCCAGCCGGTCGAGCTCCGGCGGGCGCGGGCGGCGTCCGTCGAGCTGCTCGGGGCAGAGATCGAACTCGGGCGGGACCGGAGCGCAGGCGAGGCGCGCGTCGGGGCCGAGGGTGCGTTCGAAGGTCGCGTGGAGCGCGCGCATGCGGTGCGTCAGCTCGGCCGGGTCGTCGGTCTCGATGAGGCCGCACCACCAGCTGGGCGCCGGGTAGAGCGAGCGGCCGCGCGGGGCGACCAGCCCGTCGAGCCAGGCGCGGGCGTCGGGGCGGTCGAGGCGCGCGACGGGGGCGCGGCCGAGGACCAACAGGCGCGTGGTGCCGCCCTGGCGGGTGACGCGGCGGCCGGCGGCGGGCAGGTCCATGGTGCGGCAGGCGTCCGGGACCGCGGGGCCCGGCATCGGAGTGCGCGCGCGGGCGGCGGCGCGGCCGTCGGGGGCGGGGTCGAGCTCGGCGCGGACTTGGTCGGGCAGGGTTCCCCAGGGCAGGGTCGCGCGCGAGGCGAGGCTGGCGCGGGCGGAGCGTTGGCCCGGCTCGGTGCGGCGCAGCTCGAGGGGCGGCGTGCGGCGGGCGGAGGCCTCGACGGGGCCGGGGCGAGGCAGGGTCCCGTAGGCGCCGGTCGGGCGACGGCCCAGGCCGCAGGCGCGGCGGAGCTCGCGCAGCTCGCGGGCGAAGACGCGGGCGTTGGGGTAGCGGGCGTCGGGGTCGGGGTCGAGGGCCCGTAGCAGGGACTCGGCGAAGGCGGGCTCGATCTCGGGCAGGCCGGCCGGGGTCGCGGGCTCCGGGGCGCGGCGCTGGACGCGGGTCGCGAGCTCGACGATGGAGCCCGAGGGGAAGGGGAGCGCGCCGGTCGTCAGCTCGTAGGCGATGAGGGCGGCCGAGAACAGGTCGGCGCGGGCGTCGACGTCGGCGTCGATGAGCTGCTCGGGGGCCATGTAGGCCGGTGTGCCGATGAGGTCGCCCTGGTGGGTCAGGCGGTCGGTCTCGCGCAGCGACACGGCGATGCCGAAGTCGAGCAGCTTGACGCGCTCGAGGCCGCTCTGCTCGTAGGTGACGATGTTGTCCGGCTTGAGATCGCGGTGCAGCAGCTCGGCCTGGTGGATGGCCTCGAGGCCGTCGAGGACGCCGAGCAGCACGTCGAGGGCCTCGAACCACGGGACGGGCCCGCGCCGCTCGAGGCGCTCCTCGAGGGTCTGCCCGGTGGCCAGCTCCATCGCGATGCAGGGCGCGCCCTGAGGGCAGCGGCCATAGTCGAGGATGGTGACCACGTTGGGATGGCGGACGCGGGCCATCAGGCAGGCTTCGCGCTCGAAGCGGACGGCGGCCTCGCTCGAGACGGCGTGCAGGATCTTCAAGGCGACCTGCTGGCCGGTGCGGACGTGGGTCGCGCGGTAGACCTTGCCCATGCCGCCCTCGCCCACGAGCGCGTCGACGCGGTAGCGTTCCAGAACGATGTCACCGGGAGTCAGGGCCACGGGGCACCTCGCGAGCGGCGCGCACGACGGCGCGTGCCCGTGTCGCGTGCGGGGCGCGCGGCCGAGCCTGGGGCCGGACGCCGCGGGCGGCGTGGGCGGAGCGCTGTCTGCGGGGGAGGGCGGGGGGAGCGGAGAGCACGGCGCGCGGACACGGCGGCTAGCCACCCGGGGCGGGCGGTCGTCGCTGGGGCGCGCTGGGCTGGGGCAGCTGGGCGGCGACGGCGGATGGCCCGCGATCGGCCGCGTCGGCCCGAGGTCCGCACCCAGCGTCGCTCAACGGGCGGGGTCGGGCAAGCGCGCGGTCGGCAAACGCGCCGTCCGCCCGGCGCGCGGCCCTGGCGTCAGCGGGCGATGACGAAATCCACTTCGAAGACGACGTATTCGGCGCGCGCCATGCCCAGGGTCGCGTAGACCTGCTGGGCCCGGGTGTTGTCGTGATGGACGTACAGCCGCAGGCCGACGACCTCGGGATCGGCCTCGGCCAGCGCGCGCAGGTGCTCGTAGAGCGCGCGATACACGCCCGTGCGCCGCGCCTCCGGGGCGACGTAGACCGACTGGATCCAGTCGATGCGCCCGTCGCGCCAGTCCGACCACTCGGTCGTGACCATCAGCTGGCCGACGACGCGGCCGTCGCGCTCGGCGACGAAGTAGCGGCCCTTGGCGGGGTCGGCGAGCACGGCGCGGACGCCGGCCGACAGGCGCGCGGGGTCCAGGCGCAGCCCTTCGGTCTCGAGGGCCATCGCCAGGTTGTTGGCGACGAGGCGGTCGGCGTCGGCCGCGGTGGCGGGGCGGACGTGGCAGGGCGAGCGGGTCGTCGAGGTCATGGCGCAAGCCTAACCGATCGCGGCGGCGCGCGCCCGGCTTGCGGCGGGCGACGGGGGCGGCGATAGTCCGCCCATGGCGGCGGAACCGAAGCTGGGGCTGGTGCTGTCGGGCGGCGGGGCGCGCGGGGCCTACGAGGTCGGGGTCCTGAGGTGGCTGGCCGAGCACCGGCCCGCGGTGCTGGACGGCGTGCGGGTCGCGACCGGCGCCAGCGTGGGCGCGGTCAACGCGGCCTTCATGGCCAGCCACGGCATGGGCGGCGACGCGGTCGAGGGGCTGGTGTCCCTGTGGTCCGGCCTGACCGTCGACCGGGTCCTGCTCTTCTCCATCGGCCGCCTCGGGCGCAAGGCCAGCATGGGCCCGCTCTCGCGCGTCCTGGGGCCCAAGGGGCTGTTCGACACCGGCCCCTACCAGCACCTCATCGCCGGCTCCATCGACTGGCCGCGCCTGCGCAGCCGCATCCGGGAGCGGCACCTCGACGCGCTGGCCGTCGCGACCACCGAGATCGCCAGCGGCCGCACCCACGTCTTCGTCGACCACCACGACGGCCTCGCGACCCCCGTGTGGCCGAACGACGAGTCCCTGACCGCCCTGCGCACCCCCATCGGGCCGTCCCACGTCCTGGCCTCGACCGCCCTGCCCTTCCTCTTCTCGCCGGTCCGCATCGGCGACGTCTTCTACTGCGACGGCGGCCTGCGCCAGAACACGCCCCTGAGCCCCGCCCTGCGCCTGGGCGCCGACCGCCTGCTCGCCCTGTCGGTCAAGAGCACCCACGACGCGGCGCCCCGCCCGGGCGTCTTCCCCGGCTGGGGCCACCTCGCTGGCAAGCTCTTCGACAGCATCTTCCTCGACCGCATGCTGTGGGACGTCGACCGCCTCGGCCGCGTCAACGACGTCCTCGCCGCCGCCACCCGCGTCGGCGGCCCCGAGCTGGTCGCGCGCCTGCAGGCCGAGCTGGTCCACATCGGCCGCCGCCCCTACCGCCCGGTCACCCTGGTCAACGTCCGCCCCAGCGAGGACCTCGGCGCCATCGCCGCGCGCCTGCTCGAGTCCCCCGGTCGCCTGCGCTCGCGCCTGGGCTGGGCCGTGCGTCGCCTGCTGCGCGACCGCTCCGGCGTCGCGGACCTCGCCAGCTACCTGCTCTTCGACGGCGCCTACGCCGACACCCTCATCGCGCTCGGCTACCGCGACGCGGCCGCCCAGCAGGGCGAGCTCGACGGCCTGCTGCGCGCCCCCGAGCCCACGCGCCCGAAGCCCCGGACCCGCCGCCCCGCCGCCGCGTCGGTCTGACCCGCGCCAGGCTGTCGGGGCCGCCGCGCCTGGGCTATGGTCTGCGGGGTTCCGCCCTCGACTTGGAGATCGACGCGCCATGAGGATCGGCTACAGCAAGGGTTGGACCGTGCTCCTGCTCGTCATGGGCGCGGCCCTGGTCGTGATGAACCTGCTCCTCGTCCGTGGGGGCGCCGACGTCATCCGCTTCTTCCCGGCGGTCGTCTGCCTCATCGTGGGCGCGGCGTACGCGACGCGGCCGTGGTTCGAGCTGACCGAGGACGCGGTCGTCGTCAAGGCCGCCATCGGCCCGCTGAAGAAGGTGCACGCCTTCGGCGACCTGTCCGAGGTGCGCATCGAAGGCGGCAAGCTCTGGGTGGGCGCCAAGAAGACCGGCGTGACGCGCTGGCTGGCCAACAAGGACGACTGGGCCCGCCTCGAGGCGCGCCTGGCCACCGCGAAGGCCAGCGAGGTCTTCGAGTAGTCGGCGCGCGCGGGCCGGATCAGCGCGCCTCGGCCCCCGCGACCCGCTCGAGCGCGAGGCGCGCCTCGTCCGCCAGGGCCGCATCGCCCGAGCGCAGCGCGGCCTCGAGCGCCGGCCGCCCCTCGGGCGACGCGATGACGCCCAGCGCCCAGGCCGCCACGGGCCGCGCCTCCGGCGGGCCCTCTTGCAGCAGCCCGGCGAGCACGGGCACCGACGTCGGCTGCCGCAGGCCGCCCAGGATGGCGGCGACGCGCGCGACGTCGGCCCCGCTCTGCCAGGCGGCCGGCGCCCAGCGGCGCGCCAGGTCCGCCGCCTCGGGGTGGCGCGACAGGGTCACGGCTGCGTTCAGCCAGGCCGCGACGTCGGGGTGCTCGAGCAGCGCCTCGAGCGCCGGGACGGCCGCGGGCAGCGGGCGCGCGCGCAGGTCGAGCAGCGCGGTCAGCCGCTCGTTGGGGTCGGCGCTGGCGAGCGCCTCGAGCACGGCCGCCTCGAAGCCGGGCGCGTCCGGCGCGAACGGGTAGGCTCGGGCGCGCTCGCGGCTGCCCGGGCCCATGTCGATGGCGACGTCGTCGTCCTCGACGCCGGGCAGGACGATCATCCCGAAGCGATCGGTGCGGCCCGTCAGGACGCGGCCGTCCGCCAGGGTGGCCGAGAAGGCGCGGCCCGGCGCAGGGCGGGCGCAGTCGCAGTACGAGAAGTAGTAGAGGAAGGCCGGGACCACGGCGGCGGCCGGCCGGCGCGGGGCCTCGGCGGCGGCGTCGGGGTCGAGGTCCAGCCACATGGCCGGCGGGCGGGGCGCCGGGGCGCGGACAGCGGCGCGGGGCGCGGCGAGGGCTCCCAGGCGGTCGGCCGCGGAGGCGCGAGCGGTGAACGGGGCCACCGAGGCGACGGCCGGATCCGCCAGCAGCGCGGCCAGGGCCTCGCCCGCGCGGGCCGGGGTGGCGGGCACGTCGGCGGGCGCGCGGGTCGGGTCGGCCCAGGTCACGGCGAAGCGCGCGTCGGCGGGCAGGGCGACGGGGGCCGCGGACGTCAGCCGCAGGGTGTCCGCGTCCAGGCGGGGGCGCGCCGGGGTGACCGCCTGCGCGGCCAGCTCGACCGGCGCGGTCCGCGCGTGATCGCCGCAGGCGGCGGTGGTGAGGCGCAGGGAGAGCGCGCCGTCCGCGGGCGCGGGGACGGCGGCGTGCGCCTCGAGCCCGGACGGGCGGACGGGCAGCGACAGGGGCGGCGCGTCGCCGATCTGCAGGCTGGCCTCGCCGCAGCCGCCGCGCTCGAGATCGAGGATCAACGGCTCGAGGTCCAGCGCGACCAGCGCGCCCGGCGCCCCCTCGGTGGGCGACGCCGGGACCTGGTCGCAGGTGAGGCCCGGCATTGAGACGGCGAGGGCGATGAGGCCCGTGGTGACCCGATGCATCGTGCGCGCCTCCGCGTGGCAGGAGGGCGGCAGGATAACAGAGGGTGACATCGGGCCGGAACCTCGTGGCCCGTAGCTGCACGCCGATGGGCTCGGTGCTATGCTCCGCGCGCCACTTCGCCACACGCAGGCTCCGTGACCGTCACCGACCGACAGCCCCTCGCGCTGGTCCGTAGCGACCTCGATCGCGCGCTCGCCTTCCTGGGCCAGCTGCCCTGGCCCATGGCCTACGGGCAGGGGCCCGCGTTGACGGTGACGTTCGCCAACGCCGCGTGGACGGCCCTGCGCCCGCGAGCCGCGGACGCGCCGCTGGACGCCTGGGTCGCCGGCTTCGGCGCGACGGCCGCGCAGTCGCTCGAGCGGGCGCTGGCCACGCGCGAGCCGACCTGGGCGCGCGAGGTCGAGGCCACCGACGACGGGGCCGACGCGCCGCTGCTGGTCGACCTGCTGTTCGCGCCGGTGCGGACCGTCGGCGTCGAGGACGACGGCGTGCTGGTCAGCGCGCAGCCGGTGACCGAGGCGGTGCACGGCCGGCGGCGCGCCGAGGAGGCCCACCAGGCGGCGCTGCTGGCGGCCGATAGGCTCCGACTGGCGCTGGCGTCCGCCGACCTGGGCATCTTCGACTGGGAGGTCGATAGCGGCCGCATGCAGGTCGACGCGCGCTGCCTCGCGCTCTTCGGGCTGCGGCCCGACCAGGTCCTCGACCGCGAGACCTTCTGGTCCGCCGTCCACCCGGACGACCGCGAGACGGTCCGCGCAGCCATCGAGGGCGCGCTCGACCCGGACGGCGACCACCACTACGAGGTGGACTATCGGGTCGTCGACAACGGTGACACTCGCTGGCTGCAGGGGCGTGGCCGCGCCTTCTTCTTCCAGGGGCGGCCGCTGCGCTTTCTGGGGACGCTGCTCGACGTGACCGAGCGGCGCCTCGCGCAGATCCGGCAGGCCGAGCTGGCCGACGAGGCCGCCCGAGCGCAGCGCGAGGCCGAGCAGGCGCACCGCCGGCTGACGCTGCTGGCCGAGGCGGGCGAGGTGCTGTCGGGCTCGCTCGAGTGGGACCTGACCCTGGGCAACGTCATCTCGCTCACCATGCCCGCGCTGGCCGACTTCGGCTTCTTCGACGTCGTGGAGCCCGACGGGCAGGTGCGGCGCGTCGCGCGCGCCCACGAGGACCCGCGGCGCCAGGCGATCCTCGAGCCGACGCAGTGGGCCCGATCCGAACGCACCGACATGAACCTGTGCGCCCTGTCCGCGGGCGAGAGCGCGGTCCACCCGGACATCGACGACGCCTGGCTGCGGGCGGTCGCCGTCGGGCCCGAGCACCTCGCGGTGATGCGCGACCTCGCCTTCTGCTCGATGCTCACCGTGCCGCTGCGCCACCGCGGGCGGCTGCTGGGCGCGCTGACGCTCTTCTATGCCGACTCCGGGCGGCGGCACGGGCCCGAGGACCAGACGCTCGCCGAGGAGCTGGCCCGGCGGGCCGCGGTCGCCGTCGACAACGCGCGCCTCATGCGCGAGGCGCGCGAAGCCATCGCCCAGCGCGACGACTTCCTGACCATCGCGTCGCACGAGCTGCGGACCCCGCTCGCGACGCTGCGCCTGGGCGCCGACGCGCTGATGCGGCAGGTGCGGGCCGGCGGGGCGCGGGCGCTCGAGCCGCGGGTCGACATGCTGCAGCGGCAGCTGCGGCGGCTCGAAGCCCTGGTGGGCGACCTGCTCGACGTGGAGCGGCTCGAGGCCGACCAGATGGCCCTCGAGCTCGAGCCGCTCGAGCTCGGCGCGGTCGTCCGGGACGTGCTCGCCCAGCTGGCGGACGCGGCCGCCGCGGCCGAGTGCGCGGTGACGGCGACCATCGAGGACGGCCTGGTGGGCCGGTGGGACCGCGCGCGGGTCGAGCAGATCGTGGGCAACCTCATGGGCAACGCGCTGAAGTACGGGCGCGGGCGGCCGATCGACGTGGCCGTGCGGGCCGCGGGGGGCGCGGCGCGGCTCGAGGTGCGCGATCACGGCATCGGCCTCGACGCCGAGCAGACCGAGCGCATCTTCGGGCGGTTCGAGCGCGCCGTGTCGACCCGCCACTACGGCGGCTTCGGGCTGGGGCTGTGGATCTGTCGGCAGCTGGTCGAGCGCCTCGGGGGCACCATCCGCGCCGAGGGGGCGCCCGGCCAGGGCGCGCTCTTCACGGTCGATCTGCCGCTCGAGGGCCCGAGCCTCGCCGCCACGGACGCGCCGGCCTGACCCGAATCGCGACCGCGGAGGTGATCTCGACGCGGGTTCGAGGCACCCAAGGGGCGTGACGACGTCATCACGCGCGCGCCGGTGGGGCCCGGCGCTGCTCGCCCTGCTGCTCGTGTGGTCGCCAGCGACGCCCGCCGCGCCGCCAGCGACGGCGCCCGCGCTCGTGGCCTTCCGGCGCGCCGCCGCCAAGCACTTGAGCCCCGCGGAGCTGCGGCGCCTGCTCGCCCGGCCCGAGGTGCGCGAGGCGGTCGCGCGCGCCATGGAGGGCTACGACCCGGCCACCGACGCGCTGCACGTCCGGCTCGCCGGCGACGACCTGACGCTGCGGGTCGTGCGCCGCGCCCTCGTCCGCCGGTGCGCGCCCGCGCCCGAGGGCGCCGAGGCGGGCTCGCCCGAGCCGCGCTGCGAGGACGTCACCGAGCCGGTGGCGGACCGGTCGATCCAGCTCGATCGCAGCCTGTGGCGCCCGCCGCGCGCGGCCCCGCCCCGCCCGGCACCCGAGCCGCCCTCGCCGCCCGGCCCGCCGCCGCGCTCCGTCCTGCGCGACGCCGCCCCGCGCCAGCACGCCGCCTTCGACGCCCTCGAGCGCCTCCCGCCGCCGCTCGCCCGGGCCCTGGCCGACTACGCCGAGCTGCGCGCGACCCTGCGCTCGCGCGGCCACTGGGTCGACCCGCTGCTCGCCGACGACCCCCTGGCCCGGCCGCCCGTCGACGAGCGCCCGGGCCCCGCGCCCGCCCCCGAGCCGAGCCGCGCCGAGCAGAACCTGGCCGACCCCTTCGGCCCCGGACGCATGCAGACCGCCCTGCCCGTCCCCGATCTCCTGGCCCAGGGCGCGCACGCCGCAGCCACCCGCGAGCTGACCGTCGCGGCCCCCGACCTCGCCTGCCTCGAGCGCTGGGCCGCCGCCGAGGATCACCCGCACCCGCCGCGCCTCGCCTGCTTCCAGGCCGCCCTGCGCGCGCCGCGGGTGGCGCGCAGCAACACCTATCGGATCGCCCGCCTCCTGGGCTCCTTCGTGCCCCTGCCGATCCTCTTCGACCTGATGGAGCGCGAGGTGAAGGCCGCCAAGCGCCACACCTCGGACACGACGGTCTGGGCCACCGTGTGGCTGGCCTGGGCGCGCCGGAACCCCGACCGCCTGCCGGCCGCCCTCGCCGCCCTGGCCCTGGCCGAACGCAAGCCCCTGTCCCGCCATCTGCGCCGCTGGTGGGGCGACCCGCGCCGCCGCGCCGACGAGCCGACGCTGACGCGCATCTTCGAGGCCCACTTCCTGGCGCTCTACCCCGAGGCGGCCGACCCGGCGGGCCTCCCCAACCGCCGCGCCTTCGCCGACGCCTGGCTCTGGGCCACCAACTGGCTCGCCGAGGTCGACCGCCGCGGCGCCCCGTCGCTGCAGGCCACGCTCTCGGCCCTGCCACCCGCCGACCGCGCGCTGGTCGAGGCCATCCTCGGCGATCCCGGCTACGGCCGCCGCTTCCCGCGCCTCGCCGCCGCCCTGCCGTCCCGCGCGCCGTGACCCCGTCCGCTGTGCTACCGTCCCGCCCATGAGCCAGACCCTCCGATCGCTCGCCCTGGCCCTGGGCCGCGGCGCCTCCCTCGGCGCGCTGACCGCCACCCTGGCCGCCCGCTTCGGCGCCCGCCCCGCCCTGCGCGGCGACGCCCCGCTGCCCGGCCTCACCTCGGGGCCGCCGACCCTCACCTTCGCCGCCCTCGAGGACGCGGTCGCCCGCCTCGCCGCCGCCCACGAGGCCCACGGCCACGCCGCCGGCGCCCACGTCGGCGTCTGCGTCGACAACCGCCTCGACGTCCTGCTCCACGTCCTCGCCCTGGCGCGCGCCGGGGCCGTCGCCGTGCCGATCAACCCGCGCCTGCGCCCCGGCGAGCTCGAGGAGGTCCTGGCCGCCGCCCGCGTCACCGCCCTGCTCGCCGATCCCGGCCGCGGCGGCCTCGACGACGCCTCACCGGCCCCGCGGCCGCCGCGCCTGGACAGCGACGCCCTCGCGGCCTGGCTCGACGCCCACCCGACCGCGCGCCTCGGCCCCACCGACCGCCTCGCGCCCGACGACGTCGCGGTCCTCCTGTGCACCTCGGGCACCACCGGCCGCCCCAAGGCCGCCGCCCTCACCAGCGCCGGCCTGGTCGGTCAAGCGGGCCGCCTGGGCCTGGTCCCGGTCGGCGCCGCCGCCGGCCCCCGCGCCCACCGCGACCGGGTCCTGTGTCCGCTCCCGCTGACCCACGTGATGGGCCTGTCGGTCCTGCTCGGCGCCCTGTGCGCCGGCGTCGAGGCGATCCACGTCGGCCACTTCGAGCCCCGCGCCGTGCTCGAGACGCTCGAGGCCACGCGCGCCAACGTCTTCGTCGGCGTCCCGACCATGTACGCCGACCTCGAGCCGCTCGCCGACGGCTTCGATCTGCGCCACGTCCAGCTTTGGATCAGCTCGGCCGACGCGATGCCGCCCGACCGCGCTCGCCGCTTCCAACGGCGCGGCGCGGCGGCCTGCCTGCGCGGCCGTCCGGTGGGCACGGCGGCCTTCCTGGACGTCTACGGCATGGTCGAGCTGTCGGGGCCGATGGCCGTGCGCGTCTATCCGCCCTCGCCGAGCGGGCACCTGACGATGCCGCGGCTGACGCGGGTCCTTCCGGGCTTCGAGGCGCGCGCCGTGGACGAGGACGGGCGCCCGGCGCGCTTGGGACGGCCGGGGCTGCTAGAGGTCCGCGGCCCCGGCGTCCTGCGGCGCTACGAGGGCGCGGCGAGCGGGCCGGGGGCCGACGGCTGGTTCCGCACCGGGGATCTGGCCCGCGTGTGGCCGGGCGGGTTCTTCTCGCTGGCCGGGCGCAGCCGCGACCGGCTGAAGGTCGGCGGCTTCTCGGTCTTTCCGGCCGAGGTCGAGGCCGCGCTGCGCGCCCACCCGGACGTCGCCGAGGTGGCGGTGGTCGGGCTGCCCGACGCGCGGCTGGGCGAGCGTCCGGTGGCCCTGGTCGTGCCGCGCGAGGGCGGGCTGCGCGAGGACGAGTTCCTGGCGTGGGCCGAGGCGCACGTGGCGGGCTACCGGCGACCGCGGCAGGTGCTCCGCGTCGACGCCCTGCCGCGCGGCCGCCACGGCAAGCTGGATCGGGCCGCCGCGACCCGCGTCGCCGCCGAGCTTGCCGCGAGCGTGGCCCGGGCCTAGCTTCGGGGCCATGAAGGACGGCACCACCCGGGCGGCCCACTGGGTCCGCGAGCTCGCCATCGCCGCCGCCGTCTTCCTGGCGGTGGCGGGGCTGATCCAGTGGTTCGGCAGCCGCGGCGGCGCCTCGTCCGGCGCGGTCGCGCTCGGGCAGCCGGCGCCTCCGTTCGAGCTGGTCGAGGTGCGCTCGGGCGCCAAGGTCGACCTCGAGGCGCTGCGCGGCAAGCCCGTCCTGCTGGCCTTCTGGGCGACCTGGTGCGGCCCCTGCAAGGAGGAGCTGCCCGATCTCGAGCGCCTGCACCGCGAGGCGGACGGCCGGTGGCACCTGGTCACCATCAGCCGCGAGCCCGCCGACCGCCTGCGCACCTTCGCCGACGCCCGCGGCCTGACCCTGCCCATCCTCCAGGACGCGACCGGCTGGGTGAGCGCGGCCTACCGCGTCGACAGCATCCCCCGCACCCTGCTCATCGACCCCGAGGGCCGCGTCGCCGAGGACCACGTCGGCGGCGACGACGTGCGGCGGTTGGAGCGGAAGCTGCGGGAGTTGGGGGAGTGAGGGGGGGGGAGGGTCGGGGTGCGGGGCAGGGTTGGGGTGAGGGGTTGAGGTGCGGTGAGGGGGTTGGTGGGGGTGCGGTAGCCTTCGCTGCGGCCGGCATCAGGCGGTGAGAGGGGGCGCGGTAGCCTTCGCTGCGGCCGGCATCAGGCGGTGAGAGGGGGCGCGGTAGCCTTCGCTGCGGCCGGCATCAAGGGCTTTCTCCCCCTTGGCCGGCCGGCTGGCCGGCCAATTCCTCGCGGACGACAAAGCCCTTGACCCCGGCCTTCGCTGCGGCTGGGTGGCCTATATCGGCCCGGACGGGGGCGTCCGGGCCGCTGCGCGTCCCGTGGCGCGGACTGGGTCGCGGGATGCGGGGGGCGGTGGGGGTGCGGCAGCTGGGGCGTGATAGCCTGGGGTTATCAGCGGTGCGGGGCGTGGGCAGGCGGGTCGTCGTCCCGGGGCGGGAGCGCTGGCCGAAGTTGCGGATCGGGACTCCCAGGGGCGGGTCGTCGGCCCGGGGCGGGAGCGCTGGGGCGGCAGCGCTGGTCGAAGTTCCGGGGCGACAGTACGAGCGGGTCGTCGTCCCGGGGCGGGAGCGCTGGTCGAATTTCCGGGGCGACAGTTCGAGCGGGCGTCGTCCCGGGGCGGTACTCCCAGGGCGAGTCGCTGTCCCGGGGCGGGAGGCCCAGACCGGGTCGCCGTCCCGGGGCGGCAGCGCGGGCGGGTGAGAAATCGACATGGGGATGGGGCGGAAGGGCAAATAGTTGTTGACGGATTTCGGGGGCGGATTCTGGGCGATCGAGGGTCGCCGTTGGGCGGGGGCTGTGGGGGCTCTGGCGGGCTCTACGACGCGCTGATCAGGGATGGGGGGCGTCGCGCGTCGTCTGGAGGGCCTGAACGGCCGTCCAGGGGGTGCTGCGAGGGGACGGGGACCCCCGTGTTAGGCTGCAGGCCTCGATTGGGAGGACTGCGGGATGAGCAAGGGCTTGGAAACGCTGGCGAAGTGGACCGACGAAGGGCTGCTGGGTCGGGTCGGTGAGTTGGTCGAGCTGGAGCGACGGACGACCGCCAACCTGGTGGTGCTGCTGGCCGAGGTCGAGGCGAGGGAGCTGCACCTGCGGGACGGGAGCTCGTCGCTGTTCGAGTGGTGTCGGACGCGGTGGGGCTTTGGGGAGGACAAGGCCTACAACTATGTGAAAGCCGTTGGGTGGGTGCGGCGGTGGCCGCAGATGGGGGCGATGCTGGCCGACGGGCGGCTGAGCTTGAGCGGGATGAGGGTCATCGGGCCGCATCTGGACGAGCGGAACGTCGGCGAGCGGCTGGCCGAGGCCGCCGGGAAGAGCAAGCGGGAGCTGGCCGAGCTGGTGGCTCGGTGGTCGCCGCGGCCGGATGTGCCGGCGCGGGTGTTCAAGCTGCCGCCGTCCCGGGGCGGAGCAGCCAAGACCGCGAAGCAGGTGACGGCTGAGGACAAGGCGGGGCCGAACGAGCTGACGCTGGAGCGGCCGAAGGTGGAGCATCGGGTCGAGCCGCTCTCGGAGGCTCGCTATCGAGTGCAAGTGACCGTCGGTGCGCGGGTCGCCGCCAAGCTAGAGGAGGTGATGGCGATCGCCGGGCACAGCATCGCGTCGGGGGATTACGAGACGCTGCTGGAGATGGCGCTGGACGTCTTCCTGGCCGCGAAGAAGAAGCAGCGGTTCGGGGTGGGGGCCAGGGCAAAGTCGAAGAAGGCGAAGGAGGCGCGGGAGACGGACGAGCGGGTCGTCAAGGCCGGCGAGTCGGTCGATGAGGTGGCCGAGGCGGCCGAGAGCGTGGCCGTGGCGGACGGAGCGGGCCCGGCCGATGAGCCGGACCGGAGGCCGGCGGGCCGAGGGCGGGCCATTCCGGCCGAGGTCAGGCGGGAAGTGGTCGCTCGGGATGGGCTGCGGTGCACCTTCGAGGGGCCAGGGGGGCGGTGCAGGGAGACGCGGCGGCTGGAGCTGCATCACGTCGAGGCGTTCGCGAAGGGCGGAGCGCACTCGGTCGACAACGTCCGGGTGGTTTGTCAGGCGCACAACCTGTTCCTGGCTCGGCAGGAGCTGGGGGGTGGGTTCGTGGCGCTGAAGATGGGGGCGCGGCGGGCGGGGGGCGTTCCGCCCCGGGGCGGGAGGTTGGGGTTGGGCGAGGCGGCGGCTGGGGAGTGAGGGGGCGCGGGGTGTCAGGGGAGCGCGGGCAGCTCGACGCCGAAGGGCATCAGCTCGTCGAGGCGGGGGCGGGGGGTGCCGAGCTGTCGGCGGCGGAGGCGCTGGGCCTGGCGCTGGAGCTCGGGGCGGTCGGGCTCGCGGTCGGCGAGTTGCTGCCAGACCTGCTCGGCGGCCGCGAGGAGGCCGTGGGACTCGAGCAGGCGGGCGCGGAGGACCTCGAGCTCGAGGGAGGGCCGCGGCACGCGATCCTTGGCCGCGTCGAGCGCGCTGAGGGCGCCCTCGACCTCGCGCACCTGGTCCGCGGTGAGCACCTCGAACCAGGCCTCGTCGGCGGCCCCGGCGGCGTCGGACGCCGCGCCCTGCACGGCGACGGTCCAGCGGTAGGTCGCGCCCGGCTTCAGCGGCCCGGCCGGGACGTGGGTGCGGCCGGCCAGCCCCCGCCAACGCTCCATCAGCACCTGGCGCCCGCCCGCGTCGAGCCGCCACAGGGTGAAGTCGAAGCGGGCCGGCCCGGCCGGGGCGCGCCAACGCAGGGTGGGGTCGGGGTCGGTGATCGCCGTGTGGCGCGGGCTGGTGATGCGCAGCGCGCGAGGGCCGGTCTCCGCGGGGCCGGTGGGGTCGGCGGCGACGGCGGGCGGGCGGGGGCCGAGGGTGAAGCCGGTCAGGGGGACGGCGAGGACGCGGCCGGCGCCCTCGACGTGCTGCAGGCCGGTCGCGCCGACGCGGAAGCGGCCCGGGCCGGTGGCGACCGCCAGCACGGCCCCGCCGACGAGCACGCGGGCGTCGGCGTCGGCCTCGAGGAGCAGCTCGGCCTCGGTGGGCAGGGTGTCGGCCACCGCGACCGGCTCGAGGGGCGGGGCCTCGGCGGGGGGCGGCTCGAGGGTGGCGCCGTCGGGCAGCAGGCGCACGTCGCCGGTGGTCCACAGGACCTGGGCGGGCTCGGCGGTGGGCGCGCCGAGGGCGAGCAGCAGCGTCAGGGCGACAGGGAGCATGGCGGGGGTCCCCGGCGCGCCGGCCAGGGCCGCGCGGTGGTGTCGACGGATGGGGCCGGGCGCGTTAAGTTGTCGAGCGGCTTGCGGGTTTCAGTCCACCGGCTGGGGGTCACCCAGGGAGCGCCACCTTGAGCGCGTATGCACCCGGCGACGTCATCGCCAATCGGTACCGGATCGTCGGGCCCCTGTCCAAGGGGGCGATGGGCGCCATCCACCGCGCCGAGCACGTCTACTCCGGTCAGGAGGTGGCGCTGAAGGTGCTGCTGGACCAGTACCTGAGCCGCGACGACCTGGTCGAGCGCTTCGAGCGCGAGGCGCAGGCGGTCGGCGACCTCAAGCACCCGCACATCGTCGCCTATCAGGACCACGGGACCGACGACGAGGGCCGGCCCTTCCTGGTGACGGAGCTCATCGACGGCTACCCGGGCTTCAAGCTGGTGCGGCGCGTGCCGCCGCTGAGCCTCGGCGCCATCGTGCACGTCGTGCGCCAGCTGTGCTCGGCGCTGTCCATCGCCCACGACCGCGGCATCATCCACCGCGACCTCAAGTGGTCGAACGTGATGATCACCCCGCAGGACGACGACCCCCTGTTCGTCAAGCTCATCGACTTCGGGATCATCCGCTTCGCCGACCACGTCGCGCCGCAGCGCAAGCTGACGCGCGCCGGGGTGCTGCTCGGGACGCCCGAGTACACGGCGCCCGAGCAGATCCTGGGGCGCCCCCTGGACGGGCGCGCCGACCAGTACGCGCTGGGCGTCATGACCTACGAGCTGGTCGCCGGACGGCGCCCCTTCGTCGACGAGAACAAGGCGGTGCTGCTGACGATGCACGTCAAGGAGCCGCCGCCGTCGCTCATCGCGTCGGGCTACAACGTGCCGCCGGCGTTCGACGCGGCGGTGCTGCGGGCGCTGTCGAAGAACCCGGAGGACCGGTTCGCGTCGGTCCTGTACTTCAGCCGGGCGCTCGAGGCGGCCGTCAAGGAGCAGGCGGGGGTCGAGGCCGGCGCGGACGGCGACGGCGGCTGGCGCGGGTGGCTCAAGCGCATCAGCGGGCGCGAGTAGCCCGGGTCGCCGGCGGTGGGCCAGCCGTACCAACCCGGGAGGGTCGTCGCGGGGCGCTATCGCCTGCGGTCGCTCCTGTCGCGCGGCGGCATGGGGGCGGTGTGGCGGGCCGAGCAGCTGTCGCTGGGCCGCGAGGTGGCGCTGAAGGTGCTGCGGGCGAAGTACGCGGGCCGCGCCGACGCGCTGGTGCGCTTCGAGCGCGAGGCGCGGGCCATCTGCGATCTGAGCCACCCGAACCTGGTCACCTACTACGACTACGGCCGTGACGAGGACGGGCGGCCCTTCCTGGTGATGGAGCTGATCCCGGGCGCGCCGGGGACCACCCTGGTCGGGCGCGTGCCGCCGCTGGGGCTCGACGACATCGTCCACGTGGTCTCGCAGCTGGCGCGCGCCCTGACGGCGGCCCACGCGGTCGGCGTGGTCCACCGCGACCTCAAGTGGTCGAACGTCATGGTCACGCCGGTCCCGGGCGACCCGCTCTTCGTCAAGCTCATCGACTTCGGCGTGCTGACCGTCGCCGCCGAGAGCCCCGAGGCCGACCGCCGCCGCGTGCAGGAGCTGACCGACCTGGGCGACCGCATCGGCACGCCCCGCACGATGAGCCCCGAGCAGGCCCTCGGTCAGCCGGTCGACCCGCGCTCGGACCAGTACGCGCTGGGGCTGATGACCTGGGAGCTGCTGGCCGGCCGCCCGCCCTTCCAGGCCGCCGACCCGCGCGAGATCCTGCGCATGCAGGTCGAGGAGGCGCCGCCGCCCCTGTCGGAGGCCGGCTCGCCCTACCAGCTGCCCCGCGCCTTCGAACGCGCGGTGCTCAAGGCCATGGCCAAGCGCCCCGCCGACCGCTTCCGCACCGTCGAGGACTTCCGCCGCGCCCTGGCCGCCTCGCGCCTGGGCCTGCGCGGCCGCATGGAGGTCACCACCCGCCGCGTCCTGCACGCCCTGCGCGCCGATCACCAGGACACGGCCATCGACTTCCAGCCCAACCGCCTCGAGGCCCGGCGTCCCGAGCCGCTCCTCCCGACCCCCGCGGACCTCCCCCGGCCCGTCCTGCCCACCGCCGCCCCGCGGTCGCGTCTGCCGCTCGTCCTCGCGGCCTGCTCCGCCGCCGTCGCCCTCGTGGCCCTGCTGCTCTGGGCCGCCTCGGACCCGCCCACGCAGCCGGCCACGGCCACCCCGTCCGAACCGGCCACGCTCACGGCCCCGGAACCAGCCACGGCCACGGCCACCGAACCGGCGACGGCCACAAAGCCCGCCGCGGAGCCCGCCACGGCCACGGCACCGGCCACGGAGCCCGCCACGGCCGCGGCCACGGCCTCCGAACCGGCGACGGCCACGGAGCCCGCCACGCCCACGCCCACGGTCACGGCACCGGCCACGGAACCAGCCACGGAACCGGTCCGGGCCCCGGCCCCGACCCCGACCCCGACCCCACCTCCTCGCCCCTCCCCCGCTTCGGCCTCCCGACCCGCCGCCCACGCCGACGGCTTCCTCACCGTGTCGGCCAAGCCCTGGGCCCGCGTCAGCGTCGACGGCGCCCCGCTCGGTGTCACGCCCGTGCTCAAGCGCGCCCTCGCCCCGGGCACCTACACGGTCACCCTCACCCACGACACCCTGGGCGCCCAGACGCACCGCGTCCGCATCAGCCCCGGCGCCGAGCGCCGCCTCACCGTCGACCTCAGCCGCCGCTGAGCCGCGGCGGCCTGCCTCCACGAGGCGCCTCCCGGGTCCGCCCCGTTGAAACGGCGGGAGGCTAGGGTTAGGCTCGCGATCGGTACGCGCCCGTTTCCAGGGCCCAGGACTTCGACGTTGAACGCGCCCCAGCCCACGCCCCTGTCCATCGCCCACCGGCTCGGGGCTTCCGTCGGCACCGCGCCCGGCCCGGTCCTGCTCGCCTTCTGCGAGGCCTTCGAAGGCTACCTGCGCCACTTCGGCGAGGTGGGCGTCCAGATGCCCGGCCGCCAGCTGGCCGCGCTCACGCTGGGCTGCGGCAAGGCGTTCGGCCGGCGGGTGGCGGACTTCCTGGTCGAAGCCGGGTTCGACGCCTCGGCCCGCGACGAGGTGGCCCGCCTGCAGCAGGCCGTCGACGACTGGATGCTGGTGCGCCTCGCCACCGACGACGACGGCCACATGGACGCGGGGCTCTACTTCCGAAAGGCCCTGGAGGTCGACGTCGGCCTCGATCTCCTCGGCCGGCTCGGCGTGGACGGCCCCGAGCAAGAGGCCGTGCGCGAGCTCGCGGCCCTCCTCGGCAGCCACCGCATCGGCCTGTTCGGCGCCCGCGTCGCCCCGGGCGAGCGCCCGCTGTACAGCGTCTACCTGCACGCCTACGACGAGGCCCCGGGCGACCTGCACCACCGCCTCGTGCAAGCCTTCGAGCGCTTCGGCCTGCGCGGCCCCGAGTGGCGCCCCTTCGTCGAGGCCATGCACGGCGTGGGCAGCCCGAACGCCCCGCGCCTCGAGCCGGTCCGCGACGCCTTCGTCAGCCTGCTGGTGGCCGACGGCGACCCCTTCGACTCGGTCAAGCTGGACTACTTCCACCTGCCCATCGCCGGCCTCGAGCGCACCCTGCGCGCCACCGGCGTCCTGACCGACCCCGACCTGTCGCCCAGCCGCATCGGCGCCGAGCTCGAGGTCGGCACCGTCGAGCACATCGGCCTGCGCTTCGGCGAGGGCCCGGTGCAGTGGTCGTTCTACGTCGCGCCCGATCTGCACTCGGCCGCCTCGCAGCCCGCGCGCACGGGCACCGACTGAGCCGTGCCGGCCGCCCTCGCCCTGCCCGGCTTCGCCAACGTCCACTCGCACGCCTTCCAACGCCTGCTCCGCGGCGGCGTGCAGCGCCGCGACCCCGCGCGTGACGACACCTTCTGGACCTGGCGCGAGCGCATGTACGCCCTCGCCGGCTCCCTCGACCTCGCCGGCATCGAGGCCGCCGCCCGCCTGACCTTCGTAGAGGGGCTCGAGGCCGGCTACACCGCCGTCGGCGAGTTCCACTACCTGCACCACGGGCCCGACGGCGCCCCGTGGCCCGGCGACCCGGTCGCGGCCGCCCGCGCCGTCATCCGGGCCGCCCGCCAGGCCGGCGTCCGGCTGACCCTGCTGTGGACCGTCTACGCCCGCGGCGGCTTCGACGCGCCGCTGTCCGGCGCCCAGGCCCGCTTCGCGTCGCGCGCCGTGGACGACGTCTGGCGCGCCCTCGACGTGCTGGCCACCGAGGCCGACGGCCGCCGCGTCCGCCTGGGCCTGGCCCTGCACAGCGTCCGCGCCGTCCCCGAGGCCTGGCTCGGCCCGCTCGCCGCCGGCGCCCGCGCGCGTGGGCTGCCGCTGCACGCCCACGTCAGCGAGCAGCCGGCCGAGGTCGCCGCCTGCCGCGCCGCCACCGGCCTGTCTCCGGTCGGCCTCCTCGCCCGCGAGGGGGTGCTCGGCCCCGACTTCACGGCCGTGCACGCGACCTGGCTCGACGACGAGGACGTGGCGCGCCTCGCCGCCTCGGGCAGCCTGGTCGGCCTGTGCCCGACCACCGAAGGGGACCTGGGCGACGGCGTCCCGCGCACGGCCGACCTCCACGCCGCCGGGGTCCGGCTGGCCATCGGCTCCGACAGCCACGCCGTCATCGACCCCTTCAGCGAGCTGCGCCTCGCCGAGCTTCAGGCCCGCGCCGCCACCCTCACCCGCTGCGTCCTGGTCGACGCCCAGGGCCGGGTCGCCCCGGTGCTCCAGCGCGTCGGCCACGACCACGGTTACTCGTCGCTGGGCCTGCCCTCGGACGGCGACCGCGTGACCCTGCGCGCCGACGCGCGCGCCCTGCAGGGCTGCCCCGACCCGCTGGCGGCCGCGCTGACGGCCGGCCACCCCGGCCTGGTCGACGTGGTCGAGGTGGACGGCCAGCGCGTCGTCGAGGGCGGCCGCCACCTGGGCTGACCCCCCGGCTGTCGTACGCGCCGTGGCCAGACCCCTCGCAATCCGCACGCACGCCCTCGGGTGTCGAACGGCACGGGACTTGCTGTGGCTCGGGTCACGCGGTGAAGGCGCCGCGACCCGAACGCAGGAGAGACCGTATGAAGCTGTGGACGAAGATGATGGGGGGAACCGGGCGCTACGTCGCGCCGCTGATGGCCGCGGCCCTGGTCGCCGCGTGCGTCGAGATCGGCGGCAAGAGCCTGAGCGAGTCGAAGCCGGGCAACGCGCCCGACGGCAACGTGCTGGGCACCTCGCTCATCGTCAGCGAGGACGGCCGCTACCTGGTCGCGCAGATCGACGACCCGGTGGCCCGCGTCTGGTCGGCCGACCTGAGCACCTTCGGCTCGGTGCCGCTGGCGGTCGACGCCGGCGCGCATCGGATGGTGTTCGGGCGGCAGGACCGCGGCTACTTCGTGTCCTCGACCAGCGCGGGGGACAGCCGGGTGGTCGAGATCTCGCTCGCGACCGGCAAGAAGCTGCGCTCGTGGACGCTCGACCTCGAGGCGAGCTACCTGACCATCGATCCGGCGGGGCAGCGCCTGGCGGTCTGGTCCTGGACCGGCGGCGCCGTGGTCGAAGGCGAGGAGCCCAAGGTGGTGCGGCGCGTCGGCGCCATCGATCTGGCGGCCGAGGGCAAGGCCGCGGTGAAGGTGCGGACCTTCGAGGCGCACGTGCGCGACGTGCGCTGGACCCACGCCCCGGGTGAGCTGGCGGTGGTCGAGGATCTCGGCCAGGCGACGACGCGGGTGACCCTGTTCCAGCCGTTCGGCGGCGGCGCCGACACCTCGTTCGAGGTGCCCAACTGCGCGAGCACGCTGGAGATCGCGCCCGACGGCCGCACCGCCCTGCTGGCGCCGACCGGCTGCCACCAGGATCCCATCTCGGTCATCGACATGACCAAGCGGGCGTTCGTGAAGAACCTGCCGGGCTTCGGCCCGGTCGCCTACTCGCCGGACGGCGCGACGGCGATCGGGTTCGCGCGCAAGGCGGACCTGGCCGCGGTGGGCGTGAAGACCAGCGCCGCCTACAGCCTGATGTTCATCGACGTCGAGACCCACGCGTGGGAGCTGCTGGAGCTGGGCGACTCGATGCCGATCTACCAGATCACCCCCGACGGCGAGGTCGTCCTGTTGTTCTCGGTCCTGCACGACGCCAGCTACGACGGCATCGTCCTGGTCGACATCGCGACCCGCACGCTGCGCGAGACGAGCGGCCCCGAGGTGGATCTGTACGAGTACGTCATGACCCCCGACGGCGAGGTGGTCTACCTCATCGACGGCGGCCTGTTCCGCCTCGACGTCCAGACCGGCGCCATCGTGTACCTGACCCTCGAGTGCCGCACGCCCGGCGCTCCGTCGCGCTGCAACCCCGATCTGGTCAACCTGCTGCCCGACGGCCAGACCCTGGTGCTCGGCTACCTGCACGAGGCCGAGTTCGCGCTGTACGACATCCCGTCGGCCAGCCTGGCCAAGACCTTCATCGTCGGCAGCAAGGCGCCCGCCGCGGCGCCCCGGGTGTCGGGGCCCTGACCCGGCGCGCGTCGTCAGCTCGGGCGGGGCAGCCGAAACCAGAAGGTGCTGCCCTCGCCCGGCTCGCTGGTCGCGCCGACCTGGCCGCCGTGGGCCTGCACGATCTCGCGCACGATCATCAGGCCGAGGCCGGTCCCGCTGACCTCGTGGTGGGTGTCCACGGCCCGCGTGTAGCGGTTGAACAGGTGGGGGATGCGGGCGGGGTCGATGCCGCAGCCCGTGTCCTCGACGCGCACCTCGAAGCCGTCGTCCTGGTCGCGCACGCAGACCCGGATGGTGCCGGTGGGCGGGGTGAACTTCACGGCGTTGGCGACCAGGTTCGAGACCACCTGCCCCAGCCGGCGGCGGTCGCCGACGACGAAGGACCGGCCCGCGGCGCCGTCGCGCTCGATGGTCAGGTCGTTGACCTCGAACAGGGGCGCGAGCTCCTCGAGCGTGTCGGCGACCACCTGCCACAGGTCGAAGCGCTCGCGCTCCATCGGGAACTGGCCGCTCTCGAGCCGCGCGAAGTCCAGGAACTCGTTGGTCATCGCGATCATGGCGCCCACGCTGGCCTGGATCTTGCCCAGCTCGACCACCAGATCGGGCGCCATGGCGTCGCGCTGGCGGCGCAGCAGGCGCTCGAGGCGCAGGGTCATCGCCGTCAGCGGCGAGCGGAGGTCGTGGGCGACCACGGCGTACACGTCGGCGCGACGGTTGGCGTTCTGCCGCTGCCAGGTCACGTCGCGCAGCGCCACGGCGTGGTGCTGGGGGCCGCGCCGCGACAGGGCGGCGACCGAGGGCGAGTAGATGCGGTTCCAGACGCGCAGGTCGGGCAGGAGCGCCGCGCTGTCGAAGGCCGGGTCGGCGAGCTGGGCGTCGAGCTCGGGGACGAGCTGGGCGAGCGGCTGGCCGATGACGCTGCTGTCGGGGGGGCCGAGGAGGCGCTTGGCCTCGTCGTTGGCGTACGTCACCACGCGCTTGTCGTTCAGCACCAGCACCGGGTCGGGGAGGCTCGCGAGCAGGTGCCGGAAGTCGGCCTCGGCCCGCTCGGCCCGGTCGAGCAGCATGCGGGTCCGCGCGAGCGCCCCGACGCGGGCGCGCAGCTCCTCGGGGGCGAAGGGCTTGGGGAGGTAGTCGTCGGCGCCCGCGGCGAACCCGGCGACGAGCTGCTCGGTCTGGCGCTGCGCGGTGACCATCAATATGCCCAGGCTCGCGGCGCGATCGCGGCGGGCGCGGATGAAGCGGCAGATGTCGAGGCCGCTCAGCTCGGGCATCACCCAGTCGAGGACCAGCACGTCCGGTGTCGGCGCGCCTTCGAGCCGCTCGAGCATGGTCGCGCCGTCGCCGAAGACCTCGACCTCGTAGCGGCCCTCGAGGATCTCGCGCGCGTGGCGCGCCTCGAGCGGGCTGTCGTCGACGACCCACACCAGGGGCCGAGTGGCTGCTTGGTCCGACATGGCGGGCGACAATAGGGGGCGTCCACGGAGATGGTCAACGAGGGGCCCCTGGACGGGCGGATCCGGGTCCGAGGACGCGCCGGCCGTGCGCTCGCGCCCCCTTGGGAGGGCGCGTCACCCGAGCGAATTCGCGATGTGTCTCACAGTCGGACCGTCTCGAGGCCCGGACGATTGACACCCTCTGGCGGCCCTCCCTACCGTCGTGACGCTCCGAAAGGCGGTCCCCGTGTCGAAGGTCCTCGTCGTCGACGACAGCAAACTCATGCGCGAGATGATCGTGGCGTGCCTGCGGGCCCAGGAAGGGCTCACGTTCGAGCACGCCGCGAGCGGGCTCGAGGCCATCGAGCGGCTCTCGCTCGAGCCGTTCGATCTCATGGTGCTCGACCTGAACATGCCCGACATCGGCGGACTCGAGGTGCTCGAGTTCGTCCGCGCGCAGGACACGCTCAAGGCGCTGCCCATCCTGGTCGTGACGACCCGCGGCGACGAGGTCTCGCGCGAGCGGTCGCTCGAGGCCGGCGCGAGCCGCTTCATGACCAAGCCGTTCTCGCCCCCCGAGATCCTGTCCGTGGTGAGGGAGCTGCTCGCGGGCGCCGGACACGGCGGCTGATGGCGACGGACGACCTCAAGCGCGAGTTCCTCGCCGGCTTCGTCGCCGAGGCCCAGGAGCACCTGCAGACGGTCGAAGGCCGGCTGCTGGCCATCGAGCGGGCTGCCGAGCGTGGCGCCCCGAGCGCGGGGGCCGTCCGCGACGTGTTCCGGGCCGTCCACACGCTCAAGGGGCTGGCCGCGATGGTCGACGTCGCGCCCATCGTCGCCATCGCGCACGTCATGGAGGCGGTGCTGCGCGAGGCCGACCGCGACCGCCGCCCCATCGCGGGCGACGTCGAGGCGCTGCTGGCCGGCGCGGCGGCGATCGGGCAGCGCGTCGAGGCCCTGGCCGCCGGGCGAGCGGTGCCCGCGCCGCCGCCGGGGCTGCTCGAGCGGCTCGAGGCGCTCGGTGGGCCGGGCGAGGCCTCCGCGGCGGGGCCGACCGAGGACCTGCACATCCCCGAGGAGCTGGCCGCCCGCGTCGCGCCGGGCGACCGAGAGGTCCTGGCCCAGGGGGTGGCCGCGGGGCGGCGCGCGGTCCGGGTCGACTTCGTGCCGACCCCGGCGCGCGCGGCCGCGGGCGAGACCATCACCACCGTGCGCGAGCGGCTGGCCGAGCAGCTGGAGATCGTCAAGGTCGTACCGCTGTCGCGGCCGGCGGGGCCGTCGAGCCCGGGCGGGCTGGCCTTCGCGATCGTGGGCCTGACCGCGGCCGACGACGCCGACCTCGCGCGGGCGGTCGGGGTCGAGCCGGCCGAGGTGGTCACGCTGGCGCGACGGAGTCCGGCGCCAGCGCTGGCCGAGGACGACGACGAGGCGATCTCGCAGGCGGTCGGCGCCAGCCGCGCCGGGTGGGTGCGGGTCGACGTGGCGCGGCTCGACGAGGCGCTGGACCGGCTGGCGGACCTGGTCGTGACGCGCTTTCGCCTCGAGCGCGCGGTCGAGGCGCTGCGCGAGGCCGGCGTCGACGCGCGCGAGCTGGACGGCATCCTGGCCGATCACCGGCGGCAGCTGCGCGATCTGCGTGGGGCCATCATGCGCGCGCGGCTGGTCAGCGTCGCCGGGCTGCTCGAGCGGGTCCCGCTCATCGTGCGAGGGCTCGCGCGCACCACCGGCAAACGCGTCCGGCTCGAGGTCGAGGCCGGCCGCGCCGAGCTCGACAAGGGCGTGGCCGAGCGGGTCTTCCCGGCGCTGGTGCACCTGGTCCGCAACGCCGTCGACCACGGGCTCGAGGCGCCCGCCGAGCGGGCCGACGCCGGCAAGGCCGAGGAGGGGCTGGTGCGCGTGGTCTGTCGCGAGCGGGCCGGTCAGCGCCTCGAGCTGCAGGTGACGGACGACGGGCGCGGCATCGACCCGAACGCCGTCGCCGCCCGGGACGGACTGCCGGGGGCGGACGGCGCCGAGGAGCTGCTCGAGCGGCTGTGCCGGCCGGGGCTCAGCACGGCGACGCGCGCCACCGAGACCAGCGGGCGCGGCATGGGCATGGACATCGTACGCCGCGTCGTGGTCGACGAGCTGGGCGGCGAGCTGCGCCTCGACACGCGCCTCGGCCGCGGGACCACCTTCTCGCTGCTCGTCCCGCTGTCCATCACCATCGTCGACGCGTTCGCCTTCGAGGCCGGCGGGCAGGCCTTCGTCGTGCCCATCGCGGCCGTCGAGGAGATCGTCGCGGTCGACGAGGCCGCCCTGGTCGCCGCGCCGGCGCGGGCGCGTGGGCGGGCGGACGCGCGGCTGATGGCTCGCCGCGGCAAGGCGGTGCCCCTGCTGTCGCTGGCGGCGATCTTCGGGCTATCGCGCGGCGAGGGGCCGACCAAGGCGCTGGTGGTCCGGCGCGGCGAGGCGCGCTTCGCCTTCGAGGTCGATCGGATGCGGGGCCAGCAGGAGGTGGTCGTGCGGCCGCTCGAGGACCCGCTGGTGCGGGTCACCGGCGTGTCGGGCGCCACGGACCTGGGCGACGGGCGGCCCACGCTGGTGCTGGATCTGCCCGGCCTGGCGGGCGCGCTGACGCCGGGGAGCGCGCCGCGCGGCGTCCGAGAGGTGGCCGCATGAGCGATCTCCACGTGGCCTTCGGCGTGGGCGAGGCCGAGTACGTGCTGCCGGCGCTCGACATCGTGCAGATGGCGCCCTTCGAGGGCGCGACCCGCGTGCCCGAGACGCCGCCGTGGGTCGCGGGGCTCGTGCAGATCCGAGGGGCGGTGCTGCCGGTCATCGACCTGCGGGCGCGCTTCGGCCTCGAGCCGCAGGCGCCGACCCTGGGATCGCGCGTCATCGTGGTCCGAGAGGGCGAACGCAGCCTGGGGCTGCTGGCGGACCGCGCGCGAGAGGTGGTGCGGGTGCCGTCGGAGGCCTTCGAGGCGCCGCCCGAGCTGGTGGCGCGCCAGGCCGAGGGGTGGGTGCGCGCCGTCGCCCAGGTGGACGGGCGCCTGCTCATGTTGCTGGACGTACGCAAGGTCATCGGTGAGGAGCGACTCGATGGGGACCAGGCTGAACGAGCGTGACGAGCGGCCGGGCCGCGGCGAGGCGCGGACGGGGACCGAGGCGGCGACCGGCGACGGCGAGTCCGCGGGCGCGGGGCGTGGCGGGCCGGGCCTCGAGCGGGCCGCCGGGGCGGTCGCGCGGGCGGCGCGCCTGCAGGGGCGGGTCGAGGAGACGACGGCCGAGGTGCGCGAGGGGCTGGCCGACGCGGCGAGCGGCCTCGAGGAGCTGGCGACGTCGGTGGGGGGCGTCCGTCGCGACACCGAGCGGCTGAGCGCCTCGGCCGAGCAGACGGCGGTGACGCTCGAGGAGGTCGCGCGATCGATCAAGGGCGTCGACCGGGACGCCGAGGCGCTGGCGGCCGCGGGCGAGGAGCTGCTGGCGATCGCGACCGAGACCAGCGCGACCAGCGGGGACGCGGCGGCGCGGGGGGACGAGCACGCCAGCGCGGTCGAGGAGATCGCGGCGACCATCGAGGAGATGGCGCGGGGCATCGGGCGGCTGGCGGCGGACGCGAAGGAGAGCGGCGAGCGCGCCGACGCGATGGCGGGGACCATCGAGACGACCGTGGCGGCGCTCGAAGCCGTGGCGAGCGGGGCGGAGGAGATGGCCTCCGGGGTCGAGGAGACGTCGGCGACGGCCGAGGAGATGGCCCGCTCGGTGCGCGAGGTGGCCGACCACGCGCGGCAGCTGGTCGCGTCGGCGTCGGCGTCGGCGGGGGCCAGCCGGCAGGTGGCGACGTCGGTCGAAGAGGTCGCGGCGACGGCCGACAAGAACGCCGTGGTGGTCGAGGGCACCGCCAGCGCGATCGCGCAGCTGGTCCGGTCGTCGCAGAGCCTGTCGCAGAGCGCGGAGCACATCGGGCAGCTCGCGGCGGACAACGCGGGCGCGGCGACGCAGCTCGAGGCGGGCGCGCGGCAGATCGCGGGCATCGTAGGCAACGCGCGGCAGACGGCCGAGCGGGTGACGGGCACCGCGCGCGAGGGCGGGGAGAAGGTGCGGCGGTCGATCGCGGGGCTGGGGCGCATCCGGAGCGCGATGACCGAGTCGGCCGGCGTCATCAAGACGATGGGGCAGCGGGCCGAGGACATCGGGGACATCGTCCAGACGATCAACCTCATCGCGGATCGGACGAATCTGCTGTCGCTCAACGCCAGCATCGAGGCGGCGCGGGCGGGCGAGCACGGGCGCGGCTTCGCGGTGGTCGCCGAGGAGATCCGGGCGCTGGCGGACCGGGCGGCGGCGGCGAGCGCGGACATCGCGAAGATCGTGCGCGGGCTGCAGTCGACGGCGCGCGAGGCGGTGAGCGCGTCGGCGGAGGGGGTGCGGGTGGCCGACGAGGGGACACAGCTGGCGAGCGAGGCCGAGCAGGCGCTGGGGCAGATCGTGGCGGGGGTCGAGGAGCTGGGGGCGGCGGTGCGTGACGTCGATCGCGCGAGCGCCGAGCAGGTGCCCGTGACGCAGCAGATGGCGCAGGTCAGCGCGCGGCTGGGCGACGAGGGGCGGCGCGTGGCGCAGGCGGCGGCCGAGCAGACCGGGGCGACGCAGAACCTGGGGCGGTCGAGCGCCGAGATGGCGCAGATGGCGCGGCAGACGCGCGAGGCGACGCAGGAGCAGGCCAAGGCGGTGCGCGAGATCATGCGGCTGACCGAGCAGGTCAGCGGCAGCGCGGAGCGGGTGGCGCGGGCGACGGAGGAGCAGTCGGCCGGGGCGACGCAGCTGGCGCGGACGGCGCAGCAGATGCGGCACCTGACGCGGCAGACGAGCGTGGCCATGCAGGAGCAGTCGCGGCAGCTGGGGGGCGTCTTGCAGGGGGCGCGTGAGACGGTGACCGCGATGCGGCGGACCATCGGCAGCCTGGGCGAGCAGTCGCGAGGGGCGTCCGAGGTGGCCAAGGCGATGGAGATGACGCGCAAGCAGGCGGGGCACACGGCGCGGGCGGTGGCGGAGCAGGCCGAGGCGGCGCGGCAGCTCGAGGCGACGGCGCGCGAGGTGGCGCGGCTGGCGGTGTCGGTGCGGGGGGCGACCACCGAGCAGGCGCGCGCGGCCGAGGACCTGGCGCGGCAGGGCGACGAGGTGCGGCGCGTGGCGCGGCAGACGACGCGCGCCGTGGGCGAGCAGGCTGACGCGCTGGGGGCGCTGACCAAGGCGGTCGCGCGGCACAACGGGCGGGTGCAGGGCCTGGGGCAGACCATGGGCGAGCAGGGGCGGGCCATCGCCGAGGCGGCGGCCGTGCTGGCGGCGCCGCGGGGGGCGGGCGCGCCGGCGGACGAGGGGCGTGAGGGCGCTCGACAGGAGGCCACGTGAGCTCGATTCACGTGCTGAGCGAGGCCGAGCGCGAGCGGGTCGAGCGCGTCGACGCCCTGATGCTGCTGGGCGCCGATGGCGTCGAGGGCCTGGTGGGCATGCTGGACGATCCCAGCTGGACCGTGCGCCGCGCCGTGACGTCGGCGTTGGGGGCGCTGGGCGACGCGGCCGCGCCGGCCCTGCGCGAGGTGCTCGAGACGCGACGGGACGACGAGGCGCGGGTCGCGGCGGCGGTCGACGCGCTGGTCGCCTCGACCGGGCAGGCCGAGGCGGCCGCCGAGCAGATGGCCGAGCACCGCGACCCGGCGGTCGTCGCCGACGCCGCGCAGATCCTGGGGCGCCGGCGGCACCCGCGCTCCGTGGCGACCCTGGTCCGCCTGCTCGACCACGCCGACGACAACGTGGCGGTCGCCGCGATCGAGGCGCTCGGGCGCGTGGGGGGCCGGGCCGCCGTCGAGTCGCTGGTCGCCGCGGTGCGCAGCGGCAACTTCTTCCGGGTCTTCCCGGCCATCGACGTGCTCGGCCGCTCGGGCGATCCGCGGGCCGTCGAGCCGCTGGCGGAGCTCCTGGCCGATCCCCAGTACGCGCTCGAGGCCGCCCGCGCCCTGGGGCGCACCGGCGAACGGCAGGCGGTCGCGCCGCTCGCGCGGCTCCTCGGGCGGCACTCGGACGCCTTCGTCCGGGTGGCCGCGCTGGCCCTGGCCGAGCTGATCCAGGTGCACTCAGAGCGCTATGGAGCGGCCGCCTCCATCGACGAGGCCATCCAGCGCTCCCTGCCCCCGGCCGGCGCCGGGCGCCTCGGCCGCGCGGTGGGCGAGGCCAACCCCGCCGAGCAGCAGGCCATCGCGCGCCTGCTCGGGTTCACCGGCGGCCCCCCGGCCCTGTCGGCCCTCACCCGCCTGCTCGACGGCCCGCCCTCGGTCGCGGCCGAGGCCGCCGCCGCCCTCCGCCACCTCGGCCGCGCCGCCGATCTCGAGCTCTACCGCACGCTGGCCGAGGGCGGCAGCGCCAAGCGCGCGCTCCTGCTCCCGCTCGTCACCCGCGCCAGCGGCCTCCAGGCCGTGCTCGCGTGCCTCGACGACCCCGACGCGGCCGTCCGCGCCGCCGCCTGCGACGCCCTCGGGCGCCTCGGCCAGGCGACCGCGGTGGACGCCCTCTTCCCCCGCCTCGCCGACCCCCACCCGCGCGTCGTCCAGGCCGCCATGGCCGCCATCCAGGCGCTCGGCACCACGCGCACCGAGGCCCTCGCCCTCGAGGCCGCCCGGTCCGAGTCGGTCCAGGTGCGCCGCGCCGCCCTGCGCATCCTCGCCTACTTCGGCTACCCGGCGGCGCTCGACGTCTTCCTGCAGCACGCCCACGACCCCGACCCGCGCCTGCGCGAGACCGCCCTGCAGGGCCTCGCCCTCCTCGAGGATCCCCGGGCCCTCGAGGCCCTGCTCGCCACCGCCCGCGACCCCGACGCGAAGACGCGCGCCACCGCCATGCGCGCCCTGGGCCAGACCTCCGGCGATCTGCGCGTCGCCGCCTACCTCCTGACCGGCACCGACGATCCCGACCCCTGGGTCCGCTACTACGCCGCGCAGTCCCTGGGCCGCATCCGCTACGACGGGGCCACCCGCAAGCTCGCCGCCCTCATCGACGACCCGGCCGGCCAGGTCCGCGGCGCGGCCGTCGAGGCCCTCGCCTTCCTGGACAACGACCTCGCCCGCGCGACCCTCATCCGAGCCACGCGCGCCCCCGACGAGGACGTCCGCCGCGCGGCCCTCATCGGCCTGGGCCTGCTCCGCCACCCCGAGGCCCTGCCCATCCTGCTCGAGGCGGCGGCCTCGACCGACATGGCCACCCGCCTGGTCGCCGTCAGCTCCGTCGCGGCCTTCGAGGGCCCGCAGGTCCTCGCCGCCCTCCTGCAGGCCACGCGGGACCGTGACCACTCAGTGCGGGTCGCCGCCGCGCAGCTCATCGCGGCGCGCGACGACGTGGCCGCCTCTCGCGCGCTCGTGGAGCTCGCCCGACAGGACGCCTGGCGCCCGCTGGCCACCGCCGCCCTCGCCCGCCCCAGCACCGGCCGCCTGACGGCCATCCTCGACGCCCTCGCCACCGCCGACGACGAGCTCGCCCCGCTGCTCACCTCGGCCCTGGCCCGGATGCGCGGTCCCGAGGCGACGGCCGCCCTCTTCCAGGCCCTCACGCTCCCCGCCCCTGCGGCCCGCAAGGCCGCCGCCACCACGCTCGCCGCCCTCGGCCTGCGCGAGGCCCACGCCGCCCTGCAGCGCGCCGCCGCCGGCGACCCCGACCCCGAGGTCCGCCGCGTCTGCGCCCTCCTGCTGGCCGGGTGACCGATGGCCGAGCCCGAGCTGTCGCCGCAGGTCTTCGCCATCCTCAGCGCGCTGGTCGAGGAGCGCTCCGGCCTCCACTACGACCTCACCGACCTCGACCTCTTCGCGCACAAGGTCGCCCCGGTCGCGGCCGACGCCGGCTTCCCCTCCCTGCTCGACTACTACTACCACCTCCGCTACGACGACCCGACCGGCCAGGCCACCGACGCCCTCGTCGAGTCGCTGCTGGTCGGCGAGACCTACTTCTTCCGCGAGGCCGCGCCGCTCCACGTCACCATCGACCGCCTCGTCGCCCCGGCGGTCCGCGACGGCCGCCACCCCCGCGTCTGGTCCGCGGCCTGCGGCACCGGCGAGGAGCCCCTGACCTTCGCCATGCTCCTCGCCGCCCGCGGGCTGCTCGACAAGGTCGACCTCGTCGCCAGCGATCTCAACCGCCGCTCGCTCGAGCGCGCCCGCGCTGGCCGCTTCGGCCGCCGCGCGGTCCGCACCGAGCCGCTGCCCCCCGAAGCCCGCCCGTGGCTCACCCCCAGCCCCACCGGCTGGACGGTCGCCCCCGAGCTGGTCGCCGCCATCGACTGGCGCCGCGTCAACCTCGTCGACCCCGCCGCCATCGACGCGGTCGCGCGCGAGGGCGCCTTCGACCTCATCCTGTGCCGCAACGTCCTCATCTACTTCCGCGACGACGTCGTCCGCGAGACCGTCGAGCACCTCGCGGGCGCCCTGGCCCCCGGCGGCGCGTTGCTCGTCGGCGTCTCCGAGTCGCTCCTGCGCTTCGGCACCCGCCTCGAGTGCGAGGAGCTCGACCGCTGCTTCCTGTACCGGCGGCAAGGCTGACATGGTGGACGTCTCCCACCCGGCGCCGGTCCGCGTCCTCGTCGTCGACGACTCGGCCTTCGCCCGAAAGGTCTTCCGCGCCGCGCTGTCCGCCGACCCCCGCCTGCAGGTCGTCGACACCGCGCGCGACGGGCTCGAGGCCGTCGAGAAGATCGCGCGGCTCCGCCCCGACGTCGTCACGCTCGACCTCGTCATGCCCAACCTCGACGGGCTGGGGGTCCTCGACGTCCTCGCCGGCGCCGACCCCGCCGTCGCCCCCCGCGTCGTCATCGTCAGCACCTCCGACTCCGAGAGCGAGCTGGGCCTGGCCGCCCTCTCCCGCGGCGCCATCGATCTCGTGCACAAGCCCACCGCGCTCGCCACCGAGCGCCTCTACGAGCTGTCGGGCGATCTGGTCGCCAAGGTGCTCGCGGCCGCCGGCGCGCGCGTGCCCCCGCCCCTCCAGACCCTCCCCGAGCCGCTCCCAGCCCCGCCGCCCTCGACCGCCGCCACCGCCACCGAGCTCGTCGTCATCGGCGCCTCCACCGGCGGCCCGCAGGCCCTGACACGGCTCCTGTGCGCGTTGCCCGGCGACCTGCCCGCCCCGGTCGCCGTCGCCCTTCACATCCCCTCGGGTTACACCGCCGCGATGGCGAGCCGCCTCGACCAGTCCTGCGCCGTCACCGTCCGCGAGGCCGACGACGGCGACCCATTGCAGCCCGGCCACGTCTACATCGCCCCAGGCGGGCAGCACCTCACCATCGCCCGCCGCGACGGGACCCTCGTCGCCCAGGTCGGCCACGAGCCCATCGACAGCCTCTATCACCCCTCGGTCGACGCCCTGTTCGCCTCGGCGGCACGCGCCACCGGCGGACGCGCTCTCGGCGTCGTGCTCACCGGCATGGGCGACGACGGCCTGCAGGGCGCGCGCGCCCTCCGCGACGCCGGCGGCCTGGTCCTGGCCGAGGCCGAATCCAGCTGCATCGTCTACGGCATGCCGCGGCGCGTCCGCGAGGAGGGCGTGGCGACGGTCGAGGCCCCGATCGACGCCATGGCCGGCGCCATCGTCCGCCACCTCTGACGCGCCGAGCCGTCGCCGCGGTATCCAAGCGCAGCCGCGCCCGCTATCCTCCGCGCCGCATGAGCTGGCTCCTCATCGGTTCGGTCGTCTTCGCCGCCGCCACGTTGCAGGGCATCGTGGGGTTCGGCTTCGGCATGCTCTCGATGAGCGTCCTGCCCCTGTTCATGACCATCCAGCAGGCCGTCCCCATCGTGGCGGTCTTCACGCTGGTCCTGAACGTCTACCTCGTGACCCAGCTGCGCGCGCACCTCGACCGCCGCAAGGTCCTCCCCCTCGTCCTAGGCGGCCTGATCGGCGCCCCCTTCGGCGTCTTCGCCCTGCGCACGATCGACACGGCCATCCTCCAGGTCGCCCTGGGCGTCATCATCGTGGCCTACTGCCTGCTCGCCCTGGCCGGCGGCCGCCTCGCCCGCGCCCGCCTGCCCGGCCGGTGGGCCGTCCCCTTCGGCGCCGTCGGCGGCCTCCTTCAAGCGGGTCTCAACACCGGCGGCCCGCCGGTCATCATCTACACCTCGCTCACCGGCTGGGACAAGGACGCCATCAAGGCGACCACGGTCACCTTCTTCCTGTGCATGACCGTCCCGCAGACCATCGGTTTTCTGGCCTCGGGCATGCTCAGCCCCGAGGCCCTGTTCGTCAACGGCGCCCTCATGCCGGCCCTGCTCGGCGGCGTCTGGCTGGGGACGCGCCTGTACACCCGCGTCGACGCCATCCGCTTCCGCCAGGGGGTCCTCTCCGTCCTGATGGTGATGGGGGTCGTCTTCCTCCTCCGCTGACCCGAGTGGCCATGTCCGACCGCCCCGAAGACGCCGCCCTCCGCGCCGCCGCCACGCCGCTCGCGTGGCGCCTGCTCTGGCTGACGCTCGGGATCCTGGCGACCGGCCTCGGCCTGGCCGGCGTGGTGCTCCCCGTCCTGCCGACCACGCCCTTCATGATCGTCGCCGCCGCCTGCTTCTTCCGCTCCTCGCCGCGCCTTTACACCTGGGTCCTCACCCGCCCGGCCATCGGCCCCCTCGTCGCCGAGTGGCGCGCCACCCGCACCGTCCCGCGCCGCGCCAAACGCTTCGCCATCGCCCTCATCGCCCTCTCCGTCGGCTCCTCGGCCGCCTTCGTCGTCCCCCTGCTCTCCGTCAAGCTCCTGCTCGTCGCCATCGGCCTGTCCGTCATCGTCTGGCTCTGGCGCCTCCCCTCGCGCGACTGAGATCGCGCCCACGCCCCCCCCTCACCCACGCTCGCCCCATGCTCACCCGCGCCCGCCGCCTCGCCACCCTCGCCCGCTGGCTCGGCCCCTGGACCCCGGACACCCGCGCCCCCGCCGCCGTCCGCGTCGACGCGCGCCACCTCCCGCCGACCCGCCCCGACGACCGCCCCCTCCGCGTCGACGTCTTCCAGCCCCGAGACGCCCGCCCCACCGGCCTCCTCCTGCTCATCCCGGGCCTGCACTTCCTCGGCCCCGCCGACCCCCGCATGGCCCGCTTCGCCCGCGTCCTCGCCGCCGCCGGCCTGCAGGTCTGGGCGCCCTACCTGCCCGACTTCCTCGCCCTGCGCCTCGCCCCCACCCTGCTGCACGACGCCGCCCGCGCCCTGACCGCCCTCCTCGCCGCCCCCGACCGCCCCGCCGGCCTCCGCCCCGGCGTCGTCTCCATCTCCTTCGGCTCCCGCGTCGCCCTCGATCTCGCCGCCTCCCCCACCCTCGGCCCCCACCTCGGCGGCCTCGTCCTCTTCGGCGGCTACCTCGACTGGCGCGACGCCATGCGCTTCAGCCTCACCGGCCTCGCCCCCGGCGCCCCGGACCTGCCCCGCGACCCGCTCAACCAGCCGGTCATCTTCCTCAACCTGCTCGACCGCCTCGGCCTCCCCGCCGCCGACCAGCCCACGCTCGCCGCCGCCTGGACCCGCTACGTCCACCGCACCTGGGGCCGCCCCGAGCTCAAGCACCCCGACCGCCACGCCGCCGTCGCCGCCGACCTCGCCGCCGCGCTCCCCGCCGCCCTGCGCGACCCCTTCCTGCGCGGCTGCGGCTGCGCCCCCGGCGCCCTCGACTGGGCCCTCGGCGCCCTCGACGCCTCCGACGCCCGCCACGCCTGGCTCGACCCGCGCCCCCTCCTGCCCCGCGTCGCCACCCCGACCTGGGTCGTCCACGGCGCCGAGGACGACGTCATCCCCGTGACGCACGCCGCCGCCCTGGCCGCCGCGCTCCCCCCGGCCGCCCGCGCGCGCGCCCTCGTCACCGGCCTATACGCCCACACGGGCCAGGCGGGCCTCGCGGGTTACGCCCGCAAGGCCCCCCTGCTCGCGCGAGAGGTCCGGACCCTGCTCGCCATCCTGAGCGCCTTCGACGCCGCCGCGAGCTGCCCGGACCTCTCTGACGCCACTACTACTTGACCTTCACACCCAGGAACCAGGTCGTCTTGCCCTCGGGCGCCACGCGGATGAAGCCGGCGTTGTCGAGGTTCAGGTTGGACCCGGTCTTCTTGCCGACGGTCGCGTAGAACGAGACCTTGTCGCCCTTCTTGACCGTCGCGCCCTTGGGCTTGTCGACCACCAGGAAGTAGCCCTCCTTGACGGTCTTGTAGTTGCACTTCTGCTCGTAATACACGCGGCCCGTGTAGATGTTGACGCTCGAGATGCGGCCCGTGCGCCAGCAGTTCGTCGGGACCTGGTAGCTCTGGCGGAAGTCGAAGCGCAGCTTGTTGCCCGCGACCTCCGTCACCTTCTCGTCGATGAAGACCACGGCGCCCGCGTTCTTGTCGGGCTCGCTCGCCGCGTGGCGGTGGCTGACGGTCTTCAGGGCGACGCCCAGCATGTTGTACGCCTCGCCCTCGGCGGCCTCGGCGGCCTCACGGGCGTTGCGCCACGGCTTGGCCTCGTTCGAGTAGCTCGAGGCGTAGCGCTTGACGAGATCCGTCGCCTGCGGGGCGAGGCGCCCGTTGCGGTCCGCCAGGATGTTGTACAGGCGCACCTGCAGCTCCTGCTCGGGCGTACCCCACTTGCGGCCCTCCTTGATGATGGCCAGCTCGGGGTACAGCGCCGCGGTGTCGCCCTTCTCGAAGTGCACCCGGGCGATGGCCGCCGCGATCTCGTAGGACAGGCCGTTATTGACGTCGCCCTGGTTGACGGCCGCCTCGAGCGCGACCGACGACGGCCACGCCTTCTCGAACAGCGCCTGGCGCGCCTCGTGCAGCTTGGTCAGCGCGCCGGCGTAGTCCCCGGCCTCCAGCGCCGCCACGCCCGCCTGGTACGTCGGCCGCGCCGCCGCCTCGGCCGCCGCGACGACCGCCCACTCCTTTTGGAAGATCTCGGTCGCGTTCTTCACCCACGCCTCGAACGCGCCCTTGGCCTGCTCGGCCTCGATCTCCTTGGGGTCGCGGTGGGCCATCTGGATGGCCTTCATGTCCGCCAGGATCTTGTCGGTCTTGGCGGTGTTGCCCGCGGCGTTCTGCTCGGCCTCGGCCAGCCCCTCGGCCTTCTTGGCCAGGTTCTTCTCCATGCCGACGGCGTTCCAGAAGCTCTGCTCCATGCGCCAGGCCTTGGTCTGCTTCAGGGCGTTGGCCGCGAACAGCTCCCACTCGCCCAGGGCCCCGGCGTCCAGCTGCTTGACCACGGCCGGGTCGCCCTTGGCGTCGACGAGCTTGCGCCGCGCCTTCACGAAGCGCTCGAGCGCGTAGTCCACGTCGCTCCAGCGGTCCTCGGCGCGCGCCTTCTTCGAGGACTCGATGGCCTTGGAGCACTCCTCGGCCAGCGCCTTCCGCTCGTAGACCTCCTTGGTGTAGGTCTTCTTGATCTCCTCGAGCTTCTTGGGCGCCGCGGTCAGCTGCGGGCTCTCGTCGTCGAGCTTCTTGAGCTGCTCGAGCATGCGCTGCAGGCTCTGCTCGCGGTACTCGGCCGACGAGAAGTTGCCCGACTCGCGCTTGGCCTGGATCTCGGCCAGCTCGCCGTCGATGCGCTTCTCCAGCTCCCGCGCCTGCTCCTTTTCCTGCTCGTGCTTGTCGTACTCGTTCACCAGATCGTTGGTGGTGATCGTGCCGCCCCGCGCCAGCTTCTTCATGGTGCTGCAGCCGGTCAGGCCGACGGCGCCGACGCAGGCCGCGACGGCGATCATTCGACGGATACGCATGGTGTCCCTCCTCCCTCGCTGGGAAATGTGCCGGCGAGGCTTAGTGGACCCCGCCCGGGGCGTCAACCCCACCCCAACTCAGGTCACCGGGATCCTTCGGGAAATTCGCAGTAGTCCGGAAACCCGGCCCCGTCGTGGCCCGCCCACGGGCTGTCAGATTCGGCCCAGGTGTGGGCCAGCAGGAAGTCCCACCCCCAGCCCGGCCCGTCCCACGGCACCGTGTGCCCCAGCCCGTGATCGCAACGCACGACGACGTGTCCGTCGGCCTCCAGCTTGCCCGTCAGGCTCGCGGCCCCGGCGCGGAAGTCCACGAAGCCGCCGCCCCAGATGTCGTCGGCGCCGCCCCACGCCGCCAGCACCGGCGTCCGATGCGCCGGCGTCTCGTAGACGACCGACACCAGGCCGGCCTCCTCGTCACCCCCGCTCCACAGGGTGGCCGCCGCCAGGAACTCCGATCGCTGTATGACCAGCAGCGAGCTCCACAGGGCGCCCGCGCTGAAGCCCATCGTGTAGACGCGCCGCTCGTCGATGTCCCACTGATCCTCGAGGCAGGCCAGCACGTCGTCGAACAGCGCCAGATCCGGCTCCGGCTCACCCAGCAGGCCCCAGGTCGGCGGGAACGCCGGCCCCGGCTCGAACGCCGGCTCGGGCGTGACGACGATCAGCCCCTCGGCCGCCGCCACCTGCTTGGCCGAGAACGCGGCCGAGAAGTTGGCCGCCGAGTCGCCGAACCCGTGCCACAGGAAGGCCACCGAGGCCCCCTCCGGCGCGCTGGGCAGCGCCAGGTTCACCCAGCGCTCGACCCCGTTCGAGCTGATGGCCTGCCGCCCCGCGACCAGCTCGGGGCACGCCCCGCCGCCATACACCGGCAGCGGCGGCGGCCCGGGGACCTCGGGCTCGTCGATGACATCGGGCGCGTCGGGCCCCGTCACCTCCCCGGCGCCGTCGCCCTCGCCGTCCTCGCCGCCCTTCACCTCGACGTCATCGACGCCGTCGCCCTCGCCCGCGCCCGCGGCCGCGTCGCCGTCGCACCCCGAGAGCGCCAACAGCAAGCCCGCCGCCAACGCCACGCCGCCCCGTCGCCTCCGCATCGCCCACCCCCAGGTCTCGGTGAGCCCCGACCCTAACCCAGCTGCGAGCGGCCCGCCACGCGCCACGGAGCCGTCACTTGCGCTCCGGGCGCGCACCCGTCACCGTCACCCCACCCATCCGACGAGCCAGGGAGTCGACGATGAGCAGCGAGCACCCGAGCGGCGGCTGGTGGCAGCGACGCGAGGCGCTGGAGGCGGCCTACCACGAGCAGCTGGCCGGCTTCCGCGCGGTCCAGCAGGCGCTGGTCCAGGACATCGACGCGCTGCTGTCCGAGCGCCAGCTGCCCGTCGCCGTCAAGGGCCGCGTCAAGACCTTCCCGGGCCTGTATCACAAGCTGCTCGAGCGCAGCCGGACCGCCGAGATCGAGGACCCCTTCACCTTCCTGACCGACACGGTGGGCCTGCGGGTCGTCGCGCCCTTCCTCGAGGACGTCGGGCGCGTCGAGGCGGCGCTGCGCGAGCGCTTCGCCATCGAGGAGACGGACGACAAGGGCCAGCTGCTGTCGGTGGGCGAGTTCGGCTACAGCTCGACCCACCTGCTGATGGTGATCCCCGACGAGCTGCGCCTCGCGCACGGCGTCGGGCTCCGCGTCGTCGAGGTCCAGCTGCGGACGACCCTGCAGGAGGCGTGGGCCGAGGTCGAGCACGAGCTGGTCTACAAGGCCGACGTCGACATGATCGACCAGACCATCCGCCGCAAGCTGCTCGCCTTGAACGCGACGCTGTCGCTCGCCGACACCATCTTCCAGGAGCTGCGCAACTTCCAGCGCCAACGCTTCGCCGATCTCCAGCGCCGCCACCAGGACCTCATGGACAAGGTCTCGACCCTCCCCGAGACCCTGGCGCGCCGCCCGGCCCACCCCACCCCGACGCCGACCTCCGCCGCGCTCCCCGAGCCGCGCCTCGCCCCCGACGCCCCCGACGCCCACCTGTCCGGCCTGCTGGTGCGGGCGCTGCAGGCCCACGTCGACGGCGCCGTCGCCGAAGCCGTCGCCCTGTACTCGTCCGTGCTCGCCGTCCGCCCCACCTACGCCGTCTACAACCACCGCGGCCTCGCCTACATCGCCCTGTCGGACTACGACAAGGCCGCGGCGGACTTCACGGCCGCCCTCGAGCTGGCCCCCGACCAGGCCCGCGCCTACACCAACCGCGGCATCGCCCGCCGGATGGCCGGCCGCCTCGACGAGGCCATGGGGGACCTCGACCGCTCGCTCGAGCTCGACCCCATGTGGCCCGACACGCTCTACGCCCGCGCCCTGACCCTGTACGACCTCGGCAACATCCCGGGGGCCATCCGCGACTGCGACCGCGCCATCGCCATCCGCCCCGAGTTCAAGCAGGTCCTGCGCTTCAAGCGCTTCATCCAAGGCTCCGACCTCTGACCGCGGCACCCCGCCCAGGAGATCCCCCATGACCAAGCCCACCGGCCCCAACTGGGACGAGAAGTTCGCCGGCGACGAGCACTTCTACGGCACCGTCCCCAACGCCTTCCTCGCCGAGCGCGCCCGCGCGACCTTCCCGCCGGGCGCGCGCGTCGCCAGCCTGGGCGAGGGCGAGGGCCGCAACGCCGTCTGGCTCGCCGAGCAAGGCTTCGACGTCACCGCCGTCGAGCCGTCGACGGTCGGCCTCACCAAGCTCCATCGCCTCGCGACCGCCCGCGGCGTGCACGTCCACGCCGTGCAGGCCCGCGCCCAGGACTTCACCGCCGAGGTGCCGTTCGACGGGGTCGTGCTGGTCTACCTGCACGCGCCACCCGGCGAGCGCGAGGCCATCCACCAACGCGCGCGCGACCTCCTGCGCCCCGGCGGCGTCGTCCTGCTCGAGGCCTTCTCGCCCGAGCAGCGCCTCCTCGGCCGCACCAGCGGCGGCCCCCGCGACGTCGACCTGCTCTTCACCGAGGAGCGCCTGCGCGCCGACTTCGCCGGCTTCGACCTCGAGCACCTCGAGGCCTGCGAGGTGGTCCTCGACGAAGGCCCGGGCCACCGCGGCCCCGCGAACGTCGTCCGCCTCATCGCCCGCAAGCCCTGAGCCGCGCCGCGCCCCGTCCCGCCGTCAAACACGAAGGGCCGGCAGGCCGCGCCATCGTCGCGCGCCCTGCCGGCCCTCGTTCACGCCTGGGCGTGCGCCGCGCCTACTCGGCGGGCGTCACCGGCTCGGCCAGCACGCAGGCCTTCGGGATCTCGCCCGTGGGCTCGGCGGCGCCGTCGCTGCCGCAGTCGTAGTAGCCCTCGCCCGACCAGCCGCACATCGGGTTGATGTTGATGCAGTCGATGCAGAAGGTGAAGCCGTCCTCGCACCAGACCACGCGGCCGAACATGTCGCAGCAGCCCTCGAACTCGGTGGCCATGTCCAGGACGCAGCCCTCGGCCGACGGCTGGTTCGGGCCCAGGCACTCGAAGGTGGGCTCGCCCTCGCAGCCCTCGATCGGCGTGTGCGAGCAGGCGCCGGTCTCGGCGTCGCAGGCGTCCACGGTGCAGGCCGTCTCGTCGTCGCAGGCCGACGGGGTCGGGACCGGCTCGCAGGCGCCGGAGGCGGGGTTGCAGGTGTTGACCAGGCACTCGCTGTCCTCGAGCGGCTCGCACACGACCGCCTCGGTCTGCACGCAAGTGCTCGCCTCGGTGTCACAGGCCCACGCGCCGTTGCAGGCGTTGCCGTCGTCGCAGAAGGCGCAGTCCGCATCGGTCTCGCAGGCGATGTCCTCGCCCGTCAGCTGGGTGCAGTCGCAGACGACGCCGCACTCGTCCTGCGCCTGCTCGACGCAGATCGAGTCGTAGGCCGTCTCGCAGCAATAGTCGTCGATCGCGCAGATGCACGCGTTCACGTCGGCGTCCTTGGTCAGCGGCCCGGCGGCCGGCGTGCACGGGTGGGTCGTCCCGCACTCCGCGACCGGCTCGACCCCGCACGTGCCCTCGGCCGTGCAGATGTTCGCCGTGCAGACGTCACCGTCGTCGGCGCACAGCGCGTCGTTCGGCACGATCTCGCAGGCGTCCAGCTCGGGCACGCACACGTTCTTGGCGCACTCGGTGTCGTTCGTGGCGTCGCAGGTCAGCCCGGGCGCCGACACCTGGCACTTGCCCTCGACGCACGCGTAGGTCGCGTCGCAGGCCGACTCGGTGCAGAAGCCGCAGTCCGCGTCCACCGCGCAGTCGACGCCGGCGGCGTCGGTGCAGTCGCAGACGAGCCCGCAGCTGGCCTGGGCCTCCTCGACGCAGTACGAGTCCCACTCGTTGGTGCAGCAGTAGGCGTCCTCGCCGCAGGTGCAAGCCGTGATGGCCGCGTTCGACGAGCCCGGCGCGGTCGAGGTCTGGCACGGCGAGTTGACGCCCTCGGGGAAGGTCACAGCGTCGCCGCCCCCGTCGTGCGTCGCGTCGGGCGTGGTGGTGTCCGCCCCCTGGGTGTCCGGCGGGGTCGTGGTGTCCTCGACCGCGTCGCTGACGGCGTCGGGCGTCGTCGCGTCGGGCGTCGTCGCGTCCGGCGTCGTCGTGTCGCCGGTCGTCGTGTCGTCGCCGGTCGTCGTGTCGTCGCCGGCCACATCGTCACCGGTCGTCGTGTCGACCTCGGTCGACGCGTCCGGCGTCGGCCCCGGCGTGCCACTGCCCCCGCCGGCGTCGTCGCAGCCCATCACCACCAGTCCCAACATCGCGATCCCGTGGATCGCCGCCCCCTGCAGCCGTCGCATCGTCCTCTCCCTCGGGCCCGCGGGCGTCCGCCCGGCGTGTGGCCTCGATCATGTGCTGTGGAAAGCCGGCGAAGCTACGGGTTCGCGATGGCGAACACAATCCGAAAATGGCGCCCAAGCCGACCTTCGCCGCCGGATCCCCTCGATTGCCGTCGACGGCCGCCGCGCCCCGTGGGACCATCACCTCCATGGCCGTCGCCCCCCCGCCTCCCCCCTCGCGCGCCCGCACCCTGGTCTTCGGCGCCATCGTCCGCGCCTCGTTGGCCCTGTTGATGGTCGTCGCCTGGCTCGACCGCGCCCTCAAGCCCAGGCTGCCGTTCCCGCGCGACCCCGAGGCCCTGCGCCGCGACCCCGAGTGGGCCCTCGCCGCGCTCCGCCGCGCCGGCGCCGTCCCCGCCGACGCCCGCCTGGTCGCCTGCGACGTGCACGACTTCAAGAGCGGCGAGGCCTTCCGCTCGCGCGTCGCCCGCGTCGACGTGCGGTGGCGCTCGGGCGACCAGCAGGGCGCCACCGCGCTGCTGGCCAAGTTCGCCCCGCGCGCGACCAGCCTGCGCGACCACGCCGTCTACATCGCCCAGGAGAACCACCTCAAGGAGGTCGGCGTCTACGCCCGCCTGGCCGACGACCCCGCCGTCGCCGCCCCGCGCCCCTACTTCGCCGCCGCCCACAAGAGCTCCGGCAACTTCTGCGTCCTGATGGAGCGCCTGGACGGCGCCCAGGAGGTCTCCGAGGCCGTCGGCTGCCCGCTTCCCCTGGCCGAGCAGGCCATGGACGCCTTCGCCGCCCTGCACGCGACCTACTGGGGCGGCGACGACCCGCGCGCCTCCTTCTTGAGCACCGTCCCGCCGCCGGTCATCGACTGGTTCGCGACCCTCATCCCCAAGGACCGGCGCGCGGCCCTGGCGCCGGTCCTCCGTCACGTCTGGCGCCACGACGGCGAGGCCCCCGTCACGGTCCTCCACGGCGACGCGCGCGTCGGCAACATGCTCTTCCCCGGCGCGCCCGAGGGCCGCTTCGCCTTCATCGACTGGCAGGCGGCGCGCAAGGGCAAGGCGGCCTTCGACGTCGCCTACTTCGCCGTCCTCAGCCTCGAGCCCGAGGTCCGCCGCGCCCACGCCGACGCGCTGCTCGACCGCTACCACGCCGGACTGGTGGCCGGTGGCGTCACCGGCTACACGCGCGAGGCCCTCGCCGAGGACTACCGTCTGGCCTGCGTGCTGGTCATCGCCTTCGTCAGCCTGCCCTTCATGAGCGCCGAGGCCAGCACCACGGACGCCAACACCGAGGGCCTGCGCGCCCTGTCCGACGCCTGGGCCCGCCGCGCCCGCGCCATGGGCGAGGACCTCGACCTGGACTGGCTCGCCACGCGCGTGCCGGGCGCCGACCCTGCGCAGCTCCGCGTCGCCTTCGGGCGGTGACCGGGGCCGGGGCCGGGGCCGCGACCGTGAGCGTGGCCGTGGCCGTGAAGGTGGCCGTGAGCGTGGCCGTGGCGCTGCGACCGGACTGCACGAGCTCGCTCGTGCTCCGGCCTGGCGCAGCTCGCTGCGCCGACGCTCCGCCGCGCCCCGGCCACTGGCATCGACGTCCCGGGTCCGGTATACGTCCCGCCCCGACTCGATCCCCCGGAGAATCGCCGATGAAGACCCTGCGCTTCGTGTCCCTCACGATCGCCCTCGCGCTCGCGTTCGCCGCCTGCGACGAGGACCGCCGCAAGAACGGCGCCAGCTGCAGCTCGGACGACCAGTGCGCGTCCGGCTACTGCTCGGGCACCTGCCTCGCGCTCGAGGACGACGACGACGGCGACGGCCTCGCCAACGGCATCGAGAAGCTCCTCGGCAGCGATCCGCGCGCCGCCGACAGCGACGGCGACGGCATCCCCGACCCGCAAGAGGTCGGCGACGACCCGAACGCCCCGATCGACACCGACGGCGACGGCATCCCCGACGTGCTCGAGAGCCTGCTGCTCGACGCGGACGAGGACTGCGTCGTCGACCAGCTCGACCCCAACAACGACACCCCCGGCGACGCGCCCGAGCTGATGCGCGACCTGGTCTGCCCGCGGGTGGGCGTGTGCGCGGGCGACGCGCCGGCCGTGACGTGCCCCGGCGGCGGCGAGGAGGCGCGCTGCGTCCTCGACGACGTGCCCGACTACGAGTCCGACGAGGCCACCTGCGACGGCCTGGACAACGACTGCGACGGCGAGACCGACGAGGGCGCCCCCGACGCCGACCAGGACGGCGTGGCCGACTGCGTGGACCCCGACCGGGACGGCGACGACGTCGACAACGCGCAGGACAACTGCCCCGACGTGGCCAACCCCCTGCAGGGCGACGCGGACGGGGACGGCGCGGGCGACGCCTGCGACGAGCCCGCCCCGCCGGTGCTGACCGGCACCGACCCGGCCAGCCCCAGCGCGGCCACCGAGATCGCCGTCCAGGGCACGGCCGAGGCCAACGCGACCATCCACGTCTTCCAGGTCGCCGGCTGCCAGGGTGACGACGTGACGGTGGGGCAGGCGGACGCCCAGGGCGCCTTCTCCATCTCGCTGACGGTGGCGACCGGCGCGGCGACGTCGTTCTCGGCCATCGCCATCAACCCGGCGGACCTCCGCTCGGACTGCTCCACCTCGACCCTGATCTACCAGCACGACGACGCCCCGCCGGCGGCCCCCCTGCTGGGGCAGGTCTCGCCCGAGTCGCCCGCGACGGCCGAGGTCTTCGCCCTGACCGGCTCGGCCGAGGCGGGCACGGACCTCGCCTTCTTCAGCGACGACGCCTGCACCGAGGAGCTGGCGACCACGGCGGCCGACGACGAGGGCGTCTACACCGTCGAGATCGGGGCCGTCCTCAACGGCACGCTGACCGTCTACGCCCAGGCGACGGATCTCGCCGGCCTCACCTCGGACTGCGTCCTGCTGACGACCTTCACCCACGACGACACGGCCCCCATCGAGCCGACCTTCGAGTCCGCCTCGCCCGAGTCGCCGTCGACCTCGACCGCCCCGGCGCTGACCGTCGAGGGCGAGCCGGGCGCCATCGTCGAGATCTGGGGCACCCCGAGCTGCAGCGAGGGCCTGCTGGCCACCGCGACCTTCGACGCCGAAGGCGCGGCCCAGGTCACGGTCGCCGTCGACCCCGACGAGGCGACCGCCCTGTACGGCCTCAGCCGTGATGCCGTCGGCAACGAGTCCGACTGCGTGGCCCTGACCACCTACGTCAACGACAGCACCGCGCCGGACGCCCCGGCCGGCTTCACGCTGACCGAGCCCACCTGGGAGCCCGGCACCGTCACGGGCACCGTCTCCGGCCTGCTCGAGGCCGGCGCCCAGGTCCGCCTGCACCTGACCCCCGACTGCTCGGACGAGCCGCTGACCACCACGGTCGCCTCCGCCGAGGACTACTGGTCGGTCGTCCTCAGCGTCCCCGACGACGCCGAGGCCGTCGTCTACGCCTCCGCCGTCGACGCCGTCGGCAACGCCGGCCCCTGCTCGACCGACTCGGTCGCCCTCGTCGGCTACGTCGACGTCGTGACCTCCATCGAGGGCCTGGGGCTGCCTCAGGCGGGCACGCCCGTGTTCAGCAGCTTCCCCGACGGCAGCCTGGGCCAGGCCGTCGAGACCGGCGACGCTGGCGACGCCAAGGTCCTCGTCGTCCCGGGCGGTATGGTCACCTATGCCCAATTCATCCAGGGGGAAGGTCAAGAACTCCGCCTCACGACGGTGCGGCAAGTGGCGCCGGACGAGAGCTACACCTTCGCGGTCGAGCCTGGGTATTTCGGAGAGTCGGAACTGTATGGCGAGGCCCAATGGCCCGCGCCGCTGCCGAACACTCCTTCCCAGGGCACGTACCGCCTCGGCAGCGGCGGCACTTACATGAACACCTACAGCAATGCAGCCGAACCCGCGGGCTTCTGGGCGGGTCCGTGGAACATGTCGCTGGACGGGACGGTGAACCTCCTGGCGCTCGTCAATCTCGTCGAGCCGCTGACGGGCGCGGACGAGGGCATGGCCTGGTCCTTCCTGGGCGACGTCGTGTTGAAGCCGGACGATGTCACGAACGTGAGCTTGCCGCCGTGGACCGCCGGTGAGTCCAAGCCCCTTGCAGTCACGCCCGTCAATGCGCCCTCCGGGGAGTACCTCGAGTGGGGCCTGGCCATCCGCGTCGGCCCATGGGTGCAGTCCATCGATGACGACTACAGCGGCTGGACCGATGAGCCGAGCACCAGCAAGTTCGAGTACCCGCTCGTGCCCGGCTCACAGGCGCTCGCCTATCTGCAGGCCTGGACCTTCGCGGGCCAGGTGCAGCTTTGGAAGGCGATCCCGGAGGGCACCAACGGGGTGGACCTCGACTGGCAGGAGCTTCCGAACGGCCCCGACTCCGCCGAGTTCGTCTACGACGAGACCGCCGGCCGCTTCGTGGCGTCCTGGCAAGCCGAGGCTGGTTTGCAGGCCGACGGCATGCTCCTGGGGGCCGAGTGGGAGGTCGATCCCGGCGACGAGTCGGGTTGGCTCTGGGTGCGCTGGCGCGCCGTTTCGCCCGCCGAAGGCACGGCGGGGCAGGCCATCATGCCCGAGCTGCCCGGGCCCCTGGCCAACTACGGCCCCGAGATGGCCAGTTGGATGACGGGTGGAGCCAGCGCCGAGCTGCTGGACTGGGAAGACCTCGACGGCTTCGCCGGGTTCAGGCAAAACCCGGGCCGTTGGTATCCCGACCCGCGCCAGTCGGGTGCGGGCTTCCGCTACCTCTCCTACGACGACGCGCCGGCCCGCTGAGGTTCGGCGCCTATGGCGCCCGAGCCCATGAACACGACTACGCTCATCATTCTGCTCTCCGTCGCGCTCGCGCTGGTCCTGCTGGTCGTCTGGCTGGGGCGGCGCAGCGCGGCGGGGATCACCACGGGCATGACCGCGCGGAGCGCGCGGGTCGGTGGGCTGGTGGGGCGCTCGCTGGCGCGGCGGGTGTGGCTGCGGATGCGGCAGCTGGTGGCGGCGCGCGAGCGGCGGCGCGAGCTCGAGGAGCAGTTCCACGTCCAGACGGCGGCCGAGGCCGCGGCCCTGATGGGCAACATGAAGGGCGTGTTCATGAAGATCGGGCAGATCGTCTCGTTCGCGAGCGACGCGATGCCCGAGCAGGCGCAGCAGGCGCTGCGGGGGCTGCAGCAGCAGGCGCCGCCCATGGCGTGGTCGGTGGTGCGCGAGGTGCTACAGGCCGAGCTGGGCGGGGATCTCGGGCGGCGCTTCAAGTCGGTGGACGAGGAGCCGCTCGCTGCCGCCTCCATCGGCCAGGTGCACCGGGCGCGGCTTTTGACGGGCGAGCAGGTCGTCCTCAAGGTGCAGTACCCGGGCGTCGACACCGCCATCGAGAACGACCTCAAGTTCGCCGGCGGCATCGCCGCGATGATCACCAGCGTCCACAAGAACGCCGACGCCAACGCCATCGTGGCCGAGCTCAAAGAGCGCCTGGTCGAGGAGGTCGACTACCGGCGCGAGCTGGCCAACCAGCAGCTCTTCCGAAAGCTCTGGGCCGGCCACCCGCTGGTGCGCATCCCCGCCGTCCACCCCGAGCACTCGACCAAGAAGGTGCTGTGCCAGGAGTTCGTGCGCGGCCTGGGCTTCTACGACTTCCTCGAGGCGGCGACCGAGCGCGAAAAGAAGATGGCCGTCTTCGTGCTCAACGACTTCATCTTCGACTCGATGCATCGCTTCCACGTCTTCAACGGCGACCCGCACCCGGGCAACTACCTGTTCCAGGAGGACGGCGGCATCACCTTCCTGGACTTCGGCTGCATCAAGTACTTCGAGCCCGCGTTCATCGCCTCGCTGCACCGCATGAACCGCGCCATCACCCAGGGCGACCGACAGGCCTTCGACCGCTCGGTGCACGAGCTGGGCATCGTCCTGCCCGGCCGCCCCTACGACTCCGACTTCATGTGGGACTTCTTCGCCTACCACGCGGCGCCCTTCGCCAAGGACGAGGTCTTCACCTTCACGCCCGACTACGTGGCCGCCGCGGCGCGCGACGTCATGGTCCCGTCCAACCTGCGGCGCCTGAACCTGCCGCCCGACCTCATCTTCTTCAACCGCATCACCTTCGGCCTCAACGCCATCTTCCAGAAGCTGGGCGCCGAGGCGAACTTCCACCGCCTTTACCGCCGCTACATCTTCCCCGACGAGCGCGTGCCCCCCTCGCTGGCCACGGTCGGCGTCCAGCTGCCCGAGCGCTTCCTCGAGACCGGCCCCGCCCCCGTCCGCCCCGCCGCCTGAGCGGCCGAGCGGCCGAGCCCCCTCGCCGCTCAGGTGCAGCGGTCGCAGACCCCGCGCAGCTGCACCTCGACCCGCTGGCTGGTGGCCGCGACCGGGGCCTCGGGCGACGCCGTGATGGTGACCTGCACCGTCGGCAGGCACGCCACGTCCCCGCAGTCGGTGCAGACGAAGTGCGGGTGCCCGCCCTCGTGCCCGGCCGCGCCCGCCGCCTCGTAGCGCCAGACGTGGTCGCCGAGATCGCTGCGGCTCACCAGGCCGGCCTTCTCGAGGTCACGCAGGTTGCGGTAGATCGCGGCCCGATCGAACCCGCCGGGCGACAGCGCCCGCGCGATCTCCGCGTGGCTCAGCGGCGCCTCGCTGGCGCGCACCGCCTGGTAGACCGCGACGCGCCCCGACGTCACGCGCAGCCCGGCCGCGCGGATGAGGTCGCGGAGCTCGGCGAGTTCGGGCGGCGGGCCGGGGGCGGTCATCGCGGCGGACCATAACACGCCCCCGACCCGGGCGACAGGCGCACGCGCAGTGGGTACGATGGCGGCCCCATGACCACACCGACCACCCCGACCGTGCCCCCAGCCGCGTCGTCCCTGCCGCCGGCGCCCAGCCCCGCGGCCATCGCCGCCCTGGCCGCCCGGCACGCGCTCGACCCCGGCTTCCCCGACGACGTGCTGGCCGAGGCCGAGGCCTGGCTCGCCGCCCCCGGCCTCGACGACCCGGCCCTGCGCGACCTCGAGCCCCTGCCCTTCGTCACCATCGACAACCCCGACTCCCGCGACCTCGACCAGGCCCTGCACATCGCGCCGGCGCCCGACGGCGGGTACGTCATCCACTACGCGCTGGCCGACGCCGCCTACTACGTCCGGCCCGGCGCCCGCCTGTGGGACGAGGCCCTGCGCCGCGGCGCCAGCTACTACCTGCCGGGCTTCACGGTCCCCATGCTCCCCCGCGCCCTCAGCGAGGGGCTGGTCTCGCTCAACGAGGCCCAGCCGCGCCGCGCGCTGGTGGTCGTCCTGACGCTCTCCCCAGACGGCGCGTGCGTCGGCGCCGAGCTACTGCGCGCCCGCATCCGCAGCCGCGCCAAGCTGACCTACGGCGGGGTGCAGGCCTTCTACGACGCCGGCGACGCAGGCGCCCTCGCGGGCCAGCCCTTCACCGAGACGCTGCAGCTGCTGCGCACCGTCGGCCTGCTGCGCATCGCCGAGGCCGAGCGCCGTGACGTCGTGGTCTACCACCGCGGCGACCGCTACATGACCGAGCGCTACAACGAGCAGATCTCGCTGATGTGCAACGCCGAAGGCGGCCGCCTGCTCGCGCGCCACCCCGCGGCCCACGTCCAGCCGATCTTCCGCGTGCACCCCTCGCCCCCCGAGCCGCGCCTCGTCCGGTTCGCGGCGATGACCCGCGCCATCGCCCAACGCGCCGGGGCGCACGCCGACGCGTGGCGCTGGCGACGACGCTCCGGCCATGGCCAGCCGGGCGAGAGCCTGTCCGACTACCTGCGGCGCCTGCCGGTCGACGGCGACGACGACGAGGCGCGCCGTCTCGCGATGGCGCTGCACCGCCAGGCCCTCGTCCTGAACCAGGCCTCCAGCCTGTCGGCCGAGCCGGGGCCGCACTTCGGCGTCGGCGCCGAGCCCTACGCCCGCCTGTCCTCGCCCATGCGAGAGATCATCGGCGTGTACACCCACAAGGAGGCGGTCGAGCTGCTCGAGGGCGTGTCGCCGTCCGCCGACGCCATCGCCCGCGACGAAGTCCTGCGCGAGGCCGTCATCGAGGCCGGCGAGCGGGCGCGGCGCCTGCAGTCGACCCTCACCAAGGAGGCCGCGAAGCTGGGGCTCGACGCGCTGTTCGGCGCCGATCTGGCCCTTCCGGCCGCCGAGCGGCCGCGGCGCGTCGGCACGGTCGTCGGCCTGCGTCGCGACCGGATCTACGTCCAGCTCGACGCGCCGGACCACGAGCTCAAGGTCTACGCCGGCGACCTCGAGGCCGCCTTCGGCGCGGCGCTGACGCCCACCCGCCACGAGGACGCGCTCACGGACCCCGACGGCGCCCCGGTGCTGCGCCTGGGCGACGCGCTGGGCCTGCGGGTCGACCGCTACGACGTCGGCGCCAACCGCTGGCGCTTCGAGCTGGCGCGTTGACCCGCGGTCACGGGCACCGCCGCTGGGCCGCCTCGGCGGGCTCCTCGGCGCGCCAGACCTCGTCGCCTCTCCGATAACACAGGGTCAGCCGCACAGTGCCGTCCGGCCGCAGGTAGCGGAACAGGCCGTGCATCCGGCCGTCGACGTAGGCGCCCTCGAGCTCGAGCTTCCCGTCCCGGTCGTACAGGCGATTGAGCCCCATCGCGCGGCCCGCGACCTGCTCCTGCTCGCTCTGCAGCGTCCCGTCGGGGCGCCAGCCGCGCACCGCGCCGGTCCCGCGCTGCATCTCGTAACGGCCGGCGACCGCCCCGGCCTCGGTGTAGCAGGTCCAGGTCCCATCCTGCAGATCGTCCGCCCAGCGGCCTTCGCACGCGATCTGCCCGTTGTCGTGGAACCGCACCTCGGCGCCGTGTCGCTTGCCGGCCAGGTAGTGGGTCGTCCGCTGCGGCCGCCCCTGCCCGTCCCAGAACCGCCACTCGCCCTCCCGCTGCCCGGCGGCCATCGCCCCTGCGGCGGACGGATACCCGGCGCGTCCCCAGCTCAGCGACGGCCCCTCGAAGGTGCCGGCGTTGCTGCACTGCACCCTCAGCGCGCCCGGCGCGGGCTCCTCGGCCTCCGCTTGGGCCCCTTCGGGACAGGCGACGCCCGCGACGATCTGCTCGGGCGTCCGACACCGGCCGTCGTGCAGGAACTTGCCCGCCTTGCACTTGCTGCCATCGCGCCAGCCTGCCCGCACCTTGGCCTCGGCCTTGGCGATGGCCTCCCGCGCGGCCTCGGCGCGGTCGGCCCGCTCGACCTCGGAGATCTGCAGATAGGCTGGCTTGCCCTCCTGCAGCGTCCCGTTGCTGCCGAAGACCAGGACCCGGTCGCCGGCCTTGGCGCCCGGGAGCCCGTAGCCCGAGTCGTAGAAGTCGCGCAGCAGCACCCACTTGCCCGGCCGCGAGTCCGACCCGCGGTGCACCCAGACCCGCTGGCCCGGCTTCACCTCGAGCCGGTCGGCGCCCCGCAGCACCTCGCCGACCTCGATCTGCAGCCGATAGGTCGCGATCCACACGCGGTCTTCGCCGTAGGCCCGCGTCGTCTGCCGCTGGTGCGCGACCCGGCGCACGGTGCCCAAAAAGATGACGTCGCTGCGCTGCACCAGCTGCCCGAGGTCGATGCGCGACTCGATCCGGGCGCCGTCGGCGCGGGCCGTCGACCCGGGAGCCGAGCCCAGGACGAGGACGCTGGCGAGCAGGGCGCAGGCGCGCAGGACGCGACGGCATGGCATGGGTCACCTCGTCGTGAGGCCCCATCGTAGGACACGGCCGGTCGCCGCGAAAGGCCCCCGCCGCGGCGCGCTCAGCTCTGCAGGAAGCGCTCGAGCACGGTCACCATGCGCTCGGGGTCCTCGGCGCCGGTGGTCTCTCGGATGGAGTGCATCGACAGCATGGCGTTGCCGACGTCGACCGTCTGGATGCCCAGCCGCGCCGCCGCGATGGGGCCGATGGTGGACCCGCAGGCCAGGTCGGTGCGGGTGACGAACTTCTGGACCGGGACCTCGGCGTCCTGGCACAGCGCCTCGAACAGCGCGGCCGTGTCGGCGTTGGTCGCGTAGCGCTGCTGGGCGTTCATCTTGATGACCGGCCCGCCGTTGACGCGCGGCAGGTGCATCGGCTCGTGCTTGTCGGCGTAGTTGGGGTGCACGCCGTGGGCCATGTCGGCCGAGACCTGGGTCGAGCGCGCGGCCGCGCGGGTCAGGCCTCCCGGCTTGGCGGCGGGCCCCTCGATCTCGGCCACGCGCCGCAGGATCACCTCGACCACGTTGCCCTCGGCGCCCGCCGTCGACCCGCTGCCGACCTCCTCGTGATCGTACAGCGCCACCACCTGCGTCGCCTCGCTCGCGCGGCTGCGCAACAGCGCCATCAGCGTCGCGTGGCACATCGCCTGGTTGTCCAGCCGCGGCGCGAAGACCAGCTCGTGGTGCAGGCCGCCGATGGTGGCCGGGACCACGTCCATCAGCGACAGATCCCAGCTGAGGATGGTCTTGGGATCGACCCCCAGCTCGTCGCCCAGCAGCCGCTCGAGCGCGCCGATCCCCGCCTTGCCGTCCGCCCCCGAAGGCGCCAGCGCCATCAGCGGCGGCAGGTGCTTCTGCGCGTTCAGCTTCAGGCCGCCGTCGCGGATCTCGCGGTTGAGGTGAATCGCCAGCGACGGGATGCGCAGGATCGGCCGGTCGACCCGCACCAGCCGCCGCGTCACCCGCCCGCCCGGCTCTCGCAGGCGCACGCTGCCCGCCAGGCCCAGGTCGCGGTCCAGCCACGTGTAGTCCAGCAGCCCGCCGTAGGTCTCGACGCCCAGCTGCAGCCACCCCGACGCCGTCACGTTGGCGATCGGCTTGACGCGCAGGTTCGGCGAGTCGGTGTGGGCGCCCGTCAGCCGGAAGCCGACCTCGTGCGGCGCGCCCGTGCCCACGCGGAACGCGGTGATGGACCCGCCGCGCACGACGTAGTACCCGCCGCCCGCCTCGAGCGACCAGCCCTCGCCCTCGTCGAGCGCCTGGAAGCCGGCCTCGTCGAGGCGCCGCGCCGACTCGGCCACGCAGTGGTCCGGGGTCGGGCTGGCGTTGATGTAGGCGACGAGGTCTTTCGCGGTGGGGTGCGTCGGGTGTGTCATGGGCCGGCTTTTAGCGCGGCCGTCCGATCACGACAACCCGCAGGGCCCCTGGGGATCGCCGCACCGCCCGCACCCGGGCGGCGGCCCCATCACGGCCGGCGAGGCGCCCCCGCCGGGCCCACCCGCGCCCACGTTGTGCGCGCTCATCAGCTTCTCGAGCGCGCTGGCGGCGCAGGTCGGGCAGTCGGTCAGCGGCGCGTCCGCCATGCGCTGCAGCGCCTCGGTCGTCTGGCCACACGCCTTGCATCGGTACTCGTACAGCGGCATCGACTCACCTCGCGATCGCGGCGGGGAGGCTAATCACGCGCGCCGCCCCGGGCAAGCTGGACGCCACCGCCGCGCTGCTGCTAACTCCATCCCATGCGCCGACTGCCCCTGCTGCTCAGCTTCGCCCTCCTCGCCGGCTGCGAGGGTGACCCCGCCACCACCTTCACCGAGCTGCCCGACGCAGAGGCCGAGGTGAAGGACTCCGACGCCGAGCCCGACGCCGAGCCCGACACCGACGACCCGGACGTGCCGCTGCCCGAGCCGCTGACCTGGCCCGTCGGCGAGGCGGGCCCCTACCGCGTCGGCTACCGCACGATGCAGGTCACCTACGACCCGGCCGGCGCCCCCGCCCCGCGCACCGTCAAGCTGCACCTGTGGTACCCGACCCTCGACGAGACCGGCGAGGGCGCCCGCTACCTGGGCCTGTTCCCCGACGACGACAGCTTCGTCGACGCCTCGCTCGCCCCGCCCGAGGCCGGCTATGGCGACCGCTACCCGGTCCACGTCCACTCCCACGGCCACATGGGCTTCGCCGGCTCCTCGGCTTCGCTGATGCGCCACTTCGCCACCCACGGCTGGGTCGTCGCCGCCCCCGACCACACCGGCAACACCCTGGCCGACGCCCTCAACCCGCGCCCCACCTGGATGTACTTCGTGCGCGGGCTCGACATCTCCGCCTCGCTCGACCACCTGGCCGCCCTGCCCGCCGACGGCGACGCCGCCGACCCGCTGGCCGGCCAGCTCGCCCTGGACGCGGTCGTCATGAGCGGCCACAGCTACGGCGGCTACACCACCTTCGCCGTCGCCGGCGCCGCCTTCGACATGGCGCGCCTTCAGGCCGACTGCGCCGCGGGCCAGGGCCCGGGCGGCGCCCCCTGCAGCGACGACGAGCTGGCCGTCTTCGCCGCCGGCACCCGCGACCCGCGCGTCGTCGCCGCCATCCCGATGGCCGCCGGCAACCGCGCGATGTTCGGAGACGCGGGCTACGCCGCCGTGCAGGCGCCCATCCTGATGATGACCGGCGCCGCCGACGACTCGGTGAAGAACCTCGGCGAGGGCGACCCCACCTGGGCGGCGCTGACCGGCCCCGCCCTGCGCGTCGACATCGCGGGCGGCTGCCACCAGGTCTTCGCCCTGGGCGGGTGCGACGCGATCTCCGACGCCGAGGGCTTCGGCATCGTGAACCACTACGCCCTGGGCTTCGCGCGTCGGCACGTCCTGGGCGACCCCACGGTCGACGCCCTGCTCTCGGGCGACGTCCAGGTCTCGCCCGCGGTGAGCTTCAGCGCCAAGCCCTGACTCAGGGCATCAGGGCAGCATATCCTTGACCGCCATGCGCTGGTCGAGGCCCGGCAGCGCGACCTCCTCGTCCTCCAAGAGCAGGCGCGTCTCGGTGTACTGCCCGTCCTCGGTCGGCCCGGTGCGCACCTCGAGCCGCCGCGCCACCAGATCCAGCAGCCAGTACACGGCCACGCCGGCCCTGGCGTAGATCTCGGCCTTGCGTCGGTCGGCCGCCTGGCTGGTCTGCGCAATCTCCACGACCAGCACGGCATCCGAGCCCGTAGGCAGTCGGCGCACGAACGCGTGATGGTCGCCGCGCACGATCATGACGTCGGGCTCGGGAAGCGAACCGTCACCCGCCAGGAGTGGGCTGTGGGTGATCCCGAGGTGACGAGGGCCGTAGGCGCCCTCGAGCATGCGTCGGAGCCCAGCCGTCACCGCGAGATGCGCAGGTCCCTGGGGGCTCACGATGACCAGCTCGCCGTCGATGAGCTCGAGCGGCTCGTCGTCTCGCAGGATGCCGAGCTCGACCATCCGGAGGACTTCATCGACTCCCCACTTGCGCTGTGGCGTTCGCGGCGGCGGCTGAGGTGCGTGCGCGGTCATGCCCGTAGGCTAGGCCCGGCCTCGTCTCGTGCCAAGCCCCGGTCAGGGCTGATCCGTCGCCTGCCACACGCGCGCGCCCACGAAGACGTCCAGCAGCCCAGCGTCGAGCTTTCCGGCGTGGGCCTCGGCGCTGAGGATGTCCAGCGCCCGATCGCGCGGCACCGCCTTCTTGTAGGGCCGGTCCGCGGCGGTCAGCGCGTCGAAGATGTCCGCGATGGCCATCATCCGGCTCTCGATCGGCACCTGCGCCCCCGACAGCCCCCGCGGGTACCCGCGCCCGTCCAGCTTCTCGTGGTGCGCCCAGGCGATCTCGGGCACCCGCCGCAGCTCGCGCGTCCAGGCGATCTGCGACAGGAACCGGTAGGTCTGCGTCACGTGCCGCTCGATCTCCTGCCGCTCGGCCGCCGTCAGCGTCCCGCGCGTGATCGACAGCGACGCCACCTCGGCCGGCGTCAGGTAGGGCTGCACCCGCCCACGCGCGTCCACGAAGGTCCGCGCCGCCAGCTCGCGCAGCCGCTCGGAGACCTCGCCGTCCAGCAGCGACGGCCGGTTGGCGCGCTCGACGACGTCCCAAAGGGCGTCCAGCTCGGCCAGCTCGGCCTCGTGCCCCGCGGGATCCCGTCCCTCGAGCCGCGCCCGCAGCGCCTCGACCTCGGCCCGCGCGCGGATGAGTTCGAAGCGCGCCTCGAGCCGCTCGCGCTCGTGCGGGTACAGCTTGTCCGCCTTGACCAGCACGTGCTCGCGCACGCCCACCTTGCCGAAGTCGTGCAGCAGCGCCGCGTACCGCAGCTGCTTCAGATCGTCGGCCGAAAAGCGCAGGCCCGCGTACTCGGGCCCCGCGGGCGGCGCCTTCTCGGCGGCCCTGGCCAGATCGACCGTCAGCACCGCCACCCGATCCGAGTGCCCGGCCGTCGTCGGATCGCGCGACTCGATGGCCACCACGGACGCCCGCACGAAGCCCTCGAACAGCGCCTGAATCTCCTCGTGCAGCACCGCGTTCTCGATCGCCATCGCCGCCTGCCCGCCCAAGGCCACCAGCAGCTCCTCGTCCTCGGCCGTGAACACGCCCTCCGTCCGGTTCAGCGCCTGCAGCACGCCCACGACCTGCTCGCGCGTGTTCACCATCGGCACGCACAGCAGGCTCCGCGTCCGGAACCCCGTCGACAGGTCCACGGCCCGGTTGAACCGCGCGTCCGCGTAGGCGTCCTCGAGCCGCACCGCCTCGCCGGTCGCCGCCACGTGCCCCGCCAGCCCGAGCCCCACCGGCACCCGGATCTCGCGCGTCTCCCCCTGCGCGATCTTGCTCCACAGCTCGCCCCGCTCGCGATCGACCAGGAACAGCGTGCAGCGCTCGGCCTCGACCACGCTCGCCGCCGCCGTCGTGACCGTCGCCAAGAGCCGATCCAGGTCCCGCAGGCCCACCATGGCCTTGGCGACCTCGAGGATGGTCTGCAGCTTGCTCGCGCGGCGTTCGGCGGATTCGTTCACGGCCCCAGAGGCTACACGCGCCCGCCCACCGTCCGCAATCGCGACCCCAAACCCCAACGCGCATGCTACCTTACGGGTGATGCGCGCGCTCCGCCCCGTCCGCCGCCTGCTCCTGGCCCTCGCCTTCGCGGTCGCGGCCGCCCCCGCCGCCGCGGTCCTGGCCCCCGCGCCGGCCTGGGCCGCCAAACCCGAGCCGACCAGGCGCGCCGCCCCCAAGGCCAAGCCCCCCAAGAAGGCGCCGCCCCGGGTCACCCCCCAGATCGGCAAGGCCTCCTACTACGCGCGCCGCTTCCACGGGCGCCGCACCGCCAGCGGCGAGCGCTACGACGAGCGCGCGATGACCTGCGCCCACCCGACGCTCCCCTTCGGCACCACCGTCCGGGTCGAGCACCTCGGCAACGGCAAGTCCGTCGTCTTGCGCGTCAACGACCGCGGGCCCCACACGGGCCGCCGCATCGTCGACGTGTCGCGGGCCGCGGCTCAGGCGCTGGACCTCATCCAGGCCGGCGAGGCGCGCGTGAAGCTGGTCGTCATCGACCGCTGAGGTCGACCGCCTCCAGGATGTCCTCGGCCGAGAGCTCCTCGACCTCGGGCTCGGCCCCGAGGCGCTCGCGCAGCCGCCGGACCTCGGCCTCGGCCTGCCCCAGACGCCGCCGCAGCTCGCCCAGCACGACCCACCAGGCGTCGCCGTCCTCCATCAGATCGTAGCCGCGCACGAGGCGCCGCCGGTCCGCCGTCTCGAAGTCCAGCCGGTGATGGGCGTACGCGTGCAGGTCGTCCTCGGTCATGCGCGTGCAGGTCACGATCCGGTGGCCCTGCAGCGGGACGCCGTCGACGTGCATCGGCGTGTGGGTCAGCGCCTGCCAGTCGGCCCGGGCCGCCTCGAGGCCGGCCTCCCGAGCCGCCGCCTCGTCGGCCGCCTCCACGTACGCGACGGCGTGTCGCGCCCGGCGCTCGCCCGAACGATCCGCGGCCACCACCACTCGATACCACTGCATGCGTCGACCTCCGGCCGCGAGTATCCGCCGCCGAGCCCACACCCGCAAATCCCTCGCTCGGCTCCGTCTTGACCGTACCGACGGCGTCGTGCCACAAGCTGCGACAGTAGGGGGACCGCTTGGTCTGAAGCTCGACGACTTCGGTTGGGAGGGTGCGCGATGGGGGGCAGCTGCGCGCGACAGGGGCGATGGGCGGCGCGGCTCGGGGCTTTGGCCGCGACCATGTCGCTCCTGACCACCTCGGCGGCCGCGCACGCCGACGAGGTACCAGCCCGCCCGGAGTGGTTCGAGTTCAGCTGGGGCCTGCGTCTCGCCCACGGCAGCGACAACCGCCGCCAGACGACCTCGACGGGTTTCGCCTACATGGACGTCGAGCTGTTCTGGCCGCTCTGGCCGGAGATCCCGCTCTTCAAGCGCGGCTGGATCCTCCAGCCGCTGTTCGTAGGCGAGATCATGATCGGCTTCGGCGACGTCTCCTACACGGCCGTCGACAAGGTGGGTGATCAGGTCGTCGGCAGCTCCGACCAGACCATCGACACCAGTTATCTATCGGCGCTGCTCGCCGTGGGCGCGCAGGCGGTCTTCGGCGAGGACGACCGGGCCCCCACCGTTCATCTGCTGTACGGCGAGATCTGGGACCGCTCCTTCTTCAACTACACGACCGGAGACGACCTCGACGCCATCCAGGACGTCACGGGAGAGCTCATCGTCGGCGCGACGGTGCCGACTCGGGTCGGACGCCTGGAAGGCGGGGCCAGCCTACGCGGCGGTTGGTACCGGCTGGGGCTCCGGACCAAGGCTTCGTTCAACCAGTTCGCCTGGTTCGACTACCGCCTCGAGGTCACGCACCAGGCGCGCGACGCATTCGACTACCTGGGCGTTGCCCTTCGCGTCGCCGTCGGCGGTAGCCTCTAGTCGCGTCCGTTCGTCTGGCCTCAGACCCCGGCCAGGGTCAGCGCGGCCACGAGCAGCCCGGCGAAGGCCAGCCCCGCCACCACCGCGCCCCAGGGGATGCGTTGGCGACGGCGCCCCGGCGCCGGCGCGGGCGTCGAGGCCTGCGGCGTGGCCGGCGGCGTCCCGGCGCGCGGCGGCGTGGGTACCTTGATCGGCGCGACCACCGTCGCCATGACCTGCGCGTTCATGAGGCCGAGCCCGTCGGGCGGGATGGTCTTGGCGAGCGGGTCGATGGCCGCCTCGGACCGCGCGTTCGGGCGGGGGAGGGTGCCCGGCGGGATCGTCTCGGCCCCGTGCAGGGCCACCTCGGCCGAGCGCCCCAAGCTCTCGTCGATGATGAGCCGCGCCTCGCAGTCGTCCAGCACGCCAAGGATGGCGTCGGCGCTGTCGGGCCGCGCCTCGGGCCCCTTCTCGAGGCACCGCATGACCAGCTCGACCATGGGCCCGTCCAGGCGCCGCCCGCGCACGGAGGGCAGCTCGGGCGTCTGGTGGACGTGGGCGATCATGCTCTCGATGACCGTCTCGGCCGGGAAGACCGGCCGGCCGCACAGCAGCTCGTAGACGATGGCGCCGAAGGCGTACAGGTCCGCCTTGGCCGTGACCGGCTTGGCGTTGGCCTGCTCGGGCGACATGTAGCCCGGGGTGCCGACCACCATCCCGGTGGCCGTGACGCTGCTGCCCACCGCGCCGGTGTCCTTGGCCACGCCGAAGTCCAGCACCTTCACGCGCTCGTCGGGCTGCCCGGGGCGGCCGACGATGATGTTGTCGGGCTTCAGATCGCGGTGGATGAAGCCCTGCTCGTGGGCTTCGCGCAGGGCCGAGGCGATCTGGCGCGCCAGGCGGATGATCCGGCGCATGGGCAGCGGCGCGTCCCGCGCGATGACCTGCGACAGCGGCACGCCCTCGGCCAGCTCCATGACGAGGAACAGCTCGCCCCCCGCCGTGCGGCCGACGTCGATGAGGTGCACGACGTTCGCGTGGCGCAGCCGGCCCACGGCGCGCGCCTCCTGCTCGAAGCGCACCACCGTGCGGGCGTCGTGGATGAGCTCGGGCCGCAGCACCTTGACGGCCACCTGGGCGGCGGCGCCCGGCCCCGCGCCCTCGAGCGTGCGGGCGCGGTAGACGCTGCCCATCGCCCCGCTGCCGAGCTCGGCCTCGAGGCGATAGCGACCCTGGAGGATCGCGCCCACCCGCAGGGGGCCGTTGTCGTTGGCGCTCGGGTTCAAGGGTCCATGCCGCAGCGCGGGCGAACCCGCGGTCGGTGCCGAGGGCCGAGCGGCCTGTCCCCTGGTGGCCGCCGGCTCCGGTCAGGGAGCATACCCGCGCGCGAGTGCCGCGTCACGCCGCCCCGAACAATTGGCGCCGGCGGCGCGGTGCGCGCCATGCTGCATCGCAGCACATTTGGCCCCGGAGCGGCCTGCTGCCTGAGACTGCGCCGCGCCAAGGTTGAACCGCACCGCCGCCGCGGCTATAGTGGTCCGACGTCGCTGGGCGCGGCAGGCCCGGGGCCTGCGTGACGACGCGCCCGCTCGAGCGACACTGCAACCAGCGGATGGCCTCAGCCCGGACCCGAGCGGTCGCGGGGGGGCCGCCTCGTGGGGCCCCGACGATCACGGTCGCGCCACCCCGCGTGGCACATCCGCGCCGACCAGGAGCGTGCATGTACCAGGTGATTACCCGGGACGAGACCACCGGCCACGACACACGGGCCACGGCCATCGCCGAGGCCAAGGACCTCAGCGGGCGCCACCGCGGCGACGTCGAGGTGCTCGACCCCAACGGCCGCGAGCGGATGACCTTCCGCAACGGCGCGCTCGAGAGCTACGTCTTCGAACTGCGCGACCGGAAGGAGGCCTGAGATGTCGGTGGAGATCGAGAGCAACGTGGTCGAGGCGGCCGGTGAGACCCTGTACGTGCATGCCAAGCGGGCCGAGTGGGGCCTGGCGATCCTGACGCGGGACGAGCGCACGCAGCGGACCTTCCAGTTCCAGGACGGGCGCATGCGCACGTTCAAGCAGGGCTGGTTCGAGCTGATGGAGCCGGTCGACAAGCCCAGCGAGGACGCCGCCCGCATCCACGACGAGCTGATGCGCAAGCACGGCGTCGCCACGGCGCGCCGCAAGCTCATCGCGGACGCCCGCTCGTCCGGGCAGCAGGTCACGACCTTCCCCGAGCAGGTGCAGGTCTTCAAGGCGCTGTTCCCCGAGGGCTTCGAGGACGCGAACTGGCTGGCCAAGATCCGCGGCGACGCCGACAGCGACCGCAAGTCGCTGCGCGAGCCGGCGCTGGCCGCGGCGGGCGAGGTGCTCGCGCGCGAGCGGATGGACACGCTGCTGGCCGAGGGCCGCGGCGACGAGCTGTGGCAGTCGGTGGTCGAGCTGCTCGGCCGCACCGATCTGGTGACCACGCAGCGGGACGTGGGGCTGGTCGCGGACCTCGACCCCGCGGCGCGTTCGGCGTTCGTCCGCGCGGCGCGCGAGCTGCTGCACGGCGAGGGCGAGCACGCGGAGCGCTTCGACGCCTTCGTGGCGACCCTGAGCGGCGGCGGCGACGCCGGCCCCTCCTGGCAGCTGGCGACCGTGCTGCCGGCCCTGTGGGCGCCCGGACGTCACGTGTGCGTGCGGCCGTCCAGCTTCCGCCTGCAGTCGCGCTGGTTCCACCCTGGGCTCGACCTGTCGGGGCTGCCCGACGGCGGCACCTACGACCGGGTCCGGGTGATGCTGCGGGATCTGTCGCGCGCGCTCGAGCGCGAGGAGCTGCCGCCAGGCGATCAGATGGATCTGCACGACTTCATCCGCCTGACCCTCAGCCCCAAGGCGCGCCAGGTGCTCGACCGGCTGCGTGGCGCCGGCGCCTGACCGACGCGAGCAGCGTTGGCCTTTTGGCTCGCGGGGTTACTGATCTCGTTGGGCATGGATGGCGCCCCTCGTCGGGGGGGCGCCGCGCCCATCGGGGACCGTTGCCTGGGCAGAGGAGGCCGACGTGGATCAAGACTACGAGCTGTGGGGAGACCTGCCTGCGACGCCCGAAGAGGTGTACGAGGCGTGGCTCGACCCCGACCGACACCCGGCGCTGCGCGACAACCCGCCGGCCGAGGGGTTCGGACGTGGGCGGCCGCTGGCCCTCGAGCCGGGGCGCCGCATCGTGCAGGCCTGGCACACCGTCGGGTTCCCCGAGGACGCGCCCGAGTCGCGCGTCGAGGTCGTCCTGGACGCCATCGCGGGCGGCACGCGGGTGACGCTGCGGCACTCCGACGTGCCCAGCGGCGGCCGCCAGCGGGCCGAGCGCGGCTGGCACGAGTACTACCTGGACCCGCTGCGGCTGTACTTCGCGGCGCCGCGAGACGGCCATCGGGCCGAGGACTGGCGCGCCGAGGACGCCGAGGCGGCCTTCCGCGACACCGCCGGGGAGGCCGAGCGCGAGGGAGCGCCGCGCGAGCGGCCTAAAGCGGGCCGTACTCGACGGTGATCTGCGTGGCCGTGGCCTCGCGGATGAAGCCCTTGAACCAGGTGCCGCGGCTGGTCATCAGGACGAAGCCGTTGCCGGTCTTGGCGTGGGGCAGGGCCTGGGTGGTCGCGGCGTCGGGTCTGTCGTCCGGCACGTCATCCAAGCCCGCGAAGGTCGCGGCCACGCCGCCGGCGCCGATGAACCAGTTCACGGGCCGGTTCGTGGTCGGCTTGTCGCTGCCGGTGGCGAGCTTGAGGTGGCCGCCGTTGGCCGAGGCGAACAGATCGCTGTTGGCGAAGTTCCCGGGCACCTGGACCGCGCCCGTGGTCATGTCGACGCCGCCGTCGGCGCCGAAGCTGGCGACGCGTACGGCGACGACCTCGGCCTCGGCGTCGCAGGCGGAGAGCGCGGACGGGGCGGACAGGGCCAGGAGCGAGGCGAGGACGAGGCGCGACCACTTCATGGCGGGCAAGCTAGCCGCCCGGGCGCGTCCTCGTCCAGCCCTTCGCGACGCCCTCAGTCCACGTCGACGATCTGGTCGACGCCGTGGGCCGCGAAGCGACGCGCGTAGCGGACGGTGTCGACCGCCGCCAGGTCGCCGCCCTGGTCCAGCTCCCACTGGGCCTGCTCGGCCAGGAGCGACAGCTGCAGCGTGCGGCCCAGCGTCAGCGCGAACCGCCGGGCGCCGGCCTCGAGCCGGGTCGGCTCGCTCAGGCTGCTCATCAGCCAGTCGGTGGCGCGCGTCAGCGCCGCCTGGCCGGCCTGCACGCAGCGGCCCAGGCGCGGATCGCGGACGGCCGCGAGGCGCCCGCCGATGTCGGCCGCCAGCGCCTGGTAGGTGCCGTCGGTCTTGAGCGCCCGCAGCACGTCCAGCGACAGCACGTTGGTCGTGCCCTCCCAGATCGGCAGCACCTGCGCGTCGCGCAGCAGCTTCGGCACCCCGGTGTCCTCGACGTAGCCGGCCCCGCCGAAGCACTCGAGCGCCTCGGACGTCACGGCGACCGCCTGCTTGCCGGTGGTGAGCTTGGCCAGCGGCGTGACCAGCCGCAGGGTCAGCTCCTCGGCCTCGCTCGCCTCGCCCAGCTCGACCTTGCCCAGCAGCTCGGTCGCCCGGAAGGCCATCAGCGTCGCCCCGCGCGTCTCCGCCTCCATCCCGGCCAGCGTGTCGACGTGCAGGGGCTTGTCCGCGATCGCCGCCCCGAACTGCACACGCCGCGTCGCGAAGTCCTGCGCCAGCGCCATCGCGCGCCGCATGCCCCAGGCCGCCCCGAAGGCGTTCCACGTGCGCGTGATGGTCAGCATCGGCGTGATGTTCTTGATGCCGCTGTCCAGGCCGACCACCGGCGTCGCCAACGTCCCGTCCAGCGTCAGCTCGGCCGTCGGCACCTTGCGCGTGCCCAGCTTGTCCTTGAGGCGATTGACCGACAGGTGGTTCAGGCGCCCCGCGGCGTCCCGGATCTCGACGTAGAACAGGGCCAGCCCGCGGCCGCCCGGCCCGTTGCCCTCGGGCCGCCCCAGGGTCAGCGTCATCTGGCTGGTCACGGCCGAGGTGAACCACTTGGTCCCATACAGGCGCCAGCCCTCGGGGCTCTGCCGCGCGACCGTCTCGCTCAGGCCCACGTCCGATCCGCCCGTGCGCTCGGTCATCCACTGACCGCTGGTCCACATCACGTCGGGGTCGCGCGACGTCAGGCGCGGGATGGCCCGCTCGACGAGCGCCTGATTACCCAGCGCCAGCAGCGTCGCCGCGGCCCCATCGGTCATGGCCAACGGGCACGAGTACACGTCCAGCGACGGCTGCACCACATAGTTCAGCGCGAACTGCGCGACGCGCGAGCACGCGCCCTGCTTGCGCTCGTAGCCGGTCGCGACCAGCCCGTGCCGCGCCGCGATGACGGCGGCCTCCTTCCACAGGGGCGAGACCTCGACGTGGTCGATGCGGTTGCCCCACGGATCCCACTGCGTCAGCACCGGATCATTGAGCCGGTCGGCCTGCTCGAACCGATACAGCTCGCCGCCCGACCGCTCGCCCAGCTCGCGCAGCTCGCCCTCGAGCGCGGCCAGCGCGTCCGCGGGCATCACGCGCCTCAGATAAGCGCGCAGGAACACGTCGTCGTCGTACTGATTGCCCAGCCGGGGCGGGTCCTGGAAGAAGGCCATCGTGGGTTCCTCGTCAGCTCGCGTCAGCTCGCGTCGGCTCGCGCGCAGCGGCAGGCCGCGCGTGGGCGAGGAAGATAACCCCGGGCGGGTGGCGCGTCACGTCTGGGTGGGTGGGGGGAGTGGGGTGGGGTGGGTGGGGTGTGGGCTGGGTGGATGGGCTGGGGTGGGCGGGGTGAGGTGGGGTGAGGTGGGGTGAGGTGGGCGGGATAGGATGGGTTGGTGTGAGGTGGGCGGGACAGGAATGGGTGGGGGTGGGTGGGCTGGATGGGTTGGGTGTCGTTCGCGCCGAAGGCGCTGTGGAGCGCGCCGGCCACGCCGGCGCTATCGACCGCGAGAGATGGGACCAGCTGCGGGTAGCGGGAGACGGTTGGCGGACATGGGTGTCGTTCGCGCCGAAGGCGCTGTGGAGCGCGCCGGCCACGCCGGCGCTATCGACCGCGAGAGATGAGAGGAGCTGCGGATAGCGGGGGACGGGTGGCGGACATGGGTGTCGTTCGCGCCCAAGGCGCTGTGGAGCGCGCCGGCCACGCCGGCGCTATCGAGCGCGAGAGATGGGACGAGGTGCGGGTAGCGGGGGACGGGTGGCGGACATGGGTGTCGTTCGCGCCCAAGGCGCTGTGGAGCGCGCCGGCCACGCCGGCGCTATCGAGCGCGAGAGATGAGAGGAGCTGCGGATAGCGGGGGACGGGTGGCGGACATGGGTGTCGTTCGCGCCCAAGGCGCTGTGGAGCGCGCCGGCCACGCCGGCGCTATCGAGCGCGAGAGATGGGACGAGGTGCGGGTAGCGGGGGACGGGTGGCGGACATGGGTGTCGTTCGCGCCCAAGGCGCTGTGGAGCGCGCCGGCCACGCCGGCGCTATCGAGCGCGAGAGATGAGAGGAGCTGCGGATAGCGGGGGACGGGTGGCGGACATGGGTGTCGTTCGCGCCCAAGGCGCTGTGGAGCGCGCCGGCCACGTCGGCGCTATCGACCGCGAGAGATGGGACGAGGCGCGGGTAGCCTCCGCTACGGCCGGCATCAAGGGCTTTGTCCCCCTTGGCCGACCTGGCGGCCGGCCAATTCCTCGCGGACGACAAAGCCCTTGACCCCGGCCTTCGCTGCGGCTGGGTGGCCTTCATAGCGGGGCGCGGGGGCGCAGCCCCCGTGGGGGCGTCCGGGCCGCGGCGCGGCCCGCGACGCGGACTGGGTCGCTGGGCTGCTGGCGTGGGAGGGGGTGCGGCAGGTGGGGCGTGATAGTCTGGGGTTATCGTGGGTGCGGGGCGTGGGTGGGCGGGTCGTCGTCCCGGGGCGGGAGCGCTGGGGCGGGAGCGCTGGTCGGAGTTCCGGGGCGACAGGACGAGCGGGCGTCGTCCCGGGACGGGAGCGCTGGGGCGGGAGCGCTGGTCGGAGTTCCGGGGCGACAGGACGAGCGGGCGTCGTCCCGGGACGGGACTCCCAAGGCCGTTGTCCCGGGACGGAACTCCCTCGGGGGCGCGTCGTCGTTCCGGGGCGGAAATCCCAGAGGCGGGACGCGGTCCCGGGGCGGAGGTCCCAGGGCGGGTTGCCGTCCCGGGGCGGTAGAACAACTATGTGAAAGCCGTTGGGTGGGTGCGGCGGTGGCCGCAGATGGGGGCGATGCTGGCCGACGGGCGGCTGAGCTTGAGCGGGATGAGGGTCATCGGGCCGCATCTGGACGAGCGGAACGTCGGCGAGCGGCTGGCCGAGGCCGCCGGGAAGAGCAAGCGGGAGCTGGCCGAGCTGGTGGCTCGGTGGTCGCCGCGGCCGGATGTGCCGGCGCGGGTGTTCAAGCTGCCGCCGTCCCGGGGCGGAGCAGCCAAGGCAGCGAAGCAGGTCACGGCTGAGGACAAGGCGGGGCCGAACGAGCTGAGGCTGGAGCGGCCGAAGGTGGAGCACCGGGTCGAGCCGCTCTCGGAGGCTCGGTATCGGGTGCAAGTGACCGTCGGTGCTCGGGTCGCCGCCAAGCTGGAGGAGGCGATGGCGATCGCCGGGCATCAGGTCGCGTCGGGGGACTACGAGACCCTGCTTGAGATGGCGCTGGACGTCTTTTTGGCCGCGAAGAAGAAGCAGCGGTTCGGGGTGGGGGCCAGGCCGAAGGCGAGGAAGGCGAAGAAGTCCACGCGGGAAGCGGACGAGCGGGGCACCATGGCCGGAGCGTCGGTCGAAGGCGCGACCCGGGAGGCGGACGAGCGGGGCGCCGCGGCCGGAGAGTCGGTCGAGGAAACGGCCGAGAGCGTGGCCCTGGCGGACCGAGATGGCCCGGCCGATGAGCCGGACACGGGTCCGGCTGGACGAGGGCGGGCCATTCCAGTCGAGGTCAGGCGGGCGGTGATCGCTCGGGATGGGCTGCGGTGCACCTTCGTCGGGCCGGGCGGGCGGTGTACCGAGACGCGGCGGCTGGAGCTGCATCACGTCGAGGCCTTTGCGAAGGGCGGCGTGCACTCGGTCGGCAACGTCCGGGTCGTCTGTCAGGCGCACAACCAGTTTCTGGCGCGGGACGAGCTGGGGCGTGGGTTCGTGGCGCGGAAGATGGGGGCGCGTTGGGCGGGGGGCGCTCCGCCCCGGGGCGGTGAGGGCCGGGCTGGGGGCCCGTCGTCGCGACCCTGGCGTTGACCGGCGGGGAAGGGAGGCGAATGCTGACCGGCATGCCTCGCACCGTCACGTTGACCCTGAACCCCGCGCTGGACCTGTCGGCCGAGGCCGAGGAGGTCGTCCACGAGCACAAGATCCGGTGCGAGAACGCGCGGTTCGACCCAGGCGGCGGGGGGGTGAACGTAGCGCGGGTGCTGACGCGGTTCGGGGTGCCGTGCGTCGCGGTCTACCCTTCGGGCGGGCTGACGGGGCAGCTGCTGGGGCAGCTGCTCGACGGCGAGGGGGTCGCCCGGCGGTCGCTGCCGGCCGGCGGGCTGACGCGGGAGAGCGTGACCATCCTGGAGCGGGGCACGGGCCACGAGTTCCGGTTCGTGCTGTCGGGGCCGACGCTCGAGGCCGCGGCGGCCCAGGCCTGCATGGAGGTGGCGCGCGAGATCGAGCCCGGCGGCTTCGTGGTGGCCAGCGGCAGCCTGCCGCCCGGGGTGGACGACGGGTACTATGCGCGGTTGGCGGACGTGGTGGCCGAGCAGGGCGCTAGGTATGTGGTCGACACGTCGGGGCCGGCGCTGAGGATGGCGCTGGAGCGCGGCTTGTGGCTGGCCAAGCCGAACCGGCGCGAGCTCGAGGAGCTGACGGGGCGGGCGGTGCCCGATGGGCGCGCGGTGGCCGAGGCGGCGCGGGCCCTGGTGGCCTCCGGGCGCGTCGAGGTGCTCGTGGTCAGCCTGGGCGCCGAGGGGGCGCTGCTGACCAACGCCGAGACGCAGCTGGTGGCCGCGCCGCCGCCGGTCGAGGTGCGCAGCGCGGTCGGCGCGGGCGACAGCTTCACCGCGGGCCTCGTGACGGGCGTCACGCGCGGCGAGCCGCTCGAGCGGGCCTTCGCGCGCGCCGTCGCCAGCGGGACCGCCGCGCTGCTGACCCCCGGCACCGAGCTGTGCCGGCCCGAGGACGCCGAGCGGCTGCTGGCCCAGGTGAAGGTCGAGCGGGTCTGATGGCTCAGCGGCGGATCTTGCCGTGGGGCTGCCCTTCGGCGTAGGCCGAGGCGGTCTGCACGCCGATGACCGCGCGCTCGTGGAAGGACTCGACGTCCAGCGCCCCCGCGTAGGTGAACGACGACTGCAGCCCGGTGATGATCTCGACCAGGATGGCGCCGACGGACTCGCGCCCCTCGCGCATGTAGATGCGCGAAGTCGAGATGCCCTCGCGGAAGAAGCCCTTCTTGGCCCGCTCGAAGGGGTCCAGGTCGGCCGTGCGCTCGCCGACCGCTCGGGCCGAGGCCATCCCGTAGTTCTCCTTGTACAGGTGCCCCTCGCGGTCCTCCTTGATGTCGCCGGGGCTCTCCCAGGTCCCGGCCAGCCAGGTCCCCACCATCACCCGCGCCGCCCCGGCCGCCAGGTACAGCGCCACGTCGCGCGGCGCCCGCACGCCGCCGTCCGCCCAGATGTGCTTGCCCAGCGCCCGCGCCTGCCGCGCGCAGTGCAGCGCCGACGAGAACGTCGGCCGCCCCGCCCCGGTCTGCATGCGCGTCGTGCACATCGCGCCCGGCCCGACGTTGACCTTGACCACGTCCGCGCCCGCCTCGATGAGCGCCCGCGTGCCCTCGGGCGTGCAGACGTTGCCGGCGACCAGCGGGATGGCCGGCCCCACGGCGTCGCGCACCGCCCGGATGGCCTCGAGCATGCGCCGCTGGTGCCCGTGCGCCGTGTCCAGCACCAGCGTGTCGACGCCGATCTCGACCAACGCCGCCGCCGTGCGCCCCGCGTCCGCCGAGATGCCCAGCGCCGCCGCGACCATCAGCCGCCCGCTGGCGTCCAGCGACGGCCGCAGCAGATCCAGCCTCACGGCGTCGTCCCGCGTCAGCACGCCGACCACCCGCCCGGTCCCGTCGACCACCGGCGCCGCCCGCACGCGCTGCTGCTCGAACTGCACGAAGGCGTCGCGGTTCGACGTCCCCGGCGTCAGGGTCACCAGCGTGCGCGACATCAGCCGGTCGACGCGCGTGTACTGGTCGCGGTCGCGCAGGTCCGACTGCGTCACCACGCCCAGCAGCTTGCCGTCGTCGTCAGTAACCACCACCAGCCCGTGCGACCGCTTGCGGATGATGCCCTGCACGTCGCGCAGCGTGGCGTCGGGCGTCACCAGCAGCGGCGTGTCGAAGCGCGGGTCGGCCTGCTTGATGTGCCGGACGATGCGGTCGACCGTCGGCAGATCCATGTCCTGCGGCAGGACGCCCAGGCCGCCGTAGCGGGCCATGGTCTCGGCCATGCGCTTGCCGGTCACCGCGTTCATGTTGGCCGACACGACCGGGTGCGAGCCGCCCGCGAAGTCGCCGGGCGTCAGCGAGACGTCCAGGCGCGAGCCGCCCTCGAAGTAGCCGGGGACGATGAAGACGTCGTCGAGCGCGAGCTCGAGCAGCGCGTCGCGCTCGGGGTGCAGAAAGCGCATGGGCCAGGCCTTTGGAAGCGGGTGCGCCCCAGTCGTAGCGCGCCCGCCCCCACCGGGCAATCGTCCGGCGTTCACTCGGCCGGGACGATCACCGTCTCGCCGAGCACTTCGCCGCCCTGCCCGTCCTCGACCTTCACGGTCTGGGTGAAGCCCTGGAAGTCGTAGCTGACCTTCCAGGTCACGACCAGCCCGTCGTCGGTCGTGGCGACCAGCGCGTCCTGCCAGTTGTGGTGCGTGTTCGTGTAGGCCAGCCGGTCCCAGGCCTCGATCTCGCGCGTCTCGGTGCCGGCGGCGCCCGGCCAGCTCACGGTCAGCGACACCGGCGCGTAGATGGCCGACTCGCCGACGCCGAAGTCGGCCCAGCGCCGCACGAGGCGCAGCGCGACCTCGCCCCCGGCGCTCGCGCCCTCGAGGGTCTCGTCCGGGAGGTACGGCGCGCCGTAGGTGAAGGGCTCGCTCCAGAAGCCGGCCACCGGCTGGCCGCCGCCGTCGCGCACGTTGACGATGTAGCCGCCGCCGTCGGAGGTCTCGACGTCCACCTCGCCCTCGCCCAGGGCGACCCGCCAGCCCGGCTTGCCGCCCGGCAGCGTCAGGGGCGTGATCCCGGCCGGGCCGAAGCGCTCGCCCGTCAGCGCCATCTGCTTGCGGAAGACGACCGGCACCAACCCGACCAGCGTCTTGGCGCCGCCCGCGCCCGGGCACCACAGCGCCTGGAACACCACGTCGTCGAAGCCCAGGGCGTGCACCGTGCCGCCCGCGCACTCGTCCTGCAGCAGCCGCGTCAGGTGGTTGGCGTCCACGCGCCGCCAGCCGCCGCCCCACTTGGCGTTCACCGTGAAGACCTCGGGCTCGGCCAGCGCGCCGTCGCCGTCCGTCCGGGTGACCTCGAAGCGCGGCTCGCCCGCCCCGCCGTCGACGTCCGCCAGCGCGACCCGGGCGACCGCCCCGTCGGTCGACGTCGTCGCGTTCGGCCCGAAGGTCGTGTGATAGCGCCCCAGGTCGCGCGTGAAGTCGACCACCGAGGCGTCGCCCCAGTTGTGGTGCTGCGCGACGTAGGTGTTGGCCCAGAAGCCGCGCGCGTCGTGCGCGCCCCAGCCCTCGTCGCTGACCAGCAGCCGCGAGCCGACCACCTGCACGGCGTACGAGCCGGCGGGCAGCTCCTCGGGCTGCGTGCGCCAGTACCGGACCAGGGTGGCCTGCCTCGCGCCGGCCTCGCCCACCAGGACCGAGACCGCGTCCTCGTACTCGGGGTGGCCCTCGCAGCGGGTCAGCAGCGTGGCGATCTCGCTGCCCGGCGCGCGGAACGAGAAGGTGACCTCGTAGCCGTCGGGGGTGACGACGACCGGCGCCGGCTCCTGATCCTTGGCGCGGCCGATCGTGTACCGCTCGACCAGGACGCCGACGCCTTCGCCCAGATCGTGCTCGAGCTCGGCGCTCAGCATGCTGCTCACTGGGAACGAGAGCAGGTCCCACTGCACCACCTCGCCGTCCTCGGCGTCGCCCGCGAACCGCTGGGCGGCCAGCGGACCACGCGCGAGGCGCACGCCCTCGAGCTTCGCGGCGCCCAGCTGGGCCGGGCTCAACCCGAAGCGCGCCTGCGGCGGCAACCACACGCGCACCTTGGCGGCCAGCTCGTCCTCCGCCGAGGCGCCCTCGAACCAGGCGTTGCACAGCTCGAGCGGCTCGGTCCAGGCCACCGGCAGGTCCGCCAGCGGCGTGCCCTCGAGCGGGTCGGGTCCAGGGTCCACGTCGGGCCCGACGTCCGAGCCCGCGTCCGGGTCGACGGCGTCCGGGTCGACGGCGTCCGGGTCGACGGCGTCCGGGTCGATGACGTCCGGCTCGCTCGCGTCGGGATCGGTCGCGTCCGGCTCGCTCGCGTCGGGATCGGTCGCGTCCGGCTCGGCCGCGTCCGGGTCGTCACCGTCCGGCGCGTCCGACTCGACCGAGGCGTCGCCGTCTGGCGTCGCCGCCCCGCCGCTCGGGTCCGAACACCCGCCCGCCCACATGGCGCCCGCCACCAGCCACACCGACCAACCCAGCTTCCGTCTCATCCGGTCCCTCGCCTTCGCTCGCGTTTGCGCTCGCAGCTCAGCAAGCGCCGTGCCAAGGCACAGGCCTGGGCGCGCCGCGCGGACGTGCCCGCCCGAGGAGAAGACGTTCTGTGCGCTTCTGTGGCGTTCCTCTACACCCCGGTTCGGCCCGGCGGCGTCCGGTTCTTAACTCTGTGGTCGGGACACGACACGACAGCGGGGAAGGGAGGAGCCCATGAGGCCAAGCTACGGGGAGGGGGCCCGCGCGGGCGGGCTCGCGGTGCGGGCGCCGGGCGCGCTGGTCGGCGGGCGGCACCTGCAGCCGCAGGGGGCGGTGCGTCACGAGGGGCGGGCCCTGGCGCGCGCCCTGGGATGGTTCAGCGTCGGGCTGGGCCTGGCGCAGGTGCTGGCGCCGCGGCGGGTGGCGCGCCTGACCGGCCTGCCGGACGACGAGGGGATGCAGAGGACCATGCGCCTGTTCGGCCTGCGCGAGCTGATGAGCGGCGTGGGGCTGCTGACGCGGCCGCGGCCGATCTCGTTCGCCTGGGCCCGGGTCGGCGGCGATCTCATCGACGCGGCGCTGCTGGGGCGTGAGCTGGCGCTGACGGATCAGTGCCGCGCGCGGCTCGCCACCGGGCTGGCCACGGTCGGGCTGGCCGGGGCGCTGGACGTGACTTGCGCGGTGCGGCTCGGCCAGGACGAGGCGCCGACGGAGGGACGCGGGATGCACGTGACCAAGGCGATCACCATCAACCGGCCGGTCGACGAGGTCCGGCAGGCGTTCGGCGCGCTGCACGACCGGCGCGGGGACCTGGACCTGCTGCGGCGCCTGGCCGGGCGGGGGCGCGGGGGCGTGAGCTTCCGCGAGGCGCCGGGCGGGCGGGGCACCGAGGTGTGCGTGTCGCTCGAGGCGGACGTCTTCGGCGGCAAGCTGGGCGAGGTGGCCGCGAAGCTGCGGCACAACGCGCCGGATCAGCGGATCTCGGAGGCGCTGCGGGCGCTCAAGGCGCTCGTGGAGACCGGCGTCGAGGTCTGCTCGGACGCGACGCTCGAGCGCGGCAAGCACCCGGCGCAGCCGACGGCCGGCGAGCGGCGAGGGCGGCGGGAGCGGCCCCGAAGCGGCGAGCCGCGCCACCCGACGACGTGGGCCTGACGGACCCGACAGACGAGGAGGGACGCCATGCGAGCAGCCTGCTGGATGGGCAAGCAGAAGGTCGAGGTCCACGAGGTGCCCGACCCGAGGATCCTCAACGCGCGCGACTGCATCGTGCGGGTGACGTCGACGGCGATCTGCGGCTCGGATCTGCACCTGTACAACGGGTTCGTGCCGACGATGCAGAAGGGGGACGTGCTGGGGCACGAGTTCATGGGCGAGGTGGTCGAGGTCGGCCACGCGGTGCGCAACCTGCGGGTGGGCGACCGGGTCGTGGTGCCCTTCCCCATCGCGTGCGGCGCGTGCAACGCCTGCGAGCGCCAGATGTTCTCCCTGTGCGAGAACTCGAACCCGAACGCCTGGATGGCCGAGAAGCTGTGGGGGCACTCGCCGGCCGGCATCTTCGGCTACTCGCACCTGCTGGGCGGCTACGCCGGCGGGCAGGCCGAGTACGTGCGCGTGCCGTTCGCGGACGTGGGCCCCATCAAGGTGCCCGACGGGATGAGCGACGATGAGGCGCTGTTTTTGAGCGACATCCTGCCGACCGGCTACATGGGCGCCGAGATGTGCGACATCCAGCCGGGCGACGTCGTCGCCGTGTGGGGCTGCGGGCCGGTCGGGCAGTTCGCCATCGCCAGCGCCTACCTGCTGGGCGCCGAGCGGGTCATCGCCATCGACCGCTTCCCGTACCGCCTGCGCGTCGCCCGCGAGCGCGCCGGCGCCGAGACGTTGAACTACGAGGAGGTCAACGTCCTCGAGGCGCTGAACGAGCTGACCGGCGGCCGCGGGCCCGACGCCTGCATCGACGCGGTCGGCCTCGAGGCGCACGGGCACGGCCCCATCTACGCCTACGACCGCGCCAAGCAGATGGTGAAGTCCGAGACCGGACGCCCCATCGCGCTGCGCGAGGCCATCATGGCCTGCCGCAACGGCGGCACCGTCTCGGTCATCGGCGTCTACGGCGGCTTCATCGACAAGTTCCCGATGGGGTCGCTGATGAACCGCTCGCTGACCCTGCGCACCGGCCAGTGCCATGTGCAGCGCTACATGGCGCCGCTGCTCGAGCGCATCCAGGGCGGCGAGATCGACCCGACCTTCATCATCACCCACCGGACGCGCCTCGAGGACGCGCCGCAGATGTACGAGACCTTCCTCGGCAAGGCGGACGACTGCCTCAAGGTGGTCCTGAAGAACTGACCCGGGCGCGCCGGGGGCGGCCTCGCGAAGCTGGAGCGAGGCCGCCCTCGATTGTCCGCCAGGTGGAACAATCTGTTCGCCACACAGCGGCTAGTGAGCCCCCGGGGAGGCGGCTACGGTCGAGGCTGTCGCACCCGCCGCGGACGAGCGGGTCGCCGAACCCCCACGCGCGCCGAGCTTCGGCCCAAGGATCCAGCCATGAATCGCCTCCTCCTCGCCCTGTCCCTCCTCGCCTTCGGCGCCACCCCCGCCCTCGCCTCGGACGTCTACAAGGTCGCCTCGAGCGGCCTGAGCCGCGTCACCTTCGAGTCCGACGCGCCCGTCGAGAGCATCACCGGCCTCAGCACCGAGGCGCAGGGCGACCTGACCGTCGACGTGGCCAAGCCCGAGGCCACCACGGGCACGGTGCGCGTCCCCGTCGCCTCGCTCGAGACCGGCAACGACATGCGTGACGAGCACATGCGCGGCGCCGACTGGCTCGACGCAAAGAGCCACCCCGAGATCGTCTTCGAGGTGACCGGCGTCTCGTTGCCCAAGGGCGCCAAGCTGGTCGACGGCAAGGTCCTCGACGGCCGCGTCAAGGGCAAGATCACCATCAAGGGCGTCACCCGACCGCTCGACGCCCCGGTGAAGGTCAGCTTCCACAAGCTCAACGACAAGATGAAGCGGGCCTACATCCAGGGCGACCTGGTCCGCGTCAAGACCGCCTTCCAGGTGAAGCTGGGCGACTTCGGCATCAAGGTCCCCGAGGCCCTCGCCGGCCTCAAGCTCGCCGAGACCCTCGACATCCAGGCCCAGCTCTCGGCCGTCAAGCCCCTGTGGGGGCCTGGGCGGGGGGGGGCGGGCCCGACGCGGGGGGGGCCCCCCCCCGCCGCCCCTCTCCGCCTCCCTCGTACCCTGCAGTGAGCGCGCCTCATGACCTTCGTGAAACACCATTGGAAGAAGCTGCTCGCCGCCGCTCTGCTCACCGCCGCCCTGGCGGGCTTCGGGCTCTGGTACAGCCTCTTCCGCATCGATCCCGAGTTCCGGGCGGCCGACGCCGCCAACCAGCAGCAGCTCGAAGCGCTCGACCAAGCCCTCGGCCTCGGCGACGACTCCGACTTCCCCGCCATCGAGCGCGAGCCGCCCAACGCCCAGACCCGCTGACCAAGCCCGCTCCAGGCCCGCTTCGGCCCCCCGCCGACGTGGCCGACACCGGCCCCCGGCGCCTCGCCGTGCGCGGGTCGACCTCCGGCCCCGGTGACCGCCACGCCGGGCGCGCTCAGCGGGGCCGCGCCGTCGCCTTTAGCCCCTCCAGGAGCTGCCGCAGCTGCGTGTGACGGGCCTCGATGACGGCCAGCAGCCGCGCCACCTCGACGTCAAAGGCGCCATCCCGCAGCCACAGCCGCTGGTCCTGCCGCGCCGCCGGGCCGATGCGGGCCGCGGCGAGCGCGACGTCGTGGGCGAGCGCGGTGGTCGACAGGACGCCGTCGAGGGCCGCGCCGAAGCGCGCCAGGTAGGCGTCCCGGTAGGTCGGGATGGACAGCAGCCGTGGCACGAAGGCGTCGGTGCCGTGCCACCGGTCGCCGGCCGGCTCGACGGGCGTGCCGTTCCAGGTCAGGCCGAAGGTCGCGTCGGCGTCCCAGCTGATGACGCGGAAGCGCGCGCGCGGGTCGCCGGGCGGCGCCGAGGCGTCGTGGTACAGGTAGTAGTTCTTGCTGAACGTGTCCCGGTTGTCGGCGAAGGTGTGGACCAGCTGCCACCCCATGAACTCGCCGAGCTCGAGCCGCGGGGTCACCTGGGCCTCGAAGGCCTGGGCCGAGGGCGGGGTGTGCGACAGCGCCGTCAGCAGCGTGCCCAGCGCGGCGGGGGACGCGAGCGGGTTCACCTTGGCCTCGAAGCCGAGCAGCGGGTAGGGCTTGGCCGCCCAGTCGGCGCGGTGGTCGACCGCCTTGAGCACCTGGCCGTCGGGGTCGAGGCCGTGGCGGCGGAGGAAGGGGCGGTCGATGCGCTCGATGACGACGTACAAGCCCTGGTCGCGCCCGTTGATGCGGAGCCAGGCGTGCGTCACGCGCGGGGCGAGGGTGCCCAGGGCGCGAGCGCGGTCCATGGTGAGGGCGTTGCGCAGGAAGGTCGGGTCGATCCAGCTGGCGTGCAGGACGAGGCGGCGGTGGCGGTCGGGGGGGCCGTCGAACCAGGGGACCAGCGGCTCGTCGTCGTCGGGGAAGGTCAGGCGGTACGAGCGCTTGGGGTGCAGGCGCGCGGTGGCGCCGTGGAGCTGCAGGCGCACGTCGGCCCAGCGCCGGTTGAGCATCTCGACCTCGGCGTGGACCCGCGGCTCCTCGAGGGCGTCGGCCGGGGCGTCGAGGGCGGCGAGGGCGTCGTCGGGGACCGTAAACTCGATGAGCGGCACGGGCGCGGGGTCGAACGGCTCGACGGACGGGTCGTCGGGGGGCGGAGCGTCGGGCAGGGCAGCGGTGTCTTGCGAGCCCGCGTGGGGGATCTCGAACGTCTCGGTGGCCGGGGGGACGGCGTCCGGGTCGCAGGCGAGCCCGACGAGGCCGCCCAGGAGCAGGGCCGACGAGCCGACGAGGAGGCGGAAGGCGCAGCGCGCGGGCCGACGCGCAGCCCGGCGCCAGGGGCGCGGACGGCGGTGAGGCATGGCTGGACTCGTGGCGGGGGTGGAGGCAGCAGGGTCGCCAGCACGAAGCAAGCGATGCTGGAAGCAAGCAACTCGCGGGCCAAGTCGGATCGGCCAGAGGCGACGCGGTGACGACGCTGCGTCCGGGCCGAGGCGTCGCGAGTTCTCGCGCAGCAACCCGGCATTTTCTCGCCCGACGGCGTGGACACCACCGGCGCGCGGTCACTAAGCTCCGCCGCTCGGCGGGCGCCCCTGGCGCCGAGACGACTCGACGGTGCGATGGTGACTTCGATGACGCGTGCATTTTCGCTCACATTGGCCCTGTTCCTGTCGCTGACCGCGTGCGGCGGCGGCGGGAACACGACCGAGGACGCGCCGCCGATGTACGAGACCTTCCTCGGCAAGGCGGACGACGGCTCGAGGTGGTCCTGAGGAACTGACCCGGGCTCGCCGCGGGCGGCCTCGACCCGCGCGGGGCCGCCCTCTTCCCAGCCCTCGTCCATCGAGGCCAGACTCTGCCGGCGCGCGGCGGGTAACGCCCGGGTCTCGGCAGGAGCGGCTTCCCAGGGACGGGCCCCGGACCGCCGGGCGCCAGAGCCGGCAACACCAGCTTGCGCCGAGGCCGCGCGCAGGCTAATCCAAGCCCTCCCGCGATCCGCTCGGAGGAAGTCGATGCGCCTCATCGCAGCCCTGGCCCTGCTCACCCTTCTCAGCGCCTGTGACGACGATCCCGCAGCGGCCCCCACGGACGTGAGCGTCGACGCGCCCGACACCGCCGACGCAGCCGAGCTCGACGAGACCGGCGACGACGCATCCCCGCCCCAGCCCACATGGACCGACGACGTGATGCCGATCTTCGAGCGCGTCTGCGCCGGCTGTCACGGCAGCGCCGGCTGCATCGCGGGTGCCTGCTTCCTCGACGACCCGTCCGTGCTGGACCAAACGCCAGCCTCGACCCTCTGCGACGCCACCACCATCGGCGGCTGCCTGCTCGAGTCGGTCCACGAGGGCACCATGCCGCCAGGCGGCTGCACCATCGGCGAGTTCGACTGCCTCGACGAGGCCGAAGTGAGCCTCGTCGAGGCGTGGCTGGCCGCCGGCGCGCCGAAGTGAGCCGGCGCCACCGTCACTCGGCGTCGATTCGCCAGCCCTCGATGTGGCCCGGCCCGACATCGTTGCCGCACGACCCGAAGTAGACGACGTCCTCGGCAACCAGCGGCAGTGAAAAGCGGATGCCGGGCACCTCGAGCGGCTGGTCCACCAGGGCCTGTCCGTCGCTGAGTCGCAAGCCGACCAGTCGGCCCTTGCCACCCGGCGCCGCGGTCTCGACCACCCAGCCCATCGTCAGCGCGCTGCTGCCGGGGACCAGCGCCGTAGCCAGCCGAGACGGGTGCCGACGAAAGCGCGTCACCGCCTCGGCGCTGTCAAAGGCGGGGAACTCCCACAGGCGCTCGAAGCGCGGCCCGCCCGCGTCCTCGACGATGGCCAGCGCCACGACTCCTGCGGGGTGCGTCTCGTCGGGCATGAACGTCGGCACGATGATGACCGGATGCTCACCGCCCTCGACGACGGCCGGCTGGGTCACGATCATGCCCGCCCAATCCCACTTGCACTTGTCACCCGGGGCGCCGCAGACGACGACCAGCTCCTCGCGGTCGTACTGCGTGCCCATGTGATCGGCGTCGACCAGATACAGGTGGCCGTCCTTGGTCGGGTAGGCGAAGACGGCCTTGCCGCTGGCCAGCTGGACCCGAACCGGCGTGCTACCGCCGACGTAGTCCATCTTCTGCCAGCACTCGAACATGGTCAGGCCCTCGCAGCGTCCATCGTGCACGAACAGCGGCGGGTCCTCGGGGGACAGACGCGGGATGTACAGATCCGAGCACGACTCGATGCAGGCCGTCGCCGGCTCGTCGGGATCGAACCCGGCGCACGCGACTGGATCGCAGCCAGTGTCGATCTCGAGCCCCGGCCCCACGCGAATGAGCGTGTTGGCGTAGTCGTCGCGCGACAGGTCGAGCTGGCCGTTGCCTGCTGGCAGGATGATTTCGAACCCTCCCCCCTCGTGGCTGACCAGCAACGGCCCCGATGGCGACCAGATGCCGCCGCCGCAGATGCGCTCGCGCGAGCCCGACGTCCCCTCCTTGCCGCAGTCCGACTCGGGCGTAGTGACCAGCACCGCGGTCTGGGCCGCGCCCCCGCCGCCAGTTCGCCAGGCGTCCAGGCTCACCTCGAAGGCCCATCCGTGCCAGGGCTGGATGTCGCGTGCGTTGCCGAAGGTCACGTAGACGCGGCCCAGCTCGTCTCCCGGTGCCACGCCGTGGACCAGCGAGCCTCGAGCAAGGGCGTGCGTCGGCTTGAACGGGACGGCGCCCTCGCCATCGGCCTCGGTCAGGTTGGCGGCGAGGTCGAAGGGCGGGTACTCGGCGTCGAGCGTGCCCTGGGCCAGATCGACGACCGCGACCCGGTGGCGTAGCCGCTTGTCGTTCACATTGTGCCCGACCTCGCCCGGCTGCTTTCCGCTTGGGGTGGGGGTGGTGTGGTAGACCACGACCAAACGATCACCAACGATGACCGGCGTAGCCAGAATGTAGGGGTCCTCCCCCTCTGGGGTCGGCATCAGGACGGTCCAGCGGGCTGAGCCATCGAGGGGATCCAGCGCGGCCACCTGACCGGAGCTGGCCGCTACGATGACCGACTCGCCGTCGGGCGACCGCAGCGGCGAGGCGTACACACAGCCGGGAAAGGTCACTCCCGGCGCGCCGCTCTTCGGGAAGAGCTGGGTGACCGCGATGTGGGAGGGCTCGACCCGGGTGTCCTCGAGAAGGTCACCGTCGATGTCCGGCGACGAGGAGTCGGGTGCGTCGGGCTGCTTGACGTCAGGCGTCGCGGTAGGCCCGGCGTCGGAGGAGCAGGCGGTAGCGGCCAGGAGGCTCGCAAGAGCGAAGGCGGCGGGGCGGTGACGGTGATGCATGGGCTTCCGGTCGGTCGAGGTTCGAGCGCGCGACATCATAGGGAGCCGCCTACCACAAGTGAAGGTGCGACTGCTGGTCCGGCGTAGTCGACTTCTGGAGCCGGTGGCGCGCCGCGCGTACAATGCGCCGCACTGCATCGAACCTACCCGACCACGACCCAGGAGGATGGCGGATGAGACAGCCGACCCGCACCCTTGCCCTCGCGCTCGCGCTGGGGCTCTTCGCGAGCGCGTGTGACGACGACGGCGGCGAGGTGAAGCCCGACGCCACGACGGACATCACCGCGGACGCGACCCCCGACGCCGAGGACGACACCGGCGAGGACGTGACCGAGCCCGACGCCGAGCCGGACGTGACGCCCGACGCCGAGCCCGATGTCGACGAAGACGTCACCCCCGACGTGGGCCCGGACGTGGACGAGGACGTGGAGCCGGACGTCACGCCGGACGTGATCGAGGACGTCGACGAGGACGCGCTGACCGACGTCGACGAGGACGTCGACCAGGACGTCGCGCCGGACGTCGAGCCGGACACGAACGGCGCCGAGCCGCTGGTGCTCGACGGCGACCTGGTGACGGCGGCCTGCGAGGGGCTCTGCGGCGACATCCTCGACTCGTGTGGTCAGGACTGGCCGGGCGTGGGCGGCAGCCTCGAGGGGTGCCTTGCGGGCTGCATCGCCAACGCGACCGAGGACGGGTGGTGGCTGGCCAGCTACACCTGCGCGACCGACGTCTGCGACGCCGAGCTGTGCTTCCAGGACCAGCCGTTCGCGCCGGCGCCCGCGTGCGACGCGGGCTGCGCCGGCCTCGACGCGTGCGACCTGCTGGGGGTCATCGACCTGCCCGAGGACCAGCCCGACCTGTGCCGCGCCGCGTGCACCGGCTTCCTGGCGGGCTCGCCGGCGGCCGAGGGCGTCATCTCCTGCCTGGCGGACGCCACGGCGGACGGCTGCAACGAGGCCGAGGTGCAGGCCTGCGCGAGCGGCGGCAGCCTGTGCGAGGCGCTGTGCGGGCAGGTCTTCGGCGAGCCCGGCAACGACCTGTACTGCGCGCCCGGCAGCGCGGTCTTCGACACCTGGGCGGACCAGGACGCCTGCCTGTCGGCCTGCCAGCCGTTCGAGGACGCCGACGCGGGCCTGGTGTTCGCCGGCTGCCTGCTGACCAACGACTGCGGCGACCCGACCGTCTGCGCCGAGCTGACGCCCGAGATCGCCCCGGCCTGCCAGGAGACCTGCGACGGGCTGGCCGCGCTGTGCGAGGGCGACCTGGGCGGCGACCTGACGGCCGACAACTGCCCCGGCTTCTGCACCGGCGCCGTGGGCCAGACCGGCCTGGGCGCCGCCACCGGCGCCGAGGCCTGTGTCGCCACCATCACCGAGTGCCCCGAGACGGGCGAGGACGTCTTCGGCGTCCTGCTGCAGTGCGCCTTCGCGACGCCGCCCGAGTGCGAGGCCCTGTGCACGGATCTGGCAGCCTGCGGCATCGTCGGCGGCGAAGGCGGCCCGACGCCGGTCGAGTGCGCGACCTTCTGCAAGGTCGACAGCATCAATGAGGGCGAGCTCGAGCCGCTGATGATGTGCGTCGCGGCCGCCGACGGCGACTGCGGGGTCATCGTCGACCAGTGCCTGCCCGAGGAGGCCGGAGACGCCATCTGCGGGGCCGCCTGCTCGAGCCTGCTGGCCTGTGGCGAGGTCGCGTCGATCGAGGAGTGCGAGGGCGAGTGCCAGGGCACGCTCGACCTGGGCGCGCCGGCCGTGATGGTGGCCAGCTGCGCCGCCCTGAGCGAGTGCGAGGCCATCAACGCCTGCCAGGCTCTGGCCGAGGCCGAGGTCGCGCCCGAGTGCGTGACGGCCTGCACCGGCGCCGAGGTCTGCATCGACGACGGCACGAGCCTGTGCGAGGCGGCCTGCACCGGCGCCCTCAGCGCCCTGGCGTCCAGCGGCGAGGCGGCCGCCGCCTGCGTCGTCTCGGCCCTCGGCGAGGGTTGCGCGCTCAGCGACACGACCGTCTGCGCCGACTGACCGGCCTCAGCCCCTCACGGCATCAGCCCCCGCTCGCGGAGCGCGGCCTCGGCCCGCTCCGCGTCGGGGGCTGACTCCTTTCGAAGGACCTGCAGCCAGGCGCGCAGCACGTCGCGGTCGCCCGGGCCGTCGCCGGGGAACAGATGCAGCACGCGCGCCGGCCCCGCGTCGGCGTCCATCCGGTCGTCGCCGTCCCAGTCGGCCTCGGCCAGGATGACGCCCAGGGAGGCCACCGCGTCCTGGCGCAGGTGCCCCCACGTCGAGGCGGCGTCGCCCGCCATCGGATGCACCACCACCCGCCGGAAGGCGGCGATGGCGCTCGGCCGGTCGCCGGCCTGGTAGCGCGACCAGCCCAGCATGTAGGTCGCGAAGGCGGCGACGCTCGGCTCCGCCGCGCCGGTGGCCGCCTCGTAGTGGCCCGCGGCCTGCGCCGCCCGCCCCAGCCGGAAGGCGCGCTCGCCCAGCCTCAGGTGCGCCTCCGCGGCGTACGGGCTCTTGGGCGTCTTGCCCACCAGCTCCTCCCACGCCCGCGCCCCCTCCGCCCCGCGCTCGGTCTCGCTCAGCGCCCAGCCCAGCAGGTACCGCGCCGCGTCCGCGTGGGTCCACCCCTCCCCGCCCTTGGCCAGCGCCTCGCGCGCCAGCTTCACCGCCTCGTCCAGCTGCAGCGTCGGCATCGGCCCCGGCTCCTCCCCCTGCTCCAGGGCCCGCTCCATCTCCGCCTCCCACGCCTCCATCGCCTTCAGATAGAGCGCCTCGGCCCGGTCCACCGCCCGCTCGGCCGCCGTCAGCAGGTCGTTCGGCTCGATGCCCTTGACCAGCCCCGGCAGCGACGCTCGCTTCACCACGATGAACACCTGCGGCTTGGGCACAGCCGCCCTCGCCACCGGCCCCGCGCCCGCCAGCCCCAGCAGCAGCGCCACCGCGAGCGCCCCGACCCTCGTCCTCGTCATGTCCCTGCCACCTCCTCCCGGGGTTGGCGCCAACGCCAGGACCGCGTTAACGTCCCGGCCGCCCGCGCCCATCCCACCCTCTCCCGACGCCCGGAGCAAGCCCGATGGCCACCACCGCCCCCGCCGCGGCCGATCAGCCGGCCCCCGCCCGCCTGACCCGCTCGCCCTGGCACCTGCTCCGCCAGGCCGCCGGCTCCCCGCCCGAGCTCGCCCGCAAGGCCCTCGACTTCGGCCTCACCCTGGGCCGCTGGGCCGACGCCCGCGCCCTCGACGCCCGCCTCGCCCGCCTGCACGCCCTCGGCGCCATCGACCAGGCCCCCTCCCGCGTCCAGCTCGTCGTCGGCAGCCTCGACATGCTGCGCTTCTGGATCACCCCCGCCTCGGCCGACTACTACGCCCAAAAGGGCATCGACTTCACCTTCCACCAGATCCTGCGCGTCCTCGACGACCCGCGCTCGATGATCGACCCGGTCGGCTTCTTCAGCGACCGCGACACCATCATCGGCCACCTCCTGCAGGTCGTGCACGCCAACCCCTGCTACGATCTCCAGCTCCTCGAGACCTACGAGCGCGGCCTCGAGGAGCTCGAATCCCAGACGGCCGCCATGATCGCCGGCACCCACCCCCGCGCCCGCTCCATCGGCGCCATCGTCGAGGACCCCGACTACCACGCGCGCCTGCTCGCCTACGTCCGCGCCTTCCGAAAGGACCGCGACGCCCTCGCCCCCGTGCGCGAGAACGTCGCCGGCAACGAGGCCTTCCACGCCCTCGAGCGCACCTTCGGCACCCTGCCGGCCGCGATGCGCTACTTCTGCAGGCTCCCGAAGACCCCCTGGGCCGCCGCCCGCCACCTGGTCACCGTGCGGGCGTTCCCTCTCGACCTCGCCGAGCCCGCCCCCCCGAGCGGTCCAGCCGCTGGATGATGGCGTCGCTGAAGGCCTCCAGGTCCCCCGGGTTGCGGCTCGTGATGAGGTTGCCGTCCTCCACCACCTCCCGGTCGACCACCTTCGCCCCGGCCTGACGCAGGTCCTCCTGCACCGTCTTCCAGGCGGTCATCTTGCGCCCCTGGACCCGGCCCGCCGTGATGAGCAGCTGCGGCCCGTGGCACACCGTCGCCACCAGCTTGCCCGAGCGGTCGAACCGGTCGACGAAGTCCACGAAGCGCCGGTCGGCCCGCAGGTGGTCGGGCGAGTGCCCGCCGGGGATCAGCAGCGCGTCGAACTGCTCCGGCGAGACCTCGTCGATCGACAGGTCGGCCGTGACCTTCTCCTTGCCCTGCTTGCCACGCAGCGTGATCCCGCGCTTTTCGCCGACGATCATGACGTGGTGGCCCGCCTCGCGCAGCCGCTCCACCGGCACGCGCAGCTCCGAGTCCTCGAACTCCTGCCCCACGATGCACGCGATCTCCATGGTCGCCTCCTCGAATGTCCAAGTACATCCAAGGAGTTGCCCCGGCCCCCCGCGCCGGCAACCGTTGACGCCGCGCGCCCCCGTGCCCAAGGCTGCTCCCCATGACCGACCGCCACGACGACGAGCCGCACCACGACGCCCTCCCGGACGTCCGCGACGGCCTCACCCACGCCGAGCGCGTGGTCCTCGTCACCCTGGCCGAGCTGCAGCGCGAGCGCCCCGGCCGCCGCGTCCCCACCATCCAGCTCTGGGGCCGCGTCGTCGAGCGCCTCGACCTCAGCCAGGCCGAGCTCATCCGCATCCTCCAGCGCCTCGGCGCCGGCCACGGCTGACGCACCGCCTCACACCGCCTCACCCTGGGCGCCTCACCCCGCCGGCCACAGCCACGCCGCCCCGCGCACGCCGCTCGCGTCCCCGTGCAGCGGCGGCCGCAGCGCCGTGTCCAGCCGGTCCGAGAACACCCACCGCCCCCAGCGCCGCGGCACCTCGTCGTACAGCCACGCGACGTTCGACATCCCGCCGCCCAGCACGATGACGTCCGGGTCCACCACGTGGATCAGCGCCGCCAGCGCCTTCGCCATCCGCTCGGCGTACCGCTCCATCGTCGCCCGCGCGGCCGCCTCCCCCGCCGCCGCCCGCGTCACGATCTCCCGCGGCTCCAGCGCCGCCCCCGTCACCCGCTGGTGGTCCTCGCGCAGCCCCGGCCCCGACAGGAACCGCTCGACGCACCCGGTCTTGCCGCAAAAGCACGGCGGCCCCGGCCACTCCTCCGCCGTCGGCCACGGCAGCGGGTTGTGCCCCCACTCGCCGGCCAGCGCGTTCACGCCCGTCACCGGCCGCCCGTGCACGACCAGCCCGCCGCCGGTCCCGGTCCCCACGATGACCCCGAAGACCACCTCGGCCCCGGCCGCCGCCCCGTCGCTCGCCTCGCTCAGCGCGAAGCAGTTCGCGTCGTTCGCGACGCGCACCGGCCGCCCCAGCGCCCGCGCCAGGTCCTCGGCCAGCGGCCGCCCGTTCATGCACACCGAGTTGGCCGTCTTCATCAGCCCGGTCGCCGGCGACACCGCCCCCGGCGTCCCCACCCCGACCGTCCCGCGCCGCCCCGCGGCCGCCTCCAGCCGCGCGACCAGCCCGGCGATGGCCGCGACCGTCGCCTCGTAGTCGCCCTGCGGCGTCGCGACCCGCTCGCGCCCCAGCGTCGCGCCGTGCTCGTCCAGCGCGATCGCCTCGATCTTGGTCCCGCCGACGTCCACGCCGATGCGCATGGCCCCCCCGTCGTCACAGGACGGCGAACCCCCCGGCGCGCTGCGCGCGAAGGGCCCGCCCCCTCACCTTCTCAATCGTCGCCTTTGCGCTCGTCCTCGTGGTCCCAGAACGCCTCAGGCAGCGGCTGCGGACCCGGCACGATCCCGGCGATGTCCGGATCCTCCTCGCCTTCACCGCGCCCTCCTCGCGTCTTGCGCGACTGGGCGTCGGCCTTGCGCTCGTCCTTTTCCATCTTCTTCTGCGCGCGCAGCTTCTCGCGCTCGCGCTTCTGTACCGAGGGCTTCGACTTGGCCATGGCTCACTCTCCTGGAAACCGGTTCGCCCCTGTCCTGGAGCACCGCTCGCGGCCCTCGGAACACCGGGGGCCACATTTTCATTCTTCTTCGTCGCCGTCCTCGGCGTCCGATTGCGCCCAGAACGGCACGTCCAGCTCGTCGTCCGTCTCGTCGTCGTCGTAGCCGCCGGCGAAGCTGGGCCCCCCGGTCCGCTCGCGGATCGGCTGCTTGGGCCCCTTGTCGCCGCCCTTGGCGGCCCAGGGCTCGGCCCGTCGCGACCCGCGCGCCGGCGCGTCCGCCCCGAAGTTCTTGGCGCCCGCCGGCGCCGGCGGCCCGCCGTCGCCCATCCGCGGCCCCGGCCCCGGCCGAGGCCCAGGCCCAGGCCCACGCCCCGGTCCACCCGGCCCACCCGGCCCGGCGCCCCGCTCGGTGGCCTCGCTCACCCCCAGCGGCCGCCCCTTGAAGGGCTGCTGGTCGAAGCGCCGGATCGCCGCCTCGGCCTGCGCCCGCTCCGAGTAGTCCACGAACGCGAACCCGCGCGGCCGCCCCGACTCGCGGTCGAGCGGGATCCGCACCTGCGTCACCTCGCCGACCTCGCCGAACAGGGCGCGCAGATCCGCCTCCGTCGTCTCGTACGACAAGTTCCCCACGAAGAGCCGAGCAGCCATACAAATCCTCCAGGTCGCGACCGTAGCCACGGGTGTTCAGGGCCAGCGCGGGCGGTCGGCACCCCCATCGCGTCGGCTGCCTGCACGACCCCGACGCGTGGCACGGCGCTCCCAAGGAAAATAAGTCCTCGGAAGCAAAGTGAAATACGTCCAGGGCAGGCGGTTGCCCGCCGCGCTCTGGCGGCGGCGGGTCGCACCGTCTACCACACCCGCGAGCGTCTGTACCGCTTCAAGCGGCCTCCCCGGCCCGTCCGCGCATCTTTTCTACCCGCCACCCGCCAATCACCGGCCTCGGCGGCCCTGGACTTGCCCCCCCGCGCGTGCTTGAACCGAGCCCACCGCCCGAGGCCGCCCATGACCACCGCCCCCCTCGCCTCCCCACCCGCCGCCGCCGACTGGGACCGCTGGCGCCGCCGCCTGCGAGGCCACCGCCTCCCCGCCGCCGTCCTCGATCTGGAGGCGGTCGACCACAACCTGGCCACCCTGCTCGCCCAGCTCGCCCCCGGCCCGACCCTGCGCCTCGCCTCCAAGTCCCTGCGCCTCCCCTGGCTCATGCGCTACCTCCAGGACCACGCCCCCGCCCGCCTCCAGGGCCTCATGACCTTCTCCGCCCACGAGACCGCCTGGCTCGCCACCCAGGGCTTCACCGACCTCCTGCTCGCCTACCCCGTCGCCCGCCCCGACGAGGCCCACGCCATCGCCACCGCCGCCGCCTCGGGCGCCCGCGTCCTCGCCACCGTCGACGCCCCCGAGCACGTCGCCCTCCTCGCCACCGCCGCCCGCGCCGCCGACGCCCGCCTCGAGGTCTGCCTCGACGTCGACGCCTCCTGGCGCCCCCTGGGCGGCCTCGCCCACTTCGGCGTCCGCCGCAGCCCCCTGCGCGCCCCCGCCGACGCCCTCCGCCTCGCCCGCCTGGTCGCCGACGCCCCCCACCTCACCCTCACCGCCGTCCTCGCCTACGAGGCCCAGGTCGCCGGCCTCCCCGACGTCCACCCCCACAGCCGCCCCCTCGACCCGGTCCGCCGCGCCATCAAGGCCCGCTCGCGCCCGCTCGCCGCCGCCCGCCGCCGCGCCATCGTCGACGCCCTCCGCGCCGCCGGCCACCCGGTGACCCTGGTCAACGGCGGCGGCACCGGCTCCATCGCCTCCACCTCCCGCGACGGCTCGGTCACCGAGGTCACCGCCGGCTCCGGCTTCGTCGCCCCGCACCTGTTCGACCATTACCAGGGCCTGCCCCTCCACCCCGCCCTCTTCTTCGCCCTCCCGGTCGCCCGCGCCTCCGACCCCGACCACCTCACCTGCTCGGGCGGCGGCTACATCGCCTCCGGCGCCCCCGGCCCCGACCGCGCACCCGTCGTCCACCTCCCGCCGGGCCTGCACCCCCTGCCGATGGAGGGCTTCGGAGAGGTCCAGACCCCCTTCCGCCGCACCTCGGCCGCCCCCACCCTGGCCATCGGCGACCCGGTCCTGTGCCGCCACGCCAAGGCGGGCGAGCTGGCCGAGCGCTTCGCCGAGGTCCTCTGCTTCCGCGGCGACACCCTGGTCCACCGCGCCCCGACCTACCGCGGCCACGGCCAGACGTTCTTCTGAGGCGTCCCGCCCCGGCCGCCGTGCTACCCTGCGCGGATGCCCCGCCTCGCCGCCTCCCTCGCGCTCGTCGCGCTGCTCGCCCTCGCCGCCCCGGCCGAGGCCCGCCGCGCCGACCCGCCGGTCCCGCCCCGGGCCAAGGTGGTCCACGTCGACGACGGCGACACCCTGGTGGTCGAGGCCAAGGGCCGCCGCACCTCCATCCGCCTCGTCGGCATCGACTGTCCCGAGCTCGACCAGCCCTTCGGTCAGCAGGCCAAGGCCGAGACCCGCCGCCTGACCCTCCACCGCACCCTGACCGTCCGCGACCAAGGAGCCGACGTCTACGGCCGCCGCCTCGCCGAGGTCTTCCTGCCCGACGGCACCTCCCTCAACGCCGCCCTGGTCCGCTCCGGCCACGCCTGGCACTTCGTCAAATACTCCAAGGACGCCCGCCTCGCCCGCCTCGAGCGCCAGGCCCGCCAGGCCCGCCGGGGCCTGTGGAGCGCCCCCTCCCCCACCGCCCCCTGGGACCACCGCGCCATCAAACGCAAGCCCAGGGGCCCCAAGGAGCCCCGCCCCGCCCCGCCCCCCGACGCCCCCATCCTGGGCAACCGCAACAGCCGCATCTACCACCGCCCCGACTGCCCCAACTACGCCGACGTCTCGCCCCGCAACCGCGTGCCCTTCGCCACCGAAGAGGCCGCCCGCGACGCCGGCTACCGCCGCGCCCGCAACTGCCCCTGAGCGCCCGCGGTCCCGCCCCGGGACGACGCCGCCGTCCCCATCTTCCGCGCCACGGACCCCGCCCCCAGCTCCCGCCGCGCGATGAGCAGGTTGTGCGCCTGACACACGACCCGGACGTTCTCGACCGAGTGCGCCCCGCCTTTCGCGAACGCCTCGTCGTGATGCAGCTCCAGCCGCCTCGTCTCGGTGCACCGCCCCCCCGGCCCCTCGAAGGTGCACCGCAGCCCATCCCGCGCGACCACTTCCCGCCGGACCCCGATCGGCACGGCCCGTCCCCGCCCGACCGGCTCCCCCGACGGCTCCTCCGACAACGAGTCGACCGACGCTCCGGCCGTGGCGACCCCATCGTCCGCCTGCACCCCTCCCTCGACCGACGCTCCAACCGTCGCGACCCGCTCGTCGGCCTGCGCCGACCGATCGACCGACGCTCCGGCCATGGCGACCCGCTCGGCCGCCTGCTTGGCCTTCTTGGCCTTCCTCGCCTTGGGCCGCGCCCCCACCCCGAACCGCTGCTTCTTCTTCGCGGCCAGGAAGACGTCCAGCGCCAGCTCCAGCAGCGTCTCGTAGTCCCCCGACGCGACCTGATGTCCGGCGATGGCCATCGCCTCTTCCAGCTTGGCGGCGACCCTGGCCCCCACGGTCACTTGCACCCGATACCGAGCCTCCGAGAGCGGCTCGACCCGGTGCTCCACCTTCGGCCGCTCCAGCGACAGCTCGTTCGCCCCCGCCTCCGGCTCGGCCTTCGCCTGCTTGGGCGCCCCGACCTCTCCGCCCCGGGACGGCGGCAGCTTGAACACCCGCGCCGGCACATCCGGCCGCGGCGACCACCTCGCCACGAGCTCGGCCAGCTCACGCTTGCTCTTTCCCGCCGCCTCCACCAGCCGCTCGTCGACGTTCCCTTCGTCCAGATGCGGCCCGATGACCCTCATCCCGCTCAGGCTGAGCCGTCCATCGGCCAGCATCGCCCCCATCTGCGGCCACCGCCGCACCCAGCCGACGGCCTTCACGTAGTTGTAGGCCTTGTCCTCCCCAAAGCCCCACCGCGTCCGGCACCACTCGAACAGCGACGGGCTTCCGTCCAGCAGATGCAGCTCCCTCGCCTCGACCTCGGCCAGCAGCACCACCAGGTTGGCGGTCGTCCGTCGCTCCAGTTCGACCAGCTCACCGACCCGCCCCAGCAGCCCTTCGTCGGTCCACTTCGCCAGCGTTTCCAAGCCCTTGCTCATCCCGCAGCCCTCCCAATCGAGGCCTGCAGCATAACACGGGGGGTCCCGTCCCCTCGTAGCAGCCCCTGGACGGCCGTTCAGGCCCTCCAGACGACGCGCGACGACCCTTGCCCCTGATCAGCGCGCTGTAGAGCCTCCCAGGGCCCTCCCAGCCCCCGCCCAACAGCGACCCCCGATCGGCCCAACTCTGCCCCCGAAATCCGTCAACAATTATTTGCTCCTCGGCCCCCTCCCGATGTCGATTTCTCTCCCACTGCCCACCCAGCCTTCCGCCCCGGGACGACGACCCGCCCTGGGACTTCCGCCCCGGGACGACGACCCGCCCGCTTCCGCCCCGGGACGACCACCCGTCCGCTTCCGCCCTGGGACGACGACCTGCGCGCTTCCGCCCCGGGACGGCGACCCGCTCGCTTCCGCCCCGGGACGACGACCCGCTCGCTTCCGCCCCGGGACGACGACCCGCTCGCTTCCGCCCCGGGACGACGACCCGCCCGCTCCCGCCCCGGGACGACGACCCGCTCGCTTCCGCCCCGGGACGACGACCCGCCCTGGGACTTCCGCCCCGGGACGACGACCCGCCCTGGGACTTCCGCCCCGGGACGACGACCCGCTCGCTTCCGCCCCGGGACGACGACCCACCTGCCCGTCCCGCGCACCTGATATAACCCCAGACTATCACGTCACCTGCAGCATCCCCTCCCACTCCCGGACTCCGCGACCCCGTCCGCGTCTCGGGACGCGCAGCGGCCCGGACGCCCCGCGTCCGGGCCGATATTGGCCCCCCAGCCGCAGCGGAGGCCGGGGTCAAGGGCTTTCTCGTCCGCGAGGAATTGGCCGGCCGCCCGGCCGGCCAAGGGGGAGAAAGCCCTTGATGCCGGCCGAAGCGGAGGCTACCCGCACCTCCCCCTCCCCCTCCCCCTCCGAAAACCTCCTCCAACCCACAGCGCCGGCGCGGCCGGCGCGCTCCACAGCGCCTTCGGCGCGAACGCAACGAACCAGCGCTCCAACCGCCCTCCCCGCCCCCAACCCCTCCCCCCCCCACCCCACCCCCCGTCCCAATCCTTGCCCACACCCCCGCCCCAGCCGATCCTTCCCCTGACCGGACCGCGCGCCTCACGGCGTCACCCCCGCGCCCCCCGCGCCCCCGCGTCCCCCTCGCCGCCCGGAGCCTCCCTTGTCCTCCCCCTCCCCCTCCCCCTCCCCTCACCGCTTCCTGCCCACCGTCACCCTGCGCTCGCCGCTGCTCGTCACGCTGTTCGCCTTCGTGCTCGCGGCCGGCGTGTCGCGCACCGATGGCGCCGCGGCCGGGCCGCACATCCCGCAGGTCGCTGGCGCCAGCGCCGAGGACGTCCCGGCCGCGCAGCGGCTGGTCGACGCGTGGGTGAAGAGCGCGCAGCTCGAGGGCGTGAAGGTCGGGGTCGCGGTCGCCAAGGTCGATCCGCGCGGAGAGGCGTTCCTGGGCGGCCACCACGCCGACGACCTGATGAACCCGGCCAGCGGCACGAAGCTGCTGACGACGGCGGCGGCGCTGCGGCTGATGCCGCCGACGACCCGGTTCGCGACGCGGCTGCACGGCGAGGTCGGGCCCGGCGGCGTGGTCGAGGGCGACCTGTACCTGGTCGGCGAGGGCGATCCCAAGCTGATGCCCGAGCACGTGCGCGCGCTGGCCGACGCGCTGGTGGCCGCCGGCGTCAAGGAGGTCAAGGGCGACCTGGTGGTCGACGCCAGCCGCTTCGACGCCCAGCACCTGCCGCCCGCCTACGACCAGAAGTCGACCGACGAGGGCTACCGCGCCGCCATCGGCGCCGTCGCCGTCAACTTCGGCGCCGCCCGCGTCACCGTGACCGGCGGCCGCCGCGCTGGCGACCGCCCCTCGGTCTCCATCGACCCGGCCAGCGACTACTTCGACGTCGACAACCGCGCCACCACCGCCGGCAAGGGCATCTCCGGCCTCTCGGTCGCCACCAGCGCCCTGCCCGACGGCCGCACGCGCCTCACCATCAGCGGCCGCATCGGCCCCCGCGCCACCTTCTCGCGCCGCCGCCGCGTCGCGCACCCGGACGTCTTCACGGCCCACCTCTTGCGCGGCCACCTCGCCCGCGCCGGCGTCGTCGCCACCGAGCTGCCCATCCGCAAGGGCGACAGCTGCCCCCAGGCCCTGCCCGAGCTGGCCCGCGTCGAGTCCGAGCCCCTGGTCGCCGCCCTGACCGACGTCAACGTCTGGTCGAACAACTTCATGGCCGAGATGATCTTCAAGCACCTCGGCCGCGGCCCCGCCGGCGAGCCCGCCTCCTTCGACCGCGCCAAGGACGTCGTGACCAAAGCCCTGGTCGACCTGGGCCTCGACCCCAAGGGCTTCCGCGTCGTCAACGGCTCGGGCCTGTACCAGGCCACCTTCGTCTCGCCCCGCTCCATGGCCCGCCTGCTGGTGCTGATGGCCCGCAGCGCCGACCTGGGCCCGACCTTCATCGACACCCTCGCCGTCGCCGGCCGCTCCGGCACGCTGTCGCAGCGCCTGTCCGGCGCCCTCACCGGCGGCAAGGTCAAGGCCAAGTCCGGCACCCTGGACGACGTCATCAGCCTGTCGGGCTACATCCCCACCCGCACCGGCGATCTGCTGGCCTTCTCGGTCATGATCAACAAGGCCACCCCCGCCCGCCAGCCGGCCCTGCGCGGCGCCATCGACCGCCTGGTCCGCGCCCTGGCCCAGCTGTAGCGCGCCCCGCTCGCCTGCCCAGACCCGTACGCCGTCGCACCGCAATGTCGTGGCCTCCTGACGGCGCCAGGACGCGTCGCACCGGGGTGTCATGGCCTCCTGACGTCTGCAGAAGCCGTCGCATCGCGATGTCATGGCCTCCTGACGCCTGCAGAAGCCGTCGCATCGAGATGTCATGGCCTCCGGAGGTCTGCAGAAGCCGTCGCATCGCGATGTCATGGCCTCCTGACGCCTGCAGAAGCCGTCGCATCGAGATGTCATGGCCTCCTGACGTCTGCAGAAGCCGTCGCATCGCGGTGTCATGGCCTCCTGACGTCTGCAGAAGCCGTCGCACCGCGATGTCATGGCCTCCTGACGTCTGCACAAGCCCCGTGAACGCGTTCACGACCGTTCCTGACGTCTGCAGAAGCCCCGTGAACACGTTCACCACCGTTCCTGACGTCTGCAGAAGCCCCGTGAACGCGTTCACGACCGTTCCTGACGTCTGCAGGAGCCCTCGTGAACACGTTCACGGGGCCTCCTGACGTCTGCAGGAGGCCCGTGAACACGGGGGGCCGGTCCGAGCGAGCCAGCCTCTCGGCCGACCCGGCGCCGACGTCTAACGGCAGCGCCGCAGCAGCTGCACCACGTCCGAGCGGTCGTACGAGTCCTTGGGCGCGTACTTCAGGTACTCGCGGAACTCGCTGCACATGGGCACGGTGAGGTTGCGCTCCTTGTAGAGGTAACCCAGGTAGCGGTGCGCGTCCGCGAACCGGGCGCTGCCCCCCTTGGCCAGGGCGGTCTTGAAGTGCTCCTCGGCCGGGCCGCGGCGGCCCTCCTTGAGCGCGATGACCGCCATCTGGAAGTTGGCGCCGGGGTGGGTGGGCGTGTCCTCGAGCACCTTGGCCAGGTAGGCCTTGGCCTCCTCGGGGCGGCCCATGTTGGCCAGGGTCTTGGCGAACTCGACCATCAGGTCGCCGCGGCCGGGGGCCAGCAGCAGGGCGGCGCGGAAGTCCTCGAGCGCCTGGGCGAACTTGCCGTTGTCGTAGTGCAGCTGCCCGCGGTTGAAGTAGACCTCGGGGCGCATCTGGCGCTTGTCGAGCGGGCTGGTGTAGCCGGCGTAGACGCGCATGATCGAGGTGTACTGGGTGATGGCCTTCTTGCGGTTGTCGGCGCCGCCGATGGCGGTCAGGACGCGCGCGAGGTCGAAGCGGATGCCGAGATCGTCGGGCGCCAGATCGGTGGCCTTGGCCAGGTACTCGGCCGCGGGCTGCAGCCGGCCCTGAGCCAGCTCGTTGAGGGCCAGCTGGTGGAAGGCGCGGGCGCTCTCGGGGTTGACGCGCAGGGCCTTACGCAGGTCGTCGTCGGCCGCCTTGAAGTCCTCGCGGGCGGTGTTGACCATGCCGCGCAGGATGTTGGCCTGCAGGTTCAGCGGGTCCTTCTCGAGGACGCGCGTGACCTCGGCGAGCGCCTCGTCGTGGCGGCCCAGGCGGAGCAGGACCTCGGCGTACTGGCCGCGCGCGACGGCGTCGAGCTTGTCGGCCTCGGCCAGCTCCTTGAAGTACTTCAGGCTCTCCTCGGACTGGTCGAGCTGCTTGAGCAGCACGGCGAAGCGCAGCTTCACGCCGACGTTGTCAGGCTCGAGCTCGAGCAGCTGGCGCATCGTCTCGCGCGCCTGCAGGGTGGCGCCCATGGCGACCTGCAGCTCGGCGACCGGCTCCATCAGCTGCTGGCGGTCGCGCGCCTTGTCGAGCCCCTGCCGCAGCGTCTCGAGCGCCTCGGCGTCGAGCCCCTCGCGGCTCTGCAGCTGCGCCAGCTCGAGGTAGGCGCGCCCGTAGCCCGGGTCGTTGCCGATGATGAGCGCGTAGGTGGCCTTGGCCGTGTTCCACTGCTCGATCTGCTTGTCGAAGGCGGCCTGCTGCATCAGCAGCCCCGTGTCCGACGGGTGCTTCTCGAGCGCCTCGGACAGGTGGTTCTTGGCGTTCTCCTTGTGACCGGCCTCGACGTAGCGCGCGACCAGCGCCAGGTAGAAGGCCGGCGACTCGCAGCCGGCCTTGTGGCACGCCTGCAGCCGCGACAGCGCGTCCTGCGTCTTGCCGGCCTCGGCCAGCAGCCGGCTCAGCGTCAGCGCCGTCTCCTCGTCGCGCGGCCGGATCTCGTGGGCCCGCTCGAGCGAGTAGATGCGATCCTCGACCTTGCCCTGCAGCTCGCTCAGGCGGGCGCCCAGGCGGAAGGCCTGGAACTGGGCCTCGCGGTCCTTGGCCTCGGCCGCCGCGGGAAGCACGGCCTTCACCAGCGCCTCGGTCTGGGCGTAGTCCTGCTCGGACAGCGCCAGCTCGGCCAGCGCGAGCGCCGCGCCGACGTGCCGCGGGTTGGCCTTGCGCAGCGTCTCCAGCGCCTTGCGGGCCTCGTCCTTCTGGCCCGCCTCGGCGCGCAGCCGCCCGATCTCGAACATGATCGGCTCGAAGCCCGGGACGCGCTCGAGCGCCAGCTCGTAGTACTGCATGGCGCGCTCGGGCTCGCCACGGCGCTGCGCCACGCGTCCGGCCAGGTACAGATCCTGCCCGGGCGAGCGCTGCTCGTCGATGAACCCGTCCAGCCGCTTGGCGGCCTCGTCCAGGCGGCCCTGGGCCAGCAGATCCCAAGCGTCGAGCGCCTTGTGCGCCGCGAGCATCTCGGGCGTCGCGACCTTCTTGAAGGTCTCGGCATAGGTCGGATCGGCGCGGTACATCCCGGGATGCCGCTCGTGGAAGCGGGCCAGGGTCAGCGCCAGATCGGTCGCCACGTCCTGGGCCTGCGGCTCCTTGGCGTTCGCCGCCATCAGCTCGCCCAGGCGCTGGGTGTAGTCCGCGCCGCTGTCACCCAGCAGGACGGTGACGGTCTTCTTCTTGGCACGCGTCGTCGGCGGCGGCATGGGCCCGATGGCCGTCCGCTGGGTCGGCTTGCCCATCATCGCGTCGATGCCGAAGAAGCCGTACTCCGTCAGGCCCAGCGACAGGCCGACGATGAGCAGCCCGAACACGGCCAGCACCAGCGTGCGGGCGGCGTTGGCGTTCTTCTTCTTGCTGCGCTGGCGGCGCCGCTGGGGCGGCGGGCGCTGAGGGCCGCGCTGGCCGGGCGCTCGCTCGCTGAGCGGGGCGTCCGGGACGTCCAGTTCGAACAGCGACTCGTCGGCGCCCGGCGTGCCCGCGTCCATGGCGGCGCCGGGGCCGCCCTTGCCGGCGGCGGCCTGCACGTGGAAGGTCGACGCCTGGCGCGGATCGGCCGCGGGCTGGCGCGGCGGGACGTAGGGCGCGCCCGGGAGCGGCTGGTAGTGATCGCTGGCGGTAGGCGCCGCGAAGGGATCGGACGAGGGCGCCGGCCCGAAGGGGTCGTCGTGGGCCGGCGCCGCGAACGGATCGCTGGGCGGCGGGCCGCCGAACGGGTCGCTCGCGGTCGGGGCGGCGAAGGGATCGGCCGGCGCGGCCCCGAAGGGATCGCGCGGCGGTGGCGCGCCGAACGGATCGGCCGGCGAGGTCGTCGCGGTCGGCGGTGCGGCGAAGGGATCGCGCGGCGGCGGCGCGCCGAACGGGTCGGACGCCGGCGAGGTGGTCGCGCTCGGCGGCGCGGCGAAGGGATCGCGCGGCGGCGGCCCGCCGAACGGGTCGGACGGCGCGGCGTAGGGATCGGGGTCCGCGGCGAAGGGGTTGGCCGAGAACGGATCGGTCGCGGGCGGCGCCGTCGCGAAGGGGTCCTTGCGGGGCGGCGGCGACGGGGGGGCCGCGAAAGGATCGGTCGCGGGCGCCGCGGTCGCGAAGGGGTCGTTGCGGGGCGGCGGCGAGGGGGGGCCGGCGAAGGGGTCGTTGCGCGGAGGCGGCGACGGCGGCCCGCCGAACGGGTCGCCCGCGCTGGCGAAGGGATCGGCCGGCGCCGCGGCGAAGGGATCGGCCGGCGCCGCGGTGAACGGGTCACGCGGAGGCGCCGCGAACGGATCGGAGCCCGCCGTGGCGAACGGATCGGCGCCCTGCCCCGACGCCGCGCGGCCCGCGGGGGGCTCGATCCGGGGCGCGAGGTCGAGCCCGGTGCCGAAGTCGAAGGTGTCCTTGGTCTTGCGCTTCTGGGTCGACGGCGCGGGCGGGCCGAACGGATCGCTCGGGGCCGACGGCGCGCCGGCGCCGCCGAAGGGATCGTCCTGCGTCGAGCCGTAGGCCATCGTCTTGAACAGCGCGTCGGGGCGCAGATCCGAGGTCGCCGGGGACGGCGCTGGCGGCATGCGGGGCGGCGGGCCGGGCGGGCCCCCGCGGGCGGGCGCGGCCGGCGGGACGGGGGGCGACGGGATGCGGCCGGTCGGCGGGCCCGGCGGCCGGGGCACGGGCGGCGGCGGGGCGGCCGTGCGGCCACCGGTCGGCGGGCGCGAGGTCGGCGGGCGCGCGCCGGGCGGACGGGGGGCGCTGGGGCGGCCGCCCTTCGGCTCGGGGCCGCTCCAGACCACGTCGGCGGCGTGCTCGATGTGGTCGGCCTGTCGCCGATAGGTGCCGATCTCCTCGGAGTCGAGCGGCGGCGGTGGCGGCGGCGGCGCGGCGCGGCGGCCCCCGGCGGGCGCCGGCGGCGGCGACGGAGGCGCCCCGGTCACGGGTCCGCGCGGCATCACCGCCGGCGCGTCCCAGATGTGGAAGCAGGCGCTGCACACGACCTGCTCCCCGGGACCCCTGGCCGAGTTCTCGGCTCCACAGCTTGGACAAATCGCCTTCATGCGTGGTTCTATCCGTGTCCTCGGCGGTCCGACCTGTCGGAGACGGCGCCCCGGCGCGCCCTCGAGCGCCGCGCCGACGGGCCCAAATGCGCCGGAAATCGATGACTTACGCCATCTCTCCCCGGGCAGGATGCTAACAGCGGTCGCGCGACACGGTCAAGAACGCCCCCGGCGCCCAGGCAGGACCTCGTGAAGCCCGCCTCGGACGCGGCGCACGGGCTCGGCCACCGCCCGGTCCGCGCGGTCGTCGGGACCGCCGGCCACGTCGACCACGGCAAGACCACGCTGGTCGGTGACCTCACCGGGATGCAGACCGATCGCCTCGCCGAGGAGCGGGCGCGCGGCATCTCCATCGAGCTGGGCTTCGCCTGGGTCGACACCGACGCCGGGCGCCTCGCCTTCGTCGACGTGCCCGGCCACGAGCGGTTCGTGCGCCAGATGATCGCCGGGGCCGCCGGCATCGACTTCGTCCTGCTGGTGGTGGCGGCCGACGAGGGGGTGATGCCGCAGACCCGGGAGCACCTCGACATCTGCGAGCTGCTGGGCGTCTCCGCGGGCGCGGTCGTGCTGACCAAGGTCGACCTGGTCGACGACGACTGGCTCGAGCTCGTGCGCGAGGACGTGCGCGAGGCCGTCCGAGGCACCTTCCTCGAGGACGCGCCGGTCTTCACCCACGCGGCCGGCGACCCGATCTCGGCCCAGGCGCTGACGCAGGCGCTGGCCGAGCTGGCGACCCGGAGCCAGGGCCCCGCGCGCAGCCCCGACCGCCCCTTCAAGCTGTCGATCGATCGCGTGTTCGTCATGCGGGGCTTCGGCACGGTCGTCACCGGCACCACCGCCTCGGGGACGCTGGGCGTCGGCGATCAGGTCGTCCTGCAGCCGTCCGGCCGGACGGCGCGCGTGCGCGGCGTCGAGGTGCACGGGCAAGCCGTCGAGCGGCTGGGCCCCGGCACCCGCGCCGCCATCAACCTGCAGGGGGCCGGGCCGGACGAGATCGGGCGCGGCGAGGTCGTGACCACGCGCGACGGGCTCGTCGCCACGTCGATGATCGACGGCACCTTCACGGCCCTCGGCCGCCTGGCGCGCCCAGTGCCCGACCGAGCGCGAGTGCTGGTCCACGTCGGCACGGCGCAGGTGCAGGGGACGCTGGCGATCGTGGGCGCCGACGAGGTGCCGCCGGGCGGACGCGCCGCGGTGCAGCTGCGGCTGGACGCGCCGGTCGCGATCCTGCCGGGCGAGCCGTACGTCGTGCGCGGCTTCGAGGTGCTCGAGGGTTACGGCAAGACCCTGGGCGGCGGGCGCGCGCTGACGCCTGCGGCGCGTCGCCACCGCGGGGTCGACGCGCCGGCCGCGCAGGCGCTGATCGCCGCGCTGGCCGGGGACGATCCCCGGGCGGCGCTCGAGGGTTTGGCCGGCTTCGAGGGCGAGCGGGGGCTGCCGCGACACGCGGCGGCGCTGGCGGCGCGGCTGCCGGGTGAGATCGGAGCGCTGGGCGCCGCCCGAGACGCGCTGCTCGAGGCAGGCCGGCTGGTGATCGCGGGCGACCGCCTGATCCACGTCGACGCGCTGGACGCGCTGGCGGGCCGCGCGATCGCGACCCTGGACGCGCACCACCGCGCGCAGCCCGCGCGCCCGGGCCTGACCACCGAAGAGCTGCGCACCCGCGTCCGCGCCGATCTGCCCGCCGAGCTGTTCGCCCAGGTGATCGCGCGCCTCGTCGCCTCGGGGCGGGTCGTCGCTTCGGGCGAGCTGCTGGCGCGATCGGACTTCCGCCCACGCCGCAGCGCGGCCCAGGAGCGCGCCTGCGAGGGCGTCCTGGCGGCGCTGCGCGAGGGAGGCCTGACGCCGCCGCGGGTCCAGGATCTGCCCGAGCAGCTCGGCCTGACGCAGGCCGCCATCGACGACGCGCTGGAGCTGCTGCTCGCCGAGGGGGCGGTCGTGCGCGTCAGCCGCGAGCTGGTCTTCGGCGCGGCGCCCCTGGCCGATCTCGAGCGGCGCCTGGTGGCCTTCCTCGAGGCCCACGACACCATCGACGCCAGCCAGCTCAAGGACCTGACCGGCGCCAGCCGCAAGTACACGATCCCGCTGGGCGAGTACTTCGACCGCGTGCGGCTGACCCTGCGGGTGGGCGACGCGCGGCGCCTCAGACGCGCCGGCTGAGCCGCGCCGCGCGCGACGCCTTCAGACGCGCCGGCTGAACCGCCGGGCGAGCGGCGCCTCGATCGCGTGCGGCTGACACTGCGGGTGGGCGACGCGCGGCGCCTCAGGCGCGCCGGCTGAACCGCGCCGCGGGTGACGCCTGCAGACGCGTCGGCCGAGCCAGACCGGGGGAGTCGCCTCGATCAGACGAGCTCGAAGTGGCTCCAGGCCGCCCAGGTGCCATCCTCGTTCTTGAGCCGGAACTGCAGCGGCGTGAACCCGCGGTGCTCGAGCTGCGCCTTGAAGCGCTCGATCACCGTGTCGAGATCGGGCGCGTCCCGGATGACGAACTGGATGATGTACTGCAGCGGGTCCGAGCACTGGGTCTCGGCGAACAGGCGCGTCTTGTTGCGCTCTTTCTTCTCGAAGACGGTGACCTGGAACACGACGTTGCGTCCCAGCTTGGTCGCCTCGAGCTGAAAGCGGTTGTACTGTCGGATCGCGCTCAAGCTAACCCGCCGAAGATGCGATGGAATTCTGGAGAGGCCCGCTAAAGCTCGGCCCATGATAGTCCGCGCCCGGTGGGTGTCAACCCGTCCCCCCGGCAAGGTCCCACCCGGCCAGCCGGACGGCGGACGGCGCCCCGGAGCGCGTCCGAGGGCCGTCGTCGCCCGGGATCGAGGCGCAGCTAGGCGGCCTGGGGCGCGTCGTCCAGCCAGCGGTACAGGGTCGAGCGGCTGACCCCCAGCGCCCGCGCGGCGGCCGAGCGGTTGCCGCCATGGGCCGCGAGCGCGGCCTGCAGGTGGCGCAGGGCGCCGGGTCGGGGCTCGGCCGAGCGGCGCGGCAGCTGCACCCGGCCCGCGCCTCCGTCGGGCAGCAGCGCGCCGGGATCGCCCGCCAGCACGGCCCGCGTGACCTGCGTCTTGAGCTGGCGGACGTTGCCGCGCCACGGCAGCCGCTCGAGGGCCGCGACGAGATCCGCGTCGGGCGTGAGCCCGGGCGCGCCCTGCGCCTCGAGCAGCCAGGCGACCAGCGGGCCGATGTCCTTGGGCCGCGCGCGCAGCGGCGGCAGGTCGACCCGCAGCACGCCCAGGCGCTGCGCCAGATCGAAGCGGAAGCGGCCCTCGTCGGCCTCGCGCTCGAGGTCGCGCCAGGTGGCCGCCACGACCCGCACGTCCACCTTCACGGGCGCCTCGCCGCCGACCGGGACCAGCTCGCCGGTCTCGAGCACGCGCAAGAGCTTGGCCTGCACGGCCGGCGACAGCTCGCCCACCTCGTCGAGCAGCAGCGTGCCGCCGCTGGCCCGCTGGAAGGCGCCCTGCCGGTTGCGATCGGCGCCGGTGAAGGCCCCGCGGACCACGCCGAACAGCTCGGCCTCGGCCAGCGCGTCGGGCAAGGCGGCGCAGTTGAGGGCGACGAAGGGCCCCGAGGCCCGGGGGCTGGCCGCGTGGAGGGCCTGGGCGGCGCCCTCCTTTCCGGTGCCGGACTCGCCGTGCACCCAGACCGGCGCGTCGGCCGAGGCGACGGCGGCCAGCTGCTCGAGGGTGGCGAGCGAGCGCGGGTCGGCCGCCACGATGCCCTGCCAGCGCACGGCCCTGGGGTGGCGCGCGACGACGCCGGCCTGCACGACCAGCAGCGGCCGCCGAGCCAGCACGACCACGTCGCCGGGGGTCAGCGCGTGATCGCGGACGCGCTGGCCGCGGACGAACACCCCGTTCGTGCTGCCCAGATCGCTGACGATCAGCCGCCCCGCGCGGGCCGTGAAGCGCGCGTGCCGCCCGGACACGTGCGGATCGGCGACCACCAGATCGCTGGTGGGGGCCGACCCGACCGTCAGCGGGCGATCCTCGTGAACGGCGACGACCCGGCCCCCGTGGAGCAGGGCGAGCGCGCGCGGGTCGACGGGTCGGACGACGGACAGGCCATAGCGGGGCGTCGGAGCGTGGCGAGCGAGCATGGGTCCCTCCTGTCGGTGGCGGTGGAATCGGCGGCGGGGCCCCCCCGTTGGGGCGTCGCCTCCCGGCAAGAGATCAAGTCGGCCGATCGGCCGATTTTGTTGCGCACTTTCTTCGTGCCCCCCATTTTTCGAGGTGATGCCGATGCAACGACTCGCCTTCTCGTGGCTCGCCGCGGCGGTCGCCGTGGCCGTCACCCCCGCCGCGCACGCCGCAGGGCCGATGACCAGTCTGATGGGCGGCCGCACCTTCGGGATGCAGCCCGAGGAGCAGGTCAAGCACTACGCCGCGCGCGCCGAGCTGGGCTGGCCGAACCTGCGCCTGACCTACGTCGTGCCGTTCCTGGACGACCTCGACGTCTCGCCGCAGTTCACGATGATCTACGGCCGCAACCTGCGGGCCGGCGTGGTGGGCTTCGAGCCCGGGCTCGAGGTGCGCTGGAACGTCTGGCAGCAGGGCGAGTACAGCCTGGCCTTCTACGCGGACCCGGCCTTGCTGGTGTGGGTCCCGACCGACGGCGAGGCGGGGCAGGTGGGCCTGCGCCTGGGCGCGCCGGGGATCGTCGGCGGGTGGCAGCTCGCCAGCCACATCAACGTGTTCGGCGGGCTGAAGGCGCCGCTGTCGGTCGCGTTCGGGGCCGACACGCAGGTGCTGCTGCCCGTCACCGCCGAGGCGGGCTTCGAGGTGCAGGCCTTCCGCAGCGAGGACGTCGGCGTCAACGCGACGGGGCTGCTGGCCGTCGGGCCCGAGCTCTGCCTGACCGGCTGCGACCGGTCGGCCGAGCTGACCCTACGGGTCGGCCTTGGTGCCTCCGTCGTCTGGTAGGCCGCCTCCGTCGTCTGGTAGGCCGCCTGGGTCGTCTGGTAGGGCCGGCCCGCCGCAGTGCCAGCGCCAGGCGAGGTCGTCGAGATCGCGGACGACGGTGGCCGGCGGGAGGCTCTGCACGAAGCGGCGCCCGTAGCGGGCGGTGGTCAGGCGCGTGTCCAGGATGGCCACGATGCCGCGATCCGTGCCGCGGCGGATGAGGCGCCCGAAGCCCTGCTTGAGGGCGATGATGGCCTGCGGCACCTGGTAGTCCATGAAGGCGCTGCGCTGCTGGGCGGTCATCCACTCGATGCGGGCGCTGGTGACGGGGTCGTCGGGCGGGGCGAAGGGGAGCTTGTCGATGATGACCAGCGACAGGGCGTCGCCGACGACGTCGATGCCCTCCCAGAAGGTGGCGGTGCCCAGCAGGACCGCGCCGGGCGTGTCGACGAAGCGGCGCAGCAGCGTGTCCTTGGGCGCCTCGCCCTGCACGAGCAGCGGGTGGTCGGCCTCGACGCGCAGGCGCTCGTGGGCGCGGCGCATCGCCGAGGTCGAGGTGAACAGGACGAAGGCGCGGCCGGCGGTCAGATCGAGCAGCTCGCGGATGCGCTCGACGGAGGCCTGGGCGAAGGCGGGCGACTGCGGCGACGGCAGGTCGTCGGGCAGGTACATGAGCGCCTGGCGCGCGTAGTCGAAGGGCGAGGGCACGGTCAGCTCGGCGCACTCGTCGCCCAGGCCCAGGCGGCGCTTGATGTGCTCGAAGTCGCCGCCGGCGGTGAGCGTGGCGCTGGTCAGGACGACGGCCTCGACGCGCGACAGGAGCTTGTCTTGCAGCAGCCCGGCGACGTTGACCGGGGCGGCGCGGAGGAAGGTCGCGCGGGCGCCGCGCTCGGCCCAGAAGACCATGGCCGGATCGCTGGCCAGCACCAGGCGCTCGAGCTCGGCGCGGACGGCTTCGCAGCGGTCGGCGACATGCGCGAGGGCCTGGACGTCGGCCGCATGGTCGCGCGCGTGGGCGCCCAGGGTGCCGACCGCCGCGTCCAGCGTCTGCCAGGCCTCCTCGAGCCCGAGCGGGAGGACGTCGGGGGTCACCCGCGAGCGCGGCAGCAGCGGCGCGAGGCGGCCGAAGAAGGCCTCGGTCGCGTCGAGCACGCGCTGGAACGCCGTCGACGTGCCGCCCACGTCGGGGCGATGGCCCAGCATCAGCCGGCGGGTGTCGAAGGCCAGATCGCGCAGGCGCGCGTCGGACACCGACCACCCGAAGAAGCCCGAGGCGACGTCCTCGATGCGGTGCGCCTCGTCGAACACGACCACGTCGGCCGGCGGCAGCAGGGCGATGTCGACGCTGTCGCGCAGGCTGAGGTCCGCGAAGTACAGGTGGTGGTTGACGACCACGACGTCGGCGGCGGCCGCGCGGCGGCGCGCCTTCATGACGAAGCAGGCGTCGAAGTGCTCGCAGCGCTGTCCCAGGCACCCCTCGGCGCCGGTGGAGACCAGCCGCCAGACCGGATCCTCGTCGGGGAGATCGGCCAGCTCGGCCCGGTCGCCGGTCTCGGTGACGCGGCTCCAGGCCAGCAGGCGCTCGAGCCACGCGACGTGCGGCCGCATCACGTCCGGGTTGCGGCGGGCCTCGGTGAGCCCGTGCAGGCACAGGTAGTTGGTGCGCCCCTTCAGCAGCGCCGCCTCGAAGGGCAACCCCAGGACGTCGCGGACGAAGGGGATGTCCTTGGTGAACAGCTGGTCCTGCAGGGCGCGCGTGCCGGTCGAGACGATGACGGGCTCGCCCGCCAGCGCCGCGGGCAGCAGGTAGGCCAGCGACTTGCCGGTGCCGGTGCCGGCCTCGACCAGCAGCACGCCGCGGTCGCGCACGACCCCGGCGACGGCGCGCGTCATCGCCTCCTGCCCCTCGCGCCGCTCGAAGCCGGGCAGCCGGCGCGCGAGCAGCCCGTCGGGGCCCAACAGGGTGTCCAGGGAGGTGTCGAGCGCGGGACGCGCGCGGTGAGCTTGCATCGACCTTCCGGCATGGGTCCGGGCGTGTTATAGCGTGCGCGCCATCTATGAGCGACAAGCACGACCACACCGATCCGCCCGCAGGCCCGGCCCCCGAGGGCCGCCAGGCCGAGCTCGAGGCCCTCTTCCAACGCTGGGACGAGCGCCGCGCCGCCGAGACGACCGGCGGCGACGATCCCGACCTGGACGAGGACGTCCAAGCGCCCCGCGCCGGCTTCCTGGGCGGCGGCGCGCGCGTCGTCCTGACGGGCCTCATCGTGGCCCTCGCGGCCTTCGCGATGTGGAACACGCGGCACGAGTTCGCCTTCTGGCTGCAGCGCGGCCAGGCGCCGGTCGAGCTGGGCGATCTGGGCGCCCGCTACCGCGCCGGCGAGCGCGAGCTGGGCGTCGCGTCCAACCAGCTGGTCCACGCGTCGGGCCTGTACGCGACCTACGCGCTGTCGACCGGCCCCGACGCCGACGAGCAGCTGGCCTACTTCCTGTGCCCGCTGTTCGACATCTCGGTCCGCACGGCGCAGCCGGTGAACTTCGACACCGACATGCGCCACTACGCCCACGTCGAGGTCCCCGCCGAGTTCGCCGAGCTGCTCGAGCAGCGGCGCGCCCTGCCCAGCGACTTCCTGCAGAGCTACGAGGTCACCGGCCGCCTCATCCGCGCCCACGAGGCGCCCGGCGCCCACCGCCGCTGGGTCCGACAGCTGGCGGCGCAGGCGCGCCTGCAGCCGTCCGAGATGTGGGTGCTGCTCGACGGCGACCGGCCCGAGGACTACCAGCGCTACGCCATCATCTGGTTCATCTCTCCCGTGCTCGCGCTCGCGTCCATCGCCCTGCTGGTCGGCGGCATGTTCCGACGGCGACGGGCCACCTGAAGCGCCCAGGCACCAGCACGGCCCGCAGGAGACTCCGATGACCTCGACCCCGACGTCGCCGCCCTCGCCCGACGGCGCCGAGAGCGCCGCCACGGTCGCCGCCCACCTGGCCCGCGCCGCCCGCGCCGCGGCCGGTGCGTTGGCCTCGGCCAGCACCGCCGTGAAGGACCGGGCGCTGACCCTGCTGGCCGATCGCCTGCTGGCCGAGCGCGCCGCCATCGCCGCGGCCAGCGCCCGCGACGTCGAGGCCGCCCGCGCCGTGGGCCTCGGCGGGGCCATGCTGGACCGGCTGGCGCTCGACGACGCGCGCATCGAGGCGATGGCCCAGGGCGTGCGCGAGATCGTCGCGCTCCCCGATCCGATCGGCGCCGTCGAGGCCATGCGCCGCCGGCCCAACGGCCTGCTCATCGGCCGCATGCGCATCCCGCTGGGCGTCATCTGCATCATCTACGAGTCGCGCCCGAACGTGACCATCGACGCCGGCGCCCTGTGCCTCAAGAGCGGCAACGTCCCGATCTTGAAGGGCGGCAAGGAGGCCTACCACGCCAACCAGCTGCTCGTCGGGTTCATGCGCGACGCGCTCGAGGCCGCCGGGCTGCCGGCCGACGCCGTGCAGGCGGTGGCGACCAGCGAGCGCGAGGTCATCCGCGAGCTCATCCGGCGCGACGGCGAGATCGATCTGGTGATTCCGCGGGGCGGCGAGGGGCTCATCCGCTACGTGACGGAGCACGCGACGGTGCCGGTCATCCAGCACTACAAGGGCGTGTGCCACGTCTGGGTCGATCGCGGCGCGGATCTCGACATGGCCGAGGCCATCGCCTTCGACGCCAAGGTTCAGCGCCCCGGCGTCTGCAACGCGATGGAGACCCTGCTCATCCACCGCGACGTGGCGCCGGCGCTCATCCCGCGGCTGTTCGCCCGCTACGAGCGCGCCGGGGTCGAGCTGCGCGGCGACGCGCGGGTCCGGGCGCTGTGGCCTCGGGCGAAGGCGGCCAGCGACGAGGACTGGACCGCGGAATACCTGGACCTCGTCCTCTCCGTGCGTCTGCTTGATGACATGGACGAGGCGATCCAGCATATTCGTCGGTACGGTTCAGGCCACACGGACGCCATCGTGACCAACGACTATGGGGCCGCGCAGCGCTTCGTCACGGAAGTGGCGTCCAGCTGCGTGCTCGTCAACGCATCGACCCGCTTCAACGACGGGTTCGAACTCGGGCTGGGCGCCGAGATCGGCATCAGCACGACCAAGCTGCACGCGTTCGGGCCGATGGGGCTCGAGGAGCTGACCACCCGCAAGTGGGTGGTGTACGGCGCCGGGCAGGTGAAGGGCCACAATCGTGAGGAGACAGGTTGAAGCACGAGACAGGTAGCGGCACGCAGTCCGAGGGCGCCGAGCGCCTCGAGAGCCAGCAACTCGCCGAGCGCATCGCGCAGGCGGCTTACGACACCAAGGCGACGGACGTCCGCGTCCTGCGGGTGCGCGAGCTGGTGCAATACACCGACTGGTTCGTCATCTGCTCGGGCCGCTCCGACCGCCAGGTGGCCGCCATCCGCGAGCACATCGAAGACGTGGCCCGGACCGAGCTCAAGGCCAAGCCGCTGTCCGTCGAGGGCACCGAGCACAACCAGTGGGTGCTGGTCGACTTCGGCGACGTCGTCGTGCACGTCTTCTACGAGCCCGTCCGCGACTTCTACCAGCTCGACCAGCTGTGGGGTGACGCGCCGGCCCTGGACATCCAGCCGCCCGAGGACGCCCAGGACGCCGGCCTTGGCGGCGCCTCCCAAGAGCCCTACCTGACTTGATCCTCCGCCTCGTCCACGCGGGCGCGGGCGGCTCGGGGCCGCTCGAGGCGGCCGCCGAGGACTACCGACGGCGCCTCGGCCGCCACTTCCGCGTCGAGGAGGCCTTCGTCAAGCCGGTCAAGCTGCGCTCCGAGGCGCAGCCCGAGGTCGAGCGCGCCCTCCACGCCGAGGCCGAGCGCCTGAGCGCGCGGGTCGGGCCGCGCGACGTCCTGGTGGCCCTGGCCATCGACGGCGAGCCGCTGTCCTCGGCCGCGCTCGCCGACCAGCTGGCCCGCTGGATGAACGAGGGCCCGGCGGCCGTCTGCTTCGCCCTGGGCAGCGCCCACGGCCTGGCCCCGACGCTGGCCCGCGCGGCGCGCCTACGCTGGTCGTTCGGGCCGCTCACCCTGCCCCACGATCTGGCGCGGGTCGTCCTGTGGGAGCAGCTCTACCGCGCCTCGACCATCCTGCGCGGCGAGCCGTACCACAAGTAGGCCCACGGGCGGGCCGCGCGTAGGCACGACCCTTGCTTACTCGCCGGGCATGCTGACCCGACTCACCCGCGCGACCCTCGAGCTGCTGTGGCCCAGCCGCTGCGCCGCCTGCGGCGACCCGGCCGACGCCCTGCCCCTGTGTTACCCCTGCCTGGAGACGCTGGTCCCCGGCGGCCGGGACTGCTGTCCCCGCTGCGGGCACGTCTACCTGGACCCGGCGCTGCTGCCCGGCGGTCACCTGCCCTGGTGCGGCGCCTGCCTGGTCGCCGAGCCGCCCTACGCCCGGGCCCGCGCCGCCTTCGCCTACGGGGCGGCGCTCCAGGACGCCATCGTGCGCTGGAAGAACGCGCCCGACCACACGCTGGGCCCGCACCTGGCGCGGCTGATGCTCGCCGAGGCCCACCGCACCGGCTGGGCCACGCTCTCGGCCGGCACCGTGGTCGTGCCCGTGCCCGCGCACCCGCGCCGCGTCCGCCAGCGCGGCTTCAACCCGGCGGGGCTGCTCGCCTCGGGCCTGGCGCGCGGGCTGGGCCTGCCGCTGGGGCCGACGGCGCTCGAGGCGCGCAAGCAGCCTCCGAACACCCAGGGCGCCTCGCGCGCCCAGCGGCTGCGTCGCGTGCGCGGCGTCTTCCGGGCGCGGCCGGGCGCGCTGACCGGGCGCGAGGTGCTGCTGGTCGACGACGTCATGACCACCGGCGCCACGGTCTGGGCCGCCGCCGAGGCCGCCCTGCGGGGCGGGGCGGCGCGGGTCGAGGTGGCGGTGCTGGCGCGCGTGCCGAGGGACTAGGGCCTGACGATGGGCGGCAGGTCGGGCGGCAGCTGGGGCGGCACGGCCGGCGAGGGCGGCGCCTGCGGGGCCGCCGGCCCGAGGCCGTCGTCGGCGTCGTTCACGCGGCCGCGCTCTTCGTACTCGATGGCGTTCAGGTGCTGTTGGATCTCGGGCTCGTCCAGCAGATCCCACACGCCGCGGTGGCGCATGATGGTCAGCCAGTCGCCATGGGTCATCGCCTGGATGACCGGCCCCTCGCGCAGGACGCTGGCCTTGGGGTGCATCAGGATGGCGACGAAGTGCGGGTTCTGGACCAGCTCGACCGCCTCGTGGGTGCTGAGCAGCCAGCCCAGCTTCGCCAGGGCGCGCGCCCGCGGGAACTCGTCGGAGTCGAACAGGTTGTGCTGCGCGACCAGGCGGCCGGTGTAGCTGGAGGCGTAGGGCACGGCCAGCTTGCCGTTCCAGCGGCTGGCCATGATGAGCACCAGGAAGCCCAGATAGATGAGGGCCAGGCCCTTGGCCCCGCCGACCAGGAGCCCCAGGAAGCGATCGCCGGCGCCCAGGGCGCCCGAGGCCTCGCGCAGATCGCGGGTCAGGCCGTGCAGGACGAAGGATCCGACCAGGTAGAGCAACCCGAAGACGGCGAAGAAGCCGATGGCCTCGGCCGCCTCGGGCAGCGTCTGTTGCAGCTCGGTGAGCTGCTCGGCGATCGCGCCCCCCAGCATCCGCGCCGCGAAGAAGCACAGGGCCAGCAGCGCGACCTGCCCCAGCTGGAACACCAAGCCGCGCAGCCAGCCCCGCAGGAGCGCGAGGGACAGCAGAATGCCTGCGACGATGTCGAGCGCCACGCGCCTGCCTGGTGACGGGTCGGGGCGGCCGGAGCCGCCTAGAAGTGCAGCTTCAAGTCCGCCCCGAGGGTGAACATGCCCAAGGATGCTTGCTCCGTGGGTCCGAAGCCAAAATCCGGATCGCTGTCGTCGAGGTAGGCGCCGCGGAACAGGGCCTTGCCGCCGATGGACACCGCGTCGGTCAGCCGGACGTCGAGGCCGCCGCCGGCCTGCACGCCCACGCCGCCGAGCGCGCCCGTGAAGGTGTTGCCGCCGGTGACGCCGTAGCCGCCGAAGCCGAGCTGCACGTAGGGCTCGAGCCGCTGCGACTGGGGCAGGAGGAAGAGCTTGAGATCGAAGGTGAAGGCGTTGAGCCAGCCGTGCTCGAAGCCGCTCGACGGGCTGGCGTCGTGCGAGGAGATCATCCAGCCGAGGTCGAGGGCGGCGTGGCGGCTGACGCGGAAGCCCAGGGTCAGATCGAACCCGGCGCCGTTGCCCAGGACGCTGTTGCCGAGGCCGTCGTCGGCGCCGCTGACCGTCGTGCCGTGCAGGCCGAGGCCCAGGTACATGAACCGCTCGTGCATGGGCGGCGGCTCGACCGGGCGGCGGGGGCGGCGGGCGCGGTAGACCGGCTGCGGCGGCGGGGCGCGGCGGTAGTAGTGCCGGTGCGGGTAGGGGGCGGGGTGGGCCGAGGCCGCGGGCGCGTCGGCCAGGACGACCGCGCCGGACAGGGCCATCGCGAGGGCGGTGAGGGCTTTGGAGGACTTGAGCGACATGGCACACCCTGGAGGGCACGTGGGAGTGAACGAGCCGTCCGACGAGGCCGGAGGCTTGCTATTCACGCCGCGGCCGAAAAAAGCGCGTCAGCGCGGCAGCCCCGTGGCGCTCGGGTAGTCGCGGGGCGGCGGCGTGGCCTCGAGCCGGGCCAGGTAGCGCAGCTCGAGGTCGATGGCCAGGCCGGGCAGGAAGTCGTACTGCTTGCTGGCGTGGGCCGCGCGGCTCTGCTGGTAGGGCAGCGCGACGCGGCCGGTGTCCTGGTGCACCGAGGACAGGCCGATGAGCAGCAGGTAGACGAGCAGCGCGCCGCGGGCGGCGCCCAGCGCGACGCCGCCCAGGCGGTCCAGCGCCGAGCGGTCGTGGTCGAGGTCGCGCATGTCGCCCGACAGGCGGCGCACGATGAGCGAGGTCACGGCCCAGAAGGCGCCGAGGGCGATGAAGAAGCCGACGGTCGTGGCGCCCAGCGGCGTGCTGTCGGTCTTGCCCAGGTAGAACAAGGCGACCTCGGGGCCGACGGCGCGGGCCAGGCCGGCGGCGACCAGCAGGGCGAACAGGCGCCACAGCTGCAGGGTCGCGCCGGTGCCCCACCCGATGAGGCCCAGGACGAGCACGACGACGGCGACGGCGATGTCGATCATCATCGGTTGGGCCCCGGGGCCTGGCCGGCGGTCACTGGGCGGCCTCGCGCGGGACGCTGCCGGCCTCGCCCAGGCGGCGGCGGGCGGCGGCCAGGACGTCGAGGGTCATGCCCTCCTGCGCGACCAGCGAGCCGGGGCGGGCGAGGGCCAGGGCGCGGCCGAGCTCGTCCATGAAGGCGTCGTCGTGGGCGGGGTCGTGGTGGAAGGCGACGAAGGTGCCGACCTCGGCGGCGGCGGCCAGGCGGACGCCGGCCTGCCAGGTGCTGTGACCGTAGCCGCGGTGGCGTTCGTACTCGGGGCCCTCGACGTACATCGAGTCGTAGCTGAGGAAGTCGGCGCCGGTGGCGAGGGCGACCAGGCGCGGGTCGGGCTCGGTGCCGGCGTGCTCGATGTCGGAGGCGTGGACGAAGGCGCCGCCGGCGTGCTCGAAGCGATAGGCGATGGCGCCGCCGGGGTGGTTGAGCTGGCAGGTGCGGACGCGCACGGGGCCCACGTGGAAGGTGGCGCCGGGCTCGACGGCGTGGAAGGTCACGGTCGCCGGGACGCGGCTGGCGTCGACGGGGAACCAGGGGTGGGTCAGCATGAAGTCCAGCACGCGGCTGGCGGGGCCGGGGCCGAACTGGGGCGTGTAGAAGGCCAGATCGCTGCTGGCCAGGTAGAGCGGGTCGAAGAACGGCAGCCCCTGGACGTGGTCGAAGTGCAGGTGGCTGAAGATGACGGACACGCGCACGCCCGCGTCGCCGGCCTCGGCCACCAGCGCCTTGCCCAGCGCTCGCGCCCCGGTGCCCGTGTCGATGAGGATGATCTCGTCGTCGCAGCGCACTTCCAGGCAGGTCGTGTTGCCGCCATAACGGACCGTCTCGGGGCCTGGCGTCGGGATGCTCCCGCGCACGCCCCAGTAGCGGACCTCGAAGCGCTCACCTGCTCTGGTCATCGGCCCCTGCCCACGCCGTCCCCGGTCGGATTGGCAGTATAGCCTGCCCCGCCTAGAATGAAAGGGCACCGCGTGCGGCGGTGGGCAGGGGCGAGGATGCGCAAGAGTACCCATGGTTTCAAGAGGTTGCTGGTGTTCACGGCGTTCGCGGCCGCGCTGGGGGCGTGTTCGCGGGCGCCGGCGCCGGTCGCGGCGGACGAGGAGGTCGCGCCGGGCGCGAGCGCTCGAGGGGCCGCGGCCGAGCCGACCGGTCCGCCGTGGCGCCCCGGGTACGTGCGGCCGCCGGTCATCGACGTTCACGGGCACATCGGCCCCACCGGGCTCGAGCGCCTCGCGCGGGTGATGGACGACAACGGCCTGTCGCGCATGGTGAACCTGTCGGGCGGCTCGCCGGGGCGCGGCCTCGAGGTCAGCGTGGCGATGCAGCGGGCGTTCCCGCGCATGGTGCACTTCTACAACCCCGACTGGCGCGGGCGGGCGCAGCCGGGCTTCGGGGCCCAGGAGGCGGCGCGCCTCGAGGCGGCGGTGAAGGAGGCGGGGTTCCGCGGGCTGAAGATCTCGAAGGCGCTGGGCCTGTACCTGACCTCGCCCGACGGCGCGCGCATCCCGGTCGACTGGCCCGAGCTGGATCCGCTGTGGGCCAAGGCCGGCGAGCTTGGCGTGCCGGTGGCCATCCACACGGCCGATCCCAAGGCGTTCTGGGACCCGCCGACCCCCGACAACGAGCGCTACGAGGAGCTGAGCCTGCACCCCAGCTGGTCGTTCGCCGACCCGCGCTACCCGCCGCGCATGGCGCTGCTCGACGAGCTCGAGCGCGTGGTCGCCAAGCACCCGAAGACGACGTTCATCGGCGTCCACTTCGGCAACAACGCCGAGGACCTGGCCCACGTCGACCGGATGCTCGACACCTACCCGAACTACCTCATCGACACCGCCGCGCGCGTGCCCGAGTTCGGCCGCCACCCGCCCGAGAAGGTCCGCGCCTTCTTCGTCAAACACAAGACCCGCATCCTGTTCGGGACCGACCTCGGCCTGAGCCATCAGAGCATCATGCTGGGCTCGACCGGCGCCGAGGAGCCGACGCTGGAGGACATCAAGCCCTTCTTCGACGCCCACTGGCGCTTCTTCGAGGGCAAGGAGCGCGGCATCGCGCACCCGACGCCCGTGCAGGGGCGCTGGACCATCGACGCCATCGACCTGCCCGACGACGTGCTGGACCACCTGTACTTCAAGAACGCCCAGCGCGTGCTGCGCCTGGACGCCGCGCGGGCCCCCGAGGCGCCGGCCGCCCAGACGCCGTGACCGACGTCAGCGGGGCCGATGGCCCGCCGTGTCCCACTCGTCGTCCAGCACGCCCCACCCCAGGCGATCGGTCACGCCGACGTCGCGCACGAAGTAGTCGGCGCGCTGGTGCACCTCGTGCCGGATGCCCAGCTTCTCGATGACCCGCCGCGAGGCCGCGTTGGCCGACGAGCAGTAGATGCGGACGCGCCGCAGCCCGAGGCCGCCGTCCGCCTGCGGTCGGAAGCACCACGACAGGACGTGCCGCGTCGCCTCGGTGGCGATGCCCCGGCCCCAGGCGTCGGCGCGCACCCAGTAGCCGGTCTCGGCCGACGCCGTATCGCGCCGCACGTCATGGATGCCCGTCCCGCCCAGGACGCGGTCGGTCTCGCGGTCGAAGATCCCGACGCCCACGCCCAGGAAGGTGGCCGGGTCGCGGAGCGCGGCCGCCTGCCCGGTGATGTAGGCCAGCGACTCTCCGGCCGTCCGGTGCCCGTCGCGCGCCCAGTCCACCCACGGCAGCAGCCGCTCGCGGCTCTGTCGCACCGCGTCGAAAAGAGCCGGCGCGTCCGCCGCCTCCCAGGCCCGGATGAGCAGGCGCGGGGTCTCGAAGCGGACGGTGAAGGGGTCCGAGGCGGCCCAGCCCAGGCCGAGCCCGGTCTCACGTTCGCTGGCGCAGTGCGTCATGACGACGGAGCATAGTGACGCGCCTCGACCGAGGCTACCCCTGCCCTCGGTAGATGTGGTTCTGCTGGACGTAGCGCTTCCAGCTGTACTCGATCCAGGCCAGCTCCTTGTCGTTCAGCCGGCGCACGACCCGGCCGGGGCTGCCCAGGACCAGCGAGTAGGGCGGGATCTCGACGTTCTGGGTCAGCAGCGTCCCGGCACCGACGAGGCAGTGGTCGCCGACCCGCGCGTTGTCCAGCAGGATGGAGCCCATGCCGACGATACAGTGGTCGCCGACCCGCGCGCCGTGCAGGACGACGCGGTGGCCGATGGTCACGCAGTCGCCGACGACGGTCTCGGACAGGTCCTCGGTCGTGTGGACGACGGCGCCGTCCTGCACGCTGGTGCGCGCGCCGATGACGATGCGCCCGTCGTCGCCGCGCAGGGTCGTGTGGGGCCACACGGTGGACTCGGCGCCCACCGTGACGTCGCCGATGAGGACCGCGCTGGGGTGCACCCAGGCGTCGGGATGCACGACGGGGGCGCGCCCCAGGTAGCTCTCCAGGCTCAAGCGCTCTTCTCCTGCTCGGGGGGGACCCCGTAGTAGATGCGGGCCAGGCGGCGCCGGTTCTCGGCGAGCGCCTTGTCGAAGCGGCCGAGGCGCCGGCCGGTCAGCGCGGTCGCCCCGTCGGCCATGCGCTCTACCATGCGGCGGTCCAGGCGCACCTCGAGATCGACCAGCCGCGCCAGGATGGGCGCGAGCACCGCGCGGACCAGCGGGCGCTCGAAGCGCGGCCCGGCCCCGTAGACGAACGAGAAGACGTCGGTCTCGTCGCGCTCGACCGGCGTGAAGAAGACCGCCACGCGCACCCGGTCGCCGCGCGGCACGCCCGTCTTCGGATCGCTCCAGAACTGGTCGTAGACGGCGTGCACCGGCGAGAACCAGGTGGTCCAGTCGTCGGTGAACAGATCGCCGCGCCGCATCCCGAACAGGGCCTCGACGACGCGCGGCAGGGGCTTTTGCGGCCCGGTGTTGACGACGCGCACCGTCTCGTCGGTCAGCTCGAGCCGCGTGACGACCTCGTGCATGCGGTCCAGCGCGTAGCCCAGCAGCGCGTGGGTGGTCGGCGTGTGCTCGACCTCGCAGAAGTTGTCGAGGACCACCTCGAGCGGCGCGCGCACGCGATGGCGGAAGGTCCGCACGGCGTAGTGCGAGGTGAAGTTGAAGCTGGGGAAGCGCGCGACGGCCCCGTGCGCCTTGACCCAGACGGCGCCGTACCGCTCGACCGCGTCCCAGCGCGTCGCGCACGGGCTCGCCTTGGGCTGCGCCGGCACGCGCCCCACGCCCGCGCGGTCGTAGCTCCACCCGTGATAGGGGCACACGAGGCGCCCGCCCTCGACCCGGCCGCGGCTCAGGCTCATGCCGCGGTGCGGGCAGGCGTCGCGCAGCGCGCCGAGGCCCTCGGGCGTGCGGAACACGGCCAGATCCTCGCCGCCGATCGTGACGAGCGCGGGCCGATCACCCAGCTCGCTCGAGCGCAGCACCGGATGCCAATGGTCGCCGATCCCCATGGCCGTCTCCCTACGCTGCGCGCGCCGCGATGTCGCGCGCGACCCGCCGCGCCTCGCGCCCGATGTCGTTGAGCTGTCCGATGATCGGGTTACGAAACCCCAGGAAGTACAGCCCCGGCAGCGCGCTCTCACGCCCGTGCGCCCGCGGGTACCCACGCGCGTCCGCGACCAACTCCGCCCCGTGCAGAAACCGCGCGAACCCCGGCCGATACCCGGTCGCCGTGACGATGGCGTCGAAGGGCTCCTCGCGCCCGTCCACGAAGCGCGCGCCCCCCTCGGTCAGGCCCGCCACGTCCGGCAGCACCTCGATCGCGCCCTGCCGGATGAGGTCCAGCGTCCCGACGTCGACCAGCGGCACGCGCCCGTCGCGCACGACCTGCGTCACCGGCCCCACCTCGGGCCGCCGCAGCCCGTAGCGCCCCAGATCCCCCAGCGCCACCTTCAGCAGCGTCCCCGAGATCCGGTCCCCCCAGCTCGGCGGCAGCCGCCCCATCAGCAGCCCCGTCCGCTGCGACGGCACCCCCCACAGCTCCCGCGGGATGACGTGCACCGGGCTGCGCACTGCGATGGCCGTCCGCGCCCCGTGCTCCCACAGGTCCATCGCGATCTCGGCCCCCGAGTTGCCGATCCCCACCACCAGCACCCGCCGCCCCGCGAACGCCCGCCCGTTGCGATACGCCCGGCTGTGCATCAGCGTCCCGCGGTACTCCCCCCGCCCCGGCCACTCCGGCTCGTTCGGCACCGCGTTGTACCCGGTCGCCACCACCAGCTGCCGCGCCCGCAGCACCTCCCCGCCCCCGCGCACCTCCCACCCGCCGCCGCGCCGCCGCGCCTCCTCGACCTCGACCCCCAGCCGCGGCGCCAGCCCGAACCGCCGCGCGTACGCCTCGAGATACGCCACCACCTGCGCCCGCGACGGATACGGCGGCACGTCGTCCGCGAACCCCATCATCGGCAGCCCCGAGTAGCGCTTGAGCGTGTGCAGATGCAGCCGCTCGTAGTGCCCCCGCCAGCTCGCCCCGACCGCCTCGGCCTTGTCGACCATCACGAACGGCCGCCCCGCCGCCCGCAGGCACGCCCCCACGGCCAACCCCGCCGGCCCCGCCCCGACGATGACCGTCTCTGTCGCCGTCTCCCGCGTCCCCATGGCCTCCTCCGCCCCTCCAGTCCTACTCCCCCGCGCCCCGCCCGTCGAGGCGCGGGCCCCCGGGCGCGCCCGCGACCTTCCGATCCGGCCGCCGGCCCGGCTACGCTCGCCTCATCCCACCCCGCTGCACACCGGCCCCCCACGCGTGCCCACCTTCACCCCTGCCCGCCGCACGGCCCTCGGCCTGGCGCTCGTCGCCGCCCTCGCCGTCGCCGCCGCGTGGCCCTACTTCGGCTACGTCGCCGAAGACGTGTACCTGACGCTCCGCTACGGCTGGAACCTGGTGAACGGCCGCGGCCTGGTCTTCAACCAGGGCGAGCGCATCGAAGGCTTCACCAGCTTCTCCTGGACCCTGCTCGCCGCCCTGCCCCACGCCCTCGGCCTCGACGCCGTGACCTCCCTGCGCGCCGTCGCCCTGGCCGCCCACGCCGCCACCGCGGTCGGAGCCGTCGCCCTGGCCCGCCAGCTGGGCGCCATCGGTCCGCCCTGGCGCGAGCTGTCCGCCTACGCAGCCGGCGTCGCCGTGGCCGTCCACCCCGCCCTCGGGCTCGAGGCCATGAGCGCCCTGGAGACGCCCCTGTTCGCCGCCCTGGCCACCTGGGCCATGGTCGCCGCCCTCGCCGACTGGCCCCGCGCCGCCTTCTGGTGCCTCGCCGCCGCGACCCTCACCCGCTGGGAGGGCCACCTCTTGTGGCTGGTCGTCGTCCCCACCGCCGCCGCCGTCGCCCACCGCCGCGGCCACCTCCTGCGCGTCGCCGGCCTGGTCGAGCCCCTGGTCATAGTCAGCCTCTACCACTTCGCCCGCCTGCTGTACTACGAGGCCCTCGTCCCCAACCACCACCGCGCCCACAGCGCCGCCGGCGCCTTCGCCTGGGACGCCACGGCCACGCTCACGGCCTCCCTCTCCGTCGGCCCCGGCTGGGGCCTGGCCGCCCTCGCCCTCCTCGGCCTCGTCCTCCTCCACGACGCCCGCGCCCTCGCCGTCCTCGCCGCCGCGGCCGTCCCGGTCATCGTCCTGCTCTGGTCCGGCCACGACCCGGCCCCCCTCGGCCGCACCGCCGCCCCCACCTGGCCCCTGCTCGCCGGCCTCGCCGGCGCCGGCCTCGCCCTCGCCCTCGACCACGCCGCCCGCTGGCTCCGCGCGGTCGCCAACGCCCTGGCCGTCCTCGCCGCCCTCGCCGCCGCCGTCGCCGCCTTCCTGACCACCCGCGCCGTCGCCCCGCCCCTGCTCGCCGCCCAGGCCGCCCGCCTCGACGCCCAGGACGCCGTCGGCGCCCTCCTCGCCCAGGCCCCCGCCGGCTCCCTGGTCGCCTTCCCCGCCCCCAACCTGGTCCCCTACGTCGCCATCGACCAGCGCTTCCTCGACCTCACCGGCCGCGTCAGCACCTCCGTCGCCCACGCCCTGGCCGCCGAAGGCGTCAGCCCCGCCGGCGCCCTGCCCCGCCCCGGCGAGACCCGCGCCCAGGCCGTCTCCGACGCCGCGGCCCGGATCCGCGCCGTCGTCTTCGAGGCCCAGCCGGCCGCCATCGGCCTGGTCGCCGTCCCCGACCCGCAGCGCCCGGGCCAGCTCTGGTTCGAGTACAGCTGGGGCCTGAACTCGGACCCGCGCCTCGAGCGCGGCTACCGCCCGCTGCAGGTCTTCGAGGCCGGCCCCGCCTGGCGCGCCGTCGTCTACCAGCGCGCCGACGCCGCCGCCGCCAACTAACCCTGCCGCCCTACTGGTCCTCGACCGCGCCGGCCTCGATCCAGGTGCGGATGTCGTTCAGCTCGGCGTCCCTCAGCTGCCCGTCGAACCGTCGGCGCAGGCCAGAAGCTCGTCGGCACCCTCGACCACGAGGACCAGGACACCGTGCGCGCCGTCAAGGCAGGCCTTCACCCCCTCGACGAGCCGCGCGCGCGCCTCGCCGTAGGCGCTCTGTGGATATCGAGGCTCCGCAACTGGCGAGCCGGCGACAGCGGCCCCGGCGCATCGCGATGACGGCTTTCGGCGAGAGGGCGCCGCCGCCGCGTGTCATCCCGCCTCGTCCGGCACGCCTCCGGTGGCGGCCTCGAGCTCGGCCTCCAGCTCCTGGACCGTGGGCAGCTTCCCCTCGAAGTCTTCGGGCAGGGACTCGGTGAGCTGGTAGCTCGAGACCCCGATGGGTGTGGTGGTGTTCCGGAGGGCGTACTCGACGACGACCCGGTTCTTCTCCTTGCACAGGAGAAGGCCGATGGATGGGCCGTCATTGGGATGCTTGACCTGCTCGTCGATGGCGCTCAGGTAGAAGTTGAGCTTGCCGGCGAACTCGGGTCGGAACGCCACGGCCTTCAACTCGACGACGACGTAGCAACGAAGGCGAAGGTGGTAGAAGAGCATGTCGACGAAGAACTCGTCGCCGCCGACCTCGAGCCGGTACTGGTTGCCGACGAAGGCGAACCCGACGCCGAGCTCCAGCAGGAAGTTCCTCAGGTGGCGCATCAACGCCTTCTCGATCTCGCGCTCCTGCGCCGCTTCCTCTAGACCGAGGAAGCCGAAGAGGTAGGGGTCCCGCAGCAGGTTGTTGGCGAGGTCCGACTGCGGGGAGGGCATCGTGGCGTCGAAGTTCGTGATGGCCCGGCCCTGCCGCCGGTGGAGTCCGGTCTCGATCTGCATCACGAGCACGTTGCGCGACCAGCCGTGCAGCCGAGCCTTCTGGGCGTACCAGAGCCGGAGGTCGGGATCGCTCAGCTTGTCGAGCAGGCGGACGTTGTGGCCCCACGGAATTTGCGCAACGACCTGTTGCGCGATCTCCCGGTCCGGCCACGCCTCGGCGAACTGCCGCATGTACAGGAGGTTGCGAGGCGACAGGCCCTTCATGTCGGGGAAGGCGAGCCGCAGGTCCACCGAGAGGCGGTCCACGACTTTGGCTCCCCATCCTGCCTCCTTCTGCCGATGGAGGATGGTCCGGCCGATGTCCCAGTAGAGGAGAACCAGCTCGGCGTTGACCGCGAGCGTCGCGCGCATCCGGGCGGCGTGGATACGCTCGCGAAGGTCTGTGAGCAGAACCGGATAGTCGGGTGGGACGATGTGTGCGTCGTCGGCGGCCAAGGCGACCTCGCTGGTCGGGCGTCCCCGCAGCCTACGCCGTCATCGGCACTGCCTCAACCGCGCGCCGGCGCCGGGGCGCCACATCGGGGGCCGGGCGTCAGGCGCGGAGGACGGTGACGTGGCGGCCCGAGGGGGTAGTGGCGGGCTCGAAGGTGGTGCGGTGCTCGGGGGGGCCGGACTCGGGGCGGCGGTCGAAGAGGACGAGGACGCCCTCGTCGGCGCCGAGGGAGGCGAGGTAGGCGTCGAGCTGCTCCAGACCCTTGGGGAGCGGGTCGGGGCGGCCGGAGGCCCAGACCTTGAGCTCCAGGGCTTCGCGCTGGAGGGCGCGCTGGCCGGTTGGGTCGGTAAAGGGCCAGCGGATGAGGAGGTCGATGCGGCCGCGGCCGACGCCGTACTCGCGGTCGATGGTGCCGCCGCCGTTCACGACGCGCTGGAGGTAGGCCATGAGGACGAGCTGCGGGGCGACCTCATGGTAGGGCATGGCTCCGGCGAGGACCTCGCCGTGCTCGCGCCAGAAGGCGGCGAACTCGGTGAGGATCTTGGGGAGATCGAGGCGGCCGTCGGGGAGGACGAAGGAGCGGGGCTCGGCGGTGGTCTGCTCTTCGGCTGGGCTGGCGAGCACCCGGACGATGACCTCGCGGTAGATGGGGTTGGCGATGCGGAGGGGCTTGTCGAGGGCGACCAGGCCAAGGTCCCGGACGTACGCCACGTCATCGTTGTAGGTCGCGTCGGCGCCGCCGAAGCCGCCGGCTAGGAGCGGCTCCAGGACACGCCGGACCCGCGGCTCCATGAGGCGGGCGACCAACGAGTCGAGGTGGGTGGCGCGGGCCAGGATGAGGCGCTCCTTGGCGATCTCGGCGTGGGCAGGCGTGATGGGCTCGGGAACGGGAATGGCCATCTCGTGGACGACCTCGGCGCAGAGCGCGTTGACGAGCCACGGCTGGCCGCCGGTGAGCGCAAAGAGGCGCTCGAGCGCTTCGTCCGTGAACCGCTGACCGGTCTCGGCGGTGTGTTGAGAGGTGAGCTCGCGGACATCGTCGGTGTCGAAGTGCGTGAGGCGCAGCGACTTCACCTTGATGTTGAACGGGCTCGCCGTACCGAGGCGTTCTGGGTCGCCGCCGCTCGCCATCTCGTAGTCGCGGACGTCCCGGAGACCGCAGAGGACCATCGAGGCGGGAAAGCGGGCGGGGCGGTTGGGGAAGCCGGCGCGGAGCTGGCGGAGCACGGTCAGGAGCCCGTCGCCGCGGAGGGCGTCGATCTCGTCCATGACCAGGACCAGGGGACGCGGAGACGCGAGTGACCAGGCGGTGAGCGCGGCGTAGAGCTGATTGCCTTCGGCGGCCACGGGTCACGGCGGGGGCTGGAGCTCGCTCGGCAACTCGCGATCGGCGGCGTCCCGGAGCTGGTCGAGGAGGACGCGCTCGACCGCTCCGATATCGTCGCCATGGGCCGCGCCGCCCTCGCACGAGAAGTGGACGGCGACGTAGCGGCCCTCGGCGGTCAGGGCCTCGGCCAGCGCGCGCAGGGTCGTGGTCTTACCCATCTGGCGCGGCGCGTGGACCACGAAGTAGCCGAGCTGATCGACGAGGCCGCGGGCCTCGGGGAGCCGGGCGATGGGGTCGACCATGTAGTGGTAGGCCGGCAGGCAGGGGCCGGCGGTGTTGAAGCGGCGCATGGTGGGCCGGAGCGTGGGGCCGGGGTCGGGCGATGACAAGGCCGGGCCGGGAGGGTCAGGGGCGCGCGGAGCGACCCTGCCCGCCTACTGGTCCTCGACCGCGCCGGCCTCGATCCAGGTGCGGATGTCGTTCAGCTCGGCGTCCTTCAGCTTGCCCACGCCGGTCAGCGGGTTGTAGGGCATCGCCTGGCCGACGATGCTCTCGTGGCCGATGAGCTTGAGCCACAGGTAGCTCCCGTCGGGGTCGAAGGGCTCGACCAGGTTCAGGTCGGGGTTCTGGACCGACGCCCCCAGCAGCCGCTCGTAGACGCCCTCGCCCTTGAGCACCAGCCCGGCCGCGGCGCTGTCGCCCGTGTGGCAGCCGCCGCAGTTGAACTCGAGGATCTTCTTGACCCGCGCCTTCCAGGTCACGCCCTCGCCCAGCAGGTTCAGGTCCTCGGGGCTGACGCTGTAGCTGCACCCCGCGTAGTCGATGGGCGCCGCCAGGTTGGGCGTGTCGTCGCTGCTGCCGACCCCCTCGATCCAGCAGTACAGGGCCAGCATCTCGGCGACCGTCAGCGGCTGGTTGGCCAGCGGCATGCGCGAGCCGGGGATGTCCTCGCCCAGCATCGTCCCGCGCAGGCGCGCCACCAGGTAGCTCTCCTCGGGCCGCCCCGGGCTGATGAGCGGCACCGGCTCGCCCTGCCGCGCCCCGAAGACGCCGTTGCGGTTGAGGTCGCCCTGCACGATGCCGACCGACAGCAGCTCCTGCACGCGGTCGACGTGGTACTCGCGCACCTCGGCGAACAGGTGCTTGCCGCCGTCGAGGATCCACCACCGCGCCTCGAAGCGCGCGAACACGAGATCCTCGACCAGCCCGTCGGCGTTGACGAAGGTCCGGATGAACTGGCCGGCGCCGTAGACCTCGTCGCGATCGAGGCTCAGCGGGTCGGCCGTGTAGATGTGCAGCCCCGCCGCCTTGCCGTCGGGCAGCGTGTCCTCGTTGCGCCAGTCGACCCACTCGCCCGGCACGTACTCGAGCCAGCCGATCTCGACCTCGAGCGGGTCCTTGCCCCCGCCGACCACCTTGAAGCGGTCGCCCGGCCGCTCGCAGCGGTCGTAGGCCAGCGCCTCGTTGCCGGGCTGCACGTTGCAGGGCGCCTCGATGGCCCCCAGCCAGTTCGCCGGCGTGTGCAGATCCGGATATTCCTTCTGATTGTGACACACGCCGCCGGTCGGCCCGCAGGTGCGCGCGATGACCTTCAGGTGCAGATCCAGGCCGGTCCGAAAGCGCTCCTGCGCCTCGAGCACGTTGGGATCGCTGCCCTTGTAAGGCGCCACCTCGCCCGGCTCGACCAGCTGGGGCCGCTTGGGGTCGAAGCCGATGGTGCCGGTCAGCGACGGATCGCCCGGCGCCTCGCCGCAGCCGGCGAGCGCCGCCCCGAGGGCCGCCAAGAGTGCCAGGCGCTTAGGCGAAGAGGTCATCGAAGGGCTCGTCGGCGGGGAAGAAGGGCAGGTGATCGGCGCCCAGCGCGTCCATCAGCGTCTTGAGCACCGACCGGTACGAGTAGACCTTTCCGGTCGCCTTCAGGTCGGCCGGGCGGGTCGCGCCGAGCTGGCGCCCGCCCTGGGTCACGGCGCCGCCCATGAACGGCATCGACATCCAGCGCGTGGCATAGTCGCCGCCGTGATCGCTGCCGCGCGCCGAGTTGAAGGGGTTGCCGCGGGTCGTGCGCGAGAACTCGCTGCCCAGCACCACCATCGTGTGGTCCCAGTAGCTGCCGCCGGCGGGGTGCTGCATCTTGTGCAACGCGAAGTGCAGCGCGCTGACGAGGCGGTTCAGCTCTTCGATGCGCCCGGGCAGGCCGTTCTCCTCGCCCGAGTGCATGTCGTAGCCGCCCTGGTCCAGATAGACCGCCGGGCACCCGAAGTGGAACAGCCGCAGCGCGAGGCGCAGGTTGCGCGCCGAGCCGTTGTCGCCGAACAGCGTGCGCAGCTCGCGGTTGGAGATGCCGTCGACCAGCTCGTCCGAGTTGTTGCCGATCTTCAGGACGTCGCTCTGGAAGATCTGGCTGTAGCTCTTGGTGACCTCTCGGGTCTGCATGAAGGCGTCGATGGTCGCGCGGTGGGCCAGGTGCTGCCGGTCGCGCAGCCGCGCGTCGCCCGTCTGGCTGAGCTTGCGCGCCCACGCCGGCAGGTTGTCGTCGCTGTTGAAGCCGAAGCGGTCGAAGCCGCTGTCGCGCACCACCGGCGGCCGATAGGCGGCGAACTCGCCCGCGCCGCGCCCCATGCCCGCCTCGCCCAGCACGAACGCGGGCAGCAGGGTGACGCCCTCGGCGGCCGCCGCGGCGACCCGCTCGCGCACGCCGTAGTTGATCATCGTGAAGAAGCCCGTCGCGCCGCCGACGTAGCCCGTCAGGTAGCGCTCGAGGCCGGTGCCGTGGTTGCCGTCCGCGCTGCCCGCCAGCGGCTCGTGGTCGACGCACGGCAGGACGGCGATGTCGCCGGCCAGCTCGTGCAGGGGCTTGAGCCCCGCCTCGCGCAGCGGCGCCCCGCCGTCGCCGTCGAGCCAGCCGGCGCGCTCGAGCAGCTTGCCGACGCCCCACTGCACCCCGGCCGGGCGCTTGTCGGACAGCCCGAAGGGGTTGAACTCGTCGGAGACGTCGGCGTTGAAGGCCGGCGGGAAGCGGAAGCCGCCCGACAGGCGGATGTAGATGAGGTGCTTGACCGCCCCGTGGGCCGACGTCTGCGCGCGCGCCCGCCCCGGGATCCAGACGTAGGGCGCGGCGGCGGCGGCCGCGGCGGCGAGCCCCACGCGGCCCAGGAAGCCGCGGCGAGACAGAGACCCTTTGCGCTCGTTGTGGTCGTTCACGGCGGGCCTCCCCTCAGTAGAAGAGCATTTCGGCGCTGGAGAGCAGGACGAAGCACATCGGCCGGGCGAAGGCTTCCGCGGTGCAGGGCTTGGGCGCGCACTGGTCGGCCGCCTCGCGGACCTCGTCCAGCTCGGCCTTGGTCGGCGCGCGCGCGAAGAACTGCGCCATCTGCCAGGTCGTGACCTCGGCCGCCACGTCGCGCGTCAGCTGCAGGCTGGGGTTCATGCCCGGCGGCAGCAGGCGCGCCACGTCGGCGCCCGGGCGGTCCTTGGACAGCCCGGGGTTGCACACCTCGGCGACGAACGCCTCCTGCGTCGCCGTGGTCAGGATGCTGACCGTCTTGAAGCGCCCGCTGGCCTCGTTCGACGGACAGCCGCCCAGCGTCGACGCCAGGTCGCGATAGTCGCCGACGATGCGGCCGCGGTCGTCCAGCTCCCAGTCCGACGCCTGGACGAGCGCCAGCGTCGACAGCGTGCCGGTGTTCATGACGGTGTCGGGCTGCGACAGGCGGTGGTCGCACCGCGAGAGCGCAAAGCCCGTGGTCGCCTTGACCGAGTCGATCCACGGCTCGGCGTCCACCTGCTTGAGCGGCCCCACCGTCCAGCGGTAGTCGCGGTCGGTGGCGCCGGTGGACGACTGCAGGTAGGCCGCCGAGGTGACGACGGCGTAGTGCAGCGCCCGCACGTCGCCGTTCATCTCGAGCAGGTAGCGCACCAGCGCGTCGCGCACCTCGGGCACCAGCGCGCCCAGGTCGTAGCCCAGGTACAGGTTCAGCGCCTCGTCGGCCGCGTGCTCCCAGAACGCCAGCTGCCCCGCCAGGATGCGTCCTGGCAGCTGCAGGCGCTCCCACTCCTCGGGGCGCAGCAGGCCGCTCCACATCTGGCCGTCCGAGGCCCGCAGGTCCGGCTCGAGGATGAGCTCGTTGTAGCCCCACAGGACCGAGGTGCACTCGCCGCGGGTGATGGGGTGCGGCTTGCCGTCGTCGCCGATGCACCGATAGCGGATGACGCCGTCGGGCAGGCGCATCCCGAGCACCGGGTGGTCGTAGTAGCCGTTGTCCCAGAGGGTGTACAGGCGCGCCATGTCGCTGCGCTCGTCCGCGAAGGGCGGGCGGCCCAGGAACAGCCGGAACAGCGCCTCGACCCGGTCGCCGCTGGTGGCGTAGCGGCGCGTCAGCACCGGGTGCGCGCTGACGACGGCGGCCAGCTGGTCGTAGGGCACGAGGCCCCGGTAGACCTTGCCGACCAGCTCGTCCATGTCGTAGATGCGCTCGATGCTGACGGCCTGGTTGTTGTAGAGCAGCGCGTCGGCCCAGCGGCGCTGGTTGACGTGCACGAAGTCGTCCGAGTCGATGAGCTGCCGCGCGACCTCGCCGAAGGACCGGCCGTCGCAGGTGGCGGCGGCCTCGGCGTCGGTCGGGAAGCGGCCGACGAGATCGACGAACAGCCGGCGGCACGCCTCGCGCGGCACCACCGGGCGCGGCTGCAGCCCGACGCCCCACAGGCTCGAGCACAGGCCCCGGTTGACCGGGTTGTCCAGCGCCTGCGAGGCGCAGAAGGCCTGGCACTCGCCGTCACAGTCCGGCGGCAGCGCGTCGTCCGGCAGCGCGACGCTGCGCGGCGCGGGCAGCGCGTCGTCCCCGCCGGGGAAGACGCCCTCGTTCAGCGGGCCGTCGCCCCCGACCAGCTGCCCCGGGCCGCGCGCGGGGTCGGTCGCGTCGAAGCGCTCGACCTCGTCCTCACAGCCGCCGGCCAGGGCCAGCCCCGCCAGCGAGAGCGCAAGCAGCCCCGCCCGCGCCCGACCGGTCCCCCTGGGGGCTCGTGTGCCGCCGCGACGCTCGAAGATCCCTCGCATGGCTCGCCCTCGCGGTGAGAGAGGAGGCCGGTTCCCGGGCCGGCTCACTCCACGGTAAGCGAACCGTGACCGGCGTCACAAGCGGCCGTCCCCCGGCAACGTGGGTTCCGCTGGGGTTACGCGAACTTGGCCCGCGTTTCAGGCCGTTTCACAGCGAGACCTCGACCCCGAGCGTCAGGGAATAGCGCCAGATCTCGAGATCGCGCTGCTTCTGGAAGCGGATGCCCTGCACCGTCTCGTCGGTGTCGAAGATCCACAGCGCATTGTAGCCCAGCCCCAGGTCGCCCCGCACCGCCAGGCGGTCGCTGTAGCGCCAGCGCGCCCCGGCCGTGGCCTTGGCTGACCAGCCCAGCTTGGGCCCCGACCAGACGTCGACCCCCTGGTTGTCCAGGGCCTCGATCTCGGCCTCGAGGTCGCCGCCGGGGAACAGGAACAGCAGGCCCAGCTCGCCGCCCAGGACCAGGTCGACCGCGTCGGTCATCCCGGCGACCAGCTCGCCTCGGCCGGCCACCTCGAGCAGGTGCCCGTACTCGATGGGATCGGGCTCGTCCTCGTCGTCGTCGACGTCCTCGACCAGCGCGTAGCTGCCGAACCAGCTGACCCGCGCCCCCGCCCGAAACCGCTGGTCCAGCTCGCGCAGCCACCAGACCGACGCGCCCAGCAGCCCGTCGGACCCGAACGGGAACGACTCGCGATCCTCCAGGATGCTGCGCCGCTCGGTGTCCTCGAGCTGCCCGTCGTCGATGAAGACCATCCCGCCGACGCCCACCGCGTCCTGCGCCGCCGCGGGCAGGGCCAGCGCCCCCACGACGCCCAGCGCCACGCCGCCACGCACTGCCGCCACCCACGCGCTCATCGTCGCTCCTGCCAGGCCGATGCCGCGCCGCACCGACCCCGACGCGCCGCGCAGCCGACCCTAACCAATGCCCGATCGCCGCGCAACGCGCCCGGGCCGCCTCGCAAGCGCGTGAAAGCGGGGCGACGGCGCGCAGGTGACGGTCGGCGGGGCGGTGGCCGGGTGGCCGGGTGGCCGCGAAAGGGGCGGGGTCGCCAGGCAGCGCCTGCCCGGCGACCTCGTGGGACGGGCTACTCGGCGAGCTCGGCCGCCAGCTCCTCTTCGAGCTGCTCGGCCACCGCCGCCGCGTTGCCGGCGGTGATCTCGGCCTCGGCCTGCTTGGCCAGCTCGGCCTCGAGCGCCACCTCGTCGGGCTCGGCCAGCGCGGTCGCCGGCTCGCCCGCGGGCTGCGCCGGGTCGGCCGCCGGCTGCTCGGGCGCCACCTGAGTGGCCGGCGTAGGCTCGGCCTTCGCCTCGGCCTCGGCCGTGGGGGCCGGCTGCTGGGCCGCCGGCGCGTCCTGCTTCTTGTCGCAACCGGTCACCGGCACGGCCAGCGCCGCTCCCAGCGCCAGCGCCGCCCATCGCATGGTCCGCCTACCGCTGCTCATCGCGCCCTCCCTGCTCCTCACCCGCCGGGCGCTCGCCCGCGGGCCGCTCGCCGCGCCGCTCGACCCGCGCGCTGGCCTCGATGCGCGCCATCGCCTGCCGGTGCCGCGCCCTCTCCTTGCCCTCGAGCGCCGTGGCCCGCGCCTGCAGCCCGGCGTCCTTCGTCTCGGCCGCGATCTTCATCAAGCGCGCGATCTTGGCCGACCGCTCGAGGTGCTTGCGCCGCTCGGCGATGCGCGCCTTCCGATCCTCCGCCCGCTCGGCCCGCTCTTCGGCCCGCTCGGCCTTGCGCTCGGCGCGATCCTCCGCCCGCTCGGCCCGCTCTCCAGCCCGTTCGGCCCGCTCCTCGACGCGCTCGGCCTTGCGCTCGGCGCGATCCTCGGCCTTGTCGGCCCGCTCTGCGGCCCTGTCCGCCCGCTCGGCCGCCTTGCCTGCCCCGTCCCCGGCCCGCTCGGCGGCCTTGTCCGCCCGCTCGGCGGCCTCGTCGGCCCGCTCCCCCGCCCGCTCGGCGGCCTTGTCGGCCCGCTCGGCGGCCTTGTCCGCCCGCTCGGCGGCCTTGTCCGCCGCGGCCTTGCCCCGCTCGACCGCCTTGGTCGGCATCGCCGGCTTGCCCGGCGGCGCCGCAAGGCCGGCCGGAGCGATCGCGGCGGCACCCAACAGGCCCGCCAACACCATCCCACGAAGCTTCACGTCGTCCTCCGATGGTTCCGCGCTGTCCGCCGACGTCCCGCAGCGCGCGGCGCCGGCTCGCGACCGCCATCCTGCCCCGCGCCCGGACGACGGGCCAGCCCTCCCCCGCGCCTGCCGGACCATCGCCGTATTCCGTCAGGTTCGCCCAACCCACGACCTCGGCGCTTGCCGCTGGTCAGGCGGCCGGCTCGGTCGTAGGTTCCCGCGCGTCGTCACCCACATCATCGGAGGAGCGCCATGGACGAGTTCATCAAGGGCCTGATGGCCAAGGTCGGGCTGAGCGAGGAGCAGGCCAAGCAGGTCGTCGAGTTCATCCAGGAAAACGCCGACAAGGTGCCGGAGCTGCTGAAGTCCAGCGGCCTCGCGGGCAAGCTGCCCGGCGGCCTGGGCGGCCTGTTCAAGTAGTCGCCGAGCGCTCCTGGTCCGCGGCGCCCGGCAGGACCGAGCCCGCGGCGCGCCGCGCCCGGACCGGCTCGCAAGCGCGTGAAGGCCGCGCTCCCGGAGCCGACGCGCGGGAGCGGTCGGGCGACCTCTTGGCCGGACCGGCTCGCTCGCGGAGGCGCCGGCGGGGGTCGCTGGGGGCGGATGCTTGCGGTAGGCTCGCGGCCGTTCGCCGCCGCCTTCGGCCCCGGAGCATCCCGATGCGCCCCACGTCTCGCCGCCTCGCCCTCGCGATTCCGTTCTCGCTCTTCGTCATCGGCTGCGACGCGCCGGGAGGGAGCGGCGCGTTCGTCCCTTTCCCATCGGACGCGGCCGACGTGCTCGGCGCGGGGGACGGCGGCCTCGACGGTGAGCTGGGGGGTGACGTCGATGCGGGGCCGGGCGACACGGGCGAGGCTTCGGACCTGGCGGCCCCCGACGACGACGCCTGCCTGCCCGCCACCTGCGCCAGCCGCAGCGCCGAGTGCGGCGAAGTGTCGGACGGATGCGGCGGCACCCTCCAGTGCGGGAGCTGCCCGGAGGGCGAGACCTGCGGGGCCGCGGGGCCGTGGCAGTGCGGGGTCGGCGCCTGCCAGCCCCTGACCTGTGAGCAGGCGGGCGCGGCCTGTGGGACGGCGCCGGACGGATGCGGCGGCACGGTGCCCTGCGGAGGCTGTCCCGAGGGCGAGGCCTGCGGGAGCGACCTGCTCTGTCACTGCGCGCCCGCGTCGTGCGCCACGCTGCCGGGCGCCTGCGGGGCGGTCTCGGACGGCTGCGGCGGCACCCTCCAGTGCGACCCCTGCCCCGCCTGTGACCTGGGCTGTCCCCTCGGCTACGCCTGCGTCGCGGGCGACGTCTGCGCCGGCGGTGCCCCCACCGGCCTGGCCCTCGACGTCCAGAGCGTCACCGTCTCCGGCACCCTGCTATCCAACGGCGTCCCTGCCAAACCCAACGTCGACTGCTACGACGGCAACGGCGCCTACCCCCGCGGACGCGTGCGCTTCGTCGAGGTCGACCACGGCTACCAGTTCGACTTCGACCTCTTCTGCAGCCACGAAACCGGCTTCCCCTGGCAGCTGACCATCTTCCCGGGCACCTACCGCGTCCTCGCGGGCGGCTACCCCGACACCACCAACCTCCCTGGCCGCGACCAGGTC
>JAWLBL010000002.1:51768-70660 GCA_041687695.1 Myxococcota bacterium | reverse complement strand
GCTGTCCAACCTGGCCCTCGACGTCCAGAGCGTCACCGTCTCGGGCACCCTGCTATCCAACGGCGTCCCCGCCAAACCCAACACCGACTGCTACGACGGCAACGGCGCCTATCCCCGCGGGCGCGTGCGCTTCATAGAGGTCGAACACGGCTACCAGTTCGACTTCGACCTCTTCTGCAATCAACCGACCGGCTTCCCCTGGCAGCTGACCATCTTCCCGGGCACCTACCGCGTCCTCGCGGGCGGCTACCCCGACACCACCAACCTCCCTGGCCGCGACCAGGTCATCCACCAGGCGCTGGTCGTCGACGGCCCGCTGTCCAACCTGGCCCTCGACGTCCAGAGCGTCACCGTCTCGGGCACCCTGCTATCCAACGGCGTCCCCGCCAAACCCAACACCGACTGCTACGACGGAAACGGCGCCTATCCCCGCGGACGCGTGCGCTTCATAGAGGTCGACCACGGCTACCAGTTCGACTTCGACCTGTTCTGCAGCCACGCGACCGGCTTCCCCTGGCAGCTGACCGTCTTCCCCGGCACCTACCGCGTCCTGGCGGGCGGCTATCCCGACACCACCAACCTCCCAGGCCGCGACCAGGTCATCCACCAGGCGCTGGTCGTCGACGGCCCCCTGTCCAACCTGACCCTCGACGTCGAGAGCGTCACCGTCTCCGGCACCCTGCTGTCCAACGGCGTCCCTGCCAAACCCAACGTCGACTGCTACGACGGCAACGGCGCCTACCCCCGCGGACGCGTGCGCTTCATAGAGGTCGAACACGGCTACCAGTTCGACTTCGACCTGTTCTGCAGCCACGCGACCGGCTTCCCCTGGCAGCTGACCGTCTTCCCGGGCACCTACCGCGTCCTCGCGGGCGGCTACCCCGACACCACCAACCTCCCAGGCCGCGACCAGGTCATCCACCAGGCGCTGGTCGTCGACGGCCCCCTGTCCAACCTGGCCCTCGACGTCGAGAGCGTCACCGTCTCCGGCACCCTGCTATCCAACGGCGTCCCCGCCAAACCCAACGTCGACTGCTACGACGGCAACGGTGCCTATCCCCGCGGACGCGTGCGCTTCATAGAGGTCGAACACGGCTACCAGTTCGACTTCGACCTGTTCTGCAGCCACGCGACCGGCTTCCCCTGGCAGCTGACCGTCTTCCCGGGCACCTACCGCGTCCTGGCGGGCGGCTACCCCGACACCACCAACCTCCCAGGCCGCGACCAGGTCATCTACGAAGCGCTCCAGGTCCCCTGACCGCGCCCCGGCCCGCCGGGGCTACGCGTCCGCGCGCGCCGGGGCCGATCCCGCGGCCCAGGCCTGGGCGGTCAGCACCAGATACGGCGGCGCGAAGGCCAGCGCGTAGGCGACCAGCGCGGGCAGCTCGGCGCCGTGCACCGCCAGCAACACGAAGAAGAAGCCGGCGGCGGGCGCGCGCAACAGCAGCTCGAGGCGCGGCACCCGGCGGCCCGCGCCGGTCTTGATGGCGCGCGCGGCCAGGCCGAGCGACAGCGCCCAGGCCAGGGCGACCACCGGCCACGGCGGCACGTCGTGGTTGACCCAGCGCAGCGCGCCCCACCACAGGGCCAGCAGCAGCGCGTGCACGCCGACGCTGGCCACCGGGAACAGCGCCGCCAGCGTCAGCGGGGTCGGCCGAGAGCGTGGCCCTGCCGCGCCGCGGTCCAGCACGGCGATGGCCAGCAGGGCGAACAGGGCCCAGCCGAGGATGCCGATGGGCGGCACGGCGAACAGGCCGGGCTCGTACCAGCGCCACAGGCCGGCCTGCACGGCGATGGGCTCGATGAGCGAGGCGTCGCCCAGCACGATGCCGGCGCCGATCCACGGCACCAGCGCGCGGCGCGGGGCCAGGTGGCGGGCCAGATCCCAGGCGGTGTGGATGACGACCGGCCAGATGGTGACGATGAGGATGGGGACGCGGTCGACGAAGCCGGTCCAGTGGGGCGAGTAGCCGTAGAAGCCGTAGAGGTGGATGCAGGTGTCCTCGGCCAGCCAGCTGGCGGCCATCAGGGCGCCCAGGCGCATCAGGAACGCGGCGGGGTCGGGGTCGCGCGGGGCGCGCATGACGACGTACAGGGCGACGATGGCCAGGCAGGCCAGCTGCAGGCCCACCGAAGGGGCGTCGGCCCAGGGCGCGGCGGGAGTGAGGACGGCGAGCATCACGGCACCTCCACGCCGGGCAGGCCGGCGACGACCCACAGGTGATAGGCGAGCAGCAGGGCGGCGCCGATCCAGGTCAGGCGGATGCAGTCGCCCGAGGTGATCCCGCGGCGGACGGCGCGCTTGTAGAAGGCCAGGTTCAGCGCCGGGGCCAGGATCATGACGAAGATGCGCCAGGGGACGGCCGCCGTGGCGTAGCCGACGACCAGGAACAGGGCGCTGGCGCCGATGAGGCCGTCGGTGATGCGCATGGCGCCGGCGGCGCCGTGGACGACCGGGTAGGTCATGACGCCGGCGGCGCGGTCGCCGGGCTCGTCGCGGAGATCGTAGATGACCTCGTAGCTCAGCTCGAACAGCACGAAGAAGGCGCCGCTGAGCCAGAGCGTCTCGGGGCGGATGCCTGCGGCCAGCGCGGTCGGGTCGGCGCCCCAGCCGGCGGTGGCCAGCGGGAAGAGGAAGACCGTGATGACGAAGCCCAGGGCGCTGGCGGTGTTCTTGAAGAAGTACAGCTGCTTGATGCGGCGCCGCCCGGGCAGGATGGGCCAGTTGTAGGCCAGGCCCAGGCTGTGGAAGCCCAGGCGCAGCCAGGTCAGCTCGGGCAGGACCAGCGCCACGCCGATCAGCGAGGCGATGAGCAGCGCGAAGCCGCCCACGGTGATGGCGCGGCGGTGGCGGTCGACGAAGCCGACGCCGGTGATGCGGTTGACCCGGTCCTCCTCCAGGTCCACGACCCGGTTGAGCAGGTTCACGATGAACCAGTCCAGGGCGCAGATGGCGGCGAGGGCCCAAGGGTAGGTCCCGGTGAACAGCCACCCGAAGGTGAAGGTGCCCAGCGTCGCGATGGCGACGATGTGCAGCCGGCTGATGCTCATGAAGACGCGAAGCGATTCCATGGCCGGGCGTTCTAATGCACCCGGCGGCCCGCGTCGCCCCTATTTCGCCCCGCCGCCGCGACCCGGCTCAGCCGGCAGGGACGGACGTCACGGTCGCCTCGAGCTCCTCGCCCAACGCCGCCGCGCCGCCACCAGCGACGACGACGGCCGGGGGCCGAAGCTTGCTCGAGGGGGCCGCGGTGACCAACTCCTTAGGCGAGGCGGTCGGGCCTTCATAGACCTCGCGGGGCGTCCATGAGCAAACAAGTCCTGGTCATCGGTGCGGGCGTCGTCGGGCTCAACACGGCCTGGTACGCCGCCGAGCGCGGGTGGCGCGTGACCGTGCTCGACCGCGCCCCCGCCGAGCGCGCCGGGGCCTCGTACGTCAACGCCGGCTACGTGACCCCGAGCCACGTCGTGCCGCTCGCGGCGCCGGGGATGATGCGCGTCGCCTTCAAGTACATGTGGGACGACGAGAGCCCCTTCTACATCAAGCCCCGGCTCGACCCGGAGCTCATCTCCTGGGGCTGGAAGTTCTTCCGCGCCTCGACGCCCGAGCGGGTCGAGCAGGCGGCCCCGGTCCTGCGCGACCTCAACTTCGGGAGCCTCGCCTGCTACCGGCAGCTCGCCCGCGACCTCGGCGACGACTTCGGCTTCGCCGAGACCGGCATCCTCAACCTCGCCACGACGGAGGAGGGCTTCGCCAAGGAGGTGAACAAGGGCGAGTTCGCCACGCGGATCGGCTCGCGGGGCGAGGTGGTGACGCCGGCCGACGTCGAGCGCATGGAGCCGCGGCTGCGCATCCGCACGACCGGCGGCGTCTTCTACCCGGACGACGCCATCCTCGCGCCATACCGGTTCATGGCCGTCATGGGGCGGCGCCTCGCCGAGCGGGGCGTCGCGTTCCTGTGGGAGACCGAGGTCACCGGCTGGCGCACGAGCGGCCGGCGGATCGACGCGGTCCGCACCTCGCGCGGCGAGCATTCCGCCGACGAGTTCCTCGTGTGCGGGGGCGCCTGGTCGCCGCGGGTCGTGGCCGGGCTCGCCGTGAAGCTGCCGATGCAGGGCGGCAAGGGCTACAGCATGACCCTCCCCTCGCCGCCGCAGCAGGCGGCGCACGGCATCATCCTCACCGAGGCGCGCGTCGCCATCACCCCCATCGGACAGGCGCTGCGCTTTGGGGGGACGATGGAGATCGCGGGCCTGGACGAGCGGATGAACCCCGCGCGCGTCCGCGGCATCGTCAAGGCGGCGCTGAAGCACCTGCCCGACTTCAGCGAGGAGGACTTCGCCACCGCGACGCCCTCGTCGGGCCTGCGGCCCTGCTCGCCCGACGGCCTGCCCTACGTCGGGCGGCCCGCGCGCTGGGACAACCTCGCCCTCGGCACCGGCCACGCCATGATGGGGATGAGCCTCGGCCCCATCACGGGCAAGCTCCTCGCCGAGGTGCTCGCGGGCGAGCCGCCGTCGGTCTCCCTCGCGCTGCTCTCGCCCGACCGCTACCTCTGACGCGGGCCCCCCCGACGACGGGCGGGGTCTGCCGAACGCCTACCCAGAGGAGGCGTCCCGCCCACGCCCGCACCAGCGCCGAGAGACGAGATGGGGTGATCAGGCGCCCGCCGGCGCCTGATTCGGACGCTCACGGGCACGCGTGGGCCGCGCTCGCGCAGCCGTAGCCGCACTTGGCGTCCCAGCGCAGGACCTCGCAGGCGGCGCCGGTGTCCCCCGAGGGGGCCGAGGCCTGGCCCGCCCCGTGGGCGCCGCCCGCGCCGGCCGCCCCGCCCGCGCCGGGCTCGACGTCGCTGCTGGTCAGCTTGGGCACCTTGCCAACCACCAGCACGCCCACGCTGGGGCCGCCCGCGCCGCCGCTGCCGCCGCCGCCGCCCCGCCCCGCGCCGCCGGCCGAGCCCTTGCCGCCGCCGCCGCCGGCCGCCTTGGTCCCCACCCCCGAGGGGGCCCCACCGGACCCGGCCCCGCCGCCCGCGCCGCCGCCGCCGCCCGAGCCGCCCTTGCCGCCCGCGCCGCCGTTCGCCGTGACGACGGCGCAGCCGACCAGCTCGACCGTCCCGGCGCTGTCGAGCACCATCACGCCAATGGACGCGCCGCCGCCCTTGCCGCCGCCGCCCCCCGAGCCGCCGCAGCCGCCCGAGCCGCCACCGCCCCCGCCGCCGCCGAAGCCCTTGTAGGTCCCGGTGGTCGGATACGAGGCCAGCGCCCCGCCGCCGCCCCCGCCGCCGTGGCCCGACCGGCCATGCCCGCCGGTGGTGCCGCCGTTGCCGCCGATCGGGGTCCAGGCCGTCCCCGACAGCCCCCCCAGCCACTGCGACGTCGGCTTGGACCCGTTGGCGCCGTGCGACAGATCGGGGTCTCGGCTGCCGGCCGTACCGGACGAGGCGATGCAGGACGTCAGCGAGTAGCATCCCGCGCCGCCCTTGCCGGCCCACTTGCCGACGCCGTTGCTCCCCTTGCTCTCGGCCGAATCCGTCGACGCGATGCCGCCCGCGCCGCCCCCGAGCCCCTGGCTGGTGCCGCCGGTGTTGCAGGCGACGTAGCCGCCGGAGCCGCCCTTGCCCGCCGCCGAGCTGGTCCCGTTGCCGCCGCTGCCGCCCTGCACCCCCGCCTTGCCGGTGACACCGCCCGTACCGGCCGCGCCGGCCTTGCCCGCCCCGGCCTCGACGAGGCAGTCCACGAAGCGCAACGTCCCCGACACGCCCTCGACGACTACCGCTCGCGCCGACGATCCCGCCGCCGCCGCGCTGCTGCCCATCAGGGTCATCCCCTCGACCCGCCCGACCTCGGTGTACCCGCTCACCACCAGCGCCGGAGCGCCGGCCGGCGCGACGATCCGCGTCTCCACGCCCGTCCCGCGCTGCCACGTCGTCGCGTCGAAGCCGCCGACCAGGCTCAGGCCGTCCGGCAGGGCCACGCTCTCGGCATAGGTCGTGCCCGCCGCCGCGCCGCCCACGTACACGAACGGACGGCCCCATGACTTCGCCCGGGTCACCGCGGTGCCCACGGTCAGGCACGGCGAGCCCATGAGCCCGCAGCCCGCGACGTCGGTGCCCGTGGGCGACACGAAGACGCCGTCACCCGGCGTCCCGTCGAACCCGTCGCAGTTGCGGTCGACGCCGTCCGGCACGTCGGGGGCGCCCGTGTACACGCTGGCGTCGCCGTCGTCGCAGTCGCCGACGTCTTTCAGCCCGACCTCTCCGGGGCCGTCGCAGGCCAGGTCGTCCGACGGCCGCGCCCAGCCGCCCTCGAACCCCTGCGGCACGTAGTTGGCCAGCATCAGATGGACCTGGTTCGCGTGCACCTCGCGCAGGTCCAGCACGCCGTCGCCGTCCAGATCGGCGATGTGCGTGTGCCCGAAGGCGTTGAGCAGCACCCGCCGGTCGCGCAGCATGGCGACGGCCACGCCTCCCTGGGCGCCGCGCGCCAGCGCCACGCCGTCGAACGGCTCGACGACGGCGCCGCCGCCGATCGCGCCCTCGGCGAAGGGCACGCCCACCGTCTCGACCAGGTCGAACAGGTTCACGGGCGCCTCCGGGGCCGGCGACAGGGCGCCTCCGCCCGCGCCGATCTCCACGCCCAGGATCGCCTGCGCCGCTGCGTCCGCCTCCAGCCCTCTGTAGTGGACGATGGCCTCGCGTTGCAGCTCATTGACGTGCAGGTCGAGCACCTCTCCCAGCTCGGCCGGCCAGACCGCAGAGCTGATGCTCTCGTCGAGGATCAGCAGATCCCACCCCGTCCCGTCGCCGTAGACCGCCGCCAGCTCCACCGGGTCGCTCACCTTCACGTAGGGCAGCCCCATCAGGTCCAGCGCGTACCGAAAGCGCAGCCCGTCGCCGCCGAGCAGCACGGTCGGCACGGTCTCGTTCTTCGCGTCCCACTGCCCGTCGAGGTCGAAGTCGGCCACGCAGGCGTCGCCGCCGTCGCAGTCCTCGTCCGCGCCGTTGGCCAGGATCTCGGGCGCCCCCGGATAGACCCATGCGCTGCCGTCGTCGCAGTCCAGCGCCGCGCCGCCCGCGCACCCGTCCATCAGCGGCCCCACGCCGAAGCCGTCCCCGTCCGCGTCGGTGCACGGGTCGCACACGTCCCCCAGCCCGTCCCCGTCCGCGTCCTCCTGCCCGGCGTTGCTCACGCTCGGGCAGTTGTCCAGGCAGTCGGCCACGCCGTCCGCGTCGCCGTCGACGTCGGCCGTCCCGCACCCGCACACCCCCGGCGCCGTCTTCGCCGCGTCCCCAGGGCACCCGTCCACGCAGTCCATCACCCCGTCGCCGTCGCCGTCGACGTCGACCTCGCCGCACCCGCACGCGCCCGGCGCCGACTTGGCCGCGTCCTCCGGGCACTCGTCGAAGCAGTCCAGCGTCCCGTCGCCGTCGGTGTCCACGTCGCTCACGCCGCACCCGCACGCCCCCGGCGCCGTCTTCTCCGCGTCCCCGGGGCACCCGTCGAAGCAGTCCAGCAGCCCGTCCCCGTCCGAGTCCACGTCCGCCACGCCGCACCCGCACTCGCCCGGGTCGCTCTTGTCCGGGTCGTCCGGGCACGCGTCCAGGCAGTCCGGGATCCCGTCACCGTTATCGTCCACGTCGGCCACCCCGCACCCGCAGATCCCCGGCTCCACCTTCTTCGGGTCGCCCGGGCAGCCGTCGATGCAGCTCGGCGTCCCGTCCTTGTCCTTGTCGATGTCGCTCACGCCGCACCCGCACACCCCGGGCGCCACCTTGTCCGGATCCGTGGGGCAGCCGTCCAGACAGTCCGCCGTGCCGTCTCCGTCGCCGTCCGTGTCCGCCACGCCGCACCCACACTGCCCCGCCTCGGTCTTGCCCGGGTCCGCCGGGCACCCGTCGTTGCAGTCCGCCACCCCGTCGCCGTCCGAGTCGACGTCCGGCCCGCCGCCGCACCCGCACGGCCCCGGCGCCGTCTTGGCCGGGTCGCTCGGGCAGCCGTCCTGGCAGTCCTTGGTCCCGTCGCCGTCACCATCCACGTCGGCCGTCCCGCACCCGCACACCCCGGGCGCCACCTTGCCGCCGTCGGCCGGGCACCCGTCGTCGCAGTCCGGCGTCCCGTCGCCGTCGCTGTCCACGTCGCTGGTCCCGCACCCGCACAACCCGGGCGCCAGCTTCTCGTCGTCGCTCGGGCACGCGTCGTCGCAGTCGGGCACCCCGTCGCCGTCCGAGTCGACGTCGCTCGCCCCGCAACCGCACAGCCCCGGCGCCACCTTGGTCGCGTCCGCCGGGCACGCGTCCTCGCAGTCCGGCGTCCCGTCCCCGTCCGCGTCGACCTCGCTGGTCCCGCACCCGCACACCCCCGCCGCCGCCTTGTCCGGGTCGCTCGGGCACGCGTCGTCACAGTCCGGCACCCCGTCGCCGTCCGAGTCGACGTCGCTCGTCCCGCAGCCGCACAGGCCGGGCAGCGTCTTGGCCGCGTCGCTCGGGCACCCGTCGAAGCAGTCGAGCGCACCGTCGCCGTCCGAGTCGACGTCCACCTGCCCGCAGCCGCAGGCGCCCGGCTGCGTCTTGCCCGAGTCCTCCGGGCAGCCGTCGATGCAGTCCATCGTGCCGTCGCCGTCGTCGTCCTCGTCCGGCACGCCGCACCCGCACACGCCCGCCAGCTCCTTGTCCGGGTCGTCCGGGCACGTCTCCAGGCAGTCGACGAGGCCGTTGTCGTCCGAGTCCTCGTCCGCCAGGCCGCACCCGCACACGCCGCCCACCGTCTTGTCCGGGTCGCCGGGGCAGCCGTCGAAGCAGTCGAGCACGCCGTCGCCGTCGGTGTCCACGTCGGGCAGCCCGCACCCGCAGGCCCCCGGCGCCGCCTTCTTCGGGTCGCTCGGGCAGCTGTCGTTGCAGTCGGGCGTCCCGTCGCCGTCCCCGTCCGTCTCGGTCACGCCGCACCCGCACTTGCCCTGCACCGTCTTGGCCGGGTCCAGCGGGCACTCGTCGTTGCAGTCCGGCGTCCCGTCGCCGTCCGAGTCCGTCTCCGCCACCCCGCACCCGCACTTGCCGGCCGCGGTCTTGCTCGGGTCCTCGGGGCACCCGTCGCTGCAGTCGGGCGTCCCGTCTCCATCGCCGTCCACGTCGCTCACGCCGCACCCGCACTTGCCGGGCGCGGTCTTGCCGCCGTCCGCCGGGCAGCCGTCCTTGCAGTCCGGCGTCCCGTCGCCGTCCCCGTCGGCGTCTACGTTGCCGCAGCCGCACTTGCCGGCCTCGGTCTTGCCCGCGTCCGTGGGGCAGCCGTCCTTGCAGTCGGGCGTCCCGTCGCCGTCGGTGTCGACCTCGGCCACCCCGCAGCCGCACAGGCCCGCCTCGGTCTTGGCCGCGTCGAACAAACAGCCGTCCTCGCAGTCGGGCGTCCCGTCCAGATCCGTGTCCAGGTCCCCCACGCCGCACCCGCACGCGCCCGGCGCCAGCTTGGCCGGGTCGAGCGGGCACTCCTCCTGGCAGTCCAGCGCCCCGTCGCCGTCCGAGTCCACGTCGGCCACGCCGCACCCGCACGCCCCCGCCTTCACCTTGTCCGGGTCGAGCGGGCACTCGTCCTTGCAGTCGACCGTCCCGTCGTCGTCGCTGTCCACGTTCGGCACCCCGCACCCGCAGGCGCCCGGCGCGATCTTGTTCGGGTCGTCGGGGCAGCCGTCGTCGCAGTCGGGCGTGCCGTCCGCGTCGGAGTCGGTGTCCGCCACGCCGCAGCCGCACACGCCCGGCGCCAGCTTGGCCGGGTCGTCGGGGCACTCGTCCACCGGCGGCACGTCGGGCTCGGCGTCGGGCCCGGTGTCGGCCTGCACGTCCGGCTCCGCGTCCGGCCCCACGTCCGATCCCTCCACCGCGTCCGGCTCACCCGGCCCCGGATCCGAGGCGACGTCGAGGGTCGTCGCGACGTCGGGCTGGCCGCCGATGTCCTCGCCCGCCGCGTCGGGTCCCTTCACGTCGGACGAGCCCCCCTGGTCCCCGTCCGGCAAGGACTCGCTGGGCACGACGACGTCGCCGCACCCGCTCACCCCGAAGCCCCCCGCCGCCACGGCCAGCAGGACCGCGATCCCCAGCCCCCAGCCGCTCCGCACCCTCGACGTCCCCATCGTCCTCTCCCCTGACGCGTGGTACGTCCGCGACCGAGGTCGCGTCCGCGGCCCGAGGCTCCCGCGGCCGGGGTGACACGAAGGTAACAGCCGACTCAGCGCTCGCGGATCTTCGCCTCCAGCGCGCGCGTGGCCGGCGACGGGCTCGTCCCGGCCAGCCGCTCCAACGCCTCGACGCAGCGCCGGTAGGCCAGCGCCGCGTCCCCACGACGCCCGAGCGCCAACAGCGCCCGCACCAGCCCGCGGTGGGCGCTCTCGCTCACCGGCGCCAGCTCGACCGCGCGCGCCAGCATCGCCTCGGCCCCCGCGGCCTCGCCCGCGGCCAGACGCCGCTCGCCCTCGTCGGCGAGGCAGCGCGCCGCCCGCGCGTCCAGCCGCTCGCGCGCCGCGGCCGCCCAGGAGGCGTCCTGATGCGGCAGCAGCGGCCCACGGTGCAGGGTCAGCACGCGCTCGGCCACCTCGGCCGGCGACAGCCCGGGATAGCCGCCCGCCAGCAGCCGCTCGACGACCAGCGCGTCCACCCGACAGCGCCGCCGGTCCAGGCTCAGCCGCCCGCCCTCGAGGGTCACCGTCTCGGCCCCCAGCAGCTTGCGCAGCCGCGACAGCGTCGTCTTCAGCGCCGCCCTCGCCGCCGCCCCGTCGGCGTCCGGCCACAAGAGGTCGGCCACCGCGTCCTCGGCCACGTCCGCCCCGCCCAGGGCGACCAGCACCTCGAGCAGCTCCAGCCGCCGCATCGGCGCGCGCGCCCCCGCGTCCACCCGCGCCCCGTCCACCCGCACCTCCAGCGCTCCCAGCGCGCGCACCTCGACCGCGTACGGCCACCCCGCCGTCAGCTCCGCCGCCTCGCTCGGCGGCAGCCCGTCGCGCGCCACGACGCGCCGCACCTGCTCGACCGCGACGCCTCGCTCCAGGGCCGCGACACACAGCGACACGCGCTCCGACAGACACCACCACGGCCACAGTCCGCCCAGCAAACGCGGTCCGGGCTCGAACACCCGCCTGAGCGCCTCGACCGTTCGCGTCGCCGCTTCGCCCCGCCGCAGCGCCCGCAGCGCCTCGAACAGCATCACGTCGCGTCGCAGCACCTCGCTGTTCATCCCCTTGGCCCGCGCCCGCAGCTCGGCCAGCGCCTCGTCGGCCTGCTCGGCCTGCCCGGTCGCCTCGTAGGCCCGGGCCAACGTCGCGAGACTCATCGCCTCACCGAAGTACAGCCCCGCCCGCGCCGAAGCCGCCCGTCCCCGCTCGGCGTGCGCCAGCGCCAGCCCCGGCTCGCCCCGGTCGAGCGCGACCCAGGCCTGCAGCACATGGGCCTGCGACACGTCCATGTGGTGCTCGGGGCGTAGCAATCGCTCGGCTCGCTCGGCGGCCCGCGCCGCGCCGGCGCCGTCGCCCAGCCCCATCGACGCGTACACCGTCTGCGCCGCGACCAGCGGGTCCCAGGCGTGGATCCCCGACGCCTCGGCCACCTCCTCGGCCCGCGCGACGGACGCCAGCGACGCCTCATAGCGCCCGGTGAACCACTGCGCGATGGACCGCGTGAGCTCGGTCAGCAGGTGCGCCACGCCCAGCGGCGCGTCGGGCAGCCGCGCGGCCTGCTGCTCGATGAGGGCGGCGGTGCGCACGAGGCGCGTCTCGTCGCCCACCCAGCTGTACCAGGTCTGGAGCTGCCCGGCGCAGTAGGCGGCGATGGTCGGGTCGGGGATGTGGTGCAGCCGCGCCTCGAGCGCCTCGACCCACGCCTCGATCTCGGGGTGATCGGGCTGGCGGTAGGTCAGCGCGCCGACCATGCTGCTCACCACGCGCAGCTGGACCACCGGGTCGGGCGGCAGGGCCTCGAGCCCGCCCAGCGCCGCCAGGGCGGCGATCCAGCGGTCGAGCGGCGCGAAGTCGGCCCGCTCGAACATGAAGGTCTCGACGATGGCCGCCCACGCCAGCAGGGCCTGCGGCACGGCGCCCGCCGCGCGCAGCGCCTCGAAGGCGACCTCCAGGTGCCCGCGCGCGACCGCCGGCTGGAAGGGCCCCAGCGCGTGCCCCAGCCAAAAGCTCGGCAGCGGCGCCCCGGGCGTGCGCTCCAGGGCCTGCGCGAGCCAGGGCGCCAGCGCCAGGTGTCGGCCCTGCGCCAGCCAGACCGGGGCGACGTCGCAGGCGACCTCGGCCAGCCGGTCCCACCGCCCAGCCCGCGCCAGGCACGACAGCCCGGCCGCCTCCTGCCCGTCGGCCACCAGCGCCTCGCCGCTGGCCGCCAGGTGCTCGGCGTAGCCGCCCTCGCCCAGCGCCGCCCGCGCCCGCGCCCGCAAGAACTCCGCCAGCAGCGGGTGCAGCCGCCAGGCCCCGCGCTCGCCCTCGAGGCGCTCGACGAAGAACTGCCGCCGCGCCAGCGCCGACAGCGCCGCCCCGGCGTCGGCCCGCCCGGTCAGCGCCTCGGCCGCCCGCGCGGTCACCTCGGGCAGCTCCGCGACCCGCGTCAGCAAATCGCGCGTCTCGGGCTCCAGCCGCTCCAACACCTCGCCCGCCAGGTAGTCGAAGACCGCCTCCAGCGTCGCCTCGTCGCTCGGCGCCGCCTGCCGCCGGCCGCCCCCCGCCAGCAGCAACATCATCCCGGCGGCCCAGCCCCCCGTGCGCGCGTGCAGCCCCGACGCCTCCTCGGCGTCCACCCCGAACCGCGCCGCGACCCGCGCCACCTCGTCGGCCGAAAAGCGCAGCTCGTCGCCACCGACCACCCGCAGCAGCCCGTTGGCGCGCGCCCGCGCGAAGGCCGGCGGCGGCGCGCCGCGGCTCAGGACGACCAGCGGCACCTCCGGCTCCAGCACCTCGAGCCCGGCCGCCAGCGCCGCGTGCAGCGGCGTGTCCTCGGGCAGCACGTGGTAGTCGTCCAGCACCAGCGCCCCCGGCCCCGGCAGCCAGCGCGACAGCCGCCCCAGCAGCCCGCGCGCGAACGCCGGCAGCCCCAGCAGGTGCTCGGGCTTCACGACCGGCGCTGCAGGCGCCTCGGCCCCCGCGACCCGCCCCAACGCCTGGCCCAGCCGATGAAAGAAGGTGGCCGGCTCGCTCGCCTCGGGGTCCAGGGTCAGCCACGCCCCGTCGCGCCCGCGCGCCCGCAGCCAGGTCGCCGCCGCCGTGGTCTTGCCCGCCCCGGCCGGCGCGTGCACCCACACGACCCGGCACGACGGCCCGGCGTCCAGCCGCGCCAGCACGCGCTCGCGCACCAGCGCGTCCCCCGTCGTGGGCGGCGTCACCCGTGACGCCGGCGCCCCCGCCTCCATCGCCGCACCCATGCGCATCCCCCCAGCGTGTGTTCGGCGGCCGAGGCTACACCGAACGGACGAGGGCTGTCAGGGACGCCCCGGACGTTCGGGTCCGATGACTCCCCGACCCGCCCCTGCGCGCCCGGCGTGGCCCTACGGTCGCCTTTCGGTTAGGGATGGGGCGTCCCTGCGCTCTGCCCCCCGGAGACCCGATGAAGCGAGACCCCCGCCTCCGCGGCCTGTCCTCCGAGCACCACCACGCGCTCGTGCTGGCGCGCGCGCTGGGCGACGCGGTGGCCTCCGGCCTGCACGACCCGGACTACGCCCACGCCCTGGCCACGCGCTTCGACCGCGAGATCGCCCCCCACTTCCGCGTCGAGGAGGAGGTGCTGCTGCCGGCTCTGCGAGCGGTCGGCGAGCTGGAGCTGGTCGAACGCACCGAGCGCGACCACGAGACGCTGCGCGCCCACGCCGCCGAGGTCGGCCGCGGCGAGACCGGACGCCTCGGCGAGTTCGCCTACCACCTGCGCGAGCACGTGCGCTTCGAGGAGCGGGAGCTGTTCCCGATCTGCGAGGCGCGCCTGCCGCCCGAGGTGCTCGACGAGGTGCAGCGGCGCGCCCCCCAGACCTGAGGGCCCGCTCAGCCCACCGACCTCTTGCCGACGATGGCCACGGCGCACAGCACGTCGCGGTGCCGGCGAAAGGCCGCGCGCACCTCGCGTAGGCGCCTGAGCGACCGCGGCGAGCGCAGCGCGTTGAACAGGAACCTCGCCGCCCCGGCCGCGCCCTCGTCCTCGATGAGCCGGTCGGGCTCGAGCAGCCGCATCGGCGCCGTCTTCACGTGCGCCGCGTCGAAGCCGGCCTCGCCGAGCCAGCCGCGCCACTCGCCCACGGTGCCGATGCGCACGCCCACCCGGATGGCCTTGGACAGGTCCTGCTGGACGCGCTCGATCTCGCGCGACGGCATGTCGTCGACCCCGATGGCCAGCTCGTGGATGCCATAGCGGCCCCCCGGCCGCAGCACCCGCGCCGCCTCGCGCATCATGGCGGCCTTCTTCGACAGGGTCTGCATGCTCAGCATGGCCTCGCCGACCACCACGCTGGCCGCGTCGTCCATCAGCGGCAGGCTGGCCGCGTCGCCCAGGACCACGCTCGCCGAGACGTGCCCGGTCGAGGCGATGGCCCGGCGCGCGGCCGCCGCCGCCTCGGTGTCCCGCTCGACGCCCAGGTACGTGCGCGGCCCGGCGACCACCAACGCCCGCGCCGTCAGCCCCAGCCCGGGCGCCAGCTCGACCACGTCGTCGGTCCCGGTCACGGCCAGCCGCTCGAGCAGCCAGCGGGTCGTCTCGAGGCCGCCCGGCCGCAGCACGCGCTTGCCCAGGCGGGCCATCAGCCAGTGGGCGGGCATCTTGTCGATGGAGAGGTCGGCCTTGAAGTCGGCCGTGGTGTGGGGGAGCGCGGTCTGGGTCACGGGAGCCTCCGTGGGCGGTGTCGAGCCCGGTTGCTGAGAACCACTTTCAACACCGCGCGCCCCCGGGGCCATGACTTCGGTCACGGGACGGGTTGCCATCGCGAGATCGCCCGCTCAACATGGCCCCATGGACGACATCCACTTCCTCGAGCGCCTCGAGCGAGTGTCGATGGTCCACATGGACCTGGCGCTCGGCCTGTACCGCAACCCCGAGCTGGTCAGCTTCATCCTGCGCGCCGCCGCGCCGCCCGACCGCTTCGAGCGGGTCGCCATCGCGCTGGACCACAGCCCCAACCCGCCCTGGGTGCTGGTCGATCGCCAGGGGACCTTCATCACCTGCCTCGCCGCCGGCATGGTCCCGACCGGCTGCTGGACCATCCGCCGCGGCCGCCTCGACCAGCTGGCCCGAAAGCACGAGCGCCTCGGCCACGCCATCGCCAAGCTCGAGGCCCTGGTCGCCGACAAACGCTCCTTCGTCCGGCTCTGGGGCGCCGTCCTCGGCGACGCGCACCTGGTCTCGCGCGAGCAGATGGCCGAGCTGCTCCCGGTGGCCAACCTGCTCAACCAGTCGGTCACCAAGGCCCTGGTCGCCGCCATCGAGCGCCGCGAGCGCCTCCTGCGCGAGGGCTCGCGCCTGCTCGCGCGTCGCCACCGCCTCAACGCCCGCGAGGCCGACACGCTGCAGGCGCTGTGGAGCACCGACTGGTCCATCGGCCACCTCTCGGTCCTGCTGGGCGCCGCCGAGCGCGACACCCTCGAGGTGCGGGTCAGACGCGACGAGGCCTCCATGGAGCGGCTCATCGGCATCCTGATGCGCGGCGGCCTGTGGCCCACCGCCCTGCGCGCCTGCTGGCTGGCCGCCCGCATGCCCTGGCGCGGCCTGCGCCCCTTGTCGGCCGTCACCGAGGCCACCGTCGACGAGCACCCGGAGGGCGTCTCGCACGCGCTGGCCCTGGCCTTCTTCGCCACCCGCGTCGGCCCCGGACGCCCCGACGCCCTGGCGACCCTCGAGCGCGTCGCCGCGCTGCGCACCACCGGCATCAACGCCGAGCGCCGCCGCAACGGCGCGTTCGCCGAGTCCCTCGCGCGCGCCCTGCGCTCGTCCGACGCCGCCGCCCCGCCGCGCCCGGCGCCGGTCGACGACTCCGACCACGCCCTGTTGACCTTCTGGCGCCTGTCCCACCCGCCCGGCGCCCGCTCGCCGGTCACCGGCGACGACGCCGAGGACCGGCGCCTGTCCCAGACGCCCGAAGGCAAGGCCGCCGCCCGCCGCGCCCGCGCCCGCTGGGCCAACGAGCCGGTGTGCGTCTACGGCGACCCGACCCTCGCCGCGACCCTCCCCGGCGCCCTGGGCTGGGCCGCCCGCGCCGCCCCGAGGAACCTCTACCTGCCCGAGGCCGAGCTGGACGAGCACGCCCAGCCCTGGCACCCGGAGCTGGCGATGCCCTGGCTCTCCGGCGCCCACGAGATCTACGGCGGCCTCGGCCGCGAGCCCCGTCGCCGCGAGCAGCCCAAGGTCGGCCGCAACGCCCCCTGCCCCTGCGGCTCGGGCCACAAGCACAAGCGCTGCTGCGGCGCCTGAGAGCCCCGGCGGCCTCAGGCGGGGCAGGCCCGCTTGACAGCCGCCGGGCCTCGGTCACACCTTCGCTCGCACTGCACGCGCGGGTGGTGACCGGGGTCGGCGCGACGTGCCGAAAGGAGACCTGCCCCATGCGCGTCAAGCCCTGCTCGAAGCTCTGGACACGCCTGGCCCTGCTCGGCGCGATGCTGTTCGCCGTCGCCTCGCCCGACGTCCGCGCCGCCGAGCCGGCGCTCTGGACCGAGCTGACCCCCAAGGGGGCCGCCGAGGCCTTCGCCAAGGACGACGGGATCTACGAGCTGACCGCCTTCGGCAACGCGTTCCTCGCCCGGACGTCCGAGCGACAGCTCATCCAGTCGACCGATCAGGGCAAGACCTGGAAGCTGGTGAACGCTCAGCTCCCCGAGGGCAGCGGACCGCTGGTGGTGGGCAAGCACCTGTTCATCCTGGGCAAGACGGGGCACCGCTCCGCCGACGGCGGCAAGTCCTGGGAGCCGGTCCTGCCGCCGGCCGCCGACGTCTGGCGCGCCGCCACCGACGGCAAGCGCCTGTTCGCCATCGCCAAGAGCGCGGCCAGTTCGCGCAGCCTCATCGCCACCTCGACCGACGGCGGCAAGACCATCACGCAGGGCGACATCCCCTCTCGCAGCTACTGGGAGCCCGTGGTCGTGGGGGCGGACGGCGTCCTGGCCAAGACCGAACGCAACACGCTGGTCCGGTCCGCCGACGGAGGCCGGACCTGGACGGACGACCGGGCCGATCCCAAGGCCGGCAAGCTCGCGCGCGCGGGCGACGCGGTCCTGCTGCGAACCAACAAGACGTTCCACGTCTCGACCGACCTCGGCGCCACCTGGTCGTCCTCGTCCGACCCCGCCGCGCTGGCCGCCAACATCGGCGAGCTCGCCACGCTGAAGGACGCCATCTTCGCCGAGTACACCGGCGGCCTGCTCCGCTCGCTCGACGGCGGCAAGACCTGGGAGCGGGCCGGCATCTTCCCCGACCGCGCCTACAGCCTGCAGGTGGCGGCCACGAACAAGACGCTGCTCGTGTGGAGCGGCGGCAAGCTGCGCAGCGCCAGCGCCGCTCGGATGACCTCGGCCGGGCCGCTCGGCGCCACCTCGCCGATCCTGGCCCGGGTCGAGGCGGGCCTGGCGTCGGAAGGGCTCACGGCGAAGCTCACCGAGGAGAAGTCGGTGGGCGACTTCGGGCGGATGAAGCGGTGGAGCGTTCAGCGCGCCGGCTCGGACCGCGAGGCGATCGTGACGTGGGTGGACTTCCCCCTTGAGTCCACGGTCTCCTTCAACGAGCAGGACGCGAAGAAGCTCCAGGCCGCCTTCGGGGCCTTCCACAACGAGACGGTCTCGGTCTGGATCAAGGGCGACCCCAAGGCCGCCCAGGCGCTCTTCGACGGGCTCGCCCTGGCCAGCTGCCCCGCTGGCCAGCAGCGCACCGCCGACGACGTCCACTGCTGCTGGCCGGGGCAACGCTTCGACGCCAAGCGGGGACAGTGCGCGGGGACGCCGAAGTGCCCCGAGGGTCACGTCCGCGTCGAGGCGCGATGCGTCGCGCAGGAGATCTGCGAGGGCGGCCGGGTCCAGGCCAGCGACGGCATCCACTGCTGCTGGGCGGGCCAGCGCTGGGACGCCGACCGAAGCGCTTGCGCGGGCGTCCCGACCTCGTGCCCCGAGGGCGCGACCCTGGTGCTCGACGACTGCCTCGACCTGACGCCGGCCGGCGTGCCCGGCGCCATGCCGGCCGCGCTCGCCGCCATGACCCACATCCCAATCGGATCGCTGGGCAGCGGCGTCCGCGTGCTCCAGGCCCCGACGCCCGCCCCCAAGGAGATCCTGGGGCAGCGCACGGCCGTCGTCGGCGACCACCTGGCGCTGAGCGTCGGGTACGTCACGGGCGAGTCCTACACCGGCCCGGCCGTCCTGATGGCGGCCGACGGCACCGTCGCCGGCTACCTCGAGCGCATGCCGGCCCGCCCCCGTTGGCCCCGGGTCGAGGGCGGCGGCGTCGTGGCCGCGGACGCCCAGCGCTACGTGGTCCGCGTCGGCTCCGAGCTGCGGGTCTTCGAGCACGGCGCCCAGACCCCCAAGGCCGTCTTCCGGTCGACCGAAAAGCACTCGTCCTCGTTCGGCACCTCGGTGGCGCTCCAGGGCGACCGGCTGCTGGTCGGGGCCCCCTTCGAGGGCGGCGGGGGGCAGGCCTACCTCTTCGACCTGACCTCGGGCACCCTCGCCCGCACGTTCAAAGTCGCCGGCACCAGCGGGTTCGGCTTCTACGTCGCCTTCTGGAAGGGAGAGGCCGTGGTGGGCGCCGTCACCCGCTCGCCGAACAGGACGCGCCCGGTCTACCTCTTCGCCCTGTAGCGCTCCGGCCGGCCGAACCTCGAGGATGTCGCAAGAGGCCAACCGGAGTGCTCCACCTTGGTGGAGCCCCCATCCGGAGCAGCTTGCTGCGCCGGGTTG
>JAWLBL010000002.1:0-51668 GCA_041687695.1 Myxococcota bacterium | reverse complement strand
GCCGCCCGATCCCGGCGGCAAGCCGCCGGGGCCGGGGCTCCAGCAAGCTGGAGCACTCCAAGGCGCCTCCGCCGGCATCAACACGACGCCGGCTTCCAGAGGGCGTCGTCAAAGGCCAACCGGAGTGCTCCACCTTGGTGGAGCCCCCATCCGGAGCAGCTTGCTGCGCCGGGTTGGCCGCCCGATCCCGGCGGCAAGCCGCCGGGGCCGGGGCTCCAGCAAGCTGGAGCACTCCAAGGCGCCTCCGCCGGCATCAACACGACGCCGGCTTCCAGCCGGCCGGATGGGCGACCTTTCCGCGACCGCAGCCCCTGGGATCGCCGGCTTCCAGCCGGCCGGACTCGCGCGCGCCTACTCGACCAGCGCGCTGGCCTTGTCGGCCTCCTCCGCCTCCTCGGCCCGCTGCTCGTCGGCGTCGATGGCCCAGTCGAGCGCCTCGTTGGCCGCCTCGAGCCGCGCCTCGAGCCGGTCGAGCCGGTCCTGCGCCCGCGCCAGCTTGGCCTCCGCCCGCTGCGCCCGCGAGGTCGCGCGCACCACCTTCGCGCTCATCGGCGCCTCGGCCTGCACCAGCTCCAGCAACGTCTTCTTGGCCGCCTCGCTCTGCTCGGTCGCCGCCGCGACCGCCGCCCGCGCCTCCTCGACGCCGGTCTGGGCCTGCTCCTTGGCGACCCGCAGGTGCTTGGGCACGCCCATGAAGCCCATCGACTTGGCCATCGCGTTGGGCAGCAGGTTCTGGTGGTAGCCGAACAGGCTCACCAGCCCGACCACGATCGCCGCGACGGCGGCCTTGGCCACCACGCGCCAGGGGCTCTTTCGCGGCTGATACGGGTCGGCAAGCTTGCGCTCGGCCCCGACCGGCAGGGTCGCCACCTGGGTCAGCGAGCCGCCGAACGGGATGTTCAGCGCCACCCGCCCGTTGATGGCCCAGCCGGTGGCGTCCAGGATCGGCCCCAGGCTGCGCTGCCGCAGCTTCAGCGCCGCGATGAGCATCGACGGCCCCGAGATCAGCAGCACCAGGCCCAGCAGCCCCAGCGGCATCCACATCCCGAGCCCGAAGAAGGCCTCGAGCAGCCCGCCGACCACGGCCGCCGCGCCGCTGACGGCCACGCCGATGAGGGCGATGGTCGACAGATCGAACTTGGCGGGCGGCTTGGCCTGGTCGACCTTGGCGGTCGCCTGCGCGGCCTCGGTCAGCTTGCCCGCGTTGGCCGTGTCGGCCTCGGTCGCCCGCTTGGCCACCTGCTCCTCGACCAGCCGCACGAAGCGCTTGTAGGGCGCGTAGAACGCCTGCCGGATGCTGATGGGGTTGGCCACTATGGACGTGATGGTCGCGTCCCAGTCCTTGCCCTGCCGGTCGTAGAAGACGCCGTTGCGTCCCACGGTCAGGAAGTCGCTGTCGCCGTCGCTGAACACGGCCGCGATCTGCATCTTCTCGCCGCCGGGGCGGGTGAGATCGCAGTAGGCGACGAAGCACTTGCTCAGCGCCGCCAGCCCCGCGTGCTTGCCCGGGTTGTCGACCCGCACGCACAGGTCGCACGAGCGGCCGTCCAGAAACAGCGTGCCGGCCTGGAAGATCGCCTTGTGCTGCCGCGCGTAGAAGCGCTCGAAGGACACGAAGTTGCCGACCAGCTCGGCCAGATCCCGGTACAGGCGGATGAGCTTGTCCAGCTGCTCGATGGCTCCGAACGCCTCGGCCATGGCGGCGTCCCGCGCGACCAGCTCCGTCAGCTGCGCCTTGGCGTCGGTCGCCAGGATGGCCCGCACCCGCTCGAGCCCCAGCTTCTGCACCGGCGAGTCGGGGCGCTTGCCCATCCACCCGAGGTGCGCCGCCAGCCGCGCCTGCAGCGCGCCCCACTCGGCCTCGGTCAGCTCCGTCCGCTCGCCCAGCAGCGGGGCCACCGCGTCGCTCGCCAGCGCGGCCACCTCGGCCGCCCACGCCGGGTTCACCCCCGCCAGCGGCAGCGCCCGCCCCGGCTCGACCCGCGCCAGCGGGAAGTGCGCCAGCTCCTTGGCCGAGGCCGAGAGCGTGGCCGCGCCCACCGCGTCGTACGCCGCGTCCGGGTAGTTCAGCGCCCCCTGCGCCCGCGCGTCGAAGGCGACCAGCCGGCAGCGGGCGAAGTAGTCGTCGATCTTGGCCTTGACCGCCGCCACCGCCGCCGCGGCCGCCTCGGTCTTCGCCCCCAGCGGCCGCACCTCGTCGCCCCGCGCCTCGCCGTCGTCGGCCCAGGCCGCCACGGCCTCCAGCTCCTTCCAGAAGGCGTCGATCTTGGCCTGCCCCACGCCCTGGGCCCCGCTGCGATCCGCCTCGCCGCCCAGGGTGGCCACGATGTCGGTGATCACCCCGGCCAGCAGCGCGTCCTCGCTGGAGGCCGGCGTGACGATGCCGTCGCCGTTGAAGCGCGTCTTCGCGAACGCCTTGGCGGTGTCGGCCACGTCGCCGAGCCCGATGCGCTCGGCCTCGGGCTTGCCCAGCCCCTCGAGCAGCTCGCGCGCCGCGGCCAGCGCCGCCTTGCCGGCCGGCTTGCCCTCGTCCAGCGCGCTCAGCGGCAGATCCGGCTCCTGCCTCAGCAGCGCCCCCAGGTCCTTCAGCCGCGCCTCGCAGAAGGCGATGGCGTCCAGCACCTCACGGGCCCGGACGCGCCCGTCCTTGTCGGTGTCGAGCGCCGCCAGCGTGCGATCGTCCATCGCCAGCCCCTTCACCGGGCAGGCCAGCGCGACCCACATCTTCTGGTCCAGCGCCTTCAGGTTCGCCAGGTCCTCGCCGCTGGCGACGCGCACCTGATCCAGCCCGCTGGTCCGAAAGAACCGCCACCGATGCCCCGACGCCGCGCTCTCGCTCATCGCCCACCACCCGCCTCGAGCCCACCCGACCGCGAGGCCCTCGCCGTCGCGGCCGCGGGAGCATGCTGCAGCGCGGCCGGGTGTCAACCCCACCCGCGACGCTCCCGAACCCGGCGCCGATTCCAGCATTCCAGCCGAACCGCCCGCGGGGCCCCGCTTCGGTTCCGGCCGGCCGTGCCTTACACTGTCGGAGCGGCACCAAGGAGCGAGTCATGGCCGGCTTCCACGAAATCCACCGTCCTCGCGAGGCGACCTACGAAGACCTGCTGGCCGTCCCGGATCACCGGGTCGCCGAGCTGATCGGCGGGGAGCTGGTCACCTCGCCGCGCCCAGCCTCGGCGCACCTCCGCGCCGGAAGTCGCATCGGTGGGGCCTTGGATCCGTTGGACGGACCGAAGGGACCCGGTCGCCCCGGCGGGTGGTGGATCGTGGACGAACCCGAGCTCCACCTGGGTCACGACGTGCTGGTGCCCGATCTAGCGGCTTGGCGTATCGAGCGCATGCCCGAGTTCCCCACCGTGCCCCACTTCCAGCAGTCGCCCGAATGGATCTGCGAGATCCTCTCCCCCGGCCAGCACTCGCGCGACCGGGTCCGCAAGATGCCCATCTACGCCCGCGAGGGCGTCGGCTACGCCTGGCTGGTCGACCCCCTCGAGCGCCTGGTCGAGGTCTACCGTCTGGTCGACGGCGCCTGGCTCCTGCTCGCCTCCCACGAAGGCGACGCCCCGGCCCGCCTGGCCCCCTTCGACGCGCTCGAGCTGGACCTGTCCCGCTGGTGGATGCCTGGGCGGCCTCCCGAGCCCGAAAGCGACCCCCAAGCCCCCTGACCGCCCCGGCTCAGGGCGCCGGAGTGATCAGGACGAACCGCTCGCGGTCCGAGAAGAAGGGCGCCTCGTCGAAGGCGGCGTGCAGCAGCCAGCGGCCGTCGTCCAGCGGCACCGCGGCGGTCGGGGTGGGGGTCAGGGGGAGGGACAGGGGCGCGGTCAGGCTGGCGCCCAGGTCGACGACCTCGGGGCTCTGGTAGCCGTCGGCGGCGGTGAGGCGCACCAGCCGTCCGTCCGACAGCACCAGCACGATCGCCTGGCCCAGCCCGTCCACCGACGCGCTCACCAGCTGGGCCCCGGCGGCGAGGGCCGGGGGGACCAGGGGCTGCCAGTCCGGCGTGGCCGCGTCCAGGTCCAGGCGCACCGCGACCTTGGGCGAGCCGCCCTGCAGCGCCACCACCACCGGGCCGCTGGCGGCCAGCAGCTCGCCCCAGGCGCTGGGCAGGCTGTCGCTCATGGCCGGGGCGAAGTCGGCCAGCAGCTCGCCCTCGGGGCTCAGGGCGTAGAAGGCGTCGGTGGTCCCTCGGGCGAAGACCAGGAAGTAGGGCGCGCCCTGCCGCTCGACCGCGATGGCCTGCTCGAAGCGCGTGACCTCCGGCGCGCCGCCCTCGGCGACCAGGGTCGGGTCCTGGCCGGGCTGCAGCCGGTACAGGGCGAAGGCGGCACCCGAGTCGGCCTCGGGGCCCATGCCGGTGAACAGGACCCGATCGTCCAGCGCGGCCGCCCAGGACAGGTGGCTGTGGATCGACAGCCCGAGCGGCGCCTCGGTGACCGTGCCGTCGGCGTGCACCTCGGTGATCCGGTGCCAGGGGCGCATCGCGGTGAGCGAGGTCCCCATGTACAGCGCCCCGTCCGGGGTCTCGAACCAGGGGTTCACCTTGGGCAGCGACACCTGCAGCTTGGGGTTGACGAGGCCCGCCTCGGTCAGCACGGGCGCGGTCAGGTCGCCCACCTCGACCGGCTGGCCGGCCAGCGGCCGAAAGCCGAGCGGCGCGGCGGTCTTGACCACCGGCGCGACCGGCTGCCACACGCCGTCGGTGGACGCCAGCCCCGGCAGGTGCGTGCCGGTCAGCGCGCGCGAATAGGCGCCCTCGGGCCCGCCGTGGACGGTGATCTGCACCGGCATGGGCGCGGTCACCGGACCGGCGTAGACGACGTAGCGCCCGTCCTCCGTTCGCACCTCCGGGTCCAGCACCAGCCCGGGCGGCGCGCTCAGGTGCGCGGCCTCGACCTCGCCTAGATCCACGGCGCTCAGGCCCTGCGCGACGGTGAACGCGGCGGCGGGCGCCTCGCCCAGCGGGCTCTGCACCAGCGGGGTCGGGTGAAACCACAGCCCGAAGCCCGCCTCGGAGCTGCCGTCGGCGGTCTGCACCACCAGCGGCCCCGCGGGCGGCAGCGCGGCGTCCGATCGCAGCGCGATGCGGGTGTCGCTCCAGGACAGCACGTTGCCCTCGGGCACCGGCTGGCCGCCCAGGGTCACCGTGCCAGAAGCGCCGAAGCGGACACCGGTGAGGGTCACCGTCTGCCCCTCGTAGGCGGCCACCTGCGAGCGGGCCAGCAGGCGCGGCGGCCCCGTGGGGTGCGCGGGGTGCGTCCCCTGGCCGACGATGGCCACCGGCTCGCCCTGCGAGGGGTGGTCCATGCAGTGGCGGGTCGCGCCGGGGCGGGCCGGCTGCACGCACACGCGCATCGCCTCGGCCCCCTGGACCGGATCCCACAGCACCGGGCTCAGCAGGAAGGCGTTGTCGTCGGTCAGCCGCGCCGGGCGGTCGAAGACGAAGGGCTGGTCGTCATGGCCGGCGATCTGGCCCAGCCGATCGTGGACGGCCACCCAGCCCGAGGCGCCGAAGGGCAGGACCCGGTAGCCGCCCGAGGTGAACACGCCCGGCGCCAGGGTGTGCAGGTCGACCTGCCGCACGTCGCCCGTGGTCAGGTCGACGCCCACGAAGCGCCGGTCGACCACCGTCGAGTGCGGCGGGCAGCCGGGCACCCAGTCGCGGCCCTCGAGGTCGTAGATCGCCTCGCGGCGCTCGGGGGGGCCGACCACCCCGATGAGCTCCCAGGCGCGGTGCTCGCCGTCGAGCTGGGCGACGATGGGGGGCAGCGCCTGGCCGGGGGCCTCGAAGGCGAGGGTGGGCAGCATGGTCCGCTGCGCGAAGTTGTCGGCCCAGTCGTAGCCGCTGAGGGCCTCGGGCCGATCGGCCGAGGTCTGGGAGTTGCACACCTGGACCGGGATGCCGCCGGCGCCGGTGCCCACCTCGGCGCTCCACCCGGTGCCCTGCCAGCCGCTCGACGCGTGCAGGCCGCCCAGCTCGGGCCAGGGGACGGCCGGGCCCCAGGTGGCGTAGCTGCCCGCGAAGGCGTCTCGGTCGCCCAAGGTGCGGCTGGGCACGTGCAGCCGTGGCCCCCACAGCTGCCCGTCGGCGCTGAAGCCGCCGCCGACGTCGCCCAGGGGCAGCACCAGCGCGACACCGTCGTCGAACAGCACCGAGGCGGCGGACGAGCTGCCGTCCACGCAGACGAAGTGGCGGCCGTCGGGCAGCGGAGACAGGTGCAGCCGATCTTCGCCCTGCACGTGATCGGCGCAGTCCAGCAGGACCTGGTCGGCCTCGGGGTCCAGCCACTGCCGCTCGGTGTGAAGGCGCCGCCCGTCGCCGCTGAAGGCGAGCAGCCAGCGGTCGGTGTCCTCGTGGCGCGGGCCGGTGGTGTCCCAGCGACGCACCTCGGTCAGGGTCGGGCGCTGCTCGGCGTCGAAGCCGACGCGCAGCAGCACCAGGTCTCGCGTGTCGCGGCCGTCGGGCTCGCGGTAGGCGACGAAGCGCCCGTCGGGCGAGACCGCCCAGCCGGCGCGGTGGCGGGCGTCCCAGGCGCGGGGCGACAGGGCGCCGGTGTTGGGGTCGAGCAGGTACAGGCGCGCGATGGCGCGCTCGGCGTTGCCCTGGCCGATGCGCTCGTAGACCTGGTGATGCATCAGCAGGACGCCGTCCAGGGCGAAGGTCTCGGCGACCACCTCGTCGCCGCCGCCGCCCGGCGGATCGTCGGTCGAGGCGCCGCCGCAGGCGGCGAGCGGGGCCAGGGCAGCGAGCGGGAGCGTCAGCCAGGGGAGCAGGGCGCGGAGCATGGACGTACCTGAGAGCGGTCGAGAGGGGTCGGGGCCATGTCGGGGCCAGTCGGACAGCGCCCCGGGCCCAGAGTTCCCGCCGATCGGAGCGTGTCGCGTGTGCGGCGCAGGAGGCCGGGCCCGAGTCGGCGCCCACGCTACCACGCGAGCGAGCTCGGATCAGGCTCCCGCTTGGCGCCACGGGGTTGGGCCCCGGCGCTGTGGAACGCGCGGATGCCGAGGAGGCGCGAACATCGCACAGCGCAGGCACGGCCTGCGCGGTCCACAGCCGCCTGCGGCGGCGGAACGACACCCGGGCGCGCAGTACGTCGCTGAGCCCCGCGCAGGCCTTGCCGCCGCCATGGAGCGCGCCGGCCATGCCGGCGCTTGGGTGCGGGAGGGCCAGCCTCTCGGCATCCGCACGGGTCGGATCAGAAGGCGTCGGCGCGGGCGCGGTGCCACTCGCCGCCCCAGTCCGCCGGCAGCTGCCCCGCCAGGAAGGCGCCCTCCTTGACGGGCGGGTAGAGCAGGCTCAGCGGCACCACGGCGCCGTTGGCGGTGCGGCGCACGATGTGCTCGGGGCCGATGTGCTCGGGGCCGGACAGGCCGGCGGCGGCGGTCAGGGCCAGCAGGCTGGCGATGGTCTCGGCGTGGTAGCGGTGGACCCGCTCGCCCTTGTCGGCCGGGTCGAGGGCCGAGGCGAGGCGCTGGTCCTGGGTGGCCACGCCGACCGGGCAGTCGTTGGAGTGGCAGCGCAGGGCCTGGATGCAGCCCAGGGCCAGCATCATGGCGCGGCCGGCGAAGGCGCCGTCGGCGCCCAGGGCGATGGCGCGGAACAGATCGAAGCCGGTGGCGACGCGGCCCGAGGCGAAGACCCGCACGTCGTCGCGCAGGCCCACCCCGCGCAGGCCCGCGTCGACCACGCGCAGGCCCTCGGCCAGGGGGAAGCCCACGTGGTTGGCGAACTCGAGCGGGGCGGCGCCGGTGCCGGCCTCGGCGCCGTCGACGCTGATGAAGTCGGGCCGCAGGCCGGTCGACAGCATGGCCTTGCACAGGGCGAAGAGGTCCTGGGGGCGGCCGACGCACAGCTTGAGGCCGACCGGCTTGCCGCCCGACAGCTCGCGCATCCAGGCGACCAGCTCGAGCAGCTCGCCGGGGGTGGAGAAGGCCGAGTGCCCGGCGGGCGACACGCAGGCCTGGCCCAGCGGGACCCCGCGCAGGCGGGCGATCTCGGGGGTGAGCTTCTTGGCGGGCAGGATGCCGCCGTAGCCGGGCTTGGCGCCCTGCGAGAGCTTGAGCTCGACCATCTTGACGGCGGGGATGGTGGCGACGTCGGCGAAGCGGCGCGGGTCGAAGCGGCCGTCGGGGGTGCGGCAGCCGAAGTAGCCGGTGCCGATCTGCCAGATGAGGTCGCCGCCGTAGGCCAGGTGGTGCGGGCTGAGGCCGCCCTCGCCGGTGTTGTGGGCGAAGCCGCCCAGGCGGGCGCCGCGGTTCAAGGCCGCGATGGCGGTGGCGCTGAGGGCGCCGTAGCTCATGGGGGCGATGTTGAGGCGCGAGGCCTCGTAGGGCCGCGCGCACTGAGGGCCGCCGACGCGCAGGCGCGGCTCGATGTCCAGGCGCGGCGCGGGCGCCATCGCGTGGGGGATCCACTCGGCGCCCGCGACCGACAGATCCCGCTTGGTGCCGAAGGGCACGGTCTGCAGCTCGCCCTTGGCCCGCTGGTAGACCAGCGAGCGCGTCTCGCGGTCGAGCGGGCGGCCATCCAGATCGCTCTCGCCGAAGTACTGCCGCACCTCGGGCCGGATGCGCTCGAGCAGGTAGCGCAGGTGTCCGACCACCGGGTAGTTGCGCAGCAGCGACCGCTTGCGCTGCGTCACGTCGGCCACCGCCAGCGCGACCAGCGGCAGCACCAGGAACCAGAGCCACTTGGCGACCAACCCGCTGACCGTCACGATCGCCGTGAACCCGAGCACGAACGCCGCCAACTCGAACACGCGCCGACGCGCCATGACGCACCTCCGGGACGGCGCGCGGCCCCTTCGGCCGCCGCCCCCCCCATGCAGAGACGAACCCCGCGCGGCGTCCCCCCGCTCGCCCGACCACCGGGCGCGCGGACCCTGTGGACCCCGCCGAACCGCTTCCCCAAGGCCACACCCGACCGCCCCCCCACCGCGCGCCGAAGACGCGAAGCTGGAGCGAGGGTGTGTCGTTAGCCATCCATGGTGAAGCGGACCATAGCCCGCCCCCCCGCGAAGTCAACGCCCGGCCTCGCTCCACCTCGCCGCCGGCTGTGGTCGCCTTGAAGGGCTGGGCGGGCTGGGTCAACATGGGGGCATGGACGACATCCACTTCCTCGAGCGGCTCGAGCGAGTGTCGATGGTCCACATGGACCTGGCGCTGAGCCTGTATCGCAACCCCGAGCTGGTGCGGTTCCTGCTGCACGAGGCCGCGCCGCCGGACCGGTTCGAGCGGGTGGCCATCGCGCTCGACCACAGCGGCCAGCCGCCCTGGGTCATCGTCGACCGGCAGGGCAACTTCATCACCTGCCTGGGCGCCGGGATGGTCCCGGGCGGCTGCTGGACCTTGAGCCGCGCCAGCTGCGCGCGCTGTCGCGCAAACACGAGCGCCTCGAGGCCGCGCTGGACAAGGGCGAGGCGTTCACGAAGGACAAGCGCTCGTTCGACCGGCTCTGGCAGGCCCTGCTGAACGACGCCCACCTTGTCTCGCGCGAGCAGATGGACGAGCTGCTGCCGGTCGCGAACCTGCTCGTCAGGCCGCTCACCGTCCAGCTGTTCGACGTCTCGGCCCGGCGCATTCGCCTGCTGCTCGAGAGCGGCCGCCTGCTGCCGCGCCGCGGGCGCCTCACCTCGCGCGAGGCCGACCACCTGCACGAGGTCTGGAAGGCCGAGTGGGCGGTCGGTCACTTCGCGGTCCTGCTCGGCGCGGCGGAGCCCGACTCGCTGGCGCACCTGGTGGCCCGCGACAGCGAGATGCTCGAGACGGGCATGTTCGACCTGATGGTGGGCGGCCTGTGGCCCACCACGGCCCGCGCGCTCTGGCTCACCGCGCGGGTCCCCTGGCGCGACCGCGTCCCGCTCGCCGCGGGCGCCGAGGCCTACGCCGCGACCTTCCCCGAAGGCACCGCTCGCGTCTGGGCCCTGGCCTTCTTCGGCACCCGCGTCGGCGCCGCGCGCCCCGACGTCCTCGCCGCCCTCGAACGCATCGCCGCCCTCGGCACCGAGGGCGCCCCACCCGCCGTGCACGCGACCGCCCTCGCCGCCATCCTGATGGGCCTCGGCTACGGCGTGGACTTCCCCAAAGGCACCCGCTCCAGGGTGGCGTCCAACGAAGACCGGGTCGAGACCGACCTGACCTTCTGGCGGCTGGGCCAACCACCCGGCACGCCCGTCCCGGCCACCGGCAGCGAAAAGGGCGACCGCCTGGCCTGCCAGACCCGCGAGGGCCGCGCGCTGGTCCGCCGCACGCGCAGCGCCTGGGTCAATCGCCCGGAGTTCGCCTTCCGCAACGACCACATCTCGACCCACCTGCCGTTCGCCATGGGCTGGCTCGCCCGCGCCGCGCCCCGCGACCTCTACCAGCCCGAGCGCGACCTCGAGGCGACCGCCCGCCCCTGGCACCCCGACCTCGCCTGGCCGTGGCTCGAAGCCCTCGCCAGCGTTCGGCGCCTCACCCGCACCCCCGTCCGCCGCGAGGAGCCCAAGGTCAGCCGCAACGCCCCCTGCCCCTGCGGCTCGGGCCTCGAGCACAAGCGCTGCTGCGGGGCCTGACCCGGGGTCCGCCCTTCGGTCCGCCCCGCCCGTGCGTTACAGTGTCCCTGCGGCACCAAGGAGCGCACCATGGCCGGCTTCCACGAAATCCACCGACCTCGCGAGGCGACCTACGAAGATCTCCTGGCCGTCCCGGATCACCGGGTCGCCGAGCTGATCGGCGGGGAGCTGGTCACCTCGCCCAGGCCGGCCCGGGCCCACGCGAGGGCCGGCACGGCCATCATTCAGGATCTTCGCGACTACGACGGTCCCGTGCGCCCCGGCCGGCCCGGAGGATGGTGGATCTCCTACGAGCCCGAGCTGCACCTGGGCCGTGACGTGCTGGTGCCGGATCTGGCGGGCTGGCGCCTCGAGGGCCTGTCCGAGCTCACCGACGCGGCCCACTGGACCCAAGCGCCCGACTGGATCTGCGAGATCCTGTCTCCCCGCCAGGAGTCCCGCGACCGCGTCCGCAAGATGCCCATCTACGCCCGCGAAGGCGTCGGCTACGCCTGGCTGGTCGACCCCATCGAGCGCCTGGTCGAGGTCTACCGCCTGGTCGACGGCGCCTGGCTGCTGCTCGGGGTCCACGAGGGCGACGCCCCGGTCCGGCTCGCCCCCTTCGAGGCGCTCGAGCTCGATCTCTCGCGCTGGTGGATGCCCACCCCTGCCGCCGACTCCCCCGACCCCGAGCAGCCCTGACGCCCCGCCCCCCGCGTTCGACCCGGCCGGCGCCGCGACGAAGTGGGACCTCACGGCCCCCAACCGCGCGAGCGACTGCCTTGCGCGTCCGCGGAGGCGCTGACGAGCGTGCCCACGCCCTCACCGCGACCTTGCACTTTTCTGCTAATTGGTAACAAATTAGCAGAAAGCTGGTAGCAGCGAAGGCTGGACACACCGTGAAGATCCCTGCTCGCCCCCCCGATCTAGAGCCCTTGCTGGGTCAGCCCGAGGTCCTTGGCGAGCTGTTCGAGGCCATGACCGCTTGGCTGGACGAGGGGACGCGACATCCCTACCGGCACTGGGATGAGGTGCGGCGGCGGCCGCCTCCGGCCGGGATGACGCGCGAGACCTTCTGGGCGGCCTTGAAGATCGGTCGCGGCCTCAACTCACGCCCCCTGCCGCTGCGCGATGCTCAGGGACGGCGGTTCGTGTTCGGTGTTCCCGACGAGGTCCTCGAAGGCCTGGCGTACGTCGACCGGAACGCCGCTGGCGAGATCGCGCGCACCGAAGCGGTGACCAACGCCGCGACCCGCGACCAGTACCTGCAGCGCTCGCTGCTGGAGGAGGCCATCACGTCCAGCCAGCTCGAGGGCGCGGCGACGACCCGCGAGGTCGCCAAGGAGATGATCCGCACCCGGCGCGCGCCGCGGACGGTCGACGAGCGGATGATCCTCAACAACTTCCGGGCCATGCAGCACATCCGCGAGCTGCTGGACGAGCCGCTGACGCCAGCGCTGGTCTGTCGCCTGCAGGCCATCTTGACCGAGGAGACGCTGGACAAAGCCGACGCCGCCGGGCGCCTGCGCCGGTCCGACGAAGGGGTCGAGGTGGTCGATCCCTATGGCGAGGTCCTGCACCGTCCACCGCCCGCCGAGACCTTGCCCGAGCGCCTCGAGGCCATGTGCGCCTTCGCCAACGGCGAGAGCCCCGGCTACTACGTGCCTCCGGTGGTCCGCGCCATCCTCCTGCACTTCTGGCTGGCCTACGACCACCCATTCGTCGACGGCAACGGACGCACAGCGCGCGCCCTCTTCTATTGGTCGATGCTGAAGCAGGGCTTCTGGCTCGCCGAGTTCCTGTCGATCTCGCGCATCCTCGAGGGCGCCCCGGCCCAGTACGGCCGCGCCTTCCTGCTGACCGAGACGGACGACAACGACACGACCTACTTCCTCATCCACCAGCTCGGCGTCATCAAGCGGGCCATCGAGGACCTGCATGTCTACCTGGACCGCAAGCTGGCGGAACAGCAAGCGCTTCGCCGCACCCTGCGCGGCAGCCGCGACCTGAACCACCGCCAGGTCGCCCTCGTCCAGCACGCCCTCACCCACCCCGACACCGAATACACCGCCGAGAGCCACCGCGCCTGGCACAACGTCGCCCTGCAGACCGCCCGCAACGACCTGGAACAGCTCGTCGCGCGCGATCTCTTCGACAAGACCCGCCGCAGCAAGGCCTACGTCTACAGCCCCCTCCCCGACCTGGCCGAGCGCCTGCGCGAGCGGGGCTGATCTCGCCCGGAACGCAAACCGACGAGCGCCTCACAGGGTTTCAGCGTCGAGTCCCTGGCTTCCGAGGTCGCGCCCCCACCTCCCGTGCGAGACGAAAACCCGGGGTTTCGATGGAAAAACCCGGTACTCGCACCGATTTAGTGGGGGATCGACTCGAAAAAGTGGGGGACCTCGATCCCCGGAGCCGGTTCGGGAGGATTCGAGCCGGGGGAGCGGCCTGGTGAGCGAGGGCATCGCGCGGGGGGCGGCACGGCGCCGCAGGAATTCGGGCCGGGTGCTCTGGACAAGGCCGACAGCGGCGGTCCACCATGACTCCGAATCCGCTTCACGACCGCCCCTCGGGGCTCAACCCCTCTCGCTCGCGTGACCGCGAGGAAGGAGTCCGCCATGGTCCGTCAGACCATGTCCGACAAAGCAGAGCGCGTCCTCAAGTTCATCCTGGCCCTGCGCAACCGGCGCATCAACAGCCTGCTCCGCGCCCACGGCTTCGGCGAGGCCGACTACAAGGAGGGCTTGCAGCTCTTGCAGGCGGCCATTGGGCCGCTGCTGGACTTCAGCGTCCCCGAGCCCGACGTCGAGCCGAAGGTCATCGATCTGCTCGACGAGTGGGAGAACAAGTGGTTCCCCATCGCGCAGGCGTCGCTGGCGCGCCGCTTCCCCGACGTCCACAAGGTCGTCTTCAACAACCTCTCGCAGTCCCAGGGCCCCGCGGTCGTGGTCTCGGTCGGCACCTTCGTCCGCCGCCTGGACGCGCTGGGCGTGCACCCCGACGGCTCTCCCGACGAGCGGGGCCTCGCCGCCCGCCAGCTGCTCGAGCGCCGCGGCCTCACCGCCAAGGAGCTGGCCCCCGTCCGCGCGCTGCTCAAGCGCGCCGGCAGCCTCGAGGACGCCCCCGAGCCCCAGCCCCCCTCCGCGCCCGACACCGCCGCAGCAGAAGACGCCCTGTGGGCCTGGTACCTCGAGTGGTCCACCATCGCCCGCAACGTCATCTCCGACGGCCGCCTGCTCAACCAGCTCGGCTTCAAGAAGGGCGGCCGCCCGGCGGGCAGTTCGAACCGCTCGCCCGTCGCGGCGTCGGCCGCCGACGCCGACCTCCTCGACGACCTCGCCGACGAAGCTGCGACCGAGAACGAGGACGAGGACGAAGACGAAGACGAAGACGAAGGCGAGCCCGTCGCCTGAGCTTCGCGCGTCCGGGGGTTCGATCCGGTTTCGAACCCCCGGCGCGTTTCAGTCAGGTCCTCGCGCTGGTGCGCTTGACGATCCGGAGCGACCCGGCGTAGCGTCCCGCCCCAATCATCAATGGCCGGCTCGTCGCTGGCTCGCTCACGATTCGGGGGGATCTCCATGCGACTCGCTGTGGCGCCGCTGATGGCGGCCGCATTCTCGTGTGCTCTTTGGGCCTGCGACAGCTCCGGAGGCAGCGGTCCCGGTTACTACGGCCCGGTCGGCGACGCCTGGACCGGCGACACCCAGGGCGGCAGCGACGCGTCCGACAAGGTCCCCATCACCGGCCAGATCACGGTCGAGACGCCGAGGCTGGCCGTCTTCGGCGACGACGTCTTCCCGACCTACATCGCCCACGTCTTCGGCCAGATCAGCCTCGACAGCGGCAAGCTCCACTTCGTCCGCGAGGTGGCCATCGCCAACGGTACCGACCAGACCCGCTCGCTGGTCGTGACGGCCGAGCTGCAGGGCTACAGCCACCCGGCGACCGAGCAGGTCACCCTGGCCCCCGGCGAGCGCCGCGTCCTGACCCCGTCGCTGACCTTCAAGTACGACGCCCTGTACGCCCTCAGCGCGACGGTCACCTCGAACTTCCAGGTGACCGTCAGCGAAGACGGTCAAGTCGTCGCGACCGCGTCCAAGACGCTGAAGGTAGCGCCCAAGAACACCGTGTTCTGGTCCGTGCCGGGCAAGGACGGGCAGTCCGTGAACACGATGCACCTCATCGCCGCGCTGGTCACACCTCATGACGCTCAGAACCAGATCGACAAGCTGCTGACCGAGGCGGCGGGCAAGAGCGCGTTCGGAAAGATGATTGGCTACCAGTACGCCGACAAGCCCAAGTCGTTCAACGTCACGGCGGACGCGAACGACTGCGTCATCATCGGCCAAGCCTTCTATCAAGCTGGTCAGCAGGTTCAGGTCAAGGTCAACATGGACGACGACTGGGCCGGCGGCTACTACGTCTACCTCGGGCAGGCCACGGCCGAGGCCGAGCCGGTTTGGTGGGCCGAAGGAACGGACTTCGCCCAGGAGATCTGGACGGCGCCCGAGGCTTCCATCTACACGCACTACGCCTGCTCCAACGACTCGTACCCGGTGAAGTTCGAGGGTCTGCGCACGATCGGCCTCAACGAAGGCGCCGCCGACCAGATCGGCGCCATCCACGAGGCGCTGCGCGCGCGCGGGATGGTCTACGCCCACGTTCCTCAGGCTTACTTCGGCGCAGCCTCTCAGAACGTGAAGACGCCGGCCGAGTCGCTCATCAGCGGCAGCCAGAACTGCATCGACGGCTCTCTGGTCTTCGCCAGCGCCCTGGAAGCCATGGGGATGAACCCGGGCATCGTTTTCGTCCCAGGCCACGCGTTCGTGGCTGTGCAATCGGCTCCGGGCGTCGACCATTGGATCTTCTTGGAGACCACCATGGTTGGCACCAGCCCCGCCGGTGCGGCCATCAGCAAGGCCTTTGAAACGTTCAACGAGGCCGCCTCACAGGGCACCATCGATGCCTTCGTTTCCATTCAGGCCATGCGCGCCCAGCAGCTGGTCCCAGCTCCCATGTAGGCGCTCGGGGGGGGAGCGGCCGAGGCGCACGCCGAAGCCGGCCCTTGATGGTCCAAGCCACCGCGCCCGTCCGCCCGACCCGTCCATTGAATTGGCGGGCCGGGCGTACGAAGTATTCGGCGCATATGTGACGCCCTGGGTATAAGTCGCGGCGCGGATGAGGAGAGGAGATGTTCGGCTCGGTAGAGGCGCTCCTCGGACGGATACGGCTGGGCGAGGACAATGCGCTCGAGCTGAAGGCGGTGGAGCTGCGAGGGTCTCGGGTGGTCGGGCCGCGCCGGGACGAGCTGGCCGACGCGCTGGCGGCCATGGCCAACACCGCCGACGGAGTGTGCGTCCTGGGGGTGGACGACCGGTCGCGCGAGGTTCGGGGCATCGCGGTCGAGGCGCTCGATGCCGTCGAGGCCCTGGTGCGCGAGATCTGCAGCGACAGCGTCGAGCCGCCCCTGCTGGTGCACATCCTGCGGATGGAGCTGCCCGATGCGACGGGGACGATGCGGGCCGTCCTGAAGGTCGAGGTCCCGCGCAGCCTGTTCGTCCACGAGAGCCCCGGGGGCTACTTCCACCGCATCGGGAGCCGCAAGCGCGAGCTGTCGCCCGAGCTCCTGGGTCGCTTGTTCCAGCAGCGCAGTCAGGCGCGGCTCATCCGCTTCGACGAGCAGGCCGTCCCCGAGGCGCAGCTGTCGGATCTGAAGCCCGAGCTCTGGGAGCGCTTCTGTGACCCGCGGGTCGAAGCCCCCCTGCGGACGCTGCACAAACGGAAGCTGCTGACGAACCTGGACGGGCAGGAGCGTGTGACCGTGGCAGGTGCGCTCCTGTGCTCTTCCCATCCCGAGCGTTGGCTACCGGGCGCGAGCGCGCGAGCCGTGCGGTTCGTGGGGGTCGACCAGGACTCGACGCGGCAGATCGACGCAGCGGACATCACCGGGCCGCTCGATCAGCAGATCCTCGGACTGTATGCCTTTGCGCGACGGAACATGCGGAGGTTCGTGCGCCAGGGACCGCCGAGGCAGGAGGTCACGCAGTTCTCCGAGCGGGCCCTGTTCGAGGCCATCGTCAACGCGGTCGTGCACCGTGACTACTCGAGCTACGGCTCGCGTATCCGGATGTTCGTGTTCGACGATCGGCTCGAGTTGTACTCGCCGGGGGCGCTGCCCGGTACATTGTCGGTCGACAGCATCGCGCTGAGGCAGTCGACGCGGAACGAGGCCATCAAGTCGGTGCTGGTGAAGCTGCCCGTCGGAGAAGCCGGACAGGGGAGCGGGCGCGGGTTCTTCATGGAGGCGCAAGGCGACGGGGTGCCGGTCATCCTGCGCGAGACGCGGGCGTTGTCGGGTCGCGATCCTGTTTGGCAGGTCATCGACGACAGCGAGGTCTTGCTGACGATCCCTAGCGCGGTGCCGGACTGAGGCCGATTGAGGCCAGCGGCGAGTCCGGCGGCGACCCTGCGGGGGAAGGCGGGGAGGACGGCCGGCTGGAAGCCGGCGATCCCAGGGGGGCGGCCGAGGCGGGACGGCTGGGAGTCGGGGGCGAGAGGGGGCGCGCCGCGAGCGGCGCGGGACCGAGCCCGCGCGAGCGCGGGCGCTCCAGGGAGGCCGGCGGGGAGCGCCGGGGGGCGAAGGGGGCGGCCAAGGGAGGCCGGCGGGGAGCGTCGGGGGGCGAGGGGGGCGGCCGAGGCGGGACGGCTGGGAGTCGGGGGCGAGAGGGGGCGCGCCGCGAGCGGCGCGGGAACGAGCCCGCGCGGGCGCGGGTACTCCAGGGAGGCCGGCGGGGAGCGCCGGCGGGCGAAGGGGGCGGCCGAGCCAGGCCGGCTGGAAGCCGGCGGTCCAGGGGGCGGCCGAGGCTGGCGGCGAGTCCAGCGGCGACCCTGCGGGGGAAGGCGGCGAGGCCGGCCGGCTGGAAGAGGGTGTCGCAAGAGCCCAACCGGAGTGCTCCACCTTGGTGGAGCCCCCATCCGGCGCAGCTTGCTGCGCCGGGTTTGGCGGCCAGATCCCGGCGGCAAGCCGCCGGGGCCGGGGCTCCGGCAAGCCGGAGCACTCCATGGCCGCCTCAGCCGGCATCCATACGACACCCTCTAGAAGCCGGCGATCCCAAGGGGCCGGCCGGGCCGGCTGCGAGCCGGCGGTCAAAGGCGGCGCGCCGCGAGCGGCGCGGGAACGAGCCCGCGCGAGCGCGGGCACTCCGGGGAGGCCGGCGGGGGGCGAAGGGGGCGGCCGAGGCAGGCCGGCTGGAAGCCGGCGGTCCCAGGAGGTCGGCGCGGAGGGGGCGGTGGCGGGGTCAGGCGGGGGTGCGGCGGAGGCGGGGGAGGTTGGCCGAGGTGTACAGGAGCAGGGCGGTCCAGATGAGGCCGAAGGACAGGGCGTGGGTGGGGGTGAAGGGCTCGCCGAACAGGAGCGTCGCGATGGCGAGCTGGGCCGAGGGGGCCAGGTATTGGAGCAGGCCGACGGTGGTGAGGCGCAGGCGGCGGGCCGCGGTGGCGAACCAGAGCAGGGGGACCGAGGTGACGACGCCGGCCGAGAGGAGCAGGAGGTCGGTGGTGGTGGAGTGGGCGAGGAAGTGGCGGTCGGGGGCCCACAGCAGGTAGGCCACGGAGAGGGGGGCGAGCAGGAGCGTCTCGAGGGACAGGCCGACCAGACTCTCGACGCGGGCCGTCTTGCGGAGCAGGCCGTACAGGGCGAAGGAGACGGCCAGCACGAGGGCGACCCAGGGCAGGTGGCCCAGGCGCAAGGTCAGCAGGGTCACGCCGGCGGCGGCGAGCAGGACCGCGACGACCTGCAGGGGGCGGAGGCGCTCGCCGAGCAGGAGCACGCCGAGGGCGACGTTGACCAGGGGGTTGATGAAGTAGCCGAGGCTGGCCTCGACCAGGCGGTGGTTGGCGATGGCCCAGATGAAGACCAGCCAGTTGGTGGCGATGAGGGCCGAGGTGGCGAGCAGGCGCAGGCGGACCGAGGGGTCGCGCAGGGCCGCGGCGGCGGTGCGCCACTGGCGGGAGAGCGCGAGGAGGAGGGCCAGCACGCCCAGGGACCAGGTGACGCGGTGGGCGAGGACCTCGACCGGCGAGACGTGGGCGATGGCCTTGAAGTAAAGGGGCGCGAGGCCCCACCAGAGGTAGGCGCCGACGCCGTAGAGCAGGCCCGACTGGGTGGGGGTCACGGGTGGTAGGTGGCCGTGATGGCGAGGTAGTCGTAAAAGCGCGAGAGGCCCCAGGCGGTGACGGGGTTGTCGAGGCCCTGGGTCTCGAGGGCCTCGCGCTGGGCGGCCAGCAGGGCGGCGGTGTCGTGCTCGCCGCGGAAGGTGAAGAAGCGCGCGAGGTAGAGCAGCCGCCAGGACAGGGCCGAGAGCGTCGCCTCGTCGAGCCGGGCGCGGACACCGGCGACCCAGGCCGCGCGGTCGGCCTCGTCGAAGCGCGGCCCGAAGGGGACGTCGGGGAGCTCGTCGGCGTCGGGAATGAGGTCCTCGAGCGCTGGGTGGTCGAGCAGGGCCGTCAGGGCCTCGGGGTCAGGGGGCGCGGGGGAGGCGGAGGGCTCGGGGAGCGCCACGTCGCGCGCGGGCAGGGAGAGCAGCAGGCGGACCTCGCGCACGGCCAGATCGGCGTGCCTGTCGGCCATGCAGGTCATGGCGTCGAGGAAGAGGGCGACGGCCGTGGGGAGATCGACCTGCGCGGCGCGCGCGGGCTCGTGGAGGGCCTGGTCGAGGAGCTCGGCGCCGTCTGGCGTCGTGGCGGCGGCCTCGAGGCCATAGCTGGAGTCGAGGTCGAGGATGAGGCCGATGGGCTGCGGGCGGTCCGGCAGGGTCAGGCTGACGGCGACCGAGTAGGCCCCGGCCGGCAGCAGCGTGCTGGCGACGGCGCGGCCGTCGGGCAGGGGGCGGTCGGCGGCCCGGGCGAGCAGGCGAGCGCGGGCGTCGGCGTAGGCGGCGCGGGCGTCGTCGTCGAGGGGGGCGCTGGGGTGGCCGTGGTGGGCGTGGTCGTCGAGCAGGGCGTCGAGGACGGCGAGGGCGCCCATGGAGGCCTCGGCGACCAGGGCGTCGAGGGCGACGGGGCGCGCGGGGGCGGGCAGCCCGCGGTCGGCCACCAGGCCATAGACCCACGAGGCCTGCTGGGCGAGGACGGCGCGGGCCGCCTCGACGATGTCGACGCCGTGCGAGGTCGGCTCGGCGGTGAGGAGGGCCGCCAGGCGGCCGCGAGAGGCCGCGGAGGTGGGGCCGCGCAGGAGGGCGCCGACGGCCGAGGCGGTGAGGATGCGCTGCAGCATGTCGGGGTCGCCCTTGGCGATGACCGGGCGCAGCAGGGGCTTGGGGTCGGTCAGCTCGGCCAGGACCTCGTAGGCGAAGCCGCGGGCGGCCAGCGGCATCTCGGGCGCCTGGGCGAGGGCGATGAGGTCGGGCACGACCAGGTCGAGGCCCAGGACGGAGAAGGCCTCGATGAAGTGGGGCAGCGGGGTGGGGTCGGGGGGGCTGTCGGCCAGGCGGGTCAGGAGCAGCTCGTGGGCGACGGCGCGGTCGGCGCCGTACAGGGCGCGCTCGACGGCCTCGCGGTCGGCGGGGCCCTGGAACAGCTTGGCGACGGCGGCGCGGGCGCGGCGCTGGGCGAGGCTGCGGGCCTGGCGGTCGGCGGTCTTCTTGTCCTTGCGGGCGGGCTTGTTCGACTTGGCCATCGGATCCTCCGTCGGGCAGGGGCGGCGCGTCTTTAGCACAAGCGCGGACGGGGCGCGCGGGGGAAGCGCGGGGGACGGGGCCGGGGGCTCGTTTCGACGCATGACGGTGTGCTGGCCAGCGGCCGGGCCCGCGCCTATACTCCGCGTCGATGACGCGCCGCCCAGCCGAAGACGCTCCTTCGGGCTCCGACTCGCGCCCGCGCGGGCGTGGGTTCGTGCTGTTCGCCATCCTGGCGTCGCTGGTGCTGCTGCCGGCGGCGGCCTACCTGGCGCTGTACTTCTGGGTCAACAGCTCGGCCGGGCAAGAGAGCATCCGCCGGGCGCTGGCCGAGCGGCTGCCGCTGGGGGCGCTGAGCTTTCAGACACTGGGCTTCGGGCCGACGCTGGGCGAGGTGCGGCTGAGCGAGGCCGTGGTGCGGGACCGGTCGGGGCGCGAGGCCATCACCGCCGGGTCGCTGACGGCGCGGGTCGGCTGGGGGGCGGCCTTCGGGGCGCCGCTGCGGATTGATGACGTGCGGGCGGTCGGCTACGGGGTGCATCTGGCCTGGGACGAGGCCGGGCAGTTCAGCCTCAAGGGCGCCTTCAAGAAGGGGCCGCTGCCGCCGGAGGTGAAGCGGCCGCCGGGGACGCCGCCGCCGCGGCCCAAGAGCGCGCTGTTCATCGAGGGCATCCGGCTGGAGCGCGGGGTGGTGACGCTGGGGTGGCCGGCGTGGGGGCTGCGCTTCGAGGCGGTGGACGCGGCCGGGGCGGTGCGCATCACGCCCGAGGCGGGGCTGGAGATCGTGGCGGATCTCACCGGCGGGCGGTCGCTGGCGGACCTGGCCAAGGCGGGCAAGCAGGTGGGCTACGAGGCGATCGCCATCGACGGGTTCCGCTGGCTGGACCAGGGGTTCGCGACCAAGGGGCTGACGCTGACGGGGCCGGACGGGGCGAAGGTGGCGCTGGCCGGGAAGATGGGCTTCGCGGGTGAGAAGCCGACGTTGGAGGCGACGGGCGACGTGGCGGTGGCGGCGGCGCAGGCCGAGGCGCTGGCGCCCGGGTGGGCGCCGGAGGGCGGGCGGCTGACGGGGCTCGAGGCGAAGCTGGCGGACGGGCGGCTCGAGGGGGCGGTGGCGAACCTGGACGTGCCGGAGCTGGCGGGCGGGCCGGTCGGGGCGCGGGGGCTGAACGGGCCGGTGTCGGTGCGGGTCGAGCCGGGGGCGCTGGGGGTGGCCGGGCAGGTGACGACGCGGGGGCTGCGGGCCGAGCGGCTGACCGGGCCCGAGGGGGTCGAGGCGCGCGGGGTGCGGCTGGGGCTGCTCGAGGCGACGGTCGGGGCCGGGGTCGAGGCCAAGATCGAGGAGCTGTCGGCGGCGGGGCTGGTGCTGCCGGACGGCGAGGTCGGGGCGACGACCATCGCGGCGCAGGTGTCGGTGGGGCTGGGCGGCGGCAAGCTGACGGCGCGGGTGCTGACCGACCAGGGGACGGTGAATGCCACCGGGGCCATCGACGTCGGGCTGCTCAGCCGAAAGGTCGAGGCGACCATCGAGCTGGCGATGACCGAGCTGACGAAGACCATGGCCAAGACGCTGCTGACGAGTGTGCCCGACGACGTGCGGGCGCGCTTGCGGACGCCGGTGGGCGGCAGCGCGCGCGTGGCGGGCACGGCGCAGCAGTCCAAGGACGAGAGCCAGGGCGGACGAAAGCGCTGGGGGATGGGCTTCGAGCTGGTGCAGGCCGAGCTGACCGGGGGCGAGAAGCTGGTCTTCGCCGAGGGACGCTGGAAGACGGACGGTGACGAGGGGCCTGCGACTCCGTGACCACCGCCCGTGCCAGAGGGCCGCTCCGGCTGCTCCGGCTGGCGCTCAAGCTCGTGTTCGCGCTGTTCGCGCTGGCGTACTTCACGGTCGTCCGCAGCTTCCTGTTCCTGCTGACCGGCTATCTGGTCGTCTACTTCCTGGCGCAGACGTCGACGGTGCGGGACCTGGCGCAGGGCGAGGTGTCGCGCGCCATCCCGGGGACCATCACGGCGGCGACGGTGCAGTGGGGCCCGTCGCCGTGGGAGGTGGTCATCACCGACGGGCGGGTGTGCGGCGATCGCGGGCAGACGGTCATCCGGGCGCCGCTCATCCTGGCCGAGGTGGCGCTGGGGACGTCCATCGGCGACCTGGTCGACATGCTGCGCGACCCGCAGGCGCCCATCTCGCTGCACTTCGACAGCGTCCGCGTGGTGCGGCCGTGGATCTGGGTCGAGGTCACCGAGGAGGGGGTCAACCTGGCGGACGCCTTCGTCGCCCGTGAGCCGGACGGCGAGGAGGAGGACGGCGAGCCGACCCGGGTGAACATCCACGTCCAGCAGGCGATCATCGAGGACGGGCACGGGCGGGTCGACACCGAGCAGGCGGCCATCGACGTGCGGGATCTCGACGCGCGCGGGGACCTGCACATCACGGGCGAGGGGCACTTGCAGTTCTCGATCCCGCGGGCGCGGCTGACCGAGGGCGACGTGTGGCTGCCGCCGACCGGGCCCGAGGCGCGGCCGTACGAGCGGCTGCTGGTGCCGGTGCGGGATCTGGAGGTGAGCTTCTTCGAGTGGGAGGGGATGGCCTACGAGTTCAAGCGGGCCGAGGCGGCGCTGGGCGAGGACCGGTCGGGGCGCATCGTGGCGCGCGGCGGGATGGACGTGGAGCCCGAGGTGCCGACGTGGTTCGCCGGGATGCGGGTCGAGGTGCCGGGGCACCTGGAGCTGCTGCCGGCGTTCACGAACGGGCTGGTGCGCGGGCCGGCCGTGGTCGCGGCGCGGGGGTCGGGCACGCTGGAGCAGGCGACGGCGCGCGGGCGGCTGCAGTCGCCGGTGCTCGAGGTCATCGGGTTCGACCTGCGCGAGGTGCTGGCGACCTTCGAGGTGTTCCCGGAGGCGACGCCCGAGGGCGAGCGGTCGCACCGGTTCGTGCTGCCGAGCTTCCAGGCCGACGCCTTCGGCGGGCGCGTCATCGCCGAGGGGACGAGCTACTTCCCGCGCTTTCTGCCGTGCCCCGAGCCGATGGAGCAGCGGACGCTGCACGAGTTCACGGCCGTGCTGGAGCTGGTCGGGGTGAACCCGTGGGCGATCTTCGCCTCGCCGTTCATCGACGCCCAGGCGGCGGCGGAGCTGGAGTTCCTGCGCGGGTCTCTGGACGGGCTGGTGCAGGTCGCGGGCGTGTACGACGACGGCGACGGCAGCGTGACGCTGCACGGGCGGACCGAGGGGCTGACCATGGCGTGGGGCGGGGCGGCGTCGGTGCCGCTCAACGAGCGCTACACGGTCAGCGGCGGGTTCCGCTACGTGTACGTGCCGGGGCCGGACGGGCAGCCGCAGCTGTCGGGGATGGATCTGGACCAGGTCCGCATCGAGAGCGGCGCGGACGTGGTCGAGCTGGACGGGACCGTGGACGTGGCGGCCGAGACGCTGGACCTGCGCGCGAACGTGCGGGTGGCGGACCTGGCGGCGTTTCTGGCGCCGTTCGGGGTGACGGACGTGGGCGGGAGCCTGCGGCTGAGCCAGGCCCGCATCGGCGGGACCTTCGACAACCCGGCGGTGCGGGGCAACCTGCGGTGGTCGCGGGCGCGGGCGGCCGGGTACGACCTGGGGACCATCGCGACGGCGGTGGATCTGGCGAACGGGCAGCTGTCGTTCGGCGAGCTGAAGCTGAACGTGCCGTTCGCGCAGCGGCTGGAGGTCGCCGGGTCGGTGCGGCTGTGGCACGGCAGCGTGGCGAACCTGGACCGGCGGGTGCCGTTCACGCTGCGGCGGCTGAACGTGACGCGGCTGGACGTGGGGGAGATCGCGCCGGAGCTGGGGCTGAGGGCCATCGTGGACCTGCGGTCGAGCAACCTGACCGGCTATGCCACCGACCCGATCCGCAGCCTGCGGGGTGAGGGGGTGGTGCGGGCGACGCAGATCGCGTACGGCGGCGAGCGGGCGCGGGAGGCGACAGGGCGCATCGTGTTCACGCAGCGGCGGCTGGTGCTGCAGGACGCGCGCGTGGTGCTGGAGGGGGGCGAGGAGATCACCGGGACGCTGTCGATGGACAAGCAGACCGGGGCGGTGGCGGCGCGGCTACGGACCGAGCGGCTGCCGTTCAGCGCGTTCCGGTTCTTCGCGGCCAACGACATCGACATCGAGGGCGACGTCACGGTGGACCTGACGGCCGAGGGGACGCTGGGGCGGCCGCAGGTCATCGGGACGGTGCGGGTGACCGGGTTCCGGTTCGGGCCGGTGGCGCTGGGGGACGCCGAGCTGGTGCTGGCGCCGGGTGAGGACGGGCGCATCGAGCTGTCGGCGACGGAGCTGCCGCCGGGGTTGACGCTGCTCGAGGGGAGCCACATCCAGACGCGGGGGGGGATCCCGCAGTACATCGCGCTGCTCATCGAGGCGACGGACCTGAACCTGTGGGGGCTGCTGCCGGGGTTGGCGGTGCCGGACGTGGACGTGGTGGTCACGGGGAAGGCGGCGCTGGAGCTGTGGCCGACGTCGACGACGCGGCTTTGGCAGCTGACGGCCGAGGCGCCGGTGGGCGGGGTGCGGCTGGCGCTGTTCGAGGGCGACATCGTGTACACGAACCGGACGCCGGCGCGGATCGTGCAGAACAGCGAGGGGCTGACGCTGGACCCGCTGGTGGTGGGCGACCCGAGCGGGCAGGCGCCGCTGGTGTTGTGCGGGAACCTGGGCGAGGCGCGGCAGGACTTCCAGATCACCGGGACGCTGAACCTGGAGCTGCTGCAGACGTTCCAGGTGGTGAGCGATCTGTTCAGCGTGCTGCAGGGCGAGCTGCGCATCGGGGCGGACCCGGCGACGGCGCGGGCGGTGGCGGGGCGGTGCCTGCCGGACGAGTTCGGCGACCGGGTGCTGACGGTAACGGGGACGATGGACGCGCCGAAGGTGTCGGGGCGCATCGAGACGGTGGCGGTGCGGATGCTGCCGCGCGGGTTCGGGCAGGAGATCCGGCTGAGCGAGGGGGCCGGCGTGCTGCTGCGGAGCGGGCGGGCGCCGGGGGTGACGGAGATCGCCATCCGCCCCGACCAGCGCATCGTGGGCGAGATGGGCGACGGGCGCTTCGAGGCGTGGGGCACGATGACGCTCGACGCGCTGGGGCTCGACGACGCCGACCTGAACCTGGTCGGGACGGACCTGTATTGGGCCAGCCCCGGCGAATACAACATGACGTTCAACGCCGAGCTGACCGCCCGGGTGCGCGACTTCGCGAGCGACACGGAGCGCGTGGTCGACCTGCGGGGCGACGTCTTCATCACGGACATGACGTTCTTCCGCAGCTTCGACACGCTGGGGCGGGCGTTCGGCAGCATCACCGAGGGGACCATCGACACGTATCAGGATCCGCTGACGACGCGCGTGCCGTGGCTGCGCGACCTGCGCATGAACCTGAACGTCGAGAGCTCGGTCATCAGCATCCGCAGCCCGTTCCCGCTGGGGTCGGTCAACATGGAGGCGCGCCTGGATCTACGGGTCGAGGGCGGCATCGACGAGCCGCTGGTCTACAACCGCATCGAGCTACTGCCGGGCGGCACCATCAACTACCGCCTGTTCGACCGGCAGCAGTTCGAGCTGGTCAGCGGCGCGCTGGACTTCAACGGGCCGCCGCTGAACCCGACCGTGCAGCTGCAGGCCCAGAACGAGATCACCTACTTCCAGCAGGTCACGGGCGGCCGCGACCTCGAGGAGAAGACGGTCATCGTCATCATCAGCGTGACCGGCGTCGCCCCCGACCGCCTGCGGGTCGACCTCAGCAGCACGCCGGGCGGCTTCGACCAGGCCGACCTGCACTGGCTGCTGCTGACGGGGCGGCCGCGCACCTCCGAGGCGCGCGCGCAGCAAGAGGGCCTGCTGTCGTTCAACGTGTCGAACCTGGTCGACCAGGTGATCAAGGCGCCCTTCGACTACGATCTGGCCGTGTCGCCGACCCTCGAGGGCCTGCTGAACATCGAGCTGCAGACGCGCCTGGGCCGCGACTTCACGCTGCGCTACCGGTCGGTCCAGGACACGGACGCCACCCGCTTCATCGCCGGCTTCACGTTGCGCATCACCGACCGGCTCGTCTTCGAAGGCACCGTCGACCGCTCGACCGGCAACCTCTCGACCATCAACGACACCTACGAAGTGCGCGTCAAGTATCGGATTCCGCTCGAATGACCCAGGGGGCCGCGACACGACTGTGCAGGGTGCTGGGGGCGCTGCTCGCGCTCGGGCTGGCGTCCGCGCCGCGGTCCGCCCTGGCGCAGCCGGCCGACGCGCCGGCGCCGGTGGCCGACGACGCGCTGGCCCAGGAGACCGGCCCGCCGCCGGTGCGGGCCGAGGTCGCCCTGCCGCCCCCGCCGCAGAACTGCGAGGGCGCGCCCATCCGCGCCATCGCGCTGACGGGGTGCCCGACCCGCGTGTGCTCGAGCCCCGCGGTCACGGCGAACCTGGTGTCGCTGACCGACATCGCCCTCGAGCAGCGCGTCACGCAGGTCGAGCTGACGCGCGCCCAGCAGCGGCTGGTCAAGACGGGGTTCTTCAAGGGCGTCGCCTTCCGCTGCGCCCCGGTGGCCGGCGGGTTCGCGATGACCATCGAGGCCGACCCGGCCATCATCGTGCGCAACGTCGAGGTTGAGGGGAACCGCTACTTCCGCGAGACCGAGGTCACGCGGCGCGTGTTCCTGCGCAGCGGGTCCGAGCTGGACGTCGGCGTCGACGAGCCGCTGGCGGGCAGCGAGCAGGTCACGCGCCAGATCGAGAGCATCAAGGCCCTGTACCGCGGCGCGGGCATCGAGGACGTCGAGGTCTCGATCGCGTCGGCGCGTGTCAGCGACACGGTGGTCGACCTGACCATCCACATCCAGGAGGGGCCGCGCCAGAGCATCGCCGAGATCGTGGCGCGGCACGAGCAGACGGTGACCGGGCTGCGGTCGGATCTGTCGTGCCCGCGCATTCCGGCCGACACCATCGAGGACGCGATGGGGGTGGCGACCGGCGACGTGGTGACCAGCCGGACGGTGCGGCAGGTCACCCAGCGGGTGCGGAGCTGGTTCCAGTCGGTGGGCTTCATCAACCCGCAGGTCGAGGTCGTCCCGGCGGGCGAGCCGCTGCGCCTGACGGTCACGGTGCGCACCGACCGGTGCTGGCTCATCCGCGTGTGGGAGCGCGACGACGCGGTGCCCGCGGCCGAGGAGATCGGGACGGCGCTGGACTTCCAGGACCCCATCGGGCTGTACATCCGGCGCGAGGAGGCCGTCCCCTTCCGCCTGGTGCCGCTCGACGAGTGGCGCGCCACCCTGCCCTTCGGCGAGTCGGGCGCCTTCACGCGCGAGGAGGCGGCCCGCGGCGTGGACGCCATCTTCGGCGTCCTGCAGGACCGCGGCTTCTTCTTCGCCAACGTGACGATGGACCACCGCAACCTGCCGGCCACCGTCGACGACGCCCAGCGCGATCGCGACCCGGTCGAGGGCCTCATCGACTTCCGGCTGACGCTCAACTACGACCGGCGCATCCAGGACCTCATCTTCACCGGCGCCCGCGCCTTCACGCGCGACGAGCTGCTGGCGGTCATCGAGACGCGATCGTACGACTTCCTGGCGCAGGGCGGGCGCCTGCAGGTCGGCCGCCTCTTCACCGATCTGCAGCGCCTCAAGGCCTTCTACCAGGCCCGCGGCTTCTACCAGTTCCGCTACCTGCTGCAGGGCGAGGCCGACCAGCAGGCGCCGCGCCGCGTCTTCCGCGAGGAGGGCGACTGGCTCATCTGGGAGTACACCTTCCGCGATCTCGGCTTCAAGGTGCTCAAGCGGCGCCAGGAGATGGTCCTGTACGTCGAGATCCCCTTCGCCGAGGGGCGCCGCGCCAAGGTGCAGTCGGTCGAGTTCCAGGGCAACGCCAGCCTGTCGGACGCCCAGGCGCTGGGGGTGTTCGGGCTGAGGCCGAACGAGTCCTACGGCAGCTTCTACCTGACGCAGGCGCTGGGGCGGCTGGCCAACTGGTACAAGCAGCGCGGCTACCACAACGTCGCCATCGACGCCTACTGCCGCCCCGTCACCGCGGCCATGAGCGACGAGGAGCGCGCCGCGGCCAAGTGCGGCTCGACGACCGTCACCACCGGCGACGTGCCGTTCGTCGTGACGGGCCAGCAGGTGCCGCTGACCATCGTCATCGAGGAGGGGTCGCAGGTCTTCGTCGGCGAGGTGTTCTGGCGCGGCAACTTCAAGACCCACGACGAGATCCTGACGCGCGACCTGCCGAGCTACGGCGTGCCGTTCAACGAGGGCGACGTCGTCGAGGCCACGCGCAAGCTGCGAAACCTGGGCGTCTTCGAGTCGGTCCGCATCGACACCATCGGCTTGGCCGAGAACCCGCCGCGCAAGCACATCGCGCTGGTCGTGGTCGTCGTCGAGCGCGACTACCTGTTCCTGGATCTGGCCGCCGGCATCCGCAGCGTGCAGCGCGCCAACGCGGACGAGCAGCTCGGCCGCATCCCGCCCACCTGGGCGTCCATCTTCGGCCACGCGGTCAGCGCCTCGGACCGCTCGACCACGGGCATGTCGCGCTACTTCCCGCTGCGCGTCCCCAACATCCTGTTCGTCCTGCAGGCCGCCTACATCGACGAGAACTTCCGCGGCCTCGCCCACGAGCTGCGCATCCCCTTCGAGTGGGGCTTCTCGTTTCAGGACTGGCTGCAGAAGCTCAGCTTGAAGCCGCGCTGGATGACCCCGCGCCTGTTCGACACCGACATCCGGCTCGAGATGACCCTCATCGCCGAGCTGGACCGCGTCACCGAGATCTTCGACCGCACCGAGTACAGCCTCCTGGCCGTCGCCACCATCCCGCTCGCCGAGCGCATGTCGGTCAACCTCGAGGCCTCGGCCGGCTTCATCCGCTTCGAGGACCCCAACGACCCGGACCCGCGGGTGGAGGGCATCGAGGAGCCGACCCCCTTCTACGACTTCACCAACCTGGACCCGCAGTTCCGCCTGGCGACCCGCTGGCGCTGGGACGAGCAGGACAACCCTCTGCACCCCACCAGCGGCTTCGCCCTGTCCACGTCGCTGTCGGGCATCTCGGCCCAGTCGCTCGAGCCGGGCGACCAGAACGTCACCTTCAGCAACTTCCTCAAGTGGGAGCTGGCTGCCCGCGGCGCCCTGTCCGTAGAGGACATCATCCTCGCCGGCTTTGTGCGCTACGGCGGCAGCACCGCGAGCGAGTGCGTGCCGCTCCCGGCCAACGAGCGCTTCACGCTGGGCGGCTCCAACGGCATGCGCGGCTTCGACGACGGCGGCGTCGGGCGCTACGACGCCTCGGGCCAGCTGCTCCCCAGGCCCAACGCTCCCGCATGTCCCTCAGAGGAGCAGGTGCGCATGAGCCTCGGCGGCAACGTGCTCGTCAACGGCAACTTCGAGGTCCGCATCCCCGTCGTTCGGCCCTCGATCTGGACCGCGCTCTTTCTCGACATGGGCGCGCTGGCGGCCAACCACGCCGAGCTGACGCCCGGCACCTTCCGCTTCTCGGGCGGGGTGGGCCTGCGGTACCTGCTGCTCGGCCAGTTCCCCATCCGCCTGGACTGGGGCGCCATCATCGGCCCGGCCCGCTGTCAGCGGTTCGTGACGCTGACCGACGGCAGCGTCACCTGCGGCGGCTACGAGCCCGGCAGCCGCCTGCACGTCGAGTTCCTCTACCCGTTCTGAGCCCGCTCGCGCAGCGCCGCCACGTAGACCTCGGCCTCGGCCCCGCGTGGCAGCGCCCCGTCGGCCACCCGCGCCTCGAGCCAGCGCATCGCCTCGCCCAGCTCGGGCCCCGCCAGCCCCAGCGCCCGCGCCAGCGCGTGCCCCAGTCCCGACGGCAGCGCCCGCCCCGCCTCGTCCTGCCCGCGCAGCCGCTCGAGCCGCGCCGACAGGTGCGCCAGGCTGCGCCGAATCCGCGCCGCCCGCGCCGCCCGCTTGGTCGTGAAGTCGGCGCCCGAGAACGCCAGCAGATCCGGCAGTCGCTCGCCCGCGTCGCGCATCAGGCGCCGCACCGCCCGGTCGGTCCACTCGGGCTCGTAGGCGTTGACGCGCGCGTGGTGCTCGATGACGAAGGCGATGCGTTCGGCCCGCGCCGGCGCCATCCCGAGCCGCGCCGCCACCCCGCGCATCAGGAAGGCCCCGACCCGCTCGTGCCGCCAGAAGGTCACCTTGCCGTCGGGGCCCACCTCGCGCGTGGCCACCTTGCCGACGTCGTGCATCAGCGCGACCCAGCGGAGATCCGCGTCGGGCGGCGTGGTCGTCAGCACCTCGAGCGTGTGCGTCCACAGGTCCTTGTGGTGCACCGGCGACGACCGATGGAACCCCACCAGCGCCGCCACCTCGGGCAGCACCACGCCCAGGACGCCGACCTCGCGCATCGCCTCGAGCCGCGCCGCCGCCTCGTCCCCCACGAGCGTCGCGTCCAGCCACGCCAGGAGCGCGGCCGCGCCCAGGTCGAGGATGCGCGCCGCCTCGCGCCGCAGCCGCAGCACGTCCCCGGCGGCGGCCCCATGGACGCGCCCCTCGATCCGCGCGACCAGCTCGTCCGCGCCGACCTCACCCGCCACCCCCCTGGCGCCCAGCGCGGCCCCGCGGGCGGGCGTGAGCGGCTGATCCTCAGTGACCCTCGGCATGGCGCCCCCATATCACAGCCCCTTGCCCGCTGCATCCGTCCGGTTGGCCCCGCCGCCGCCGCCCACGCCTGCCCCCCGCCGCACGCGCGCGCGTCGGCCCGCCCAGGCACCCGTGGCCCATGCGCCAGTGCGCCCATGCGCCAGTGCGCCCATGCGCCTGTGCGCCTGTGCGCCCATGCGCCTGTGCGCCTGTGCGCCTGTGCGCCCATGCGGTTGTCGGGCTCCGGGCGCGGGTGTTAGCGTGTCGCCCTCGCCCGCAAGTCGCAGGTGTCCCGCCGATGCCGACCTTCGAGATCACCGTGCCCGGCGCGAACCCGTCGGCCGTCCAGATGACCCTGCAGGTCGACGCCGCCGACTGGCTCGAGGCGATGCGGCTCGGGCTCGACGAGCTGGGCCAGGACCCGCTGCCGCCGGCGGTGCGCTGCACGACGCAGCCCGACGGCACGCGCCGCGTCCACGACGACTCGCGGGGCCGCACCTTCTTCGTCCGCCACCTGGCGCCGCCGGCCGCGCCCGCCGACACGCCGACGCCGCCGGCGCCCTCTCCGCTGCCGCCGCCGCCGCAGACCGCCACCGACACCATGCGCGGGCGGATCCCCGCGGGCGCGCTCGAGCCACGCCCGGCCAACCCCTTCCGCCAACGCGCGCCGGCCGGCCGCTACCCGGCCCTGTCGGCGACGGCCTCGACCGAGCCCCGCCTCGGCGCGCGCCCCACCCGGCCGGTCCCGGTGCGCCTGGACGTGGCCGACCCCGAGCCGCTCGTCGGCGACGAGCGGCCGCGCACCGACCCCTATGGCGACGACCCCCGCCTGTTCTCGGTGCGAGCGAGGCCCGAGGTCGCGGCGCCGCCGGCCGACGACGAGCCGGTCGACCGCACCGAGGTGGACCTGCCGCTGCCGCGGCTCGAGGGCGCGTTCGAGGCGACACCCGAGCCGCCGCCCAGCGCGACGCCCGAGCCGCCGCGCCGCTACGACCCGCAGGCCGCGCCCACGATGCAGGTCGCCGCCATCGACCCGGCGGTCGCCCGGCGTATCGCCCGGGGCGAACCGGCCGCGGCGGAGCCGGGCGACGGCGCGCGGCTGCGGCGGGCCCAGCAGGCGCCGACGCAGGTCCTGCAGGCGCTCGACCCGCGGGTCCACGGGCCCTCGCCCACGCGCGACGACATGGATCGAGCCCAGCAGCGGCCCACCGAGCGCATGGCCGCGCTGCCGCAGCCGCCCCGGGCCGCGCGCCGCGCGCCGCCGACGCCGCCGCCGCGCCCCGACGGCGGGCAGGTGCTGACGCGCGCCCTGCCCGACCTCGAGCGGCCCCACCTGACGGCCGAGCAGGTCATCGACGCGGCGCTCGACCTCGCGCGCGACCACATCGCCTGCGGCGGCATCCAGCTGCTGCTACCGACGCCGCGGCTCGACCGCTTCCAGGTGGTGACGGCGCTCGGGGCCTCGGCGTCCGACGTCACGCGCGCCAAGCTGCACCTCGAGCGCTGGCTGGCCGACCTGGTGGTCGACCGCGAGGCGGCGACGCGCCTGGTCGATCTCGACGCCGTGCTGAGCTACGAGCGTCCGCAGCGCCGGACGACCGCGCTGCGCGTCGACTCGCTGCTGTGGGTGCCGGTGCGCCACCGCGCGCGGCTGCTCGCGGTGCTGGTGCTGGTCGACGCGCCGGGGGTCTCGGGGTTCACCGAGAGCGACTCGCGGGCGCTGGACGCGCTGGCCGCGACGTTGGCCAAGAGCCTGGCCAAGCACCTGTGACCGCCGCCGCAGGCGCGAGGTGGAACTCGCGGGTCCGTCCGCGCTAGGATCGGGCCCATGGTGCAAAGGGGGGGTCGGCGATGCGCGTAGGTGGCCGTTGGTGGGCGATGGGGGTGCTGGTCCTGGCGGCCGGGGGATGCCTCGAGGTCAAGCAGACGCCCCAGGGGAGCGCCGAGCTGCCGGCTTCAGACACGCCCGAGACCAAGGAGGAAGGCGACGCGGTCGGGGCCGGGGATACGCTGACCGCGCCGGACGTCGCTACCGAGACCGTCGAGGACGTGAAGACACCGGACGCGGTCGAGAGCTGCGAGCCGGGCGAGCAGCGCTGTGGGGCCGCGCCGCGGGTGATCGAGATGTGCGACGGGGGCAAGTGGGTGGCCGCCGCGCCGTGCCCCGACCTGTGGGTCTGCGAGGCCGGGACGTGCCGGGCCGAGACCTGCGGCGGCATCCTGGCGTGCCTCGATCTGTGCGAGCCGGGTGACCCCTTCTGCAACCTGGACACGTGCAAGGCGCTGGCCACGGCCACGGCGCGCTCCGACTTCGACAAGCTCCAGACCTGCGTCGAAGACCACCAGTGCTCGACGGACACCGACTCGATGGCGTCGTGGATCTGCCTGACCCAGCACTGCCCGGTCAGCGGCGCCAGCTGCTTCTACCCTTCGCACGGCGACGACTCGTGCCTCGACATCATCGCCTGCAGCCAGGACTGCAAGGGTGACCAGGAGTGCTCGTACGGGTGCTTGCTCGACGGCCGGCACTCGGCGCAGATGTGGGCGACGCTGCTGTTCATCTGCCTCGAGCAGTCGTGCAAGGGGAAGGCGGGCGACCAGCTCGTCACCTGCATGCAGCAGTCGCAGCTGGAGGGGGGGCCGTGCGCGTCGGCCGCCAAGGGCTGCTACACCGACAGCGCCAAGCCCTGACGGGGCCGCCGAGCGGACGCAGCGGGGGCGGGCAAACTGGCGGCGAGCGCGCGCGCCGGGTATGCAGGGGCATGCGTTCGACCGCGGCCCTTCGCCGCGCCCCATCAGGAGCCCATCCATGACGATTTCACGCGTTTGCGCGCGGCTCGGCCTGTTCGCCGGCCTCGCCGCCGTCGCGCCCGCCTGCGAGACCACGCTCTCCGGAGAGGAGGGCAACTTCACCTTCAGCTACGCCGCCGACGACGACCCGCTCGACACGGGCAAGCCGCTGGCGGCCGGCGCCAAGCTGCAGCTGCGCGTCGCCCAGGCCGGGACGAACCGGACGGTCGAGGTGACGCAGGCGACCAGCGACGACGCCAGCGTCATGAAGGTCCACAGCTTCTCGGGCAACCGGGTCATCGTGCAGGGCGTGGCCGACGGCGGCGCCCGCCTGGACGTCCGGGGCAACGTGTCGAACGGCACCGAGCAGGCGGACCACATCACGCTGCAGGTCCGCGAGGCGAAGAAGCTGGTCCTGAGCCACGCCTGCGCCACGGGCGAGACGGCCGCCTATCCGGTCGACGTGGACGCGGCCGTGGTCTACGAGCTGCAGCTGGCCAGCGGGCAGCCGGTCGTCGGTTACGGCTACTGGCCGGTGACCCTGGCGCCCGAGGACGGCCTGGCGCTCGACCAGACCTCGACCAGCCAGCAGTTCATGGTCTTCCGAACGGGCACGACCCCGGGCGACGTGACGATGACGTCGACCATCGACGACGCCGCCCTGACGCTGCGCCTCGTCGAGCTGTCGGCGATCGACGGCGCCGCCTTCCACCGGATCTCGACGCGCCAGGTGAAGGTCGACGGGACCAGCGTGGTGAACGTGGTGCCGACCGTCGGCGATCTGGCGGTCTGCGGCGCCCTCACCCAGGTCGCGGTCACCAACGACTCGCCGGAGGTCTGTGACGTCACCCCGACCGGCACGGCGCCCGAGAGCGAGGACACGCCGACCAACAGCTTCGGCTGGGTGACCGTCAAGGGCAAGGAGGTCGGCACCTGCGCCTTCACGATCTCGTGGCCGGACGCCAACGCCCAGGCCAGCGGGTCGCTGTCGATCGACGTCGTCGAGGCGACCACGCCCTGAGCGCCGACGCCGGCGCCGGCCGGCGGGGTTCGAAACGACGAAGGGCGACCCTGTGGGGCCGCCCTTCGTCGTTCTGGAGCGCCGCCGACGCGCCGGCTCAGCGCCCGCGACCGCCGCGGCCGCCGCGGCTGGGCGCGGCCGAGGGCCGACCGCCGCCCGAGCGCGAGGGCATGGCGCGGGAGCCGCCGCCCGAGCGCGAGGGGCTCGAGGCGCGCTGCGGACGCGACGAGGAGCCGCCGCCGAAGCTGCCGCGCGAGGGGGTCGCGCTGCGGCCGCCGAAGCTGTCGCGCGAGGGGCTGCGCGACGGCGGGGTCGCGCGCTGCGGCTGCGACGAGCGCGACGGCGGGGTCGCACGCTGCGGCTGCGTCGGACGCGACGGCGGGGTCGCGCGCTGCGGCTGCGACCGGCGCGACGGCGGGGTCGCCTGGTGACCGCGCGACGGGGTGCGCTGGGGCGTGGCCTGAGGCCGCGAGCCACGCGAGGGCTGCGAGGCCGCGTCACCGCGGCGGCCGCTGCGCTGCTCGTCGTAGCGGGGGGTGGCCGAGCGCTGGGGGGTCGCGCTGCGGCGGCCGTCGAAGGCGCCCCGCGAGCCGGGGGTCGCCTCGGCGCCGCGGCGTCCACCGCGGTCGGCTCCGGCGCGGCCGCCCTGGGGCGCCGCCGGCTGCCGCGGGTTCGAGGCGCGGTGGTTCGGGGTCGCGCTGCGGCGTCCGTCGTCACGGCGGCTGGGCGAGGCCGAGGGGCGCTGCCCGTCGCGGCGGCCCGGCTGGGCGCTGTGGGCCGGCGCCGCCTTCTTGCCGCCGACCGCCTTGACCGGATGGCCCGAGCCCTTGGCCTTGTGGACGCCGGCGTGGCTCTTGCCGACGTAGTGGGCCGGGCGCGGCTTGTAGTGGCGGTGGTGGTAGTGCCCGTAGCCGCGGCGGTGGTGGTAGTTGGCGTAGTAGACGACGCGGTGGTGCCGGGTCGGGCGCCAGTGGCCGTGGTGCCAGTACCCCGCGACCCAACGCCCGCCGTAGTAGTGGCCGGGGACCCACGAGTAGCCGCTGCGGTGCCCGACGCGCCAGTAGCCGTCGACGTACACGCCGTTGACGACGTAGCCGGGCACCCACAGGTAGCCGGCGCGCACCGACAGCGGCCGCCAGTAGCCCCAGTGCCAGACGCTGCCCGCGTAGTAGCCGTCGACCCAGTCGTAGCCGGGCCGCGACACCTCGCGCCAGTGGCCCGGCACCCAGTAGCCGTCGTAGCCGACATGGCCGGGGACGTAGACGTAGCCGGTGCGCTCGGCGAGGGGGCGCCAGTAGCCCGAGACGTACACGCCGCCCGCGTAGTAGCCCGCCACCCAGGTGAACCCGGGGCGCGCCACCTCGCGGTAGTAGCCGGCGACGTAGTAGCCCTCGTCGTCGCGGTAGCCGTCCTCCCACAGGTGGCCGGAGGGGGCCGCCTGCATCGGCCGCCAGTGGCCGGCGATGGTCGCCCCGTCCTCGGCGACGTGCGGGTCGATCCAGACCATGCCGTCGCGGTGCGGCTCGCGGTAGAAGCCTTCGATCCACTCGCCGTGGCTGTCGTAGTGGCCGTCGACCCAGATCCACCCCGAGCGGTCGACCTGTGGGATCTCGAAGTCGTCGCCGCCGTCGTCGGCGTGGTCGTAGACCTCACCGCCCTCGTATTGGGCGAAGGCGGGGCTCGCGACGGCGAGGGCCACGAGGGCCGCGAGGGGGGTGAGGAGGGGGCTGATTCGCATGGCGGGTCTCCTGAGCGGCGGGTTCCGTGACCGGCGCGAGGGCTCAGACGGGGGCGAGGCGGGGGTATTCAAGCAGCCGGAGCGGATTTCGGACGCGGAACCCGCCGACTGCGCTCGCAACCGGCGGGTTCCCCGAGATCTTCCGACCAGCTCGACGGCCTCAGAGGCAGAGCGGGTTCGACGGGCAGGCGTCGCAGTCGAGCTCCAGGCCGTCGACGCAGACGCCGCCCATGCACTGATCGCCCGTGAAGCAGGCCAGGGCGCCGTCGCAGGGCGTCCCGTTGTCCAGGTTCGCCTCCACGCACTCGCCGCTCGCCGGGTCGCACGTGTTGGACTTGCACTGGCCGACGCTCTCGCAGGTCACCGTCTCGGCCGGCGTGCAGACGCCGCCCGCCGCGCAGGTCTCGCCGCTGGTGCACAGGTCGTCGTCGTCGCAGGGCTCGCCGCCCTCGAGGATGGTCTCCTCGCACAGCCCGGTCGCCGGCACGCACGCCACCGTCACGCACTGTGCCTCGGTCGTGCACGTCACCGGCGTCGGGTCGGCCACGCACGTGCCGACCGTCTCGCCCTGCGCGATCTCGCAGACCCATGTGCCGTTGCACAGGTCGCCGTCGTCGAACCCGGCGCAGGCCAGGTCGTCCTCGCAGGCGCAGGCGTCGACCTCGCCCGCGACGCACGCGCCCGCCTGGCACGCGTCTCCGCCGGTGCAGGCGTCGCCGTCGTCGCAGGCCGTCCCGTCGTCGGCCGCGATGACGTCGCAGCCGCCGACCTCTTCGCTGCAGACCGCGATCTGGCAGGCCCCGACGACCTCGCCCGAGCAGTCGACCACGGTCGCCGGGTCGAAGGCGCAGGCGCCGTCCTGGCAGGTCCACGTCCCGTTGCACACCGCGCCGTCGTCGAACCCGGCGCAGTCCTCGTCGGCCTCGCACGCGCACAGGTCCTCGGCGCCCGCCACGCACTCGCCCGCCTGGCAGCTGTCGCCGCCGGTGCAGGCGTCGCCGTCGTCGCACGCGGCCCCGTCCTCGAGCGGCTCGGCCCCGCACGTCCCGGTCTCCGGGTCGCACACCAGCGCCTGGCACGGCGGCGCCTGCTGCAGCGAGCAGTCGACCTCGGAGTCCTCGGCCAGCGCGCACGTCCCGTCCTGGCAGGTCCACGCCCCGTTGCACAGGTCGCCGTCGTCGAACACGACGCAGTCGGTGTCCTCGTCACACTGGCAGGGCTCGCCGAGGCCAGCCTTGCACACGCCGCCCTGGCAGAAGTCCTTCTGCGCGCAGCTCTCGCCGGGCGCGCAGCCCGTGCAGGCGTCGCCGTCGTCGCAGGCCTCGAAGTCGGGGCCGGCGGTCAGCTGGCACTGCCCGGTCGCAGGCACGCACGCGCGCTGTTGGCACTGCGGCACGTCGTCCTGGTCGCAGGTGACCGCGCTGTTCGGCTTGGGCACGCACAGGCCGGCCGCCGCGTCGCACATCAGCACGCCGTTGCACAGGTCGCCGTCGTCGAAGGCGGCGCAGTCCGCGTCCACGTCGCACTGGCACAGGATCTCGGTCCCGACGCAGACGCCCTCGGCGCAGGTGTCGCCGCCGGTGCACGGGTTCAGGTCGTCGCAGGAGGCCGCGTTCGCCGAGAACACGCAGCCCGTGCCGGGCACGCAGGTGTCGTCGGTGCACGGGTTGTCGTCGTTGCAGGTCTTGACGGCGAGCTCCTGGCAGAGGCCGCCTTGGCACTGGAACCCCACGCACTCGTTCCACGCCCCGGTGTCACACGGGGTGCCGTTGTCGGCGGTGACCAGGACGCAGGCGCCCTGGGGGTTGCACCCGCCGCGCTCGCACTCGCCGGCGCCGGCCAGCTCGCACGGCGACCACACGGGGGCCGCGACGGCCTCGCAGCGGCCGGACACGCAGCGCGCCACCTCGCAGGTGCCCGTGGTCACCTGCCCCTGGCATTGCTGATCGTATTGACACTCACTGGGCACGATGTCGGGCGCGATCACGTCGGCGTCGCGCGTCCCGGCCGGGTCCTCGTCGCAGCCCGCCAGCGGCCACACCAGCGCCGCCATCGCCATGCTCGCCACCAGGGCGCGCGCCCCGGCCAGATTCGTTCGCCTCATGCTGCCTCCTCCAAGAGGCCGCCGACCTTACAAGGATTCGGCGGCCGTCGCCACTCGACCCGTCAGCGGCGGACGAGGCGGACGACGGTCTCGAGGTGCGGCGTGTGGGGGAACATGTCGAGCGGGATCAGATCGGTGGTGGCGAAGGCGGCCGCCAGGCGGCGCAGGTCGCGGGCGAGCGACTTGGGGCCGCACGAGACGTAGACGACGACGGCGCCGGGGGCCAGGCGCTCGAGCGCGGCCAGGACGGGCTCGGCGCAGCCGGCGCGGGGCGGGTCGAGCACGACCGCGTCGGGGACGGGGTCGAGGGCGACCAGGCGGGCCAGGCGCTCGGCGGCGTCGCCGGGCATCAGGGCGACGTGGCCGGCGCCGAGGGCAGCGATGTTGAAGTGGGCGTCCGAGACGCCGGCAGGCGCGTCCTCGAGCAGGGTCACGCGTCGCGCGCGGTCGCGCAGGGCCAGGCCGAAGGCGCCGGCGCCGGCGTAGACGTCGGCCAGGTGGTCCATGCGCGCCGGCAGGAGGGTCGCGACGGTCCGCAACAGCGCCTCGGCGGCGGCGTGGTTGGTCTGGACGAAGGCGGTGGGGCCGAGCGACAGGGACAGGGCCGCGCCATCGCCCAGGTCGAAGGTGACCGGGTGGCGCAGGGCGCCGGCCAGGTGGTGGGTGTCGGGGCCGACGACCGGGCCGCCGTCGGCGGGCTGCACGTTGAGGAAGACGCCGGAGACGGCGGGCAGGTCCAGCAGCGCGGGCGCCAGCTCGGCGAAGGCGGGGTCGGGGCGCGAGGCGACCACGGTCAGCGGTCCGCGGCCGCTGGCGGGGTCGAGGCGGAAGCCGAGCGCGCGGACGAGGCCGTCGTCGCCGGCGCCGCGCACGCCGTCAGGGCGCGCTGGTCGAGCAGGGCGAGCGCCGCAGACAGGGCCTGGTCGATGGCGGGGTGCTGGGCGACGCAGCGCTCGACGGCGATCAGATCGTTGGTGCCCGGCGCGAAGAAGCCGAGGCGGAGGCGGCCGGGGCGCCCGCGGACCATCATCCAGGCGCGGGTGCGGTAGGCGGTCGGGACCGGGGCGGTGGCCCAGGGGTGGACGGTGACGCCATCGAGCAGCGGGCCGAGGGAGGCGCGCAGGGCGTCGAGGCGGGCGGCGCGCTGCGCGTCCAGCGAGGCCGCCTGCCAGGGGCAGCCGCCGCAGATCTGCCAGACGGGGCACGGCGCCGGGACGCGATGCGGCGATGGCGCGTCGAGCCGCTCGAGGCGGGTCCAGGTCTGGTGCTGGCCCACGTGGGTGACCCGCAGCAGGCCGCGGTCACCGGGGACGGCGCCGACGACGCGCACCGGCCGGCCGTCGAGGGTGCCGAGCAGCTCGGCGCCCGGGCCGAAGGCGTCGACCGAGCCTGGGCCCACGTGGCCGGCGCGCAGGCGCTCGGGTCGGATCCTGGTGTCGGGGTCGCTCATCGGCCCGCACTATAGACGCCGAGGCGGTGGGGTCCATCGCCAGGCGTGGGCGATCGAACGGTTCCGGTTGGCGTCGAGGCCGGCCTTCGGGTATCCACTCGCCCTCGGAGGTCCTCATGTCGCTGCGCTCGTCCGTCCGCTCCCTCGCCCTCGCCGCCGCCCTCGCGCTGGCCGCCCCGGCCTGTGACGACGCGGGCACCCCGTCGACCACGCCCGACACCGCCCAGGGCGACGGCCAGGGCGACGACGCCAAGGCTGACGACGCCGACCAGCCCGACGAGGGGCCTGCCGACGACACCTCCGAGCCCGACCCCGACGTGACGGTCGACGGGGGCTCGGACGCGGCCCACGACAGCGCCACCGAAGACGTCGCCGCCGAGCTGCCGCCGGTCGACGACTGCGAGATCGAGGCGACCCTGTCGTCGCTACAGACCGAATACTTCAACAAATCCTGCGCCTTCGGGGCCTGCCACAGCGCCTCGGGCGCCAAGAAGTCCGGCAACCTGGACCTGTCGCCCGGCAAGTCGTGGGCCGCGCTGGTCGACGTCCCGGCCTTGAAGGCGCCTGGCAAGCTGCGCGTGGTCCCGGGTGATCCGGACGCGTCCTTTTTGGTGCACAAGCTCGAGGCCCCCGCCGTCGGCGAGGGCGACCTGATGCCCTTCGGCGCGCCCACGCCTATGGACCCGGACTGCCGCATCAAGCGCGTCCGCGAGTGGATCGCCGCCGGCGCGAAGGACGACTGAGGACGCCCGGCGCGTAACGCGCCCTGACGCGAGCTTCCGTCCGGCGGCCCGGGTCGGGTAACCTGCCGCGCATGTGGCACGGTGACACACCCCCTTCGGTCCGGGTCCTGTTGGTCGCACCCGATCCGGTGCTCCAGCAGAAGGTCCAGGTCCTGCTGGACGCGCACGGTTTCCTGGTCGTCGCCTGCGCCAGCGCGCAAGAGAGCCGGCGCATGCTGACCACCGAGCGCTTCGCGGCGGTGCTGGTCGACGGCCGGCGCACCCCCGACGCGCCGCGGGCGCTCATCGAGGCGGGTCGCGCCGGTCCGAGCGGCGAAGCGCCCCTGCCCGTCCTGGCGATCCTGGACCGGCGGCGGCCCGAGACCGTGGCGCAGGCCCTGGCGTCGGGCGCCCGGGACATCGTCTCGCACGACTTCCTGGACCCGCTGCTGGTCCATCGCCTGAGGCTGCTCGTCGCGGCCCCCGCCGCGCTCCCCGCGCCCCCCGCCGCCCGCGAGGCGCCGCCCGCCGCGCCGCCCGCCGCGCCGGTCTTCATCGGGCAGTCCCCACCCATCCGCGAGATCCTGCGCCAGGTCGAGACGATCGCGCGATCGCCCATGCCGGTCACCATCGGCGGCGAGCCGGGCGCCGGCAAGGAGCTGCTGGCCCGCATCATCCACGCCCGCAGCCCGCGCTCGCACCGGCCCTTCGTGGTCGCTAGCTGCGCCTCGGCGCCCGACGCCCAGCTCGAGGCCGAGCTGTTCGGCCGTGGCGGCGGCTCGGACCGCGCCGGCGGCGGCGACGGCGGCCTGGTCGCCGACGCCGAGGGCGGCACGCTCTTCCTCGACGAGATCGGCGGCCTCGGCCCTGGCGTCCAGGCGCGTCTGCTGCGCCTCATCCAGACGCGCGAGCACCGCACGACCGCTGGCCCGCAGGCCGGCGCCGACGTGCGCGTCATCGCGGGGACGCGGCACGACATCTCCAGCCTCCGCGGCGCGCCCCGGCTGCGCGAGGACCTGTGGTACCAGCTGGCCACGCTGTCGCTGCGCCTGCCCCCGCTGCGCGAGCGCCCGACCGACATCCCGCTGCTGGTCGAGCACTGCATCGGCCGCTTCAACCGCCTGCACGCGCGGCGCTTCCGGGGGCTGACCTCGCAGGGGCTGCGACGGCTCGAGCAGCACGACTGGCCAGGCAACGTGCGCGAGCTCGAGAGCGTCATCCACCGCTCGCTCGTCCTCGCCGGCAGCGCCGAGATCGTCGCCGCCGACGACCTCCAGCTCACGGCCGGGTCCGCCACCGGGCCGCTCGACCTCGCGCGCCCCTTCTCCGAGCTGCGCGCCGAAGCCATCGACCGGTTCGAGCGGGCCTACCTCGAGGCGCTGCTCGAGCGCACCCGCGGTAACCTGTCGCGGGCCAGCCGCGAAGCGCGCCACGAGCGCAAGAGCCTGTGGCGCCTGCTCAGAAAGCACGGGCTCGACGCCGCCCAGTTCCAGCGCGACTGACGCCGGTTACAAACGGCGCTCCGGTTCGCTCACGACGCCAGGGCGGGCGCGTCACTCCGCACTTTCTGCACACTCGCGGCGGGCCGGCCCTCCGTCGCGATCGCCCGCGCGTTCGGCCAGCGATCTCGGGATCCCCCACCGGGGGTGCGGCCGCATGCCACAGGCGTGCGGCATGTTGCCACACCTCCCACGCGGTCCGTACAGACTCCGAATCCCACCTGATATCCGCAACTTACGCCCTTCACGCCGCGGCGGCCCACGATCGGCCGGACGGGTCCCCCAACCCATGCGGTACTCTGTGAGTGAGCAGAGAGGGTGCGACCATGAATACGTGTCCACGAGACCACCGAGAGACTTCCGCCCGCCAGGGGGCCGACGCGGCCTCGGGGCGTGGCGTGGTGACACGGGGGCTCCGGCTCGGAGCGTCTGCCCTCATGGCCCTCGCGTCCTTGACGCTGGCCGCCTGTGAGGGGCCGGGATCGGCCGCGACGCCCGTCTCCGCGCCCGCCGCGGCCGCGCCCGCTCCGACGGCGACCGCCTCCACGGCCCTCGCGCCCGCGGCGATGGGCCGCGTCTCCCTGGCGCCCGATCGCCTGATCGCGACGCTCGAGCCCCGCTTCGCGCGCCAGCTCGGCGACGCGCTGCTCGAGGGCGCCGCGGACGCCCCCGCCGCCTACGGCACCTTCGGCCTGCTCGGCCGCGCCGGCGCCCCCGACGGCCCCCACGCCCGGCTCGCCGCGCTGGCCACGCAGGCCGGCGGCCGCGTCGTCTACGTCGAGCCCACGGCCGCCGTCGCCTGGATCCAGCTCGGCCCCGGCGCCGACGTCCGCCAGGCCACCGCCCACCTCCGCGCCTCCGCCGAGGTGATCGACGTCCGCCGGGATCCGCTCGCCCGCGGCGCCGATGGCGGCGCCGACCCCTTCGCCGACGGCGACCACCCCGGCTGCAAGGGCAAGGGCAACCCGCACTGCAAGGACGGCGGCAAGGGCCCCAAGAAGAAGGACCCGACCAACGGCGACGGCCCGGGCATCGATCTGCCCAAGCCCAAGTCGGCCGCCGCTCCGGCCGGCGGGCCCAAAGCCTGGCACCGCGATGCCCTGGGCATCGACGGCCTGCGCTTCCGGGACGAGCTGGGCCGCCCGGTCGTGGTCGCCATCCTCGACACCGGCCTGACCCTGGCCGCCGACGGCTACCCGGCCGCGCCCGCTCTGGCCCACGTCCCCGTCCTGCCCGGCGTCGACTTCGTCAACCTCGATGACGACCCGGCCGACGACAACGGCCACGGCACCCTGATGGCCAGCCTCCTCGCCGCCGACGGCGCCTTCCCCGGCGTCGCGCCCGACGTGACCCTGCTGCCCATCAAGGTCCTCGACGCCGATCGCGTCGGCTCCGAGGCGGCCCTGGCGGCCGGCCTGCGCCACGCCATCGCCAAGCAGGTCGACGTCATCTCGATGTCGCTCGCCTTCCCCGAGGGCTTCATCCCGTCCGCCGAGCTGTCGAGCGCGATCACCGCCGCCCAACAGGCCGGCATCGTCGTCCTCGCGGCCAGCGGCAACCACGGCGGCAACGAGGTCTCCTACCCCGCCGCCTTCGGCTCGGTCGTCTCCGTCGGCGCCGGCCGCCTCGCCATCAAGCACGTCGCCGACGGCGCGCCCGCGCTCCACAAGCTCCGCCGCGCCGACTACTCGGGCTACGGCGCCGCCATCGACGTCATCGGCCCCGGCGGCTCGTCGACCCACGACTACAACCTGGACGGCTATCCGGACGGCATCCCGGCGATGGGCCCGACCCCCGAGGGCGATGGGTACGGCTGGTACCTCGTCACCGGCACGTCGGCCGCCACGGTCCAGGTCGCCGGCGTCGCGGCCCTGATGCTCAGCGCCGGCGCCGACCCCGCCGACGTCCCGCTGATGCTCCAGGTCGGCGCCGCGCACCTGCCCGGCTTCGACGACGCGGCCGGCTTCGACACCCTGCACGGCGCCGGCGCCGTGAACGCCTCGCGCGCCATCAAGCTGGCCGCCAAGGCCAAGATCACGGCCGGCCCTGACCGCTTCGTCAACCCGGTGCTCACGCTGGTCGAGGACGGCGCCGGCCGCCGCCGCGCGGTCGCCCTGGTCGAGGTCATCGATGACGACAACGGCCTGCTGCCAGGCGTGACGGTCCTGGCCCACTTCCGCGGCGACACCCGCCACGACGTCATCGGCGAGACCGACGCCAGCGGCCGCGTCCTGTTCGCCTCGGCCCCGGCCGACGCCGGCACGATGTGGGAGTTCGGCGTCGACGCCATCCTCGACGGGCCGATGCACGCCCTGCCCGAGACGGCCACCGTCCCGCTGGGCTTCGCCCGCTTCGAGCGCGTCACCTTCCGCACCCTCGCCTCGTTCTCGGCGACCGGCGCCGGCTTCGAGCCCAGCACCTTCATCCTGGGCGTCGACGCCGAGGCGCTGATGCCGTTCATCCAGCAGCGCGCCCTGACCACCCCGCGCGGCGAGGACCCGTGGCTGACCGGCCTCGTCGCCCCGGTCGCGACCGTCCCCGAGGACCTCGAGGACTGGACGCCCGTGCCCTCGCTGTTCGCCCGCAGCTACGCCATGGCCGGCGAGCGCGCCCCGACCGCCATCGTCTTCGACCGCGTCCTGATGACCGAGTCCTGCGCCTTCGCCGACCGCTGGGTGCCCGTGGTCAGCCGCGGCGCCGGCTTCGAGCCCAGCACCTTCATCCTCGACGGCAGCTACCTGGCGGTGCCGCCGGGCGGCGACCAGGTCGTCGTCCGCGGCGGCAGCCTGTTCCTCAACGACCAGCCGACCACGCCCGCCCAGCTGGGCCTGCTCATCGGCAAGGCGGGCATCGCCATCATCGGCGACAGCGACGCGACCTGCCCGCCGCGCGAGCGCCTCGTGACCAACCTCGACGTCTTCCCCGAGGCCGTCCGCGAGGGCACGGGCGCCGCCAGCTGGGGCGGGTTCACGCTCACCGTCGCCGCCGACGAGGACGACCCCGGGTTCGCCCAGTGGTCGGAGGCCTGGCAGGTCGCGCAGCAAGAGGCCGCTGGCGGCGCGCCCTCCCTCGAGCAGACCCTGCTCGGCGCCTCGTGGGGCCTCGCGCCGTTCGCGACCGGCGCCATGGCGACCGTCCACGCCTCCGACGCCTCGGGCTCCATCCAGGCCGTGTCCGACGGCCCGCCGGAGACCCCATGAGCTCTCCCGGGCGCACCCGATTCCAGGTCGACCGCCCCTGGGATCCCCCCGAGGCGCTGGCCGTCGCGCCCCACCCTGCCGCGCCCGCCCCCACCCCGCCGCGCCCGACGCCCGAGCCGCCCGCCGCCGCCCCGCTCGACGACGGGCTGGGCGACCTCCTCGACGCCCGCTACGAGGTCCGCGCCCCCCTCGGCTCGGGCGGCATGTCCCGCGTCTGGCGCGTGTACGACCGCGTCCGCCGCGAGGACGTCGCCCTCAAGGTGCTGCGCAGCGGCGTCACCGCCACGCGCCTGGGCAGCGAGTTCCGCTTCATCGCCTCGCTGAGCCACCCCGGCATCGTCGCCGTCCACGACTTCGGCGTCACGCGCGACCGGCGCCCCTACTTCACCATGGAGGTCGTCCCCGGCCAGGACATCCTGGCCTTCGCCGAAGGCAAGCCGCGCGTCGTCGCCGTCGAGGCCCTCATCGCCGTCCTCGAGACCCTCGACTTCGTCCACGCCCGCGGCATCGTCCACGGCGACATCAAGCCGTCGAACATCCTGGTCGCCCCCGCCGTCGCCAGCGAGTTCGCCCCCAAGCTGCTCGACTTCGGCCTCGCCGGCGACCGCGACGCCGCCCGCCCGCTGCGCGGCGGCACCGCGATGTACATGGCGCCCGAGGTCATCCGCGACGAGCCGCCCGACCCCAGCTCCGACCTCTACGCCATCGGCGTGGTCCTCTTCGAGCTGCTGACGGGCCGCCCGCCCTTCGAGGGCCCCGATCTGGCCACCGTCCTGCACGCCCACCTCAAGCAGCCCGTCCCCGACCCGCGCGACCGCGCCCCCGCGGTCCCCACGGCCCTGGCCGAGATCGCCCTGCGCCTGCTCGAGAAGGCCCCGCGCGATCGCTTCGCCAGCGCGCGCGAGGTGACCTCGGCCCTGCACGCCTGGCGCTCGCGCGTCACCGCCCCGCCGCGCCGGCCCAGCGACGGCGGCCGCACCGCCGCCTCGAGCGTGGTCGCCCCCGCCCCGCGCCGCGCCCTGGCCGGCGGGGCCCGCTTCGTCGGACGGGAGGCGGCCATCGACGCCGTGCTGGCGCGCGCCGCCTCGCTGCCCGAGCCCGGCGGCCTGCTGGTCGTGCAGGGCGAGGTCGGCAGCGGCAAGACCCGCTTCCTCGACGAGCTGCGCGTCCGCCTGCAGCTGGCCGGGCGCGACTGCCTGACCGTCGGCTTCGGCGGGTGCGTCAACCCGACCGAGCCGCTCAAGCGCCTGACCGCGGGCCTGCAGGACCGGCTGATCGACCGCCTCTCGGCGCCGCGCGTCATCGCCGAGCTCAAGGACCGGCTGACCCTGTCGCCCGGGGCGTCGCTGCCCAGCTGGGGCGGCCCCGAGGCGCCGCTCGCCGAGCGCCTGCTGGACGCCGCCGACGCGCTGGCCGTCGCCACGGTCGAAGCGGCGCGCCGCGAGCCGCTGGTCCTGCTGCTCGACGACGTCGACGCCGCGCTGGCCCTGGGCACGAGCGGGCAGCTGCCCCTGCGCCGCCTGGCCAGCCGCCTGGCGGGCGGGCCGGCCCTGGTCGTCGCCGCCACCTCGGGCGCGCCCGAGGCCATCGCCGGCGAGGACCCCGAGATCGTGCATCTGCCGCGCCTGGGCCGCGAGGCGACCGAGGCGATGGTGCAGTCGCTGCTGGGCGTCGTGTCCAGCCCCGACACGCTGGTCGCCCACGTCCACGCCGAGAGCGGCGGCAACCCGGGCGCCGCCCTGCGCGTCGTGCGGGCGCTCGTCGCGAGCGGCGCCATCGTCGAGCGACAGGGCGCCTGGGCCATCGCCGAGCCGCTGGGCGGCCGCTTGCCGCTGCTGGGCGCCGAGGCCGGCCTGCGCGAGATCGCCCGCGCCGCGGTGGCGCCGCTCGAGCCGCTGCAGCGGCGGGTGCTGAGCGCGGCGGCCCTGCTGGGCGAGCGCTTCGACGAAGCGCTGCTGGCGGCGGTGCTGGCCCCCTCGCCCGACCCCGACGCCCTGTCGCTGCTGCTGCGCGAGCTGGTCGACGCGCAGCTGGTCGAGCCGGCGGCGGCCAGCTACGGCGCCGCGAACGACGCGCCGGCCAGCCGCTCGGCCTGGCGCTTCCGCCAGCGCGCGGTGCGCGACCTGCTGGTCGAAGGCATCCCGCCGCACTTCCTCGAGGCCTGGCACGCCGCGGCGGCCGCCGAGCTCGAGCAGCGCCGGGCCCGCGGAGAGGCGGTCGACCTCGAGGACTACGTGCGCCACCTCGAGGGCTCGGGCGCGATGGCCACGGCGGTGTCGGTGGCCGCCGCCGCCGCCCGCGAGCTGGAGCGCCGGGGCGCGGTCGACCGGGCCGCGCGGGTCCTGGGGCGCGCGCTGGATCAGCTGCAGTCGCTGGCGTCGCGGGGCGACGTCGACGCGCGGCGCACCTGGCACGAGCTGGCGGTGGGGCTGGCCGACCTCGAGCGGCGCCGCGGGCACGTGGACGTCGCGCGCGACTGGTTGCAGCGCGTCATCGACAGCGCGACGCGCGGGCTGGTCGACGTGCCCACGGTGCGGGCGGAGTCGCTGGCGCGTCAGCGGTTGGGCGAGCTGCTCTTCGAGCGCGGCGACGCCGAGGCCGGCGAGCGCGAGCTGCGGCGGGCGCTCGAGCTGGCGCGATCGCTGGACCAGCAGGACCTGGCGGGCTCCAGCGCGGCGTCGCTGGCGTTCCACCTCATCCTGGTCAACCGGCTGGAAGAGGCCGACAAGCTGGTCGACGAGGCGCTGCGCACGGCCGAGGCGCTGTCGGACGCGCCGCTCACGGCGCGCGCGCTGAAGATGCGGGCGACGCTGGCGTGGTGCCGGGGCGAGCTCGAGGAGGCCGAGCGCGACGCCCGGGCGTCGGCGGCGGCCCACGCGGCGCTGGGGTCGCCCCGTGGCGCGTCCGAGGCGCTGGGCGCGCTGGGCAACGCGCTGTATCGCCGCAGCCGCTTCGACGAGGCGCGCGCGGTCTTCCGCGAGGCGCTCGAGCACGCGCGGCAGGCCGGCTGGCTGTCGGGCATCGGCAAGCTGTCGAACGTGCTGGCGATGGTCGAGTTCCATCGCGACGACTGGGACGGCGCCTGCGACTACTGGCGGGCGGCGCTGGACATCGCGGACCGGACGGGGAACCCGATCGAGCGGGCGATCCTGCTCAACAACATCGGGCTGGTCGCGCTGCACCGGGGCGAGGCCGAGCTGGCGACCGAGCTGCTGACGGAGTCGCTGACGCTGGCGCGCGAGCACGGGCTGCCGAAGATCGAGGCGCGGGCGCTGGGCAATCTGGGCGAGCTGTACGTGCGCACCGGGCAGCTGGCCGAGGCGCGCGAGCACCTGAGCGCGTGTCTCGAGGTGGCGCGCGGCATCGAGGCGCGCGACGAGGTGCTCGAGTGCGAGCGGCGGCTGTTGGCGCTGGCGCTGGCCGAGGGCGCCAATCCGTCGGATGTGGCGGTGGACGCCGAGCGGCTGGTGCAGCGGGCCGAGCAGATCGGGGCGGCCAGCGAGGCGCCGCACCTGCAGCTGGCGTTGGGCGAGGCGCTGGCGCGGTCGGGGCGGGCCGACGACGCCGAGGCGATGCTGGAGGCCGCGCGCGCGGGGTTCGAGGCGCTGGGGCTGGGGTACGACGCGGCGCGGGTCGTGGGCACGGCGGCGACGCTGGCGGCGGCGGGGCTGCTGGCGCCAGAGGGGTTGGCGGCCGACCTGCCCAAGGCGCGCAAGCTGTTCCGGCGGCTGCGGGCCGAGCCCGAGCTGGATCGGGCGCGGCAGGCGCAGAAGGGGCTGGACGTCGGGGACATGCGCACGGTCGCGCAGCTGGTCGGGCGCGAGCCGGTCAGCGGCGATACGTTCTCAGATCTGGGCTCGGATGCGAGCAGCGGGCTGAACGTACTGGGCGCCGAGGCGCCGGAAGCGCCGGCGAGCGGCAACACGGTCCACGGCTCGGGGCTGCGGAACGCGGCCGCGGCGGCGCTGGCCGAGGAGGACATCCCGACCGAGCCTGGCACATCGCTCGAGCGGCTGGGCGTCGGCGCGTTGCGGGAGTCGCCGGCGGCGCGCGAGACCATCGGGTTCGAGCCGAGCGCCCGCCGCGGCGATACGATCCCCTTTTCGCGGCACGAGTCGGATCTGGCGCTGGTGGCCGGGTTGCTCGAAGTGACGCGGCAGATGAGCAGCATTCTCGACCTGGACGAGTTGCTGTGTCGCATCGTCGACGAGGCGATGGAGATGGCCGACGGCGACCGGGGCCACATCATCCTGTGCGACGAGGGCGCGCGCCCGAAGCTGCGGGTCAGCCGCGGGTTCGGCGGGCGTGGGCTGTCCGAGGAGGACCGGCAGCTGTCGCGGTCCATCATGCAGCGCGTCATGGGCGAGCGGCGGCCCATCACGTGGGACGACATCGGCGCCCGGGACCCGGCGCAGCTCAGCGAGAGCGTGGCCGTCCTGGGGCTGCACGCCGTGGCCTGCTTCCCGCTGATGCGCGGCCGCGAGCTGGTCGGGCTGCTGTACATCGACTCGCGCCGTCCGCCGCGGGTGCCCTACCGAAAGCGGCTGCCCCTGCTCGAGGCGCTGTGCTCGCAGGCGGCGGTCCTCATCGACAACGCGCGCCTGTTCCGCAGCCAGCAGCGCAAGGCCGAGCTGCTGCAGACCATCGCGCACGAGCTGAAGACGCCGCTGACGGCCGCGCTGCTGCACGCGCAGCGCATGCAGACGACGACCGAAGGGGCGCACGCGGAGCACGCCGGCGTCATCGCGGACCAGATGCGGCGGCTGTCGCGCATGATCGGCAGCCTGGTCGACATGAGCGACGTCGAGGCGCAGGCGATGACCTGGTCGATGGTCTCGGTGCAGGTCAAGGAGCTGCTCGAGACCACGGTGACATCGCTGCGTCCGGTGGGCGACGTGCGTCGCCAGACGGTCGACGTCGATCTGGCCAAGGGCCTGCCGACCATCTACGGCAACCGCGACCGGCTCATCCAGGTGCTGACCAACCTCTTGTCGAACGCCATCAAGTTCAGCCCCGAAGGCGGCCGTATCTCCGTGCAGGCGCGCGTCGTCGACCGCGCCGAGCTGCCGGTGGCCGTCATGGACCGCGAGGACCTGGCCGACGACCTGCTGCTCGCCCCCGAGCCCGAGCGCTTCGCCATCTCGCAGGACCGCTTCGTGCGCGTCGACGTCGTCGACCAGGGCCCGGGCATCCCCATCGCCGAACGCGAGCGCGTCTTCGACAAGTTCTACCGCGGCGTCGAGGCCACCACCGGCCCCGCTGGCATCGGCCTGGGCCTGGCCATCTCGCGCCAGATCGTCCGCCACCACGGCGGCCGCATCTGGGTCGAAGACGCCCCCGGCGGCGGCGCCCGCCTCAGCGTCATCCTCCCCGTCCTGGTGCAACGCAGCGACGAGGACGAGGACGCGGCAGCCTGAAGACAGGCTCCACGCGAAACACCAGCCGCGAATCGCACGCCCATTCAGAAACCGGACCAGAAACCGGACCAGAAACCGGACCAAGGGTGAGGTTTCGGGGGAGGCGGGGGGCGGGCGCGCGAGCGGTGCTCGGGGCAGCTCGGGGAGGGGCTGGGAGGGGATGAGGGGCTGTTTGGGGCGTGCGAAGGGGGCGGAGGGCGGCTGGAAATCGGGAAGTGGATGGACGGGGGCCGGGCGACCGGGGAGCGGACGCCTGGAAGAGCGGGATGGGGGCGCGGCGCTGGGGCCGCGGGGGCGCTCAGGCGGCGCGGGCGCGGAGGGGCGGCGCGGTGCGGGCGCCGTGCAGGCGTGCCATCTTCCAGGTGTTGGGAGGGAAGATGGTGTCGCGGTCGCCCTGGCGCCACGCGAGGAGGGCGGCGGTGTAGGCGTCGAGCCAGAGCTTGTCGGCTTCGAGCTGCAGGCGGCGGGCCTCGGGGTCGCGGCAGGCGAGGGTCGGGTTGATGCCGCGGCGCTTCTCCCAAGAGGTGGGCTGGGAGTTGCGGGGCGTGCGGAGGACCTTGTCGACGCCGAGGAAGCGGCGGCCCTTCGCTGCGAAGCGGCGGTGGATGTCGGCTTCGGCCTGGGCGACGCGGCGAGAGAGGAGGTCGGCGAAGGCGGCGGGCGTGAGATGAGAGAACTGAGGCGGGACGATGATGGTGAGCTGGACCTCGTCGGGGCGGCCACCGTGGGCGTCGAAGTACTTCTCGGGGCGCGCGAAGGTCACCGGGGCGCGGGCGCAGCTGGCGGGGCTGCTGTGGAGGCCGGGCCAGTCTCGGTACGACTCCACCAGGCCGGCTTCGACCGGGTTGATGAGGGTGTAGACCATCGCGTCGAGGACGGCGTCGCCCGAGAGGAGGCGGACG
>JAWLBL010000001.1:259460-496189 GCA_041687695.1 Myxococcota bacterium | reverse complement strand
CGTCCCGCCCACGGCTCTCGGTATCGCCGCGCAGGACGAGGGACGCCAATTCTGGACCTACCCTCCCGCTACCGGGTTGGGAAGGGGGGACCTGACACCTCGGGTTCGATGTTTGCTGGGATCTGTTCAGATCGGAAGACGTTGGCGCCACGCACGCCAGGGCGAGGATCTTCATTCTGGGAAGGCGCGGTGGTGGTGGTGACCGAAGCCGACCTCGATTGGGGTGGCGTGGACGACATCTGGGCGGGCGAGGTCTGGCTCTGCAACGGCGACCTGCTCGACGTGGTGACGCCCTCCGGCGATGTGGAGCCCTTCCCGGTCGAGTGGTGCGTCCTTCTCAACGGCACGGGGCGCTGGCCGACGCCTACCTGCAACGACGCGAAGAACTCGGGAGGCCCCGCCCAGAGGCGGCGGAAGACCTGGGCGGTCAACGCAGCCATCGGCGGGCCATTGGCGCCGGCGTTCCTAGAGTGGCTGATGGGGGTCCCGATCGGCTGGACCGCCTCAAGATGCTCGGCAACGGCGTGGACCCGCTGGTTGCAGGCTTCGCGTTCGCAACTCTTGCGGCTCGTCTCGGGCTCTGAGGGCTCCTGGCGCGGAGTGGCTGACCGTCAGCGCGAACATCGGGTCAGCCACCGCGTTGGACCCACCTCAACCCGCGAGCGCCTTGAAGAGCAGCCCGGCGGCAATGAGACCGATGCCGAGCGTGATCAGGTCATCGCTGGACGGGTTCGAGACCCGCACGTCGAGCTGGTTCTTCTTGGCCTCGATGAGGAAGCGGCCACGTTCAGTGATGGTCATGAGTTGATACTCCAATCAATGGTGATGCGCTGAACGCGCGTCGGAACTGGCGCCCGCCAGTACCGAACCGCAGGCTACTGCTCGGATGTTCAGCGGTCAAGTCGAATAGGTCGAATGGCTCGACCCGCCGGGTAGCGTCCTTCGTGAACGCACCGACCCCGAAGCGACGCTGGACGCCCGACGACGATTCCCGCCTGACCGCCCTGCGGCGTGAAGGCCACCGGTGGCCGGTCATCGGCAAGGCCCTCGGCCGCACACCGGCCGCTGCCGCGTCCCGCTGGGTGGCCCTGCACGGGCGGCGGACGACCGACGACGACAAGCCTGAGCGGCACCGTCAACCCTGGACGCCCGAGGAGGACAACCGCCTGCTCGCCTTGTGGGGGACGACCAGCAAGGCGGCCATCGCGACGGCACTGGAACGGTCCCGCGAGTCCATCAACGAGAGGATGGTCGTACTGCTCGGGACCGCCCACCATCGCGGCTACACGGTCACGCAGCTCGCCAGGGACAGCGGATGGTCGAAGGGGGACGTGTTCGCCGCAATCGAAGTCCTGGGCATCAAGGTGACGCGCACGTCGAACCGGCGCGGCGCCCGGTTCATGCTGACGGAGGACCAGTGCAGGCGTGTGACCGACTGGCTGGCATCGCGTTGCAGCATCCCTGACGTAGCCCGGGAAGAAGGGATCGGCTACACGACCGCGTGGCGGGTCGCCCAAGAGATCGGGGTGCGGTCGATGGGCGACAAGGCGGGCAGGATGAAGCACACCCTCTCGCCGAAGGACGAACGACAGCTCCGGCAGGCCATCCGGGACCGGTACGCGGTCAGCGAGGGTCGGCCGGCTCGCCGCAAAATGTGCTGCCCAACCCCCGCGTGTTGACCAGGGATTTCTCAGTCCTCGTTCTCGTCGAAGTCCTCCATCCCGATGGCGAAAGACACGGGGAAACCCGCTCGGCTGTCGTCCAGTATCTGGCGAGCCGCCTCGTCCTGCTTCTGCTGACGGTCACTAGGCTCGAACACACCTTCACTTTCAATGCCGCTCATAACTTCCTCCACACCCTGGTGAGAGAGCCCGCTCCTGCAAGCCCTCACCCGGTGTAACAAGTTCGCCGCCAACCTTGAAGCGACGGAGTTACGATCAGAAGACCATGGGGCGCACTCGCGGCGTCCATAACCCTTCGAGGTCGAACTTCTGCTCGCGGGCTGCCGAGAAGCCCGTGAGCAGGTAGCGCCTGAGCATCAAGGTCTTCTCACTGATGCAGAGGCTGTCGAGGCTCTTGCCCTCGCAGGGCGTGGAGCGAGAGACGGCTGCGAGGGTCTCTCCTTCCCTTCCGGCGTACATCACGACCTTGATCCGCCACACGTCATCCTCGTCCAGGGTGGAGAGGAACTCATCCACCTTGCGCCCCATCCCGGGATCAGTGGCGTCGCGAAGGATGCGAAGCAGGTCGCAGACCACCTTCTCGAACCTGCCACGCTGCCCCAGCGGATTTACAACGCCGACGCCTTCACGGCTGTGATGGATCGCCTCTTCGACCTTGTTCAACTGCCGACTGAGGACCCGTAGGGTTTCCTCAAGCGTCATGTTCTTGCCGTGGACAGCGACCAACTCACCGAACGGGCTGCACGAAGCATAGAAGCCTGCGTCGTCCTCAAGGATGACGACGGAGATGTTGATGCCGGGCATCACCTTGGCTTCGATGCCGGAAGGCAACGGCTGCCAGTCCAGTCCGGGTAGAACCAGCCTGGCGTCGTCGACCATCTCCTGAATGTAGTAGGGAACGTCGCTCAAGAGGGTGCTCCTGTTGATGAGGGAAGCCGTGACGGGCTCCCCTATCTACAGGCGCCTGGAAAATCTTGTCTACCGTGGGTCGCGCGAATCCAGGGAGCCCCGGGCTGAACCTAGGCTTCAGGCGTTGTTGCAGTCGTAAGAACCTCGTCCATGACGCGCTGGATAAGGTCCGACAGCAGTACGAAGTCCTGATGCGGGCGATGGCGCCTCAAGTAGGTCTGAAGGTGTGGCCAGCCCTCTTCCAGGCCTCTCCAGTTGCCTGCCTGACCAGCGAGCGCACGTGAACCTCTGAGGTCACGCGCCAAGCGGTACAGGCGTTCGCCGACCACTGCCAGGTCGACAAGCCGCTCCTCGCCATCAACAAGAGAACTCTTCCGCTTCAGGTACGCGACGAGCTGAGGCACGCTTTGCAAAGCCACCCGCAGTTCATCGTCGTCGCGCCGTGCCCGCTTCGAGTGCGCTTGGATGAAGTCGTTGGCGCGTTCAACGAACCTGATGATGCTTCCCGCGTTCATGAGGTACCTCCTGGGAGCATCCTCCACCCGCTCGTGCCAGGCCGTCTACCGGGGGCCATCGATTGTCGGCCATAGCCGTGCGACATGCTCATCGGGTGCCGCGCATCCTATGCGGTCGCGCTGAACTCCTCCGCCCCCACCAATGGGCGAGGTCGATGGCCATCTGCTCGATGGTGTCGCCGGACGCCACGGCGGTCAGGTGGTCGCGACCGGGGTAGTTGAACTGCGCCTGCCAGCGTCCCCACCAGCGGCGCTGGACCACTAGCACCTGCCCGTCCTCTAGCACGACGGCGAACCCCCCATCATCCAACACGAAGCAATCCGCGAGGGGGACGTACTCGCCCAATCCTTCGATCGTCTCGTAGGTCGTCATCGATCGTTCCTCGTTAGTCGGATCTGAACGTAGATCCGTGGAGCGAGCGTAGAGCAACCGATGAAGTCCAACCGGAAAACGACAACATCCTTTCAGCACGCAAGGTTAGGTCGACCCGTAGGTGACCCCTTCGCACCTTGCTATTGACTGACGTTGTCGAACAGGCCATAGCCGTTGGGCGGGTAGCAGGCGACCGGGACGGCGCGCGGGTTCAGGTAGTTGCAGCGGGTGGGGTCGGGCGGCTCGTCGCCCCAGGGGTGGGCCTTGCCCTCGAGGCCGCCGCGGGCGGCGTACTCCCACTCGGCTTCGGTGGGCAGGCGGTAGCGGCGGCCGTCGCGGGCCGAGAGGAAGGCGACGAAGGCGTCGGCCTCGTCGCAGCTGATCTGAAGGGCGGGGAGATCGCCGGCGAGGCCTTCGGAGAGGGCGCCGGGGAAGGCGTCGGGGCGGAAGTGGCGCCAGAGGCGGCGGGTGACCGGCCAGGCGCTGAGGAGGAAGGGGCGCGAGAGGGTCACGCGGCGGTTGGGCAGCTCGCGGGCCTGCAGGGCGGGGGAGCCGCCCATGGTGAAGGTGCCCGCCGGGATGCGCGCGAAGGGGAGGTGGGGGCGGACCTGGACGTAGCGGTCATCCGAGGCGACGCGGGCGAGGTTGGCGGCGCGCAGGTCGGGGGAGGGGACGATGAGGCCGCGCTCGGCGACGTCGGGGTGGCGGGCGTCGCGCAGCTCAGGGTGGACCGGGCTGGGCCAGGCGTTGGGCTCGATGAGGTTGTAGGCGGCGCGGTGGCGGACCGGGTGGTCGGGGTGCTCGTCGACGATGCGCTGCCAGTGGTGCTGGGCGCCCGCGAGGTCGCCGGCGTAGTAGAGGGCGCCGGCGAGCAGGGTGCGGGCCAGGGCGGCCGCGCCGGGGAGGCGGTCGGCGTGCTGGGCGAGCCAGGCCTCGAGGTCGGCGACGAGGCCGGCCTTGTCGTCCGAGTCGTAGCGGGCCTCGAGGGCGAGGAGGGTGGCCTCGGCGTCGTCGGCGGGCGGCGCGGGGGACACCAAGAGGGGGTCGGGGGGCGCCAGCTGGGGGTGGGCCTTCAGGATGTCGCGCAGGAAGGCGAGGGTCTCGGGCACGCCCGCGTCGTAGCGGATGTGGCCCAGGACCTGCCCGTCGGGGTCGACGACGTAGGTGTCCGGCGGGTGGATGTCCGACTGGCCCTGCGGACGCTGGGCGTTGATGAACGCGCGCGCGGGGTCATCGACCCCCGGTCCCTGGAGGTGCATGCTGAACACCACCGGGACGAAGGCCTCGTTGAGCAAGCGGCTGACACGCGGATCGGAGAGGCTCACGGCCCTCGCAAGAGATCCGGCGGGTCACCACTGCTCGAAGCACCCCCGACCCTGGCCGAGCGGCTTGAGGACGACCGGCCGGCGCAGGGCGCGGGCGCGCTCGAGGCCTTCGTTCATGTGCTCCAGCCACTGGATGTCGAGCCGATAGTCGAGCATGGGGTGCCTCCCGGGGTGTGACGCGCATCATAGGGCGGGCGGGCCGAGGCGCTCAAGGGGGGCCCGGAGGGTGGGGGGGCCATGGGAGAGTCCAAAAGCCTTGGAGTGGCCGGCGCGGTCCATAGCGCCGGCATGGCCGGCGCGGTCCATAGCGCCGGCATGGCCGGCGCGGTCCATAGCGCCGGCATGGCCGGCGCGGGGCCGCCTGCGGCGGCGACGACACCGTCCCGGCCTCGCGATGACCCTTCGACGGTGGCCGCGAGGCGGGGGCCGCTTGCTTCGGCGCGTGGGCGACTTAGACTGGGCGGGCCGAGCGATGAGCGACCGGGGAGCGCCGCCGATGTTGCCTGCCGTGCCGATTGAGCGTGTCGAGGCGCCGGACCGCCGGGCGTTCCAGCGGTGGTACGTCGCGCGGCGGCGGCCGGTGGTGGTGCGGGGGCTGGTCGAGGGCTGGCCGGCGCGGCGGCGGTGGTCGACGGGGGATCTCCGGCAGCGCTTCGGCGACGCGCAGGTGCCGGTGCTGCCGGTGCGGTGCGGGGTGGTGCAGGTCGACCCGCGGCGGGGGCTGGTCACGACGCCGATGGCGCTGGGGGCGCTGATGGACCGGCTGGAGGCCGACGAGGCGAGCGCCTATATGATGGCGCGGCTCGACCAGCTGCCGGTCGGGCTGCGGGCCGAGGTGGGCGACTTCCCGTACTGCCGGCGCGCGCCGTGGAAGCTGTGCAAGGTCTGGTTCTCGGCCCGCGGGACGCGCTCGTCGCTGCACTGGGACATCAACGACAACCTGCACGCGCAGATCGTCGGGTCCAAGCGCTTCACCCTGTTCGCGCCCGAGGACAGCCCCAACCTGTATCCGGGGCGGCTGTTCGCCGGGGTGCCCAACGCCAGCCGGGTCGATCTCGACGCCGTCGACCTGCAGCGCTTCCCGCGGGTCGCCCGGGCGCGGCCGCACGTCTGTGAGCTGGCGCCCGGCGAGACGCTGTTCCTGCCCCGAGGGTGGTGGCACCACGTCGCGACCCTCGAGGCCAGCCTGACGGTCAACGTCTGGTGGGCCACCGGCGCGCGCCTGGCCGTCACCGCGGCCGCCGGGGCCTTCAAGCGCCTGTGGGGCGTCAGCCGGTGAGCCCCGCCGCCTTGTGGGCCGAGCTGCGGCGCCTGACCAGCCGCCCCGAGGCGCCGGAGCGCATCCCGCGCCTGCCGATGCCGTCCGAGGCCGCCTTCGTGCGCGACTTCGTCGAGCCGCAGCGCCCCGCCGTCTTCACCGGCTACGTCGACCGCTGGCCGGCGTTTTCGCGCTGGACCCCCGAGCGGCTGCGCGCCGAGCACGGGCAGGTCGTGGTCCCGGTGGCCCGCACCCCGCGCGGCGTGGTCGGCGGCCGCGACCCGCGCGTGGGCATCACCTATCTCGAGCTGTCGCTGGCCGAGGCGCTGGACCGCGTCGAGGCCGGCAGCGACCCCGGCCACTACGTCGTCATCCCGGTGCAGGAGCGGCTGCCCGCGCTGCTGGACGACGTCCAGCTGCCCGCGGTCGCCGGCGCGGCCTCGCGCCTGAAGAGTCGCCTGTGGGTGAGCGCCGCCGGGACCGTCTCGCCGCTGCACCGCGACTTCCCCGACAACCTGTTCGCCCAGCTGCGCGGCCGCAAGCGCCTGCACATCCTGGCGCCGCGCGACGACGGCCGCGTCTACGAGTACCCGTTCCTGTCGCGACTGCCGCGCTTTTGCGCCGTCGACCCCGAGGCCCCCGATCTGCGCCGCTTCCCGCGCTATCGCGACGCCCGCCCGCTGGTGGTCGACCTGCACCCGGGCGATCTGCTGTACCTGCCCGGGCGCTGGTGGCACCAGGTGCGCTCGCTGGACGCCAGCGTGTCGGTCAACTTCTGGTGGGCGCGCGGGGTGGTCAAGCTGCTGACCGACGGCGCCGACGCCTTCAAGCGCCTGCGCCGCGTCCGCCTGTAGCGGCGGTGATGGGCTCGGTGCTGTTGTTGCGGGCGCGGCTTTGAACGACCATGGCGGCGTGCAGGTCGCGCTCGCCATGTTGCCGCCCTACGAGGCCAGTCCCTGGCTGGGGATGGGGCTCGTCCTCGTCGGCGGGCTGCTCGAGGAGGCCGGCATCGGTGCGCGCGCGCTGCGCTTTCTGGACGATCCGACCGACACGCCGGCCGACGTGATGGACGCCGCGGCGCGCACGGCCTGGTCGTCGCCGCCGATGGACGACCGCCTGGCGCGGATCGAGGCGCTGGCGCGGCGGCACGCGGGCTGGTTCGACGCGCTGCTCGACCGACTGGCCGCAGTGCCCGAGCCCGTGCTGGGGCTGTCGGTGTGGCGCCACAACGCGGACGTGACGTTGACCCTGACGCGCCGCCTCAAGGAGCGCCGCCCCGACCTGCTGGTCGTGCTGGGCGGGCCCGAGGCGGTGACCTTCGCGGGCGATCTGCAGCAGCCGTGGGTGGACGCCGTGGCCTCGCGCCGCGCCGAGTCGGTCGCCGTGCCGCTGTTTCGCGCCGCCCTCGCCGGGCGCCTGGGCGAGGTCTCCCTGGAGGGGGTCTGGGTCAACCCGCGGCACGGGACGCCGCCCGCCGCGCCGCCGCCGCGCCTGGACTCGCCGCGCATCCCGCCCATCGACTACACCCGCCACGTCGCCCTGGTCCGCGGCACCCCGGCGCCCGACGTGCCGTTCCTGCTGAGCCTGGGCTGCCCGTTCCGCTGCGTGTTCTGCTCGAACACCAACCTGTACCCCGATCTGCAGTTCCGCGAGGCCGCCCGCGTCGCCGCCGAGATGGACCAGGCCGTGCGGGCGTGGCAGGCGCTGCACGCCGGCGGCCCCGCTCCGCACCTGTCGCTGACCCTGTGCGACGCTGCCGCCAACGCCTGGCCCGCGCAGTTCGACGCCCTGTGCGACGCCATCGCCGCCGCCCGCTGGACCACCTCGACCGCGCTGCAGGCGATGATCATCATCGACGGGCGCATCACGCCCGCCCGCGTGGTGAAGTACCTGGCCGCCGGCCTGACGCGCCCCTTCTTCGGCCTCGAGACCGCCAGCGAGCGCCTGCGCCGGCGCGTGAAGAAGCCGGGGCGCGCGGACGAGGTGGCGCGGGCTCTCGAGACCATCGGAGCGGTCGGCGGCGGCCGCATGCAGGTCAGCGTCAACGTCATCGTGGGCTTCCCCGAGGAGACCGAAGCCGACTACCGCGAGACGCTGGACTTCATGGACTGGGCCATCGACCTGGGGGTCATCAGCGAGCTGGGGGTGATGCCGCTGATGCGCATGCCCGACGCGATGGACCAGGGGCTGCTGGCCACCGCCGAGGGGCCGACGCGCGGCTACGACTGGCGCACGCCCACGCCGGGCGGCGACCCGCGGGTGCGGGCGCGGCGCTTTCTGGGGGTGTTCGAGCGCTTCGGCGGCCGCCTGGTCGTCAGCTCGCCCATCCCGCGCGAGCACCTGATTCGCAGGCTGCTGCCCGAGCTGGGAGACGACGAGGTCGAGGCCTGGCTGGACCGGCACGGGCGGGTCAGCACCTACTTCGGCGCGCCGACGGCGCCGGCGGGCGACCCGGTTCGGCAGGCCGGCCTCTCGGCCGGGGACGATGGGGAGGCGGCGCCGGACGTGGCGGGCGAGCACGGCCTGAAGCTGCTGCTGGGCGAGCTGCTGCGGCAGGTCGAGGCGAGCGGCGGGCTGGACGGGTGGCGCCTTCACGAGCTGGTCCCGGCCGGCGACGGCGCGGTGGCCCTGTTCGCGCGCGAGGGGGCGCTGCAGGCGGTCGACATCGAGCCGGACGTCGCCGAGCGGCGGGCGCTGGTGCGGGCGGCCGGGTTCGCGCTGGGGTACCGCGGGCAGTGGCAGGGGCGGGCCTGCGAGGCGCGGCCGGAGTGGGTGCGCGGGCTGGCGGCGCGGCTCGAGGCGCTGCTGGGCGGCGGCGGCGGGGCTCAGTCGACCCGGTAGACGACCAGGACGGGGACGCCCAGGCCGGTCGTGAACGCGCGGGCTTCGGAGACGCGGCGGCCGAGGGCGGCGGCGGCGGCGCGCAGGGCCGGGGCGACCTGGTCGGTCAGCGGGTCGTCGATGGGGCTGGCCTTGCGCGGGGCCAGGACGTGCAGCGGGCCCGGGTCCGAGGCGGCCAGGAGATCGCGCCAGCGGCGGGTCAGGCAGGCGTCGGCGTCGGCCGGCGGGTCGGTCGGGCAGTTCATCAGGAAGCGGTTGGCCTGGACGACGCGGGCCGGGGGCGGGCCCATGGCTTCGACGACGCCGGCCAGGTTGTAGGTGGTGGTGAGCAGGGGCGGGGCCGGGGTGGGGTGCTGGTCGAGCCAGGCGTCGAGGGCGCGCTGGGCGGCGGCGTTGATGCCCATGGGCATGGTGTCCGAGGGGGCGCCGCGGCGGACGCAGTTGTAGGCGAGGACGGCGGCGGTCAGGGCGACCAGGGCGGGGGCGGCGGCCGGCGACAGGGCGGGGGCGAGGGCGGCCAGGCGGCGGGCGAGGGCGAGCAGGGTGGCGGCCATGGCGAGGCCGAAGATGGAGTGGAGGGGGGCGTAGTTGGCCTCGGGGTACTGGTCGTACAGGAGGAGGACGACGGCGAAGTAGACGAGGAGGGCGGCGCCGGCGGCGGCGGCGAGGCGGGTGCGGGCGTCGCCGGCGCGGGCGCGGGCGAGGGCGGAGGCGGCGTAGAGGACGGAGGCCCAGGCGAGCAGGGCGGTGAGCCAGTTGACCGGGCTGGGGGTGCCGGTGAGGTGCTCGGTGTAGGCGCCCATGTCGGTCCAGTAGATGGCCAGGTTCATGGGCAGGCGGGCGAGGCGCTCGAGGGTGAAGGCGCCGAGGATGTCGACGCGGCCGCTCACCTGGTGGGCGAAGGCGGCGCCGGGGTCGAACAGGGCGAAGGCGGCGGTGGGCAGGAGGGGGACGGCGGCGACGGCGGCCATGGCGAGCCAGTGGGCGGGGCGGAGGCGGCGCCAGCGGACGCCGAGCCAGAGGCTGACGAGGGCGAGGGGGGCGATGAGGAAGGCGGTCTTGATGTTGGCGGCGACGGAGGCGCCGGCGAGGAGGGCGGCGAGGAGGAGCCAGCGCCAGGGGAGGGGGCCGGCGGGGGCGCCGGGGGCGAGGGGGGCGACGCGGGTGAGGGCGAGGAGGGCGCCGACCAGGAGGGGCCAGGGGGTGAACTCGTAGTGGATGAGGACGCCGTGGGCGTAGGCGAAGCAGGAGGAGGCGGCGGTGACGAGGGCGGCCGCGCCGGCGAGGCGGGCGTCGGCGAGGCGGCGGACGAGGAGGAAGGTGAGGACCAGGCTGAGGGCGCCGAGGAGGAGGCCGAGCTTGCGGAGGGCGAAGATGTCGTCGCCGTGCAGGGGGCGCAGGAGGTCGGCGGGCCAGTAGAGCCAGCCGGCGAGGTAGGAGTCGACCATGACCGGGTAGCCGCGGCCGCCGGCGCAGAGGCTGAGGATGGGGCGCTGCTGGGAGCGGATGAGGCGCGGGGCGTCGGGGTCGGCGCAGGAGGGCTCGAGGCGCGGGAGGGCCTGCTCGCCGGGCGGGGCGAGGATGTGGTAGCCCCGGTTGGGGTAGATGGAGGTCTCCTCGTGCCAGACGCCGGCGACCTCTCCGTACCAGCCGGCGAGGGCGAGGAAGAGGGCGAGCGCGGCCACGAGGGGGAGCCAGGGGCGCGCGGCGGCGAGCCGAGCGGTCAGCGTCATGGGGCGGAGGCTAGTGGGTGCGAAGGCGGCTGTCCACCCGGGTCGGTGGCGCGAAAGTCGCGTCAGGACGCGGGGTTCGGGGCGGGGTGGGGATCAGCCGCCGGGGCCCAGGAGCCAGGCGCGGACCGGGGCGAGCGGGGTCCAGCCGCGGATGAGCCAGGCGCCGCGCGGGCCGCGGACGAGCTGGAGGGCGAACTGCTCGGCCTGGGGGCCGCAGGTGAAGACGACGTCGTGGCCGGTGTAGAGCTCGGCCTTGAGGGCGTCTTTTTCGGCGGCGAGGTCGTCGGGGTCGTCGACCATGGCGGGCGGGAAGTCGAGGCGGTGGCCGCCGTCGTCGACCTGCCACTCGGGGGCGCAGCCGGCGGGGGGCGCGGCGGTCAGGGTGGCGACGAGGTCGTCGAGGGTGGGTTGGAAGGCGCCGCTGACGGGGGCGAGGCGGCGGACCCAGGGCCAGTCGACGTGGGCTTGCAGCTGGCGGTGGCCTGGTTGGCCCTTGTGGGCCAGCGCGACCATCCTGCGGGCGGCGCCGACCGGGTCGTCGAAGGACAGGGCGGCCGGCTCGATGGGCGCGGCGGGGTGGCCGGGCGTCATGGCGGCGCCGCCACAGGCCGCGAGCGGCGTGGCGAGGGCGAGGGTGAGGGCGAGCGCGCGCATGGGGCGACCTCGTCGGCCTGAAAAAAAAGAAGCCGCCCCCGCCGCGCGGGGGCGACGAGGGCGGCTTCGATCAGGATGAACCTGGCTGACGCGTCAGTCCAGCGTCACCGACAGCGAGTAGCTGCCCGACTGGTTGGACGAGTTGCCCCAGCCGTCGACGATGATGAACACCGTCTGGCCAGCGGTCAGCGCGAGGCTGATGGTCTCGCCCGTGCCGAAGATCTCGTCGGCGGCGAGGCAGGTGTTCGCGATGTCGCTGCAGTCGGTGACCGCGTACAGGTTCGAGTCGAAGCTGGCGTCGAGGGTCACCGTGTAGGTGCCGTCGACAGCGGCGGTCAGGGCGTAGACGGTGTCGTTCGAGCCCGAGCCCCAGGCGTCGCTGACGCCGGGGCAGTCATCGGCGCCGTAGCCGTAGTCGCTGGAGAAGTCTGCGGTCGTGTGCTCGGCGAGGAACGGAATGGTGTCGACGACGTACGGGTCGGCGCAGGTGTCGCCCTGGGGGGCCGCCTCGCAGATCCCGTCGACGCAGACGCCGCCGTCGGTGCAGGTGCCGCACGAGCCGCCGCAGCCGTCGCCGCCGCACTCGACGCCGTCGCACGACGGGACGCACGGCGGGTCGATGGTCAGCGTGTAGCTGCCGGACTGGTTCGAGGTGTTGCCGTAGCCGTCGACGATGATGAACACCGTCTGGCCGGCGGACAGCGCGAGCTCGATGGTCTCGCCCGACCCGAACTTCTCGTGGGCGGCGAGGCAGGTGTTGGCGATGTCACCGCAGTCGGTGACCGCGTAGAGGTTCGAGTCGAAGCTGGCGTCGAGGGTCACGGTGTAGGTGCCGTCGACGTCGGCGGTCAGGGCGTAGACCGCGTCGTTCGAGCCCGCGCCCCAGGCGCTGGTCTCGCCCGGGCACTCGTCCTCGCCGTAGCCGTAGTCGCTGGAGAAGTCCGCGGTCGAGCCTTCGGCCACGAACGGGAGGGCGTCCACGAAGATCGGGTCGTCGCAGGTGTCGCCCTCGGGGGCCGCCGTGCACATCCCGGCTACGCAGACGTCGCCACCCTCACAGGTGCCGCACACGCCCTGGCAGCCGTCGTCGCCGCACTCGAGCCCATCGCACTGAGGCGCGCAGGGGGCCGACACGTCGAGGGTGTAGCTGCCGGTGGCCGACGAGTAGCCGTCGACGATGATGTAGTAGGTCATCCCGCCCTCGAGGACGGCCTCGATGGTGGTGCCGTCGGCGCCCTTGACGCAGGCGTTGGCGATGTCGGCGCAGTCGGTCGTGACGTAGAACGCCGAGTCCCAGAAGCCGTCGAGGGTCATCTCGAGGGTGTACAGGCCGGTGCTGGGCGGGATGAACATCCAGACCTGGTCGTTGGCGCTGGCGCCGAAGGTGCTGCTGAGGCCACAGGCGCCGCTCGGCTTGGTGTAGCCGTTGGTGGCGTTGCCGGTGGTGGTGCTGCCCGTGGCCGAGAACGGCAGGTTGTCGCTGTCGACGAAGAACGCGCTGCCGCAGGTGTCACCCTCGGCGGCCGCGGTGCACACGCCGTCGTCGCAGATGTCGCCGAACTCGCAGGTGCCGCAGACGCCCTGGCACCCGTCGCTGCCGCACTCGCGGCCGTCGCACTGCGGCGCGCAGGGGGCCGACACGTCGAGGGTGTAGCTGCCGGTGGCCGACGAGTAGCCGTCGACGATGATGTAGTAGGTCAGCCCGCCCTCGAGGACGGCCTCGATCTTGGTGCCGTCGGCGCCCTTGACGCAGGAGTTGGCGACGTCCGTGCAGTCGGTCACGACGTAGAAGGCCGAGTCCCAGAAGCCGTCGAGGGTCAACTCGAGCGTGTACAGACCGGTGGTCGGCGGGGTGAAGGTCCAGACCTGGTCGTTGGCGCTGGCGCCGAAGGTGCTGCTGAGGCCGCACGCGTCGGACGGCTTGGTGTAGTCGTTGGTGGCGTTGCCGGTGGTGGTGCTGCCCGTGCCCGAGAACGGCAGGTTGTCGCCGTCGATGAAGAGCGGGTTGGCGCAGTTGTTGCCGGCGACGAGGTCACCGTCCTGGCATTGGAACGTCTCGCCGCACAGGTCGCCCTCGTCGCAGGCCCCGCAGGTCCCGCCGCAGCCGTCGTCGCCGCAGGCCTTGCCGTCGCAGGACGGGATGCACGGCGCATTGACGATGAGCTCGTAGTCGCCGTAGTCGGAGAACATGTAGCCGTCGAGCACGAAGTAGTACGTGGTCCCGGCCTCGAGCGGCACGTCCCACTCGCCGCCCAGGTACATGTCGTCGGACCAGCCGACGCACGTGTTGGCGATGTCGCCGCAGTCGGTCGCCGCGTACAGGATGGTCGGGCTGTCGCCGTTGGGCGCGATCAGCTCGAAGGTGTAGGTGCCCGCCACGGTCGGCGTGAACGCGAACACGACGTCCTCGTAGAACGAGCCGTCGTCGAGATCGCTGCCGCCGCAGCCCTCGCTCATGTAGTCGTCGGCCATGCCGACGGTCGTGCCCGCGAAGCTCCAGGGGAGCGCGTCGGGGTCGATCACGATGGCCGTGGCGCACGTCTCGCCGTCGCCGGTCGGCGGCACGAACGTGTCCTCTTCGGCGTCGGGGCCGGCGTCCGCGACGTCCGTGGTCGTGTCCAGGTCGACGTCCGTGGCGGTGTCCAGGTCGACGTCGGTGGCGGTGTCCAGGTCGACGTCGGTGGCGGTGTCCAGGTCGACGTCGCCCTCGACGTCCATCACGGCATCGGGCTCGACGGTGTCCAGCTCGACGTCGGCCTCGACGTCCAGCTCGGCGTCGGGCTCGACGGTGTCCAGCTCGACGTCGGTGGCGGTGTCCAACTCGACGTCCGGCTCGACGTCGGGCTCGACGTCCGCTTCGGTGTCCGGACCCGTGTCCGGGGTCCCCTCGTCGGGCACCACGTCGGGCGTCGCGTCCTCGCCGACGTCCTCTTCGACGTCCTCTTCGATCTCTCCCGTGACCGTGTCCCCGGTCGAGGTGTCCTCGACGTCCGACAGCGGCACGTCCACCATCGGTGTCCCGTTCCCGGTCGTGTCACCGCACGCGGCGGCCAGCACCAGGGCGGCCGCCCCGGCCCATCTCTCCCATCGTCGCATCATCTTCTCCCTACTCACTTGGAAACCGGGCGCCCCTTGCGCCTTCGCGCCTGCATGGCACGTCCTCTTCGCTGCAGCACGGGCGCCAGCAGGCGCCCGACCTCGGGCACGAGCCCCGCCAGCCTCGCCAGCGTCCCCCGCGACCCGGGCAGCGTCACCTCCAGCGGGCGCCTCGCCATCACGTGTCCCGTGATGAGGCGCCCCAGCTCGTGCACCGTCAGCGCCCGAGGGCCCGAGAAGGTCAGCGCCGCCTCCTCGTAGTCCTCTTGCAGGCGCAACATCGGCGTCTGGACCGCGTCGGGCAGCACCAGCGACACGGCGACCCCGTGCTCGCGCAGCTCCTGCGCGGCCGCCAGCGAGAACCCGCGCACCCCGAACTTGCTCGCCGCGTACAGCCCCAGCCCCGGCACCGGCGCCAGGCTGGCCAGCGATCCGATGTTGATGATGTGCCCCTGCCGCCGAGGCACCATCCGCCGCGCCGCGGCCCGCGTCCCGAGGATGGTCCCCTTCAGGTTGACGTCCAGGTGCAGATCCACGTCGCTCAGCGCGGCCTCGTGCGTCCGCGCCGGCTTGAGGTACCCCGCCACGTTGAGCAGCACGTCCACGTGCCCCCAGCGGCCGGTCGCCTCGTCCAGCGCCGCCTCCCAGGCCTCGGCGTCCCGCACGTCCAGCGCCCGCGTCACCACCCGCTGCGCGTCCCACCCGGCGGCCCGCGCGAACGCGTCCAGCCCGTCCGCGTCGACGTCCGTCGCGACGACCCGCTCGCCCGCCGCCACCAGCGTGTCCGCCAGGTGCCGCCCGATGCCGCTGGCCGCGCCCGTGACGACGATGACGCGCCCGCTCATGCCCCCACCGTCCCGAAGCTGAGGTCCCCGAACGCGAACGTCGGCCGCAGCCCCGGGAACGCCCAGTACCCGGTCAGCTCGGACGAGCACACGACGTTCGGAAAGTCGGGGTGGCGCACCGACGGCCCGGCGATGGTCTTCTCCTGCACCATCGACAGGTACTGGTCGACGCTGTTCTCGAGGGTGTTGGCGTTGAGCACCACCTCGGCCCCGGTCTGCAGGGCGTAGCGCCGCACGCCCGGGATCTCGGACGCCAGCGGGGCGTAGGCCTCGGGCGCGATGCCGTTCTCGCTGGTCACCATCAGCCCCTCGGGCGTGTGGGCGACGATCGAGTGGTTGCCCTCGGTGTGCCCGGGCGTGCGCAGCAGCGCCACCGAGTCGCCGAGCATCACGTCGCCGTCGAGCAGCACGACCCGCTCGGGCGGCACGCCGTCGGTCCCGCGCGGGTGGTACCAGTCGCGCAGCCAGGGCAGGTGGCCGCGCGCGATGTCCCACTCGCGGCGCATCACGAGCAGCTTGGCGTTCGGGAACAGGCCGGGCCGGTCCGCGCTGCCGAGCCACTTTCGGAGATCCTGCGTGTGCAGGTGGTCGTAGGTCAGGTAGTCGACCTGCTCGGGGCGGACGCCGGCCTGGGCCAGGCACTGCTCGACGGTGGCCAGCTCGGGGGCGATGACGCGGCGGCCCACGCCCTTGAGGGGGCCCATGCCGTCGGCGAGGCGCTTGAAGAAGGGGGTCTCGGCGTTGCCCTGGGCGTCGGAGGGCGAGACCAGCAGGGTCTTGAGCCCTTCGGGCGTGTCGAACTGGATGATGAACAGCCGGTTGAGGATGTGCAGGTACGGGGTCGGGACGCTGCAGGCGTTGCGCAGGCCGAAGCGCGTCGGGTAGGGCACGCGCACGAGGCCGAACGAGCGGTAGCTGCGGACCTGCGGGCCGGCGAGCATCTCTTCGCGGAAGCCCTCGGCGCGACGGCGCACCTCGCGCAGGCGGTCCATGGGCGTGGAGGCGTCGCGGGCGCCGTCGAAGTGGCTGATGGGGCGAAGGCCGGGGGCCTCGGCGGGTGTGCCCGACTCACGCGACATGGGGCCGCGGGTCGCCTTCCTGGGCATGAGCAGCTCCTCCCGAAGGAGCGCACAGCCTAGGTCGGGGCCCTCGTCAAGAGCAAGCCCCTATTCTCCGTGGCTCGCGTCCGGAGCCGTCGGAGCGGCCTCCGAAGCGGCTTCGGCAGGCGACGCGAGGGAGCTTTCAGGAGGTAACAGGACCGTGACATCGACCAGGGGAGTGACGCGAAAGCCGTCGTCAGTCAGCCGCCGCTGAATCTGCCGGGTCAGTTCCACGCGCAACTGCTCGTCCGTCCCACGCGCGGACGCCGTGCGCTGCACCCGCACGACGGCGAGCAGCGTGTCCTGGCCGGCGATCTCGCCGCGCGTGAAGCGGGCCTCGGCCTCGACCAGGCGCACGTCGGGCCGCTCGTCCACGACCTGGCGGACGGTCGAGACCGCCTCGCGCGAGCGGGACTCGCGCTGCAAATCGGGGCGTCCGGTCAGCTGCCAGGTCAGCAGGCCGGCGAGGGCGGCCACCGAGGCGGCGGCGGCCGTCCAGGCGAACCAACGGCGGCCGCGGGCGAAGTGGGGGCCGGCGGGGGTGAGGCCGACCAGGCGGAAGACGGCCGCGCCGCCCAGGTTGACGCCGACGAGCTGCAGCATCAGCAAGAAGGCGCTGGACTGCACCAGGTCACCTTCGCCGCGCGCGAGTCCGAGGCCGAGGATGGCGGCGGGCGGGGCCAGGGCGGCGGCGATCAGCAGGCCGGTGGCCGCGCCGGAGACCAGGCTGTCCTGAGCGCTGCGGGACTTGTTGAGCGCGCCGGCCGCGCCCGCGACGAGCGGGAGCAGGACGGCCAGCCCGGAAACCTGGGAGATGTCGACCGCCATGGGCGGCGGCACGCGCACCCCGAAGACCAGCGTCAGCGCGACCGCGACGGCGACCGAGAGCGCGAGCGAGGCGAAGTAGCGCAGGAGCGAGCGGCCCAGGAGCCGCGTGTCGCCGCGGGCGGTGGCGATGGCGGCGTTCATGGCGGGGCCGGCGAACGGGGCGATGAGCATGGCGGCGACGAGCAGGTACGAGGACCCGGTCACGAGGCCGATCCAGGCGACGATGCCGCCGGCGGCCGCGTAGCCCAGGAAGGCGCCCCAGGAGCCGACGCTCTGGAGGCCGCTGACGAAGACCTCGAGCGGGCTCAGGCTCTGGACGTCGGCGACCTGGTCGGCGACCTGGTCGGCGGGCGGGCGCAGGGCGATGGCGGCGGTCGGCAGGAAGGCGATCCGCCGCTCGGGGATGGCCTCGAGGCGGTCGACCAGGGAGCCGACGCGGGCGTTGGGGACGTGGGCCAGGATCAGTTCGACCTCGCCGCGGTCGGCGCTGGCGCCGTCGAGGCGGACCAGGTCGGCGCCGCCTTCGTCGCGGGCCAGGTCGAGGACGCGCGGGCCCTGGCCGCGCGGGACGGTGATGAGCAGTTGACGCAAGGCTGGGGCTCCGGGTGGGGAGGCTCCAGCCTAACGTCGCGGGCGGGGGCGCCGAAGGGGGCGGGCGTCAGTCGACGAGGTAGTCGGGGGACGCCTGGCCCTGGGTCAGCCGGACGCGGTAGTTGGCGAGCACGCCGGCGAAGGTCTCGGTCGTGCCGGCGGCGTCGGGCCAGCGCACGGTGACGGCGTCGATGTCGCAGGCGGCGCCCAGGCCGAAGTGCAGCGTCAGCTCGTTCTGGGCGGCGTAGTGCCCGTAGCCGGCGCCGACCTCCTGGGTCTGGGTGACGCCGCCCGCCGTGACGGTGACGCGGGCGCCGATGGCCGAGCGGTTCGACCCGGGGCCGCCGACGAGCTGCAGCTGCACGAAGTTGCGGGCGTCGCCGGCGTCGTTGCGGAAGATCATGACCTGCTTGCCGGCCGCGCATTCGGGGTCGCCCTGGCTGCAGCGCGAGGTGCTGCTGCCGACCGCCACGTCGAGGTCGCCGTCGCGGTCGAAGTCGGCCAGGGCGATGCCGTGGGAGCGGTAGTGGTCGATGGCGTCGGCGAGGGCGACCTCGGCGAAGGTGCCGTCGGGCTGCTGGTGGAACAGGAAGGCGTGCGTCCCCGGGTAGTCGGACGAGTTGAGCAGCACGTCGAGGCGCCCGTCGTTGTCGAAGTCGAGGAAGGCGCCGGTCATCTCGCCCGCGTTCCAGTCGACGCGGTCGTAGTCGCGCACGAGGCCGGTGACGTCGTTGCCGGGGCGCGTGAAGGTGCCGGCGCCGTCGTTGACGAGCAGCTCGGCCGGGTCGCTGGTGTCGCCGACGTCCCAGTGGACGATCTCGTGGGTCATCAGATCGAGGTCGCCGTCGTTGTCGACGTCGCCGCAGACCGTCCCGAAGGTGTTGCCGCCGAGGCGGAAGGGCATGCGGTCGTAGGCGTGGTTCCAGCGCAGCTGCTGGCCGGCGCTGCAGCCGAAGAAGGCGGGCGGGGCGGGGGCCTGGTCGCAGTCCTCGGCGTCGGGGTTGAGCTTGCAGTAACACTGCGCGTTCAGGTTGGTCGTCCAGTCGACGCGGTGGTCCTGGCCGACGCCGCTCGGGATGGCCATGTCGTCGTAGACCACGCCGTCGTCGGTCTGGCGCGCGACCCACAGGCCGTTGAAGCCGCGGCCGTAGCTGGCGGTGACCAGGTCGGGCAGGCCGTCGTCGTTCACGTCGCAGACGGTGGTGCCCCAGGTGTTGCGGTGGGCCTTGCCGGCGTTGATGTCGCTGAGGAGGTTCCAGTCCTTGGTGACCAGGCCGACCTCACTCGACACGTCGGTGAACCAGCCCTGGCCGTCGCCCTTGTAGAGCTTGTCGGGCAGCGGCTGGTCGGCGCCGTTGCCGAAGCCGACGAAGAGGTCGAGGAAGCCGTCGCGGTCGTAGTCCAGCATCGACGCGCCGCCGACGTTCAGGCGCTGCACCGGGTAGCGCGCGTCGCCGCCGGGCCCCAGGACGAAGGTCCCGTCGCCCTGGTTGATGAGCACCTCGCCGTGGTCGCCGTTGTCGGGCTTGGCGGGGTCGGTCTCGACCCCGGCGCCCGAGAACGCGTCGAGATCGCCGTCGTTGTCGATGTCGCCGAAGACGACCACGTGGGTGGTCCGCCCCTCGCCCCCGTCGACCCGCGCCGTGAAGCCGCTGGCCTGCGTCGTGTCGACGAACTGGCGCGCGCCGTCGTCGCCCGCGCGGTTCATCATCACGAACGTGTAGCGGGCGCCGCCCTCGGAGAAGTCGTCGCGCCCGTTGACGACGTGGGTGCGCACCACGAGATCCGCGAAGCCGTCGCCGTCGAGGTCCGCGGCGCCCAGGCGAAAGCCCGTCACGCCCGTCAGGCCCCAGGCCTCGGTCACGTCGGTGAACGCCCGGGTCCCCGGCGCCCACGCGGCGCCGTCTCGGCACACACGCGGCGGTCCGGTGGGCCCGGTGTCCTCGGCGACGTCCGCCGCCACGTCCTGACCCTTTGCGTCGCCCTCGCCGCCGGTCTCGACCTCGCTGGCGTCGTCGGCCACGTCGGCCGGCGACGACCCGCCCCCGCCGCCCCCGCACGCGGGCGTCGTCATCAGTGTCCCGACCAACAGCCACCGGGCGATTCGCACGTCGTCCCCTCCATGTCCCGTTGGCCGCCGACCTTAGCCGAACGACCCTTGACAGGGCCAGGCCCGCCGCTACCTTTGCGCCTCGCCGCGCCCAGGGGGGCTCCGGCCGCCACGATGGTTCGAGGAGACGAGACATGAAGATGCGCCAGTTCATGGAGACGCACTTCCGCCACTTCAACGCGCGCGAGACCCGCGCCGCCGCGCAGGGCTGGGTCGACCTCGTCGACGGCGGCGGCAAGATGTTCCTCGCGATGGGCGGCGCCATGAGCACGGCCGAGCTCGGCATCTCGCTCGCCCGGATGATCCGCGCCGGCAAGGTCAGCGCCATCTCGACGACCGGCGCCAACCTCGAGGAGGACGTCTTCAACCTGGTCGCCCACCGCGAGTACTGCATCGTGGACGACTGGCGCGACCTGCGCGCCGAGGACGAAAAGCGCCTGTACGACGAAGGCTTCAACCGGGTGACCGACACCTGCATCCCCGAGACGGTGATGCGCCACCTCGAGGAGCGCCTCATCGCCCTGTGGAGCAAGGCGACCCGCGAGGGCGTCCGCAAGTTCCCGTCCGAGTTCATGATGGACGTGCTGCGCGACCCGACGCTCGAGCAGCACTTCCAGATCCCCAAGGAGCACTCCTGGCTGCTGGCGGCCATGGAGATGGGCGTGCCCGTGTACACGCCCGGCTGGGAGGACTCGACCCTGGGCAACATGTTCGCCGCCGCCTGCATGCGCGGGGCGGACACTGGCGTCGAGCACCACTGCGTCAAGACCGGCACCGAGCAGATGGTCTGGCTGGCCGGGTGGTACCAGCAGCAGGCCGACGCCAAGACGCCCATCGGCTTCTTCCAGATCGCCGGCGGCATCGCGGGCGACTTCCCGATCTGCGTCGTCCCCATGCTGATTCAGGACATGCAGCGCGAGGACACCCCCTTCTGGGCCTACTTCGCCCAGATCAGCGACTCGACCACCTCGTACGGGTCGTACTCGGGCGCCGTGCCGCGCGAGAAGATCACCTGGGGCAAGCTGGACGTCGACACGCCCAGCTTCATGATCAACTCCGACGCCTCCATCATCGCGCCGCTCGTCTTCGCCTACGTGCTCGACGAGTGAGCCCGAGGACGGTGACGGCGTGACGGCGCCGCGCTTCTTCCCGACGCGCGGGCACCTCTTGCTCTGCACGGGGCCGACCTGCACGGGGCTGGGGGCGCGGCGCCTGTTCGCCGCGCTGTGGCGCCGGCTCGAGGCCGAGCACCTGGCCTACTACAAGCGCGGCGGCTCCATCCGCCTGACCGAGAGCGGCTGCCTGGGCGCCTGCGGCTTTGGGCCCACCCTGGCCTGCTACGCGCGGCGCGGGGACCGGCTCGAGGAGGCCTGGTACGCCCGCGCCGACGAGGCGCGCGCCCTCGCCGTCGCGCGCGCCGTCCACGAGGACCGGCCCCTGCCCGAAGACGACCGCTACGGCCCCTGATCGGGTTACTGTCGGCTCATCTCGAAGGCCTTGGCCTTGCCCTGCTTGGCCAGCTCGCGCCGCGCCTTCGGGCTGGCCGGCGCCTTCTTCACGTCGTCCAGCATGGCCTCGGCGGCGGCGGCCTCGTCCGCGAGCGGCTGCCCGACCGCCCCGAACCCCGCCGCGTTGCTCCGCGCTCGCCGCGTCGCCGCTCCCAGGACCTGCTGGGCCTGGTCCAGGTCGCCGGCCGCCATGTGGTCGGCCGCCGTCGCCATCGCCGCCGCCAGCTGCAGCTCGGCCATGCGCGCCGCCACCTCGGGGTCGACGCTGGCTTCGGACGCCACGCGGTCGCCGGTCCACGTCACCTGCATCGCGCCGCCGCGCGCCGCCCGCCGCTGCCCGTCGCGCGCGTCCGTGTAGTGCAGCACGATCTCACCCAGCGGCTGCGCCCCGAGCTGCGCGTGCGGCAGCTCGAGCGCCCACAGGATCGACCGCGACTGCCCCGCCGACAGATCTCCAAGCGTGACCAGCACCGTCCGCCCCTCCTGCGCGACCGCGTGCCCGTGCACCGCCCGGACGCGCACCCCCTCGGGCAGCGTCAGCTCGAGCGTGGCCTGCCGCGCCACCGTCGCCTGCATGTGCGCCAGCTCGTCGCTCAGCACCCCGGCCAGCTGCTCCGATCGGCTGACGTGGTAGAAGCCGCCGCCCCCGTGCACGGCCAGCTCGGTCATCAGATCCTCGTTGTAGTCGACGCCCAGCCCCAGCGTCGTCGTGACCGTCCCCTCCTGCCAGTCGGCGCGGGCCAACGCCGCCAGCAGCCGCGGCTGCGTCGTGCCCACGTTGGCCAGCCCGTCCGAGACCAGCACCACCCGCGTGACCCGGTCCGCGTCGCGATGGGGCGCCAGCTGGTGGTAGGCGACCTTCAGCCCGCCCGCCAGGTTCGTGCGGCCGCCGTGCCGGATGCGCACGATGGCGCGCGTCACCTCGAGCCGCGCGGCGGCGTCCAGCACCGTCGGCGGCACGTCCACGCGCACGTCGCTGCCGTAGCTGACCACCGTCACGCGGTCGCCGTCCTGCAGCTGCCCGACCAGCGCCAGCGCGGCGGCGCGCGCGTCTTCGATCTTGCGCCCGGCCATGGAGCCCGACCGGTCCAGGACCAGCGCCAGGTTGACCGGCCGGCGCTCGGCCGCGACCCCGTCGGCCGCGGTGAGCTTGACCAGCGCGTGGATCTGGGCGGCCGACGTGTGGACCAGCGAGCGCTCGAGGCGGGCCTCGAGGGACAGGCTGCCGGCGATCGCGGTCACGGGGGGCGGGGCCGCGAGCGCGTCCGACGCGCGGAGATCGAAGGGCGACAGGAGGGGCAGGGCGAGGGCGAGCAGGACGGTCAGCATGGGGGCCTCCGGGGATGACGAGGCCCTGTGTGACGCGCCCGATCGCGAAAGGATCTGCCCCGCTCAGTCGTCGAGGCGCAGCACCAGGAACTTCAGGTACCGGAAGTCGCGAAAGGCCAGCGGGGTCGGGTGATCGGCCGGCTGATCGTGAACGCCCACCAGGCTGGCGCGGCGCCGAGCCTGGCCCACGGCCTCCTCGGTCAGCTGCTGGAACGCCTCGGGGCCCACGTGGCTCGAGCACGACGAGACGCACAGGAGCCCGCCCGGCGCCGTGACGCGCGCGGCGGCCGCGAACAGGCGCGTGTAGGCCGGCAGGGCCTTGTCGAGCGCCTGCCGCGAGGGCGCGAACGACGGCGGATCGCACACCACCAGCTCCCAGCGCTCGCCCCCGCCGGCCGCCTGCTCGAGGAACGCGAAGGCGTCGGCCGCCACCCCGTCGTGCCGCTCGGGCGGCAGCCCGTTGAGGGTCCAGTTCGCCTGGGCGTCCGCGATGGCCGGCGCCGCGATGTCGACCGTCGTGACGTGCGTCGCCCCGCCGGCGCCGGCGTAGACCGAGAACCCGCCCGTGTAGCCGAACACGTTCAGCACGCGCCGCCCGCCCGCCAGCCGCCGCACCCGCCGCCGGTTGTCGCGCTGGTCCAGGAAGAAGCCCGTCTTCTGCCCGTGCACGACGTCCGCCGCGAACGTCAGCCCGTGCTCGAGGAAGCGCACCCGCTCGGGTGGCGCCTCGCCCCACGCGACCTCGCCGCGCGGCCCACCCCGTGTGCGCTCGCGCTCGTAGACCGTCCGCAGCCCGAGCCGCCGGCCCACCCACGCGGCGACGCCCGCGACGTCCCAGAACCCCCGCGGCCCCTCGCCGTCCAGCTTCACCACGGCCGTGTCGCCGTACACGTCGCACACCAGCCCCGGCACGCCGTCGCCCTCGCCGTTGAACAGCCGAAAGCCCGTCGTCACCCCGGGCTCGACGACCGCCGCCTCGCGCAGCGCCAGCGCCGCCTCGAGCCGCCGCTCCGCCCAGCGGTCGTCCAGGCGCTCGCGCGGATCGGTCGTGCACGCCCGGAAGGCCAGCGGCGCCCCCGGGTCGTACATCCCGCGCGCGACCGGCTTGCCCCGCTTGTCGGTGAGCAGCGCCGCCGCCCCGGCCGGCGCGGGCGGGCGCTCGCGCAGGGCGTCCGAGAAGACCCACGGATGGCCGCGCTTGAGGGCGCGGGTCAGATCCCGGGACAGGGTCAGCGCGATCTCGCGCGAGCTTTGGGCGGCGACCAGCTTCATGGCGGCGCATGCTGGCACAGGCGCCCCGCGGCACCTACTGCGAACCGCGCGCCGCCATCGCCTCGAGCGCCATCGCCGACGCCACACCGTGCGCCTCGGGCTCGGCGTCCAGCCCCAACGCGATCGCCGCCGGGACCTGGTCCTCGAACGCGTCCCAGGCCACCGCCAGCTCGGGCGCGCCCTGCGCCACCGCCAGCTCGATCGCCAGCCCGCGCCACGCCGGCAGCTTCGCCTCCTGGGCCGCCCGCGCGTTCACCGGCCCCGGCGTCAGCGCGTCCAGCGCCGCCAGGTACGCCTGCTGCGCCTCCCAAACCGGCATGGCCAGCGCGGCCCCGTCTGCGCCGATGGCCATCGGCGCGGTGATCCGCGCCATCAGGTCGACCACGTCGATCTCGACCGGGCGCACGCCCGCCGCGATCAGCGCCCGGAACGCCTGCGCCTCGACCGTCGTCTCCAGGCTGACGGGCGCGGCGATGACGCTCTCGGCCCCCATGCGCAGCCCGCCCGGCACGATCACCTCGCCTACGACGGCCCCTCGCGCGCGGAGCTGCACGATGAGCGGCCCGCGCCACAGCGGGATGCGCTCGAAGGCGAACAGGCCGCTCGCGCTGACCGGCGCCACGGCCAGCCGCTCCTCGCGCTGGCCCAGGTCGACCCGCATCAGCACGGCCTCGTCGGCCTGCACCGCCCCCGCCAGCCAGTCCAGACCGCGCGGCGCCGCGGCCACCCAGGGCGCGACGGCCTGGTTGCCGGGCAGGTCGGCGACGCGTCCCGAGAGGGTGCCGCGTGGCAGGGGGGGCTCGACCAGCACGTCGTCGCAGCCGGCCAGGGCCGCTCCCCACAGGGTCACGGCCAGACAGGTCGCGCGCAGGCACGCGAGCGAGCGGATGACGTGGATCATCGGCGGGTCCGGGTCGGGGGGGCGCCGGCCTCGGTGGCCCCCCGCGCCTTCGCGGTGCGAGGGATGTGCCAGAGTGCCGCGCGTGGTCCCACTCTCGACCCCCCGCCGCCTGGGGTCAAGGCGCCGCCCGCAAGCGGCCTCGCCGCGTCACAATCGCCGGGCGTTACGAGCCGTTCAACCGTATGAACGCTGGCTGGGACACGCTTCGGAGCTCATTTCGGGACCGGCGCGTTGACTGGCAGGAAGCCCTGGCTAGCATGGTCTCCAATCCCAACCAGCCGTGGCACGTGCCGCACCGACGCTGGTGGGAGCCCCCCGCTGACCGACGCAGCTCGAGTCCTCCCCCCCACGACGCCTCCCCGTGCGTCGCCGCGGCGGCCGGGCTCGTCCCCCCTGCGCCCCCCGGATTGCTGCAACACACGGCCAGGACCTCTACCGGTCCCGCCGACGCCGCCGCCGCGCCGGCACCGCCGCGCGATCGTCGCCGCCGGGACCGATCCTGGTCCGAGGCGCCACGTCGACGCCCTCGCTCGCGCCCTCCGCGTGAGGCCGAGCCTCCTGGGGCGCCCCACTCCTGGCCCGCGCTTCACCCCCACGGAGCGCGGCTCGGCACGGCCTGCGACGGTCCGGGCCACCCTTCGCCCCCTCTCCGATCCTCTCCAACTGAAAAGGGCTTCCCCATGAGAAACTGGGCCAAGCGCCTGCTGTCGGTCTCCCTACCGGCCGCCGGCCTGCTCGTCGCGCCGATGGCGTCGGCCGCCCCCGTGGGCGGGGTCTGCTACACCGTGGCAGACTCCGCCTACGGCGCCGACAACCTGACGCGCGTGCACCCGAAGGACGCCAACCCCGCGACGAACGAGACGACCGTCGGGGCGACCGGCACTTCGAAGATCGAAGCGATGGCGGCGCACCCGACCACCGGGACCCTGTACGCGGCCAATGGCGGCCAGCTGGGGACCATCGATCCGCACTCCGGCGAATTCACCGCCCTCCCCAAGGCCGCCGGCAGCGGCTTCGGGCTCCAGGGCTACAAGAAGTTCGACGACATCGACGGCCTCGCCTTCGACGGCTACGGCGTCCTGTACGGCTCCGTCAGCCGCAAAGGCGCGGATCTGCTGATCAAGCTGAACCCCGCCACCGGCGAGCGCGTCGACGACGCCTTCGGCCCCGGCAAGGAGTACGTGCTGGTCTCGCCGATCCTGGGCCTCGCCGACATCGACGGCCTCGCGGTCGACCCGAAGACGGGCGAGCTGTACGGCGTCGCCAACAACCACGGCGCCTACGACCGCCTGGTCATCATCGACAAGGCCAACGGCGACACCACCGACGTCGGCGCGCTGGGCGTCAACAACGTGCAGGGCCTGGACTTCGCGCCCAGCGGGCACCTGTACGCGCTGGTCGGCTCCCCCGGCTCCGACCAGGGGCTGTGGACCGTCAGCAAGGCCACGGGCGCGGCCTCGAACCACGTCCTGCTCGACAACTTCGACGACTACGAGGCGCTCGCCTGCGTGCTGGACAGCGACGGTGACGGCGTCTCGGATCCCGACGACAACTGCCCCGACGTCTTCAACCCCGATCAGAAGGACACCGACTACGACGGTGTGGGCGACGCCTGCGACAACTGCCCGCTGCACGTGAACCCGGATCAGAAGGATTCGGACTACGACGGCGTGGGCGACGCCTGCGAGCCCGACGACGACGACGACGACGGCGTCCCCAATGACGAGGACAACTGCCCCGACGTCTACAACCCCGATCAGAAGGACACCGACTACGACGGCGTGGGCGACGCCTGCGACAACTGCCCGACGGTCGCCAACCCCGACCAGAAGGACAGCGACTACGACGGCATCGGCGACGCCTGCGACGACGACGACGCCGACGACGACGGGGTGGACGACAAGGACGACAACTGCCCCGACGTCTACAACCCCGACCAGGCCGACCTCGACGGCGACGGCAAGGGCGACGCCTGCGACGATGACATCGACGGCGACGGCGTCCTGAACCCCGACGACAACTGCCCGACCGTCTACAACCCGCTGCAGACCGACACCGACGGTGACGGCCTGGGCAACGCCTGCGATCCCGACGCGGACGACGACGGCGTGCCGAACGGCGAGGACAACTGCCCGCTGGTCCCGAACCCCGACCAGGCCGACACCAACGGCGACGGCGTGGGCGACGCCTGCGACGACGACATCGACGGCGACGGCGTCCTCAACCCCGACGACAACTGCCCGTTCGTGCCCAACGCCTCGCAGGCCGACCTCGACGGCGACGGGGTGGGCGACGCCTGCGACGACGACGTCGACGGCGACGGCGTGCCCAACGACGAGGACAACTGCCCGCTCGTTTGGAACCCGAACCAGGGTGACCTCGACGGCGACGGCCTCGGCAACGCCTGTGACGATGACATGGACGGCGACGGCGTCCCGAACGACGAGGACAACTGCGTCTCGGTGCCCAACGCCGACCAGACCGACACCGACGGCGACGGCGTGGGCGACGCCTGCGAGGACGACGACGACGGCGACGGCATCGACGACGGCGACGACAACTGCCCGACGGTGTTCAACCCGACCCAGGCGGACCTGGACGGCGACGGCGTGGGCGACGCCTGCGACGACGACATCGACGGTGACGGCGTGCCCAACGACGAGGACAACTGCGTCCTCGTGCCCAACGCGGACCAGGGCGACCTGGACGGCGACGGCGTGGGCGACGCCTGCGACCCCGACGTCGACGGCGACGGCGTGCCGAACGTCGACGACAACTGCCCGCTCGTGTCCAACCCCGACCAGGCCGACGCCGACGGTGACGGCGTGGGCGACGCCTGCGACGACGACGTCGACGACGACGCCGACGACGACGGGATCCCGGACGACGAGGACAACTGCCCGACGGTGCCGAACCCCTCGCAGACCGACACGGACGGCGACGGCATCGGCGACGCCTGCGACGACGACCTCGACGGCGACGGCGTCCCCAACGACGAGGACAACTGCCCGACCATCGCCAACCCGAACCAGGTCGACACCGACGGCGACGGCCTGGGCGACGCCTGCGACCCCGACGGCGGCGAGCCGGCCCCCGTGCCCTTCGCCAACGTGCGCGGCTCCGGTGAGCTGGTCGACGGCTGCAACGCGACGGGCGCCTCGGCGGCCGCCACCTGGCTGGGCGCCCTCCTGGGCCTGTTCGGCCTCGCGCTGATGCGCCGCCGCCGCACCTGACGAACGCCCCCACGACCCCCGCAGCGGTTCGGCGTCGCCTCCGGGCGGCGCCGGGCCGCGACCCTTCGCTCCAGAGAGGACTGACATGAACAAGGTTCGAACCCTGCTCCTCACGGCGCTCACCGTGATCCCGCTCGGCGCGGCCAACGCGCAGGTCGCGGGCTCGATCAACGCCAACATCTTCGAGCCGGCGCCCGGCACCAACGACAACTACATCCAGGTCAACTCGACCTCGGTGCTGCCCAGCCTGCAGCCGGCCTTCGGCATCGTGACGCAGTACGCGAACGAGCCGCTCGTCCTCGAGGATCCGGTCACCGGCCGCGACGCGGCGCTCATCGAGCACCAGCTCAGCTCGCACCTGCTGGCGGCCCTCGGCCTCGGCGACATCTTCCAGCTCGGCCTGGACATGCCCATCAACTGGCTGCTGGACGAGGAGTCCTCGACCACCCTGCCGACCCGCGACCTCGACAACGTCGCCGCGGGCGACCTGCGCATCGTCCCCAAGCTGCAGCTCTTCGGTGACGCCCAGCGCAACAACCGCGGCGCCGGCTTCGCCATCATCGGCAACATCTCGGTCCCGACCGGCGCCCGGAGCAACTTCCAGGGCTGGGACGGCATCAACTGGGGTGTCGGCGGCGTCGGCGAGTGGCGCTTCAGCGAGATGTTCCGCATCGGCGCCACCGCGGGCATGAACCTGCGCGAGCGCCAGGTCATCGAGGCGCTGGTCGTCGACAACGAGTTCTTCTACGGCGGCGCCCTGGCGTTCACGCCCGTGCCCAACATGGTCGACATCATCGCCGAGATCACCGGCCGTACGGCCGTCGACAACGACGTCGTGACCAGCGAGGCGACCTCGCCGGCCGAGATCAACGCGGCCGCCCGGTGGATCGCCATGGACCGCCTGGCGATCACCGTCGGCGGCGGCGCCGGCGTCAACGAGGGCTACGGCTCGCCGAACTTCCGCGCCTTCCTGGGCCTGAACTGGGCCCCCCCGCGCGAGGTGGTCGAGCGCGCCGACATCGAGGTGGTCGACACCGACCGCGACGGCATCCCCGACGTGGCCGACCTGTGCCCGACCATGCCCGGCTCGGGCCCCGACGGGTGCCCCGACTTCATGGGCGAGGACGTCACCCCGGTCGTGATGTGCCCCGAGGACGCCGAGGTCATCGCCCGGCTCGACGAGCTGTGCGAGCGCATCTACTTCGACTACAACCAGGACACCATCAAGCCCGAGAGCCAGGCCGTGCTCGACGAGATCGCCGAGCTGCTGCAGGCCAACCCCGCCGTCGAGCTGCTCGAGATCCAGGGCCACGCCGACCACACCGGCCCGGCCGACTACAACCTGGATCTGTCCATGCGCCGCGCCCGCGCCGTCGAGGAGGCGCTCGTCCAGCGCGGCGTCGACACCGCCCGGCTGACGGTCCGCGGCTTCGGCGAGAACGACCCGCTCGTCGCCGGCACCGGCGACGTCTCGCGCGCCTACAACCGCCGCGTCGCCTTCGACGTGCTGCGCGGCCCCGCCCCGCGCTGCCCGGCGCCCCCCCGCATCGAGGACACGGCGCCGCGCCGCCGCGCGCCCATGCCCGAGAAGTGGTGATCGAGGGCTTCCCCTGGTCCGAGGCCGGCGTCGCACCCGCGGCGCCGGCCTCGGCCGTTTGGCGGCGCCCCCTGGCCCCTGCAGCGCGACCCTCGAGGCCGCCACGGGGGGCTCCCGCGGCCCGCCCCGTCCGATCCCCGAAGGCAGCGGTCCGGCCTGTCCACTGTCCCCGCGCGCGCCGCGATCGCGCCGCGAGAGTGGCCAGCCCCGTCAGCTGCGTTCTTTGGCACTCCGGGCGCCCGCCGCGGCACATTCACGCCCAATCTCTTGCCAGGTGCCCGCGGCTGCACAGGGGCCGCGCTGCAGGGTCGGATCGGGGCTCGGGGATCACGCCTCGGAATCCCATCTGGCCCAACAACGGCGCGCCCGACGAATGCGACCCCTCACTTCACGCGATTCCAGGGGTTTACCGGCGCAGGGAACGTGTTTAACGATAGTCACATCGAACTTGCTCGCCGCTTCCGGTCGGCTCCCACCGACCTGGCGAGACACCCCGGCGAGGGGAACCTCATCCCCGAGTCACTCTGGCTCAATCCGAGCCGCCGAAGCACCCGACACCACGTCTTTCCCACCCCGACCGAAGGAACCCAGGGCGCCCCTCGCGCCCCCGCGTCCCGAACGCTGGTTGGCTCCCCGACACGCTCGCTCCGGCGCCTCCCCTCACGGGGACACCCGGCCAAAGCGCTGACTCGGCTCGCCATCACGCACCGGGGCCGCCGACGGTCCGCCAGCGCGCACTTCCCGGGCGACCCGCGTCGCCGCCACGCGCCGGCTCCCCCACTCCCCTGAGACGCGAGCAGCCACGCCCCGCCGAAGCGCGTCCTGGCGTGCCCCCTCTCGCGCTGTCGACCCCGCTTGGAGGGAAGTCATGAAGAAGGTTCGCACCCTGCTCCTCACGATGCTGACGGCGGTGCCCCTCGCGACCGCCAACGCGCAGGTTGGCTCGATCAACGCCAACACGTTCCAGCCCGCGCAGGGCTCGAATGAGAACTACATCCAGGCCGACGGCGCCGCCGTGCTGCCGCACCTGACCCCGTCGTTCGGCGCCTTCACGCACTACTCGAACGATCTACTCCGCATCGAGGACCCGCTCACCGGCCGCGACGCGTCGCTCATCGAGCACCAGCTCACGACCGACTTCACCGCCGCGCTCGGCCTGTTCAACCGCTTCCAGATCGGCGTGGGCATGCCCGTCGCCTGGGTGGTGGACGAGGAGAGCTCGACGACGCTGCCGACCCGGGATCTCGACACGAGCATCGGTGACCTGCGCATCACGCCCAAGATCCAGCTCTTCGGCGACTCGCAGCGCCAGAACCGCGGCGGTGGGTTCGCCGTGGCCGGCGACGTCTACATCCCGACCGGGTCCGAGCGGAACTTCCAGGGCAACGACGGCTGGGCCTTCCACCCGTACGGCGTCGGTGAGTGGAAGTTCAACGAGTACATCCGCCTCGGCGCGAACGTCGGCTTCCTGGTGCGCGAGAAGCAGCAGCTCGAGTCGCTCCAGGTCGACAACGAGCTGACCTACAAGGGCGCGCTGGCCGTCTCGCCGGCCCCGGACACCCTCGAGCTCATCGCCGAGGTCGCCGGCCGCACCGCCGTCGACAACGACGTGGCGGTCAGCGAGGCCACGAGCCCCGTCGAGATCAACGGCGCGGCGCGCTTCGAGGCCTTCGACACGGTGGCCGTCACCATCGGCGGCGGCGCCGGCCTCAACAGCGGCTACGGCACGCCCGACTGGCGCGCGTTCATCGGCCTGAACCTGGCCCCCGAGATGGACATCGTCGAGCGCGAGGTCATCGACATCTCGCGTGACACCGACCGCGACGGCATCCCCGACGTGGCCGACCTGTGCCCGACCCAGTGGGGCTCCGGCCCCGACGGGTGCCCGGACCTGATGGGCGACGTCGCCCAGCCGGTCGTGATGTGCCCCGAGGACGAGGAGATCGTGCAGGACGTCGAGGCGCGCCTCGAGGAGCTGTGCGAGCGCATCTTCTTCGAGTACAACCGCGCCGAGCTCCAGGCGGGCTCCGAGGCCGCCATCGAGGAGATCGCCGAGCTGCTGCGTGCCAACCCCGCGATCGAGCTCATCGAGATCCAGGGCCACGCCGACCACACCGGCCCGGCCGACTACAACATGGACCTGTCGCTGCGCCGCGCCCGCACGGTCGAGCAGGTGCTGCTGGACAACGGCGTCCAGACCGCCCGCGTCACGGTGCGCGGCTACGGCGAGGGTGACCCGCTCGTCACCAACGCCACCGCGGAGGGCCGCAGCCTCAACCGCCGCGTCGAGTTCGACGTCATCCGCGGGCCGGCCCCGCGCTGCCCGGCGCCCCCGCGCGTCGACGTGCCGCAGCGCCGCGCCCCGGGTGCGCAGCCCGAGAAGTGGTAGTCCGAGCGCGTGAGCCGGGGCGAGCCTGAGCGCCCGCCCCGCTCCGCGGACCGACTCGAGCCGGCCCGGGCCACGCGCCCGGGTCGGCTTTTTGCGTTCTCCCCTCAGCGTGCGCCTGTCGCCTGCGCCGCCCGGGGCGCCAGCCGCGATTGTGCTCCACGAGCCCGTTTTTTCTTTGGTTCCGCCGCCATCCGTGGCATTCGGCCCACCCATGGGCGGTCAACGCACCAAGATGGCCCCGCGCTGTCCCTTCTGCCGCATGCACCCGCACCTGTGCGTGTGCGGCGACGTGGTGCGCCACGACCTGCCCACGCGGCTGGTCCTGGTCATGCACAAGCGCGAGACCACCAAGACCACCAACACCGGCCACCTGGCGCGCCTGGCGCTGGCCAACTCGCAGCTGCTGGTCCGCGGCCGCCCCGACGAGCCGCTCGACTACGCCGCGCTGGTCACCCCCGAGCGCCGCACCGCGGTCCTGTTCCCCACCGAGGACTCGGTCGAGCTGGGCCCCGCCTTCGCGGCCGCCGACCCGCGGCCGCTGACGCTGGTGGTCCCCGACGGCAACTGGCGCCAGGCCGCCCGCGTCGCCGGCCGCATGCGCGATCTCGCCGACGTGACCTACGTCCGCCTCCCCCCCGGCCCCCCCTCCCGCTACCGCCTGCGGCAGGAGACGCGCGACGACGGCCTGGCCACCTTCGAGGCCATCGCTCGCGCCATGGGCCTGCTCGAGGGCGCCCACGTGCAGGCCTCCCTCGAGCGCGTCTTCGACCTGGTCGTCGAGCGGACCCTGTGGACCCGCGGCCGCCTGGGCGCCCCGACCCCACCCTGATTCGCCGAGGCCCCGGCGCCCCATCGAGCGCCACAGAGACCGATCGCGACGCTTCAGGGCCCGATCGAGCGTCACACGGGCCGCTCGCGCTTCCCCAGCGCCGAAACGGGTTTCCCCACTCGCCCTGCGGGAGCCCCAGTTCCCGATCGCGTGGCCCCAGCCCGCTACCGAAGTTCCCGGCGCCCGATCGAGCGCCACAGAGACCGATCGCGACGCTTCAGGGCCCGATCGAGCGTCACACGGGCCGCTCGCGCTTCCCCAGCGCCGAAACGGGTTTCCCCACTCGCCCTGCGGGAGCCCCAGTTCCCGATCGCGTGGCCCCAGCCCGCTACCGAAGTTCCCGGCGCCCGATCGAGCGCCACAGAGACCGATCGCGACGCTTCAGGGCCCGATCGAGCGTCACACGGGCCGCTCGCGCTTCCCCAGCGCCGAAACGGGTTTCCCCACTCGCCCTGCGGGAGCCCCAGTTCCCGATCGCGTGGCCCCAGCCCGCTACCGAAGTTCCCGGCGCCCGATCGAGCGCCACAGAGACCGATCGCGACGCTTCAGGGCCCGATCGAGCGTCACACGGGCCGCTCGCGCTTCCCCAGCGCCGAAACGGGTTTCCCCACTCGCCCTGCGCAAGTCCCCAGTCCCCGACGACGTCTCCTCATCCCACCGGCGCGCGGGGCCGTAGCGCCCGGGGTGGGGCGCTACGGGTGGGCCCTCAAGCGCTTGGCGTCTCGCCGCGGCGCCAGATCTCGGACAGCTCCGGGACGCGCTCGCGGATGGTGTCGACCTGCGGCTGGTCCAGGGCGCGGCCCAGGGCCTCGAGGACGGCGCGGACGTGGGCCTCGGCCTCGGACGGGTCGCTCAGGCCCTCGCGGGCGGCGACGTGGTCGAGGAAGGCGTCCAGGCGGCGGCGCCGCTGCGGACGGCCGCGGCGCCCGTCGCGCTCGCGGGCCTCGCGCATCGAGGAGGCCGGCGGCCGGTCCTCGCCGGGCACCTTGGGCGACGTGGACGTCGTCGGCGGCGTGACCGCGAAGTTGGCCGGGCTGAAGGTCGGGTTGTGGCCGGCCGGGCGCTCGCCGCCGACCAGGTCGTCCGGGGCGGGCTGGCCGGGGCGCACGCGGCGCTGGCCCTCGTCGTCCTCGCCCTGGGCCATGGCGGCGGCGGCAGGCGCCTGGAAGTAGCGGCGCAGCTCGTCGGGCAGCTCGCTGCGGGTCGTGTCGATCCACGCGCCGTGCTCGCTCAGCGTCGCCAGGGTCGCGTGGACGGCGCGCTCGGCCTGCGCCTCGCTGGGCAGCTGGCCGTTGCGGCGCACCTCGTCGATGAAGGCTTCCAGCTTCATGGTGGTCCCCCTCCCACTTGTCGTCTCCCCAGCCGAAACGCTAGGCACCACGGGCGGTTGGGCACGCGGCCGGGGGTGGGGGCGTCGCGGGCCTGCCAAAGAGCCGCGGCCCGGGGCGAGCGAGTCGCTCCCGGGCCGCGGGGGAGGGCAGGTCAGGCCGGTCAGGGCTGCGGCGTGACCGTCACGTCGTCGAGGTAGACGAAGCCGCCCGTGCTGGCGCCCGAGTCGTTGTAGACGCGGGTCAGGACGCGCACGTAGTGGTGCGACGCGCCAGGCGTGACGGTGGTCGTCAGCTCTTGCCAGCTGTCGGAGTTGCTGGTGTAGCCGCCGTAGGTCGGCGCGCCGGCCGAGGTCATGTCGGCGTTGCCCCACTCGTAGATGAGGCGGCCCCGGGCGTCCACGGTGTTGTCGTAGAACCACAGACCCAGGCGAACCGGGACGCCGGGCGTGACCGGGACCCATTCCGAGATGAAGTCCAGGTTGCTGTTGTTGGTCGAGCCGCGGGTCAGCTTGACCGACGCCTCGCCGCTGCGGAAGACGTCCAGCGACCGCTCGACGCCCACATCCGGGTCGGCGGTCCAGCCCATCGGCTCGGTGCCGCTGAAGTTCCAGCGCTCGAAGCTGCCGTTTTCGGGGCCGTAGACGGTGGCCGGGCCCGGCCAGGCCACCTCGCCGTCGATGGGGCCGGTCAGGTCGCAGTAGGTGTAGGTCTGCGAGCCGTCGCCGGAGAAGGCCACGATGTAGTGGTAGTCGCCCGGCGCCGGGAAGGTGACGGTCGCCCAGTACTCGTCGTCGTTGCCCATGTCCTTGTTGTAGATGGCGTCGGTGCAGGTCAGCGTCGCCGGGTCGATCGGGCCGCCGGTGATGGGCTCGGTGCGGAAGCAGACCATGGCGGTGATGCCGGCCAGCTGGCCCATCTCCGAGGTGCCCTGCTCGGAGTAGACGACGCCGTAGACGTTGGTCTCGTCACCCACCCAGGTCGTGATGTCCAGCGGCCACTGGGTGATGCACCAGTCGATGCTCACGTTCGCGGCGCAGATGTCCTCCCAGGGGTGGAAGCCCGCGTCGCACTCGAACTCGCAGGCCTCGGGCTCGCTCCAGCCGCCCGCGGTCGTGTAGGTGACGATGACGTAGTCGAAGATCGAGGTGCCGTTGGCCGGGGCCTGGTCGAGGCACTCGGCCAGCATCTCGTTGTCGCAGGCGCCGTCGATCTCGGCGTAGTCGAGGTTGCAGTCCCAGTCGCAGTCGGCCGGAAGGGCCCAGCCGTTCGCGTCGGTGTAGGTCACCTCGACGTCGACCACCACGCTGGTGGCGTTGGCCGGCGCCACGTCGAAGCAGGGCTCGATGCGCACGTTGATGCACTGGCCGTCGACCGTCTCGTCGTAGTCGGCGTCGCACACCCAGACGCAGGGGTCGGGGTCGCTCCAGCCCGTCGCGTCCGAGTAGATGATGAAGACCTCCTCCTCGATGCTGGTCGCGTTCGCGGGAGCGACGTCGGCGCAGGTGACGATCTGGAAGTCGGTGCACTCGCCGTCGACCAGCGCGTAGTCCGCGTTGCAGGACCAGGCGCACTCGGCCGGCGTCGTCCAGCCGGTCGCGTCGGTGTAGGTGATCTCGACCAGCACCACCTCGCTGGAGGCGTTGGCCGGGGCGACGTCCTGGCAGGGGACCAGATCGGTGTCGATGCAGGCCGCGCCGTCGAAGAAGTAGTCCGCGTTGCAGGACCACAGGCAGGCCTCGGGGGCCGTCCAGCCGCCGGCCGTGGTGTAGGTGATGGTCACCGTCGACGGGACGCTGGTCGCGTTCGCCGGCGTCTCATCGGCGCAGGGCACGACCTGGCTGTCGATGCAGGCGCCGTCCACCAGGGCGAAGTCGAGGTCGCACTCCCAGGCGCAGGCCGCCGGGGCGGTCCAGCCGTCGGCGTCGGTGTAGGTGATCTCGACCGGGACGACGACGCTGGAGGCGTTGGCCGGGGCCACGTCCACGCAGGCGACCAGCTGGCTGTTCAGGCAGGCGCCGTCGACCTCGGCGAAGTCGGCGTCGCACGACCAGGCGCAGGCCTCGGGCTCGGTCCAGCCGCCGTCGCTCGAGTAGGTGATGGTGACCGTCGTGACGACGCTGGTCGCGTTGTCGGGGGCGACGTCGGCGCAGTCGACCTCTTGCGTGTCCACGCAGGCGTCGCCGACCTGGCCGAAGTCGGTGTCGCAGGTCCACTCGCAGTCGGCCGGCTCGGACCAGCCGGTCGCCTCGTCGTAGGTGATGGCGACCTGCACGACGACGCTGGTCGCGTTGTCGGGCGCCACGTCCTTGCAGTCGACCAGCTGGCCGGAGACGCACTGGCCGTCCGCCGGCGCATAGCCGCTGTCGCAGGTCCACGCGCAGTCGGCCGGCACGGTCCAGCCGCCGGCGGTCGTGTAGGTGATCTCGACCATCTGCTCGGCGCTGGTGGCGTTGGCGGGCGCGACGTCGGCGCAGGGGACCAGCTCGCTGTCGATGCAGCTGTCGTCCGCCTGCGCGAAGTCGACGTCGCAGCTCCAGGCGCACGCGCCCGGGTCCGTCCAGCCGCCGGCGTCGGTGTAGGTGACGGTGACCTGGACGACCTCGCTGGTGGCGTTGGCCGGGGCCACGTCGGAGCAGTCGACCTGCTGGCTGTTCACGCAGGCGCCGTCGACATCGGCGAAGTCGGCGTCGCAGGCCCACGCGCAGTCGGCGGGGGCGGTCCAGCCGCCATCGTCGGTGTAGGTGATGGTCACCTGGGCGACGGTGCTGGTGGCGTTGGCCGGGGCGGCGTCGTTGCAGTCGACCTGCTGGCTGTTCACGCAGGCGCCGTCGACCAGGGCGAAGTCGGCGTCGCAGGCCCACGCGCAGTCGGCGGGGGCGGTCCAGCCGCCGGCGTCGGTGTAGGTGATGGTGACCTGGGCGACGGTGCTGGTGGCGTTGGCCGGGGCGCCGTCGTTGCAGTCGACCTGCTGGCTGTTCACGCAGGCGCCGTCGACGGGCGCGAAGTCGGCGTCGCAGGCCCAGGCGCAGTCGGCGGCGTCGGTCCAGCCGCCGGCGTCGGTGTAGGTGATGGTGACCTGGGCCACGGTGCTGGTGGCGTTGGCCGGAGCGGCGTCGTTGCAGTCGACCTGCTGGCTGTTCACGCAGGCGCCGTCGACCAGCGCGAAGTCGGCGTCGCAGGCCCACGCGCAGTCGGCGGGAGCGGTCCAGCCGCCGGCGTCGGTGTAGGTGATCTCGACGGCGACCACCGTGCTGGTGGCGTTGGCCGGGGCCACGTCGGCGCAATCGACCTGCTGGCTGTTCAGGCAGGCGCCGTCGATGTCGGCGAAGTCGGCGTCGCAGGCCCACTCGCAGTCGGCGGGGGCGGTCCAGCCGCCGGCGTCGGTGTAGGTGATGGTGACCGAGGCCACAGTGCTGGTGGCGTTGGCCGGGGCGGCGTCGTTGCAGTCGACCTGCTGACTGTCGATGCAGGCACCGTCGGTCAGGGCGAAGTCGGCGTCGCAGCCCCACGCGCACGCGGCGGGCGCCGGCCAGCCGGTGTCGTCCGACCAGACGATCTCGACGTCGGCGACCACGCTGGTCGCGTTGTCGGGGGCCGCGTCGAGGCAGGCCACCATCTGGCTGGCCAGGCACGCCTCGCCCACCGGCCCGTAGCCGGCGTCGCAGCTCCACTCGCACGCGGCGGGCGCCGGCCAGCCGGTGTCGTCCGACCAGACGATCTCGACGTCGGCGGCCGTGCTGGTCGCGTTGTCGGGGGCCGCGTCGGCGCAGGCCACCATCTGGCTGGCCAGGCAGGCGCCGTCGACCTCGCCGAAGCCGGCGTCGCAGGCCCACACGCAGGCCGCGGGCGTCGTCCAGCCGCCCTCGTCCGTGTAGGTGATCTCGACATCGACCACCTCGCTGGTGGCGTCGTCGGGCGCCTCGTCCACGCAGGCGACCATCCGGCTGTTCACGCAGGCGCCGTCGACCTCGGCGAAGCCGGCGTCGCAGGCCCACGCGCAGGCCGCGGGCGTCGTCCAGCCGCCCTCGTCCGTGTAGGTGATGGTCACGGGGCCGGCCGTCGAGGTCGCGTTGGCGGGGGCCTCGTCCTCGCAGGCCACCTCGCGCTCGTTCAGGCACACGGCGTCGACCTGCCCGTAGCCCGCGTCGCAGGCCCACTCGCAGGGGGGCGCCGCCGGCCAGCCGGTCTCGTCCGACCACGACACCTCGACCTCGTCGGGGATGCTGGTCGCGTTCGCCGGCGCCATGTCGACGCACGCCACGGCGCGCTTGGTCGCGCACAGGCCCGCGGCCTCGCCGTAGCCGGCGTCGCAGCTCCAGGCGCACTCGGCCGGCTCGGTCCAGCCGTCCGCGTCCGTGTAGGTGATCTCGACGTCGACCACGTCGCTGGTGGCGTTGTCGGGCGCGACGTCCGCGCACGGCACCATCCGCGCCGACAGGCACGCGTCGCCCACGCGGTCCTGGCCGGCCGGGCACTCGCCCGTCTTGTCGTCGACGCAGGCCCCGTCGACGCGCGTGAAGCCCGACACGCACTCGCAGGTCTCGCTCGTCGTCGAGCAGGCCTCGTTGGCCCCGCAGCTCGCCGGATCGCACTTCTGGCGGGGCTCGTCGCCGCAGCCCGCGCCCAGCCACAGGACCGCCACGAAGGCCGCGCCCAACCATCCCATCCGCATGTCGGCACCTCTCGACTGTGTCCGGGCCTGCGCGACCGGCGTCGCGCTCGGGCCCTGGCGAGCGTCAAGAAAGGGTGCGGGTCCACTCGTGTCAAGCGCAGCCGGCGGGGGCCGAGCGGTGGCGCGGCGAGGTCGCCGGGGGCGGCGCAGGGCGGGGGGCCGTCCTGGGGATCACCGCGTGACGGGCGCGTCGCGGCCCGGTGGCGGCGGGGTCACGTGGGTCGCGGCGGGCAGGTGTGCGCGGTGTGCCAGGGCGGCTCGGCGAAGCGGGCGGCCAGGTAGTCGACGAAGACGCGGACCTTGGGGGCGAGGTGGCGGCGCTCGGCCATGACGGCGTACACACCCAGGGGCGCGTCGCGGTGGTCGTCGAGGACGATGACCAGGCGGCCGGCGGCGAGGTCGTCGGCGACCATGAAGGTGGGGACGACGGCCAGGCCCAGGCCGGCGACGGCGCCTTCGCGCAGGACGGCGCCGTCCGAGGCGACCAGCGGGCCGCGCACGGGCACCGAGTAGGGGCCGTCGGGGCCGACGAAGCGCCACTCGACGCGGGCGTCGAGGCCGGAGTAGCGCAGGCAGTCATGCTCGACGAGGTCCTCGGGCACCTCGGGCGTGCCGCGGCGGGCCAGGTAGTCGGGGGCGGCGACGACGACGCCGCGATCGTCGGCGAGCTTGCGGGCGATGAGCGACGAGTCCTGCAGGCGCGTGATGCGGATGGCGACGTCGGTGCCCTCCTCGACGAGGTCGACCAAGCGGTCGCTGACGGTCAGGGCGACGCGCACCTCGGGGTAGGCGGCCAGGAAGCCGGCCAGGACGGGGCCCATGTACAGCTGCGAGAAGGTGACGGGGGCGTTGACGCGCAGGGTGCCGCGGGGCGCGGAGGAGGCGTCCTCGGCGACCTCGGCGGCCTCGTCGGCGGCCTGGACGATGCGGGCGCAGCGCTCGTACAGGGCGAGGCCGGCCTCGGTGAGCGAGAGCTTGCGGGTGGTGCGGTGCATGAGGCGCACGCCGAGGGAGGCCTCGAGGCGCGACACGCGGGTGGAGACGGCGGACTTGGACAGGCCCAGCTCGCGGGCGGCGGCGCTGAAGGAGCGCAGCTCGACGACGCGGGCGAACACGGCCATGGAGGTCAGCTCGTCGAGGGTCGCGGCGTTCATGGTGCCGATGGTCTTCCCACGCGGGAGGTGGTGGCGCAAGCAGAGTGATCTGCTATACCGCGCGCGAACGAACCGACGAGGTGGCACCCATGACGCACGCGACGACGACGTTGAGCGTGAACCTGAACAAGGTCGCCCTGCTGCGCAACTCGCGCGAGCACGGGGTGCCCTCGGTGGCGCGGTTCGCGCGGATCTGCATCGCGGCGGGGGCGGGGGGCATCACGGTGCACCCGCGGCCGGACCTGCGGCACATCCGGCCCGACGACGTGCGCGTGCTGGCGGCGCTGGTGGCCGAGCACCCCGGCGTCGAGCTGAACGTCGAGGGCAACCCCTTCGAGGGGCCGAGCGGACCCTATCCGGGGTACATGGCGCTGGTGCGCGAGGTCCGGCCGGCGCAGTGCACCCTGGTGCCGGACGCGCCGGGGCAGCTGACCAGCGACCACGGCTTCGGCGCGGGCGACGTCGCGCGCCTGCGCGATCTGGTGGCCGAGATGAAGGGCTGGGGCAGCCGCGTCAGCCTGTTCGTCGACCCGGACCCGGCCCCCGTCGCGGCCCTGGCGGCCTCGGGCGCCGACCGCATCGAGATCTACACCGGCCCCTACGCCATGGCCCACTGGACAGGCGACCACGCGGCGGCGCTGCAGGCCTGCGTCGCCACCGCGCGCGCGGCGACCGACGCGGGGTTGGGGGTCAACGCGGGGCATGATCTCGACCTGACCAATCTGTCCGATCTGGTGCGGGCGATCCCCGCGCTGGCCGAGGTGTCGATCGGCCACGCCCTGACCGCGGACGCCCTCGAGCGCGGGTTCGAGGCGACGGTGAAGGCGTATCTGGGGGCGTTGCGGGTGGGGTGAGGGGGAGGTCGTCCCGGAGCGGGAAGGTGGGTGCTGGTCGTTGGGTCGGGCTGGAAAGCCAGGGGTAGGGATGGGTGAGGCGCGGTAGCCTCCGCTTCGGCCGGCCTCAAGGGCTTTGTCCCCCTTGGCCGGCCTGGGCGGCCGGCCAATTCCTCGCGGACGACAAAGCCCTTGACCCCGGCCTTCGCTGCAGCTGCACAAAGCGGGGCTCGGGGGCGCAGCCCCCGTCCGGACGGGGGCGTCCGGGCCGCTTCGCGTCCCGAGGCGCGGAGTGGGTCATGGGGTGCTGGGGCAGCAGGGGCGCTGCATGAGGGGTTTGCTAGTCTGGGGTTATCGTCGAGCGCGGCGAGGGCGCGCTGGTCGTCGTCCCGGGGCGAAACGCCAGGGCCGTCGTCCCGGGGCGGAAGCGGACAGGCCGTCGTCCCGGGGAGCGCTGCAGTTGCGACGGGTAGACCAGAGCCACGAGAGGCTCGGCAGGCTGGCGACGTACGCGGCCGCCAGGCCGCTTTCGGAGTGCTTCGCCCATGGCGAAGCTTTCCGGCCAGGCCCGGCGGGCCTGGTCGGGTTGGTGACGGCGTTTGGGTGGCGCTCGCGACGGTCGTGTCGGGGCGAAACGCCAGGGCCGTCGTCCCGGGGCGGAAGCGGGCAGGCCGTCGTCCCGGGAAACGCCAGGGCCGTCGTCCCGGGGCGGGCGGGAGGCCAGGGGTGGAAAATCGACATCGGGATGGGCCCAGGAGGCAAATAGTTGTTGACGGGTTTCCGGGCTGAAGTTTCGGCGCTCGGAGATCGGGCGGAGCGAGGGGCTGGGAGGCCTCTACTGGGCTCTACAGCGCGCTGATCAGGGTAGAGGGTCGTCGCGCGTCGTCTGGGAGGCCTGAACGGCCGTCCAGGGGGTGCTGCGAGGGTCGGGGGACCCCCGTGCTAGACTGCCGTCACTCGATGGGAGGGCTGCGGGATGAGCAAGGGACTGAAGCTGCTGGAGAATCTGTCCGACGAAGGGCTGCTGGGGCGGGTCGGCGAGCTGGTCGATCTGGAGCGGCGGACGACGGCCAATCTGGTGGTCCATCTGGCCGAAGTGGAGGCGAGGGAGCTGCATCTCGTGGATGGCAGTCCTTCGCTGTTCGAGTGGTGCCGGACGCGGTGGGGCTTTGGAGAGGACAAGGCCTACAACTACGTGAAGGCCGTGGGGTGGGTGCGGCGGTGGCCGCAGATGGGGGCCATGCTGGCCGACGGACGGCTGAGCCTGAGCGGGGTGCGGGTCATCGGGCCGCACCTGGAGGACGGCAACGTCGGCGAGCGGCTGGGCGAGGCGGCCGGCAAGAGCAAGCGGGAGCTGTCGGAGCTGGTGGCGAAGTGGTCGCCGCGGCCGGACGTGCCGGCGCGGGTGTTCAAGCTGCCGCCGCCCCGGGGCGGAGCGCGGGCCGAGGCGCCCAAGCAGGCGACCGGCGAGTCGAAGGCGGGGGCGAGCGAGCTGTCGCTGGAGCGGCCGAAGCCGCAGCATCGGGTCGAGCCGCTGTCCGAGGCGCGGTATCGGGTGCAGGTCACCGTCGGCGCCCGGGTCGCTGCCAAGCAGGAGGAGGCGATGGCGCTGGCGGGCCACAGCGTAGCGTCGGGCGACTACGAGACGCTGCTGGAGATGGCCCTGGACGTCTTCCTGGCCGCGAAGAAGAAGCAGCGGTTCGGGGTGGGGGCCCGGAAGGCGAAGAAGCGGGGCGCCGCGAAGGCGTCAGGTCAGGCCGAGAGCGTGGACGTGGCGAACGAACCGGCGGCGGCCGGAGCGTCGGTCGGGCAGGCCGGAGCGTCGGTCGGGCAGGCCGGAGCGTCGGTCGGGCAGGCCGGAGCGTCGGTCGGGGCGGCTGAGCGGGGGAGGGCGATTCCGAGGGCCGTCAGGCGGGCCGTGGTCGCGCGGGATGGGCTGCGGTGCACCTATGTCGGCCCGGGTGGGCGTTGCACCGAGACGAGGCGGCTGGAGCTGCACCACCAGGAGGCCTTCGCCAAGGGCGGCGGGCACTCGGTCGGCAACGTGCGGGTCGTGTGCCAGGCGCACAACTTGCTCATCGCCCGGCAGGAGCTGGGGGCGGCGTTCGTGGCCCGGAAGGTCGCGGAGCGGCGGGCGTTCGGGTCGCGGACCGGGTGAGGGGCCGCGGGGCCGTCCCGGGGCTGGGCCCCGGGGCGGACGGTGCGGGGGGTCAGGCGACGTCGTCGATGAGGTCGCGGGCGGTGAGGTCGGGGGCGGCGCGGCCCTTCTCGAAGTCGAGGAGGCCGAGGGCGGCGTAGCGGGGCTTGACGCGGTCGGTGAGCAGGCCCAGGCGGCGCAGGTTGGGGATGATGCGCTTGAACATGGTCTTGCGGAAGAGCTGCATCAGCTCGCTGCGGCCGATGAGCTCGTCCCACTGCTTGCGGGTGTAGCGGTGGGCGAAGTACTCCTCGCGCAGCTCGTGGGCGAGGAAGCGGTTGCGGAGCTGCAGGGTCACCTCGAAGGTCCAGTCCTCGCGGTAGCGGCGCTCGCGGTCGGAGTAGTCGGCCTCGCGGTAGTGGCGCTCGAGGGCGAGGACGCCGTAGTGCACGTGGCGGGCCTCGTCGGTGATGACGTACTTGAGCAGCTCGCGGAGGAGGGGCTCCTTGGTCGCCTGGCGGATGGTGCCGAAGGCGCCCAGGGCGAGGCCCTCGATCATGATCTGCATGCCCAGGAACTTCATGTCCCACGACTCGTCGACGATGAGCGCGTCGATGAGCACGTAGAGGTTGTCGTTGATGGGGTAGAGCTTACCGAGCTTGTCGGTGAGGTAGGTGTGGAAGACCTCGACGTGGCGGCCCTCGTCGACGACCTGGGTGGAGCCGTAGAGCTTGGCGTCGAGCCAGGGGACCGCCTCGGTGACCTGGGCGGCGGCGTACAGGGCGCCCTGCTCGCCGTGCAGGAACTGGCTGAGCAGCCACGAGAGCGTCGCGTGGCGGAGCTCCTCCTTCTTGCGGTCGTCGAAGGTGCGCCACTCCTTCAGGTCGCGCATCGGGATGAAGTCGTCGGGGATGAGCCACTGGCCGGCCGGCCCGGGGTCGATGTCGTTCGACCAGTCGAGGTCGGTCGTGGCGTTCCACTGGCTCTTCTTGGCGACCTCGTACAGGCGCCGGAAGTCGGGGGCGGCGCGCTCGTAGGTCCAGTCGAAGTGGACCTCGTAGCCGGTCGCCAGCGCCGTGTCGGGCGCCTGCTTGGCCTGCTGCTGCACGAAGCCGCGCCAGGCGGGGCCCAGCAGCGAACGCAGCACGTCGACGTTGCGCGAGGCGACCGCGTCCCGGAAGGCCGGGCCGGCGTTGCGCAGGTTCTCGAGCGTCCTACCGAACAGACTGACCATCGTCGACTCCTTCGCGGGGCGGGGCGGCGCCGTGGAGCAACAGCTCGAGCGCCTGATCGGCCAGGGTCTCGGGCGTGTGCGGCCCGCCCGGCCGGTACCAGGTGGCGATCCAGTTGACGGCGCCGAAGCCGAGGCGGCGGACGACACCCAGGTCGAGATCGGCGCGCAGGGCGCCCGCGGCGGCGGCCTGACCGAGCAGCCGCCCCCAGATGGCCTCGTAGCGGTCGCGCAGGCGCGTCATCTCGGCGAGCGCGTCGCCCGACAGCGCGCACCACTCGAACACCAGCACGTACACTGCGTCGTCGCCCGACAGGAGGTGCTCGAGGTGCGCTCGCAGACCCGCGCGCAGGCGCTCGACCGCGTCCGTCACGTCGGCCGTGGCCGCCTCGACCGCGGCGCCGACTTGCGCGACCGCGCGCGCCATCAGCGCCAGCAGCAGCGCCTCCTTGGTCGGGTAGCGGTAGTGCAGGCTGCCCGGGAGCATCCCGGCCTCGGCGGCGATCTCGCGCACCGTCGTCCCGGCGAAGCCCTTGACGCGAAACAGCTTCGCGGCGGCCTGCAGGGCCACGTCGTCGGCGCGCGGGGCGGTCGTCACGACCGGGGTGTTCGGCCTCTTGGTCATCTGACCAAGAGCATCGTCGCCACGGCGGGCCGTGTCAACGACACGCGTGTCAATCGCCGCGCCTTCCGGTAAACGAGGCGCGCGAACCCCGGAGGACGCATGCGACTCGAGGCCATCGCCGATCTCGGCTCCATCTTGCGCTTGCACATCATCGGCATCGCCATGGCGGCCGCCCTGGTCTTCGGTTGGCTGTTCACCGGCGAGTACCCGTGGGCCATCGCCCTGGTCGGCGGGCTGGACTGGCTGCTCATCAACCTGCTCAACCGCATCACGGACCTCGAGGAGGACCTGGCCAACGAGATCCGCGGCACCGAGCGGGTCGCGCGGCACCTGCGCGGCTTCACGATCGCCTGGGTCGTCATCCAGGTCGGCTCCTTCGCCTGGACCCTGGTGGCCTTCCCCGAGCTGACCTGGCTGCGTGTCGTCGTGCAGGTCATCGGGCTGGGTTACTCGGTGCCGCTGGTGCCGACCCTGCGCGGGCTGCGCCGCTTCAAGGACCTCTACTTCTTCAAGAACTTCATGAGCGCGGCTCTGTTCGTGCTGACCGTCTTCATCTACCCGCTGGCCGTGAACGCCTGGACCGTGGCGCATCCGGGCGGCTGGGCGGCCGTCGCGCTGCTCGCCGCCTTCTTCGTCGCCTTCGAGATCACCTACGAGATCCTCTATGATCTCAGGGACCTCGAGGGCGACCGCCTGGCGAAGGTGCCGACCTACCCGGTGGTCCACGGGGCCGAGCGGTCGCGGCAGATCATCGACGGGCTGCTGGCCCTGTCGGTCGTCATCCTGGCGGCCGGCGTGCTGGGCGGGCTGGTCGGGCTGAAGGAGGGCCTGATGCTGGCGGCGCCCGCGGTGCAGCTGGCCTTCTATCGCCCGCGCTTTCGCCGGGGCCTGACGCGCGCCGACTGCATCAACCTGACGCACCTGGGCACGGCGCTGCTGCTCTTCTACCTGCTGGGCACGCGGCTGTGGGCCGCCGCGGGGCTGCCCGACAACGTGTTCCTGGTGGGTTGAGCGGCGCCCCGGCGCCAGGGTCGACGCGGCCGGGGGGGCAGTGCTAGATCCCACACCATGACCGTCACCCAAGCCGACAGCGTCGCCTCACTCGAACCGCACCGCGCCGCCCTGACGGGTCACTGCTATCGGATGCTCGGCTCGGTGGTCGACGCCGACGACGCCGTCCAGGAGACGATGGTCCGCGCCTGGCGGCACTTCGAGCGCTTCGACGGGCGCGCCTCGGTGCGCACCTGGCTGTACCGCATCGCGACCAACGTCTGCCTGGACCAGCTGGCCGCCCGCAAGCGGCGCGCCCGCCCGGTCGAGGAGGGGCCCGCCGGGACGGTGACCGACGAGCTGGTCGCGCGCCCCAGGACGCACTGGCTCGAGCCGGTGCCCGACGCGAGCGCCATCCCCGACGACGAGGACCCCGCGCGACAGCTCATCTTGCGCCAGAGCATCCGGCTGGCCTTCGTGGCGGCGCTGCAGCACCTGCCCCCGCGGCAGCGCGCGGCCCTGCTGCTGACCGAGGTGCTGGGCTGGTCGGCCGCCGAGGTGGCCCAGGCCCTCGAGACCACGGTGGCCGCCGTCAACAGCGCCCTGCAGCGCGCCCGGGCGACGCTGGCGAGCCGCGACGTGCGCGAGGTCGAGCCGCTGTCGCCCGCGCAGGGCCAGCTGCTCGAGCGGTACGTCGAGGCCTTCCACCGCTACGACGCGGACGCGCTGGCCGCGCTGCTGCGCGAGGACGCCGTCTTCTCGATGCCGCCCTACGCGCTGTGGCTGCAGGGCCCCGAGGCGGTGCGCGCCTGGCTGCTGGGCCGCGGCGCCGCCTGTCGCGGCTCTCGCCTGGTGCCGACCGCGGCGTGCGGGCTGCCGACCTTCGCCCAGTACAAGCTGGCGCCCGACGGCGGCTATCGGCCGTGGGCCCTGGCCGTGCTCGAGCTGTCCGGCGACCGCATCGCCAGCTGGACCTCGTTCCTGGACACCGAGACGCTCTTCCCGCGCTTCGGGCTGCCGATGGCGCTGCCGGCCGAGTAGGCGAGCCGCGGTCGTTTTTTTTCGCCGCGGCCGATGAGTCTCGCCTGGCGCGGCGGTCCAAAGGGGCATGCGAGCGAGGCGGCACGTCGCGGCCTCGCGCGAGCCGAACCACGACGTCCGCCGGAGGCCCGACATGGCCGTTCAGAACCCCCGCAAGGTCTTCATCAACCTGCCCGTCGCCGACCTGAAGCGCACCATGGCCTTTTTCACGGCCTTGGGTTTCGAGTTCAACCCGCAATTCACCGACGACAACGCGGCCTGCATGATCCTCAGCGACGACGGCTTCGTCATGCTGCTGCAGCGGCCCTTCTTTCAGGGCTTCACCGACAACGCCATCTGCGACACGGCGACCCACACCGAGGTGCTCGTCGCGCTGTCCTGCGCGAGCCGCGCCGAGGTCGACGCCCTGGTCGCCAAGGCCGTCGCCAACGGCGGCCGGCACGCCAAGGACGCGCAGGACCACGGCTTCATGTACGCCTGGAGCTTCTACGACCCCGACGGGCACCACTGGGAGGTCCTGTGGATGGACCCGGAGCACGTGGCGTAGGCCATCGAGCCTGCATCGGTGACCGGCCCGCGAGCGTCTGCTAGAGCCATCGACCGGGAGGCGTGGCGATGGGGAAGCGGACCCGAGGGACGAACGGCGCGCGCGGCGGGGCGCAACCCCAGCCTACGGCGTCGCAGCCAGACCTCGCGCGTTTCTTCGATCTGTCGGCCGAGCTGCTCGCGGTCGGGTCCGCCGCCGAGGGGCGCTGGAGTCGCGTCAACCCGGCTTTGTGCGCGGCGCTCGGCGCGAGCGAGGCCGAGCTGGTCGCGCAGCCGTTCATCGATCTCGTCCACCCCGACGACGTGTCTGCGTCCCAGGACGCGCTGGCGGCGCTGGCGGCGGGTCAGGCGACGGTCGACCTCGAGCACCGGATCCGGCACCGCGACGGGACGACCCGCTGGATCGCCTGGCGCGTGACCTCCGGCCCGCAGGACGGGTCGTCGTACTTCGTGGGCCGCGACGTGACCGACCGTAGCGACGTGCACGCCGAGCTGCGGCGCCTCGGGGCGCTGGTCGAGGACTCGCGGGACTTCATCGGCGTCGCCGACGTCGAGGGGCGGCCGGTCTACGTCAACCCGGCCGGACGCCGGCTGGTCGGCCTCGAGGGGGCGCCCGAGGCGACGGTGACGCCCAACTACTACGCGCCCGAGGTGCGCGAGTTCGCCGCGCGGGTCATCTACCCGGCGCTCGAGCGCGAGGGGCATTGGGAGGGCGAGACGCTGTTCAACCACTTCGTCACGGGCGAGCGCATCCCGGTGTTCCACAGCTTCTTCGCCATCCGCGAGCCGAACACCCACCGCATGCTCGGATACGGCACCGTCACGCGCGACCTGCGCGCCCAAAAGCGCCACGAAGCCGAGCGCGAGGCGTTGCTCGCGCGGGAGCAGGCGGCCCGAGAGCGCGCCGAGCGCCTGGCGGCCGAGGCGCGTGAGCGCTCGGAGTTCGAGCAGCAGCTCATCGGCATCGTGAGCCACGACCTGCGCAACCCCTTGAGCGCCATCTTGCTGCAGACGTCGAGCCTGCTGCGTCGTGGCCCGCTGGACGAGCGGGTCGTGGGCGCGCTGCGGCGGGTGCTGAGCTCGGCCGAGCGGGCCTCGCGCCTGGTCGGGGACCTCCTGGACTGGACCCGGGCGCGCCTCGGCGGGGGGCTGCCGGTGGAGCCGCGGCGCGTCGACCTGCACGCGCTGACCCATCAGGTGGTCGAGGAGGTGCGGGCCAACTTCCCCGAGCGTGACATCGTCGTGTCGAGCGAAGGCGACACGCAGGGGTGCTGGGACGCCGACCGCCTGGCCCAGGTCGTGACGAACCTGGTGGCGAACGCGTTGAAGTACAGCGCGCCGGCCACTCCGGTGGCGGTCTGGGCGCGGGGCGAGGGCGTCGACGTGGTGCTCGAGGTGCGCAACGAGGGGGCGCCCATCGCGGAGGACGCGCGCGAGCGCCTGTTCCAGCCGATGCAGCGGGCGGCCGGGAGCGCGGGAGCGGGCGACCGCAGCGTCGGGCTGGGCCTGTTCATCGTCAAGCACATCGTGGAGGCGCACGGGGGCTCGGTGACCGTGCGTTCGGCGGTGGAGGCGGGCACGGTGTTCACGGTGCGCCTGCCAAGGAGCAGCGACGCCAGCGAATCCGGGTGAGGTTGCAGGGCGCGCGGGCGGCGCCGGTGCGGATGCGGTGGCGTCGGGCACGGGGGGCGTGCCATGCTCGACCGGACCTGTCGAGACCGGGAGCGCGCGTCATGAAGAAGATCACTACCTCTCGCTGGGCCCTGGCTGCCGCGCTGACCGCCTGGGCGATGGTGGCCTGCGGCGAGCCTGCGGGGGCCGAGGACGCCGGGGACGGCGCCGGCGAAGTCGATGCGTCCAAGGACCAGGACGCGATGGAGGACGCGCTGGCGGACGTTGCCGACTCGGACGGTGTCGTCGTGGGCGACGGCGACGCCGCGGGTGACATCGGCGATGCCGACGTCGGGGGAGATGTCGGTGAGGGTGACGTCGTCCCGGACGTACCGACCACGTGTCCGCCCGAGGAGCCGCCCTTCGACGGCGCTTGCGCGGTCTGGGGAGAGTGCACGTACGGAACGGAGTGCTGCTGCGGCAGCTGCGACGACAGCCTCGTCTGCGACTGCAACGGGGGGACCTGGTCGTGCTTCCACACGGACCACTGCTTGTTGGCCGCGTGCTCTGAGGGCTGCGACTTCGGGCAGTTCACGACGCCCGAGGGGTGCAAGGGCTGCCAGGACCTGGTCGTCGGCGCCCGGCACGCCATCGCCGAAGCGGCGAGCCAGCTCGCGGCGTGCGAGCAGGACGCGGAGTGCGTGGTCGTCACCGCCCTCGGCGGTGCATGCGGGGACCTGTGTAGCCACGCTATAGCCGACGCGCAGCTGGTGGCCTTCGAGGGACAGATCAAGGCGCTGGTCGGCGCGTGGTGCGGGGCCGTGGAGCCGTCGTGGTATTGCGAGGAACCGTGGGGCGTCGAGGCCTGCCCAGTGGCAGACACGGCACGCTGCGTGGACGGCGTGTGCCAGGCGCTGGCGCCGTGCACCGGGCCGGGATGGACGCAGGGGGGCGCGTGCGACGACGGCGACCCGTGCACGGTCGAGACGGTGTGCGTCGCCGCGGGCGTGTGCGAGGGCGTGGCGTTGGACTGCGACGACGGTGACCCGTGCACCAAGGACGCCTGCGACGCGGCGGTCGGGTGCGTGCACACGGCGCAGGTGGCCAGCTGCGCGCCATCGGAGTGCGAGGTCGGCGGGTTGTGCCAGCAGGGGCAGTGCGTCGGGCAGGGCGTGTCGAGCTGGGAGCGCGTCGTGGGCACGACGTCTAAGTACGTGCCGGCGTTCGGGCTGGCGCTGAGCGGCGGCGACCTGCTGTTGGGCGGGGCGCAGATCGGCGAGCTGCCGTCGCAGGGGCAGGTCCGATTGGTGCGCTGGACGCCGGCGGGCGAGGTGGTCTGGGACGTGACCTGGAGCCCGCCCGGCGGCGAGTCGGCCTGGCTGTCGGGGATGGTGCTCGGGGCGGACGGGGAGATCGTGACCCTGGTCCGCACCAGCTCGGTCCTGGACACGGCGTGGCTGGTCACGTTCGGGGCGGACGGGCAGGCGGGGGCGCCGGTGGTGCTGTCGCTGCCGCACTACACGGTGCTGGGGCTGGCGGCGGGGCCCGAGGGCGACCTGCTCATCGGCACCGCGACCAAGCAGGACGTGACGGTGCGGCGGGTGACGGCCGCCGGAGACCCGGTCTGGGAGACCACGATGGACAACCTGGACCCCACGGCCGTGGTCTTCGGCGGCGGCCCGGCGGGCGCGGTGGTGGCAGCCTGGGTGCCGAAGCCAGGCGGCGCGAAGCTGGAGGTGAGGGCCCTGACCGCCGACGGCGCGCTGGCGTGGCCCGAGGCCGCGGTCCTGGGGGACGCCACGGGGACGCCGACCTTCGCGAGGCCGGGGCCGAACGGGGGCTGGATCGTGGGCGCGCAGTGGGCGCTGGCGGCGGTCGGGGCGGACGGTCAGGTGGCGTGGTCGCAGGCCAGCGGCGACCCGGTCGACGCGGCGCTCACGGCCGAGGGGGACGTGCTGGTGGCGCGTTCGGGGCCGGGCAACGTCGCCGTCGCCTTCCAGCGTTTGTCGCCGGCGGGCGTGTCGGCGGGTGGCCACGAGTGGACCGGGATGGCGCTGCCGCGGGCGGCTACGGCGGTGGTGGCGCTGGACGGGGGGCTGGCCCTGTTCGGGCGGACGGCCGCGACGCCGCCGACGCTGTGGATGATGCGGGTGGCCGACCTGTGCGAGGACCCGCCGTGCGCGCTGCCGGGCTGCCCGTGAGGGCGCGTCAGCGGGCCGCCAGCGCGGGGGCGGGGGCGCGGGACCAGCGGGTCGCGACCAGGTAGGGGACGGCGACCAGGGCGGTGTGGCGCCAGCGGAGCCAGGTGTCGTCCGATGCGTCGAAGGTGACGAGCAGGTAGAGGAAGACGGCCGAGGCGAGGACGCGGGGCAGGGCGGTGTCGAGGGGCAGGCCGAGGCCGCGGGCGCGGGCGCGCAGGGCGAAGGCGAGGGCGAGGGCGGCGAAGGCGGCCCAGAAGAGGGTGGGGCCGAGGGTGGCCGGGTCGCGCAGGGTCCAGCGGAACAGGGCCCACCAGGCGAGCTGGATGAGGCCGTGGGTGAGGGGGAGGGCGACCAGGGGCAGGGCCAGGCGCCAGGGGCCGCGGGCGCGGTCGAGCCACCACGAGGCGGCGGCGCCGTAAAAGCCCCAGCCCAGGATGCCGATGAGGGGGACGTCCAGGTAGCCGCCCTCGGCCCAGGCCCACAGGCCGGCGCGGACGGCGACGACCTCTACGAGCGAGGCGTCGAAGATGACGACGAGGCCGACCAGGGCGGCGGAGGCGAGGCCGCGCGCGTTGGGGGCGAGGGCGCCGACGACCTGGCGCGCCGAGAGGATGACCATGGGCCAGATGAGGGCGACGAGCAGCGGGATGTGGCCGAGGCGGACCCACCAGAAGTCGGCGTAGCCGTAGAAGGCGTACCAGGCGATGCATGTTTGCTCGCCGAGCCAGGCGCCAGCGCCCAGGAGCAGGCCGTCACGAGCGAGGGCGCGGGCGTCGTCCCCCTGGCGCAGCAGGAAGGCCCAGGCGGTGGCGAGGACGGCGAGGCAGAGGAGCTGGAAGGCGTCGGGACCGAGCATCGTCACGCGGGGTCAGGGCTGGAGCAGGGCGTCGAGCTCGGCGGCGAGGTCGCCGGTGCCGGCGTTGGTGCTCCAGACATACTCCATGCTGGTCGCGTCGAGGAGCGCATTCCACGGCAGGCCCAGGGTGCCGCCCGAGTAGGTCTCGATCTTCGAGAAGGTCTGCTGCCAGCCGCTGGTGCCGTGGTCGACGAAGACCAGCCGCGGGTCGACGCCGTGGTGGCTCGCGTAGGCCTTGCAGTAATCGAGCGAGGGCTTGCCGCCGTGGTTGTCCTCGCCGAGGACGATCATGATCTCGAGGCCGTCGTCCGAGCGCTCGGCGTACTGCTGCGCGACGTAGGGCACGAAGCTCTCGCAGGCGCCGCACCAGCCGGCCACGGCGACCACCCACAGGGCCTTGGCGGCGCCGCAGCGGGCGTGCAGGGCGACCTCTTCGCCCAGGCAGTTGGTCAGGGCGAAGTCGCCGATGTTGTCGCCGACCTTGGTGCCGGTCCCGGGCGCGACGCAGGTGCTGCTGCTGTCGGGCAGGGGCGGGACGTCCTGCGAGAAGGCCAGCTGGTCGAGGCACCAGGTCTTGCCGGAGGGGTGTGGCGTGACCTGGCCGCTGTCGGTGATGCGGATCTGCTGGAACTTCACGGCGTCGAGGCGGCCGACGAAGGGGGTGCCCGGCTCGCCCGTCTCGGACAGGGTCAGGCGCCCCTCCTTGGCGACGAACTTGTTGAAGCAGTCCTGATCGTTGCAGAAGCCGAAGCCGCGCACGCATAGGCTGCAGGTCGGGCCGTCGAGGCCGGCGAGGTCGTAGGTGCCGGCCGCCGGGACGCCCCCGGGGAAGAAGCCGGCGTGGTCGAGGTCGATGACCACCATGTCGAAGGGCGGCGAGACGGTCTTGGTCGTCGCGACGTAGTGCAGGCGCTGCTGCCCTCCGGCGCGGCGCGTGAACACCGACTCGGCCGTGGGCGCGAACCCGACGACGTCGCACTCGGCCGCGTCGATGCACTGGCCGCCGAAGCAGGTCGTCCCGTCGCCGCACGCGCCGCAGGAGGCGCCGCAGCCGTCGTCGCCGCAGGCGCGGCCCTCGCAGCTGCAGGTCGAGGACGCGGTCTCGACCGGCGCGTCGCCGCACGCCGCGGCGGCGGCCATCGCGCAGAGCGCCAGGGCGAAGCGGGCCAGGGACATCGAGGTCGAAGCGAGCTCGGCGAGGCGGGCGGACATGCGGCTTTCCCCTGCGATGCTTTCGAAACGCGCGAGGGCGGACCGTAGCCCGCCCTCGCGTGACGAATCAACCGATGGCGCCCTCGACGACCGGCGGCCTCGAGGGCAGGCGCCGACTACTCGGCGGCCTTCTCCTCGGCCTTGCCCTCGCCCTCGGCGGCGGCCGGAGCCTCGCCCTCGGGCTTGGCCTCACCCTCGGCGGGCTTGGCCTCACCCTCGGCGGCGGCGGGAGCCTCGCCCTCGGGCTTGGCCTCACCCTCGGCGGCGGCGGGAGCCTCGCCCTCGGGCTTGGCCTCACCCTCGGCGGCGGCGGGAGCCTCGCCCTCGGGCTTGGCCTCGCCCTCGGCGGCGGCGGCGGCGGCGGCCTCGGCGCCCTTCTTGAGCTCGGCCGCGGCCTTGATGGCCCCGGTCATCTCGTTGAGCTTGGCCTCGTTCTTGAGCAGCTCCTCGCAGCCCGCCAGCTCGGCCTCGGTCGGCTTGGGCGCCTCGGCGGCCTTCTTCTTGAGCTCGTCGCACATGGTCGGGGCGGCCTCGCACATCTTCTCGAGGACCTTCTCGCAGGCGTTCGCGCCGGCGGCCTCGTCGGCCTTCTTCTCGGCGCCGTCCTCGGCCTTGGCGGCCTCGCCTTCCTTCTTGTCGGTCGCCGCGGCGGCCTCTTCCTTCTTGGGCTCCTCCTTCTTCTGGCAGGCCGAGGCTCCGAGGAGCCCGGTCAGGGCGGCCACCAGGAAGGCGGACTTGACGCAACGGGTGATGAGCTTCATGAGTTTCTCCGAGGGTGTGCGGCGGAAAGTGTCGGTCGCCGCTGTGCCGGTGGTAGGTCAGGTCGATCCGGCTGTCAATACGGACTTCGGGCCTGGCCTCGGCGCCTTGGTCGCGCGCGGAACGGGCCAACCCCGGCGACGCGTCATCGCATTCCGGAAGGTGAATGGTCGCGGGCACATCGGCGCCGCCCCTGCGGCCGGGCGGGCGCTCGGTCCCGGGCGGCGACGCGCGCGCGGTGCGGTCGCGACGCGCGGGTCGTCGCCGAGGCCGGGGTCTTGACAGATCGCGATCGACGTGATCCGACATCCCGCTCGATGTCAGGGGCCACGCGGACGCTCAGGGCTTGCCGTCGACCAGCTCGAGGACCCGCCGCGTGGCCGTGAACCGGCCGTCGAAGCGGTCGATCCCGCCCTGGCGCATGCGAGGGGCGTGATCGCGCAGGTAGACGTCGAGCGCAGCGCGATCGGCCAGCCGGTACTGGACCACCCAGCGGGTCGCGCCAGGATCGGTCGCGGGCGGCGCGTCGGGCGAGGCCTCGCGCCACCACGCCGCCGAGCGAAAGCCTGGCAGATCGAGCATCTCGTCGATGTGCCCGGCGAGCCACTCTGCGAAGGCGCCGGCCACCTCGGCCTCGACGTCCAAGGTCACCTCGTAGAGGACCGTCCCGCCCGCGTCGCGGCTCGTCTCGCTCATCGTCGGCCTCCCGGGCGCCCGCACCGTCCGCGGCCGCCGCCCTTCCGGACCTTGCCCGAGTCGCGGTAGCTTGTCGCGAAACTCACCCGCGCGCCGTCCCCTCCCTGGCGGCGCCGCCCCACCCGCGAGGTCCCCGATGCTCGCCCCCCGCTCCCGTCGCCTCTCGCTGTTGACCGCCGCGCTCGCCGCGCTCGCCGTCGTCGCCACGGTGCCCCAGGTGGCCTCGGCGCAGCCGCCCCCGCCGCGCATCGACGAGGCCGAGGTCCGGACGTTCCTCGCGAGCTGGCTCGCCACGCAGAACCGCGGCGACTTCGCGGCCTATCAGGCCCACTACGCCGCGCGCTTCTTCGGGGTCCGGCGCTCGGGCGCGACCACGGCCGCCTTCGACCGCGCCGGCTGGATGAAGGACCGGGGCGACATGTTCCGGCGCGCCATGACGGTCGAGGCCAGCGGCCTGCAGACGGAGGGGCTGGCGACGACCGCCGTCCTGAGGTTCACGCAGACCTGGGCCTCGGGCGGCTACAAGGACGTCGGGCCCAAGCAGCTGGTGTTGGTCCGCGAGGGCGGCGCGCTGAAGATCGCCCGCGAGGAGATGCTGGCCTCGCGGGTGGTGGGCGCTGCCACGGCGGCGGCTCAGGTGCCGCGCGACCGGTTCGCGTTCGTCGCCGAGGCGGGGGGCGGCTCGTACGTCATCCTGGCCGACGGCGAGGCCGACTGGGCGGTCGGTGAGCCCGAGCTGCTGGGCAGCGCGCATGCGTTCGCGGCGCGGGCCAGGGTCGACACCAGCAAGCTCACCGAGGCGCTGGTGGGCTGGCAGGGGCGCGAGGTGACGGTCTTCGACGGGGTGGGCGGGCCGTGCCGAGCGCGGGTCACGGGGCTGTGGCTGCTGTCGCGCTTCGAGCCGCACTTCGGGCAGTCGAACCAGTGGCTGGGGCAGGGCGACTTCGAGGGGGAGCCGCCGGCGAGCCCGGCCGAGATCGCGCGGCAGGGCTTCGGCAACGGGGCCACCGTCGTCGTGGGGGCGCTGGACGGGTGCAAGGGCGTCTGGGCGAGGGCCGAGGGGCGGGCCACGCCGCCGTCCCGGATGACGCCGGACGCGGCCGTGCAGCGTCAGGCGCTGGCCGCCTTCCGCAAGCTGCCCGGCTACAAGGCGATCCAGAAGGACTTCAAGGGCAACGGGCACACCGGGGCCTGGGACGCCTTCGACGGGGCGGCGCCGCGGGTCGTCGCCTTCGGGGCCAAGGACGAGGCCAGCCTGGTCGCGGTCTCGGCGCGGGCGGGCCACGGCTGCGGCGACTTCTACGGCGAGTTCTGGGCGGTCTGGGAGGTGCGGCGCGAGCGCGGCGCCGTGAAGCTGGTCCTGCAGACGGACGTCAAGGCGCCCGGCGCGCTGTTCGAGCCCGTCGCGGCCGCGGACGTCGACGGCGACGGGGACGTCGAGCTGATGAGCGGGTCGGTGCTGATGAGCCGGGTCGACGGCGTCTACCGGGTCGTCGAGGATCGCACGCCCCCGGACTTCGACTGCCCCTGCTGACCGTCGCAGGGCGCGCGCCGCGGCCCTGGCGGCGACGAATGCTTGACTGGAGCCGCCCGCTCCTGTGGAGTGGGCGCTGCCGATCCAAGTGCGAACAGGCGCCCAGCCGACCAGCGCCGCGGCGTCCCGCCCCCCGCACGGAGCGGTAGTTCAACGGAATAACAGGCGAATCGGTCGCCTTTGCGGTGCACACGTCCTGCGTGGCGCGTCCCACGGCGCCCGGGTCCCCATAGGGCAGGGGACCTCGATCGAGGCCGCGCTCGCCGTGATCGCGATCACGGCCCGGCCCCGACCGACGCCGCACACCGCGGCCCGGCCCCCGCCATCCGCCTGGTGGTCATCACTGGGGCAATCACCCGGAGCGAACATGTCGAACAAGGAAGAAGGGATTCAGGTCGAGGGGACCGTGGTCGAGTCCCTCAAGAACGCGATGTTCAAGGTCGAGCTCGAGAACGGCCACAACGTCCTCGCCCACGTCTCGGGCAAGATGCGCAAGTTCTTCATCCGCATCCTCCCGGGCGACAAGGTCACCGTCGAGCTGTCGCCGTACGACCTGACGCGCGGCCGCATCACCTACCGCTCGAAGTAGCGAGGCGAGCGCGCGCGTGTCGGATGCGGTGAGCGAGCTGTTCGAGGCCGTCCGCGAGGCGTGCGACCCGCCCGTGTGGTCGCGGGGCGTCGAGATCGCGCGGCAGGCCACGATGCTCGTCGAGCACGCGGACGCCTCCGAGATCCGCTACCGCGTGCAGATGCGCGGCGCCGTCGCGAGCCTGCTCGTGACGCTGTGGCCCGACGACCCGGACTGGTCGTGCGAGTGCCCCAGCCAGGACGACGCCTGCCCGCACGTCGCCGCCGCGGTCATCACGCTCAAGCGCGCCGGCGACAGCGGCGAGCTGGCGCCGCGGCCCAAGGTGCCCGTCGGGACCGTGGCCTATCGCCTGCGGCGCGGTGACCGGGGGCTGCTGCTCGAGCGCTTCGTCGCCCGCGACGGAAAGCTCGAGCCGCTGAAGGTCCAGCTGCAGGCCGTCGCGACCGGACGCGCGCAGGTGCCTCACCTGGTGACCTCGCAGGCCGATCTGAGCATCGAGCGCGCCCTGGGCGAGCGGCCGGGCGGGCCGATCCAGCGGGCGCGCATGGCCGAGGTGCTCAAGGCGCTCGTGCACGCCCGGGACGTGCAGCTGGACGGCCAGCCGATTCGTGCCTCCCTCCGGCCGGTGGTGCCGCACGTCATCGTCGAGGACGCCGCCGGGGGCTTCCGGGTCCGCATCGACCGCGACCCGGCCATCGAAGAGATGTTCGGCAACGGCGCGGCGCGCTGCGGGGACGAGCTGCGCCCCATCGGCGAGTCGAACCTGACCGAGCGCGAGCGGCACGAGCTGATGCGCGAGGGCGGGCGGGTGTTCCCGGCCGATCAGGTGGCCGCGCTGGTCGCCGACGTGCTGCCGGCGCTGCGCAAGCGCCTGCCGGTCGACGTGCGGACGCGCCGGCTCCCCGACGCCGAGGCCGAGCCGCCGCGGGTGGTGGTCGAGGTCGAGCGCAGCGAGGTCGGGCTCGAGGTGCTGGCGACGCTGGTCTATGGCGACCCGCCGCAGGCGCGCGTCGACCGCGGGCAGCTGGTGCTGCTGGGTGACAAGGTGCCGCTGCGCGACGAGCGGGCGGAGCAGCGCCTGACGCGCCGGCTGCAGGACGTGCTGGGGCTCGTGCCCGGGCGGCGCGTGGAGGTGGGCGGCGAGGACGCGCTGGCCATGGCGGCGCGGCTCCGGACCTGGGAAGCGGGGGACGCCGGGGCAGCCGGCGAGGTGCGCGGCCGGGCCCACGAGCAGATCTACGTGGCGGCGCCGCTCGAGCCGCGGGTCAGCTTCGGTGGCGACGAGGACGGCCTCGAGGTCGAGGTCGCCTTCGAGTCGCCGGCCGGCAAGGCCGACGCCAAGGCGGTGCTGCGCGCGTTCCGCGCCGGGGCCAGCCTCATCCCGCTGAACGACGGGGCGTGGGCGCCGCTGCCGACCGCGTGGCTGCGCGAGCACGGCGAGCGGGTCGCGGATCTGCTGGCGGCCAAGGACGAGGTCGGGAAGGTGCCGACCGCGGCGCTGCCGGACGTGGCCAAGCTGGCCCGGGCCATGGGCGAGGCGCCGCCGCCGCGGCTCGAGCGGCTGACGGCGGCGCTCGACGACTTCAGCGGCATCGCGCCGGCCGCGCTGCCGGCGGATCTGAACGCGCAGCTGCGCCACTACCAGCGCCAGGGCGTCGACTGGCTGGCCTTCGTGCGGGGCCTGGGCTGCGGGGCGCTGCTGGCCGACGACATGGGCCTGGGCAAGACGCTGCAGGCGCTGACCAGCGTGCGCGGGCGGACGTTGGTGGTGGCGCCGACCAGCGTGCTGCACAACTGGAAGGCCGAGGCGGCCAAGTTCAGGCCGGGGCTGAAGGTGGCCGTCTATCACGGCCCCAAGCGCGCGCTGGATCCGGCCGCGGACCTCACGCTGACGACCTACCCCATCCTGCGCCTCGACGCCGAGCCGTTGGCGGCCGAGCGCTGGGACACGGTCATCCTGGACGAGGCGCAGGCCATCAAGAACCCCGACAGCCAGGTGGCGCAGGCGGCCTACCGCCTGAAGGCCGACTTCCGGCTGGCGATGACCGGCACGCCGGTCGAGAACCGGCTCGACGAGCTGTGGAGCCAGATGCACTTCACGAACCGCGGGCTGCTGGGCGGCCGCGCGGACTTCGTGGAGCGCCACGTGCAGCCCATCGCCGAGGGGAAGGCGGGCGCGGCGGCGCGGCTGCGCGAGCGGATCCGGCCGTTCATGTTGCGGCGCGTCAAGCGCGACGTGGCGCCCGAGCTGCCGCCGCGGACGGACGTGGTGCTGCGCTGCCAGCTCGACGAGGGCGAGCGGGTGGTCTACGACGCCATCCGGCAGGCGACGCGGCGCGAGGTGGTCGAGCGGCTGCGCGGCGGCGGGAGCGTGCTGGCGGCGCTCGAGGCCCTGCTGCGGCTGCGGCAGGCGGCGTGTCACTCGGCGCTGGTGCCCGGCCAGTCGGCCGAGCGGTCGTCCAAGGTCGACCTGCTGATGGAGTCCATCGAGGAGGCGGCCAGCGAGGGCCACAAGGCGCTGGTCTTCTCGCAGTGGACCAGCCTGCTCGATCTGGTCGAGCCGCACCTGAAGGCGGCCGGGCTGGCCTTCAGCCGTCTGGACGGCGCGACGCGCGATCGCGAGGGGGCGGTCCAGCGCTTCCAGGACGATCCGGACTGCCCGGTGATGCTGCTGTCGCTGAAGGCGGGCGGCACGGGCCTGAACCTGACGGCCGCCGACCACGTGTTCCTCGTCGATCCGTGGTGGAACCCGGCCGTCGAGGACCAGGCCGCCGACCGCGCCCACCGCATCGGCCAGGACCGGCCGGTGTTCGTGCACCGGCTGGTGGCCGAGGACACGGTCGAGGAGCGCATCCTGGCCCTGCAGGAGCACAAGCGCGCGCTGGCCGACGCGGCCCTGGCGGGCGCCGATCGCGCCGCCGCCATCACGCGCGACGAGCTGCTGGCGCTGCTCGAGTAGCCGGTCCCGCGCCCCAGGGCTATCGAGTTCTAGCTACGGGCGCGTTTGACGGCCCGAGCTTGCTCAGGCTCTAGGGCCCGCGCAGCTAGCTGCGCGCGGAGGGATGGGACTGTAGCCTTGCGGGCGCAGCGAGCTGCGCCATGCCGGAGCACGAGCGAGCTCGTGCAGTCAGGTGGCCCGAACTGGAACTCGACCCCCCTGCCCCGCGCCCGGGGCGCGCTTGGCACGGGAGCCCCGCGGGTGCATGCTGGGCCGGGTGCTGGGGCAGGCGAGCGGGGGCGGGGGCACGCGGATGGGCAGGGCAGCGCGCGAGGACGGGCCGGATCGGCCGTGGGCCAGCTTGGCCATCGGCGTCACCCTGGTGGCCGGCTTCGTCGTCGCGGCCGTCGGCGAGGGGGCGCTGGGCTTCGCGCCCGGGGCGCCCTCGGCGGCTGGCCTCATGGGGCTGCTGCTGGCGCCGGGCGGCGTCCTGCAGCTGGTCGGATGCCTGCTGGCCCTGGCGCTGGTCGGCCCGGCCGTCGAGGAGCGCCTCGGGGCCTGGCCGCTGGCGGGCGTCTACGTCGGCCTGGGCCTCGGGTCCGCGGCGCTGTACGCGCTGGTCGCGGCCGAGGGGGCGCCGCCGCTGGTCGGCCCGTCGAGCGCGGTCGCCGGCCTGTGTGGCGCGACCCTGGGGCTGTTCTGGCGCGACGACGTTCGGCTGTTGGCGTTCGTGCCGTCCACGCGCGGCGGGGTCCCCGTGGCCGCGCCGCTGGTCGCGCTGGCGGCCGCCCTGGTCGCGGTCGTCCTGGGCCTCGTCGGCGCGGGCGCCTCTAGCCTCGTCGTAGCCGTCCAGGGCGTCGTGCTGGGCCTCGGCGCCGCCGTCGGCGCCGGGCTGCGGGTCGCGACCGGTGACGCGCCCGCCGACGCCGAACCCGAGGCCGAAGCCGACCAGGCGCCCTCCGCGCCCTCCGCGCCCGTCCTCGCCTGGTTGCCGACCGCCACGCCGGACGAGCCGCTGCCCCTGGTGCAGGCCCGCGCCCACGTCGCCGCGGGTCGCCGCTCCGAGGCCCGCCAGCTGCTCCGCGCCGCCTGGCGGGCGCCTGACGCCGACCCGCGCCTCGCCGACGCCCTCTGGCAGGGCTACGTCGCCGACGGCTACCCCGCCGACGGCGCGGACGTGCTGCATGCGGCCGCCGAGCGCTTCGCCGCCGAGGGAAAGGCCATGGCCGCCCTCGACCGCTGGCAGCGGGTGGTGGACGCGACCGGCGATCGGGGCCCGCCCGCGCTCCGCCTGGCGTTGGCCGAGGCGCTGCTCGAAGGTCACCGTGACGCCGCGCGCGACTTCCTGGTCGAGCTGACGGAGCTGCCGCCGCCCGATCCCGTCGGCGCCCGCGCCGCCGAGCGCCTGGCCAACATCACCTGGGACGAGACCGAGCGCGTCCGCTGGATGGCCATCGCCCAGCGACACCGCCCGCGGGATCACGAGGCCATCGCCCGCTCCAAGGGCCAGCGCATCCTCAAGCAGTCCAGCGGCATCGGGCTGCGGCTGGTCAAGGTCCCCTCGCGGGTCGACCTGGCGGCCGCCGGGGCCGAGCTGGCCCCGCCCTCCAAGCCGCAGCCGGCGCCTGCCACGGACCCCGGCCTCACCGTGACCGCCGCCGCGCCGTCGGGACCCGCCGTGCGAGGCCCCGCCGCCGCGCCCTCGGACGCGCCGGCGGCGCCCGATGTGCCCACCGAGACCGCCGCGCCCCCCGGCGAACCCGAGCCGGCGCTGCTGGTCGCGCTGCGCGGTGAGGCGATGGTGGTGCGGATCGCCCTGGGGGCCGCGCGCACGGTGCCGTTCGAGCGGGTGAGCCGCGTGACCTGCGGCGCCGTCGGCGAGGGCGCCCGGCGCGTCGAGCTGTTCGAGATCGCGCTGCGCGCCGCCGACGGCGACCCGGCGCGGCGGCTGCGCGTGGACACGCTGCAGCTGCGCGCCGCCCGCCTGATGGGCGATCCCGAGCTGTCGGCCGACGAGGCGTGGCGCCGCCTGGCCGCGCACATCGCCCAGCGCGCCCGCGCGCCGATGTCCCCGACGCCCGCGCACTGGGCCACCTGGGGGTTGCCGCCCTACGGGGATCTGGCGGCCTTCGAGGCCACGGCGCGCGCCTGAGAGCGCTTCGATAAGCGCAGGTCGGCCTTGGCGCGGCCCGACCGGGCGGGCATACTGCCCGGTGCGCCGCGAAAGGAGCCCGCATGACCCGTCTCGCAAGCCTCGCCCTCGTCGCTTCCATCGCCTGCACGCTCTCGGCTTGCTCGCTCGAGGGCCAATCCAAGTCCGACACCGACACCGCCATCGGCGCGGACACGGCCAAGACCGACACCACCACCGGGACGGACGGCGGCGCCGACGCCACCGAGGACGTCGAGACCTGCGAGACGCTGGGGGACAAGGTCATCGGCGCCGAGTGCGCCTCGCACTGCGAGTGCGACACCGGCTACTGCTACGACGAGGCCTACATGGCCCCGTTCCGCTTCTGCACGCGGCCCTGCGACGGCGGCTGCAACCCGCCCGACGGCGGCGACACGCACCTGTGCCTGAACATGACCGGCGCGCTGCAGAAGAAGCACGACCTGAAGTACCCCAACATCTGCCAGCGCCGCTGCTTCAGCGCGGACGACTGCGGGGATCTCAGCGACCAGTACGACATCTGCGGCACCGGCGGCTTCACCAAGTGGGAGAACAACACCATCGGCGGCCGCAGCTGCCAGATCTCGACCCTCATCGACTGAGGGGCGCGCGCCCTCGGTCTCAGCGCCAGGGCAGCGTGTAGAGCTTCAGGTTGCTCATCGCCTTGATGGCGTAGACCACGCCCTCCTTGACGCCCAGGCCGCTGTCCTTGATGCCGCCGAAGGGCGTGGCCTCGGTGCGGAAGCCCGGCACCTCGCGGATGTTCACCGTGCCGTGGCGCAGCTCGCGGACGAAGCGCAGCATGGCCTTGGCGTCGTTGGTGCACACGCCGGCCGCCAGGCCATAGGGCGTGCCGTTGGCCAGGGCGATGGCCTCGTCCACCGAGCCGAAGCGCTGGATGGGGGCCAGGGGGCCGAAGGCCTCTTCGCGGATGGCCTCGCTGTCCTGCGGCACGTGGTCCATCACGGTCGGCCACAGCTGCGCGCCCTTGCGGCGCAGCCCGTAGCGCAGCTTGGCGCCCTCGGCCAGGATGCGCTCGGCCTGCTCCTCCAAGCGGATGGCGGCCGGCTCGTCGATGACGGTGCCGAGATCGGTGTCCTCGTCGAAGGGGTCGCCGACCTTCAGGGCCTCGGAGGCCGCCGTGAAGCGGTCCACGAACGCGTCGGCGAGGTCGTGGTGGACCAGCAGGCGCTTGACGGCGGTGCAGCGCTGGCCCGAGTTCTTGTAGGCGCCACCGACGGCCAGGGCAGCGGCCTCGTCGAGGTCCGCGTCGCCCATCACGATGAGCGGCGCGTTGCCGCCCAGCTCCAGCACCGTCCGCTTGTAGCCGGCCTGCAGGGCGATCTGCTTGCCGATCTTCACGCCGCCCGTGAAGGCCACCACCTCGACGTCGGGGTGCTCGACGAGGATGGGGCAGACCACCTCGGGGCGCCCGGTCACGACGCTGAGCATGTTCGGCGGCAGCCCGGCCTCGTTGAGCGCATGGACGAGCCACATCCCGGCCAGGGGCGTCTTCTCGCTAGGCTTGAGGACCATGGGCGCGCAGGCGGCGATGGCGGGCGCGACCTTGTGGGCCACCTGGTTGAGCGGGTGGTTGAAGGGGGTGATGGCCGCGACCAGGCGCACCGGCTGCCGCAGCGTGTAGGCGCGGCGGTCGCGCCCGTGGGCGGAGGTGTCGCAGGCGTAGCACTCGCCGTCGTCGCGCAGGGCCTCGCTGGCGGCGAAGCGCAGCACGTCCAGGGTGCGGGCGACCTCGTGGCGCGTGTCCTTGAGGCACAGGCCCGACTCCCAGGTGATGAGCCGGGCGACGGCCTCGGCCTCGGCCTCGAGGCGGGCGGCGGCGCGCAGCAGGATCTGGCTGCGCTCGAACCGGGAGGGCGTCTCGTGGGGCTCGGCGGCGAGGCGGACGGCGCGCAGGACGTCGTCGGCGGTCATCAGCGGGGCGCTGCCGACGACCTGGCCGGTGTAGGGGTGGTGGACGTCGAAGCGGTAGCGGGCGTCGACGGGGCGGCCGTCGACCAGGGCGAGGAAGTCGTAGGGGGGGCCGGACAGCGACAGGGCGGGGGTGGACGGGTCGGGGGTGGACAGGGAGGGGGTGGTCATGCGGGCTCCGGGCGGGCGGGTTCAGTCGACGGTGCCGTTGAGCATGAGATCGAAGAGGTCGGCGTTGGTGGCGTCGCCGCGGGTCAGGCGGGCGAGGGCGTCGGGGCGGAGGGGGGCGAGGACGACCAGGGGGACGGTGGCCTCGTGCAGGCCGCCGTGGGAGCGCAGGCCCTGCTGGACGGCCGAGAGGTCGTGGAGGTCGGCGCGCTTGCCGAGGACGGTGTGGCGGTCGCCGAGGACGACGAGGTCGCCGATGCGGTCGGGGGGCAGCTGGAAGCGGGCGGCGGCGGCGTCGCGGGTCAGGACCGCCTCGACGCCGGGGAGGTCGGCCAGGGCGCGGCGAGCGCGCGGGGCGAGCTCGGCGTCGACGTAGACGGTGGCGAAGGAGCCGAGGGCGCCGTGGTGGACGACGTAGGGGTCGGTGATGGGCAGCAGGACGTGAGCGCCCGTGACGTCGGCCTGGGCGAGGGCGTCCTCGAGGTACCGGACGTTGGGCGAGCCGTCGGGGCGGGTCTTGTCGTTCATGCCGTGGTCGGCGGTGAGCCCGCAGACGAAGCCGGCGTCGAGGTAGGCGCCCAGGAGCGCGTCGAAGCGCGCGTAGAAGCGGTCGGACATCTCGCCGCGCGGGCCCTCCTTGTGCTGCACGTAGTCGGTCAGCGAGACGTAGAGCAGCTGGGCGCCGAGGCGCTGGTGCAGCGCGAGACCCATCTCCATCGCGTAGTGCGAGATGTCCCAGTCGTAGATGCCGGGGTTGGGGCGGCCGACCACCTCGGTGACGGGCACGGGGCGGCCGTCGGGGCCGGGGACGGTCTGCTCGTGGGCCTTCTCGGCCGACAGGGACACCGGGGCTGGGCCGCCCTCGACCGTGGCGCCCAGCAGGCGGCGCAGCTTGTCCTTGGCGGTGACGCACAGGGTGCGGACGCCGGCCGCCTCGAAGCGCTCGAACAGGGTGGGCGAGCGCAGCATCGAGGGGTCGTTCATCGGGACCTCGGCGCCGGCCGCGGCGTCCCAGAGGGTGTTGCCGCAGATGCCGTGGACCGCGGGCGGCTGGCCCGTGACGATGGACAGGTTGTTGGGGTTGGTGAAGCTGGGCATCTGGCCGTGGCCGCGCGCGTAGACGCCGCCGGCGGCCAGGGCCGCGGCGAGGCGAGGCATCAGGCCGTCCTCGAGGGCCAGATCGAGGTACTCGGGCGCGCAGCCGTCGACGCAGAAGGCGACGGTCTTGCGGCGGGGCAGGGCGTAGGAGCGGCCGTGCAGCGCGATCATGGGCGGGGACCTTCGTCGGGTCGGGCCGCTGGGCCGGGCGAGGGGGAGGGCCGGGCTGTACGCCGAGAGAGCGCGCCTCGAGCCGAGCGGCGGATACGGGGTGACTCTAGCGAGGGGGCGCCCGAGAGGCCAGCAGCCGGGCGCGAGGCCCGACGCGGAGCGTGCGCGGCGGGGCTGCTCGTCAACCGGGCGGCCAGGGTGTAGACGATCACCACACTCGCCGGCTGTCGCGCGGCGTGAGCCCTGCGCCATGAGATGGCACGGGCCTTGCTCACTCACTCGCTCATCCCGGCAGGAGGGTCGCCATGCTCCCGTTCACCGTCTTGATGCCGCTCTTGTGGGCCCTCCCCGCCGAGACGGCGGGCGCGCCGCCGCCGCCCAGCCCGACCTGGTGGCTGCAGGAGCCGCCGTCCGCCGTCGTCCAGGTGCCGCTCGAGGGCGTGGTCGTCGTGCCGGCGTTCTGGGAGGATCACACCGGGCAGGTCGGCGAGGTCGGCCTCGACTGGCTGGACGTGACCGTGACCGCCCTTGACGGCGAAGATCGCGTGCCGGTCATGGGCGAGGTGACGTGGCTGGAAGGGCCGCGCCGCGCGCTGTGGACGGCGACGACGCCGCTGACGCCCTCGGGCGAGTACGACCTGGCCGTGCAGGCCCGCAACGTGGCCATGGCCGAGGCCCTGGGCCTGCCCAGCTGGAGCTCGGTCGACGCCAGCACGACCTGGCGGCTGGTCGCCGGGGCCGAGGCGACGCCGGCGCCGGTCGATCCCACGCTCGTCGAGGTCGAGCCGGGCCAGCACAGCGCGTTCATCGAGGTCTGCTGCGACACCTCCGCCGGCCTGTGCGCCGAGGGCTGTGGCGGCTGCGGGCGCGTGTCGGTCGTGATGCCGCGCGCCCTGCTGACGCTGGCGCACGGGCTGCCCGAGGCTCTGTCGTCCTACGTGCTCGCCTCGGCCCACCTCACCGGCCCTGGCGGCTACGTGCTGACCCACTTCTCGGCCCAGGTCCGCGGCGACGTGGTCGAGGTCTTCGCCCCCTTCGACGTCCCGCTCGACACCTACTGCGTCACCGTCGAGGTCCAGCACCTCGTCCATGCCGAGACCCGGTCGACCGAGGTGTGCCTGGGCGCGGCCGAGCTGCCGGCCCGCGCTTTCGGCCCCGAGGTGCCGGCCGAGGGCGCCTGCTTCGAGCCGGCGGTCGCCAAGGCGGCCGGCGCCGACTCCGACGGCGGCTGCCAGGGCGCCTCCGCGCCCCCGTCCTCATGGCTGCTGGCGTTGGTGGCTTTGGCGGCGCTGCGACGGCGCGCCCGCTTGGCGTCCTCCGCCGAACGCTGCTAAGACTCGAGGCGTCTGCGCTGCCCAGGAGCCCCGTTGATCGCCCGGACCGCCCTGTTCGTCGCGTTGAGCTTGGTCGCCGAGGCCCCCGCCGCCCCGGGCTTCCCGGTGGAGGTCCCCGCCAACTTCTGGACGCTCGGCTGGATCCCCAGCGGCGTGCAGATCCCCGCGGACGGCGGCCTGGTCCTCGGCGCCACCTTCAGCGCCGACGGCTCCAACGCCCCCGGCCGCACGGCCGCCGACGCCGTGGCCTACCTCCAGGTCGACGTGACGGGTCCCGGTGGCGGCGTCCAGGGCTCCACCCGCTGGGACGAGGACCACGGCGTGCTGATCTGGCGGCCGCTCGCGCCGCTCGCCCTGAACGTCGAGCACACGGTGACCGTCCTCGCCCGCAACGACGCGCTGGCCGAAGCCTGGGGCAGCCCGTTCTCGATGGGGGATCGGTCCGTCTCGGGCACCTTCGTCGCGCTCGACCAGACCATGCGTCGCGGTCAGGCGCCCACGGTCGCGCTGGAGTCGCTGTCGCACTGGGTACACGCGACCGAGGTCTGCTGTCCGGACCCTGGCCACGCGATCTGCATCGAAGGCGTGTGTGACGCCTGCCAGCTCTCGCGCACGCCGCTGCCGCTGGCGCGCCTCACCTTTCCCTTCGTCATCACGTCGCCCACGATGCCCTACATCGTCTACCGCGCATGGCTCGAGGGGCCCGTCGGGTACGCGCTGACCCCCTTCTTCCCCAGCAGCAACGGGGCCCAGGGGTTCGTGGACGCCCAGGTCGACATCGCGTTGGACCGCTACTGCATCGCGGTCGAGGAGCGCAACCTCGTCGACCAGAGCGGCGGCGTCGGGCGCGTCTGCTTCGACCACGACGACCTCGAGGTGCCCGAGGAGGACCAGCCCGAGCTCGAGGTGACGCAGGCCCTGTGCGCGCCGCGGCCCGATGACGGCTGTAGCGGCGGCGGCGGGGGCGCGGCGGGGTGGCTGGCGGGGCTGGCCCTGGCGGCGCTCAGGCGGCGCGCGAGGCGACCAGATCCCGGAGCCGCTTGAGGGACGTCGGGGCCACCGGCCCGGCGCGCTCGACGACCACCCCCAGGTGCAGGATGCGCGCCCCGGTCTCGGCGACCGGGTTGGTGCTCTTGCCGACCACCACGCCGTCTTCGGGCGCGCGGTACTCGCAGACGACGTCGCCGAACAAATCGCGCAGCCGCGCGATGACCTCGCCGCGCGTCACGCGCACCGCAAGTCCGGGCAGCACCTCGAGCACCCCGCCGCGATCGGTGTACAGCCAGTACGAGCGCTCGCACAGCACCGGCTCGACGGGCTCGTGCTCGTCCGGCGGCAGCATGTCGAGATCCTCGAGCACGTTGCGCAGCCCCAGGATGGACGTGTCGATGACCGCGCGCTGGAAGCGCTGCGGGTCGCCGGCCTCGACCGTGATGGACGGGATGCCGCGCTGAGCCGCCGCGCCGCGCAGGGTCCCGTCGCCGCCCCGGTTGTGCACGATGATCTGCGGGTTTTGCAGGCGCGCCATCCGCGCGACCACCGGGTCGTCCATGTCGGCCCGCACGTACAGCGAGTTGACGCGACCGAAGCTGGCCGTGTGGAGGTCGATGAGGACGTCGAAGCGGCCGACGATGCGGCTGAGGATGTTGTGGGCGTAGACCTCGGCCGAGCTGCCACCCGGGCGGCCCGGCATGATGCGGTTGAGGTCCTTGCCCTCGAGGAACTCGCGCTGGCTGCGCAGGAAACCCGGCAGGTTCAGGACGGGCACGCCGATGACCGCGCCGACCAGCGCCGCAGCGTCGAGCTGACGGAACAGGCGGTGGATGATCGGCATGCCGTTGAGCTCGTTGCCGTGGATGGCGGCGGTCAGGCCGACGACCGGGCCGGGGGCCTGGCCGCGCGCGACCAGGCAGGGCACGAGCAGCGGCGCGCCGCGGCCGTCCTCGCCCATGGCGATCCAGACGCGCGAGGTCTGGCCGGAGGGGAGGGCGGCGAGGTCGAGCTCGGTGACGATGGGCGCGTCGGTGGGCTGGGGATGCATGTCGCGCAATTCAGCCCACCGGCGGCCTGCCGTCAACACGGGAGCGAGGCCGACGCAGGGCGGTCGCAAAGTCGTCAATGGATTCGCCACGCCTCGCATCTAGCGCGGCGAGCCGCGCTACGCCGGAGCACGAGCGAGCTCGTGCAGTCCGGTCGTCGCTCTCTGAGGTGGATTCTTGCCGGCGTGTCTTGACGGACTGCCCCAGCTCGCTGGGGCTCGTGGATCGCGCAGCTCGCTGCGCGCAACGCTCGACGGACTTTGCGATGGCCCTCGAGGCCGACGCGCTACTCGGACAGCGGCGGGAACTGCTGATCCACGGGCTCGACGGGTTCCGTCGGCGCGGGCTCGGCGGCCGGGGCGGGCTCGGCGGCCGGCGCGGGCTCGGCGGCCGGCGCGGGCTCGACCGGCGGCACGGGCTCCGGCTCCGGCTCCGGCTCCGGCGCGACGTCGCCCTTCTCGAGCAGGGTGTAGGCGAAGGTCAGCAGCAGGTTGTGCGAGAGCTGGAAGTCCTGCAGCAGCTGCGGCTCGCGGACCGCCAGCGCGACGTAGTCCAGCGAGGCCCAGTCGACCAGCTTGAACGAGACCCGGCCCTCGAGGCGCACGTTGAGCAGATCGAGCGAGCTGCGCGTGTCGTCGTCGTTGATGAGCGGCAGCATCAGCTCGGCCTTGGCCTCCCAGCTGACCCGGTCCTCCATCACCTTGCCCGACATCACGGCGGCCAGCTCGGCGCCCGCCTGGACGTAGCTGTCCAGCTCGACCACCTCGATCTCGGGCGTCCCGTCGCCGTCCCGGATGGCCAGCGCGTCCGTCGCGACGACCTGGCGCGCGCCCACGCCGGCCCGCAGCTCGGCCCGCAGCTCGTTGGCGGCGAAGGGCCGCAGGAACACGCCGACGGACTCCTTGAGGAACAGCGGCGTGAAGGGGTCGGTGAGATCGAGCGAGCTGCCGTCGACGGTGAAGACGGTCCCGTCGAGGCGCGTGACCGAGTAGGTGACGGGGGCCCCGCGCAGGTCCTCACCCGGGAAGACCGAGGTCTCCAGGTTGAAGCGCGCGAAGGGGCCGATGTGCTCGCTGAGCAGGTGGTAGTAGATGCTCTCGACGATCAGCGTGTCGATCGTCTTGACGAAGGCGTCGAGGACCGGCGTGCGCGTGAAGACCTCGGCGACCTGCAGGGTCGTGCGCCAGTCGTGGCGGTCGCGGTAGTAGTCGAGGCCGCCGACCAGCGTCAGGCCGAAGGTGTAGGAGGTGCCGTCCGGCTTGCCGACGACCGCGTCGTTGGAGCTCAGGCTGACCGTGGCGCCCAGGGTGAGCGAGCTGTCCCAGCCGAAGGGCCGGGCGTCGCGCGCCTTGATCTCCTTGGGCACGTAGGTGGGCTCGGCGGCGATGGCCGGCAGGGCCACGGACGCGACGGCGGCGACGGCGGCGGCGCGGAGGCCGGCCGTGGGAATCATGGACATGAGCGCTCCGGATGGCTGTTCGCCGCGCATCCTGCGAGAACGTCACGGCGGCGCCAAGCGAAGAATGCGTCCCGGATCTGGACGCGCGCTCATGGCTGTGGGTTCGCGGCACCGTCCGCTCCGCGCCGCGCCCGCCGGTCAGCGCTTGGGGCGATCGTGGATGAGCTCGGCCTTGCAGGCGCCGCAGCGCGGCTCGCCGGTGGCCACGCGCGCGTACGGGATGCGGTTCTTCGCGCCGCAGCGCGGGCACAGCGCCAGGACCACGCGCTCGACCTCGCCGGAGGGCCGCGCGCCCCCGCCCCCGTCCATGCGCGCCTTCAGATCGGCCAGCGGGTCCTCGTCGGCCGCTCGCGCTCGCTCGCGCCGGCCCGCGTCGCCTCCCCGGCTCGCGTCGCCTCCCCGGCGCATCCGGTTCAGGTCGTGCTCACGCTCCAGCTCGCGGAAGCGCGCCTCGAGCGCGTCGTCCCGGTCGTTCAGCAGCGCGTCGAGCTCGTTGAGGGCTTCGATCTCGTCGGGGTCGTGCGGCATGGGCTCCTCGGCGGTCCAGGGGGATCGCCGGGAGCATACCAGCGCTGACCTTCCTGCCGCGAGCCAGTCCCGATGGCGACGCGCCGACACCCCGGTCGGCGCGCCGCGCCCGCCTCACGGCGCGGGGACCAGCAGCTGGTTGACCGAGGCCCCCGTGGCGCCCTCGCTCGCCGCGTTCGCCTGCCCGGAGGGTCCCGGCAGCCCGCCGGGCCCGCCCGTCTCGACGGCCTCGTCCAACGCGAACGCGTTGTCGGCCTCGTAGCCCAGGCTCCACCCCGCCGGATGCCCGACGACCGCCAGCCCGATGGACGCCCCGCCGCAGCCACCGCCGCCGCCGCCGCCCTCGCCGCCGCGCCCGCCGCGCCCGCCGTTGCCCGCCCGGAAGTCGATCCAGTAGCCGTCCGCGTCGCCGCCCACGCCGCCGTCGCCGCCGATGCCGCCCGCGCCGCCGTAGCCGCCGTAGCCGCCGCCGCCGCCCTCGCCGCGCTCGATCACGTTGTCATCGAGCACCGGCGCCGCCGCGACCACGCCCGGCGCCGAGAAGCCCACGAACACCGCGATGCTCGCCCCGCCCGACCCGCCGGCCCCGCCGCCCGTGCCGCCGCAGCCGCCCGCGCCGCCGCCGCCGCCCGTCGCGCCCAGCTTGAACCGCTTGGACGACTTGGCGCCCACCCCGTCGGGCATGTCGGCCGCGTCGGCCGAGTCGATGCCCCCGGACGAGCCGCCCGCGCCGCCCGCGCCGCCGCTGGCCCCGCCTGCGCCGCTCTGCGCCGCCCCGGGCACCCACTGGCCGCTCGCGAAGCTGCCCTGCGCCAGCGCGCACCCGGCGCCCTGCAGGCCCAGGCTCCCGTCGGCGCCCGGCTTGCCGTTGCCGCCGTTGAGCTGCTTGATGTTGTCCGGGTAGCCGGCCTCGGTCGCGTGGCTCCCGCAGCTGTTCGAGCTCTGGCTGTCGAGCGTCCACGAGTACCCCGGGCCGCCGTCCACGCTGGGATCGGGCGGCACCCACGAGGGCTGGTCGTAGACCGGGCACGTCACGCCGCCGCCCTGGTGGCCGTTGGCCCCCGAGCACTGGCTGTTGACGCCGCCCGCGCCGCCATTGGCGCTCTGGGTGGTGCAGCTGCTGATGCAGCCCCCCGCGTCGAGGCCGTTGGCGCCCTTCAAGGCCCCGCCGCCGCCGCTGGTGGCCCCGTACCCGGCCGTGCCCTGGCTGCCCTGGCCGCCCTGGCCGCCCGCGCCGCCCACGATGACGTTGCCGCGCAGCACCAGGCTGTCGTCGCTGTCCATCACGTACACCGCATAGCTGGCGTGTCCGTGCTGGCCGGCCCCGGCCGTCGCCAGCACGTCGTAGCCGACGATGACGAACCCGTCGACGACCGTCTGGGCCCCGGTGATGCCCACCGCGCGCACCGTGCCGTGCGCCGGCGTGCCACCGCCGAAGTCCGGCTGCTGCCCGCGCAGCTCGGTCGGGAAGGTCTCGGGGTTGCGCGTCGCGAAGTCGGGCGCGTAGCCGCCGTACAGCGCCACGCCCTCGCTCAACGCGACGTTCTCGTCGTACACGCCGGCGGCCACCAGGATGTAGGCCTTGCCCGACGCGCCGAAGGCGGCCAGCGCCTGGTTCACCGTCGCGAACGGCGCCTCGAGGGAGCCGTCGCCCGACGCGCTGACGCCCGACCGCACGAACAGCGCGTGGTCGGCGACCCCGTCGACCCCGTCGCAGTTCTCGTCGACGCCGTCCGGGTCCGGCGGGTCCACCGTCAGGTTGCCCGCCACCCGCTTGCACTCGCACCCGTCGTCGAGCACGTCGTTGACGTCCACGAACTCGTAGGTGGTCCCGCCCTCGACCACCTGCGTGCACTGCGCGATCTGGCAGGTCGGCGGGCTGGCCCCGGCGTCGCAGGCGCCGACGGCGTGGTGCACCGCCTCGGTGAAGCGCAGCAGGCAGTTGTTGCCGCACACCCCGCAGCTCTCGTCCGACGTGTAGCCGCCGCCGGGCCCGACGAAGCCCTCGTCGACCTGCCCGTCGCAGTCGTTGTCGACCCCGTCACACACCTCGGGGATGACCCCCTCGGCGCTGCACGCGGTGAACCCGTACACGCCGCCGCCCTGGTCCACGCAGGTCTGCAGCCCGATGCACCCGCCGTCCGCGCACGACCGCACCAGCCCGACCGTCCCCTCGGCGCACACGCACGACCCGCTGACCGGCACGCACTGCTGCCCGCCGCCGACCGCCTGGCACGCGTAGCCGTCCGGGCAGCCCGTCCCGAAGGGCGACCCCGGCGCGCAGCTGCGCCCGCAGAACTTCTCGGCGCCCGCCGTGATGCACTGGCTGCCCGGCACCAGGCACCCGGCGTCGCTCACGCACGGCTGGCACAGGTTGTCCGGCAGCGGCAGGCACGCCCGCCCGCCGTTCCACGGGTAGTAGCCCTCCTCGCACGCGGTCGCCAGGCACGTCGGCACCCCGTCGAGCGCCGCGCACTCGGTCGCCTCGGCGTGCGCCACCAGCGCCTGGCACGCGTAGCCGCACGCCCCGCAGTGCGCCTCGTGCACGTACAGGCCCCCGACCAGGAAGTCCTCGTCCGGCTGCCCGTCGCAGTCGTCGTCCTGGCCGTTGCACACCTCGTCCGTCGCCGCCTTGGCCGAGCACGCCCAGCCGCCCGCCACGCACTGCCACGTCCCCTGGCACGCCGGCCCGGTCTCGCACTCGGCCGTCCCGGTGGGCGTGCTGGTCACCGACATCGAGTCGTCCGACGCGTCCACCTTGCCGTCGCAGTCGTCGTCGACGCCGTTGCAGACCTCGGCCGCCGGCGTCGCCGCGCTGCACCCGGTCCACCCGGGGCTGGCGCCGTCCAGCTCGCACGTCCTGACCCCCGTGCACGTCCCGAACGCGTTGGTCTGCACGCAGGCCTCGACCTTGCCGTCCTCGATGCACCCGCACGTGCCGCTCACCGGCCGGCACAGCTTGGCCCCGTCCACGTCCGCGCACACGTTCCCCGCCGGGCAGCACCCCTGCACGCCGGCCTCGCCCGTGCACGGCGCCTCGTCCGTCCCGTAGATGCTGCCCGCGCCGCAGTCGCGCCCGCAGAACGCCCCCTCGGCGCCCTCGTCCACGCACCGGTCGCCCGGCCCCTGGCAGTCCGCGTCGCTCGCGCACACCGCGCACTGGTTGCCGGTCGGCAGCGGCACGCAGGCCAGCCCCAGGAAGCTGAAGTACCCGGGATCACACGCGGCCGCGTAGCAGGCCGGCACCTCGGGCGACGGGTCGCAGCCCGCCACGCCGTTCGGGATGTCCGGGCACGCGTAGCCGCAGGTCCCGCAGTGCTCGACGCTCTCGCCGTACTTGAGGACCGGCGGGTCGCCGAACGCCACCGCGAACCCCTCGTCGACCTCGCCGTCGCAGTCGTCGTCCAGGCCGTTGCAGGTCTCGGCCGCGGGCGTCGCCGCGTCGCACACCATCCCGGCCGCGCCGCCGCACACCAGCGTCCCGGCGCACGTGCCGAAGTCATTGTCGACCTGGCACGGCCCGCCCGTGGGCAGGTCCTCGTCCACGAACCCGTCGCAGTCGTCGTCGACGCCGTTGCACACCTCGTCCGCCGGCGTCGCCGCCGTGCAGCCGGTCCAGCCGACCGCCGGGTCGCAGGTCTCGACGCCGAAGCACGTCCCCACGTCGTTCGTGGCCAGGCAGGCCTTGGTCTGCCCCGCGTTGCCGGCCGTGCAGTCACAGCTCTCGCTCTCCGGCAGGCACTGCTCGGAGCCGTCCTCGAGCGCCGTGCACGCGTACCCCGCCGGGCACGTCGTCGACAGCCCGCCCGCCTCGCTGCAGTCCCGCGCGCAGAAGGTCCGTGGGTCGGTCTCGGAGACCTGCACGCACCGCGATCCGTCGCCGAAGCACTGCGCGTCGCTCGAGCACGGCTGGCACAGCTGCGCGTCCTCGCTGATGCAGCTCTTGTCGCCGTAGGCCACGAACCCCGGCGCGCACGCCACCAGCACGCACACGGGCGCCGCCCCGCTCGCGTCGCAGGCCACCTCGGCGGCCCCCGGGAACTTCGCTACGCACGAGGCCCCGCAGCTGCCGCAGTGGTCGACGCTCGCGAACTGCCCCTCGGCGTCGGTGAACCCCTCGTCGACCTGGCCGTCGCAGTCGTCGTCCAGGCCGTTGCAGACCTCCTCGGCCGGCGTCTTGGCCGAGCACAGCCACCCCAGCACCCCCTGACAGGTCTGCGTCCCGCTGCACGTCCCCAGCTCGCTCTCGACCGTGCACGGCCCCGCCGGCATGCCCTCGTCGGTCAGGCCGTCGCAGTCGTCGTCGACGCCGTTGCAGACCTCGGCCGCCGGCGTCTCGGCGTCGCACCCGACCCAGCCCAGGCCCGGGTCGCAGGTCGCCTCGCCGAAGCAGGTCCCCTCGGCGTTGGTCAGCTGGCAGCCCTTGGTGGTCCCCGCCGTCTCGGCCGTGCAGTCGCACGTCCCGTTCAGCGGCACGCACTGGCTGCTGACGCCGCCCTCGATGGCCACCTCCTCGCAGGTGTAGCCGCCCGGGCACGGCGTCAGCGAGCAGTCCCGCCCGCAGAACCGCCCGCCGCCGATGTCCAGGCACCGGTCGCCCAGATCCCCGCAGGCGAGATCGTTCGCGCACGGCTGGCACAGCGTGCTCTTGGTCTTCACGCACAGCGCCACCGGGTCGATGGCGCCCTCGTCCTGCTTGCACGCCCACCCCTCGGGGCAGCCGTCGGAGCACAGGCGCGTGCAGTACGCCCCGTCCGACGCGTCGATGCACCAGCCGGTCGCGCAGTCGCCGTTGTTCTCGCAGAACCCGGCGAACGGCGTCAGCCCGGGGCCAGCGTCGACCTCGCCCGCGCCGCCGTCGCCGGCGTCGCCTCCGTCCGCTGCGACCGCGTCGGGGACCGCCGCGTCGGCCGCCGCGTCCTTGCCGCCCGTCGCGTCGCTGAGCACCGGCGCGTTCGCCGAGCAGGCCCCGTTCACGCACGCCATCGCGCCCGGACACTCGCTGGTGAACACGCAGGGGCAGGCCCCGTCCGCGCACCCCTCGACGGTCCGCTGCTCGGTCGTGGCGTCCCCGCAGGCCGCCGCGAGCGCCACAGACGCCGCCATCACCAGGGCGCGCCACACCATGACAAGGCGCCCCTGGGCGCCGCCGACCTCAGTACGAGTGGACATTGGCGCTCCCTCCGTTGGTCCCGTTCGCCCCGGCGCCGCTGCCCGACAGGCTGGGCCCGCCGACGCCCCCCGCGCCGCCCGTCGCCGTCGTCGTGGGCAGCGTGAACTCGTTGCTCGACCCGTACCCGGCGCCCCCGATGTTGGGCCCGCCGATGCCGACCGACGGCCCGCCGCAGCCGCCGCCGCCGCCGCCACCCGGTCCGCCGTCCCCGCCGCGCCCGCCCGCGCCGCCCTGGCCCGCGCACCAGGCCGGCCACTCGGCCAGGCCGCCGGTGCCGCCGGTGCCGCCCTTGCCGCCCGAGCCGCCGGCGCCGCCGTTGCCGCCGTTGCCGCCCAGGCCGCGCGTCACCTGGTTGCCGACCAGGGTCGGCCCGACGCCGCTCACCTTCGACGCGATGAACACGCCGAAGCTGGCCCCGCCCGACCCGCCGGCCCCGCCGCCGGTGCCGCCGCAGCCGCCCGCGCCGCCGCCGCCGCCCGTGCCGCCCAGATCCCCGCGCCGGTTGGCGACCGTGCAGGACGAGCTCTTGTTGTTGTTGACGCCGCCGCCGGCCGCGCCGCCCATGCCGCCGGTGCCGTTGCTCCCGGCGCCGCCGCTCTGGCCGCTGCCGGCCGCCCACTGCTGGCTCGACAGGGAGCCGAACGGCGCGCTGCAGGCCCCACCCGCGCCGCCGGCCGAGCCGCCCCCGCCATCGGCGCCGTCTGCGCCGTTGAGCACCCCTCCGACGCTGCAGTCGTACTTGCACAGCTCGCTCGGGCCGCCCTGGTAGGTCGACTTCTGCCCACCTGGCCCATAGGTGCACCCGGCGGGCGGGTCGTCCTTGACCTGCGTGCTCTCGCTGCCCTCGGCCTCCATGCCTGGGCAGCCTGCGATCGCGCTCGTCGCGCACGCCGCGTTGGCGCCCCCCGCGCCGCCCGGCTGCTGGTGGTTGCTGCAGTTCAGCTCGTTGCAGCTGCCGCCCGAGCAGGTCACACCGTCTTCGCACTCGGCCGACTTCAGCCCGTCGGCGCCGTTGCCGCCGGCGGCGCCGGACTGGCCGCTGACCCCCGGGGCGCCGGGCGCGCCCTGGCCGCCGAGGATGCGGTTGTTGACCAGCCGCAGCGCCGCGTTCGACGCCCGGGTGTAGACCGCGATGGACGGCTGCCCGTACGACCCGGCGCCGCCGCCCACGTCGTAGCCGCGGATGGTGAAGCCGGCGACCACGGTCTCGCTGGTGATGCCGTCGGCGTGGACGGTCCCCGCCTTGAAGCCGGCGCCGCCGAAGCTGGTCGGGGTCGGCCCGGCGATGACCGTCGGCCGCAGCACGATGTCGCGGCGCGCGAAGTCCAGGCTGTAGCCGCCGTACAGCTTGACGCCGTTCTTCAGGACGATGCGCTCGGCGTAGGTGCCGGTCGCCACCAGGATCTGCGTGTCCCCGGCGCCGAAGGCATCGATGGCCGCCTGGAGGGTCTGGAACGGCGCCTGCCGCGACCCGTCGCCGCCCGGGGCCGCGGCCGCCGACACGAACAGCGCCGTCTCGGCGTCACCGTCGAGGCCGTCGCAGTCGCGGTCGAAGCTCTCGTGGCCGGCGACCGGATAGGTCGGGAACACGTCGGGCTCGTCGAGCGCCAGGTCGACCGCCGCTGCGCACTCGCAGCCGTTGCCGGTCAGGCCGTCCAGATCCACCCACTGGTAGGCGGTGACGCAGGCGCCGGCCTGGCAGCGCGCCGTCTCGCCGTACAGCGCCGCGCAGTCGCCGTCGTTGGCGCACCCGGTGGCGCACGTCCCGTCCACGCAGGCCCCGCCGTCGCAGTCCAGGTCGTCGGCGCACAGCTGGCCGCACTGGCCCAGCTCGACGAGGCAGCTGGCCCCGGCCGGGTCGCCGACGCAGTCCGCGTCGCTCAGGCAGGCCGTCCCGCCGCCCGCCACCTGGGTCGTGCAGCCGCCGATGGCGCAGTCCGGGCCGCCCGGCAGGTCCGCGTCGCACACCCCGAAGACGTGGTGGACCTCGGCGCTCCACCGCAGGCTGCAGGACACGCCGCAGGCCCCGCAGTGATCGTCGCTGGTGTACTGGCCGCCGGTCTGGAAGCCCTCGTCGATGAGCCCGTCGCAGTCGTTGTCCGCGCCGTCGCAGACCTCGACGTTGGCGCTGGTGTCGCAGCTGGCCCAGCCCCACACGCCGCCGCCCAGGTCGCCGCAGGCCTCGACGCCGAAGCAGCTCGTGCCGCCCGCGCCGTCCAGGGTGCAGGGCCGCGTCAGGCCGTCCGCGCCCGGCTGGCACTGGCACGAGTCGCTCACTGGTCGGCACAGCTTGTCCGCGCCCGAGGCCTCGCAGGTGTAGCCGCCCGGGCAGCACCCCTGCTCACCCAGCGCGCCCGTGCAGCCCAGGTACGGCGCGTCGGCGTCGCAGCGCTGCGCGCAGAACTGCCCGTCGTCCGAGCCGACCGCGACGCACCGGTCGCCCTGCCCGCCGCAGTCGGCGTCGCTGCCGCACGGCTGGCAGTTGGCCGCCGTCAGGGGCAGGCACAGGATGGGCGCCTCGGCGGGGTAGGGGGCGTAGCCGGCGCCGCACTGCTTGGGCACGCACTTGGGCGCGCCGCCGACCAGCTCGCAGGCCACGGCGCCCGGCAGCGGCTGCCCGTCGCCGCCCGTCGCCAGCCCGGCGACCGCCAGCCGGCAGTCCAGCCCGCACTGGCCGCAGTTGTCGATGTGGCTCAGCACGCCCGAGGCGTCGGCGAAGTCCTCGTCGGTCAGCCCGTCGCAGTCGTCGTCGAAGCCGTTGCAGCTCTCGGTCGCCGGCTCGCGCGCCGAGCACACCCAGCCCCAGCCCTCGGCCCCGTCCTGGCAGGTCCACGTCCCGGAGCACGCGTCCGACACGTTCTGGCACTCCGGGAAGCCGGGCGCCCCGCTCGTGTCCACCGACGGGTCCGCCGCGTCGACCAGCCCGTCGCAGTCGTTGTCGACGCCGTCGCAGACCTCGGCCTCGGGCGTCGCCGCGGTGCAGGCCTGCCAGCCGGCGTTGGGGCCGCTGGTCACGCAGATCGACACGCCCTGGCAGGTCCCCTGGGCGTTCGAGACGGCGCAGGGGCGCAGCTTGCCGTCGACGTCGCAGTCGCAGGCCCCGCTCTCGCGCCGGCAGTGCCCGCCCTCGCCGCACAGGTAGCCGTCCGGGCAGCACCCCTGCTCGCCCTCGGCCCCGGTGCAGTACCCGTCGTCGCCGGGCTCGCCGACCGAGTAGATGCTGCCCTCGGTGCAGTCGCGCCCGCAGAACCCGCCGTCCGGGTAGTCCAGGCACGCGTCGTTCGGCCCGACGCACGCCGCGTCCGACGCACACGGCAGGCACGAGTTGCCGGTCGGCACCGGCAGGCAGGCCTTGCCCTGCACCGGGTAGTAACCGGGCGCGCAGGCCAGCACGGCGCAGGTCACGGCCGCGCCCGACCCGTCGCACTGCACCTCGGTCACCGGCGCCTTGGCCGCGCAGGGCAGGCCGCAGCCGCCGCAGTGGTCGTTCGACAGGTCGTAGCGCAGCCCGACCACGGCGCCCGTCTCGTCCGTCAGGTTGGTGGCGAAGCCCTCGTCGGTCAGGCCGTCGCAGTCGTCGTCCTTGCCGTTGCAGACCTCGGCCGCCGCCGCCTGGGCCGTGCACACCAGCCCGCCGGCCCCGGTGCACACGAAGGTCCCCGCGCACGCTCCGTGCTCGTTCTCCTGCGAGCAGGGCGCGCCGCCCTGGCCCTCGTCCACCAGCCCGTTGCAGTTGTCGTCGACGCCGTTGCAGACCTCCTCGAGGGGCGCGTCGGCGCTGCAGCCGGTCCAGCCGACCGCCGGGTCGCAGGTGGCGACGCCGTAGCAGGCGCCGAACTCGTTCTTCAGCAGGCACGGCTTCTTCTGGCCGGCGTTGCCCTCGCTGCAGTCGCACGAGCCGTTGACGGGCACGCACTGCATGCTGCTCGCCCCGCCGGACAGCGTGACCTCCTGGCAGCCGTAGCCGTCGGGGCACGGCTCGCCGTAGGCGTTGTCCTCGGCGCAGTCGCGCCCGCAGAACTTGCGGTCGTCGGTCGGGTCGAGCTGCAGGCAGCGGTCGCCCGGCCCCACGCAGTCCGCGTCGACCGTGCACGGGTCGCACAGGTGGTGCAGCGCCGGCACGCACAGGGTCGGCGAGGCCTTCAGAAAGCCCGGCTCGCACTGGTCTATGGCACAGGCGGGCGCACCAGGCGCCCCGTCCTCGCCCGCCATCACCTGGCAGCTGGCCGACAGCGCGTTGGCGAACACGTTGCCACAGGCCTCGCCGCAGCCGCCGCAGTGCGCGTCGGTCGAGAACACGCCCTCGGCGTCCTTGAAGTCCTCGTCGGTCAGCCCGTCGCAGTCGTTGTCCTGCCCGTCGCAGGTCTCGGCCGCCGGCTCGGCCGCGCCGCAGACCTCGACGCCGCCCGGCAGGCAGATGCGCTGGCCGGCGCAGGTGCCGAAGTCGTTGGTCTTTTCACAGGCGCTGGGCGGGATCTGGTCGTCGATGAAGCCGTTGCAGTCGTCGTCCTCGCCGTTGCAGCTCTCGACCGCCGGCGTGGCCGCGCTGCACTGGCCCGGCGTGCCGTCCGGCTGGCAGGCCCGCTGGCCGAAGCAGGTCCCGATGTCGTTCGTCACCGAGCACGGGAACACCGCCCCGACGTTGTCGGCCGAGCACTCGCACGATCCCTGCGTCGGGACACACTGCTTGCTCGCCTCGCCGCCCAGGCTGCTCACCGTCTCGCAGGCGTAACCCCCGGGGCAGGGGCGGTCCTCGCAGCTCAGCCCGCAGCGCGCCTCGCCGCCCACCTCGACGCAGCGGTTGCCCGCCCCGCCGCAGACGTCGTCGGACTCGCACGGCGCGCACAGCCGGTCCTGGTGCGGCAGGCACAGGAAGGCCACCGTCCCCGGCCCGGTCGACACGCCCTTGCACTCCCAGCCGCCCGGGCACTCGACCACGCAGCTCTTGGTGCAGACGCCGCCCGCTCCATAGCTGACGCAGTGGCCCGAGTCGCAGTCGGCGCCCAGCGTGCACGGCCACAGGAAGCCGCCCTCGACCAGCGGCTCGCCGGTGTCGCCCTCGGCGTCCGGCCCGGTCGCGTCGGGCACCGCCGCGTCGACCTTGGCGTCGGCCCCGGTCGCGTCCTCGGGCGCCTTGACGACGCCGCACACGCCGTCCACGCACAGCTGCCCGAAGGGACAGTCCGTGTTCTTCGTGCAGGCGCAGCGCCCCTCGTCCTTGCACGCCTCGTCGATCTGGAACGGCGTCGTCGAGTCGCCGCAGGCGCTCGACAGGGCCATCACCGCCGTGAGCACCAGCGCGAGGCGCGCCGCGCCCCAGCGCCCAAGCTTCTCGACGGTGCGCCCCCCACCGAGGCCGCCGGCCCCGCCCGACCGCGTCGTGACTACTCGCATGTCCCCTCGCCTCCGGACGTCCCCGTCACCCGCTCGAATACACCCCACCCTAGCGGGCCACCCGCGTCGCTGAAAAGCCCGACCGTCCTAACAGCCGGTTTCAAAGGCCGACCGACCCTCCGATCCGACGGCCGCCGCGTCGATCCCAGATCGTGGCTGCGTACTTGGACGTCGCCGCATCCATTGCCCGGTTACAGGTGGTCACAGCCCGGAGCCGCCTCGGGCCACCTTGCGCGCGCCCGACCCGCCTGCTACTCGACCGGTCGGCCCCGCCCCCAACCTCCACCGCTGGACGCGCGCCCATGGCCCCATCCTCGCTCTCCCGCTCCCTCGTCGCCCTCGCCCTGGCGCTGGCCTGCTCGGCCTGCGGCTCCAAGGAGCCGGCCCCCGCGCCGACCCCGCCCGTCCCCCCGGCGGCCGCGACCCCCGACGCGGCGCCCACCCCCGCGCCAGCGCCCGCCGCCGACCCGCCGGCGCCGGCACCCACGCCCGCCGAGGCTCCGGCGCCCTCCCGGGCCGCGCGCGAGCGGACCCGAGCCCAGGGCGCGATCCCGACCGAGCCCGGCACCGGCGCCTCGGTGACCGTCTCGGACGCCGACCTGGAAGAGATGGCCAAGGTGGTCCAGGGCTTCGCCGCCGCCGCCGAGACGCGCGACCTGGCGGGCATGCAGCGCTTCACCACCCAGCGCCTCGCCGGCAACCTGGCCCAGGCCGTCGAGCGCCACGGCGAGCGCCTCTACCGGCGCACCGACCCGCTGGCCGCCCAGGCCAAGACCGGCGTCACCGTCCGCGACCCCCGCGAGGCCGCCGCCGGCAGCGTCGACGCCGAGGTCGCCTTCGGCGACGGCCAGACCACCCGCCTCGTCTTCTTCAAGGAAGACGGCGCCTGGCGCATCAACCGCCTGTGACCCCTTTCCTTTTCCTCAGCCGCCGAAGTGGAAGCCCGAGTGCACGAGCCCCATGATGGTGCCGCCGTAGGTCGCCTCGCCCCGGTCGGCGCCGGCGGCGCCCGCGACGACCATCAGCGGCAACAGGTGCTCCTCGCGCGGGTGGACCAGGCGCGCCGCCGGGGCCTGGGTCCAGGCGGCCAGACGTCGGTCGCGCTCGGCGGCCTCGGCGGTGGCGGTCTCGCGCAGCCAGGCGTCGAAGGCCGCGGCCGGCTGCTTGGAGCGCGGGTCTCGGAAGCCCCGCATGTTGTGGTAGGTCATGCCGCTGCCGACGATGAAGACGCCCTCGTCGCGCAGCGGGGCCAGCGCGCGGCCCATCGCCAGGTGCTCGGCCGGGTCGAGGCCGGCCTTGAGCGACAGCTGCAGCGTCGGCACGTCGGCGTCGGGGTAGGTGAGCTTGAGCGGCACGAAGGTGCCGTGGTCGAAGCCGCGCTCGGCGTTCTCGGCCGTCTGGAAGCCGGCGGCGCCCAGCAGCTCGCGGACGCGCGGCGCCAGCTCGGGCGCTCCGGGGGCCGGCCAGGTCACCCGATAGGACGCCTCGGGGAAGCCGTAGTAGTCGTACAGCATGGGCGGCTTGGCCGCGGTCATCAGGGTCGGGACCGCCTCCTCCCAGTGCGCCGAGACGACCAGCAGCGCCTTGGGACGCGTGCGCGGCAGCGTCGCGACGTTCTTCAGCCAGGTCGCCAGCTCGTCCAGCTCGGCCTTGGGGAAGCCCAGGTCGACGAAGGGCCACGGCCCGCCGCCGTGGGGCAGGAAGGCGACCGGCATGCGGGTCGGGGCGGCCGGAACCGGCTCAGGCCGGGTCTCGTTGGTCACGGAGGCCTCCTCGGGGCCCGGCGGCGAGGCGCTCGCCCCTCGCTCGGCGCAGCCCAGGGTCGCCAGCGTCGCCGCCCCGGCCACGCCGGTCAGCAGCACCTCGCGGCGGGTCACCTTGTCGTCGCTCGTCGGCTTCATCGGCGCGCCTCCATGCCTTGCGTCACGTCCCAACTCTGGCATCGGCGCCGCCCCCCGCCAAGCGGGCACCGCGCAACACAGCGTTCGGCCAGGTGAACAATCCCACGACGCAGCGGGCATTGCCCGACTCGCCGGCTTGGCAGATGCTCGGCCGCGCACCATCACGCCCCATGTGGAGGGCACCCGATGAGCCAGCCGACCGAGATGGATCCCAAGACCCGCGCGGCGCTCGAGGCCCTCGACGCCATCCACGGCCACGCCCTGAAGCTGCCCGGCGCCTGGGAGGACTTCCCCTGGGGCGAGCGCGTCGCCAAGGTCGGCAAGAAGGTCTTCGCCTTCCTCGGCAAGGGCGAGCTGCGCGAGGACGGCTCCTTCGGCCTGTCGGTCAAGCTGCCCGAGTCCGGCCCCGACGTCCTGACCCGCCCCAACGCCGAGCCGACCGGCTACAACCTGGGCAAGTCCGGCTGGGTCTCGCTGACCTTCAGCCGCGACGCCCTGCCCGACGTCGCCGAGGTGAAGACCCTCATCGAGGAGTCCTTCCGCGCCGTCGCCCCCAAGAAGTACGTCCGCCTGCTCGACGCCGAAAAGAACGTCGGCCTGCGCTGACCCGGCGCCGGGCGCCGCACTTGACGCCCCAAACCCAGGCGACCCACCTTGGTCCTAAGACGTTTGAAGGAGGGGCCCTTGCCCGAAGCTCAATTCGAAGTCACGGAGAACGGTGGCACGCTGTCCGACCTCCTCGAACGCGTGGCGGCCGGCGAAGAGGTCGTCATCGCGAAGGACGGGATCCCGCTAGCGAAGCTGGTGCCGCTCGAGACCCGCAGGCCGCGCCGCCGCCCCGGCGGCTGGGAGGGCCGGGTCCGCATCGCCGACGACTTCGACGCCCCCCTGCCGCCCGACCTGCTCGATGCATTCGAGGGTAAGCCTTCGTGATGCTCCCAGCTGGAGCCACCGGCTCCCTCAGGCTGCCGCATAGGCACCGAGGCAACCGGGAGTGCGCGAGCTTGCTCGCGCCTCTTCCCCGGCGGCTTGCCGCCGGGATCTGGCCGCCCATCCGGCGCAGCAAGCTGCGCCGATAGGGGGCTCCACCAAGGTGGAGCACTCCGGGCGGGTTTTCTGCAACGGCCTCGACCAACCGGCGGGCCGCAAACCCCTGCGATTCCGCTTGCCAGACTCGCGCTGTCTTGGAGCCGACGACGCGACTCGCCCTGATCAGCCTGGGCCGCGTCCCGTCTTGAGCCCCGGCTCGCGGCGGGTCATGGCTTGCAGGCGGCGGGCCTCGGCCTGGTGCTGGGCGATGGCGCGGAGCTTGGCGCGCAGCGGGACGCGGGAGAACCAACGGAGGTTGTCCGCGAGCTCGTCGAACTCACCGCGGGTGAGGCCGGGCACCTCGGAGGGCTCGGCGTCCGCGGGGTCGGCGCGCAGGACCAGCTCGTCGTTCGGGTTCATGAGTGTCAGCTTGGGCGCGCTGGAGCCGGCGAGCAATGGCGCAGCGGGCGCCAGCATGGGGCGTTGGAGGTCGGGACCTCGGGCGACCACTTCGCGGGTTGGTGGTTGGAGGTCGAGACCTCGGTCGACCCGTTCGTCGAGGTGGAGGGTCGTAAAGGAACTAGTCGGGCGACCAACTTCGGGAGTTGGTCGTTGGACCACTGGAGGTCGGTCGACCACTTCGGGAGCTGGTCGTTGGACCTCTGGAGGTCGGTCGACCACTTCGGGAGTTGGTCGTTGGACCTCCGGAGGTCGGTCGACCACTTCGTGAAGTGGTCGTTGGACCTCTGGAGGTTGGTCGACCACTTCGTGAAGTGGTCGTTGGACCTCTGGAGGTCGGTCGACCACTTCGGGAGCTGGTCGTTGGACCTCTGGAGGTCGGTTGTCCAATGAGGGCGCGTCCGCGGCGTGGTGGTGGGGGCCGGCTCGGTGTATGGGATGGTCCGCGTTCGACGATGCGACCGGGTGAGGGAGGGGAGCCATGTTCACGTTGCGCTCGGTGGAGGGGATGCGGCTGGCGGCGATGGTGCAGCGGCCGGTGGAGGACTTCGGCGCGGTCTGGCAGGCCTTCATGCCCGCGATGGGCGAGCTTCAGCGCCAAGGCCTGGTGCCGCGGCCGGTGGCGGTGTTCCAGACGAGCAGCCTGGGCCTCGGGCCGGCCGGGATGGCGTGGTACGCCGCGGGCCTCGTCGTGGACGAGGCCTTCGTCGTCGGGGCGCCGTTCGAGGAGCTGCGCGTCGAGGGCGGGCCGTACGCCGTGTGGACCTACCGCGGGCCGTTCGACGGGCTGCCCGGCGCCTGGGGCGAGTTCGTAGGCGCGCTGAAGGCCGAGGGCGCGGCGACCGAGCTCGCGCGGCCGTGCTTCGAACGGTACGTCGACGGCGGGCAGGACGGCGGCACGCCGGTGACCGAGCTGTACGTCCCGGTGCGCGGGTGAAGCGGCGCGAGGTGGACATGTCGCCCGAGGCGGTGGCGGCGCGGCTCGAGGAGCTGCGGCGGCTGTACGTGCCGATGACCGAGGACGAGGCGCGCGCCCTGATGACGCCGCCGCCCGAGGACGAGGAGCCGCTGGAGGTGGGGGCGGCGCGGCGGCTCGAGGAGCTGCGGGCGCTGATGGAGCTGACGCGGCATCTGCACGGCGCCGCTCGGGGGCGCGCGGTTGACGGGGATGGCCCGAAGGGGTAGGGCGGGCGCTCCACCTACCACGGACGAGGAGAGCCCCATGGCGGAGCTGCAGATCGAGGATGTGAAGGTCGGCGAGGGCGACGAGGCGAAGGCCGGGCAGACGGTCAACGTGCACTACACGGGCTGGCTGACCGACGGCACCAAGTTCGACTCGTCGGTCGACCGCGGCCAGCCGTTCCGCTTCCCGCTGGGCGCCGGGCGCGTCATCCGCGGCTGGGACGAGGGCGTCGCCGGCATGAAGGTCGGCGGCAAGCGCAAGCTGACCATCCCGCCGGAGATGGGCTACGGGGCGCGCGGCGCCGGCGGCGTCATCCCGCCGAACGCCACCCTGGTCTTCGAGGTCGAGCTGCTGGGCGTCGCGTAGGGTCCAAGGGTCACGGGGACGCGAGGGTCTGGCCCGCGTCCTCGGCCTGCTGGCCCTCGAGCACCACCCGGATGCGGGCGTTGTAGGTCTTCAGATCCGCGAGCGAGTAGTAGTTGCTCGCGCCCGTGTCGACCGAGCCCGTGAACTGCTCCTTCAGCTCGGCCAGGGCCTGGCTGCGCTCGGCGCCCTTGAGCGCCGCGATCTGCGCAACCTTCTCCATGGCCGGCCGGGCCGCCGGGTTGGTCGCCATGCGCCGCACCAGCGTCTCGCGGCGGTCGGCGTCCTTCAGCCGCCCCAACCAGCCGCCCACCTTGGCCGACGGCGCCCCCGGCCAGATGTACTTGTCGCTGTCCACCGCGACGCGCGCGCCGGCCGGGTCGTGCACCACGATGCCGTCGTCGCGCACTCCGACCAGATACACGTAGTGGTTCTTGGTCCCGACCACGACCCGCTGCCCCGCCGCCAGGAGATCGCGCGCCCGCTGCAGCGTCTCGGGGTCGTACAGCTTCTCGGTGGACGCGTAGGCCTTGCCGCCGGTCACCAGCCCGGTCGCCTTGGCCACCTTCAGGATGGTCCCCGTCTTGGTGACCGCGTCGTAGTCGTTGGTGATCGACACGGCCGCCGCGATGACCAGGTCCTCGAGCTGCACGTCGGCCAGCTTGGCGGGGTCTTTGAGGGCCTTGGCCAGATCGATCTTCTTGCCGCCCACCTTGGCGGCCGCGCCGCTCCGCACGCCGGTCTTGTGCAGTAGCGCGATAACGGCCTCGCGGGCGCGCGCCTCGGAGCCGGCCATGCTCACCAGCGCCATCGTGAGCGCGGTCATGTTGCAGGTGTTCTTGCCGGCCGAGCCCCCCGCCCACTCGGAGACGCCGTCGTCGTACGAGTTGTCGTTCTGGTTGTAGTAGGCCTCGTGCTCGCCCATGGGCGCCACGGGACCCAGCGGGGCGGACGGCTGGGGGGCCGCTCCGCCGCCGCCGGCCGCCTCCTTGGAGGCGCCGCCGCTCTTCCCGTCGCCCTTGGCCGCGGCTTCGCGCGCCGCCGCGGCGAGGGCCGGCCGGACCACCTCGTCGCGCAGCCGCAGCCACTCGCGCGCCTCCTGCGAGCCGGCCTTCAGCTTCATGCCGCGCAGCCCGGGGTACTGCCGGTAGAGCAGCTCGTCGGTCAGCGCGTTCTCGTCGCGCCGCCCGGCGGCGATGAGGCCGCGGACCAGGCCCTCGAGCCCGGGAAACGCCGACTTCGCGGGGCCCGACAGCGGCGTCAGCGCCGCCTTGGCGGCCTTGTAGCCGAGCGAGGACAGGCCGCCGAGCAGGCCGCCGGTGGGCTGGGGGTCGGAGGGCTGGGGCGCGGCCTTGGAGGAGGCCCCACCCCAGGAGGGGAAGGCGTCGAGGATGGAGTCGAGCATGGTGACGACCGTAGCCGGGGCCGTCGCGCCCCGAAATGACCTCGGAGGTCATGTCGCGCGACGGCTGGGTGCGGGAGCCCGTGGGTCGACGCGCGCCGGTGGGCTGGTGGCTTGCTCTGCGGCGCAGTACGATCCCGGCTCTGCGGAGGTTCACCATGAAAGTGCGAATCGGAGCGCTGCTCGAGCACTGGCGCACGATCCGGGGGATGTCGCAGTTCGAGCTGTCCGAGCGCGCCGGCGTGTCGACGCGCCACCTGAACTTCATCGAGAACGGCAAGGCCCAGCCCAGCCGCGACGCCGTCCTGTGGCTGGCCCAGGCGCTCGACGTCCCCGCGCCCGAGCGCGCGGCCTTCCTCGAGGCGGCCGGTTACCTGCCCGACGCCGGGGAGCCGCCGCCCGACCCCGAGCTGCTGGCCGAGCTGCGCCGCGATCTGGACGCGCTCATGGCCGGCCTCGAGCCGCGTCCGGCCGCGGTCCACGACGTGCTCGGCACCCTGCACGCGGTCAACGGCGCCTTCCGCGCGCTCACCGAGCCCCTGGTGGGGTCGCTCGATCCGCTGCTGGGGGTGCCCAGCTCCGGTCACCGCCTGCTGGCCCGCCTCGCGCCCCACTTCGACGGCGGCGACCCGCTGACGGCGCTGTACCTGCGCCGCGTCCGCGACGCCATGCTGCGCGGCCACGGCGCGCCCGAGCCCCACCTGCAGACCCTGTGGGCCGAGCTGTCCGCCCGCCACGCCGACGCGCTCGAGGCGCTCGATCGCCGGCGCCGCCCGCCGTTGATGACCCGCATCGCGCTGCGGGTGGGCGACCGCGTGCTGGCCTTCGACGGGGTGACCACGAGCCTCGGCACCCCCGCGGCGGTGGGTCTGCGGACGCTGCGGCTGGCCATCTTCCTGCCCCATGTTGCGGCGCACGATGAGGCGCCGGGCGGTTGAGGCGGTCGGTCGGGTGGGTCGGAGCTGCCGGGCGGGTAGGAAGAGGGTGTCGCAAAAGCCCAACCGGAGTGCTCCACCTTGGTGGAGCCCCCATTCGGCGCAGCTTGCTGCGCCGGGTTTGGCGGCCAGATCCCGGCGGCAAGCCGCCGGGGCCGGGGCTCCGGCAAGCCGGAGCACTCCAAGGCCGCCTCCGCCGGCATCAATACGACGCCCTCTGGAAGCCGGCGGTCCCAGGAGGGCCGGAGTCGGCGGCTGGACGAGCTGCCGGGCCGGTAGGAAGAGGGTGTCGCAAAAGCCCAACCGGAGTGCTCCACCTTGGTGGAGCCCCCATTCGGCGCAGCTTGCTGCGCCGGGTTTGGCGGCCAGATCCCGGCGGCAAGCCGGGGCCGGGGCTCCGGCAAGCCGGAGCACTCCAAGGCCGCCTCCGCCGGCATCGATACGACACCCTCTGGAAGCCGGCGGTCCCAGGGCGGAGGGCGCTTCGTTCCGCCGCCGCAGGCGGCTGTGGACCGCGCAGGCCACGCCTGCGCTATGGGATTGCGGCGCCTCCTTCGAACCCGTGCGGTGGCAGCGGGATTAGAGCCCCTAGCGACGGCCGCGCTTTTGCAGCTCGCGCAGGGCCTCGTGCAGGCCCTGGGTGGGCTGAGGAGGGGGCGGCTGCGTGGGCGAGGTCGGGGTCGGGGCCTCGGCGGCCGGCGCCGGGGTCGCCCTGGGCGCGCGGAGCGGCTCGGGGCGGGGGGCGGCGCGTCGGGGACGGCGCCAGCGCAGGTCCATGCGGCGGGTGGCGATCTCGAGCAGGAGCAGCGCCAGGGCCAGGGCCACCAGCCAGGGGGCCAGCGGGGCCAGGGTGCCGCGGCTGGGCGGGTTGTCGTACAGGCCGTGCAGATCGGCGCGGACGGCGCCGCGGGTGGCCTGGGTCAGCCGCGCCAGGGCCTGGGCGCCGGGGGGGCGGCCCAGGCGGGGCTCGGTCTCGGGCGAGGTGGCCAGGCGCAGGGCCGGGCCGTGGATGGCGACCGGTCGATCGGGGGCGTCGGCGGGCGTCAGGATGGCCGAGGGCAGGACCGGCTGGTCGTCGGCGAGGCGGAAGGTCGCCTCGTAGCGGCCGGCGTCGACCGGCTGCAGGGGCAGCAGCGCCGGGTCCCCCAGTTGGCCCGGGCGGGCCAGGGCGACCTGCGGGGCGGCGACCGGCCAGGCGCGGTGCGCGTCCGGGTCCAGCTCGAGCCGCAGGGTGACGTGGCGGCCGGCGCGCTCGGCGGACAGGGTCCCCAGGGCGCTCTGGCCCGCGCCGCTGGCCCAGCGGACCAGGCTGGAGACCAGCGGGGCGTAGCCGGGCCAGGCCAGCAGCCCGGGCGCCTTGGGGTCGTCCAGATCGAAGGCCAGGGCGACCGCGTGGCCGGTGCCGACGCGCCAGGCGGCGACCGCCGGGCCGGTCGGGTCGCCCGGGGCGGTGGCCAGCACGGTCGCGCGCGGGCGGGCGTAGGTCAGGTTGTAGCCGGGCACGCTGGGCCAGGGGCCGCCGAGCGCCTCGCTGGGGCCGAGCAGGGCCGTCAGGGCCGGCTCGCGCACCAGGGTCACCGGCGCGTCGACCCAGGCGCTGCGGGCCACCAGGACCGTCTCCTGCGCGAACACCCGCGGCAGGTCCTCGGCGCGGCTGGTGAAGCTGAGGCGGCCGCCGCCGCGCTGCGCGATGTCGGCCAGCAGCGCCGCGTCAGGGTCGGCCTCGCTGCCCAGCCCGATGACCGACACGGTGATGCCCGCGGCCCGGTACTCGTCCAGCAGCCGACGGTAGTCGCCCGGCTCCTCGGCGTCGGCCGCGTCCGCGAACAGCACCAGGTGGCGCGTGCCCTTGTCCGAGCGCAGCAGCTCCTTGCCGGCCTCGACCAGCGCCTCGTACACGTAGATGCCGCCGCCCTCGGAGCGGATGCCCGCGACCGCCCCGACCAGGCTGGCAGTGTCGCTGGCGGCCGTCAGCGGCACGACAACGTGGGCGCGTGTGTCGACCGCGTGCACCGCCACCTCGTCGTGCGGGCCCAGCAGCTCGATGGCGGCCGCCACCCCCGCGTTGGCCAGGTCCATCTTGGTCCGCCCGTCGTCGGTCGTGGCCGCCATCGACCCCGAGCGGTCCAGCGTCAGCGCCATCGCGACCGCCATCTGCCGGTGCTCGTCGCGCAGCTCCAGCGTGACCGGCAGCACCTCCTCGATGGGGCTCTTGTGGTAGCCGCCCGCGCCGAAGCCGCGCCGCCCACCGGTCAGCACCAGCCCGCCGCCGAAGTGACGCACCCACTGCCCGATGGCGGTCATCGCCGGCAGCCCCAGCCGGTCGGCCGGGACCTGCTCGAGCACCAGCGCCCGGTACCCCAGCAGCTCTTCCAGCGTCACCGGCCCCTCGGGGCGCGTGACGACCTCGAAGCCGGCGGCCTGCACCGCGCGCGCCAGGTTGCCCGCCGAGCCGTCGCCGCCCATCACCAGGACCCGCTCGCCGCCGGTCACCCGCAGCGCCGCCCGCCCCACGTCGTTGCCGGGGACCCGGTCCTGCCCCTCCAGCGTCACCTCGTAGGTCACCACGCCCGGCGCCGCCGGCCGGTCGGCGAAGGTCACCGCCACCTCGAGCCCCGGCCCCAGCTCGACCTGCCCGCGGGCGACGACGTGCGCGCCCCGTTCGTCGTGGCGGACCACCTGCCAGCCGCGCCGCTCGACCGCGTCGCCGACCACCACCGCCGCGGCCATGAAGCTCTCGCCCAGCGCCAGCGAGGCCGGCAGCTCGATGCGCGCGACCCCCGCGTCGGGCAGAGGCGGACGCGCCACCGGCAGCGCGTCGACCGGCACCCCGCGCAGGGCCAGGGCCGCGGCAGCCCCCTGCGGGCTGGGGCCGGTCAGCTCGCCGTCGCTGTGGACCAGGACGCGGCCGCTGCGGCCGGGGGCGATGAGCGCGTCCGCCAGCGCCAGCGCGTCGACCAGATCGCTGCCCGAGTCGCCCACGGGGCGGTCGGTCAGGCGCGGACGGCCGGTGGCCTGCGGGGCCTGGGCGACCCCGGCGCCGTCGCCGAAGACCACCACGCCCAGGCGGTCGCCGCTGCGCCGCGCGTCGGCGGCCAGCTGGACCAGCTCGTCCTGGGCGGCGCGGGCCTCGCCCATCGAGGCCGAGCGGTCCAGCACTAGCACGACGTCGCTGCCGCCGCGGTCCCAGGCCAGCTCGGGGCCGGTGGCGGCGGCGACCAGCAGGGCCAGCATCGCGGCGCGCATCAGGCGCCCGGGCCCGCGGCGGCCCAGCTGCCACCAGAGCAGGGCGGCCGGGACCAGCAGGGCGGCCGCCTCGGGCCAGGCCAAGAGGAAGGTGCTCATCAGGCGGCCTCGCGGACGGCGGGCGCGGGACGGGGCGCAGCGCCGCCTTCGCGGGCGTGGGCGCGGACGGCGGCCAGCGCCAGGAGCGCCAGCGCCACCAGGGGCAGCAGGTGGCCCAGCGGGCCGCGGCGCCGCTCGACCCGGGCCCGGGCCGCGGTGGCCGGCTCGCGGGTCTCGGTCGCGGCCTCGGACAGATCCGCCAGGCGCGGGTCCAGCAACAGGCCCTGCACCCGCCAGCTGGCGTCGGCGGGCGCCAGCGGGCCCACGGCGCGCAGGGTGTGCAGGCCGGGGCGGCTCAGGCCCTGCAGCAGGACGCGGCCCTGGGGGTCGGCCTGCAGCACCACCGGCGGGCCGTCGGGCGGGGTCAGCTGTAGGACGTCGGCGCCGAAGGGCAGCCCCAGGGTGGTCGGCTGGCCCAGCGGCAGGTTGACCCGGGTGGGGCCGGGCAGCGCGTCGCGGCGCGCGGCCAGCAGGTTGGCGAACAGGGCCGGCAGGGCGGGGTGCTCGGTCAGCAGCGAGCGCTGCAGATCCAGGTGCAGGGTCAGGTGGAGAGCGCGGCCGGCGCGGCGCTGGGTCAGCAGGACCGCGTCGCCGGCCGCCAGCAGGAGCTCCTCGCCGGCCGGGACCTGGGCCGCCGGCAGGCCGCCCGCCCACACGCAGCCGGTGAAGTCGAGGTCGGCCAGCACCGGGTGGCCGCGGGTGGCCAGGTAGGGGCCCAGGACGGGCGGGGCGGGGCCCGGGGTGACCGCCAGGGTCCAGATCCCCGGGGCGGGCGCTTCGGCGCCGGGGCCGCCGACGATCAGATCGGCCTCGGCGGCCGAGGTCAGGCGGACGTCGCCCACGGCCTGCGCGATGCGGCGCACCACGGCCTCGCCGGGCAGGCCGGGGGCCAGGTGGACGCGGACCTGTCGCGGCGGCGGGGGCAGCAGCGGCGCGGCGTCGTCGAAGGCCAGCGGGTCGTCGCCCTCGAGGCGGACCGTCAGGCCGGCCAGATCCGAGGCGGCGCCCGGGGCGGCCAGGGCCACGACCGCGTGGGCGGGCTGGTCCGGCGAGAGCGTCAGCGGGCGGCGGGCCACCTCGCGGCCGTCGGGGGCCTGCACCAGCAGGGTGCGGGCGCGGGGGGCGCCGAAGGCGGCGGCGCGGACGACCAGGCGCTCGGGGTGCTGGGCCGAGGCGGGCAGCCAGCGGACGTCGGCCAGGCCCGAGGCAGGAAGGGGCTGGCCGGCGGCGACCAGGCCCACCGAGTCGGGCAAGCGGGCGGGGACGTGGTCGGTCGCCAGCAGCACCACGCCCTGGGCCGGCGCGTCGTCGCCCTGGCCGCCGCGGGCGAGATCCAGGGCCAGGGTCAGCGCGTCGTCCAGCGGGTGCCAGGGGGCGTCGGCGCGCCAGCCCGACAGGGCCGCGCGGGCCTGGTCGGGGCGGGCGGCGGGGCCGGCGAGGAGGCGCGGCGGGGCGCCCGAGAGGACCAGCGTCACCCGGTCGCCGGCGCCGAGGGCGTCCATGCGGGTCTCGAGGGCGGCGGCGGCGCGGTCGCGGGCGCTGCGGCCGTCGGGGGCGCGAGCGTCCAGGCGGGCGCGGGTGTCCAGGACCACCACGACGTGGTGGGCGGCCTCGCGCGTGTCGGTGTGCGGGTCCGCAAGCCAGAAGGTGGCGGCCAGGGCGGCGAGCAGCTCGAGCCACAGGCTGGGCGTGCGGCGCAGGCGCTCGCGGCGGCGCCCGGAGGCCGGCGAGGGGGTGACCTCTCCGAACAGGAACAGGCCGCTGACCGGGGTGGGCCGGAAGCGGCGGCGCAACAGGTGCAGGACCAGGATGGCCGGGATGGCCAGCAGGGCGAGCAGGCCCCAGGGTTGGCCGAAGACGACCCCCATGCCGACGGCGCCCACGCTCATCGCAGCCTCGCCTCGAGCAGGCCCGCGGCGACCAGGGCCTGGGCGGCGGCCTCGAGGCCGGCTTCCGGCGAGCAGGTGACCAGCCCCGCGCCCCGGCCGGACAGGGCGCGGCGCCAGCCGTCCTGGTGGCGGGCCAGGCGGCCCTTGTAGGCGTCGCAGGCGGCCTGGTCGAGCACCACGTCGAGGCCGCCGCCTTCGACGTCCTCGAGGCGCACCGGGCCCAGCGGGGTGGGGTCGCGCTCGCGGTCGGTCAGGACCTGCACCAGGGTCAGCGAGCCGGCGTCGCGGCCCAGCCGGCGGACCACGGCGTCGGCGCCGCCGGGGCACAGGCCGTCCGAGACCACCAGGCGCTCGCTGCCGCTGGCCAGCGGCGGGCCGGGGGTCAGCTCGAGGCCGGCGCGGCCCTCGAAGCGCAGCGAGGTCAGGGCGGGCAGCCAGGCGCCGCGGGCGCCCTCACCCAGGCGGCGGGCGGCGTCGGCGAGGGCCCACAGGCGCACGCGCGCGCCCTCGGCCTCGGCCAGGCGGGTCAGCAGGGCCACCAGCCCCAGCGCCAGGGCGGCCTTGGCGTCGGTCACGGCCATGCTGGCGCTGGCGTCCAGCAGGATCTCGACGCGGGGGCTGACCTCTTGCTGGTGGCGGCGCAGGACCAGCGAGCCGGTGCGGGCGAGGACGTTCCAGTCGATGTGGCGCGGGTCGTCGCCGGGCAGGTAGTCGCGGTGGTCGTGGAACTCGAGGCTGGCGCCCGGGCCGGCGCCCAGGCGCGCGCCCGGGTCCTGGCGGCGGCGGCGGCCGGCCGGGTGCAGGCGCAGGCGGGCGGCGAGGGCCTGCGCGGCGGCGTCGTCCCAGCGGGGGGCGGCCACGGCGGGTCACCCGGCCCGCGGGTTGCGGTCGTCGCCGCGCGCGAAGACCTGCTGGGTGGTGACGCGCAGGCGGCCCAGGGCCTGGGCGGTCAGGATGGTCAGGGCCAGGACGCCGGCGGCCAGGACGGCCATGACCGAGGTGGGTGCCACGACGCCTTCGGCGATGACCCAGGCGCCGGGGAAGGGGCCGATGAGGGCGACCTCCTGGACCTGGAAGGCGCTCATCGCGCCGAGCACGGCGACCAGCATGGCGCCAAGGACCAGCATCACGAGGATGAGCGCGCGCCGGTGGGTGGCGGTGGGGCAGAGGCGGGCGAAGGGGCCGCGGGCCAGGGTGTCGCCGACCAGCAGGTACAAGCTGGTCAGGGCGAGGAAGCTGAGGGCGAAGAGGGCGGGTTCGTCGGTGCGGTGGTTGGCCAGCGCCCACAGGGCGAGGCCGATGGTGACGGCGGCCATCGCCAGGAACGCCAGGCGGCCGCGGGCGGCGCCGGGGCCGAGGACCACCATGAAGGGGCGGACCCAGGGGCGCGCGGAGCGGAGGTCGCGGGCCTGGCGGGGCGTGAGGGTCCAGTCCTCGGTGACGGAGAACAGGCCTAGCAGCGGGGTGGCGACGGCGCCGCAGACCGCGGCGACGGTCAGGGTGGCCTCGAGCTCGCCGCCGATGAGGCCCAGGGCGACCAGCCAGCCGATGGCGTTGAGGCTGAGCAGCATCCAGACCAGGCGCGGCAGGGTGGAGCGGTTGGCGACCCGCGAGGTGATGAGGCCCGCCGAGAGGCTGAGCATGAGCAGGATCCAGGCGGCGAAGAAGTTGAAGTACATGCCGGTGATGGCGAGCGGCAGCGGGCCGTGGAGCAGGCGCTGGACGCCGCGGGCGAAGTCGTCGAAGTCGCCCCACAGGTTCATGTGGGTCAGCCAGACGCCGACGCAGCCCAGGGTCAGCACGACGCTGGTGAGGCTGCGGACGGCGCGGGTGGTGCCGACGCAGCCGGCGAAGATGCCGGTGGCGACGCCGGCGAGGCCGACCAGGGGGACGTAGGTGAGCAGGGTGATGAGGGTGGCGAGGTCGACGCCGCGCAGGAGGTAGGCCATCAGGACGAAGGGGGCGATGGCGGCGGCGTACAGGGCCGAGTGGACGGCGGCGGCCTGGAGGAGGCCGCTCAGGACGACCCGCGGGCGCATGCCGGTCAGCTCGACCAGATCCCAGGTGGCGTCCTCGCGCTCGGCGGTGACGGCGCGGTAGACGCTGATGGGCTCGAAGACCCAGACGGCGAGGCTCCAGACGGCGGCGAGGGCGCCGAGGAGGTTCAGGGCGGCGTCGCCCTCGGCCATCTGGGCGGACCGCGAGCCGAGGGAGAGGCTGAAGAGGGTCGCCGCGAGGAGGGTGACGACGTAGAGGAGGAGGAAGGCGCGGCTCTTGAGCTGCTGGCGGACGAAGCGGACCAGCACGGGGTTGGCGCGGTCGGCCAGCGCGTGGGCCAGGTCGCGCAGGGCGGCGCGGCGGGGCGGCGCGCCCTCAGGCGGGGAGGGCGGGGGCGAGAGGGGGGCGGCTTCGGGCGGGCTGAGGCTCATTGGACGCGCCCCTCGGTGAGGTGCATGAAGAGGTCCTCGAGGTTGTCGTCGCGGGTGGCGAAGTGGCAGACGGGGACGCCGGCCTGGACCAGGCGGCGCAGCAGGGCCGCGAGCTGGGCGTCGTCGCCGGCGAAGCGGGCGGTGGCCTGGGTGGCCGAGGTCAGGGCGTCCGAGAGCTCGGCCTGCTCGGCCAGCAGCTCGGGCAGGCGCTCGAAGGGGGCGGACAGGCGCAGCTCGAGGACGTGGACGTCGGCGTCGGGGCGGGCCTCGCGCCGGGCCGAGCGGGCGGCCTGCTTCATGTCGGCGACGGCGCCGGTGGCGACCAGGCGGCCCTGCTCGATGATGGCGACGGCGTCGCACAGCTCCTGCAGATCGGCCAGGATGTGGCTGGAGATGAAGATGGCCTTGCCCTGGGCGGCGAGGAGCTTGAGCAGCTCGCGGAACTCGATGCGGGCGCGCGGGTCGAGGCCGGCCGAGGGCTCGTCGAGGATGAGCACCGGCGGGTCGTGGATGAGGCAGCGGCCCAGGCACAGGCGCTGCTTCATGCCCTTGGACAGGGTGGTGATGGGTTTGTCGGCGAGGCCCCCGAGCTGGCAGAAGGCGACGACGTCCTGGACGGCGCGGCGGCGAGCGGGGCCGCGGAGGCCGTAGGCGCGGGCGAAGAAGTCGAGGTAGTCGACGACGTCCATGTTCGGGTAGGTGCCGTAGGCGTCGGGCATGTAGCCGATGAGGCGCCGGACCTTGTCGGAGTCGTCGACGGTGCTGAGGCCCGCGACGGTGCAGTCGCCGCGGGTCGGGATGTCGAGCCCGGCGAGGATGCGCATGGTGGTGGACTTGCCGGCGCCGTTGGGGCCGATGAAGCCGAAGATCTGGCCCTCGCCGAAGCTGAAGGAGACGTCCTCGACGGCGCGGACCTGGCCGAAGTGGCGCGTGAGCTGGTGGACCTGGACGAGGGGCGTGGTCACGGGGCACCTGCGGCGTCGGGGGCGAGGCGGCCGAAGGCCCAGGCGCGCGGCGCGGTGACGTCGTCGGCGTCGGGGCCGGGGGCGGCGGCGAGGGGGCCGTCGAGCTGGGCGCGGAAGTGGTGGGGGGCCTGGCTGGCGTAATACTGGCCGCGGGCGGCGGCGCCGAAGAGGTCGGGTGGGTGCTCGGCGTCGTCCAGGACCAGATCGCGGGTCGATCGCTCGAGGGTGACCTCGGCGCCCGGGGCGACCTGGCGGGCGACCCAGGGTTGGCCCCGGCCGTCGAACCAGGCGACCCAGACCAGGGTGCGGTCGAGGCCGTTGGTGAGGCGGTAGGCGGCGCCGTCGGGGCGCACGAGGAGGCGCTGGCGCTCGGGGCGCGGGGCGGCGACGACCAGCTGGCGGGTCTTGCGGGCGGGGACCCAGGCGCCGGTGGCGAGCTGGGCGTCCGGGCGCCAGGCGAGCTGCAGGGGGTCGGGCTCGACGTCCCAGCGCCAGTCGTCGTGGCGGTGGTCGGGGTCGAGGGGCAGGACCTGGTCGTCGAGGCCGAGCTGCCAGGAGGGCTCGCCGAAGGGGGCGAAGAAGCTCATCGCTTGCCAGGAGAAGGCCCGGTGGTGGGCGACGTCGATGAAGGTCAGCTCGTTGTGGACGCGGCGGGTGGTCACGCCCTCGCTGACCAGGTTGAAGGCGATGAGGGCCACGCAGGTGGCGGCGCTGAGGGCGGGTGTGGTCCACAGGAAGGCGGCGCGCTGGCGGCGGCGGCGGATGACCCACCACAGGTTGAGCGGGCCGGCGACCAGGGCGAAGGCGATGACCAGCAGCAGGAACCCGTCGACCGGGATGTCCTCGGTGCCTGGGACTGGCCAGCTGATGGGGCCCCAGTAGCGGCGGGCCAAGACCTCGTCGACGACGCGCCCGAAGGCGACGTCGGTCGGCGCGGCGACGTCGGTGGGGACCCCGGGCAGGCGGTCGTCCACGAAGCCGACCTCTTCGGTCCCGTCGAGGCGGATCGCGACGGCCGCGCCCGCGCGCGCCTCCCACTCGGCGGTCTGGGCCGCGGTCGTGACCAGCAGGCGGCCGCCGCTCTGGGTCCAGGTGGCGATCGCGTGGCGCTGCGCTTCGCTCAGGCGGGCCTGGGCCTCGGGGGTCAGCATCAACGGGAGCCACTGAGGGTAGGTCTGCCAGCGGTCGGGGAGGTCGCCGGGCTCGACCGTCTTCACGTCGACGTGCACGCGCCAGCGGCTCACGGGGGGCAGCGACCCGGCGGGGTCGACCAGGGCGATCCCGGCGCCGTTGAGCGCGATGATCACCTGCGCGTGCGCCGATCCCGAGCGGCCGTCGTCGGCGCGCCAGTCGACCCGAGGCGCGTAGCAGGTCCCGCCCATGCGCGTGACGGGCGGCAGCGCGACGGTCGCGACGAAGGTCCCGTCGGCGGCGGGGGCCACGGTCGCCTCGGCCGAGATGACCGAGCAGCTGGCCTTCAGGGTCAGGCTGGAGGCGCCGGGGGCGTGCCCGCGGACGACCACCGGGGTGTAGCCGCCGTCGTTGGCCCACGGCGTGGTCGCCGTGACGGAGACGCGCGGCTGGGCGGCGGCGGGCGTGGTGGCCGCGAGGGCGATGGTGGCCGCGAGGGCCGCGGCGAGGGGGTTCATCGGGGCAGCTCCGGGATCTGGGCGACCAGCGCCTCGACCACCTGGCGGGTGCTGGTGCCCGACAGGCCGGCCTCGTAGCTGCGGATGAGGCGGTGGGCCAGGACGTGCGGGGCGAGCTGCTTGACGTCCGCGAAGCCGACGGCGGGGCGGCCGGCGAGCAGGGCGGCGGCGCGGGCGCAGGCGGCCAGGGCGATGGCGCCGCGGGGGCTGGAGCCCCAGCGCAGGGTCTCGCGGACCTGGGGCAGGGCGCCCTCGACGTCGGGGCGGGTGGCGTGGACCAGGCGGCCGATGTAGTCGGCGACCGCGTCGGGCAGGGCGATGGCGTCGACGGCGGCGAGCAGCTCGGCCAGGGCCTCGGGGCCGGTGACCGGGGCGGGCGCCTCGGGGCGGCCGCGGGGGCGCTCCATCAGGATGCGGGTCAGGACCTCGGGGCCGACGCCGTGGACCTCGACCTTGAGGGCGAAGCGGTCGAGCTGGGCCTCGGGCAGCGGGTAGGTGCCGTCGAGCTCGACCGGGTTCTGGGTCGCCAGGACGAAGAAGGGGCGCGGCAGCGGGTGGGTGGTGCCCAGGACCGTGACGGCGTGCTCCTGCATGGCCTCGAGCAGCGCGGACTGGGTCTTGGGGCTGGCGCGGTTGATCTCGTCGGCGAGGACCACGTTGGCGAAGACGGGGCCGGGGCGGAAGACCAGCTGGCGGCCGCCGCCGGGGGCCTCCTCGAGGATGGGGTTGCCGGTGATGTCGCCGGGCAGGAGATCGGGCGTGAACTGGATGCGGCGGTAGGCGAGGCCCGACAGGTGGGCGAGGGCCTTGATGAGCTCGGTCTTGCCGAGGCCGGGCAGGCCCTCGAGCAGGACGTGGCCGCCGGAGAGCATCCCGGTCAGGACCAGGCGCGTCATGTCGGGCTGGCCGAACAGGACGCGGTCGAGCCCGTCAAGCAGGGCGCGGGCGCGGGCCTGGTGGTGGGCGATCTCGGCTTCGGTGAGGAGCTGGGCCATCGGCGACCTACTCGGGCTGGGGGGCGGGGGCGGGGGCGGGGGCGGCGCCCGCCTCGAAGTAGCGGCCTACGACGGCCTTGTGGCGCGGAGCGACGTGGGCGCGGCGGGCGTCGGCGCGGGCGGGGTCCATGGCCTGGGCGGCGGCGCGGACCAGCTCGCGGCGGGCGGCGTCGTCGAGCTCGGGGGCGCGGGTCTCGACCGCCAGCGTCACCGAGCCGTCGCCATCGTCGGGCAGGCCGGGGGGCAGGGCGGTGACCTGGCCGGCCGGGCCGGCGGGGCGGCCGTCGCGGGTGAGCGGGGCCGGACCGCCGCCGCGCCCTGGGTCGCCGCCGGCCAGCTGGCGCATGGCCTGCAGCAGGACCGCCAGGCGCTGGCCGTGCTCGGTGCCGTCGAGGCCGTCGGCCTCGCCCTGCAGCCGCCGGCGCAGGGCCTCGACCAGCTCGTCCAGCTCGTCCTGGGTCATCGGGCGCGCGCCGCCCTGGCCGCCCTGGCCGCCCTGGCCCGCCTGACCGCCCGCGGCGCGGCGCAGGGCCTCGAGCTGCTCTGGCGTGAGGCCGGCGTCGGGGCCCAGCGCTTCGAGCAGGCGGTCCAGCTCGTCGAGCATCGCGTCGTCCAGGCGCGGGATGAGATCCGGCGCGGCCTCGGCCAGCTCACCCAGGCCGCGGGCGAAGCGCTGCAGCGCCTTGCGATCGGACTCGCGGGTCAGGCGCTCGAGCAGGCGCTTGCGGCGGCTGGCCCGGGCGGCCGGCGCGTCGGGGTCGCTCGGCTCCGGCTCCTTCGGCTTGCGCTTCAAGCGGCTGCGCGGCTCGGGGCGCTCGGGGTCGTCGGCGTCGGGGTCGTCCGGGTCGACCAGCTCGGGCGTCTCGGGGGCGGGCGGGTCGACGGTCAGGCCGCGGGCGCGCTCGGCGGCGACCATGGCCTCGGCGAGGCGGCGGGTGGCCTGGGTGGCCGTGGCGCGGGCCTGCTCGTCGACCCGGTCCAGGCCGTCCCAGGCGGCCTGGCTCATGCCGGTGCGGGCGGCCTCGGCCTCGAGGCGCTCGATCTGCCGCTCCAGCTCGGCGCGCTGCGGCTCGGGCAGGAGGCCGCGCGCCGCCAGGGCGTCGAGGCGGCGGCGGGCCTCGTCGAAGAAGCCGGCGACCGGTGGGCGCTCGGGCGGCGGCTCGGGCAGGCGCTGGGGCAGGGCGAAGGCGCCCGCGACGGCGGCGGCCGCCACGATCGGGGGGCCCAGGGCGCGCCAGGGGACGGGGGGCAGCGCGACGGCCTCGAGGCGGCGCATCAGGCGCTCGGTCCACGCGGGATCGCGATCGGCGGGGGCCTGGGCGGCCAGGGCCATGACCAGGCCTTCGCCGTGCGCCAGCAGATCGAGGTCGGCGGCGAGGCGGGCGCGCGGCGGGGCCCGCAGGGCGCGGGGCAGGGTCAGCAGGGGGAGGGCGGCCGCCAGGGCCGGGGCGAGCCACAGCCAGTCGGCGGCCTGCGGCAGCGCGAGGCGCGCGACGACGACCGCGGCGCAGGCGATGGCCAGGGTCGCGGCGAGGCGCGGGCCGAGGGCGCCGAGGACGCGGCCGAGCGCGCGACGGCGCGACAGCTGCCTGAGGCGCGTGTCGAGGAGGTGGGGCGAGGGGTTCACGGTGGCCGGTCCAACGGGCGGGTAGGCGGGCTGCTTCCCGCGACCTGCGAAGGCGGCACGATACGCGATCGTTCGGCGGCGGGCGAGGGCAGGCCAGGGAGGCGGGCCGGGCGGGTCAGCGCGGCGGGGCGGCGGCGCAGAGGGCCTGCATGCGGGCGGTGACGGCGGGGACGGGGCCGGCGACGGCGGCGCCCTCGCGGGCCAGGGCGCAGGCGTCGGCGGGGCGGCCCTGGCGGCGGGCGTGGTCGGCGGCCTGGAAGGCCAGGGCGACCAGGTTGCGGCGGCGGACCGGGTCGTCGGGGCGGCGGGCGACGAGGTCGCGTTGCAGGGCCAGGGCCTGGTCGGGGCGGCCGGTCTCGGCGAGGAAGCCGATGAAGTGGCCGGCGACCAGCTCGGAGTCGGGGGCCAGGGCGCGGGCGGCGGCGAAGGTGGCCTCGGCCTCGGCGAGGTGGCCGGCGCGGGCGAGGGCGCGGGCCAGGTTGACGCGGGGCTCGGGGGCGCGCGGGAGGCCGGCGGCGGCGAGGCGGCAGACGTCGAGGGTCGGGGCGAGGGCGGCGGGGTCGGCGGCGGGGGCGCGCAGGGCCATGGCGCAGAGGTTGGCGTGGGCGCGGCCGGGGCGGCGCTCGCCGGCGGCGGCGCGGCGGGCCAGGGCGAGGGCCTCATCGGGGCGGCGCTGGCGGTCGGCCAGGACCGAGAGGTTGGTCAGGGCGGTCGGGTGGTCGGGCGCGAGGGCGAGGGCGGCCTCGAGGTGGGGGCGGGCGGCGTCGGGGGCGTCGCCGGCGAGGAGGGCGGCGGCCAGGTTGACGCGGGCGCGGACGCTGGTGGGCTCGGTCTGGACGGCGAAGGCGAACAGGGTGGCGTCGTCGCGCCAGGCGTGGGCGGTGGCCCAGGTGGCGGGCAGGCCCACGGCGGCGAGCAGGGCCAGGGCGGCCGGGGCGAGGTGGGGCGCGCGGGGGAGGGCGGCGGCGGCGGCGGCGAGGGCCAGGCCGCAAGCGGGCAGGTAGGCCAGGCGCCCGGCGAGCGGGGTGGGCAGGGGGAAGAGCAGGTTGGAGGCGAGGACCAGGCCGGCCAGGGCGGTGGCGAGGCCGAGGGCGGCGGCGGGGGCGTCGCGGCGCAGGGCGGCGAAGAGGCCGGCGGACAGGGCGGCGAGGGCGAGGGCGCCGAGCCAGGCGTAGGCGGCGAGCGGGCCGGCGAGATCGACGCCGTGGGCGTAGTCGGGGGCGACGGGCTGGGGCCAGAGCGTCCAGGCGATCATGCGGCCGACCACGCCCAGGCCGGCGACGAGGCGGTCGGCCGTGGAGAGGGCGACCAGCGGGTTGTCGCTGGCGTCGAGGGCGCCGCCCAGGTGGCCGACGGCGAGGGCGCGGGCGCCGTACCAGGCGGCGGTCAGGGCCAGGACGGCGCCGGCGCGGGGCCACTGGCGACGCCAGGCGGCGTGCAGGGCCAGGGCGGCGGCGGCGGCGAGGGCGGTCTCCTTGGAGAGCAGGGCCAGCGCCAGGGCGCCGAGGGCGGCGGCGGGGCGGTCGCGCCAGAGCATGAGGGCGCCCAGGGCGAAGGCGGCGGCCAGGAGGTCGCCGCGGCCGACCACGCTGGCGACGGCTTCGGCGAAGACCGGGTGGGCCGCGACGAACAGGCCGGCGGCGGCGGCGGCGAGGGGCGCGGCGCCCAGGCGGGCGGCGGCGACCCAGCAGAGCAGGGCGGCCAGGGCGTGCAGGGCGACGTTGGTGGCGTGGAAGGGGGCGGCGGCGCCCTCGCCGACCAGGTGGTCGACGCGCAGCGACAGCAGGGTCAGCGGGCGCCAGCTGGCCAGGTGCTCGAAGCCGGGGCGGTCGCCCCAGAAGTTGCCGGTGAAGGCCTGCGAGAGCGGCGCCTCGCCGCGCACGACGGGGTTGTCGACGACGGCGGCCGGGTCGTCGAAGGCGAAGCCGGCGTCGAAGGCCGGCGCGTAGGCCAGCGCGGCGACGAGCGCAATGAGCGTGGCGGTCAGCGCGCGCCGCGTCGCCCCGCTCATCGGGCGCTCGGCGCCACCTCGACCCGGGCCCGGCACAGGACGGCCTCGCCCCCGGCGGCGGCCCGGGTGCGGCGCAGCTCGAGCCCGAAGGCGTCCGCGCCCAGCGCCCAGGCGACGACCTCGACCGGGTCGTGCAGGCGCGCCTCGCGCTCGTAGTCGAGCGCCAGGGACTGCGCCGGGCGGGCCGCGGCGGCGTCCAGGGCGCCGGCCTCGGCGGCCAGCTGGCGGGCGTCCTCGAAGAAGGCCAGGTAGTTCGACTGGTTGACGTGCTGCAGGACGTCGATGTCGCTGGGCCGGATCACCACGGGGCGGCGCCACGCGTCGGCCGGCGCGGCCGCCTCGAGCGCGGCGATCTCGACCTCGGGGCCGCTCGTCACGGCGCGCGCCATCGCCTCGGGCACCGGCGCCGGCCGCCCGTCGGGCCCCACGTGCACGGCCGTGACCCGCGCCCGCGCCACCTCGGCGCCGTCCCCCGCCCGGACCACGCGGTGGCTCATGTCCAGGCTCGACCGCCCGACCCGGCTGACCCAGGTCTCGACGTCCAGCGCCTCGTGGAACCGCACCGGCGCCGTCAGCGCCAGCCGCTGCGCCCGCACGACCACCCGGTGCCCGCCCGTGAACAGCCGGTCCATCCGCAGCCGCGGGTCGCCCGCCGCCTCCCAGCGCACGTGCTCGAGGTAGCGCGCCATCACCTGCGGCGGGATGACCCCGCGCGCGCCCATCTCGTAGCCGCGCGTGACGACCCGCGTCTCGAGGACCGGGCGCGACCCCTCGGAGGCCGCCGCGCTCAGAACCCGTCCTCGAGCTCGGCCCGCCGCCGCGCGCGTCGGAACTGCGCCTCGGTCTGCGTGCCCGGCGTGTCGCGCCGCACCGCCGTGTCCTCGCGCACCCCGGGCCCCGTCGGCGTCCGCCCCAGGCCCCAGAAGCCGGTCGAGGCGTTCCACTCCTTGTAGTCGAGGTCGGTCCGCTCGCTCCGCAGCTGGTCGTAGGCCTCGCGCGTCGGCGCCGCCGGCACGTACCGCGTGTCCGCGTCGCTCGCGTTCAGCCGCCCGCGCTGGAGCACGGCCTGGTCGCGCACCGCCCGGTCCAGGCTCTTGTCACTGCTGCCCGTCGCGTATCGGGTCGACCGCGAGTCGCGCCGCTCCTGCATCTCGAGACCTCCGAGTTCCTTGGCGAGTTCCTTGGCGAGTTCCTTGGCGAGTTCCTTGGCGAGTTCCTTGGCGAGTTTCTTGGCGAAATCCTTGACGAAATCCCTGACGAAGCCCTCGCTGCGGACTGTACCCACCCGCCGCGCGCGGCTCAATCACCATCTCCGCGCGCCGCGACCTCAGCTCAGCGCGCCCGCGTGGCTGGCCACCGGCGACACGGGCAACAGCTTGAAACCCTTGTTGTTGTCCTCGGCCCAGCGCACGCCCCAGCTGTTCGAGAACAGGATGACCGGGTGCCCGTCCCGGTCGCGCGCCAGCGTCGAGCCCTGTCCGCGCTGGAACGTCTTGGGGTCGAACCCGTCGCCCACGATCCACCGGCACACCGTGTAGGGCAGCCCCGTCAGGATGGCCTTGACGTTGTATTCGCTCTCGAGCCGGTGGGCGAGCACCTCGAACTGCAGCGAGCCGACCGCGCCGACGATGTCGCTCTGCTCGGTGATGTAGTCCGAGTAGACCTGGATGGCGCCCTCCTCGCTGAGCTGCTCGAGCCCCTTGATGAGCTGCTTGCGCTTGAGCGGGTCGCCTACGCGGATCTTCTGGAACAGCTCGGGCGAGAAGTGAGGGATGCCCTTGTACTCGAGGTCCGCGCCGCCGGTCAGCGTGTCGCCGATGCGGAAGACCCCGGGGTCGTACAGGCCGATGATGTCGCCGGCGAAGGCCTCCTCGATGGTCGACCGCTCGCGCGCCATGAAGGCCGACGGGTTCTTCAGCCGGATGGGCTTGCCGACCCGCACGTGCCTGGCGTCCATGCCCTTGACGAAGCGCCCCGAGCAGATGCGCATGAAGGCGATGCGGTCGCGGTGCGACGAGTCCATGTTCGCCTGGATCTTGAACACGAACCCCGAAAACGGCGCCGTCACGGGGACCTTGTCGCCCGCGGCCGTCTCGTAGGTCGCCGGCGGCGGCGCCATCTTCAGGAAGGTCTCGAGGAACAGCTGCACGCCGAAGTTGGTCAGCGCCGACCCGAAGAACATGGGGCTCAGCTCGCCCGACAGCACGCGCGTGATGCTGTAGCGGTCGCCCGCGATGTCCAGCAGCTCGAGGTCCTCGTTGAGCTTGGCGATGGCCCGCTCGGACAGGTAGTCCAGCACGTCCGGCGCGTCCAGGTTCACGACCGCGCCCTCGATGGCCGTCGCCCCGTGCTTTTCCGCCTGGAACAGGTGCACGTCGCGCGACTTGCGGTCGAACACGCCGCAGAACTCGTACCCGTCGAACACCGGCCAGTTCATCGGGCAGGCCGGCATCCCCAGGTGGTTCTCCAGCTCGTCCATGAGATCCAGCGGCTCGCGCCCGTGCCGGTCCATCTTGTTGACGAACGTGAACACCGGCAGGTTGCGCAGCTGGCAGACCCGGAACAGCTTCTCCGTCTGCGGCTCGACGCCCTTGGCCGCGTCGATGAGCATCACCGCGCAGTCCGCCGCCGCCAGCGTCCGGTACGTGTCCTCGGAGAAGTCCTGGTGGCCCGGCGTGTCCAGGATGTTCACGCAGAAGTCGTCGTACGTGAACTGCATCGCGGACGTCGTCACCGAGATGCCGCGTTGCTTCTCGAGCTCCATCCAGTCGCTGGTCGCGTGCCGCGCCGCCCGCCGCGCCTTGACCGACCCGGCCAGGTGGATCGCGCCGCCGTACAGCAGCAGCTTCTCCGTCAGCGTCGTCTTGCCCGCGTCGGGGTGGGAGATGATGGCGAACGTGCGGCGCCGCGCGATCTCCTGCGCGATGCGGCGGCTTTCGGGCGTCTCTGTCGACATGGGCGCGCTTCTATCCAATCCAGGCTTCGTGGTCCAGCACGAACCCCGCCCCGCGCGCGCTCATTTCCATCTACTTCGGCAACACCTTCAGCTGCCCGTCCGGCCGCGACACCAGCAGCGCCGGCTGCCCCCGCAGCTCCGGCCGCACCTGCCCCGGCTCGCACGCCCCGCACGCCGGGTCCAGCCACAGCCCCTCACCCTCGGCGTACACCAGCGCCACGTCGAACACCCCCGGGTCGGCCAGCCCCGCGTCGATCGGCGCGTGCCGCCGCGTCCGCGCCACCGCCAGCTGGTGCGGCACCTGCGCCGCGTCAAGCAGCCAGTGCAGCAGATGCACCTTGTCCGTCGCCGTCAGGTCGTTCGCCGTCACCAGCGCCGGCAGCGCCCGCCCCGCGTCCCACCGCGCCTCCAGCGCGTCCTCCCGCTGCAGCCGGTCCCGCGTCCACTCGGTCAGCTCTCGCACCGCGCTCGCCGCGTCCTTCGCCACGACCGGCGCCGCGTACCCCTGACGGTACCCCACCGACGGCGCCACCAGCCGCGCCGCCACCCGCTGCGCCACGCCCGCCCAGTCCGCCGGCGTCACCCGCTGCTCGTACCCCTTGGGCGCCACCCGCCGCGTCACGTACCGCACGTACACCGGCGCCTCGGCCGCCGCCGCCGGCACGTTCCGCTCCAGCAGCGCCACCAGCTTGCGCCCCTCGCGCTCGGTCACCACCGGCCGCGCCGTCGCCCCGACCACCTGCAGCCCGAACTCCGCGTCCCCCGGCAGGTCGTACCGCACGAACAGCTCCGCCGTCGGCCCATCCCACGCCCCCAGCGGCCGCGCGTCCCCGGCCAGCGTCCCGGCCACCGCCAGGTCGACCCGCACCTCGACCAGCGCCGCCCCGGCCGGCACCACCCCGGCCACCCGCACCGCCCGCTGCCCCGGGTCGATCGCCCGCGCCGCCGGCCCCAGCTCGGCCTCGACCTCCATCGGCGCCGCCCCGCTCCCCAGGATGGCCCGCGCCTGGACCGCCTGCACCCTCGCCCCAGCCGGCGCCGGCAGCTCGAACGCCAGCTCGCCCCCGGCCGGCGCCGTCCGCACCCCGTGGAACCGCACGACGCTGGTCGCCCCCGACGGCGTCGGCGCGGCGTCCACCCACACCAGCACCTCGCGCCGCACCCAGCCGCCATCGGCCGGCGCCTCGCGCCACTCGTCCTGCTCGGCCCGCAGCGTCGCCGCGTCGTGCCACGTCGCCGCCGGCGGCCCGCTCGCCCCGCACCCGGCCGCCGCGCCGGCCATCACCCCTGCGACCGCCACGGCCACCGCCGCTCCGAAGGCCCTCCACCGCGTCGCCGCCATCCTCGCCTCCTCGCGCTCGGGACGCGCCACTGTAGGGGCCCCCGCCGGCCATGGTCAACCGCTCGGATCGACTGCGAAATCCTCCCGCGCCTCCGCCGCCGCCCCGCGCCCGCCGCGCCGTGACACGGACCCACCCGCTTTGTTACCCTGCCGCGAGCCCGGCGCCCGCCCGGCTCGCCGCCGCCCCGCCGCCCGCGGGCCCGGCGCGCCCCCCAGCGCCCCCCAAGCGAGCGCCATGTCCACCTATCGCTCGACCCCCCGCCCGACCGCGCCCCCGCGCACCCCCCAGCCGCTCACGCCCGAGCAGATCGCCAGCTTCGTCGACCACGGCTTCCTCGTCCTGCGCCGCGCCTTCTCGCCGGTCGTCGCGGCCGAGCTCGTCCAGCAGACCCTGGTCGACCGCGCCCCCCGCCCGCGCATCGGCGTGCGCAGCCAGCACGCCTACCAGCAGCTGTCCGCCGACGACCTCGATCTGCAGGACCCGCGCACCTGGGCCAGCACGCGCCTCGACCTCGAGACCGGCCGCAGCCTGCGCATCGAGGCCTTCGCCCCCCGCGTCTGGGACGCCGTCACCAGCCTGGTCGGCCCGAGCCACACCGTCCGCCGCGCCACCATGGGCGAGCAGTGGATCCTCAACGCCCGCTTCCTCCCCCCGCCGCGCCCGCCGCTGACCCCCGACTACTTCACCGGCCTCGAGTGGCACTACGACGCCCCCTCGCCCCGCTGCACCCTCGACGGCCGCACCGACGCCCTCATCCTGCTCATCCTGTGGTCCAACACCGCCGAGGGCGGCGGCGGCCCCCTGCTCTCCGGCCAGTCCCTCGACCACGTCGTCCACCTCCTCGAGGACCACCCCGAGGGCGTCGACACCACCGACTACGACTGGTCCCGCCCGCTCGTCGGCCGCTGCACCGACGTGCAGGAGTTCCACGGCCGCGCCGGCGACGTGGTCATCGCCCACGCCCTGTCGCTGCACACCGGCCACCCCAACTACTCGACCGCCGTCCGCATCCTCGAGAACCCGACCATCACCGTCGCCGCCCCGCTCGACTACCACTCCGACAACCCCGACCCGTCCCCCGTCGAGCGCGCCGTCATCCAGCGCCTGCGCCGTCCCCGCCCCAGGCCCCGCAACGAGGCCCTGGACGTCGCCCGCTACCTGGTCGCCTACCACCCCGACTACTTCACGCCCGACCGCGCCGGCTGGACCGCCCGCGTCCCGCCCGCCACGCGCGACGCCGTCCACCGGCTCGATCGCTGGGTCTCCTGCACCTGGATCGCCAACACCGTCGCCCGCATCCGGCAGACCAACGGCGGCGGCCTCAGCGCCGCCCTGGCCTGCGCCGCCGTCGTCCGCCAGCTGCTGGTCAACCAGCGCGCCGTCTCGGCCCACCTGACCGAGTCCTTCCAGGACGACGACTTCCCGCGCACGGCCCTCGCCCGCATGATGCGCGGCCTCGTCAGCTGCGAAGGGCAGAACTACCTGCTCGGCCGGCTGCTCGCCGAGTTCTTCGACGTGGTCTACCCGTTCAACACCTACGAGCCCGACACCCAGACCTCCGGCCACTTCCTGGTCGAGGTCGTCGCCCCCGACGGCGCCTTCTTCGCCGACGCCTGGGCCGATGAGCCCGTGTTCGCCCTGTCCTCGCGCCACCCGGCCATCCCGCCGGGCGTGCCCGAGTACGACGAGCTCGGCCTGAGCGAGGCTCGCATGGCCCGGGGCTTCCATCCCCGCGCCTCCTACGAGCGCGGCGCTCGCTCCGAGCCCATCGAGCGGCTGGCCGTACCGCCGCGTCCGCCGGAGGTCGACACCTTGCTCACCCATGCGCTCCCCGCGTACGGACCGAACGCCTGGCAGGCCTACCTCCGCGCCCGCGCCCGGCACCTGTTCGAGCCCCATGCCGACCCGGGGGCGCACTATCTGCGATTGATCGACGAGCACCGCTTCGGACGGACCACCCACGAGGTGCTGACCGTCCTGCTCCAACGCTTCAACCCGGGCCGCAAGCCCGGCGTCCGCCGTGACTCGGGCGTCCGCCGCGACACGGGGCCTCGCCGATGACCGGGACGAGCGCGTCCGCCGCCGCCGCGTCCAGCCGGGCCGAGGCGCCCCTCACGCCGCTGGTGCCGCCGCCTGCCTGGCTCACCGATCTGGTCGGCCAGCCCGTGCAGCGCGCCGTCGCCCGCGTCCTCGAGGCGGCGCTGCGCCTGCACGTCGAGACCGCCGACGGCGCCAGCCGCGTCTTCGAACTGCACCGCCGCGACGGGACCTCGCTCGCCTGCTTCGAGGTGTCGCGCGGACCCTCCGGCCTGACGCGCCGGCCCGTGCCCCGCTTCGTGGCCATGACCCCGGCCGAGCGCGCCGGCCTCCACCACCACATGGCCCGCATCCGGTGGAGCTGCACCCAGCAGCTCGGCGCGGCCCACCGGGTCGGCTACCCGGCGACGCCCTCCGAGGAGCGCCTCGCCCGCGTCTGCGGCGCGCTGGGCGCGGTCCGCAACCCCGAGGCCGCCGCCCAGCTGGCCGTCGCCCCCGACGACGCGGCCGACCCCGCCCTGGACGGCGTCGACCTGGCCGTCGACATCATGGCCGGCCGCTGGGGCGAGGTCTTCCGACGCCTCGACGCCGATGCCCGGGACCTGCCGGCCTGGCTCGCCCCCATCGCCTACGGCGTGGTCGGGGACCAGCGGCGCCTGCAGGCCCTCGCGGCCGACCTCACCAGCGACGAAGGGCAGGGCGCCCTCGCCATCGCGGCCGCGGTCGCCTTCAAGCAGCTGGGCTTCGTCGACGCGGCGCTCGCCCGCTACCGCGACGGCCTCGGCGCGCTGCTTGGCTTCGAGCGCGCCGACGTGTGCCTCGAGCTGTCGGATCTGCACCGCCTGCGCGGCGACGCCGACGACGCCGTCGCCTGGGCCCGCGCGGCCCTGCTCAGCCGCCCCGAGGACGACGATCTCCTCCGCCGCGTCTGCGACCGCCTCGTCCGCAGCGGCGCCGTCGACGACGCCTACCTCGCGCTGCGCGATCGCTGCTCGCGCGAGCCGCTCGACCGCCGCGCCGCCCTCGATCTCGCCCGCCTGCTCTTGTGGGCCGGCCGCCCGGCCCAGGCGCGCCCCCTGCTCGCCCGCGTCGGCGCCCTGGCCAGCGACGACCCCGCGGCCCTGCGCCTCGAGGGCGCGCTGCTGGCGCTCGAGGGCCGCTGGGAACAGGCGGCCGAGGTGTTCCAGCGCGCCCGCGCCGCCGACCCCCGCGACCGCGAGAGCGTCACCTGGCTGGCCGAGATCTTCTTCCGCCGTGGCGACCCCGTCCAGGCCCAGCGCTACCTCGACCAGGCCCGCGCCGTTGCCCAGCACGCCATCCACGTCGTGCTGACCACCGCCCTCAACGGCGACGACAACCGCGTCGAGAAGGACACCCACCTCGGGCCGCTGCTCGAGCAGCTCGGCGAGCCGATGGGGCCCTGGTCCGAGCACGAGGACGACGTCTCCGAGGTCGCGACCGCGCTGCTCGACACCTTCGGCGGCAACCGCGGCGAGCACCTGACGCGCCTGCGCCCCGGCCCCCCGCGCGACGGCTCGCTGGGGCTGGTCACCGTCCCGCCGCCCCCCGCCGACCGCACGCTGGTCAGCCGCGACGCCGCCTCGGACGTCATCAAGCGCCTGGGCACCGCCCCGGTCGAGGCCCTCGAGCGCGACTTCGAGCGCCTCGCCGCCGAGTTCCCCGACTCGCCCCACCCGCACTGCTACTGGGGCGAGCTGAACCTGTGGCTGGGCCGATACGAGCGCTCGCTGGCCCTGTTCGAGGCCGCCTTCGAGCGCTTCCCCGCCCGCTGGTCCTTCGTCGGCCGCGCCGCCGTCCACATCATGCAGCGCGACTTCGAACGGGCCGACCTCCGGCTGGCCGAGTGCGCCCACGTCTACCCCCCGGTCGTCGGCGCCACCACCCACGTCTACGTCGGCGAGATGGCCCGCCTGCGCGGCGACCTCCCCGCCGCCCTCGAGCACCTGACCGAGGCCGTCCGCTGCAAGCCCGGCCGCTCGGGTGCCTGGATGAACCTGGCCCTGACGCACCTCGCCCTCGGCCAGCGCGACGAGGCCGAGCGCATCTACCACCAGCTCGAGGCCCGCCACCCGCGCCTGTACTGGGACGCCTGGCTGGCGCTGACCGGCGAGCCCCGCTGGCCCATCCCCGCCCGGCACCTGCCCGAGCTGTTCGAGACGGCCCTCGAGATGATGCGCGGCAACCGCTCGTCGCACACCATCAGCTACTTCGACCGTCATGGCGTGATGCGCCTCGCTCAGGACGGGCAGGCCTGGCGCGGCCAGCTGGCCAAGCACGCCTGCTTCGTCGCGATGGGCCTGCGACACCGCCTCGCGCGCGGCCTGGGCGACTGACTCAGCCCCAGCGCCCGGCCACCTCGGCGACCAGCAGGTCGTAGGCCGCCACCGACAGCTGCTCGGCCGCGCGCGCCCAGTGCCGCTCGGGCACCGACGGCAGCACCCGCAGCCGCCCGCCCGCGTCGCGCCAGGTGTACAGCGTCGACGCCCGGTTGCCCGCCATCGCCTCGCGCGCGGCCGCCACCAGGGCGCGCAGCTCGCCCGCCGCGCCCGTCCGCGGGTCCAGCCCCAGCCGCCCGGCCACCTCGGCCACCAGCCCCGGCGCCAGCTCGGCCGCGTGGTCCATGGCCGCCCGCGCCGCCGCGTCCTCGCCCCGCATCAGCCGCGCCGCCGCCAGCCCCAGCCATGCCCCCAGCCGCGTGTCGGTCACCCGGACCGCGTGCTCGTAGCCCTCCAGCGCCTCGTCCACCCGCCCCAGGGCCAGGTACACGTCCGCGCGATAGGTCCAGGTCGCCTCGGCCGGCAGGTACTCGTAGTGCTCGGCCCCCTCGGCCCACGCGGCCAGCGCCTCGTCGTGCCGCCCCATCATCGCCAGCGCCGCGCCCAGCCCGACGTAGGCCCACCGCGTCTGCGTCTCGTCCCACACGCGCGCGAACGCCGCCCGCGCCCCCTCGAAGTCCCCCGACCACAGCAGCAGCTCGCTGCGATAGGTCTGCGGATACGGCGAGTCCGGCATCTCGGCCGCCTGCGCCTCGAAGTCCGCCAGGGTCGCCTCCAGCCCGCGGGCGGGCAGGGCCAGCTGCGCCGCGATGGCCCGGTTGCGCGGCGACACCAGCGTCAGCGGCACCAGCCGCCCCTCGTCCAGCAGGCTCACCTGCGCGCCATAGTTGCCGCCCAGCCGCGCGATGGCCCGCCGATGCAGCGCCAGCAGCCGCCGGTCGTCGGCATAGGCGGCCTCGACCTCCTCGGCCCCGAACAGCTGCGCCAGCACGATGCGCACCTGGTAGGCCTCGCGCCCGCGGAAGGTCGCCTCGGCGTCCGCCAGCCCCTCGAGGTACGAGCGCCACAGCTTCCAAGGCAGCCGATCGTCGTACCCCGACCGGCGCATCAGCGGCCGCGCCTCGTCGTCCCGCCCCAGCGCGTGCAGCGCCCGCGCCCGCCACAGCCGCGCCGTGGCCCCCGCCGCCCCCTCGCCGGCCTCGTCCAGCCACGGCAGCGCCGCCTCGGGCCGCCCCCGCAGCACCTCGGCCGCCCCCAGCACGGTCGCCACCGCCTCGCGCGGCGCCCCCGCCTCCAGCGCCCGCTCGGCGCACGCCGTCGCCGCGCCGGCCTGCTCCTTCCACAGCCTCAGCTCGGCCAGCCGCGTCAGCAGCCCCGGCGTCGGCCGCGCCTCGCACAGCCGCTCCAGCGCCTCGACCGCCGCCTCGTACGCGCCCGCCTCGACCAGCGCCGCCGCGCCCAGCTCCAGCTCGTCCGGCCGCCCCGCCCGCGCCGCCAGCCGCTCCATCCCGGCCGCCGCCAGCCCCGGCGCCCGCGCCTCCGCCGCCGCCTGCAGCAGCCTCAGCGCCTGCACGCCCCCCTCGCGCAGCCCCTCGACCAGGCACCGCGCCGCCGCGTCGGGCCGCCCCAGCGCCTGCAGCGCCGCCGCCGCTGCGTGCCGCTCCTCGGGCCCCCGCGCCCGCGCGGCCGCCCCCTCGGCCAGCGCGAGGCCCTCGCGCGGCCGGCCGCTCATCGCCGCGAGCAGGGCCCGGCACGCCCAGTCGCTCGCCGAGGCCGCCTCGTCCGGCGCCTGCGCCTCGTAGCCGTCCAGCGCCCGGACCAGCTCCCCTCGCCGCGCCCACATGACCCGCACGGCCACGCTCACGGCCGGCGGCAACGCCTCGAGCCGCGCCCGGTCGGCCGCCCGATCGGCCGGCGCCTCGGCCGCCTCCAGCGCCTGTCCGAGGACGCCCCTGACCGGGCCCCCCTCGGCCAGCTGCGCGATCACCGCCCGCGCCTGGTCCAGCCACCGCCACGACGCCGGGGCCGCCCGCTCGAGCCGCGCCCTGACCGCCTCGCACAGCCGCCCGGTCGCCTGCGCGTCGCCGATCGCGTCCTCGCCGACCGACACGGCCACCCCGCGCCCGGCCCGCCCCGGCGCGTCGGCCACCCACAGCTGCACGCCGCCGCGCTCGGGGTGCACGTACAGCAGCCCCACCGCCCGCTGAGTCGCCACGATCCGCGCCGGCCGCAGCCCGACCGGCCAAGCGTCCATGAAGGCGGGCGCCGGCAGGTGGACGATGCGGGCCGGGGGGCGGGGCGGACGGCGGGTGTCGGCGAGCATGAGCCGCAGCCTACTCGAACGGGACCAGCAGCGCTCCCTCGACCGTGGCCACCGGCTGGCCGCCCCAGCGCCCGCCCAGGACCAGCTGGTCGTCCACGACGGCGACCGTGCCGGCCTCGGTGGCCAGCGCCGCCAGCCGGACGGCGGCCTCGCGCACGGCCGGGACGGTCGGCACGCTCGGGTGGCGGTCCCGCTCGGTGGCCCAGGCCTGCTCGACGTGCAGCGTGGCGCCCTCGAAGCGACCGGTCAGCGAGACCTGCACGGCGTCGGTCGCCAGCAGCCGGTGCGCGCTCAACGCTCGGTCGATGGCCTCGACGAACCTGGCGTGCCGGCACCCCGGCGGGCAGCGCGTGCGCCCGTCGCCGTGGTGCACGGCCTGGCCGTACTCGTGGCCGATGCAGGCGGCCACCGCGTCGGCGTAGGCCTTCGAGGGCGCGCAGCGCAGCGAGCAGGGCGACCACGAGATGTAGTGGAACATCGACGGATCCAGCGCGTTGAGGCGCGCGAAGCCGGGGCCCTCGGCGCGCTCCATGGCCCTGCGCGCCAGGGCGCGGAGGCCGCGGGGCTGGGGCGCGTCGACGAACGCGTCGACGCAGCACTCGGGGTAGCCCAGCAGCATGCCCAGCAGGCGCTCGTGGCCCTTGGCGGCCTGGACCTCGCAGCGCGCCGCGGCGATCACGCGGTCGCGCTCCTTGCCGGCGAACAGCAGCCACTGCGGCATGCCGACCATCGACTCGGCCGGGGCGACGGTGCGCACCGTGAAGCCCATCGCGCGAAAGCGCGCCTTGGCGGCCTCGATGGTCTCGTCGGGGTGGCTCTGGCGCAGCACGGGCTTCAAGCCCCGGAACAGGGCCACCTCCTCGGCCTCGCCCGTGCCCAGGGCGTAGGCGATGGGGCGTCGCTTGGCCTCGGCCAGCGCCGCGGCCAGCCGCCCGGGGTCGGGCTCGGGCAGACGCCGCACCAGCTGCGTGGCCTCGTACGCGGGGCGGCCGCCGAAGCCGCTCATGGCCGCACCGCCGCCGCCCGCCGCTCCCTCGCGCTGCTCATCGTCCCTCCAGGCCGAGCCCGGCGGCACTGTAGGGAGTCCCCCCGAACCGGGTCAACCCCGCGTCGCGCAAGCTCAATCGAGGCGCGCCCACCCCCACGGCGCCGCGGCCGTCGCCGCCCCTTGCCTTCACCTCCTGCGCTGCGTCTGCTAACACGCTCCACACCACGCCCACTCGCGCCGAGCCCGCGTGTTCGGGCGCCCCGCGCCCACCCGCCGTCGACCCCTCGCCCCGTCCTCCGACAGGAGCGCCCATGGCCCGCGTCCACACGTTCAACGTGACCCCCTCGCTGCCCGACAAGCTCCGGCCGCTCGAGGCGCTCGCCTACGATCTGACGTGGAGCTGGACCCCCGACGCGCGCGCGCTCTTCCGCCGCATGGACAGCCGCCTGTGGGAGGAGGTCAACGGCAACCCGGTGGCGCTGCTCGGGCGGCTCGATCAGGCGCGCCTCGACCAGCTGCAGGACGACGAGGCCTTCCTGACCCACATGCAGCGCGTCGCCGATCACACGCGCGCCGAGCTGGAGCGCACGACCTGGTTCGAGCGCCACCACGGCGAGCTGACGCGAGACGGCAAGCTCCAGGTGGCCTACTTCAGCGCCGAGTACGGCCTGACCGAGGCGCTGCCCATCTACTCGGGCGGCCTGGGCGTGCTGTCGGGCGACCACCTCAAGAGCTCGCACGGCGTCGGCGTGCCGCTGGTCGCCGTCGGCCTCGCGTATCAAGAGGGCTACTTCCGCCAGTACCTCAACGAGGACGGCTGGCAGCAAGAGGACCCCTACGACAACGACTTCACCAACCTGCCGATGCGGCGGGCGCGTCTGCAGGACGGCAGCCAGGCGTCCATCCACGTCGAGATCGAGGGGCGGCCGGTCAAGGTGCGCATCTGGGAGGTGCGCATCGGGCGGACGCGGCTTTACCTGCTCGACACCAACAGCCCGTCGAACGCGCCCGAGGACCGGGTCATCACCAACCAGCTGTACGGCGGCGGCACCGAGCTGCGCTTCAAGCAGGAGATCGTCCTGGGCATCGGCGGCCTGCGCGCCCTGATGCACCTCGGGCACGCGCCGACGGTCTTCCACATGAACGAGGGCCACTCGGCCTTCATGGCGCTCGAGCGCATCCGCATGGTGGTCGAGCGCACGGGCCTGCCGTTCTCGGTCGCCCACGAGGTCTGCTCGGCCTCCCACGTCTTCACGACCCACACGCCGGTCCCGGCGGGCTTCGACATCTTCTCGGTCGAGCAGCTCGACCGCTTCCTGCCGCGCCTGCACGAGCAGCTCGGCATCTCGCGCCGCGACTTTCTGGCCCTGGGCGCCCACGAGGGCGACCCCGAGCTGCGCGGCGGCTTCAACATGGCCTACCTGGCCCTGCGCTGCGCCGAGCACATCAACGGCGTCTCGCAGCTGCACGGCGAGGTCTCGCGCGCGATGTGGACGCGCCTGTGGCCGGGGCACGAGCCGCACGAGGTGCCCATCGGGGCCGTGACCAACGGGATCCACGTCCGCACCTGGACCTCGGCCGAGATGGGCGCGCTGCTCGACCGCTACCTGGGCGAGCGCTGGGCGACCGACACGGCCAACCCGAACGTCTGGCAGGCGGTCGAGACCATCCCGGACGCCGAGCTGTGGCGCACCCACGAGCGCCGCCGCGAGCGCCTGGTCACCTTCGTCCGGCAGCGCGTCAAGCGGCAGCTCAAGCGCAAGGGCCGGCCCGAGGACGAGATCGCCGAGGCGAGCGAGCTGCTCGACCCGCACGTGCTGACCATCGGCTTCGCGCGCCGCTTCGCCACCTACAAGCGCGCCAACCTGCTGCTCCGCCAGCCCGACCGCCTGCGCGCGCTGCTGTGCGACCCCGAGCGGCCCGTGCAGATCATCTTCGCCGGCAAGGCGCACCCCAAGGACGTGCCCGGCAAGGAGCTCATCCGAGAGATCGTCCACTTCGCCCGCGACCCGATGATCCGCCGGCGCATCGTCTTCCTCGAGGAGTACGACATGGGCGTCGCGCGGCGCCTCGTGCAGGGCGTCGACGTGTGGCTGAACAACCCGCGCCGCCCCAAGGAGGCGAGCGGCACCTCGGGGATGAAGGTCCTGTCCAACGGGGGCCTCAACCTGTCGGTCCTCGACGGCTGGTGGGCCGAGGCCTACGACGGCACCAACGGCTGGGCCATCGGCGCGGGCGAGACCTACGAGGACGTCGACCGCGGCGACGCCATCGAGGCCGATCTGCTGCTGGATCTGGTCGAGAACCAGATCGTCCCCGAGTTCTACGACCGCTCGGCCGACCGCCTGCCGCGCAAGTGGCTGCGCCGCATGAAGCGCTCCATGCGCGACCTCACCGCGGTCTTCTCGACCGACCGCATGCTGCAGGACTACGCCGAGCAGCTCTACCTGCCAGCCTCCGAGGCCCACCAGCGCCTGGCGGCCGACGACTTCCGCGAGGCCCGCGAGCGCGCGCGCCGCGCCGAGGCCCTGCGCCACACCTGGGGCCACGTCCACATCGGCGACGTCCACGTCGGCGGCCCCCGCGACCTGCCGCTCGGCAGCGAGGTCACGGTCGAGACCTCCATCTACCTCGGCTCGCTGGCCCCCGAGGACGTCAACGTCGAGATCTACGGCGGCCTGGTCGACGGCTCCCGCCGCATCGTCGGCGGTACCCACGCCCCCATGACCCCCAAGGCCCCGCCGTCGGACGGCTGGTACCGCTACCACGGCACCTGGACCCCCCGCGCCGCCGGCCACAACGGCTTCACCGTCCGCGTCCGCCCGGCCTTCGCCTCGGCCGCCCCCGTCCGCGGCTTCGGCGTCAAGGCCTGGGAGTAGCCTTCGCTCGGCCCTTGACCCGCGCCACTGGGCGTCATACAGCTGTCTGACGGGAGGCGGCGATGCGAGTCAACGCGAGGCTGGATCTCGAGCGACAGCGCAAGCTCGAGGAGATCGCCCGTCGCACCGGGCTGAGCGTCTCGGACATCCTCAAGGAAGCCATCGACGTCTACCACGAGCGCCTGGCCGAGAGCGTGGCCACGGCGCGCCGGGAGCTGGAGGGCTTCATCGGCTGCGCAGACGGACCCGAGGATCTGTCCGATTCCTATAAAGCCCAGCTCGCCGAGTCGTTCGAGCGCAAGCATGATCCTCGCTGACACCGGCTTCTGGCTGGCGTTGGGCAACCGTCGCGATCGGCGCCACCAGCGCGCGCGCGACTGCCTGTCGCGGCTCGACGAGCCCCTGATCACGACGTGGCCCGTCATGACCGAGACCTGCCACCTGCTGCTCACGAGGCTCGGAGGCGCGGCCCAGACACGCTTCATCGACAGCTTCGCCCGCGGGGCGTTCGAGGTTCATCCCCTGGCGGCCACGGACGCCCCGCGCCTGTCGCAGCTGATGAACCAGTACGCGGACCTGCCCATGGACCTGGCCGACGCCTCGCTGGTCATCCTCGCCGAGCACCTCGGCCACGGGCGCATCCTCTCGACCGACGAGCGCGACTTCCAGACCTACCGCTGGAAGCGGCGCCATCCCTTCGAGAACCTGCTGGTCGGCGAGCCGTGATTGGCGGACCCGCCGCGGCCCGCTACTCGCCCACGAACAGCGGGTGCTGGAAGTCGGGCGTGCAGGCGTAGCCACCCGAGGGCGCCAGCACCGGCAGGACGGTCCCCGCCGGCCAGTCGATGGTGGCGACCTCGCAGAAGTCGCGGCTGACCATCGTCATGGGCTCGGACTCGAACACCAGCTGGTCGTAGACGTAGATGCGCACGGTCGCGACGCTGGGCCCGAAGCCGTGGTCGTTCCAGTAGTGGGCGCCGACCCGATAGCGCATCCCGTCCTCGGGCACGTTGAGCCACAGGACCTCGGAGCTCCCCTTGTCCCAGTGCAGCTCGGGGTTGTCGTCCGGGTTGCCGAACGCCCCCCAATCGGGGTTGGGATTGAACCAGTAGACATCGAACGGGTTGTCGAACCAGCCATCGTGCACGGCGTCACCGTCGATGTCGTAGCCGGTCGCGAACGGGTGCGCGAAGTGCAGGTCCAGGTCCGGAGGGAACCCGGCTTCGCTGGTGTCCGGCAGGCCCGGCGTGTCCCAGCCCAGCTCGACGCGGATCGCGTTGTCCGGCAGGACGATGACGCTGTACTGCGCGGGCCCGCACGACTTGACGTCGCCGGCTCCCCAGACCTCGAGCGAGAACGTGTAGACCCCCTGCACGTTGGCCTCGAAGGTGGGGTTGGGAGCGTTTGCGTTGGGCACGAACGTCGAGGCCGACCCGGCCGGCTGCTGGACCGACCATTGGTACTTCTGGATGGGGCCCATCCCCGGGAAGTAGCTCTGCTCCCCCGACAGGTGCAGGACGGTCCCCGGGATGACCTCCTCGCCCTCGGCGACCTTGATGACGGCGGTCGGGCAGGCGTGGGGGATCGCGACCGCCGAGACCGGGACCTCGGTGCGTCCGAACGTCTCCCAGTCGACGTTCAGCCGCGTCAGGCTGGGGATCGCGCTGCCGTCGACGCCCACGGGCGACGCGGTCTCCGGGGCGTAGCGCACCTCGAAGTCGTAGGCGCTTCCGGGCGCGAGCGTCACGCCCCCCTCCGCGCCCCCGATGGCGCCCGAGCCGCCCGGCGGCCCGAAGGCGTCTCCCAGCACCAGCGAGAAGGCCTCGGCGCTGCCTTCATCGAGCCCGATGGCGTCGATGGTCACCGGCGCCTCGGAGCAGGTCGACAGCGTCACCGACTGCGTCGCGACCGTCCCGACCAGGACCGCCCCGAAGTCGACCTCGCCCGGCGTCACCACGAGGCAGGGCAGGGCGGGCGCGACCTCCTCGGCCGCTTCGGCCGGTACGTCCGCCGGCTCGGTCTCCGCGGCATCGGCCCCGCCGTCGGCCACCTCCGCCAGTGACCCCGCATCGTCCGGGTCGCCCTGCGTCGAGTCGCCGCAGCCCACGACGAGCAGCAACGCGACGACCAACCCTCGGTAGCGTTCGTGTCCCATGTCGGCCCCCCTGTTCGGCGAACCGCAAGGAGACCACGCACTCCCACACGGAAGCAAGGCCGGGCCAGGAACGGCCAGCCTCTCGGCCAGCCTCCTCGGCGCGACGGACCCGAGCTCAGGCCTCGAGGTCGACGAACTCGCTCAGGATCTCGAACTCGTCCATGACGCGCGAGCGGTGGCAGCCCCAGACGTCGCAGATCGCGGCGACGTGGGCGTCGGCGCGCTCGGGGGTCAGGAAGATCGTCCGTAGCTGGCCCACGCCGCAGGGGCAGTCGTTGTAGACGGGCAGCGACTCCGAGCAGGTCGGGCAGCGCACCTCGCACTTGACGTGGTCGGGCAGGCCCTCGCCGCCGCGGCGGTCGTGGTGGCCGTGGATGGGCGACAGGATGACGTCCTGCACGGCGCCGAGCGCCTTGACGCGCACGCGCACGCCCGGGAAGCCGTCGAAGCGCGGGTTGTCGGGCGTCACCAGCGGGTGGCCGTGGTGGCAGAAGGCCTGCGTCATGACGATGAGCAGGTCGTCGACCACGGAGACCTTGTCGACGGTGGCGAGCCGCTCGCGGCTCGGCTGGCGCAGCCGGTTGGTCTGGACGTGCTTGCGAGCGTCCTTACCCCGCTCGCGGGTCTCGCTGGTACTCATGCGCTGACTCCGGTGACCTGGGTCCCCGTGAGGGCGAGGACGCGTTCGAATTGCTCGCGGGTGACCGGCGCCACGCTCAGGCGCGACTGCCGGACGATGGCCATCTCCCGCAGCACCTCGTCGCCCTTGATGGCCTCGAGCGACAGCGGCCGCTTTAGTGCGGCGAAGGGCTCGACGTCAACAACCCGCCACCGCTCGTCCTCGGTCGTCGGGTCCTGATAGGCCTGCCGCACCACCCGCGCGAGACCCACGATCTGCTTTTCGGCGACCGAGTGGTAGTACAGGCACAGGTCGCCCACCTGCATCGCCTGCAGGTTGTTGCGCGCCTGGTAGTTGCGCACGCCGTCCCAGAAGGTCCGGCCGTCGCGGTTCAGATCGTCCCAGCTGTACTTGTCGGGCTCGCTCTTGATGAGCCACACGTTCCCCACGCTCACTTGTCCCCCCGCGCCTGCCGCGCGCTCTTGTCGTCCTTGGTCTCGGTCGACGGGTACCCCAGGACGGGCGCCGCCACCAACCGATTGCGCTCGCCGCCGTCGCCGACCACGCAGGCCGGGCGCTTGTCGCCGAAGCGCACGTCGAAGGGCAGGTACACCATGCAGCTCGCCCCGTAGCACCAGGCGTCGCACGGCTTGAAGGGCGTCGTGTGCTCGATGACGAAGGACTTGCCGGTCCGGGTGTCGCACACGCGGTTGTAGCTGTTGGTCTTGCCCTTGGCCCGGTCCTCGTCGGTCAGCTCGTCGGTCGAGTGGATGCTGGTCACGATGTGGGTCGGGATGCCCTTGGACCAGATGCCCAGCCGCTCGTTCTGCGCCTGCCGCTGCGCCTCGACCAGCTCGGCGTCGGGCTCCTCGCCCACCGCGAAGACGTGGGCGTAGCCCTTCCTGATGATGGCCTTGCGCAGATCCGGGCACTCGACCAGCGCGCGCCCGTAGCCGTCGACCGGGCCCATGACCTTGCAGGTCCACTCGCCCTTCTGGGCGAACTTCGCGCCGTCCTTGGCGATGCGGTACAGCTCCCAGCCGTGGAAGCCGCCCCAGAAGTGCACCGGCCCATAGGACTCGAGGGTGTTGTAACCGACCAGACGCGCCTTGAGCCCCTTGCGCGAGCCCTCCATCACCTTGAACGAGTCGCCGTCGTTCCAGAAGACGCGCTCGCGGACGCCGTCGAGGTACAGGTAGGACGGATCGCTCTTGGGCTTCTTCTTGCGCGCCTGGGCCTCGCCCGGGCTCACCAGGGTCAGCGCGCCGAGGCTCAGCAGCGCGACCAGCACGCGCGGGAGCCGGCGGACGGCGGGGCGCGCGGCGGTCCGCGCGGGCGACTTGGGATGGGTGGACATGGCTCGCCTCCTCGTTCGGTCGCGCGGAGCCTACCACGCGAGCCGGCGCGCGGGGCAACGTCTGGGGGGCGGCTGTGAAACGTGGGGGTTGCAGCCGGCGGCCCTGCTCGGGCAGGCTTCGCCACGCACTGCTCCGAGAGGGGGGGGATCCCGCATGTGGCCTAGTCCGTCGTCCATCGCTTCGCTCGCGGCGCCCCGCGCGCTGCTCGTCTTGCTCGCCGCGCCGCTGGCCGGCCTCGTCGCCTGCTCGGATGGCCCCGAAGGCACCCAGGGGACCTCGGACGTCGGCGCCGACGTCAAGGGAGACGTCGGCGAGGTCGGCTGCGAGGGCCACGCCGACTGCGTCGGCAAGGTCGCCGGCCTCGGCACCTGCGAGGCCGCCCTGTGCGACCCCGACAGCAAGACCTGCGTGGCCGGGGTGGCCGCCGACTACGCGCCCTGCGACGACGGCGAGCCGTGCAGCGCCGAGTCGTGGTGCGAGGCCGGCGAGTGCGTGGCGGGCAACGCCGTAACCGACTGCGACGACGGCAGCCCTTGCACCGCCGACGGCTGCAAGCCCGGCGAGGGCTGCACCCACACGCCGGTGACCGGGCCCTGTAACGATCAGGATCCGTGTACGACCAACGACCTGTGCGATCTCAGCGGCCAGTGCAAGGGCACGCCGAGCGGCCAGTGCACCTGCAACAAGGACGAGGACTGCGTCGCCTACGACGACGGCAACCTCTGCAACGGCTCGCTCGAGTGCAACGGCGGCCAGTGTCGGCTGGATCCGGCGACGGTCGTGGTCTGCCCGGACGCCGGCCCGTGCGCCGACAACGCCTGCAACCCGCTCAACGGCCAGTGCCAGCCCAAGCCCAAGGACGACGGCACCGCGTGCTCGGACGGCAGCGCCTGCACGACGGGCGACACCTGCTCGGGCGGCTTCTGCCTCGGCACGCCGGTCTGCACCTGCGAGGGGCCGCACGACTGCGCCCTGCTCGAGGACGCCGACCTGTGCAACGGGCGGCTGACCTGCTCGGACGAGGGGCTGTGCGTGCTGGACGTGGCGACCATCGTCGGCTGCGACGCGCCGTCGAGCGCCTGCTCCGACAACACCTGCGACCCGGCGACCGGCGCGTGCGTCGAGACGGCGCGCAACGACGGCGCCCCCTGCGCGGTCGACGACCCGTGCCTGGACAACGCGACCTGCAAGGAGGGCGAGTGCCAGGGCGGCTTCGAGAAGGACTGCAACGACGGCAACCCCTGCACGCTGGACCTGTGCGTCGAGGGCGTCGGCTGCGAGTACCAGAGCAACGAGGGCGCCACGTGCGACGACGGCGACCCCTGCACGACCGGCGACAAGTGCGCGGCGGGCGTGTGCGGCAGCGGCAACAACGTCTGCGGCGTCTGCGGCGACAACCTGTGCTCGGCCACCGAGACCTGCGAGTCCTGCCCGAACGACTGCGGCCAGTGCAACGCGCAGCCCGGCTGCGGCAACGGCGTCTGCGAGCAGGGCGAGGAGTTCCTCTGCCCCGACGACTGCGGCGGCGGGGGCCCCGACGTGTGTGGTGACGGCGTGTGCGGGCTGCTCGAGTTCCTCACCTGCGCCCAGGACTGCCCTGACAAGTGCGGCAACGGGATCTGCGACGACATCTTCGAGCAGTTCACGTGTCAGCAGGACTGTGGCGGTGGCGGCACCCCCACTTGCGGCGACGGCGTGTGCGGCGATCTCGAAGAGGTGTTCTGCCCCGAGGACTGCGAGGCCGCTGCAGACCCCGATCCCGACGCCGGTCCGACCGACGCCGGCCCGACCGAGGACGCGGCCGAGGAGGTCATCGACGACGTCGGCCCCATCGAGGAGGTGATCGAGGACGTCGGCCCCACCGAGGACGTGCCGCCGGCCGAGGACGTGGAGCCGACCGAGGACGTAGAGCCGACTGAGGACGTGCCGCCGAGCGAGGACGTGCCGCCGAGCGAGGACGTGCCGCCGAGCGAGGACGTGCCGCCGAGCGAGGACGTGCCGCCGAGCGAGGACGTGTCGCCGAGCGAGGACGCAGGAGATCCAGACGCGGACTGAACCAGCGGAGGCGGCGGGGCTGGCAACCGAACGGCCTGCCTACCCAACATGGACGCGCCATTGGTTCGAGTTCTCCGCTCGCTTCGACTCGTCCCCCAGCTACGCCTACGCGGGTGCTGACCGAGTCTTGGCGACACCCTCGGCACCCGCGCGGCGAATACGGTACTGCTGCGAGCCTGTGGCTGCCAGTGCTCGACTCTCGTCCCTCGCTGTCCGGATCCTCCTCGGTCGAGGCTGACGTGCCGCGGCCGAAGGGGAGGTAGGGGACGGCGGCGCGGTGGTCGTAGTCGACCGCGTCGCGGTGCTCGCCGATGCGAGAAGCGGGAGAGCGGACCTTGGGGATCCAGGCCCACCTCATCGGCGGAGAACGTGTCGAGTCGCTGGGGCGGCGCGTAGCTCTTGCGACGCACGTAGGTCAGCAGCACGAGGTCGCGGGTGATGAAGCTGCGCGGCTTGCGCTCGATTCAGCCCCAGGGCGTCTCCTCGTGCTCGGGCCCGCGCTTGTCCTCGTGTTGGGACCGCGCTTGTCGCGCGGCGGCTCGTCGCAGTCGGTGACGTAGAGGTCGCCGGAGAGCGGGGGCTGGCTGCGATCGAGCTGCGGAAACGACGCCAGGAAGCGCGCGTACTTGGGCTCCGACAGATGGGGCGGCGGCGTAGTGGCTGCCTGTCTAGGAGTCGGACGCACTCGAAGCACGCGCACCATTCAAGTCGGGCCGCTCAGGATGCGTGGTAGGGAATGGTTCGGGGGGATGGAACCGGCCATACGGTCGGGGGTGGTAGTGTACTTGGTGCTGGTGCTCGCCCGGCCAGAAAGGCCGGTATCGGACCACCCTAGGTGCCTCGTTGGCCGAGGAACGGTGGTGCGATACCAGGCTGCGTCGCTCGCTGGACGACGGTGGCCGATAGCAGACCAGGTGGGCGTCGCCCGCTGGGCGACGGAGGCTGGTATCGGACCAGGTGGCCTTGCTCGCTAGCCGATCGAGGCCGGTATCAGACCACCCCTCGAGGGGGTCCGACCCCCTCGAGGGGTGGTCTGATACCGGCTGGCGTGGGCCAGCGAACGAGCCAGGGTGGTCCGGTGCCGCTCGGAGTGAGTGACGCGGGGAGAGCGGGCCCGGTGGCGGCGGAGGGCGAAAACGCCAAAGGCCCGGTCGCGTGCGCAACCGGGCCTTTGGCGGGATCACCCGACGGGGTCAAGCGACCGCTTCGGGCTCTGACTCGGGCACGGGCGCGACCGTCGTCTCGGGATTGGCCTCGTCGACGATCTCCTCGCCGCTGACGGGGTCGACGTCACGAACAGCGCGACGGGCCGACAGGGCGGCGCGGATGGCCTCGTCCTGATGTCGGATGGGCTCCAGCAGGGCCGCGCGGGCCTCGGCCTGGTGAGGGTCGGGGAACTGACCCAGGATCCAGGCCACGATGGCGCGGAGCCGCTCGTCGCCCTGGGCGTTCGCCGCGCGGACGTGATCCCAACGGACCAGCTCGTCGGCGCCCTTCGGGAGCAGATCGATGAACTCGGCGTTGAGCTTTCCGAGGCGCGCGACCTGGGCCACGAGGCCGACGGTCTGGGCCTCGGCATCGAGGTCACCGTCGGGCGACAGGTGCTCGACGATGGCTCCGACCTCGCTGCCCTGATCCACGTAGGTCAGCGTCGTGATTGCGATGGGTCCACCCGGATACAACTCGCGCACGATCCGGGCCGCCGCATCGCCCTCGGGCTCGCCGGCGAGCGAGGCCGTCACCTCGACGCAGATGCGGTAGATCGCACCGACAAGCTTGTCGATCTGCGGATCGAGCGCCTGAAGGCGCGGGTCGACCCGGCGGTTCTTGTCGACCTTGTAGCGCCGCTCGAGCTCGCGCACCTGCTTGTCCAGCTGCTCGGCCTGCGCGCAGCGCTCGACCAGGGCGTTCAGCCCACGTCCTTCGGCCAGTCGCTTGACTTGCGCGATGGCGAACAACCTACGACCGACCGTGAACTGGTTCAGCCTGATCCAGGGGTTCAGGGACAGCTTCATCCCGCCTCTCCTCTCCTCCGAGACCGCGCCCTGCGTCGCAACGGGATCTCGCGATCCCATCGTACGCAACACGCATCCGGGAGGCTCGTTGATGGTGGTTCCGGGCCATCTTGCCATCCCACCGCACCCACGCACAACCCGGCCCGCAACGGTGCTCGATAGGCGCCCGAGCTGGCCTTGACGTCTCGTCCAGCCTCAGGCTAGTTGTCGCAGACGGACCATCATCAGACCGGAGCTGGCCGCATGCGTGAACTCATCCGATTCGTCGGCACCTTCACCTTCGTCATCAGCTCGATCGTCGCTCCCGGCTGTTTCGATTGGGATCCATTGTCCGCCTACTCTGAGACGGACGATGGCGATCTGGACGCGGACGAGCCCGGTGACCGCGACGACGGGGAGCTGAAGGTGAGCGAGACGACGGTCGACGACTTGGTCGATGTCCAAGACCAGGTCCCAGTTCAGGATGTGGATGACAGCGATGACCAAGGGTCGGCCGGCGAGGACGTGAGCGAAGCTGGAAGCGATGACGGCGAAGGCGATGATCTCGATGCGTCGGTTGAGGTCGACGGGTCCGACGCCGCGGTAGCCCAATGCAACGTCGACGAGGACTGCGCTGCTGGTGCGCCAGCATGTCAGTTCTTTTCGTGCATCGAGGGCGTCTGCGTCGTCGAATCGCTGGAGGACGAGGCGCCGTGCGATGACGGCGATGCCTGCACTGAGGGCGAGGCTTGTCACGCCGGCACGTGCACGGGCGGAGTCTCCAAGACCTGTACCGCCCTCGATGCTTGCCACGAGGTGGGTCCGTGCGATCCCGCCTCCGGTGAGTGCAGCAACCCAGTGAGTGCGGATGGCAAGGGGTGTGACGACGGGTTCGCCTGTACCGAAGACGACGCCTGCCAAGGCGGCGTGTGCGTCGGTACCGCGGTCACCTGCGGAGCTCCTGACGTGGCTTGCGCGGTCGCGACCTGCCAGGAGTCGGCACAGGGCTGCGTCATCGATGCTTCGGACTGCGAATGCTCGAACGACGATGCCTGCGGCCCCGGGCACGTCTGCGTCGAGGGCTCGTGTGAATGCCTGCCGTCCTGCGAGGGCCGTGACTGCGGCTCCGACGGCTGCGGTGGGACCTGTGGTACCTGTGAGCCGGGACAGGCGTGTTCGCTCGAGGGCGCGTGCGTCTGTCAGCCCGACTGCATGGGGAAGGTGTGCGGCTCCGACGGCTGCGGAGGCACCTGTGGCGGTTGTGCGACGGGGCTGGTGTGTTCGGGGGCTGGCCTCTGCGTGTGTGTGCCCGACTGCGCATCGAAGGCATGCGGGGCTGATGGCTGCGGCGGAACTTGTGGAAGCTGTCCGGCTGGCGAGGCGTGCGACGCCAGCGGCCAATGCGTTTGCCAACCGCAGTGCGCCGGCAAGCAGTGTGGCGACAACGGCTGTGGCACGGGCCAGTGTGGGGTGTGCGCGTCCGGCCTGCAGTGCTCCCCGGCCGGGACGTGCGTCGAGCCTACCTGCGGCAGCTTGGGGGTCGACTGTCCCCAAGGTTTCACGTGCACCAGCTGGGAGACCTGCGAGTCGGGGACCAGCAATGAGGTCTTCGTACCGGCGGGAACGTTCTGGATGGGCTGCAACGCGACCAAGGACGGCGGATGCAAGGCCGGTGAGCTTCCCCAGCACGAGGTGACCCTGTCGGCCTATTTCATCGACAGGACGGAGGTCACGGCGGCCCAATGGTCGGCCTGTATCGCGGCAGGGGCCTGCACTACGCCTATCGGAAGCGACCCGGCCCTCAGCTACGGCGTCCCTGGCCGCGAGCAGCACCCGATCAACGGGATCAACTGGTCACAGGCCAAGGCGTACTGCGAGTGGTCCGGCAAGCCGAGTGGCAAGCAGAGGCTGTGCCGAGAAGCCGAGTGGGAGCGAGCCGCTCGTGGCGGGTGTGAGCTCGCCACTGGAGACTGCAAATCGCAGATGCTTACCTATCCATGGGGCAACAGTCCTGCACCCGCGTGTTCGGTCGCAGTCATGAACGTTGCGGGGGACGGCTGCGCAACCGGAGGGCCTCTGCCGGTAGGGTCGAAGCCCGATGGGCGCAGTCCCTACGGTGCCCTCGACATGTCCGGCAACGTGGCGGAGTGGCTAGCTGACTGGTACGGTGAGTTCGATGCGGCGCCCGTCAGCGACCCAACAGGACCCATGGCCGGCGAGTACAGGTTGGCACGCAACGGGGCCTACAACGGATTCGCGTCGCAGATGCGAGCTGCCCTCCGGTCAGCCCTTCCTCCGAGCTATGCGCTCCCCCAGGTTGGCGTCCGATGTTGTCGGTCCGCGCCTTGACGTGGACCGCAACGAGGACGCTCGCAGGCTGAGGACGCTGGCGCGGCCGACGCGGGCTGAGCGCGCCCGGCCTCGGAGCCAGGGTTGGAAACGCGAGAGGGCCGGTCCTGCGGGAGCGGCCCTTTTTCGTGTCCAGGGCGTGCCGTGGGCAGAGGCGCGGACGGTTCGAAACGCGAAGAGGCCGATTCCCGAAGGAACCGGCCTCTTGGTGTGGTCGCGGGGGCAGGATTTGAACCTACGACCTTCGGGTTATGAGCCCGACGAGCTACCTGGCTGCTCCACCCCGCACTACGTCTTCGACTGGAGACACCGTCGACACGCCGTCCAGCCCCCCATGGAGAGGGGCCGGAGGCGGTCGATTGGATGGTCGCGGGGGCAGGATTTGAACCTACGACCTTCGGGTTATGAGCCCGACGAGCTACCTGGCTGCTCCACCCCGCAGTAATCGGTGTCTTCAGCTTGTCAAAGCGCGCCACGGCCGGGGCGGGCGGGGCCCGTCACCGGCTCGGGACGCGATAGATAGGGCCGCCCCGGGGGGAAGTCAAGCGATGATTTTCATCACGCCCCCCGGCGGGCGGGTCGACACGGGGCTTCAGGCCGCGGGCGCGGGCTCCGGCGGGGTCTTGATGAGGCCGATCTCGCGCAGGCGCTCGGTCAGGTAGCCCTCGGCCGTGATGTCGGGCCAGCGGCGGGGGTTGGCCTCGGTCATGCAGCTGGGCAGCGGCGACAGCACGTAGTCCGGGTGCGGGTGGATGAAGAAGGGCATCGAGTAGCGTGGGCCGGTCGCGTCCTGGGGCGCCAGCACCCGGTGGGTGGTCGACGGGATGACGCCGTTGGTCAGGCGCTGCAGCATGTCGCCGGCGTCGGCGATGCACTGGCCCGGGATGGGCTCGATGGCCAGCCAGGTGCCGTCGCGGCGCAGCAGCTCGAGGCCGCGATCGGAGGCCTCGACCAGCAGGGTGATGAGGTTGATGTCCTCGTGGGCGGCCGCCCAGACGGCACCCGGCTCGGGCTTGACCTCGTCGGGGCCCGGGTAGCGGATGGTGCGCAGGATCGAGTTGCCGCCGTCGATCATGCGGACGAACTCGAGCTCGTCGGCGTCGAGGTAGCGCGCGATGGCCCGCAGCAGCACCTCGCCGCAGCGGTACAGGCTGTTCCACAGGCCCAGGGTCGCGTCGCGGAAGCCCGTGATCTCGGTCGGCCACACGTTGCGCTCGATGCGGGCGCGTAGGGGGTGGTCCTCGGCCAGCTCGGGGCCGACGTGCCAGAACTCCTTGAGGTCCGCGACCGTCTGGCCCTTGGCGTGCTCCTGCCCGAAGGCCGTGTAGCCGCGCTGGCCGCCGCCGTCGGGGACGATGTAGCGGCGCTTGACCTCGTCGGGCAGCCCGAAGAAGCCCTTGATGGCCGCGTAGGATCCTTCGATCGCCCGCCGGTCGACGCCGTGGTGGTCGACGGCCACGAAGCCGTACTCGACCAGGGCGTCGCCCAGGGTCGTGACGAAGGCGCGCTGCTGCGCGGCGTCGCCGTGGAGGAACTGGTTCAGGTCGACGACGGGGATGGTCTGCTCGAGCATGGCCGCGCGCTCCGGGTCCGGGGGTTCCGGTCAAGGGTCGGCGGCATCCTAATCAAGCGACCTCGCGGGGAAAAGGGCCGACGTGCGGGTCGCGTCCGCCCCGGTGTCACCCGCGCGTGAGCCACCCGTTGCGGCGGACCGTGAGGGTCGCGAAGGGCTGCACCCAGGGCAGGGCCACCAACGCGAACAGGGCGTAGGCGAAGCCGAAGACGACCTCGAGCGAGCGCTCGGAGCGCAGGTAGACCAGCGCGTACAGGGCGGCGAAGGCGAGGGCGACCGCGGCGGTCTGGGCCAGGGCCAGCGGGTGGGTGACCAGCAGCCACGCGGCGGCGAAGGCGGTCAGGATGCGCAGCGCGAGGCCGACGGGCTGCAGCAGGGCGTCCAGCGCGACCAGCGCCCCTCTGACGCCGCCCATGCGGCGGGCGCGCGCCGGGGTGAAGGCCAGGGCGCGCAGTCCCTCGCGCGTGGCCGAGCGGCCCCAGCGCACGTACATCTTGCACAGGCGGCGGTAGGTCGCGGGGACCAGGGTGCGGACCTCGGCGTTGGCCTGGTAGGTCGTGTCGGCGCCGAGCGAGAGCACGAGGTTGGTCATGGCGTGGTCGTCGCCGTTGGTGCAGGCCGCGCCGAGGAAGCGCTGGTCGCGCCAGGCGTCGAGGTGCGGGGCGACGAGCGCGCGGCGGTAGGCCTGCAGGGCGCCCGGGCAGCACCAGACCGTGCGCAGCTCGCTCTGGTAGGCGCGGACGAAGTCGAAGCCCAGGATGTAGCGGACCCCCAGCATGCGGGTGAGCCAGCTCTGCTTGCGGTTGTGGACCGTCACCTTGCCCGCGACGCCGCCCACCGCCGGGTCGCGCGTCAGCGGCGTCACCAGCTGGGCCAGCGCGTCGGGCGCGACCTCGGAGTCCGAGTCGACGGTGGCGATCACCTCGCTGCGCGCGCGTCGGAAGCCTTCGTACAGGGCGTGGCGCTTGCCGCGGTTGCGCGGCAGGTGGACCACCTCGACGCGTCCGCCGGCTTCGGCGGCGCAGGCGTCGACGTGGGCGCCCGTGTCGTCGGTCGAGCCGTCGTTCACGACGATGAGGCGTAGGCGGTCCTGCGGGTAGCGGCTGGCGAGGACGCTGCCGATGGCGCGGCGGACCGCGGCGCCTTCGTTGAAGGCCGGGATGACCACGGTCAGGGTGGGGAGGTCCTGCAGCTCGGCGGCGGTGGCGGTCATCGGCCGATAGCGCCACCACAGGGCCAGGCGCGTCACCAGGACGAGGCCGGTGCCCACGGCGGCGGCGACCGCTCCGGCGCCGTGGCCCAGCCAGCCGGCGAGCTGCGCGCCGCCCAGGACGGCGATCGTGAGCAGGGCCAGCGCCATCGCCATCAGCCCGGCCCGGGCGAGGCGGCCCGTCGAGGGCGCGTCCGCGGCGGGGCGGCGGGGGAGGGCGGCGGTGGGCGTGGTGGCGGTCACGGGGCTCCGGATGAGGATCATGGACAGCGCGGGGGTCGAGGCGCTCGGCGTCGAGCCCGGGAACACGGCCGCAGACGAGGAAGATGCCCGAATCTTCAACCGAAGTTCCCCAGGCCTCAAGCTCGGGATGGTATCTGCTTCGCCCCGGAGGCCCGCTTGCTGCCCGTTTCGCCCGCTCCGATTGGTCCACACCGGAACCGGGGCGGGCTCCGAGCCCTGCTGGTCGTCGCGCTGGCGCTGCTGCTCGCGAGCCCGTCCGCCTGGGCGACGCCCGAGCCGCTGCCGCCGCCTCTGAGCGACACGACGCCGCGTCCGTCGCCGACGCCCCCCGCGCCCCCCGACGAGCCCCTGCGCCTGGACGCCGGCCTCGTCGGGCGCGTGCTGGTGCGTGCCCGCGGCGATCTGGCCGGGGCGGCGCGCGTCCTGGACACCTGGGGGCGCCTGGCGCCCGAGTCGCCGCTGACGCCCAGCGCGGCCGTCCCCATCTGGGCGCGGATGGGCGACCCGGCGGCGGTCGGGCGCGTGCTGCTGGGCGCCGTGATCGAGCCCGAGATCCGCGGCTGGCTGGTGGCCACGGCCGCGCGGGGCCTCGCCCAGCGGGATCCCGTGCTCGCGGCCGGCCTGGCGCGCAGCGCCATCGACCTCACCCCGGGCGGACGCGAGGCGCTGAAGGTCACGGCCCAGCTGCTCGAGGAGGCCGGCGCCCTCGAGGACGCCGCCGCGGTGATCGCCTCGGGGCTGGGCGTGCCCTGGGATCGCCTGAGCTGGGTCCCGGCGAAGCTGGTGATGGCGCTGCCGCCCATGGACGACGCCGCGGCCGAGGCCGAGCGAGGCTGGCTGCTGCTGGACGCGTGGGCCAGCAACGCCGCGGTCGAGGCGTTCGAGCGCGCCCTGTCGCTGCCCCACACCGACGAGCGCGTGCGGTGCGCCGCGCTGCACGGCCTGGCGCGGGCGACGCTGAAGTCGACGAAGGCCACGGACGTCCGGGCGCGCCTGCGCGAGGCGCGAGACGCCTGCCCCGGCGACGCGTCGAGCCGGCAGGCCGCCGTCTACCTGGCGCGGCTGGCCTTCGCGGCCGACGAGGTGCGGGAGCTGGACGAGGCGGTGGCCTGGATGGAGCGACGCGACCCCGAGCAGGCGCGGCGCGAGGGGCTGACGGCGCTGCAGGGGCTGGCGCAGGCGGAGGGCGCGCTGGCGCCGCTGAAGAAGGCGGTGCAGCGGCGCTTCGGGCGGCTGGTCGGCTTCGACCCGGTCGGGGACGAGGCGATGGCCCTGTGGCGCTCGCAGTTCGAGAAGGGGCGCTACGCGGCGGCGGCCGAGATCCTGGGGACGCTGGTGGACCACGGCTATGGCGCGAGCCGCCAGCGCGACTGGGGGCGCGTCGAGTACTGGCTGGGGCGCACCTGGCAGGCGGCGGGGGACCGCGATCGGGCGGTCGACGCGTTCGCGCGGGCGGCCGAGCAGCACCCGATCTCGTGGTACGGGCTGCGCAGCCTCGAGGCGCTCGAGGCGCTGGCGCCGGAGCGGGCGGCCGAGCTGCGGACGCTGGTCGAGGAGGCGCGGGCGCTGGGCGGACCGAGCGCGGCCGAGCCGGACTGGGCCGTCGACGGGGCGGCGCGGGAGGCGGCCGGGCGGGTGGCGGCGCTGCAGCGGTGGGGGCTGTTCGAGGCGATGGAGGCCGAGATCCGCCGGGCCGGCTTCGAGGGGCACACCGGGCGAGCGCTGTGGGCAGCGCGCATGCTGCACGCGGCGGGCGGGCACCGGGCGGGGACCCGGGTCGCCCTGAACGCGCTCGAGCGGGCCGGCTCGTGGTCGCCGCACGACGGCTACCAGGATCTGTGGCGCGAGGCCTGGCCGACGCCGTTTCGCGGCTGGGTGACGCGCGAGGCGGAGGCCGCCGGGGTCGACCCGTACCTCGTGTGGGCGGTCATGCGCATCGAGAGCTACTACGAGCCGACCGCGGTCAGCCACGCGGGGGCCCGCGGGCTGCTGCAGCTCATGCCCGCGACGGCCGCGTGGCTGCGGGATCTGCTGCCCGAGGCGTCGGACGAGGGCGATCTCTTCGATCCGCCCCACAACGTCCTGCTGGGCGTGCGCATGCTCGAGCGCATGGCGATGCAGTACGCCGGGTCCAAGCCGCTGATGCTGGCGGCCTACAACGCCGGCCCGGGGCGGGTCAGCCGGATGCTCAAGAAGGACAAGCGAGAGGACCTGGATCTGTTCGTCGAGGACTTCCCCTTCGAGGAGGCGCGCAACTACGTGCGCAGCGTCCTGGGCGCCTGGGCCGCCTACCACTGGCTGGACGGCTGCGAGTGTCTGGTGCGCCTCGACGAGCGGCGCTGACGGTCACGCGAAGAAGGCCAGGACGGCTTGCTCGATGGCGGGCAGGCTGGCGGTCAGGGCGTGATCGTCGTCGAGCTCGAGCAGGGTCACGTGCGGGCGGCTCGCGGCGTACTCGCGCGACAGGGCGACGGGGACCACCTCGTCGCGGCGGCCGTGCACGATGAGGGTGGGGCAGGGCACCTCGGGGACGCCGGGGTGGCGCAGGGCGTCCTCGATGAAGCCCCAGTGGACCGGGGTCGGCGTCCCGGCGCCGTCGGGGAAGGTGTAGGCGCCCTGGGCGCGCCAGCGGGCCATCCCGTCCGCGCCGATGAGGTGGGGCCAGCGCTCGGTGAGGCGGAACCCGGGGCACAGCAGGACCAGGCGATCGACGCGGTCTGGGTGCAGCTCGGCCCAGCGGGCCGCGAGGTAGCCGCCCATGGACGACCCGATGAGGCGCCAGGGGGCGCCGGCGGGCGACGCCGCGGCGTCGAGGGCGTCGATGGCCGAAAGGGCGCCGGTCAGGGTCAGGCGCGCGAAGGAGGGGACGTTCAGATCGGGGCGCTCGAGGCGGCGGCCGGTGGTCGCGAGCGCGGGCGCGAGGGCCAGGGCCTTGCGGGAGCGGGGGCCCGAGGCGAACCCGTGCAGGTAGGCGTAGCGGGCGGGGCGCGGGTCGGAGGGCGGCGACGTCATGACCCGAGCCTAGCAGGTCGCGGCGGTCGTGGTGAGCTCCGTCTTGACAGGCCGCGGCCCAGGTGGCGAGGTGCCCCGCCATGGGCATCAACGTCGGGCAGGTGCTGAGACAGTCGGCGCGCCGCCACCCCGAGCGGGTCGCCATCGTGGATCTGGGGGCGCCGGGCGCGTCGCCCGTGGCCGTCACCTACGGCGAGCTGGACGCCGGCGCCGCCAGGGTCGCGGGCGCGCTGGCCGCCGCCGGACACGCCCCGGGCGCGCGCGTCGCCTTGATGGGCGCCAACGGCCGCGCGTACGTCGAGGCCTACTTCGGCGTGCTCTACGCCGGCGCGACCGTGGTCCCGGTCCCCATCCTGTCGGCCCCACCCGAGGTCGCCCACCGCGTCGATCACGCCGCCTGCGATCTCCTGCTGGCCGACGCCGAGCGCCTCGCCACGGCCGAAGCCGGCCTCTCGCAGGCCCGCCGCGCCGCGGCCCTGGCGCCGCTCGGCGAGCTCGGGGCCGACGCGACGCCGCTGGAACACCCCGCCGATCGTGCGCCGGGCGACGCGGCCATGGTTCTGTACACGTCGGGCACCACGGGGCAGGCCAAGGGCGCCGCCCTGTCGCACGCGTCGCTCCTGACCCACACGGCCATCCTGGTCCATCACGCGCTGGCCCTGGGGCCCGACGACGTGGTGCTGGGCGTGCTGCCGCTGACCCACTCCTACGGCAGCCGCATGGTCCTGCTGGCCCCGTTCTTCGCCGGCGCCCGCTGCGTGCTGACCCCGCGCTTCGACGCCGCGCGCAGCCTCGAGGCCGCCCACGCGCAGGGCGTGACCTGGATCCCGGCCGTCCCGACCATGTTCGCGGCCTGGGCCGGCCTGCCCGACGGCCCTCGGCCCGAGCGGCTCCGGTGGGCGCTCAGCGCCGGCGCGCCCCTGCCCGACGACATCCGCCAGCGCGCCGAGGACCGCCTGGGCGCCGAGGTGCGGCAGGGCTACGGGATGACCGAGGCGACCTTCTCGACCCTGAACGCGCCCCCCGACGCGCGCGTCGCCGGGACGGTCGGGCGGCCGGTCTGGGGCATCGAGGTCCGTGTGGTCGACGGGCAGGATCGCGACGTGCCGGTGGGCGCCGAGGGGCAGGTGCTGGTCCGCGGCCACAACGTCATGACGGCCTACCTGGACGACCCGGCGGCCACGGACGAGGCCCTGCGCGGCGGCTGGATGCACACGGGCGACGTCGGGCGCCTGGACGCCGACGGGCGCCTGACGGTGGTCGATCGCACCAAGGACCTCATCATCCGCGGCGGCTACAACGTGTACCCGTCCGAGGTCGAGCAGACCCTGTGCGCGCACCCGGCCGTCGCGCAGGCCGCGGTCGTCGGGCGCCCGGATCCCTTCTACGGCGAAGAGGTCGTCGCCTTCGTGACGCTGCGCCCGGGGGCCCGCGCCGCCGCCGACGAGCTGGCCGCCTACTGCCGCGAGCGCCTGAGCCGCTACAAGGTGCCGCGCGAGGTCCACTTCGTGGAGGCCATGCCGATCGGGCCGTCGGGCAAGATCGTCAAGCGCGTGCTGCGTGACCGGCTGACGCGCGGTGACGAAGGCGACGGCGCCGTGATCGACAAGCCTTCGCAAACCCGCTAACGTCCCCCGCACCGATCGCCGCGCCGTCCAGGCCGGGGTCGGATGCGAATGGCGCGCGGCCGCGGGGCTGCGGTGGCGCGCCCCGGCGGTCCGCGAGGGTGCGCGGCGCCGGACCTGGACGCGAAAGGGCGCGAGCGTGACGGCCCGAGGGCCTGGCCTCCAGTGACGAGGCCCGCCCGGCGGGCGTCCCGCGCGCGCTCCCGAACCAACGGAACACAGGACTTCATGCGAATCAGAGAGAGCCTCGTCGACGCCGACCAGACACCGAGCGGCAGCGGCGACGACCTTGGGGGCATCGCGGTCTTCTTCGACCTCGAGAACATCGTCCTCGGCATCCAGGACGAGTTCACCGTCAAGAAGGTGATCGACGCCCTGAACGAGCGCGGCGACGTGATGATCCGCCGCGCCTACGCCGACTGGGGCCGCTACCGACGCCATCAGCGCCAGTTCCTCGAGGAAGGCGTGCAGATGGTGTTCCTGCCGAGCTACGGCGTCAGCGACAAGAACCGCACCGACACGGCGATCTGCGTCGACGCGATGGAGATCCTCTTCACGCGCCACCACATCGAGACCTTCGTCATCTGCTCGGGCGACAGCGACTTCGGCATCCTGGCGCAGCGCCTGCGGGATCACGGCAAGCGGGTCGTCGGCCTGTCGGCCAAGAGCGCGGCCAGCCAGATCCTCGTCAAGCAGTGCCACGAGTTCATCTTCTACGAGACCCTCGTCGGCCAGCGGGTGCAGGGCTACTCGGTCGAGGAGGGCGAGGTCCGGCTCAAGCGCGCGCTCGAGCACGTGGTCGACGACTACGGCTCGACCTTCAAGGCGAGCCTGCTCAAGGATCGCATGCGCAAGCAGGATCCGACCTTCAACGAGCGCAACTACGGGGCGAGCTCGTTCACGCGCTTCCTGCGCAACTACGAGCACCTGGTCCAGGTGCTCGAGGGCGGCATGGTGCGCATCGGCCGCGGCGCGCCGCAGCACATGGACGAGGAGCCGAGCGAGGCCGCGTCGTCGCGGGGTCGTGGCGGCCCGGACAGGCCCAAGGCGCCGCCGCCGAAGCTGCTGCCCGAGGTCGAGGCCGAGGCGCGTGACGCGCTCAGCCGCGCGATCCTGGCCGCCGCCGAGGACGACGAGCCGGTGCGTCTGTCGCGGCTGAAGGACACTCTGCAGGAGGTCGCGCCGGACTTCGACGAGCTGGGCCTCGGGTATCGGACCTTCACCAGCTTCCTCAAGGCCTTCCCCGACATCGTGTGGGTCGACCGGGTGCGCAACGTGGCGCGCCCGGCGGACGAGCTGCTGGCGGCGATGCGCGGCGAAGCGGCCGAGGCCCCTCGCGCGGCGCGTGCGGCCGAGCCCGCGCCGGCCGCGGAGGTCGAGGCGCCGCGGCCCCCGGCCCGCGTCGAGGAGCGCTACGAGGAGCGCTACGACGAGCGCTACGAGGACGAAGGCGAGGGCGAGGGCGGTGGCCGGAAGTTGACGCGCGAGGAGCGTCGGCGGATCCGCGCGGCGGCGCGCCCCAGCGCCCCCAAGCCCGTGGCGTCCGAGGCCGAGGCGACGATCGCGCCCGAGCCGCAGGCCGAAGCGAAGGCCGAGGCCAAGCCCGCGCCGAAGCCCGAGGCGACCAAGCCCGAGGCGGCCAAGGCCGCAGCCAGGCCGGAGCCCAAGCCTGAAGCCAAGCCGGAGCCCAAGCTTGAGGCCAAGCCGGAGCCCAAGCCCCAGGCGAAGCCGACGAAGGCGGCCACCCAGGCCCAGCCCGAGCCGGCGACGGCCGAGGTCGAGTCCGCGGCGCCGAGCGAGGCCGAGGCGGCCAAGCCCGACACCAAGACGGCGCGCGCCACGCGCGGCCGCGGACGCAAGGCACCGGCGGCCAAGAAGGCCGAGGCCGAGGCCGAGGCCGAGGCCAAGCCTGCCACGAAGGCCACCCGTAGCCGGAGCAAGAAGGCCGAGGCCGCGGCCGAGGCGTCCGCGGACGAGACCCCCGCGACGGGGCGCAAGCCCAGCTCGCGGAGCCGCAAGTCCGCCAAGGCCAGCGAGTCCGACGAGAAGTAGCCGACGAGAAGCAAGATGTCGCGCGAGACCTGGACCTGGGACGAGCTGTTCGAGGGCCTCGACCCGGCGCCGAGTTTCGTCAGCGAGCTCGAGCGCCTCGGGCTGCTCCGCGTGGTCGCGCGGGACGGCCACGGGGCGCCGCTGTACGGGGCCGAGGCGCGCGAGCAGCTCGAGAAGGTCCTGTCGCTGGTCGAGCTGGGCTACCAGCCCAAGGACATCGCCGCCATCGCGCGCAAGGTCGGGCTGCCGATCCAACGTCGGGGGCTGTTCCAACGGCCCCCGACCTACATCCGGCTGTCGGAGCTGGCGCGTCGCAGCGGTGTCGACGAGGTCATGCTGGTCGCCTGGCGCGATCGGGGCATCCTGCGCCCGGCGATGCGGACCGAGGGCGGCGACGCGCTGTTCTCGACCGCCACCGTAGAGGGCGCCAAGGGGCTGCAGGACCTCGTCGAGTTCGGCTTCGGCGTGGACGAGCTGGAGGCCTGGAGTCAGCTGGCGCGCGAGCTAGAGCGCCTGGTGACCGAGTTGCCGGCGCGTCCGTCGGGCAACGGCGCCGTCGATCCCAAGGCGGCGGCGACCGCGCGCTCGTCGGCGGCGCAGGCGGACGAGGTGATCGCGGTACTCAGGCGTCGCGTCGAGCGGCTGCGCGTCGGGCTGCGCCGTTGGGACAAGCTGCTCGGCGGCTACGACAAGCGCCTCGAGCGCATCCGACGCGCCTACGGCCTCGACGAGCCCCGGCGGCCACGGCTGTCCCGCCGGCGGCGGCCTCGGACCCGGCGCCGCAACCCGGACGAGGAGGGGGCGGCCGGGTCGGGGACCTGAGGGGCGCCAACGTGACACGAACGCGGGGACGCTGTAACAAAGATGTCACCCGACGTCCGCTCCCCTGTCACGCCCGGAACCTCGATTGCTCGATCGCCGCCTCGAACCCCACGACGCCAACCAGCTCGAACTCAAGCTCGCCTACCTGCTCCGGCCCGGTCAGCGCCAGTCGTACCGCGTCGAGACCTTCATGTTCATCCCGCGTTCGCTGGGGCTCGACGGGTACACCTACGGCGCCGAGCGCTTCTACGAGGACACGTCGGTCTTCGTGCGGCTCAAGACGCCGCGCGTGCCCATCGGCATCCTGGCCCGCGCGGGGCAGTCGGACGAGTGGTTCGGGCCCATCCGCGACGCCCTGAAGACCCCGGTGCCGCTCCGGCCGCGCCAGGCGACGCGGCTCGCCAGCCGGCTCAAGCTGCTCGGCTGCATCTACCGCTCGTCGCTACGCGACGTGCTCATCCGGGTGGGCGACCAGTTCGCGCAGCTGCCGCCGATCGACACCGGCCTCGCCGGCGTGCGCGAGCGCGAGCTGGCCGGCTCCATCGTCGAGCTGGTCGCCGAGGTCCGCCGGGCGCTCGACCGCCTGCGCGAGCTGGGCCACGGCGCCGAGCGGGACGACGTGCCCGCCCAGGTCCGCGAGACCTGGTTCGCCGTCGACGAGTACACGGCGCTGGTCGCCGAGGACGTCTCGACCGCCCTGGTGGAGCTGGTCGACGAGCGCGTCGGCGCCTGGTCGGACGACGCCTCGCCGCTGACCTCGGTCCGGGACGTCGTCGCCGAGATGGCCGTCGGCCACTACCACTATCGCCGCGCCCGGGCCTACCCCAGCTACGTCCTCGAGGACGACGAGAACGAGGCCTTCCCGTACCGCCGGCGCATCTTGAAGCGCATCGTGTCGAGCGCGCTGTACCTGGACATCCGCCACGAGGAGGCCGGACGCATCACCCGGGACCTCATCGGCATGGTCGCGGCGGCGGCGGCCATGCTCTTCGCCGTCCTGGTCGGCATCTGGGCCCAGCTGGCCTACGGCGTCTTCAGCATGCCCTTCATCGTGGCGGCCGTGATCTCGTACATGATCAAGGACCGCATCAAGGAGTGGGGCAAGCGCTACCTGGGCCGCCGCTTCGCCCGATGGGTCCCCGACCACGTCATCCAGATCCTGGACGCCGAGGGCCGCCGCGTCATCGGGCGCTGCGCCGAGGCGTGCCGCGTCGTCGACCCGCACCGGCTCGATCCCGAGATCCAGCGCCTGAGGCACATCGACCACCCGAGCACCGTGGCCGAGGACGGACGCCCCGAGGTCGTCGTCCACTACTCCAAGGAGATCACCCTCGAGTCCGAGGCGCTCGGCGAGCACCTCGACGGCCTCGAGGGCTTGAACGACATCATCCGCTTCAACGTGAGCCGCCTGCGCGAGCGCATGGACGCCCCCTATGAGACCTACCGGCTGGTCCACCCCGAGACCTGGGAGCTGGTCAGCGTCCCGTGCGCCCGCGTCTACCACGTCAACTTCGTCCTCCGGCTGACCTCGGGGCGCGGCCGCGACCGTCAGGTCGAGACCGAGCGCGTCCGCCTCATCGTCGACCAGCGCGGCATCAAGCGCGTCGAGCTGGTCGACGCCACGTCGCAGGCGACCGCCCCCGTCCTCGCCCCCGAGCCGCTCCGCGAGCCCCTGCTCGCCCCGTCGGACGCCGCCGTCGACCCCTCGACGCGACCGGCGCCCGCACCCGAGTTGCAAGACCGATCCGCGGGTGCTAAATAGGGCCGCACCGAACGGCGCCCCGGTCACGAGGGCACCGTCAGCGGGGAAAACAGCCCACACACCGGGGATCCCGGAGGAACTCAGATGAAGCGTCTCATGATTGTTATCGCCGCTGGCCTGCTCAGCGTGAACGTGATGGCCTGCGCCGGCGACCCCTGCGCCAAGGTCATGGACAAGATGTGCGCGGCGGCCGGTGAGGAAATCTGCGCCGAGATGAAGAAGGAGATGGGCGACAAGAAGATCGGCGACGCCGAGAAGAAGGAGTGCGAGGCCATTCTCGCCGACGAGAAGAAGCTCAACGAGATGCTCGAGGGCATCAAGGCGATGGCCGCCCTGAAGAAGGGCCTGGACAAGGCCGCCGAGGGCGAGCCGAAGGCCGAGGAGCCGAAGGCCGAGGAGAAGAAGGCCGAGTAATTCGGTCCTTCCGAGCCTTTCGAGCGAGAGCCCCGTCCGGTCGACGGGGCTCTCGTGCTTTCGAAGGCCGGAGCGTTCGTAGAATCAAACGCCGCTCGCGCCGGTGGGACCAAGCCGTTACCATGCGCTCCCGTTTCGGAAGGAGCGCGACCGCCGCGCACCCGGACCGCGGAGGTCGAATTGCGCGCGCCAGCCTCGTCGGACACCGCCCGGCCGATCGTCGGTCGCATCGTGGGCCCCTTCGCCCGCCTCGTCGTCCTGTCGGCTGCGGGCCTCGCGCTCGCTGCCTGCTCCGATCCCACGCAGGCCACGGCCGACGCCGACGCGACGGCCGAGGTGGACGCGCCGAGCGAGGAGACCAAGGACACCGGTCCGGTCGGCCTCCTCTGCTGCGTAGAGGCCGCTTGCCCGCCCGGACAGCGCTGCGTCGAGGGGGCGTGCCACCCGGCCGTGGGCGCGGCCGCGTGCTACACGGCGGCCGACTGCAAGCCGTTCCAGACCTGCGGGGACGCGTCGGTGTGCCCGTGCGGCGACGCCTCCTGCGTGCCCGAGACCGGCAGCTGCCGATGGCCCGCCGGGTGCTGCAACGCCGACGCCGAGTGCGACGCGGGAGCGCGCTGCGTCGAGGGCGTGTGCCGGGCGGACGCGGATCCCGGCTGCTGGTCGGCCGCCGAGTGCGGCCCCGGCCAGGTCTGCCAGGACGTGGTCGCGTGCGCGTGCGGTGACGCCGGGTGCGAGGCGAAGGCCGGGTTCTGCGCCGTCCCCGGGCCGTGCTGCCTCGGCGACCTGGAGTGCGGGGCCAGCGGGGCGTGCATCGACGGCGGCTGCGTGGCGGCGCCGGACGGGGAGCGCTGCTTCGCGGACGGCGACTGCGCGGACGGCGTGGCGTGCGCGGGCGCGCAGCACTGTCAGTGCGGCGCGGGCGGGTGCGTGGTGCCGACGACGGCGGGGCGCTGCGACGGGCAGGCCTGCTGCACGACCAACGCGGACTGCGCCGCGGGCGAGATCTGCGTCGAGGGGCGGGCCTGCGCGGCGGCGCCCCCGGCCAACGGCTGCTGGGTGGACGAGCACTGCGGGCCGGGGCGCGCGTGTGTCGGGGCCAGCCTCTGCGGCTGCGACGAGGACTGCGACGCGCCCGACACCGCCGGCGTCTGTCGGACGTTGGCGACCCCGTGCGAGACGACCGGCGACTGCGGACCCGGGCTTCGGTGCGTCATCCCCGACGTGGCCTGGTGCCCGATGGACGAGCAGGCGCCGACCCAGGGGGTGTGCGTCGCCGAGATCGCGTCCGGCTGCTGGTCGCGGGACGACTGCGGCCCGCAGGATCGCTGCGGCGCCGAGGTGATCTGCACCGACCCGGCGGGCTGCGACGCGCCCAACGTGCCGGGCGAGTGCAAGGCCCCGGTCCTCGAGGGCGACTGCTGCAACAGCCACCGCGAGTGCCCCGGCGGCTACGAGTGCCGCAACGTGACGACCTTCCTGACGTGCCCGCCGCAGCCGTCGGCCGTCTGCCTGCCCGCGCCGCAGCTCGGCGAGAGCTGCTGGAACTACTTCGACTGCCCGCAGGGCCAGGTCTGCAACCGGGCGCGCATCTGCGCGTGCGGGGCGCAGTGCTGGCGCAGCCGCGAGGGGACCTGCGAGCCGGCCTCGGACCAGTACTGCGGGTCCAACCTGGACTGCGGCGACGGCAGCACCTGCGCGCGGGATCTGGACTGCTCGCTCAACCCGTGCGGCGCGACCGTCAACTGCCCGCTGACCGGGACGTGCCACCCCCAGGTCGAGGGCGCCTGCTGGTCGCACACGGACTGCCCGAGCGGCGAGCACTGCAAGGGCCTGCGCGTGTGCCCGCCCGACGCGACCTGCGACGACATCGACAAGCCGGGCAAGTGCGCGCCGCTGGGCGAGGCCGGCGACTGCTGCGACACCTACCATGGGTGCGCGCCGGGGCTGCGCTGCGTCGCCGCCAGCACCAAGACCGGCTGCAGCCTGGACACGTCCTCCATCTGCGTGCCCTACACCGCCTTCAACCAGGACTGCTACGCAAGCGAGGACTGCGCCGACAACCGCAAGTGCGTCGGCGCCAAGATGTGTCCCTGTGGCGCGGTCGGATGTGACGACCCGCCGACGCCCGGGTCCTGTCAGCTGAAGTAGCGCGTCGTTGGACTCGGGCGGACTCGGGCGGACTCGGGCGGACCCGGTCGGCTCCCGGCGCGCCTCGGCCAGAGGCTTGCCTCGTCGGGCGCGGCCCTCTATGGTCCGCGTCTCCCCCCACAGGTTGGCCCAACAGGTGTGGACATGACGTCTGCTAGCGCGCATCCGTCCCGTGACTGGAAGCTGCAGGAGCACCCCTTCCTGCGACCGCCCGAGGGGCCGGTGTGCCTCATCGTCCTCGACGGCGTCGGGCTGGGGCCGACCGACCAGGGCAACGCCTGGTATCAGGCGCGGACGCCGTACCTGGACGAGCTGGTCGCCGGGCCGGTGTCGGGGCGGCTGCAGGCCCACGGCACCGCCGTCGGGATGCCGTCGGACGACGACATGGGCAACAGCGAGGTCGGCCACAACGCGCTGGGCGCCGGGCGCGTCTTCGATCAGGGCGCCAAGCGGGTCGGGGCCGCCATCGAGAGCGGGTCTCTGTTCGAGGGCGACGCCTGGCGCTGGCTCGCCGAGACCTGGCGCGCGGGCGGCACCCTGCACCTGATGGGGTTGTGGAGCGATGGAAACGTGCACAGCCACGTCGACCACGCCTACGCGCTGATGGAGCGAGCGGTCGCCGAGGGGTGCAAGCGCGTGCGCCTGCATCTGCTGCTCGACGGCCGCGACGTCGGCGAGACGAGCGCCCTCGAGTACGTCGATCCGCTCGAGGTGCGCCTGCAGGGCTTGCGCGATCGCGGCGTCGACGCGCGCGTCGCCAGCGGCGGCGGCCGGATGGTCACCACGATGGACCGCTACGAGGCGGACTGGGCCATCGTCGAGCGGGGCTGGCGCGCCCACGTGCACGGCGAGGGCCGCCAGTTCGCGTCGGCGACCGAGGCGATCGAGACCTACCGGCGCGAAAAGCGCGGCGTCATCGACCAGAACCTGCCGCCCTTCGTGGTGGCCGCGGACGGCGAGCCGGTCGGGCGCATCGTCGATGGCGACGCGGTCGTGTTCTTCAACTTCCGCGGCGACCGGGCCATCGAGATCACCCGCGCCTTCGAGACGCCGGCCGATCAGCCGTTCCCGTTCGACCGCGGGGCGGTCCCCGAGGTCCGGTTCGCGGGGATGATGCGCTACGACGGCGATCTCGGCCTGCCGCGGCAGTTCCTGGTGTCGCCGCCGTCCATCGATCGGACCCTGCCCGAGTACCTGGCGCGCAATGGCCTGCGGCAGCTCGCCGTCAGCGAGACGCAGAAGTTCGGGCACGTGACCTACTTCTTCAACGGCAACAACTCCGGCAAGTTCGACCAGGAGCTCGAGCGCTGGGTCGAGATCCCCAGCGATCAGGTCGACTTCTCCGAGCGGCCCTGGATGAAGGCCGCCGAGATCACCGACGCGGTCCTGGCGCACGTCGACGCGTTCCGGCCGCACTTCGTGCGGGTCAACTTCGCCAACGGCGACATGGTCGGGCACACCGGCCGCCTGCGCCCCGCCCTGGTGGCGATGGAGGCGCTGGACCTCTGCCTCGAGCGGCTCGTCGACGGCCTGCTCGAGCGCGGGGCCATCTGCGTCATCACGGCGGACCACGGCAACTGCGAGGAGATGTTCGAGCGCGACAAGAAGACCGGCTCGCTCATCCCGCTCAATGACGGCTCGTCCTACAAGGCGCGCACCAGCCACACGCTCAACCCGGTGCCCTGCGTCATCGTCGGCGGGGGGGCCGGGACGCGCTTCCACTGGGACGGGGACGTGCGCCGGCCGGGCCTCGCGAATCTCGCCGCGACGTGCCTCAATTTGCTTGGGCTCCAGGCCCCCGACGATTATCTTCCGCCGGTCATCGCCCCGGTCTGATCGCGCCGCGTCGAGCCAAACCCACCCCGGCGCCTCAGCCACACCCTCGTCAGGATACGACCATGTACGAACTCGTCGTGATGCCCCTCACGGAATTCTGGGATCTCGGCGCCGAGGACCCCCAGGAGCTGCAGGAAGCGCTCGAGGCCCTCCAGGGCGCGCTCTCCGAGCAGGTCGGCTCGCCCGTGAAGTGGTCCGAGCAGGGGACTCAGGAGACCTACGAGTCCGACACCCTCGATCCCTTCTGCGTCCACGCCCTGCGCGCGCTGGCCGCGTGGGTCGACGTGCACGGGGATCTGCAGGGCTTCGAGCTGGGCGAGACCCCGTGGGAGCACGACGTGTTCGGCGCGCTCGACGAGGAGGAGGGCTCCAAGAAGTTCCCGCAGCTGGTCCACTCGGACGCCGACGTCGCCGTCTTCGCGCCGGTCGATCTCCCGGGTGTGTACTTCATGGGCCCCGAGGACGAGGACGAGGCCGACGAGGAGGAGGAGGAGATGGAGGAGCTGGCCGTCGGCTCCGTCACCCGCCTCGGCGCCGAGCTCGACGCCCTCAACGAGCACCTGAAGCTGCAGGGCGACATCGACGAGCTGCCCGACGACGTGGTCTTCGACTCCGACGAGGATCCGCTGGCGGCGCCCAAGTACGCCTGGGCCGTCCTGCGGGCCGCCGTCAAGCGCGCCTCGGCGCAGAAGCTGCCGCTCATCCTGTACTTCGATGCGTCGATGTACTCGGACGACGACGAGCCGCACGAGCACGAAGAGTAGGCCGCTCGTTAGAGCGACAATGAGGCCGGGACGAGCGCCACGCTCTCCCGGCCTCGTTCGTTTCGAACCCCGGCGTCAGGCGTTCGGGCGCCGCTTGGCGTTGGCCAGCGCCTCGCGCACGGCGTCGACCTTTTCGTCCAGCGCGATGGACAGCGCCTCGAGGCGCTCCTGCACGGGGTCGGCCGGAGGCAGGGTCTGCATCAGGTCGCCCAGGCTGACCAGGGTCGTCTCGAGGGCGTCCTTGTAGTCGGGGTAGACCTCGAACCAGTAGCCGCCGCCGCCGTTGGCCACCAGCATCAGCCAGCCGGGGCGCTTGCCGCGCGCCGGCAGCATCGGCTCGAGCAGGCGGTCCAGGTAGCGCAGGATCGTGTGCAGGTTCCGGTCGGCCTCGAGCAGCGCGCCTTCGGGCACGTCGCGGAGCAGCTCCTGGTCGGGCGCGGGCAGCGGGACGTGCGGCAGCAGCGCCAGGACGGCGGCGAGCGGGCCGCTCATCAGCTCGCCGTGCTTGGCCGATGCCAGGCGGGCGCGCCAGCCGGCCGCGTTCGGCGGGACCGCGGCCGGGCCCACCTTTCGCAGGCGCTCGATCTGCTCGAGGGCCAGCTCGACCAGCGGCTTGCCGCGCTTGACGGCGACCGGGACGGCCACGCCGTCGAGCTGCAGCTTGTCGGGCACCACCTCGGGCGGCGGCGCGCCGCGCTTGTCCTCGTCGCGCCGGGTGCGGATCTGCCAGCGACGCGCCAGCTCGGGGTTGAGCTCGGCGATCCAGCCCGGCTTGACCACCGAGACCTGCCGGGCATAGGCGCGCTGCGACACCACGATCTCGGCGGCGACCACGAAGCGATGTCGCTCGCCGAAGAGCACGCTCGAGGGGTGGATGGCGATGCTGGTCTCGCCCGGCCCCTCGTAGATGCGCCCCTGCCCGAGCAGGAAGTTGTCGGCGAACCCGGCGGCCACGCAGCGGTTGATCTCCCACGGATCGCCGCCGCTGCGGATGGTGATGCCGTGGGCCTGCGCGATGTCCGTGAGCTGACCGTGGGCCTTCTCGATGAAGGCCATGGTCTGCCCGTCCAGATAGTACCTCTGGCAGAACCGGTCCCGGTCCTTGGCCCGCCGCCAGTTCCGGTAGGTCTGCACGGCCGTCGCGGCGTCGCCCAGCGGGTGGGCCAGCTCGCGCTGCGCCTCGCGGGCCTCGCCCTCCTCGCCCTGCGGGTACAGGTAGGGCGGGCGCGCGCTGAGGAACGCGCAGACGACCAGGACCTCGTCGACCACGTCGGGGAAGCGCTCGGCGGCCTCGACGATGACGCGGGCCAGCGAGGGTGACAGGGGGAACGGCACCATGCGCCGGCCGATGGCGGTCAGCTGCCGGTCGTCGTCGATGGCGCGCATCGCGTGGAGCGAGGCGATGGCCGCGCGGATCTTCGAGCGGGGCGGGGCGGTCGGGAACGGGAAGTCCTCGACGTCGTGGATGCCCAGATCGATGAGGCGCAGGGCGACCTCGGTCAGATCCAGGCGCAGGATCTCCTCGTCGGTGAAGCGCGGACGCTGCTCGTAGCTCTTGCGATCGTACAGGCGGATGGCCGTGCCCGGGGCGGTGCGGCCGGCGCGTCCGGCGCGCTGGTCGGCCGAGGCCTGGCTGATGCCCTCCTCGCGCAGGGTCGTGATGCCGGTGTTGGTGCTGACGCGCGGGACCTTGGCCAGGCCGCTGTCGACGACGAAGCGGGTGTCGGGGATGGTGATCGAGGTCTCGGCGATGTTCGTCGCCAGGACGACCTTGCGCTGCCCGGGGAACGGGTCGAAGACGCGCTCTTGCTCCTCGCGCGTCAGGCGCCCGTACAGCGGCAGGACGGCCAGGTTGCGGCCGGGCTGCAGCCGCACGATGGCGTCGTGGGTGCGGCCGATCATGTCCTCGCCGCTGAGGAAGACCAGGATGTGCCCGGGGTCGCCGCGGCGATGGATGGCCACGACCTCGCGGGCGGCGGCCTCGGCGATGTCGGCCGGGTCGTCCGAGCCGGGCGGGCGATAGAACGTCTCGACGGGCCAGGGCCGCGCGTCGATGCGGACCAGTGGCACGTCGTGGACCCCGGGGATGGATCCGAAGAAGCGCTGGAAGTGCTCGGGCTGCAGGGTCGCCGAGCTGACGATGACCCGCAGCTCCGGACGGCGCGTGAGGACCCGGTGCAGCAGCCCCAGGGTGAAGTCGATGTTCAGCGTGCGCTCGTGGGCCTCGTCGATCATCAGCACGCCGTAGGCGCTGAAGTCGGCGTCCGAGCGGGCCTCCTGGAGCAGGATGCCGTCGGTCATGACCTTGATGACCGTGTCGCGGCTGGTCCGGTCGTCGAAGCGGATGGCGTAGCCGACCTCGTCGCCGAGCTCGAAGCCCAGCTCGGCGGCGATGCGCCAGGCGACCGACACGGCGGCGATGCGGCGCGGCTGCGTCACGCCGATGATCCGGTCGGTGAGGCCGGCGTGAAGCAGGATCCGGGGGATCTGCGTCGTCTTCCCCGAGCCGGTCGGGCCCTCGACGACCACGACGCGGTGGTCGCGGACGGCCGCGATGATCTCGGCCTCGTGGCGATAGACGGGCAGGTGTCGCGCGTCGGTCGCCCGGTCGGACGGGGGCTCGGGCGGCGTGTTGGACTGGTCGGTCATCGGGGCCTCAGAGAAGGCCGGGCAGCCCCGTCGGGATGAGGGGGGAGGGGCGGCTGGTGGAGACGAGCCACAGCTGATGGGCGGCGCGCGTGGCGCCCACGTGCAGCAGGTGGCGGGCGGCGTCGGTCGTGGGGAAGGCCTCGGCGTCGGCGCCGAGGACGACGACGTAGTCGAACTCGAGGCCCTTGGACGAGCGGATGTCGGTGACCTCGATGCCAGGGGCGAAGGCGAAGTCCTGGTCGTCGACCAGGCGCAGGCGAGGGACCTCGGCGCGGTCGAGCGCCTGCCACCAGGCGATCGCCTCGGGCATGGTGGCCGTCAGCAGGGCGACGTTCGCGGTCGGCTCGCGGCGCAGCAGATCGGCCAACGCGGGCGCCAGCCAGGCCACGGCCTCGCCGTCGCTGCCGAACCGCAGGTGGCCGACGGGCGCGCCCTCGCGGGTGGTGGCCACGCGCTCGCTGGGTGCCAGCGGGCCGAGGATGTCGCGCGCGACCTCCATGATCTGCCGGGTCGAGCGGTAGCTGACCTGCAGCGGCGAGATGTCGACGTGCTCGAGCCCGAGCGCGCCGAGGACCTGGGTCCAGTTCTGGAAGTCGCGGTACTCGGCGATCTTCTGGGCGACGTCGCCGGCCAGGGTGACCGACTGGCGCCTGCCGGCGGTGTGCATGACGACCGCCAGCTCGATGGGCGACAGATCCTGCGCCTCGTCGACCATGATGTGGTCGTAGTGCAGCTGCCGCTTGCCGGCCCGCAGGGGGCCTCGCATGATCTGGTGCAGCCGCAAGAGGATGGTGTCGTCCTCGCGGTCGAAGGCGGGCTTTTCGTGCTCGAGCGCGCCGCCGCCCTCGGCCCGGACGAAGTGCTGGTTGGTGCACCAGCGGTGGATCTTGGTGATCTCGGCGTCGCTGAACTCGCCCGGCGCCCAGCGCTCGAGGCCTTCGACGATCCACGGGCGATCGGTCAGCATGTCCTCGAACAGGGCCAGCGGGTTGCCGCCGCGGTTGCGCCGTCCGATCTCGTCGACCATCCGCAGCATGGCCGTGTGGGTCTTGAAGCGCGTCACGAGGGCCGGCGTGTCGTCGTTGTAGGCCTCGGGCGTCCCCTTGAAGTGGTTCAGGCGCAGCGCGCGCGCCCAGGGCTCGTACTCGAGGACCTCGACGCCCTCGACGCCCAGCGCCGGCAGGACCTTGCCGATGTAGGCCGCCAGCCCGCGAGAGAAGACGATGACCACCATGTGGTCGGGGCGGTAGTCGCCCGGCGCCGCGAAGGCCAGGTAGGCGATGCGATGCAGCCCGACCGTGGTCTTGCCGCTGCCGGCGCTGCCCTGGATCACGACGACTCCGCTGTCGCGCCCGGTGATGAGCTTGAACTGCCGCGGGTCGAGCAGGCTCGTGATCTCGGGCAGGTGCTTGTCGCGCCTGAACGTCCCGTGCGAGCCCAGGCTGGACGGGCGGATGGCGGCTCCGGCGCCGCCCGACAGGCGCGCCTCGTGTCCGCGCAGGTCCTCCCAGGCGTCGTCCTCGTGGCGGACCCAGGTGTGCTCGTCGTCGGTGACGCGCTCGAGCCGCCCCTCAGAGATGGACAGCGTGCGCCGCAACAGGACCGAACCCGAGACGTCGCGGTCGGCGATCTCCTCGTCGTACTCGTCGCCCTCGGCGTACTGGTAGAAGATGCGGCTGATGGGCGCGTTGCGCCAGTCGACGATGCGGACGCGGTCGCTGATGAAGGTGCTCTTGCCGATGAGGATCGAGCGCTTGCCCAGCGTGTCGTCGACGACCAGGTGGCCGAAGTAGGGGCTGTCGAGGTCGACGTGGCCGCCCGTCTCCTGGGCCTGCTGGCTCATCAACGCGGCCGTGCGGTCCATCGCCTCCATGATGCTGGCGATGTCCTCGGGGAGCTTCTCCTCGCTGAGGCTGTCGCGCAGGCGCATCAGCTCGGCCGCGTGGTCGGCCACCATGGGGCCGCTGCGCAGGCGTCGGAGGTTGGTCAGGACCGTCTCGAGGAGGCGCTCCTCCTCGGCGACGGCGGCCGGCTTGTTCGAGGCGTTCCGTGACATGGGCGCCGCACTATGGGGACGGAGGGCCGGGGTGACAAGGGGGCAGGGCGGGCGGAGGGCGCGGCGAGCGAGGCGCGGAGCGGAAACCAAGCACGACGCATGGCGGACGCCGTGCATTCCCACGGCTCATTTGTGCTACGCTGCGCGCCACCGAGAGAGCCGGCCCAAGGGCCGTAGGGGGCGTGCAATGAAGGCGTTCGTGGGGATGGGGGCGGCGCTCGCCGTCGCGAGCGGGATGCTGGGGGCCTGTAGCGGGTCGCGGGTCGAGGGGCGCGTGGCCGATCGCGTGGTCACGGCGGTGACGCCGGCGACGGTCGCGGCGGGCGAGACGGCGTCGGTGTCGTGCACCATCCTGAATGAACGTGGCGAGACCGTCGAGGGTGAGACGACCTGGCGCGTGGAACCCGACGCCGGCTGGACGGCCAAGGACGAGGCGCTGTCGCCCACGGTGGCCGGCACCTACCAGGTGCACTGCGCGTCGCCGTACTTCGCCCTCGAGGACGCGACCGGCGCCACCCTGACGGTCACGGCGGGCGCGCCCGTGAAGGTCACGACCGTGCTCGACAAGCCCACGGTGCAGGTCTTCGAGGCCACCGGGGTCACCTGCGCGGTCGAGGACGCGTGGGGCAACCCGGTCGAGGCCGCGACGACCGTCTCGGGCCCGGACGCGCTGCTCGTGTCCGGCCACACGGTCAAGTCCGAGGTGATCGGGAGCTACGAGGTCGCCTGCTCCGTGACCGGCGCGGAGGTCGAGGTGGTCCCGGCGACCCTCGAGGTCACCGCCGGCGATCCCGCCGAGGTCGAGCTGCTCGCCAAGCCCGCCAAGCTCGGCTACTCGGTGTTGGACCAGGTGACCCTGTACTGGGTCGTCCGCGACGTCTACGGCAACGAGATCACTGGCCTGCCCGGCACGCTGACCGTCCCCTCCGCCGGCATGACCGTCGTCGACGCGGCCACCAACAAGTACCAGTTCACCGACGAAGGCGTCTTCGTCACCCAGGTGCAGCTCGACCCGCCCTACGAGCTGCTCCACGACTCGCTGACCCTCGTGGTCGACGAGAGCGGCCCCGTCATCAACCTGAAATGGCCCGAGCGCGGCGTCACCATCCAGGGCGACGGCAGCCCGGTCGAGCTGGTCGGCACGGTGACCGACGCCTTCTCGGACGTCGCCAAGTTCGAGCTCAACGGCGAGGTCATCACCCTGGGCGCCGACGGCACCTTCAAGGTCCCGATGCTGCCGGTCTGGGGCCTCAACGTCATCGTGGCCGTCGCCGAGGACAGCCGCGGCAACCGCACCAAGCTGACGCCGACCTACCACTACTCCAAGTCCTACATCAGCTTCGTCGACCAGAGCGCCCAGGGCGTCAAGCAGGACGACGGCGTGCAGCTGCTGCTCGGCCAGAAGTTCCTCGACGACGGCGTCCACGACCACAGCCACATCAACGATCTGGCGACCCTGCTCGAGGTCCTGCTCGGTGACCTCGACATCACCCAGCTCACCCAGGGCATCGCCCTCGACCAGACCATCCCCATCATCAACCAGACCATCGACCTCTTCGTCGTGCAGGCCACGCTCAAGGGTCACATCAAGCTCTCGGCGGCCCTCGTGCAGCCGACGGGCATCGGCCCCACGACCGTCGCCATCGACTCGCGGACCGGCGGCATCGACTCCAGCATCGCCTTCGGCGACGGGACCGCCAACGGCCTCGACCTGACCCTGCAGGTGCAGGCGGCCCTGGTCGGCGAGCTCGGCTGGAGCAGCATCTTCGGCTCCAACAAGGTCGACGCCAGCGCCACCGCCACCCTCGAGACGGGCGCCGACGCCGAAGAGATCTCGATCCTCACCAAGATCGACATCCACATGCCCCCGGGCGGCACGCTGGCCGTCGACCTCAAGACCTTCGACCTCGATCTCGTCGGCTTCGAGATCCACCCGATCAAGGACATCGAGCTGCTGGTCACGGCCGACCTCAGCGCCTTCAGCTGGCTGGGGCTCGGCAAGTACACCTTCCCGGTCGATCTGTCGGCCCTGGTCAGCCTCTCGGACCTCGCCAAGGGCCTGCTCGATCCCCTGACCCAGCAGCTGCTGCCGCTGCTCACCGATCTGCTCCAGCCCATCATCGAGACCTTCGCCGACGATCTCCTCGAGAGCCTGCTGCTCATGCTGGCCTTCGACACGCAGTTCGAGCTGCCCCAGCTGCTCGGGCCCAAGCCCGAGCCCATCCTGCTGGACATCTACACCGATCTCACCAGCGTGGTGTTCACCGACGACGGCGGCACGCTGGGGATGAGCCTGGGCGCCTACGCCGAAAAGGGCGTGGAACGCGACCCCCACGGCGCCATCCAGCGTGACGGCTGCCTGCTGGGCCTGTCCGACACCTTCGAGTACGACTGGTCGCGCTCCGTCGGCATCGCCGGCAAGACCGACGCCATCAACGCCGCCGTGTTCGCAGTCTGGTGGTCCAGCTTCCTCGACGGCCCGCTCGACCTCGGCGCCCTCACGGGCGGTGGCGGCGGCGGCCTGCCCATCGACGGGCTGCAGCTCGAGCTGTCGTGGCTCCTTCCGCCGGTCGTCAACGACTGCAGCGACGCCAACGCCATCGAGGCCCAGATCGGTGACCTCTACGCCGAGATCGACGGCAACATCCTCGGCTTCCCCATCCAGGCGACGGTCTTCCTCGACGCCGCCCTGTCCATCTCGTTCCTCTCGGACGCGGGCGGGCTCTCGGTGTCCGTGGACGAGCTCGTCTACCTGGACGTCGAGGTCCTCAGCCTCACCGAGATCGACTTCATCGATCTGCGCGACCTGCTCGAGAACAGCCTGGGCGATCTCCTCGGCGGCTTCATCGTCGGCCAGACCTTCGGGCCCATCGAGCTACCCGAGATCGACCTCGGCGCCCTGGTCCCAGGGCTGCCGCAGGGCGCCGTGCTCAAGCTCGGCGCGCTCGACATCTCCAAGCAAGAGGGCTACCTGGTCGTCGGCGGCGACCTCGAGTAGCGCGCGGCGCTTGCTCGGCTCGGCTCGGCGCGCCCCTCGCGCCGGGTCGGGGCTCTCGCTCACCCGGCGCTCCGTGTCCCCTTCCTCGCGCGCCGTGCGCTGAGGCGGGGACCGGCGCTGGTCCTCGGCCCACTCCATCAACGCCTTGGTGACGCGCCCGCAGACCTGACGCCTCCGGTCACCGCGACGGCGAGGGCGTCCGGTCACCGCGACGGCAGACGGCATCCGGTCACCGCGACGGCAGACGGCGTCCGGTCACCGCGACGGCAGACGGCGTCCGGTCACCGCGACGGCAGACGGCGTCCGGTCACCGCGACGGCAGACGGCGTCCGGTCACCGCGACGGCGAGGGCGTCCGGTGACCACAAAGGCCGCGGCCTCCGCGGCGGGTTCAGCGCTCCTTGGGCGCCACCGGCGTGCTGATGCGCTCGAGCCCCAGGGCCCCGTCGGGCCGCTGCTCCACCAACATCCGGAAGCTGCGCGAGGCGCCCTGGGCCTGCTCGGCCTTGACGACGCCGCCGATGTCGGTGACGCGCCAGGTCACGTGGTTGTACGGCACGCCGGCCAGCCCCTGGCAGGTGCCGCGCACTTCGCGCCTGAAGCGGTCCAGATAGCTGATGGTCGCCTTCGCGGCGCGCTCGCCCGCGGGCAGGGCCGCCTGATAGTCCTCGGTCGTGACCACGGGCAGCGTGTCGCACTGACGCTCGCGGGCGGCGCCCAGCACCTGCGACACCAGCCGCTCGAGGCCCTCGCCGGCCGTGCCCGACCAGCGCGCGTCCGGGACCCCGAACACGGGCAGCTGCCGCTCGCCCATCGTCATCCGCAGCACACGGGCGCCGTCGTCGGTCAGCCAGTAGTACAGCTCGACCTGCTGCAGCGGCACGATGCCGAACCACAGCGTCGCCTGCACCTCGAAGCCGACCAGCTTCACGTCCGCCGCCCCTTCGACCTGCCGCGCGCCCGCGACCCAGGCGTCCAGCTGCGAGCCGGCCAGCGGGTCGGTCGCCTCGCGTCCGAGCGCCTGCTTCGCCTCGGCGTCACCGCGCGCGGCCAGCTCGAGCCGCTCGGCGATGGGCTCGAGCGCAGCGCGCACGGCGGTCACCGCCTCCTGGTCGAGCGCCTTTTCGCGGTCGGCGGCCGGCTCGGGCGCCGCCAGCGCGGCGCCGAGCAGAAGGGACGTCAGGGGGTTCAGCATCGACAGGCCTCATCGGACGGAGCGTGGCCCTCGAGGACGAAGAAGAACCGAGCCCCGAGGTCCACTCAGAACCGCACGTACTCGAAGTCGAGCGGCTGGCCATTGATACCCTTGGCGGGCGGTGCGATCCAGTTGGCCATCTTCCCGGGCTCGTACACCGGCTGCATCAGCGACTTGACGTACTCGCGGTCGGCGTCGGTCGGCAGCCAGGCGTCGCGGCTCCGCTCCCACTCGTCCGGCGACAGCTGGCGCCCGTCGGGCGAGAAGTGCGTCCCCGCCCACAGCCCGATGTGGCGGTGGAACTTGCGGTCGGGCAGCGACAGGCGGAAGGACAGGCCCGAACGCTCGAGGGTCCGGTTCCAGCGGTCCAGGCCCTTCTTGCAGTCCTCGACGTAGGCGTCGCGCAGCACCTCGTTCATGGCGTTGCGCAGCGGCACGTCCTCGGTGGTGACGCGGCCGTCCACCATCTTGGGCATGGCGTAGGTCTGCCCCAGGGCCGTGTGCTCCTCGTACCGGTCCTCCTTGTAGCGGCCCTTCAGCCCGGCCGCGAAGTAGTCCGCGGCGTTGGTGCTGACCTCGCCCCCGAAGAGGTCGACCGAGAGGCTGAACCACAGGTTCACGTACTTCTGGACGATGTCGAGCGGGATGCCGCCGGCCTGCCGCACCTTGTCCTCGCCGACCTCGTTCATCAGCTCGGTGGTGCGCCGCACCACGCGATCGACGCCCGTGTCGCCGACGAACATGTGGTGCGCCTCTTCGGTCAGCATGAACCGGCAGGTGCGCGCCAGCGGGTCGAAGCCGCTCTCGGCGAGCGAGGCCAGCTGGTACTTGCCGTCGCGGTCGGTGAACATGGTGAAGCAGAAGAAGGACAGCCAGTCCTCGATGGGCCAGTTGAAGGCGCCCAGGATGCGCGGGTGGTCCTGGTTGCCGCTGCGGCGCTGCAGCAGCTCCTCGGCCTCCTCGCGGCCGTCGCGGCCGAAGTAGCTGTGCAGTAGGTAGACCATCGCCCACAGGTGGCGGCCCTCTTCGACGTTCACCTGGAAGAGGTTGCGCAGGTCGTACAGGCTGGGCGCCGTCTGGCCCAGAAGGCGCTGCTGCTCGACGCTGGCCGGCTCGGTGTCACCTTGCGTGACGATGATGCGTCGCAACATGTTGCGGTACTCGCCCGGGACCGTGTCCCAGGCGGGCAGCCCCGCGTTGTCGCCGAAGCCGATGGTGCGCCCCTCCTGCCGCGGCTCGAGGAAGATGCCCCAGCGGTACTCGGGCATCCGGACGTACCCGAAGTTGGCCCAGCCACCCGTCTCGACGCTGATGGCGGTGCGCAGGTACACGTCGCGGGTCTGGAACCCCTCGGGCCCCATCTCCTGCCACCACTGGACGTAGTTGGGCTGCCACTGCTCGAGCGCCCGCTGCAGGCGGCGGTCGGAGGACAGGTCGACGTTGTTCGGGATGCGCTCGTCCGAGATGTGCACCGTCATGCTCAGGTCCTCCGCCAGTCGAAGACCGGCCGCTGCGGGTGTCCGTAGAGGGTCAGGGCGCCCTGCTCGCCGGTTGCGTTGGGGCGGATGAAGATCCAGTTCTGCCAGGCGCTCAGGCGCCCGAAGATCTTGGTCTCGAGGGTCTCCGGGCCGGCGAAGCGCAGGTTCGCCTCCATGCCCGTCAGCGCGTCCGGCGACAGGCTGGCGCGCTCCTCGAGCGCCACCCGGACCGTGTCCTCCCAGTCGAGATCGTCCGGCGCGTCGGTCACCAGGCCCAGCTCGTCGGCGTCCTCGGTCACCAGCCGCTCGCCCAGGCGCTCGCGCAGGCGTCCCACGGCCTCGGGCGCGCCCAGAAAGCGCGTCTCGAGCCGCGTCAGCCCGTTGGACATCGGGTAGGTCCCGTCGAAGTTGGCGGCGCTCACCGCCACGGCGACGCCTTCGTCAGGGTCGGCCAGCATGTAGGTCCGGTCGGCCGCCAACGCCAGCTCCAGCAGCGTCCCCGCGAAGCACGAGCCCTGCTCGACCACCGCGAACAGGCTGCGCGCGGTGAGATCCAGCCGCTTGAGCGTGCGCTTGATGAAGTGGCGCGTCTCGGCGACCAGCCAGTCGCCCTGGTGCTGCGCCATCACGTCGTCGACGGCGAGGACGGTGTCCAGGTCGCCCCGCGTCTTCAACACGACGGTGCCGACCTCCTCGGCGTTGAAGCGCAGGCGGCACAGCGCGTCGTCCAGCTCTCGGAAGGCGCGCAGGGGCCACCAGTCCCCACCGGCGGCCCGGATGCCCTCGGGCGCTTCGGGCCCGACGCTCTCGGGCGCCGCCACCGTGATCGTCGCCGTGCGCTGCTCGGCTTCGATCGCCACGTCGACGTAGCGGTAGGTCCACCGCGCCTCGGCGATCTCGGGCTGCAGCGGCTGCAGCCGGATGCCCTCGCTGGGCTTGTCGCCGGCCACCGAGTCGGCCAGCCGGCGCGCCCGCTCGGCCACCGCGGCGTCGAAGCGCGACAGGGGCGCGATGGCGTCGACCAGGTTCCACTCGACGGCGCGCTTGCCCTTGATGCCCTCGGCGATGGTCGAGAACCAGTCCGCGCGGTCGCGTCGCACCTTGCGCTTGTCGACCACGCGCGTCAGGCCCCCGGTCCCGGGCAGCACGCCCAGCAGCGGCACCTCGGGAAGGCTGACGGCCGAGCTGCGGTCGTCGACCAGCAGGATCTCGTCGCAGGCGATGGCCAGCTCGTACCCGCCGCCCGAGGCCGTGCCGCCCACCGCCGCCAGGAACTTCAGGCCGCTGACCGCGGAGGCGTCCTCGAGCTCGAGGCGCGTCTCGTTGGTGAACTTGCAGAAGTTGACCTTGTGCGCGTGCGTCGAGGCGGCCAGCACCCGGATGTTCGCGCCGGCGCAGAAGATGCGCTCCTTGCCGCTGCGCACGACGCACGCCCGGACCTGGGGGTGCTCGAAGCGCAGGCGCCGGATGGCGTCGGCCAGCTCGATGTCGACGCCGATGTCGTAGCTGTTGAGGACCAGCTCGGTCCGGCCGTCGACCGCGCCCCCCTCGTCCACGTCCATCACCAGGGTGGCGACGTCGCCGTCCACGGTCAGGCGCCAGTGCCGATAGGTGTCGGGGTGGCGCTCGAAGGTCAGATCGGGGCGGGGGCTGTGCTCGCTTGCCATGGGCCACTCGCTGGGCAGGGGGAACAGGGTGGGCCTTGATCTAGATCAACCGCGGCGTCGATGCAAGCAGCATACTGCCTTGCGTCGAAACCGAAGCGCACTATACTGCACCCCATGTCTACGCTGCTCACCCGCCTGGGACACCGCGTGCGCTCGGCCCGCCTCGCGCGCGGGCAGACCCTCCGCGACCTGGCCGCCACCTCCGGCCTGTCGGTCCGGTTCATCGGCCAGCTCGAGAGCGGGCAGGGCAACATCTCGATCGCGCGCCTGTCGGAGCTGTGCGCCGCCCTCGAGCTGCCGCTCGAGGCGCTGCTCGGCGAGCCCGAGCGCTCCCTCGTCGCCGCCGAACCCCAGGCGACCTACCCGGCGCCGGCCGCGCTCGACCCGCACCGGGCGCGCCTTCAGCGCCTCGTCGCGCGCCTGTCGGACCTCGACGTGGTCACCCTCGCGCGGGTCGAGGCCGCCCTCGACGCGACCCTCGGCGATCCGGTCCCCGGCGTCGTGGCCCTGCTCGGCGTCCGCGGCGCCGGCAAGTCGACCGTGGGCCGGCGCGTCGCCCGCGTGCTGGGGTTCCCCTTCGTCGAGCTGGACCAGCGGATCGAAGAGGTCGCCGGCCTCTCGTTGGCCGAGATCTTCGCCATCCACGGCGAGCCCCACTACCGGCAGCTCGAGCGGGACGTCCTCGAGGCCTTCCTGGACGAGGGGCGCCCCGCCGTCCTCGCGACGGGCGGCTCGCTGGTCACCCACCGCGACGCGTGGCGCCTGCTCCGGGCGGGTGCGCTGACCGTCTGGCTGCGCGCCGACGCCCGCGATCATTGGGAGCGGGTCATCGCGCAGGGCGACGATCGGCCCATGCGGCGCAACCCCCAAGCCTACTCGCAGCTCGAGGCCATGCTCGCCGCGCGCGAGCCGCTGTACGGGCAGGCCCACGCGCGCGTCGAGACCACCGGCCGCTCGGTCGACACGGTCGTCGAGGAGGTCGTCTCCCTGGTGCGGCGCGCGCGCGAGGCGGGTCGGCGCGGCCCGGGCGTCCAGGGGTGACCTTCGCCCGACGTGGGCGGCGGTCGTCTCAGAACGCGACGTTTCTCAGGAGGCGACAGAGAGGCGGGGGCGATCGACCGGGAGGCCGCTGCAGCGGGTGAAGGCGGTCCCGTACAGGCGCTCGATGGCCTCGACGAGGCGCAGGAACTGCAGGCGCGTCATGTGTGGCCGCTGCGTGTCGACCAGCTCCCGCAGGTCCTCGGGCTGGCTCACGCGGGACAGCGCGGCCATCACCTCGGCCGGCACGGCGTCGGCGCGGGCCCCGCTGCGGGCGGCGAACTGCGAGAGGGTGCACTCGCGCGTCTTCTCCCAGCTCCGGTCGCGATCGTCGTCGTATTCACAGCGCATCATGATGGGGGCCTCTCGGTGGGGTCGCTCGTCCACGGTGCGTGGTCGCGGCCAGTACGCTGCAAGGCGCGTGCCACGCCGCCGAAGGACGCCGTCAGATGGCCCGGCCCCCCGTGACACGGCCCCCAAAGGCCCGCCCGACCGCCGCGCGCCTGCGGCCCGCGGGGTCTCAGTCTGCGGACATTTCCCCGGTCGGGGCGCGCGCCGGGTGGGGGAATCGTCGCGAACTCGACCTCGCGGGGGATCCCGCGGCGCGGTCCTGGCCCCTCGGAAGCCGGGCTCGGCGCGGGTGCGGGATTTTTCGCCCCCTCGTGGGGAACGCCCTGTGGATATCTCGGGATCCCGGCGATTGCCGACCTCGCGGACCTGTTCTACGGTCCGCGCGAACCTCCCCGCATCAGGAGCCGCCATGCGCCTTCACCCGTTTCGAGCGCTCGAGCCCGCCCCCGACCGCGTCGCGCGCGTGGTCTGCCCGCCCTACGACGTCGTGTCGACCGACGAGGCGCGGCGCTACGCCGCCGGCAACCCCGACAGCTTCTTCCACGTCACGCGGGCCGAGATCGACCTCCCGCCCGACGCGGACCCGCACTCGGACGTCGCCTACGCGCAGGCCCGCCTAGCCTTCGAGCGCATGGTGGCCGACGGCGTCCTGGTCGAGGACGAGGGCGAGGCCCTGTGGCTCTATCGCTTGACGATGGGCGAGCACGTGCAGACGGGCCTCGTCGGCTGCGCCGAGGTCGCCGACTACCAAGAGGGCCGCATCAAGCGCCACGAACACACCCGACGCGACAAGGAGGACGACCGGACGCGCCACACGGACGCCATCTCGGCCAACGCGGGGCCGGTGTTTCTCGCCTGTCGGGCGACCGAGGCGCTCGCGACGCTCGAGCGGCGGCTGACGGCGGGCGCGCCGGCGATGGACGTGGTGACGCCGAACGGCGTGCGCCATCAGCTGTGGCCGGTGCGCCAGGGTGCCGACCAGGCCGCCGTCGCCGAGGCCCTGGACGCGCTGGACGCCTTCTACATCGCCGATGGCCACCACCGCGCGGCCAGCGCCGCCCGCACGCGCGACCTTCGGCGCCAGCGCCACCCCGACGCGCCGACCGACGCGCCCTTCGAGCGCTTCCTGGCCGTGGTCTTCCCCCACGATCAGCTACGGATTCTGCCCTACAACCGGGTCCTGGCCGACCTGGGTGGCCTGACCCCCGACGGCTTCCTCGAGGCCCTCTCCAAGGTGTTCGAGGTGGGGCCTCCGGGCGCCGCCGCCGAGCCGCCGGCCCGCCACGGCTTCGGGCTGTACCTGCAGGGGACCTGGCGGCAGCTCGTGACCCGGCCCGAGCATGTCGACGAGCACGATCCGATCGCGCGCCTGGACGTCGCGATCCTGCAGGATCACGTCCTGGGGCCGCTGCTGGGGATCACCGACCCCAGGACCGACCCGCGCGTCGACTTCGTCGGCGGCATCCGCGGCACGGGCGAGCTCGAGCGGCGGGTCGACGCCGCAGGGCAGGGCGCGGCCTTCGCCATGTACCCGACCTCCCTCGACGAGCTGTTCGCCGTCGCGGACGCCGGCCAGGTGATGCCTCCCAAGAGCACGTGGTTCGAGCCCAAGCTCGCCAGCGGCTTTCTGATTCACCGGATCTGAGCCGCGCCCCGGCGACTGATTGAACCATCATTCATTTTCGTTGCCCCGGCCCGGCGCGGCGCCTATGCTCCGTGTCCGTGAGAGGGTCGCGCCGCCCGTCCGCCCCCTGGACCGAGGCCACCGCGCAGCCCCCAACCAGCTCTGGAGGAGGGTCGCCGTGAGTGATTTCAACGTCGACATGCGTGATGTCCGGTTCAACCTGTTCGACTTCCTCGAGGTCGGCTCGCTCGCGAAGGCGAAGCACTTCGAGGACTTCGACGCCGAGGTCTTGGGCGACATCCTGAACATGGCGTACGAGCAGGCCAAAGAGATCATCGCCCCGCTCAGCGCCCAGGGTGACCGCGTCGGCGTCAAGCTGGTCGACGGTCGCGTCAAGACGCCCGACGGCTGGCCGGCCGCCTACAAGAAGTACATGGAGGCGGGCTGGAACGGCCTCGTCGTCCCGCAGGAGCACGGCGGCCAGGGCGTCCCGACCGCCGTCGGCGCCGCCGTCCAGGAGATGATGGTCGCCGCCAACGTCTCCTTCTGCTTCACCCCGGGCCTGACCACGGGCGCCCTGGGCCTGGTCGCCGAGTTCGGCACCAAGGAGCAGAAGGCGATCTACCTCGACAAGATGCTCAGCGGCGAGTGGAGCGGCACGATGTGCCTCACCGAGCCGAACGCCGGCTCGGCCGTGCCGGATCTGCGCTCGATGGCCTACCCGATCGCCGACCGCGACGGGTTCTACAAGATCAAGGGCCAGAAGATCTTCATCTCGTCGGGTGACCACGATCTGACCGACAACGTCGTGCACTTGTTCCTGGCCCGCGTCGAGGGCGACCCGCCGGGCCACGCGGGCATCAGCCTGTTCATCGTCCCGCGCTGCCGCCCCGACGCGCGCGGCGAGGCCGGCGAGTTCAACGACGTCCACACCGTGGCGCTCGAAGAGAAGATGGGCATCCACGCCTCGCCCACCTGCGCCCTGTCGTTCGGCGACAACGACGACTGCGTCGGCTGGCTCATCGGCGGCCGGGGCGAGGGCCTCAAGTGCATGTTCAAGATGATGAACGAGGCCCGCATCGCCGTCGGCATGCAGGGCGTCGGTCTGGGCAACCTGGCCTTCCAGCGGGCCGTCCGCTACGCCAAGGAGCGTGTGCAGGGCACCCGCATCCAGGACATGCGCAAGGAGAACGCCGAGCGCGTCGCCATCATCGAGCACCCGGACGTGCGCCGGAACCTGATGATGATGAAGGCGCTGGGCGAGGGCGGGCGCGCGCTGAGCTACTACGCGGCCTACTGCCAGGACAAGCTGGCCATCGCCGAGGATGACGCCGAGCGCAAGCGCTGGGGCCACCAGCTCGAGATCCTGACGCCGATCGTCAAGGCGTGGTGCTCGGACGAGGGCTTCAAGGGCACCGAGCTGGGCGTGCAGGTCCTGGGCGGCTACGGCTACTGCCGCGAGTACGGCCTCGAGCAGCTGCTGCGCGACTCGAAGATCGCCAGCATCTACGAGGGCACCAACGGCATCCAGGCGCTCGACCTCATCGGCCGCAAGATCGCCCGCGGCGGCGGCGTGATGCTGATGAGCATGCTGAACGAGGTCAACAAGACCCTGAACGGCCCGGACAAGGACGGCGCCTTCAAGGACGAGATCGCGGCCGTGGCCAAGGCGCGCGACGCCCTGGTGTCGACCGCGATGGACTTCGGCCAGCGCATGATGAAGGGCGACGTCGGCTACGCCGCGCTGCACGCCACGCCGTTCCTGCAGATGTTCGGCGACACCCTGGTCGCGTGGCTGCTGCTGCGCCAGGCCATGGTGGCCAAGCGCCTGTACGACACGCGCCTGCAGCAGGCGCAGGTCGAGGACGACGACGCGCAGCTCGGCCGCGTCCTGCACGAGGACGACGAGGCCCGCTACCTGCACGGCAAGATGGCCACCGCGCAGTTCTTCGTGCACCAGGTCCTGCCGCGCGTCTTCGCCCGCAAGGCGTCGATGTCCAGCGGCGACCGCAGCGCGCTGGACGTGGTGCTCTGAGCGTCACGACCAGGCTCGGGTGAACTAACGAAGGCGCGACGTGGGTTGTCACCACGTCGCGCCTTCTTCACATTGTGAGCCATGTGTCGCCTCTTCGGTTTCCGTAGCGTCATCCCCAGCCAGGTCCACCGGTCGCTCCTCGACGCGGACAACGCCCTGGCGGTGCAGAGCTGCAACCACCCCGACGGGTGGGGCGTGGCCTACTACGTCGACGGCTGCCCGCACCTCACCAAGAGCGCCTCGACGGCCCTGAACGACACGCTCTTCCGGCGCGTCAGCGGCATCGTCGCCAGCGAGACGGTCGTCGCCCACATCCGCAAGGCGACCGTCGGCGTCAACTCGGTCCTCAACACCCACCCGTTCCAGCACGGCCGCTGGGTCTTCGCCCACAACGGCGACATCCCGAAGTTCGACCGCTGCCGCGACGCCCTGATGGATCTCGTGGCGCCGCGCCTGCGCCGCTTCGTCCTCGGCGACACCGACAGCGAGGTCATCTTCTTCCTGCTGCTCAGCGAGCTGAGCCGCCACGGGCCGCTCGACCGCCGCTTCGGGGCCGACACCGTCGTGCAGGCCCTGACCGAGACGGTGGCCCGCGTCCGCGCCGTCGCCGACACCGACGATGCCCCGTCGTCCGCCCTGCTGAACCTGCTGGTGACCAACGGCACCACCCTCGCGGCCATCCACGGCGGCAAGGACCTCTACTGGTCCAGCTACAAGACCCGCTGCTCGGACCGCGACAGCTGCCCCGCGCTGGCCTTCGAGTGCGAGCACGCCAGCAAGTCCGGCTTCGTCAACCACCTCATCGTCTCCAGCGAGCCGCTGCAGGGCGAGAACGTCTGGCTGCCCATGAAGCAGGGCGAGATCGTCGCCATCGACTGGCGCATGCGCGTCGTGACGACCACCATGCCCGACGAGCAGAAGCTGGCCAGCTGAGGTCCCCGGGCTCCGCCGCGCGACCGCCATTTTCCCCGACCGTCGGCGTCTGCTACTCCTTGCGCTCGACCGCAGGAGCCCCCGACGCATGACCTGGCGCCGCGCCGTAGCCTCGCTCTGTTGCGCCGTCGTCGCGAGCCTCGCCGCCTGCGGCGACGCCGACCAGGGCGCCGACGTGAACCTCGACGCCGAGGTCACCGACACGCCGTCTGACGTCGACCCGCCGGACTTCGTCGGACACACGGTCGCCGGGTTCGCGAGCCCCTCGGACTTCCACGCCTTCGCGGGCCCCCCGGCGGCCGGCCCGGCCCAGGCCAAGTTCGTCTTCACCGGCTTCGGCGAGCCCACGGGCGAGCTGCACTTCCTCGACCCCGCCTTCTACGCGCTGCACGACGAGTGGTACTTCTTCCGCCTGCTCAGCGGCGTCGCCATCGCTGGCTGGGACGAGGCGCCGCTCGACCTCGGGGCCGACTCCATCGCCCACCTCTACGACGCCGTCCGTGCCCTCGGCGCGCCCCCGCTCGACCTGCGTTGGCACGAGTCGCGGCTGTACTCGCCGGACTTCTACGCCTCCGTCCTCGGTGGGCGGCAGGTCCAGACCGCTCCCGGACAGTGGAAGTGGCAGGCTGAGCCGCGCTTCTTCGGCGCCGGGTCGCTCCTGTACTTCGCGCCGGCCCCCGAGCGCCCGCGCCCCGAGGCGCTGTGGGCCTTCGAGATCGAATACCCGGACAGGGCCACCGAGGCCGAGCTGCTCGTGTACGACGAGCGCGTCCAGGCGGGCCTGCCACCCGAGCTCCGCGACCAGCTGCACTGGCTCGCGCGCTCGTCGCCCTACCAGCGCGGCCTCGCGGCCAAGCTCCGCGCCGGCGACGGCCCGCTTAAGGACCGAGTGCTGCTGCCCGAGGATCTCGTCATTCCGGGCGAGGTCATCATCTACAACGAGGGCATCACGGCGGGCTTCGTGAAGCTGCGAGAGGTCCTCGAGACCGGCGGCTCGTCCTTCGGCCCCAGCGACATCGCGGTCCTCGGGGGCGTCCCCGACTACCTGCCCCCCGTCGCGGGCATCGTCACCTCGACCCAGCAGACGCCGCTCGCGCACCTGAACCTGCTGGCCAAGAGCCGCGGCACGCCCAACGCCTACATCGGCGGCTCGGCCTACGATCCGCGCCTGAAGGACTGGTCCCTCAACGGCAAACCCGTCGTCCTCGCGCTGCGCGACGCCGCGGCGCGCTGGAAGGAGCTGACCAGCGACCAGTACAAGACCTGGCTCGCCAAGAGAGGGCAGGGCGCCCGGACCATCGCCCCGGTCGACCCCGCGACGGCGCCCTCCCTGGTCGACCTGACCGAAGGTTCGCTCGCCGAGTCCCGCGGGCTCATCCCCCTCATCGGCGGCAAGTGCGCCGGGATGATGGCCTTCCAGGACGTGCCCGCGCTCGAGCTCCCGCGCGCGCCGCTGTGCCTGACGATCCGCCCCTACGCCGAGCACCTCGAGCCGGTGCGTGCCACGATCGTGGAGCTGCTGGCTCACCCCGAGTTCTCCAGGAAGGACGACGAGGGCCGCCGCGTCCGCTTCGTCACCCTCGAGGGCGGCGAGACCTTCCGCGAGCAGCACGCCGGCAGCCCGGCCGACCTGAAGTGGCTCGACGAGACCTTCCCCAAGCAGTTCCCGGCCAGCACCTGGATCGGCTACCTCGGCCGTCAAGGCGGCCTGAAGGGGCTCATCGAGCGGCAAGCCATCGACCCGGTGTTCGAGGCCGCGCTCCGCGAGGCCCTGCTGGCGCGCTACGGCGACTTCCAGCCCGAGCAGGGCATCCGCTTCCGCTCGTCGTCCACCGCCGAGGACGTCGAGGGCTTCAACGGCGCGGGCCTGTACGACTCGAACACCGGCTACCTGTTCCCCGAGCAGCTCGCGAGCGCCAAGCTGCGCGAGCGCAGCGTCGCCTGGGCCGTCAAGCGCACCTGGGCGTCGTACTGGACCTTCGAGGCCTTCGAGGAGCGGCGCCTCGCCGGCATCGATCACCTCAGCGGCCACATGGCGGTGCTGGTCCACCCGACCTACACGGACCTCCACGAGCAGGCCAACGGCGTCATCACCTTCTCCGTCGCCCAGCCGCTCGTCGGCGCGCCCGTCCGCGAGATGGTGGTCAACGCCCAGCACGGCGCCCTCAGCGTGACCAACCCGCCGCCCGGCGTCGACGCGCTGCCCGAGGTCTCGCGCGTGACGCCAGCGGGCATCGACCGCCTGCAGAGCGCCAGCCCCGACCCCGCCGAGGTCGCCAGCGACGCCGAGCTCGCCTTCCTCTTCCAGCACATCGGCGCCCTCGCCGACCTCTGGCTCGCCGAGGCCAACGCCGCGCTCCCCAAGGCCCAGCGCGCCTCGTCTCTGGTCCTCGACCTCGAGTGGAAGCGCATGGCGGGCGCCTGGCCCATGACCTCGCCGGCCCAGACCGGGCCCGACCGCCTGGTCCTCAAGCAGGTGCGCGTGCTGGACCGCGCCCCGCCGGCCCTGACCGCCGCCGAGCGCGAAATGGTCGACACGGCCGCCATCCCCAAGGACGTCTTCGCGGCCACCTCCCTCATCCAGCGCCGCTGGTGCGCCACCAACGCGGGCCCCCAGGTCACCGTCGAGGTCCAGCAGGTGCTGACCGACCGCGCCGCCGCTCCGCTGGTGCCCTGGTCCACCATCCCCTTCCCCAGCCGCGTCCGTGTCACCTTCGGCTCGCCCGTGCCCGGCCTGGACGTCCTGCTCGGCCCCGGGCCGGCGCTCTACCACTCGCTGCTGCTCGACCTCGACCCCGCGGTCGACCCCGACGGCGCCTGGTCGCTTCGCTTCCGCCTGCCCCCGCCCATCGCCAAGCAGCTGCGCTGGTCCACGCTCGAGCTCGACGCCTCCGGCGCCTGGAAGGTCGGCGACGGGCAGGGCGCCTTCGAGGGCGCCGGCCTGAGCTGCCAGACCCAGGACGTCTACCTCGGCCCCTCGGCCTATCTCGAGGCGCTGCTCGACGGCCCCTGACGCCCGCCGAGGCCCCGCCGCCGCACCTTGCGTCCGCCGGACCCGCTGACTATGGTCCCGACCTCGTCCGGAGGTCCTCAGCCCATGTCCTGGTCGGCTCTACGCTTCGTCTTCGTCACGGCCCTCGCGCTCGCGATCGCTCCCGGATGCGGCGACGACGCCTCCACCGCCCCCGACGCCGACGTCAGCGGCGACGCCTCGAGCGACGCCGACGCCACCCCCCCGCCCGACGCCGACCCCGACGCGGGCGCCGACGCCGCCCCCGACGTGGACGACGCGGGCTTCGATGCCGACCCGGACGTCCCGGCCGACCAGACGACTTCCGACGCCACCGGTGACGCCGACGCGGCCGCCGACGCGCCGGACGCCGCCACCGACGCCGACGACGCCGGCCCCGAGCTGCCGCCCACACCCGAGTGCGGCGACGGCCACCTCGACGACGGCGAGGACTGCGACGACGGCGCGGCCAACAGCGACACCGAGCCCGACGCCTGCCGCACCGACTGCGTGGCGGCCCATTGCGGCGACGGCGTCGTCGACGGCGGCGAGACCTGCGACGACGGCAACGACAACCCCTACGACGGCTGCACGCCCAGCTGCGAGCCCGGCGCCGGCCTGACCCTGCCGCTGCCCGGCGACATCGTCATCGCCGAGCTGATGGTGAACCCGCAGGCCGTCAACGACCCGCACGGCGAGTGGATCGAGCTGGTCAACACCACCGACGCCCTGCTGAACCTGACCGACTGCGTCCTGGTCGACGACGCGACCGACCTCGTGCTGATCGCCTCCGAGGACGGCCCCATCGGGCTAGAGCCGGGCGCCCGCTTCGTCCTGGGCTTTTCGGGCGAGGCCGCCAACAACGGCGGCGTAGAGGTCGACTACGTCTACGCGACCATGCTGCTCGACAACTTCGTCGACTCGGTCACGCTCGCCTGCGACGACGTGGTCATCGACTCGGTCAGCTATGGCGCGGTCGACTGGCCCGTCGCCAGCGGCGTCGCGATGGCGCTCGATCCGACCAAGACCGACGGGGCGCTCAACGACTCGCCGTTCTCGTGGTGCCCCGCCTCGACGCCCTACGGCGCGGGCGACCTGGGCACGCCCGGCGCCCCCAACAACCCCTGCCCGGTCCCGGACACCACCGTCGACCTGTGCGTCCTGGTCGGCCCTGCCCAGGCGACCGGCTTCGTCGGACACCCCCTGCGGGTCGATGTCACCGTCTTCGAGGCCGGCCTGACCGACGCCACCCCCGGGGTCGACACCCCCGCCGCCCTGAAGGTCGAGGTCGGCCACGCGCCGGCCGCCGACGCCGCCGACCCGGGCAGCTGGCAGTGGACCGCGGCCGAGCCGGCCACCGGCTGGGTGGATCTCGACGGCGTCGACGCCTGGGCCGGCCTGTCGCTCCCGTTCGAGGCCGTCGGCCAGCGCGTCGCCGCAGCCCGCGCCAGCCGCGATGGTGGCCTCACCTGGACCCTGTGCGACCGCGATCCCGGCTCCGCCGACGGCTTCGACCCCGCCGACGCCACCGCAGTCACCGTGGTCGCCGACCCCTGCGAGGCGGACCCCTGCACCGACGCGCCGGCGCCCGCCTGCCAGCCGGACGGCGTCACCTTGTGGACCTTTCCGGGCGAGGCCGCCTGCGTGCCGACCGCCGCCGACGCCTTCGAGTGCGAGTGGCTGCCCAGCGCCGTGGACTGCGCGGCCCAGGGACAGGTCTGCGCCGACGCGGCTTGCGCGGGGGCCGCCGTCGCGCCGCTGGCTGGCGAGGTCGCCTTCACCGAGCTGCTCGTCACCCCCGAGGCGGGCGCGACCCCGTGGGTCGAGGTGACCAACCTCGCGACGCACCCGGTCGACCTGCAGGGGTGCCTGCTGACCTCGGGCACGTCGGTGCACACGCTGAACAAGGCGCTGGTCCTCGGCGTCGACGCCCGCATCGTCCTGGCGGCCAGCGCCGACCCGACGACCAACGGCGGCCTGCCGGCCAGCTACTCGTGGGGCTCGGGCCTCACCATCGCCAAGACGGGCCCCGGCGTGACCTTGACCTGCGGCGGGGCGATCGTCGACCAGGTCGCGTGGACGTCCAAGTTCAGCTTCGCGACGGGCGTGTCGAACGCGCTCAGCCCGTTCCACCTGTCGGCCCAGCGCAACGACGACCTCGGCGCCTGGTGCGGCGGCGTCGGCACCGTCGGCCTGCACACGGGCACGCCCGGCGACCCGAACCCGCCGTGCCCGGGCGACGTAGAGCCGGTCGACGCCTGCTGGGTGGCGGGCGAGGCGACCCTCACGGCGCCCGCGGGGACCGATGTGGCGGTCCAGGTCCGCTTCACCGAGGCCGGCTTGACCGACGCCGGCCCCGACAACAGCGCCGCCGAGAGCATCCTGGTGCAGGTCGGCGTCGCCGCGGCCGGCACCGCCGCGACCTCCAGCCAGTGGCAGTGGGCGGACGCCGCGCCGGTCGCCGACTGGGACGCGACCGAGGCCGACGAAGCGAAGGACGTGGACGCCTGGGCGGGCTCGGTCCGCTTGCGCGGACAGGGAACGCTGGCCCTGGCCGGCCGGGTCAGCGTCGACGGCGGCCACTCGTGGACGGTCTGCGATCTGGATCCCGAGACCGCCTACGACCCGGTCGAGGCGCCGCTGGTCGAGGCCACCGACAGCCCCTGCTGGCCAGACCCGTGCGGCGCCGACCCGGGCACGGTCTGCCTGGACGACGTCCTCGTAGGCGACGTGACCGGGCCGGCGTCGTGTGTCGTCGATGGCGACGCCGCCGCGTGCACCTGGCCGGCCGCGCCGGGCCAGGACTGCGCCGCCCTCGGGGCCAGCTGCGCCCTGGGCGAGTGCGTCGACTTCCCGCTCCCGCCCGCCGCGGGCGAGGTCGTCTTGACCGAGCTGATGATCGTCCCGCTCGATCCCACCGGCGAGTGGGTCGAGCTGACGAACGTGACGGACGCGCCGCTGGACCTGGCCGGCTGCGTGCTGTCGAGCGCCCCCAGCGAGGGTTGGACCCTGCCGGCGGTCGAGGCCGGCACCTTCCTCGTGTGGCCGGGCGAGGCCGTGGTGCTCGCTCGCACCGCGGACGCGGCGGCGCTGGCCGGCGTCGTCCCAGACGCGGTCTGGAGCGGCCTGGCGCTGTCCAACACGGCCGACTCGCTGGCCCTGACCTGCGGCGAGGCCGTGGTCGACGCCGTGGCCTGGGACACCCAGAGCGGCTGGGGCGTGCCGGCGTTCACGACGTTGTCGCTGTCGGCTGACGCCACCGACGCCGCCGACAACGACCTGCCCGCGTCCTGGTGCGCGGGCGGGCCCGCCGCGGACGGGGCGCCGGCCGGCACCCCGGGCCAGGCGAACCCCGTGTGCGACTGAGGTGCAGGCCCCTGGGGCCTCGTTTCAGCGGGTCAGCCCCCTGAGACCCGGCCTCAGAGGCTCTCCTCGATGTTCCAGGTGGTCTTCAGCGGGCCGTAGTTGACGCCGACGCGGCCCAGGGCGGGCACCTGGACGAAGACGCTGCCCTCGGCGGACACCGGCACGACCAGCGAGGCGTCGCGTCCGGCGAGGAGATCCTCGACGTAGGCCCAGGCGGTCTTCTCGAAGACGCCCAGGGCCTGGTCGATGCCCATGACGAAGGCCAGGTCGAGCACGATGTCGCCGCCGGCGGCGATGGTCGACTTACGCAGCTCCTCCTCGGCCTTGCCGCTGGCGATGTCTTCGATGAGCCCGGGCAGGCGCGCGATGAAGTCGTCGATGGTGCGGATGTCGTCCTGGGTGCTGACGCAGGCGCCCGGCTTGGGGGTGCCGTCGCACTCGGGGTCGTCGGCGCCGCACAGGCTGAGGCAGATGGCGCCGAGGGCCTCGGCCTCGTGGGCGTCGAAGAGCGTGAGGGCCAGCAGGATGTCGAGCGCGGGGATGGGGACCTCGTTCGGGTTGGCGACGCGGATGGTGATGCCGAACTCGAAGGCCATGTGCGAGCGGTGCGGCGCCGGGCCCAGGGTCAGCGAGCAGGCGGCGCGGGTCAGGGGGTCGCCCGACAGGCGCGGGCAGTAGTAGGCGGCCAGCTCGTTCAGCGTCGGGCCGTGGCGTAGCTGCAGGGCCGAGGCCTCGACCTCGGGCGTCAGGTCGTCGATGACGGCGACGGGCTCGAGGCCGCGGCGCTCGAGCTCCTCGAGCAGCGGGCAGGCGGTCAGGGCGAGCGCGAGGCCCAGGGGGAGGGCGGCGAGGCTGCGGGCGAGGCGCTTGGGCGAGGGCTTCATTGGGGGGCTCCCGTCGAGAGGCGTCGCATGAGACGCGGCCTCTTCGGACGAATTCAGTATACTCCGCCGCGCACCAGGGAGGGCTCGGATGAAGAGGGTCTGCGGCAGGGTAGGGACGTTGGGGCTGGGGCTGATGCTCGTGCTGCTCGGAGCATGCAGCGACGACGCGGCCACGGGCAAGTCGGACACGGAGGCGGGCGACCTCGGGGCCGAAGGCGACGTCGACGCCAAGGGGGGCGACGTCACCGCCGGAGATGACGCGGCCGACGCGTCGGACCCCGACGCCGCCGAAGAGGTCGCCCCCGCCAAGGTGTGCCCGCCGGGCGTTGCTGGCTGCGTGAGCGGCCAACGTCTGGTGTGCAACGACGTCGGCAGCGCGTTCGAACTCGAGGACTGCGCCGAGGGCCTCGCCTGCTTCGAGGGCGTCTGCGTGGGCTGCATCTCGGCCGCGGACTGCGCCGAGGCCGAGGACTGCGCCGACGGCGAGTGCGTCCCGCGCCCGCTCACCATCGAGACCGTCGAGCTGCCGCCGGTCCTCGAGGGCGCCGCCTACGCGTTCACGCTCGAGGCCACCGGCGGAGCGCCGCCGTACACCTGGTCGGTCGGACAGGGCAACCTGCCGCCGGGCATCACCCTGGCGGCGGACGGCGTGCTCTCCGGGGCGAGCGTCTCGGTCGGCTCCTTCTCGTTCCGCGCCGACGTCCTGGACGCGGCCGGCACCAAGGACACCGAGATCCTCAGCCTCGTCGTGCTCGAGCACGGCCTGCACATCACCACGGGCTCGCCCCTGCCGCTCGCCCTCGAGGGCGAGCCCTACCAGACGACCCTGAAGGCCGTCGGCGGCACCGCGCCCTGGTTTTGGGGCCTGTCGTCGGGCGCCCTCCCGCCCGGCCTGTCGCTCGCCTCGGACGGCACCATCTCGGGCACGCCGACCGGCGACGGCACCTTCGAGTTCACGGCCAAGGTCTTCGACAACGGCGACCCCACGCTGACCGCCAGCAAGGCCCTCAAGCTCCCCGTCAGCATCGCCCCCCTCGAGATCCTGGGCGACCAGCAGATCGACCTCTTCGTCACGAAGGTCATCGTGCTGCCGCTCATCCTGGTCGTCGACGGCATCCCGGTGCCGTACAACGCCAAGCTGCAGGCCAAGGGCGGCAAGAAGCCCTACGCCTGGGCCGAGGAGCCCATCCCCGGCCTGGTGAAGACCTTCATCCCCAAGTCGGGCCTGCCGACCGGCCTGACCCTGGCCGCCAACGGCACCCTCAGCGGCGCCGTGACGGACACCAGCCTGGCCGTCGAGATCACCATCCCGTTCACGCAGATCAAGCTGTCCGGGTTCTTCTTCGCGGCCCGGGTGACCGACGCGCAGGGGGTCCCCGATCAGGCGACCGCCCTGTACATCATCCCGACCGCGCCCATCGCCCTGTGACGAACGCGACGTGCGCGGCGCCTCGCCGCGCGCGAAGGACCGACTACAGCTTCCGCCAGTCGCCGCGCGGCACCGACGCGCTGGTCCCCGGCTGCTGGCTCGACAGGATGTACAGCGCGCGCCGGTTGGCCGGCTCCTCGGTCTCGTCCGGGGTCGGCTTGGCCAGCGCGTCTTCGCCGAAGCCCTGATAGTAGATCGGGATCTTCAAGCCGTTCTTGCGGAACCATCCGGCGATGGCCGCCGCCCGGCGGGTCGACAGCTCCTGGTTCGAGGCCCGGCCGCCCACCGTGTCCGTGTACCCGGCCACGAACAGCTTGAGCTGCAGCAACGTGCCGTGCCTCGCCAGCGCCTCCTGGATGTGCGCCATGGTGCGCTGCAGCTTGGGCGCCTCGCTGTCGCGCACCGCCGCCTGCCCCGACTCGAAGACCACCTCGTCGTGGGGGATCTCGATGGAGAAGGGCGTGATCTGCATGCCCGCCCAGAACCCCGCCACGTCCGTCACCTTGAGATCCATGCGGACGATGTCGCCCTCGACCGCGTCCCACGTCAGCTCCAGCGGCGTGCCCGGGGGCGCGTCCTCCCAGGACTCGCGGACGATCCCCAGCTCCCTGCCGCGCTCACCCAGGATGACCAGCTCGGCGCTGGCCGCCGGGTTCGTGATCTGGAACGTGAGGCGACGCCCCTCGAGGTCGACGTCGCCCGCGCCGATCCGAAGCTCGAGCTTGCCGACCCGCGTCGCCTTGAACTCGGTGGTGAACGTCGACGTGGACTTGTCGCCCCACACGACGTGGAACTCGGCCCGGTAGGCGAACACCCCGTTCGGCTGGTCGATCGGCAGCACCTTCGGTCGCCCCGCCGGAAGGCCCGCCGCCTTGAGCGTGAGGCGCTTGCCGTCCCCGCGCTCGAGCTTGACCGTCAGCGCCTTGACCGCCTCGCCGGGGGCCAGGGTGATGGCCGGCAGCTCCTTGCCCGAGACGACCGACTTGAGGCCGAGGCCGAGGCGCGCGTCGTCCGAGGCCAGGGCTACGGGAGCCACGGCGAAGGTGAACACGAGGGCGAGGGCCACCTGGAGCAAGAGCGACTTCAGCGGGCGAGCGGTGCGCATGGGGAACCTCCGAGCGGGCCCCCGTCACAGCGTGGTGCCCTCGGCGCCCATTCCTACCGGATCGCGGCGGCTCCGGCCAAGCCCGGGATCGCCGCCCTCGCGCCACGCCGCGTGCGTCGGGTCAGTCGATGAAGGCGCGCCCCGGGTTGGCCTTCTGCCACTCGTAGACCCGGTCCGAGACGTCCCGCGCGCGCTTGGGGTCCACCTGGCGCTCGAAGGCCGACTTGCGTAGCCGCGACAGCTCGTGCTGCTCGAGGCGCTTGGGCGTCGTCGGCACGTAGGCCGTGGTCTTCGACGGAGCGGGCGCGTCGTCCTTGGCCTCGGCGTCGTCTCCCCCGACGGTCGCGGTCGGCGGCGCGATGCCTGCGGCCTGCCGCTCGGCCTCGACCAGCTGCAGGAGCGGCGGCTGGACCAGCGCGACCTCGCCAGAGTCGAAGCGCAGCGTGTAACCCGGCCCGGGGCCCTGCTCGACGCGGATCACGGCGTTCGCGAAGCGCTTGGCGTCCGACTCGGGCAAGGTGGCCAAGGTGCGCTCGGCGTGCGAGACCTCGAGCGCCGTCAAGGTGCGCGTCAACGTGTAGCCGCGGCTGCGATAAAAGCGCGTGAGCCGCGCCTCCGTCGTGTCGATGTACATCCCCGCCACGACGCGCGCCGCGCCGCGCCGCTCGGTGCCCATGGGCAGGTGGAAGCCCATGACCCGCTCGGCCGCGGCCTTGAGGTTGCCGAACGCGTCCAGGTTCGCCGGTCCTGCGGGTCCCGGCGTCGGCGGCGTCCGCTCGGCCACCGGGGGAGGGGAGGGCGGGGGCTCGGAGCCGCAGCCGGCGACGAGGCCGGCTGCGGCCGCCGAGAGGACCAAGGCGCGTAGCGTGTCAGTAAAGGACATTGCCCCAGGCCGACGAGTGGAGGGTCTCGCCAGAGTCGGCGAGCGCGTGGGTGAGGGTCTTGGTGCCCATGGTCGAGGCGTCCACGCCCGGCGGGATGGTGTTGGCCGAGCCCGTGTCGCCCTGCGCGACGTTGACCACCAGCTCGAGGGCGCCGCGCTGCGGAGCGGTGCTGCTCGCCAAGCCGCCACCGCCGCCCGCGGTGCCGTCGGGCAGGCACGATGGGCGCTCGACGACCTGCACGCCGTAGGGGACCGACTGGCCCGTGCTGACGAACTTGACCACGGACAGCGTGGTCGGGTCGCCGTCGTCGTCGAAGGCCGCGACCGTGTTGTCCTTCTTGGTGGCCGTCGAGTCGTGTTGCGTGAAGTGGACGCCATACAGGCGGCCACCGCCGGCCGCGCACAGGTCCAGCGTGTTCTCCACGAAGGTCGTGAAGTACGCCTTCTGGGCGAAGATGGTGGGCTCGCCGGTGAGCTTCTCGCCCGGCTCGAAGACCTTCGACCAGTTCTCCTGGACGTCGATGGTGCCATCGACCTGCGTCACCTCGGAGACCGAGTAGACGACCGACCGCGAGTTCGGCGTCTTGGCGAGGTAGTCGATGGCGCCGGTGCCATAGGCGACCGCGACGTGGCCGTACGGGCCGTCGAGGGCCACGGCGGGCGCGCCGAACACCGGCTGGCGGTCGCTCAGGGTGGCCCCGTCGACCGCGCCGCCGGCCGCGTAGGCGTCGTGGAAGAGCTGCAGCCGCCAGTTGTCGGGGTCGCTGCTCTTCATGTCGATGCGCCACAGGCGCCCGCCGGCGTCGCCGATGAAGCCGCGCGTCGTCACCACGCCCGGCACGTTCGAGTACAGCGTCGGGCTGCCGGTGAACGGGGACAGCAGGGTCACGGGCGTGCCGTCCATCCGGACCACGTTGCCGCTGGCGTTGGAGAACTCGGCCAGCTTGCGTCCGTCGCTGAGGGCCGCGACGTAGACGACCTTGCCCGCCTCGGGGTTCGAGCTGCTCTCGGGCGTGTCACCGCCCGGCAGCACGACGATGGCGATCTCCTTGCCGTTCACGAAGGCCGTCCCGTAGGCCGGCCGGGCCGTGGTCAGCCCCAGACGGCTGAAGTCGTTCGTCTTCCCCGTGTTCGGGGCGTAGCAGTTGCCCTGGTAGCAGCGCGACTCGTGGTCCAGCTCCCACAGGACCGAGACGTCCTCGCCCTCGAGCGGATGGGTCACGTCGATGGCGATGTAGCCGGTCCCGCCGTTGCCGTAGCCCGTGGTCAGCACGCTGCGCCACTGGGCCGCCTCGTTGACCGTGTTGGCCGTCAGGGGATCGTTGCGTGACAGCAGCACGTCGGCGACGACCGGCTGCCCGTTCATCAGGTGGATGGCCTGCGAGGCCAGCGCGTGCGAGCGCTTGAGCAGGTGCTGCGGCACGATCGACCAGAGCTCGCGCCCCATGTCGTCCTCGTCCTGGACCGGGACGGCCTGGTCCTTGCACAGCTCGCTCGGGCCGCGACGGTCGATGCGGAAGGCGTGGATCTGCCCGTCGTGCGTGCCCACGTAGGCCATCGTGGGCCGGCACTGCGGCGCGTACTTCACGTCCTGGTCGACCGTCGTGGCGTACTGGTTCCAGCTGCGGATCGGGTACTTGCCGACCTCGGGCGGCTCCTGGACGATCGGCGTCGAGTACCCGATGCCGCCCAGCTTGCGCCCCTGCCGCACCGAGCCGTCCTCGGCGCGGATCAGCTTGATGAGCTGCTTCATGTACTCGTACTGCACGGCATAGTCGGACGCGTCTCCCAGCGTGTCGTCGGCCGTGTTGATGATGAGATCGAGCAGCGAGGAGCCCGTCTTGACGATCGACACGGGATCCAGCTTCGGCAGCTGCCCCGTCTGGGGGACGTCGAAGAGCTCGGCCATGAGCGTATCGTCCGTCGCCAGCGCCAGGAGCGAGTTGTCCAGCGCCGCGACGAGGCCCGCGACGACCGTCAGGAGGGTCCGGTCCGTCTGGGTGTTCAGGCGGTCGTGGATGCGGACCAGATCGCGGGCGCAGCTGGGGCCGCCGACGTTGCCGCACTCGGCCGAGCACCGGTAGACGGTCTGGTTCAGGTAGCCGATCTGGTTGTTGGACACCAGCGGATCGGGCTGGAAGGCCGCGCTGAGCTGGTACTGCTGGTCCACCATCGACTGGGTCGCGTTGGTGAAGGTCACGTTCGACCGGCTGCGCGTGTCCGAGATGACGATGTTGAAGATGTCCGACAGGGCCGTGGCGAGATCCTGCGGCGAGTCGACGATGTACACCCCGTTGGCCGGGCCGCCGTTTTCGGGCGACAGGTCGGCCAGCATGCTGACGTCGGGCGTCGCCAGGTTGAACCCGACGACGTAGACGCGCACCGGCGTCGGCGGCGTGTTCTTGAGCGCCGTGATGGCCGACATCGTGGTGCCGTAGCCTCCGACGCCCTCGCCCTGGCTGGCGCGGCCGTCCGTGATGAGGATGACGACGCGCTCGCGGCAGTTGATGTAGGGGTCACCGAGGCCGGTGTTCACGTCGAACGGCTTGACGGTCTCGTGGTTCTGCAGGAACCAGCGGGCATCGGAGAGCATCGGCGACAGGGGCGTACCCCAGTAGCCCACCGTCGTCCCGACCTCGTACTGCATCAGCCGATTCTGGGCGCGGATGTCGTTGAACGTGTCCGCGAGCGGCGGCGGGATGAGCTGCCCGCGGTTGTTCACGCTGCGGTGCTGGTCCGAAAACGACCAGCCGTCGGTGCCCCATACGTTGGGGTCGTTGGGCTCGCCCCAGACCTCGTTTCGGATGCCCAGGTTGATGTCGAACGCCGTGTCCGGGCCGTAGCTGTACATGCCCTCGGCGTTGGCCTCGAGGCTCTCGCGCGAGTCGAAGGTCATCAGCGCGAACTTGAAGTCGTCGCGCTTGACGTCGAGCAGGCCGTCGAACTTCTGGGCCGGCTCGTCGCAGTTGCTGAGGCCAGTCACCACGTCGTACGAGCACGGCCGCACGTGCGGGATGGGGTACTCGAAGTCCTCGTAGTCGGGGTTGGTGCGGTAGTCGTACTTGCACCAGTAGTTCTCGTAGGTCCCGGTCAGCACCTCCTTGGCCGCGACGAGGCGCGACTTCGGATAGTTGCCGACGCCGATGCCGAAGTCCGGCGCGGTCGCGGTCGGCTCCTCGCAGTGCGGGACGGTGAACTCCTGGCTGGGCGACAGCGTCGTGCCGGACTCGTACTCCATCGAACCCGACGTATCGAGCAGGATGAGGACGAGGGGCTTGACGGCGTCGGACGCGTCCTGCGCCTGGGCCTGCCCGGGCGACAGCGCGGCGACGGCGGCGAGCCCGAACGCCGCGGTCTGCACCCAAAGACGGCTGAGGTGTCGAGACTTCATCGCGCTCCCCTCCCAATCACGACGCCGTGCCCAGGGCCCCCGCCGTGCGATCGCACGGGAGCGGCCCGATGTACATCAGCGCCCTAATCCGCTTCCACGCAGAGAACACGGTGTCGTCCGTGCTCGACGTGTCCCCGACGTTACCGTCGGTGTCGAACTGGTACTTGAAACGGCACCGCGACCCCGGCCCCGACACCGCGTAGCCGACGATCGGCTGCAACATGCCCGAAGACGTCACGCGCACTCGGAAGTCCATCGGCGGCGCGCTCACCGGCGCGGCGGTGTCCGTCGACTCGACGTACCCCTCGAAGCCGAAGCTGCCGGCGGCGCTCATGTCGAAGTACTGGCCGCCGCCGATGAGGTCGTCCGGCGACCACTCGGCGGGCTGGCTCGGATCGGGGCGCGACAGCTCGACGGCCGAGATGAAGCCGGTCGGGCCGAGGCGGTCGGCGTAGGCGAGGGCGGTATAGGCCCCGCTCTCGGTGATGTGGTAGGCCATCACGCCGCGTCGGATGTTGCCGATGTAGTGGATCTCGTCGTTGACCTTCTGGACCATGACCAGCCCGACGCCGCTGAGGCCGAGCAGCACGAGCAGCGCCACGACGAGCATCGAGCCGCGCTCGCCGACGAGGCGCGCGCCGTCACCGCACCTGGGAGCCTGCATCACTGCCTCCTCGCTTGAACGCTGGTCAGGAACACGGTCGCGGCCCCCTCGAAGACGCGCGCGGCGCCCTCGGTCTCCGGGTCCACCTCGAAGGCGTTCAGCGGCTGGTCGATGGTCGGGCGAGGCGCGAAGGGCACCTCGGGGTCTTCGTAGGGCGTGCGGGCGGCGATCTTCACGGTCACCGAACGCAGCAGATGCGACTGGTTGTCGTCGTCCGGCGCCAGCGAATAGGCCTCGGGCACGGCGGCCAGGTTCGGGTAGCAGCGCAGGTCCACCGGCGTCTGGCGCATCGTCCCCAGCTCGGGCGCGGTGATGTTGAAGCACAGGTCGTAGAACTGCATGTCGACGATGTTCTCGGCGACCACCAGCCAGCTGCCGGCGATGGGCTGCCCCTGCGTGTCGAGCCGCTCGCGGATGAGGTCGTACTTGACGCTCGCGTCGTTGCGGCGCGTGTCGCGGACGAGCCGATAGCGGATGTAGCTGGCCACCGTGACCTCGTGTCCGGCCCCGTAGCCCTTCACGTCGAGCACCTGCGAGGCGACCGTGACCTGGGGCGCGTTCACGTCCCACTTGGTCGAGGCGATCGGGATGTACTGCTCCTGGCGCGCCTCGCCGTACATCTCGATGCGCAGGAAGCGCTCGCTGTTGAAGATGCGCTCGAACTCGGCCTGCCCGCCGTGCTCGGGGTTCCACTGCAGCGTGACGATGGTCCCCTCGATGCGGACGGTGGTCCACACCCGGTGGCTGTCGTAGTCGCCCAGCAGCCGCAGGCGCTGCGGCGCGATGGCCGTGTTGACGCCGGCGTGCGCGACCGGGGTCTGGGGGTCCACGTCGATGGCCACGGCGGCCAGCGGCGGCGCGCCGACCACGCGGACCCAGGTCTCGACCTCGGACTGGGCCGGCGCGTTGAAGGCGGCGCTGCGGAGATCGCTCTTGAGCTGGTGCATCGCCGTGCGGAGCTGGCCGATGGCCTGCACGGCCTGGTCCTGGACGCGGTAGCCGCGCACGCTGACCGAGTAGATCGTGTAGACGCCGACGAGGACGATGCTGCCGACGAGCACGGCGACCATCAGCTCGACGAGCGTGAAGCCGCGGCGCGTTTGGGTCTGGGCAGAGGGCGGGCGCATCGTCGGCATCACCGGTGGAAGAGGTTGGTCGACAGGGTCGAGGTCAGCGTGACCGAGCGCACCTGGTCCAGCCGCGTCGAGGCGTTGAAGTCGCAGAGCAGGAAGGACTCCATGTCGGCCGTGTCGAGCGGCCAGGACACCTCGACCTCGGCCCGGATGGCCGCGCCCGGGATGAGCCAGGTCAGCCGGTAGAGCAGGCAGAAGGGCTGCTGGACGTCCTCCATCCCCGGCTCGAGCATCGCGGCGCGGATGCCGGCGTTGAAGTCGAGCGGGTGCAGGTCACCCGCCATGGAGACCCGCCGGTCCGCGGAGGCCTCCTGGTCGGCGATGATCCAGCCGGGCGCGAGGTCGCCGGTCGCGTCGCCGGTCGTCTGGCTGCCCGCTTGGGCCGAGGCGTCGGTCGGCAGGTCCGACAGGTGAGGAAACAGCGCGGGGTTGCCGAGGTTGGAGCCAGGCGTCCAGGCGCTGAGCTCGAGGCGCAGCGTCTCGATGAAGTTCTCCGCGAGCATGGTCGCCTCGAGCATCCGCCGCATGCTGGCCATGCCGCGCAGGGTCGAGGCCTGCAGATCGAACAGGGCCACGAAGCCGAGCGTGGTCACCGCGACCACGATGAGCAGCTCGATGAGCGTGAAGCCCTGACGCATCCGGGTCAGCATCACGAGCCCCCCTCGCCGCCCTCGGGGTGGGCGTGGTCTTCGCCGAAGGTCCAGCGCGGGCTGCCCGAGTACGGCACGATGACGTGGTGCAGCATGCCCACGGGCGCCTCGTCGTGGTGGGCCGAGATGGACACGATGAGATCGCCGGCCGCGTAGTCCGTGAACTGCTCGGGCGCGACCGGCTTCATGGTCTGCATGTCCAGGGTGCGCCCGTCGGGCGTGAAGCAGACCTGGAAGACGTCCCGCGCCGGGGTGAGCTGGACGATTCGAACGTCCGGCCCGTCCCCCGCCAGCGCACCGAACTCGCGGCTGGCGCCGAAGTCGAGCGTCCGGACGGGCACGCCCCAGCCGACCGTCGAGCAGGCCGGGCCGGTGCCGGCGTGGACCGAGATCAGGCCGCCCTCGCCCTCGTCGGGGGCCACTCGCACGCCGTAGGCGCGAAAGTCGTTGACCGCCCGGACCCGCGCGAAGGTGAACACGTCGATGGTGGCGTTCGTGGCCATCATGATCGGCTGGTCCCGGAAGCCGCCCATGACGTTCGGGATGGCCGCCGCCGCGAGGATGATCAGGATGGCCATCACGATGACCACCTCGATGAGGGTGAAGCCGGCGGACCGATGTCGAGCACGCGTCGTCATGCCAGGGCACCTGTGCAAGAAGCGTGCACCCTTCGCGCGGCCCAGCGATGGGGCCGTCGGCGCGCCGCGACCGGCGGGAGGCTCTGCAACCTTTTCATAGCGGCTCGATCCTTTTTCGTGTCGAGCGCTCGCTCCCCCCGGCGTCACCCGGCTCGGACCACGGCGCACGGCGCGCAGCGTACCCCGAGTCGCCGCGCTTCGCCCAGCCCTGCTCGGCGCGCGCGCAGGGGCATCGCAGAGTCCGTCGAGCGTTGCCCGCAGCGAGCTGCGCGACCCACGAGCCCCAGCGAGCTGGAGCAGGCCGTCAAGACTCGCCGCCACGAGTCCACCTCGGAGTCCGACGACCGGACTGAACGAGGTCGCTCGTGCTCCGGCGTAGCGAGGCTCGCCGCGCTGAACGCGAGGCGTGGCGAGCCCATTGGCGACTCTGCGACCGCCCTGGGCGCGCGCGGGTCCCGTCGTCCCGGGCGTCCCGTCCCGATTCGCGTCGGCTCAGCGCGGCGGGAGGCGCTCGCCGCGGAGCAGGTCCTCGATCCGCTCGCGGTCGCGGATGACGTGAAAGCGGTCGCCCTCGACCAGCACCTCGGCCGCGCGAGGACGGCTGTTGTAGTTGCTGGACATCGTGAAGCCGTACGCGCCCGCGCTCATGAGCGCCACGAGGTCCCCGGCTGCCACGAGCGGGACCTCTCGGTCGCGGGCGAAGAAGTCGCCCGACTCGCACACGGGGCCGACGACGTCGACGCGCGCGGCGGTGCTGGCAGGCGGCCCGACCGTCTCGAGCCCGTGCCAGGCGCCGTACAGGGCCGGGCGGATGGCGTCGTTCATGCCGGCGTCCACGACGACGAAGTGCTTGCCGTCGTTGTCCTTGGTCAGAAGGACCTTCATCAGCAGCACGCCAGCGTTGCCGGCGATGACGCGGCCCGGCTCGAGGACGATCTTGACCTTGCGGTCGCCGAGCTCGCTCAGCAGCCGGCGGGCGTAAGCCGCAGGGGAGGGGGGCGTCTCGCGGTCGTAGGTGATGCCCAGCCCGCCGCCCAGATCCAGGTGGTGCACCTGGATGCCGGCCCGCTCCAGCTGGTCCAGCAGATCCAACAGCCGCCGCAGCGCGGCCGCCATGGGCTCGACGTCCGAGAGCTGGCTGCCGATGTGGCAGTCGAGGCCGAGGATCTGCAGGCCCTCGAGCGAGGCCGCGTGCTCGTAGATCCGCAGCGCCTGGGAGTGCGAGACGCCGAACTTGTTGTTGCGCAGGCCCGTCGAGATGTAGGGGTGCGTCTGGGCGTCGACGTCGGGGTTGACACGCAGGCTGATGGGCGCCCGGCGGCCCAGGCGGCGCGCCACGGCGTCGAGCTGATCGAGCTCGGCCTCGCTCTCGACGTTGAAGCACAGGATCCCGGCCTCGAGGGCCTGCTCCAGCTCGGCCTCGGTCTTGCCGACCCCGGAGAACACCACCTTGCCCGGGTCGCCTCCAGCCGCGAGCACGCGCCGCAGCTCGCCGCCCGAGACGATGTCGAACCCGGACCCCAGCCCCGCCAGCAGGTTCAGGATGGCGATGTTGCTGCACGCCTTGACGGCGAAGCAGACCAGGTGGTCGGCCTCGGCCCACGCCTCGTCGAACACCTGATAATGCCGGGTGAGGGTGGCGGCGCTGTAGACGTAGGTCGGCGTTCCGACGTCCTCGGCGATGCGCCGCAGGGGGACGTCCTCACACCACAGCTCGCCGTCGACGCGGTGGAAGTGGTTCACGACGCGCCGACCGGCGGCGGAAGCGGCCGACCCTCGGCCAGCGCCTGCTCGAGGGCCGAGGGCCCGCCCTGGGCCAGCCGATCGGCGAGCTGCTCCAGCGTCACGCGCGCGCGAGCGGCCGACTCGCGCACCCGAGCCGGCGCCGGACCGCCCGGCAGGTCGCGCCGCGCGAGGCTGCGCCCCGGGTCCAGGACCGCCAGGGCGTCGTCGCCGAACGCCGGGTGCAGGGCGCGGAGATCGTCGAGCGACAGGTCCTCGAGCCGGACCCCGCGCTCGATGCACACGGCGACCGCCCGTCCGATGACGTGGTGCGCCTCTCGGAAGGGCACCCCCTGGTCGACCAGGTGGTCGGCGAGGTCGGTCGCCAGCACGAAGCCGTCCTTGAGCGCGCCGGCCAGCCGATCGGCCCGGACGGTCATGGCGCCCAGGAGGTCGGGCAGGATGCCTACGCAGGTGCGGACGGTCGTGAACGCGTCGAAGACGGGCTCCTTGTCCTCCTGCATGTCCTTGTTGTAGGCCAGCGGAAGGCCCTTCATGACGGTCAGCAGCGCCTGCAGGTCGCCGAACACCCGGCCCGCCTTGCCTCGCAGCAGCTCGGGGATGTCCGGGTTCTTCTTCTGCGGCATCAGGCTCGAGCCCGTGCAGAAGGCGTCCGAGAGCTCGACGAAGGCGAACTCCTGGCTGGTCCACAGGATGAGCTCCTCGGCGAGGCGGCTCAGATGCACCATCACGATGGCCAGGGCCCCCAGCGACTCGAGGGCGGCGTCGCGATCGCTGACCCCGTCCAGGCTGTTCCACGTGATCTCGGGCAGCTCGAGCTCGGCCGCGACGCGGAAGCGGTCCAGCGGCAGCGGCGACCCTGCCAGCGCCCCGGAGCCGAGCGGCAGCACCGCGGCCCTGCGGCGCGCATCGAGCACCCGGTCGACGTCACGCAGCATCATGGCCGCGTACGCCATCATGTGGTGACCGAAGGTGACCGGCTGCCCGCGCTGCAGGTGGGTGTAACCGGGCATCGGCGTCTCGGCGTACTTCTCGCCGAGGTCCACGAAGGCACGCGCGGCGGCGACCAGCTCGTGGCCGAGGCGCGTCAGCTCGCGCCGCAACCACAGCCGCAGGTCGAGCGCCACCTGGTCGTTGCGGCTGCGTCCGGTGTGCAGCCGCCCGGCGGCCGCGCCGATGCGGTCGGTCAGGGCGCCCTCGACGTTCATGTGGACGTCCTCGCGCGCGACCGTGAACCCGAACGCGCCCTGGCGCACCTCGGCGGCGATGGCGACCAGCCCGGCCTCGATGGCCTGCTGCTCGTCCGCCGCCAGCAGCCCCTGGGCCGCCAGCATGCGCGCGTGCGCGATCGAGCCCGCGATGTCTTCGAGCGCGAGCGCCTGATCGAAGGCCACCGAGGCGTTCATCGCCTCGACGACGCCGGCCGTGGAGGCCTGGAACCGCCCGCCCCAGAGCTTGGTCTCGGGGCTCGGGCCTTTCGGTTGCGACATGCTCGCCTCTGCAGACGCGATCAGAACAGCAGCGTGAGCCGGGACTGGATGGTGAACGCGAACTCCGACTCTCGGATGAGGTCGGTCGCGCCCACCGGCCGATAGTCGAAGGCGCCGCCCGGGAGCAGGAAGCCGGCCTCGAGGTCGAGGTTGAAGCGATCCTTCTCCTCGTAGAAGAGGCGGAGGTCGGCCTCGAGCCCCAGGAACGGGTCGTTGCCGGGGGTAGCCTCGGACTCGAGGGCCCGGGCGTACAGCAGATCGAGCCGCGCGCCGAGGGCGGTCTCGACCGACTCGAAGAGGTCGTACTTGACGTAGGGCTTGATGTAGACGGCGTTCGTGATCGTCCCGATGATCTCGCGGAAGAGCATCAGGTCGATCCGATAGTTGCGATCGAACTTGAAGGCGGTGACGTCGCGGTTGGGCGCCCCGTCCACGTCCGAGAGCACCGGGCGGTCCTCGACGCCGAAGCCCTCGGCCGAGTCGCCCGAGGCGAAGCCGGCGTCGAGGCCGATGCTGAGGTCGTTACGGTCGTACTCGATCTCCAGCGCGGCGCCGAACTGCTGGATGGAGCGGCTGGGCGTGCCGACCGTGGCGTCCTCGGACACGTTGTCGATCTCGCCGAAGATGGCGGCGGCCTCGAGCTCGACGCGGATGCCGCTGAAGTAGTCGAACCGCTTGGCGTAGCGCAGCCACAGATCCGGGATGAAGGCCCAGGCGTGGCGCGGGACGAGGCTGAGCTGGTCGAAGTTGCGGCGGCCGCCCGTGTTCAGGACGTCCGAGAAGGCCAGGGTGGACAGGTCGAAGTCCTGCTCACGGTAGACGGCGTACAGACCCCAGTCGAACGCAGGACGCAGGTTCTCGGTGAAGGAGACACGCCGCTGCGCCAGCTCCTCCTCGCTGAGCGGACGCTGGAACACCGACAGCACCCATTGCGTGACGTCGTCCGCCTGACCCAGGTCCTTGGGTTGCCCGAAGAACTCGGCGGGATCGGCCGTCGTCGCACCACTATATATATAGTCCCATGCGCCCGCGACGTAGACGCCGTAGAGCTTGAGGAGCAGCAGGGCCCGGTCGGTGTAGTCGCCGAAGTCGTCGTCGATGTCCCGCCCGGCGTTCGCCAGGATGCCCAGGCCCCAGTGCGAGGCCTGCCGACCGACCCGCAGAAGGAAGGCCGGCTGCCACTCGGCGTAGGCCTCCTTCACCCGGACGCCGTCCTGGAAGGCGTTGACACCCGACGTCGGCGGGACCGCGGCGCCGCTGAACGCCACGAGCGGGACGTCGGGGCGGACGAGGTAGCCGGCGTAGTCGGGCGTCGACCCCAGGATGACGTTGTCGAGGAAGTCGACGGTCGCGTGGATGCGCATCGAGCGCGCCACGTGGATGGTCGGGGCGTAGCGGAGCCGCAGGTTGGCGTAGGCGATGGTGCTCGCGTCCTCGCTGCCGACCTGGTCGCCGAAGGCGCTGCTGCCGTCGTTGTTGACGACGTTCTCGGTGATGGGCGCGGGGATCGCGCTGGTGCCGGTGCCGGGGACGCCGGGGATCACGGTCCCGAGGTGCCCGTTGTAGAAGAGGTCCGCGCGGAACCGGAAGTACCCGTGGTGCTCGATCCACGGGTAGGCGCGCGGGCGCTCGACCGGCCGGTCCTCCCACCCCCCGAGCGTCCCGGACTCGCCGGCCTGCTCGAGGAGCTGCTCCAGCTCGTCGACCTCGTCGCCGCCCTCGGCGGGCGCCGGCAACGTGGGCGTCCCCTCGGGTGCGGTCTGAGCGTGGGCGCCGGGGGCCGTCACCAGGGCGGCGGCGAGCAGTGCGGGCGCGAGCGGCGAGCGACGCAACCTCATCAGAGGACCTCCCGAACGGGACGGCGGTGGCGGACGGATGGAACGAAGGCTTGCAGTCGGTAACAGCCGGCCCAGGGGGTGTCAAGCGATCACCGACTTGGCCCGAGGGCCGGTCACTCAGCCGCCGGGCCGCCGTCACGATGCAACCGCGGAGGGCCCGGGGCCAGTGGCACCGACGCGAGAGACCTTCTATACTCCATCCGCATGGGGCGCCCATCGGTGCGGTCGTCGCGGGCAGGGGGCAGGGCCCCACCCGCGGAGGACGGCTGACGGCGGCGCGCGCGATGCACGCTGCGAACCCGGCTCGGTTACCGGGCCGAAGAAAGGCAACTGCATGAGATTGTGGGGGAAAGGGCTGCCGGTTTCCACGGCGGTATGCGAAGTCGCCTCAAAGCGGCTTGCGAGGGACCTCGGAGGGCGTAGAATGCGCCGAGGCCAAAGTCCATTCCCGTCCGGGGCCGGGTTCTGGGCAGGTCGACAGGCACGAACAGGGGAAGAAGCATGACAGGCTGGCATCTACGCAGGGGGAGCTGTAGGTGGCTGCTCGTTGGTGTAGCGCTCGCGACGTTCGCCGCTTGCAGCGGTCAGGACGCGCCCGAGCCGATGAGCACCGACGTCGGAGCCGACGCGGGTGAGGACACGTGGCTTTCGACGGTCATGTTGGGGGCGGCGACCGACCCCACCATCAAGATCACGTCGCCAGCCAACTTCACCGTCGTCAACTACACGACGCCGACATCGGTCACCGTCTCGATCTCGGTGACGAACGCGGCCGTGAGCGCGACCGGGTACCACGTCAAGTGGTACCTCGACGGCGTTCAGGTGACCGAGGTCGACACGACCACGCCGTTCACCTTCAACAACGTCCCCTACGGCCAGCGACACCTCGCCGCGCGGCTGGTGGCGGCTGACGGTTCGGCGCTGCCGAACCCGGAGAGCCTGGCCGCCATCTACGTGCGCGTGATCAAGCCCTGCGCGACGAAGGAGGACTGCGCCGACGGGCTCGTCTGCTCGGCGGAGACCTGCGTCAGCAACGAGTGCCGCTACGGCCTGCTGTCGGCGGGCACGGGCGAGTCGTGCTGCGACACGCCGCTCGAGTGTCCGTACGGCGACTACTGCATCGACAACAAGTGCCTCGAGTGCGTGTCGAACAACGACTGCGACGACGGCAACATCTGCACCAACGACTGGTGCGACGTCACCGGCAAGTGCATCCACGACACGATCGCGGGCTGCTGCCTGACGAACGAAGACTGCAACGACTCGGACTGGTGCACGAGCGACAGCTGCGACGTCGCCACCAACACCTGCACCAACGCGCCCATCGACGATCCGCTCTGCTGCAACACCGACGAGGACTGCAAGCCCGACGACCCTTGCGTCCCGTACATGTGCTACTTCGACTCGACCAAGAAGACCTCGCGCTGCCGCTTCGGCCCGCCCGAGCTCGGCTGCTGCACGGACGCCTCGGACTGCAACGACTACAACCCGTGCACGCTGAACCTGTGCAACTTCCCGGACGTGACCGCCGAGAAGGGGCAGTGCATCTACGAGGATGATCCCGGCCAGCCCAGCTGCTGCGTGGTCGACGCGGACTGCAACGACAACGACCCCAGCACCATCGACGACTGCGTCGCCAACTCCTGCGAGAACAACCCCGACCCGCTGTACTGCGCGCTGCCGACGACCAGCAACCTGGTCATCAACGAGATCATGCTCTCGCCGGGCGACATCGCCGACGCCAAGGGCGAGTGGATCGAGCTGTACAACACCGGCACCGCGATGATCGACCTGACCGGCTACCGCCTCGAGACCAGCCTGGGCGGCAGCCACATCATCGCGACGGTGAACGCGGTCGGTGGCGGTAACGCCCTCAAGTTCTACCCGGGCACCTACATCGTCCTCGCCCGCGTCGCCGACAAGAACCAGAACGGCGGCTTCACCCCGAGCTACCAGTACGGCAACGCGATCTCGCTGCCCGATCCCTACGAGACCGGCGGCGCCGTCAACTACACGCTGACGCTCAAGGACAACACCGGCGCCGTGGTCGACCAGGTGACCATCGACAGCGCCCAGATGACCATGAAGGACAAGCGGAGCATGGAGCTCCGCCACATGTTCATGGACAACTCGGACGGCACCAACTGGCGGCCGGCCGGCGACAACAAGAACCCGGCGAACAACCAGAAGTACGGCAACACCGCCTACAACCTCTATGGTTCGCCCAAGAACCTCAACAAGTCGGCCTACCAGGGCATCCTCGACAACAGCTGCGTGCCGCCGTCGACCGCCGGCGAGTGCGCCGAGGGGCGCTGCGGTTGGGACAGCCGCTGCTTCTTCCCCAAGGCCGAGACCTGCTGCACCGTCGACACCGACTGCAACGACTACAACGCTTGCACCATCGACGCCTGCGACACCGCGACGAAGACCTGCAAGCCGCCCGAGCTCAAGGAGCAGTGCTGCACGACGAACGCGGACTGCAACGACCTCAACCCGTGCAACATCGATCGCTGCATCGGCAACATCTGCCGCTACAGCTCGAACATCATCGCCGGCTGCTGCGTCGGCGACGCCGACTGCGACGACGGCGACGTCTGCACGGTGGACGACTGCGACCCGGTCAACCACACCTGCCAGCCGCCGGTCCCGGTCGTGACGGGCGGCGACCAGTGCTGCAACGGCGACGACGAGTGCGACGACGGTGACCCGTCGACCATCGACATGTGCGACACGGGCTCGAACCTGTGCACCTACCCGCAGGATCCAGACTACTGCACCAGCGTCACCGACCCCTGCGACGACGGCAACGTCTGCACGACGGACAGCTGCGACATCGGCCTGCAGAAGTGTCAGCACCTCATGCAGCCCGGCTGCTGCACCCAGAACGCCGACTGCGCCGACGACGGCGACCCCTGCACGCTCCAGGTCTGTGACATCGGCACCGGCACGTGCACCTACCCGCCCAAGCTCGACTGCTGCCTGAGCAACACCGACTGCGACGACGGCAAGGCCTGTACGCAGGACACCTGCAGCGCGTCGAACGTCTGCCACAACACTCCGATCCTCGACTGCTGCATCACCAGCGCCGACTGCAACGACAACGTCTCGTGCACGACCGACTCCTGCGTGAACGGCACGTGCCAGTACGAGAACACGACCGACTGCTGTGAACCCGGCGCGCCGCCCAGCACGCTGTCCAGCGTCTGCGGTCCGGACCCGGACGGCCCGGCGACCTGCTTCGTCTGGGAGTGCACCACCGCCGGACAGTGCAACCTCATCGAGAACTCGGTCTGCTGCGAGACCCACGCCGACTGCAACGACGGCGACGCCTGCACGACCGACTTCTGTCACACCGACAAGACCTGCCGCCACGTGGCGACCGACGGCGAAGGCTGCTGCTCCGACAGCGCCGAGTGCGCGGACCAGGACGGCAACAGCTGCACGGTGCCCTTCTGCGACGCCGGCCACTGCACCGAGGTGAACGTCCCCGGCTGCGTGGGCGGCATCGACGACGGCGAGTGCCAGCCCGGTGATCCGGACTGCGACTGGGACGGCGGCGGCGACACCGGCGGCAGCGACTGCACGGGCAAGGCCAACGGCACGCCCTGCTCGGACGGCAACGGCTGCACCGTGAACGACGTCTGCACGGGCGGCGTGTGCGTGGGCGCGACCAAGGACTGCTCGGCGCTCGACTCGGCGTGCACGACGGGTGTCTGCAGCAGCGGCGCCTGCACGGCGCAGCCCAAGAACGAGGGCGGCGCCTGCTCGGACGGCGACTCCTGCACGACGGGCGACGTCTGCACCGCCGGCGTCTGCGGCGGCGCGCCGAATCCGGCCTGCGCCAGCGCTTGCGAGGGCAAGGCGAACGGCACCCCCTGCGACGACGGCGACCCGTGCACGGTCAACACCACCTGCATCGCCGGGGCTTGCTCGGGCGCTCCCAAGGACTGCAGCGCGCTCAACGGCGCCTGCACCGTCGGCACGTGCAACCCCGCCAACGGCGCTTGCCAGGCCAAGGCCGCCAACGAGGGCGCGACGTGCAACGACGGCATCAGCTGCACCAGCGGTGACACCTGCAAGGCGGGCGTCTGCTCGGGCGTGGACGTCTGCAGCGATCCCTGCCTGGGCAAGGCCGACGGCACGCCCTGCGAGGACGGCAACCTCTGCACGACCAACGACACCTGCAAGTCGGGGGTCTGTGGCGGCAACTTCAAGGACTGCTCGGCCCTGACCACGGCCTGCTCGAGCGCCGCTTGCAACCCTGTCAACGGCCTGTGCGAGAACACGCCAGTCAACAGCGGCGCCGCGTGCAGCGACGGCGAGCCCTGCACGACGGGCGACAAGTGCGTCTCCGGCCAGTGCGTCGGGACCGCGGATCCGGTGTGCAGCGCGACCGACTGCGCGACCTCGCCGGACGGGACGGCCTGCGACGACGGCGACCCCTGCACGGTCGGCACCGTCTGCTCCTCGGGCGCCTGCGTCGGACAGCCCAAGGACTGCTCGTACCTCGCGGACGCCTGCGCGACCGGTCAGTGCAACGCCACGACGGGAGCCTGCGAGCGCAAGCCCGCCAATGCTGGCGCCTCCTGCGACGACGGCAAGTCCTGCACGACGGGTGACACCTGCTCGGCCGGCCAGTGCGTAGGCGGGACGCTCGATCCCGCGTGCGACGACACGACGGCGCCGAACCCCTGCCTGGGGGCGCCGAACGGCACGGCCTGCGAGGATGGCAGCGCCTGCACCGTCGGTGACACCTGCCAGAACGGTATCTGCAAGGGCACCCAGAAGAACTGCAGCGCGCTGACGACGACTTGCACCCTCGGCGTGTGCGAGGCGGCGACCGGCGCCTGCACGGCCAAGCCCGTCAACGAGGGCGTCAGCTGCAACGACGGCATCAGCTGCACGGCGGGTGACACCTGCCAGCTCGGCAGCTGCGTGGGCCACGACGTCTGCACGAACCCCTGCCTCGGCCAGCCCGACGGCACGGCGTGCGAGGACGGCAACCTCTGCACCCTGAACGACGCCTGCGTCGCCGGGCAGTGCGTCGGCTCGACCAAGGACTGCTCGCACCTGCACACCCAGTGCACGGTCGCGACCTGCGAGCCGACCTCCGGGCAGTGCGTCTCCAAGGTGACCAACGTGGGTGGCACCTGCCAGGACGGCGAGCCCTGCACCACGGGCGACAAGTGCACGGCGGAGGGCGTGTGCGCCGGAACCCCGGACGCGACCTGCTCGGCGACCGACTGCAGCACCGCCCCGGCGGGCAGCGCCTGCGACGATGGTGATCCGTGCACGGTCAACACCTACTGCTCGGCCGGCGCCTGCGTGGGTGAGCCCAAGAGCTGCGGGTACCTGTCGGACGCCTGCGGCGACGGCGTGTGCGACGCGGCGACCGGTGACTGCACGTACGAGCCGCTCTCGAGCGGCGGGTCGTGCGACGACGGCGTCTCGTGCACGACGAGCGACGTCTGCACCGATGGTGTGTGCGCCGGTGTCGACTCGGGCATCTGCGATGACACGACCGATCCCAACGAGTGCGAGGGCGTGCCCAACGGCACGGCCTGCGACGACGGCAGCGCCTGCACCGTGGGCGATGCGTGTCAGGCCGGCGTGTGCGTCGGTACGGCCAAGGACTGCTCCAAGCTGAACGGGACCTGCACCGTCGGCGCCTGCGACGCGGCGACCGGGCTGTGCGAGGCCATCCCGTCGAACGACGGCGGCAGCTGCAGCGACGGCGAGGCCTGTACGACGGGAGACGTCTGTCAGGACGGGTTCTGCGCGGGCGAGCTCGACCCGGTCTGCGCGAGCACCAGCTGCGCGACCGCGCCGGCCGGCAGCCCCTGCTGGGACGGCAACCCCTGCACGGTCAACACGACCTGCCAGGGCGGCACCTGCACGGGTACGGCCAAGAACTGCACCGCGTTCACCGACACGTGCAACACGGGCGTGTGCGACGCGGCCACCGGCGCCTGCGTCACGCAGCCGAAGACGAACGGCATCAGCTGCGACGACCAGTCGGCGTGCACCGGGCCCGACACCTGCAGCGACGGAATCTGCGACGGCCCGACACTGGCGAGCTGCGTCAGCCAGGAAGAGGTGAACCCGTGCGCCGGCAAGGCGGACGGCACCGCCTGCGACGACGGCGACCTCTGCACCCAGGACGACGCGTGCGTGGCGGGCGTCTGCCAGGGCTCGGCGAAGACCTGCTCGCACCTCGACGACACCTGCGCCACGGGTGTGTGCAACGCGGCGACCGGCCAGTGCGTGCAGCAGCCCGCCAACCAGGGCGGGTCCTGCAGCGACGGCAACGCCTGCACGACGGGCGACAAGTGCCAGTCGGGCGTGTGCGTCGGCGGCACCTACAACTCGGTCTGCGGCCAGGTGAACTGCGCGACGGCCGCGGCCGGCACCGCCTGCGACGACGGCAACCCCTGCACGCTGGACGACAGCTGCCAGGCCGGCGTCTGCACCGGCTCGTCCAAGGACTGCTCCGCCTTCGGTGACGGCTGCAACGAGGGGGTCTGCAACACGGCCACCGGCGCCTGCACGGTCCAGCCGGCGAACGAGGGCGGCGCCTGTGACGACGGCGTGTCCTGCACGTCGAACGACACCTGCACCGCCGGCAGCTGCTACGGCAGCAACAACCCCGAGTGCGCGAACAACACGGCATGCGGGGCCGGCACCAACGGCATGGCCTGCAACGACGCCAAGCCCTGCACCATCAACGACGTGTGCTCGAACGGCGCGTGCGTCGGCACGGCCAAGAACTGCTCTGCGGCCGGCGACAGCTGCAACACCGGTTCTTGCGACCCGGCGACGGGTGTCTGCAAGTCGGCGCCCGCCAACAACGGCGCCAGCTGCAACGACCAGGTGACCTGCACCTCGCCCGATACCTGCCTCGACGGCGAGTGCACCGGCCCGGTCAGCCCGACCTGCGCGAACCAGGGCACCGTCAACCCGTGCGAGGGCGCCGCGGACGGCACCCCGTGCGAGGACGGCAGCCTGTGCACCACGGGCGACCAGTGCGTGGCCGGCGCCTGCGTCGGCACGGCCAAGAGCTGCTCGCAGCTGGACTCGGCCTGCGCCGTCGGCGTCTGCGACGGCGCGACCGGCCAGTGCACGACGGCCGCGGCGAACAATGGCACGGCGTGCAGTCACGACGAGCCCTGCGCCGGTCAGGAGACCTTCTGCCACGAGGGCGAGTGCGTCGGCGCGCTGGACCCGACCTGCGTAGCGACAGACTGCGCGACGGCGACCAACGGCACCCCCTGCTGGGACGGCAACCCGTGCACGGTCAACACGACCTGCCAGGCTGGCGCTTGCGTCGGCGCGACCAAGGACTGCTCCGCCTACGGCGACACCTGCAGCGTCGGCGTCTGCAACAGCACGACCGGCGCCTGCGAGGCCGCGGCCGCGAACGAGGGCGGCGCCTGCGACGACGGCGTGTCCTGCACCACCGAGGACACCTGCTGGGGCGGCACCTGCTACGGCAGCCAGGATCCGGCCTGCGCCAACAACACGCAGTGCGGCCCGGGCACCGACGGCCTGGCCTGCGTCGACTCGGATCCGTGCACGGTGAACACCGTCTGCCAGGCGGGCGCCTGCGTCGGTCCGCAGAAGTCCTGCTCGGCGTTCAACACCGCTTGCACCACCGGCGTCTGCAACCCGGGGACCGGCGCCTGCGAGGGCGCGGCCGCCAACCAGGGCAAGTCCTGCAGCGACGGCGACACCTGCACGACGGGTGACATGTGCAACGCCGGCGAGTGCGTCGGCACGCCGGGGGCCTGCGCGACGGTCTGCGACGGCAAGGCGGACGGCACGCCGTGCGACGACGGCAAGACCTGCACCGACAACGCCACGTGCCAGGCCGGCGTCTGCATCGGCGAGTACCGTGACTGCTCGGCGCTGACCACGTCCTGCCAGCTGGGCGTGTGCGACACGTCGCTCGACGCGTGCGTCGCCATCGCGGCGAACGAGGGCGGCGCCTGCGACGACGGCATCTCGTGCACGACGAACGACGTGTGCTCGGGTGGCGGCTGCACGGGCACCCCCGACGCCAACTGCGTGGGCGGCCCGCCGACCATCCCGTGCTGGATCGTCGACACCGCCGGCTACCTCGGCCCCGACGAGCACTACGAGTGCTTCGGCAACCTCGGCTCGGTGGGCGCCGACGCCATCCTGACCAGCCCGGGCTTCAACCCGTCGGGCGCCGACAGCGTCAGCGTCCAGGTCTCGCTGGCCTGGGCGATGGGGCCGGGCAACCACAAGCTGACCGTCCTGGCGACCACCAACCCGAACGACTACGCGGGCGCCGAGACGCTGGGCATCATCTCGCTCAGCGGCAACAACGCCGGCAAGACCTACGCGTTCGAACTCAGCAACTTCATGCTGGTGCAGTCGGCCGTGTACGTCGGGTTCCGCGTGGACAGCGACCAGAAGCAGAACGTCGACGTCTCGGTGGACGACTTCGTCGTGGCCGCCGGCAACGCGCCGTTCTTCGTCAAGACCCTCAAGACCAACAAGACCTACAGCCGCACGACCGACCAGCTGGTCGACGGCGGCACGCTCTCGGCGGTCCTGGGCGAGTCGAAGAACAAGCTCTTCTGGGCGCACGACGTCCAGTGGAGCACGCAGACGCTCAGCTTCGAACTGCTCAACGCCCCGGACTTCGTCACCATCGACACGACGACGCGCCTCGATCTCTACGGCGTGTGGCAGGCCCGCATCCTCGCGAAGCCGACCCAGTCGTCGCACATCGGGACCTACGACGTGGTCCTGCGTGTCACGGACGGTGCGTTCACGTCGACCGTTCCGTTCAAGGTCACGGTCGGGCTCGGCTCGGGCTTCGTGGTGTGGACGCCGGCCGGGGTCGACCCGACGCTCGGTGACGCCATCGCCACGTCGCTCGCGGCCAACAGCAAGACCTTCCAGCGCGTCACGCTGCTCAGCGGGGTCGCCGACTGGAGCAAGGTGCAGGGCCTGTTCATCACGGCGGGCGGGGCGAACACCACGCACGTGTTCTCCAACGACGCGATCCAGCCCGTCCTGGCGTACCTCGACGCTGGCGGCCGCGTGTACATGGAGGGCTCCAAGACCTTCGCCGAGGACGCCCAGACGCAGCTGCACTCGCGGTTCCGGCTGGTGCCGACCGAGCCCAACGCCGGCCTCAGCGCCAACCTGACGGGCGTGTCCTTCCACTACACGCGCTCGGTCAGCTACACGACCGACGCCGCCTTCCGAGGTGATGTCGACGCCGTCGCCGCCGCCCTCGGCTCCACGGCGCGACCGGTGCTGCGCAACAAGGGCGCGGTGAAGGACTACGCGGTCGCCATCGCGCACGAGGACGGCGCCACCGCGTCCCGCACCTACGGGACGACGGCGCTGTTCGGCCGGATGAGCACGGCCGGTTCGACGCCGGACCAGATCATGGCCGACATCCTGAAGTTCTTCGAGCAGGGCTTCGGGCCGTGCGCGGCGCACGAGCAGTGCTGGGACGGCCGGCCCTGCACCGACGACCTCTGCTCGGGCGCGGTCTGCCAGAACTCGCCCAAGGCCTCGTGCAGCGGCTGCCTGTCGGACACCGACTGCACCAACGGCCAGGTCTGCGACGCCACCGGCGCCTGCGTCACCCCGCCGGGTGACGACAGCGGCGGGCCGACGGACGAGACGCCGTTCGCCTGTGACTCGTCCAACGACATCGTCACGCTGACGAAGACGACGACGGGCTTCAACGTGGTGGCCGACGCGAAGACCTCGATCCACCTGGTGGCGGGCGAGGGCTCCGACCTCGGCGGCGTGCGGATCACGCTGGCCCACAATGGCGTCTCCGTGGTGCTCAAGGAGGCCGACCCGGGCGACACCCGCACCGAGATGGCCGTCACCTACGACGTCGGCTCGCTCCCGGCCGCGGGCTCGATGAACGACTTCAACGGCACCTACCTGCAGGGTGACTGGCTCCTGGTCCTCGAGGAGACCCAGGGCGGCGCAGCCTGCCACACGCTGACGAGCTGGGATCTGTTCGTGGTCAGCGAGCCGCCGCCGGTCACCGGCTGCACGACGAACGCGGACTGCGACAACGGCCAGTTCTGCGATGGCGTCGAGACCTGCAACGCGGGCACCTGCGTCGCCGGCGCGGCCCCGTCCTGCAACGACGGCAACACCTGCTCGACCGACGTCTGCGACCCGGCCGGCAACAACTTCAAGGGCGCCTGTGACAACAGCGGCCGGCTGCCGTCCTGCGCGGGCCTCGAGTGCTCGGGCAAGCACAGCATGGACGCCGGCGACGGTGGCTGCGGTCAGAACGACGCTTGCCTCGGCGGCCTCAACGGCGGCGAGGGCACCTGCACGCCGGTCTGCCCGACCTGCGCGGTCAAGCACGCGCTGGACCTGGCGACGCCCATCCAGGACTTCCAGTGCGTCACCGAGTTCCTGACCATCAACAGCGGTGACCTGTACGTCGACGACATCTGGGTCAAGCTCGACGTCAAGCACAGCCGCCTCAAGGACCTCACCGTCCGCGTCTACGCTCCGAACGATGCCTACGTGACGGTCATCGACGGGCAGGGCGGGCTGCTGCAGGACTTCCACAGCACCTTCGACCTGTCGAACCCGAACACGGTCGACAACATGTGCGCCCTCGGCGGGATCAACCCCGACGGCGTGTGGAAGGTCCAGGTCTGCGACAACTCGATCGGCGGCCAGGGCACGCTCCAGGGCGCCAGCCTGTGGGTCAAGACGACGAACAACGACCCGGGCGCCGGCCAGGAGTGCTCCAACGCCATCCCGGTGCTCACCGACGACGCGACCTACACCCTGTACGGCAACACCGAGTGCCGCGCGAACTCGACGACGGGCAGCTGCTCGGGCATGGGCGGTCACGACACGGTCTACACCTTCACGCTCACCGAGCCGAAGCGTGTCACGGCCATCCTGACGCCCGTGGACGAGGACGTCCCGCCGCAGACGGCGCCGTGGAACGCCGCGGTCTACTTCACCCAGTCCTGCGCGCCGGGCAGCACCCACTGCGTCGACGCGGCGGGCGCGGGTGGTACCGAGATCCTCGACCGCCAGCTGGCGGCCGGCACCTGGTTCGCGGTGGTCGACGCGGCGCTCGACACCTCGTGGGGCAAGTACAAGCTCGCCCTGACGTTCCAGACGCTGGGCGACGACGGCGAGACCTGCGACGAGGACATCGACTGCGGCACCGGTCACTGCCAGAACGGCTTCTGCTGCACCGGTGGCGACTGCTGCGCCGTCGCGGCGGACTGCCCGGCCAGCTACACCGAAGCTGCCATCTGCAGCGACATCCCGGCCTGCCAGGGCTACCGAAAGGATCCCGTCTGCAACGCCAGCGTCTGCGGCAACACCACCGTGGCCGACGACACCGCGTGCACCGTGTCCACGCAGGCCAAGGAGTGCGGGCTGTACCCGGACGAGTACTGCACCGGCGCCGCCGTGCAGACCGAGCCGATGTGCGCCACCGACTGCGGCGCCGACAGCGACTGCATCGAGGCGGCCTTCTGCAACGCCTCGGGCCAGTGCGCGGCCGACCAGGGCAACGGCATCGTCTGCGACCGTGACAGCCAGTGCGCCAGCGGCTTCTGCGTCGACGGCGTCTGCTGCGACGGCGGCTGCGGCGGTCTGTGCGAGAGCTGCATCGTCGCCGGCTTCGTCGGCCAGTGCCGCGCGGTCCAGAACGGCCAGGATCCGGACAACGAGTGCGCCGGCACGGGCTTCTGCGGCGGCGTCTGCGACGGCAACCGCCAGTGCACCTTCAAGTCCAGCACCACGCCGTGCGGGACCTGCACGCGCTGCAGCGGTGACGGCTTCTGCAACAACTACGCGACCTCGGGCACCGACCCCGACGACACCTGCGGCCTGTGCCAGGTGTGCGGCGGCGGCGGGTCGTGCGTGAACGTGGCGGCGGGCCAGGATCCGCTCAACGAGTGCGCGACCAGCGCCCAGTCGACGTGCGGCAACGACGGCACCTGCGACGGTGGCGGCGCCTGCCGCAAGTGGGTGGCCGGCACCGAGTGCGTGGCGCAGAGCTGCACCAACGGCACGGTGGATCCGACCCACACCTGCGACGGCGCTGGCACCTGCCAGAACCCGGCCGACGTGTTCTGCGGTGGCTTCGCCTGCACGGGCGCCGACTGCAAGACCAGCTGCACGGGTGACACGGACTGCATCAGCGGCTACTTCTGCAGCGGCGGCAGCTGCTTGCCGAAGAAGGCGCCGGGCGTGGCCTGCAGCGCGTCCAACCAGTGCCAGAGCGGCTTCTGCGTCGACGGCGTCTGCTGCAACCAGGCGTGCGGCGGCACCTGCCGCGCCTGCAACCTGGCCGGTTCGGTCGGTACCTGCGTGAACCACTCGGCCGGCACGGACCCCGAGTCGGGCTGCTCGCCGTACTTCTGCACGGGCACGGGTCCCTCCTGCGCCACGACCTGCTCGAGCGACTCGCAGTGCCAGGCCGGCTTCTGGTGTGACGGCACGCAGTGCCAGCCCAAGAAGACGAACGGCACGACGTGCAGCGGGGCCAACCAGTGCACCAGCGGCTTCTGCAACGCCCGTGACGGCGTGTGCTGCGACACCTCCTGCGACAGCACCTGCACCACGTGCAAGGCAGCCGGCAGCGAGGGCACCTGCAAGATGGTGGGGTCCGGCCAGGACCCGTACAACGAGTGCACGGGCACGGGCACCTGCGGCGGCGTGTGCAACGGCGCCGGCGCCTGCAGCTACCCGACTACGGCCACCTCGTGCGGCACCTGCAAGCGCTGCAACGGCGCCGGCGCCTGCTCGAACGTGCCGAACAACAGCGACCCGCTCAGCCACTGCGGCGGCTGCCAGACCTGCAACGGGTCGGGCGCCTGCAAGTCCATCGCATCCGGCCAGGATCCCAAGAACTTCTGCACCGACCAGGGCCCCTGCGGGTTGAACGGTCAGTGCAACGGCTCCGGCGCCTGCGGCTACTACGCGGCTGGCTACACGGTGGTGGCGGCGTCCTGCAACGCTTCGACCAACATCCACTATCCGGCCGACGTGTGTAACGGCTCCGGCGGCATCGTGGACGGCGGCTCGGTGGGTTGCGCGCCGTACGCCTGTGGCGCCACGACGTGCAAGACCAGCTGCACGCAGCACTCGGACTGTGCGTCGGGTCACTTCTGCGACCTGAACGACTCCGATCTCGACGGCAACAAGAACGAGTGCCTGCCCAAGAAGTCGGACGGCCAGGGGTGCAGCGCCAACGCGGCTGACTACGAGTGCTCCGGTGGCGAGTGCTCCAACGGCTACTGCTGCGGGTCCGCCGGGGCCGCCTGCTGCGCGACCAACTCTCACTGCGGCTTCATGGCCGAGGCGCCCAAGTGCAACAGCGTGACCTCCGGTGGCTGCTCGGGCTCCCGCGTCGACGCGACGTGCTCGAACAACGTGTGCGTGACGACGACGGTCAGCGACGCGTCGGCCTGCGTGGGTCAGACCTGTCAGGCGGCGTCCTGCAGCAGCAACGTCCACTACGGCACCAAGACCTGCCAGCCCGGTGGCTCGTGCTCGGGGACGTCGACGAACTGCAACGACGGCAACGTCTGCACCATCGACTCCTGCACGGCGTCGACCGGATGTAGCCACACCAACAACGGCGCTTACTCCGAGACCTGCTACGACGGCCCGGCCGGTACCGCGGGCGTGGGCCAGTGCAAGTCGGGCACGCGGTCCTGCGTCGGCGGCAACCTCAGCTCGACCTGCTCGGGTCAGGTGCTTCCGACCACCGAGGTCTGCGGTGGCGGCGACGAGAACTGCAACGGCGTCGCCAACGAAGAGAACGCGCTGAACTGCACCTGGTTCCGCTACGACAACGACGGCGACGGCGTCGGTGTCAGCACCAACCGCAAGTGCCTGTGCGCACCGACCGGCAAGTACACTGCCCCGGACAGCGGGGCCACGGACTGCAACGACAGCAACGCGGGCATGTACCCGGGCAACACCGAGAAGTGCAGCACGTCCTACGACGACAACTGCAACGGCGCCATCAACGAGCAGAACGCTCAGGGATGCACGACGTACTTCTACGACGTGGACGGCGACGGCTACGGCGTCAGCACCTCGCAGTGCCACTGCGGCGCCACCGGGTACTACCGCGCCACGGTCGCCAGCGACTGCAACGACAGCAACTACTACGTCAACCCGGGTCGCCCCGAGATCTGCAACGGCATCGACGACAACTGCAACGGCGGCATCGACACCCAGGAGGTCGCGCTGTCCACGCTGTGTCCGAACCCGCCGAACGCGCAGGCCTACTGTGCCGGCGGCTCCGGCTGCCAGATCAACTACTGCGCCAGCCACTGGTACAACGTGGACGGCGTGTACTCGAACGGCTGTGAGGTCCAGGCGGACGCTTACGACCGGAACGGCCAGGGCAACTCCTGCGCTACGGCCGTGAACTTCGGCACGCTCTGGAGTGACCTGGCGACCACAGGCACCGGGAACGGTAACATCGTCCCGGCGGGCGATTCCGACTGGTACACGTTCTTCGCCTACGCGTGGGACTACGGCAAGACGTTCCACATGAACGCCTCGTTCGTCAGCACCGGAGATACGTACTACCGGTTCGACATCTATCGCGGCAGCTGCTCTGCTCTGGTGTGCTCGGGCCGTACGTCGTACGACGACTACACGACCCACACGTTGGGGAATTGCTCGACCGTGTACTCCCCGTACCACACGGCTCCCAACCGGAACTACGCGTACAACACCAACTGCGGCACTTCGACCCAGAAGTGCTGCCACTACCCGGCTGGTCACGCGCAGTACTACGTGCGGGTCTACCGCAGCAACGGGACGGCCAGCCCGGCTGGGAACAACTACAGCATCCGGTTCCGGGCGGGTTACTAGCGATGGCGCTGGGCAATACGCCCAACAAGATCGCCCACGTCGGCATCGCGGTACAGCGCATCGAGGACGTCCTCCCGCTGTACCGCGACCGGCTCGGCCTCGAGGTTCGAGAGATCATCGAGGTCCCCGAGCGTGGTCTCCGGGTCGCGATGATCCCCTGCGGCGAGTCACTCATCGAGCTCATGGAGCCGATGAGTGACGACTCGCAGATCAGCCGCTTCCTCGAGCGACGCGGACAGGGCATCCACCACCTCTGCCTCGGCGTCCCGGACATCCAGGCCAAGCTCGACGCGCTCGACGCGGCGGGCGTGGCGCTGGTGACCAGGACCGCCGAGATAGGAGCCGAAGGGTGCCCGGTCGCCTTCCTTCACCCCAAGGCGACCGGGGGCGTGTTGCTCGAGCTGCTCGAAGAGGGTTGAGTCGAGCGCAAGGTCTTTGAGCGGTGGCCTCGGCCGGCGGTTCGTCCGTTGTCCGGGGCCTTCGTCTTTCGAGGCCAACCAGGGGTCCGCCGGCCGCGCCAGGGTCCAAGACGTCCGACGCCTCGGGTGCACGGGCTGGCGGGAGGCGGTGGGAGGCGGTGCCTCGCACCGCCCTCGGGTGTGACGGGACGACGCCCGCGCGGTGAGACCGTGCAGGCGCGCAGCGCGCGCTCCCGGTCCAGAGCGCAGTGGGCCGCGTGTGTACCGCGAGGGGGCGCAGCGGGCGCTTGGGCTTGACGTGACGAGACGCCGGCGCGGTCCTCCTTTGGACGTCTTCCAGCAGGCGCGTGGAAGCTGTGGGCTGGCGCGTATGCCGCTGTCGGGGCCGTCGAGTTGCGAGGGCGGCCACCGGTCAGGCCGGCGAGCTGCGCCCTTGGTCACCTTGCGGGCGTGGTGAGGACGCTCGGGCCAGAGGCGACGACGGTCGCGCGGGCCTACCGCGCAGGTGGTGAGGCCGCGGTCGCGCCGGAGCGAAAGGGCCTTGCGGGGGTGCCGTGTGCAGGCGTGCAGAGGGCGCCCGGGCCGGACGGGACGTGACGTCGTCCGCGTGGTGTCCCCTGGCAGGCGTTGGCGACGCTCGGGTCCGACGCGACCACGTCTGCGCGGACATACCGGCCAGCCGGGTAGCGCGCAGTCGCGCCGGTGCGAAGGAGCCCGCCTGGTTACCATGCAGGCGCGCGGAGGGCGCTCGGGCTGGACGCGACGACGCCCGCGCGGATGGGGTCCGCGCGGGCGTCGTGGGGGCGCTCGTGGTCACCCGTGGGTGGCCATGAGCGTGGTCAGCGGGTAGCCCGGACTACATCATGTCCATGCCGCCCATGCCGCCCATGCCGCCCGGGACCCCGCCCTTGGCGTCCTTGTCCTCGGGCTTCTCGGCGACCATGGCCTCGGTCGTCAGCATCAGGCCCGCGACGGACGCGGCGTTCTGGAGCGCCGTGCGGGTGACCTTGGTCGGGTCGATGACACCGGCGGCGACGAGGTCCTCGTAGGTGTCGCTGCCCGCGTTGTAGCCGAAGGTCGGGTTGGTGTTCTCGCGGACCTTCTGGACCACGATCGAGCCCTCGACCCCGGCGTTCGCCGAGATCTGGCGGATCGGCTCCTCGAGCGACCGGCGGACGATGTTCACGCCGAACATCTCCTCGTGGCCGGCGTCGATGCCCTCGAGGGCCGCCTGGCAGCGGAGCAGCGCGACGCCGCCGCCGACGACGATCCCCTCTTCGACCGCCGCGCGGGTGGCGTTCAGGGCGTCCTCGACGCGCGCCTTCTTCTCCTTCATCTCGACCTCGGTCGCCGCGCCGACGTTGATGACGGCGACGCCGCCCACCAGCTTGGCGAGGCGCTCCTGCAGCTTCTCGCGGTCGTAGTCCGAGGTGGTGTCCTCGATCTGCGCCCGGATCTGAGCCACGCGGGCCTTGATGTCGTCGGTCGCGCCGGCGCCATCGACGATGGTCGTGTTGTCCTTGTCGATGGTCACGGTCTTGGCGCGGCCGAGGTCGGCCAGCTGGACGTTCTCGAGCTTGAGGCCGAGATCCTCGCTGATGACCTGGCCGCCCGTGAGGATGGCGATGTCCTGCAGCATGGCCTTGCGGCGGTCACCGAAGCCCGGCGCCTTGACCGCGGCGACGTTCAGGGTGCCGCGCAGCTTGTTGACGACCAGCGTCGCCAGCGCCTCGCCCTCGATGTCCTCGGCGATGATGACGAGCGGGCGGCCCTGCTTGGCGACCTGCTCGAGGACCGGCAGCAGGTCCTTCATGCTCGAGACCTTCTTCTCGTTGAGGAGAATGTAGGGGTCCTCGAGGTTGGCGACCATGCGCTCGGGGTCGGTCACGAAGTACGGCGACAGGTAGCCGCGGTCGAACTGCATGCCCTCGACCACGTCGAGGGTCGTCTCCATCGACTTGGCCTCCTCGACCGTGATGACACCCTCCTTGCCGACCTTCTCCATCGCCTCGGCGATGATGTTGCCGATGGTGGGATCGTTGTTGGCCGAGATGGTGCCGACCTGAGCGATCTCGCGCTGGTCCTTGGTCGGCTTGCTCATGTCCTTGAGCTTGGCGACGGCCGCGGCGACGGCCTTGTCGATGCCGCGCTTGAGATCCATCGGGTTGTGGCCGGCCGCGACGAACTTGGCGCCCTCGCGGTAGATGGCCTGGGCGAGGACGGTCGCGGTGGTGGTGCCGTCACCAGCGTCGTCGGACGTCTTGGAGGCGACCTCCTTGACCATCTGGGCGCCCATGTTCTCGAACTTGTCCTCGAGCTCGACTTCCTTGGCGACCGTGACACCGTCCTTGGTCACGTTCGGCGCGCCGAAGCTCTTCTCGATCACGACGTTGCGGCCCTTGGGGCCCATCGTCACCTTCACCGCGTCGGCGAGCGTGTTGACGCCCTTGAGGATGCGGCTGCGGGCGCTCTCGGAGAACAGGATTTCCTTGGCCATGATTACGAATCTCCTGGAGGAAGACTGGGATGATTCAGGGAGCTGAAAAGTAGGGGGTGACGAGGCGAGCTAGCCTCAGTCGAGGATCCCGAGGATGTCGTCCTCGCGCATGATGAGGTGCTCCTCGCCCTCGATCTTCACCTCGGTTCCGGCATACTTGCTGAACAGGACGAGGTCGCCGGCCTTGACCGTGAGGCCGCGCACGTCGCCGTTCTTCAGCTGCTTGCCGTTGCCGACCGCCACGACGCGGCCCTTGATCGGCTTCTCCTTCGCCGTGTCCGGGATGATGATCCCGCCGCGGGAGACCTGCTCTTCCTCGACCCGCTTGACGAGAACGCGGTCCTGAAGGGGCCTGATCTTCATCGCTGCCTCCTGATCCTCGAGATGGATGTGTGTCGTTTCTAGATGTTCGGCTGGCACTCGGTCGGGCCGAGTGCCAAGGCGGCGCTAGAATAGACACGCTCGAGGTGCGGTCAACGGCGCAGTCGAAAAAGTCGCGGTGGCGGCTTCGGGACCCGACCGGGCGGCTCCGCAGCGGAAGATCGGAGGGGGACTGGCGCGCATCGCCTCATGGCGTGGGCGAGTGGTGCAAGCGCCGGACACGACCTCGGGGGGGGGACCGCTCCCCTCGGAGACGGGCGGAGAGCGCCGAATCAAGCGCTTGGTGAGCCGCGGGTCCCTCGTCGTGAAGGCGGTGTCCGACCGGGAACGCCCGGCGGACCTACTCGTCGGCCGCCTCGATGTCGTACTTCTTCATCAGCTTGCGGAAGTACTTGCGATCGATGTCGGCCTCGCGCGCCGCGTGGCTGATGTTGAACGAGTTCTTCTTGAGGAGGCTCAAGATGTAGTCGCGCTCGAAGGAGCTGATCCAGAGCTCCTTGGCCTCCTTGAAGGTCCGCTCGAGGCTCTTGTCGGCCTTGGCCGCGCTGGTGGTGGCGTCCGGCGTTCGCCGTCGTCGGACGATGCGCACGCCCGAGATGTGCTCGGGCAGGTCCTCGCCCTGGACGAACTCGCCTTCGGAGTAGGCGCAGGCGCGCTCGATGACGTTGAGCAGCTCTCGGATGTTGCCCGGCCAGTGATAGCTCATCATGGCGTCGATGGCGTCGCGGCTGCAGCCGCGCACCCGGGGGTTGCCGTCGCCGTCCTTGTTGAAGCCACCGCCCATCAGGAAGTGCTTGATGAGCAGGGGCATGTCCTCCATGCGCTCGCGCAGCGGCGGCAGGATGAGGCGGACCACGCTGAGGCGATAGAACAGGTCCTCGCGGAAGCGGCCGGCCTTGACCTCCTCCTCGAGGTTGCGGTTGGTGGCCGCGACGACGCGCACGTCGACCTTGATGGGCTTGTTCGAGCCGACCCGACGGATCTCGCGTTGCTCGAGCGCGCGTAGGAGCTTGGGCTGCAGATCCAGGTTCAGCTCGCCCAGCTCGTCGAGGAAGATCGTGCCGCCCTGCGCGACCTCGAACAGGCCCTGGCGGGCCATGATGGCGCCGGTGAACGAGCCCTTCTCGTGGCCGAACAGCTCGGACTCGATGAGGTTCTCGGGGACCGCCCCGCAGTCGAAGACCACGAAGGGCTTGTCGGCGCGCCGGCTCTGCTCGTGAATGGTTCGGGCGACGACCTCTTTGCCGGTGCCCGTCTCGCCCTCGATGACCACGGTCACGCCGGTCGGCGCGATCTTCTCGAGGATGCCGAAGATCTCGCGCATCCGGATGCTCTTGCCGACGATGCGCCCGAACTTCTCGCGGTTGACCGGGAGGATCTCGACGCGCTCGTCCAGCGTTTGGAAGCGGAGGTCGGTGCGGCCGATGGTCAGCGTGCAGCCCGGCTTGAGGTAGGCCTCCTTGATGCGGACCCGGTTCACGAACGTGCCGTTGGTCGACTCGAGGTCCTGGACGACGTAGGCGTTGTCGTCCTGGAACAGACGGCAGTGGTAGCGACTGGCCGTGTCGTCGTCGAGGACCAGATCGTTGTCGTCCATGGCGCCGATGGTCACGGACGGCTGATCGAAGATGTACTCCGCGGTGCTGCCGTCCTCGCGCTCGGTGACGAGCTTGCACTTGCGCAGGTGCAAGGCCGCCGGACGCCCGCTGATGTACGAGATCTTCGTCGGCGGCAGCTCGTCCGCGGAATCCTTGACTACGTCCATGGCGCCTCGCTCGACGGGGGACGCCCTGTTGTAGAGGCACCCGCCGGTGGGGTCAAGTGACCCCATCGCCGCCGCACGTCCCCGCCGTCCCAAAGAGGAACGCCCCGGTCGGCGACCTGCGCGAGGTGCCAACCGGGGCGCGATGGGGACTGTGGGACGTGCGAGGGGAGGGGCCGGCACGAGCCGGGACCCGGGCTCACTTGAAGGGGAACTGCGTCTCCTGCTGGCGCTTCTTCTTGAAGTGCTTCTCGACGCGCTCCTGCTCTTCCTTGCACTCGATGCAGAGCGTGGCCTCGGGGCGGGCGGACAAGCGCTTGTAGCCGATGTAGTTGCCGCAGCTCTCGCACTCGCCGTAGGTGCCCTCGTCGATGCGCTCGAGCGCGTGCTCGACCTTCTTGAGGAGGTGCTTCTCCCGGTCGCGCATCCGGAACTCGAAGGCCTGATCGTACTCGGCGCTGGCGAGATCGACCTCGTCGCTCATGCGGAGGATGGTCTCGTCGCCCTTGGCGGCCTCGATCTGCTCCTCTTCCTCGGAGACGATCTTGCTGCGCCGCTTGTCGAGGATGCTCTTGAGCTCGGCCAGCTGGTCCTCGGTGAGGGGGGCCTGCTCTTCGTAACGATTCGGTGTGGTCATCGGGTTCCCCTGGAAGGCGTGGGGTGCGCACGAACCTAGCGCATGATTGTGAAGACGAATCCATGGCCAATCAAGGCGCGACGGCGATCATCCGCGGATGACCGTGTCACGTCGACGTGCCAGGGACCCTGACGTTCAGGTGCGTGTGGACAACCCGAACGCCGGGGCGGGGGACTATAGAGGTTCCGGCCGGCGCGCGCCAGCGAAAGTCAGCCGCGCATGGCCAGGGCGGCGATGTCCATGGTGATGGCGACCGCGACGTGGATGAAGAAGCCGCCAAGGACGCTGCCTGTCCGCAAGCTGAGCCCGCCGAGGACCGAGCCGGCGATGACGGCGCCGAGGGTCTCGAAGAGCGGCTTGCGGAAGTGAATCATAACGTAGGGGATCACGGCCGCGAAGATTGCGAACCTTCCGAGGCGATCCTTGACCCCGTGGAGCATGAAGCCGCGGAAGAAGAACTCGAGCGAGAAGAACTGCAGGGCGTAGAAGCACTCCCAGACGAGGAAGTCCGTGACGCCGACCGGGTTGCGATAGAACGGGTACTGGTGCTGGAAGTCCGGGTTGCGGGCGACGAGCAGGACGAGCACCCCGACCGGAAGGAACAGGAGCAGGTAGATGGGCAGGTGCCGCAGGAACCCGCGGAACTCGAGGCCGTAGTCGCGCAGGCGGTGCCCGAAGACGCGCCGGATCACGAGCGCCGGCATGACGAAGTAGAAGGTGAAGCAGCCCAGCGACCAGACGAAGTTCTCGGCCAACCGCTGGTAGGGGCGGAAGGACTCGCGCAGGTCGGGCGACAGCCACTCGAGGAAGGTGAGGACTAGGCCGGAGATGCCCTCTTGCACCGGCCCGGACAGGACGCCGTAGGAGATCGCCGTGAGGGTCAGGGCGCCTACGAGGAAGACGACCGTGCAGCGGGTCGTCTGGCTCACCCGGCCCTCGCGCAGCGCGCTGTTGTCGTCGATCCAGCGCAGGTGCTGGCCGGCGAAGCGGTCCCACAGGCGTAGGGCCCAGGAGGACGTGGACGGGACGGGGTCGAGCGCGGGGCTGGTCTGCCGGGCGGGCTTCATGGCGGCGCACTATACGGAGGGGGCGGGGCACTGACCAGCGAGGGGAGCGCCCGGCCCACGCCCGCGGCGCCGCATGGCCCCGGTGACCGAGCCGGGAGCCTCTTCCTTGTGCCCCTTTCGGGCCGTGCGTACAGTGACCGTGCAGTGCAACCACAGCCGGCCGCGGGCGGAGACGCTATGCGCTCCCCGGGCCAACGTGCGGTCATCCGCGGTTGCGTCGAGGGCCAACGGCCAGGAGCCCGGGCGCCCGACGCGGCCCGTGTCCGCCGGGGCGGCCGCGGCTCCGCGTCCCCTCGCCCGAACCCCCACCTTCGATCGTCCTCGGAGGCGTTCATGAACTCCCCAGACGCACCGGATCCCGTGATCGTCCGCAAGTACGGCAACCGCCGCCTGTACCGGACCGACGAGAGCCGCTACGTCACCTTGGACGAGCTCGCCGAGCTCGTCCGCGACGAGGTCGAGTTCCAGGTCCACGACGCCAAGACGGGGGCCGACCTGACCGGCGTCGTCCTGGCCCAGGTGATCCTCGAAGAGGAAAAGCGCACGAGCGGAGCGGCCTTCCCGGTGCCGCTGCTCCGGCAGCTCATCCGTCTGCGCGACGAGTCCCTCGGCGAGTTCATCACCTACCACCTGCCGCGCCTGACCGAGATCTACCTCGAGGCGCGCGCGGCGGCGGCCGAGAGCCTGGATCTCGCGGCCCGCGGCTCCATCGAGAGCGGCGAGGCGGCGATCATCACCCAGCTCGCCGCCGTCAAAGAGCAGCTCGAGCAGATCCTGGACGCGCTCGAGGTCGAGGAAGACGGGCGCTGACGCCGTGAAGGTCCCGCGCCCAGCGCGCGGGACAAACCGCGGTGGCCGCGACTCCGTACGCCCAGCCCGCCCGTTCGGGCCCCTCCGCCCGTTCGAGACGACCGCGGTGGCCGCGACTCCGTGCGCCCAGTCGCCCGTTCGGGCCCCTCCGCCCGTTCGAGACGACCGCGGTGGCCGCGACTCCGTACGTCCAGTTCGCCCGTTCGGGCCCCGTCGCCCGTTCGAAAAGACCGCGGTGGCCGCGACTCCGGACGTCCGGTCGCCCGTTCGGGCCCCGTAGCGCGTTCGAAACGACCGCGGTGGTCGCGACTCCGGACGTCCGGTCGCCCGTTCGGGCCTCATAGCGCGTTCGAAACGACCGCGGCGACCGGGCATGTGTCCCGGTCGCCGCGCCTGCGTGGGTCGGGTCGCGCTCAGAAGTACAGGGTCGCGCCGGCCTGGAGCTGCAGGCCGAGGTTCATCTTGTCCTCGGCGTCGGCGCGCTGGATGCCGTCGCAGAAGCCCTGCAGGTTGCCGACCTGGGCCAGGCAGTCCTCACGGACCCGCTCCTGCGAGTCGAGGTTGTTGAAGATGGTCTGCCCGCGGAGATCGGCGTGCAGCGACAGGCTGCGGCTGAGGAAGAGCTCGAGGCCGCCGCCGAGCTGGCCGGCCAGATCCGCGCTGTCGATGGCGTACTTGCCCTCGAGATAGGACAGCCGGGTGAAGTGCACGCCGAGGCCGCCGAGGACGTAGGGCTGCAGGCGCGACTCGGGGAACAGGTGGTAGGTCAGGGCGGCCATGACCGGCACGGTGCTCTGCTCGAAGTCCTCGCCGCTGCCGCCGAGGCTGTCGATCGAGAGCTCGAGGCCGAGGTGGCGATCGAAGCGCGAGCGCACCTGCAGGCCGATGCCGCCCATGGTGGGGTTCTCGTCGGCCGACAGGCCGGCCTTGGAGCCCTCGATGCTGGCCGACGACAGGCGCAGGCCGACGCCCAGCAGCTGCTGCGGCTCGGGGCGGGCGGGCTGCTCGGTCGGCGGCGGGCGCCGGACGACGGTCACCGGGGCCGGCTCCTCGACGATGACGACCGGCGGGCGGCGGACGCGGACGACCGGCGCGTGGTAGCGGACGCGCGGGGCCGGGCGGTAGACGTGGCGGTGCGGATAGGGCGCCGGATGGGCCTGGGCCTCGGACGCCGTGGCGGGGAGGATGGCCAGCGCGGCGAGCAGCGTGGTGGCGGTCAGCAGGTTGGGCTTCATCGTCGACCTCACGGAGGGGAGGGTCAGGGCCGCGGCAGGGAGCGGGCGGTGACCGATGGCGGGGCGTCAGACGCGGGCTCGGCAGGGGTATTCTAAAAAAGTCGGCGGTGCTTACGACCTCCGGGGCGCGCCAGCGGCGAGGGCGGGGGATCGGTCGTCGAGAGGGCGCGGCGCCGCGCGGGGCGCGGCCCATCGCGCTGTCCGGACCCGGGCTTGGACGTGCGAACGTTGCGCAGGGGCGGCTCACCATCTAGGATGCGCCCCGCTCAGCTAGCCCGGGTTTCCCCATCGACTTCGTCGCGACGGCGACGGACGTGCCGCAGGACGCGGCGCGCGAGCCCGGGTCATCCACGCCGCCCGGCTTCTGGCCGGCGACGCGAGGTGACCGGGAGGCGCGCCCGCGGGCGGGACCACACGCTCCGGCGACAGACGGAGGCGACGGCGGGATCGGGGTCGGCGGGGCAAGCCATCCCTATGTCGGCTACCGAGGACCGCATGCCGAAACTTACGGTCGGGTGGGGCGTCACGCTGCTGGTCGCGTCGTGGCTCTCCCCCGCCTGGGCGCAGACGATCTGGACCGGAGAGCCCGCCGAGGCCGACGCCGCCGACGGGCCTCCGTTCGTGGACGTCCGCAGGCCGCTCTGGTTCGAGCATCGGGGGAGCTTCCGCTTCCGCCCCGAGCTGATCGTGGGCGGTGACCTCGGGCTGCCGCAGAGCGCCGTGCCCCCTCCCATCGAGGCGCTCGCGACGGGCGGCGCGCTGGACGAGGACACCCTCGGATGGGCCTCGATTCGGCTGCGGTACCTGCCGAGCCTGTGGCTCGGGCCCAACCTGGCCGTGCACGCGAACATCGACGCGCTCGACAACGTCGTGCTCGGCTCGACGCACGTCAACGCGGGCGGCGCCTTCGACCGCGGGCTCTGGGACGACTCCCAGGCCCCGCCGCCGGCGGTCTGGTCGGGCTGGCAGAGCTCGGCGCGCGTCCGCTACCTGTACGGCACGTGGAACCTGTGGAACGTGCTCGACCTGGGCTTCGGGAGGATGCCCGACGAGCTTGGGCTCGGGATCTCACGCAACGACGGCGACTGCCTGGACTGCGACTTCGGGACCATCGTCGACGGGGTCCGGCTGGGGCTCACGTTGTACGGGCTGCGCCTCGAGGGCATCTGGGAGTACACCGCGACCGGCGCGACCACGGCCCGGCCCAACTGGGAGGGCCAACCCAAGGATCTCGGGCAGGCGGACGACGTCACGACCTTCACGGTCCGGGTCGAGAGCCGGCCGGTCACGGCGGCCGACCGCGAGTCCCGCGAGCGGTTGCTCAACGAGCGGCGCGGCTTGGGCTTCGACTTCGGCCTGTTCTCGTCGTTCCGGACGCAGGACCTGTCGAGCGTCGACCAGCTGCCCAACCGCCTGGGCTGCGAGGCCTTCGGTGCGACCGGCACCAACGTCGTCGCGGTGCCCTGGGAGTGCTGGCAGCTGGTGCCGCGGGACGTCTTCATCTGGCGCCCGGGCGCCTGGGTGCGGCTCGAGGGGCGCCCCAGCCTGACGCGCTCGTGGCGGATCGGCGCCGAGGTGGCGGGCCTCATCGGCGAGATCGACAACACCCTGGCGGTGGTCGACGACCAGGCCGATCTGCTGGGCGAGGTCGGGCAGGCCCCCAAGGATCTGTCGGGCTTCGGCGGCGCGCTCGAGGCCGAGATGGTCGACAGCAGCCTGTCCTTCGGGCTGGACGCCGGCTTCGCGACCGGCGACGACCGGCCCGTCTTCGGCTTCGTCGACGGGCAGGCGATCGTGGTCGCCGATGCCGACGACGTGCTGGCGCGCGCGAACCGCGACGTGACCGCCTTCTGGTTCCACCGCGACTATCGGGTCGACCTGATCCTGTTCCGTCAGATCATCGGGGGCGTGACCAACGCCATCTATGCCAAGCCCTGGATCGGCTACTCGCTGCTGGACGCCGAGGACGTGAAGGTCACCGCGCGCCTCGACGCGATGTACGCCGCCGCGTGGGAGGTCGACGGGACCCCCGGCAGAGACCGGCACTACGGCATCGAGCTGGACGGTCGTCTGTCGCTCGAGACGAGCGCAGGGGTCACCGCCAGCCTGACCGGGGGCGTGCTGTTCCCGATGGGGGCGCTGGACGACGAGGCCACCGGCGCCTCGCCCGACACGGTGTTCGCGCTGCGCGGCCTGATGGCCTGGACCTTCTGAGACGCCCTGGCCCCCTCAGCGGGCCGCCAGGCGATCGAGCAGCCGCTGGTGCACGCCGTGGAAGTCACGGCCGCTCATGGCGAGGATGACGTCCTCGCCGGGGCGCGCCTGGGCGACCACGGCATCCGCCAGATCGTCGATGTCGGGGACCACGCACGCGGGCGTTCCGGCGCGCTCCAGCGCGGCCACCAGCTCGCCGAGGTCGAGGCGCTCGGCGGGGGGCAGGTTGTCCTTCTTCTCGAGTGGCCTACAGAACCAGACGGCGTCGGCCTGGCCCAGGGCCTCGGCGAAGCCCTGCTGGAAGACGCGGCGTCGGGACGTGTTCGACTCGATCTCGAACAGCGCGAGGAGGCGTCGCCCGGGGTAGCGCAGGCGGACGGCGCGGATCGTCTCGCGGATGGCGGTCGGGTGGTGGGCGAAGTCGTCGATGACCGGGACGTCGTCGGCGACGCCGCGCAGCTCCTGGCGCTTGCGGGGCAGCGCGAAGGTCGTCAGGCCCGCGGCGATGGCCTCGGGCGAGCCGCCGACGGCGTAGGTCAGCGCGGCGGCGGTGAGCGCGTTGTCCACGTTGTGATCGCCCCAGGTCGGCACCAGGGCGGAGACGGGCGCGGCGCCCGGCAGGTGGAGCATGAAGCGGGTCCCCTCCGGGCCGGCGGTCACGTCGGTGGCGCGGACGTCGGCGTCCTGCCGTCCGAAGGTCCAAACGGTGGCCGGGCTGCCGGCGGCGACGCGGCGGGCGCGGGCGTCGGTGGCGGGGACGACGAGGTGGCCGTCGGGCGGGAGCAGGGCGGCGAAGCGCGCGAAGGCGGCCTCGATGGTCTGCACGTCGGGGTAGATGTCCGCGTGGTCGAACTCGATGTTGTTCACCGAGGCGGTGCGGGGCTGGTAGTGCAGGAACTTCGGGCCCTTGTCGAAGTAGGCGGTGTCGTACTCGTCGCCCTCGACCAGGAAGACGGGGCCGTCGGAGACGCGGTGGTTGGCGCCGAAGTTGCCGGTGATGCCACCGATCATGAACCCCGGGTCGAAGCCGGCCTGGTGCAGGAGCCAGGCCGTCATGGCGCTGGTCGTCGTCTTGCCGTGGGTGCCCGTGACGACGACGCTGTGGCGGCCGGCGATGAACAGGGCCGACAGGGCCTGGGGCAGCGAGCAGTGGGGCAGCCCGCGCTCGCGCATGGCCACCGCCTCCGGGTAGGTCGGCCGCATCACGTTGCCGACGACGACCACGTCGGGTGCCCAGTCGAGGTTGTCGGGATGGTAGCCCTCCATGACCTGCACGCCGAGCGCGGCGAGGGTCGTCGACATCGGCGGGTAGGCGCCCGTGTCGGAGCCGCGGACCTCGAAGCCGCGCTTGACCAGCATCTGGGCGAGGGCGCCCATGGCGCTGCCGCAGATGCCGAGGAGGTGGACCCGCCGGACGTGGGTCCAGTCGACGGGGGGCGGGGGGCGGCGGACGTCGGCTTCTTCGGGGGCGAGGCTCATAGGCCGACGAGCCTATCGCGGGGTCATCGAGGAGGCGAAGTTTCGGCAGCGTGCAACGAGTCCGACCCCAGCGTGGCGGACGTCGGACGAGGAGGATACAACCGGGCCGGGCCGCGTCCCGGCTCGGCTTGACAGAGGTCGGTCAAGTGCTACCGTGGCGGCGGGACGTCTTTTGATTACGGAGGGTTCCTTGGCGGGCAGCGACGAAAAGAACGAGGGTGGAGCCGGAGAGGTGCTGGACGCCTCGGATCTGAAGGCCCGCCTGGGGCTCAAGCGGCGCGTCAACAAGCCGACCGGGCCGCCGCCGGGCGCGGCGCCGACGGCCGCGAGCGCGACCCCCGCCGACGATGGCGCCGCGGCGCAGGCCGCCGTCGAGGAGGCGCGGGCGCGGGCCGAGGCCGAGCTGGCCAAGGCGGGGCCGGCGGTCGAGGACTTCGGGCTGATGGGCCAGGATCGGACGCCGGCGCCCGGGCCGCTGCCCGGCGCGGACCTCGATCTGAAGGGGCTCGACGTCGTCCCCGGACAGGGCAAGGGCAAGCTGGTCCAGCTGTTGGTCGTGGCCGCCGTCGTCGGCCTGCTGGCGTTCGTGCTGGGCCGGATCATGGGCAGCGCGATGGGTGAGCGCGAGGCCCACAACGCCGCGGTCTTCGAGGCCAAGGACAAGCTGAAGTACTTCCAGGAAGCGAAGACGACCACCGGCGGGTCGAAGATCAACAAGCTCATCGAGATCCAGGCGGCGCTGGCCGGCGCGGCGAAGGACATCGACGCGGTCGCGGCGACGATCAACGCCGAGCGGCCCTTCGAACTGGTCGACAAGCTCGAGCCCATCCTGGCGCCGCTCATCGAGAAGCTGCAGGGCTACCACGGCGAGAACGTCGCCTTCGCGATCGACGACGCCGTCGGGCGTTCGGCGGCCAACCCCGAGATCGCCGCGGACGTGGCGCGCTTCGCGCTGTCGACGCAGCTGCTTCACGAGCGCCTCGGGCTGACCCTGGACGAGGCCAAGACGCTGCTGCCGCTGACCCTCGTCGGCGAGGGCGCCGTCGAGCGCAACCTGGCGGTCGAGCGCTTCGACCGGCCGGTCGGCGAGGTGAAGATCCCGGTCGCGCGTGGCCTGTGGCTGGCCAGCATCGGTCAGATGGAGGCCTCGGCCATCCCCGATCCCGCCAACCCGCAGAACCAGCTGACCGCCTACAAGATGAAGGTCAAGGCGGTCGGCGCGAAGGAGGAGATCGAGATCGTCTCGACCGACTTCATGCGCCTCGACCTCAAGCCCATCTTCGAGGAGCAGGCCCAGTCGGTGAAGCTGGTCGCCTACAACCGGCTGGCGACGGCGGTGAAGGAGCTCGAGAAGGTGGCCGCGGCCGCCAAGTGGGACGCCCTGCAGAAGAAGCTGCAGGAGCACTCGCAGCAAGAGACCTACTGAGCCCCTGGCGCTCTCGGCCTGCGAACGCGGCGCCTTCCTTCGGGAGGGCGCCGTTTTCGTTTCAGGCCCGCGAGGGGACGCCGGCTGGAGACCCGGCGAGGCGGGAGAGGGCGACGCGCTGGTAGGCCCAGGCGGCCAGCAGCAGGGGCAAGATCCAGGCGGAGGCCACGCGCGGCGACATCAGGATGAAATCGTACAGGCCGTGGACGAGCATGCCGGCGGTGAGCGCGGCCAGCAGCAGGCCGGTGCCGCCGGGGACGCGCGGGTCGTGGCGGCTGAGCGTCACGCCCCACAGGCCGGTGAAGAGCGCGTGGGTGAAGGGCAGCAGCAGCGTGCGCGCCCAGTCGACCGTCCCCACGGTGAAGCTGAACAGGGCCGACTCGACGGTGGCGAAGCCGATGGCGGCGGCGAGGGCGAAGAGGGGGCCGGGGCCGCGGAGGTCCTGCGAGCGCGGGAGCAGGCGGAGGGCGAGGAGGACCACCGCCAGCTTGGCCAGCTCCTCGACCGGGCCGATGGCCACCAGGCTGTAGGCCAGCTGCTCGAAGTGGGGCACTTCGTCGACCGCGGCGAGCCGGGCGTAGAAGGGTGACAGCTCGAGCAGCGAGAAGGCGCCGAGGGCGAGGGGCGCGGCGAGGGCGCCGGCGAGGAAGAAGAGGAGGCAGGGGCGGGCGCGCGGCGGTCCGAGCGGGGTGCGCGTGAACCAGTAGGTCAGCCACACCGCGGCGGCGGCGAGGCTGGCGGCCAGCGCGCCCAGGGCGAGCGGGAGCGTTGTCGACATGGCGGTGCCGTGGGCGTGAGGGCGAGGGGGCGCCCCACGAGTCCGGCCGAGCGCTGGCGCCGCGAGAGCGGGCGAGCGGGTGGCGGGCGTGGGGTGGCCTACACCTCGGGAACTGGTCCTACCGTAGCGCCATTCCGCCGAGGGGCGGAGCGAGCGGGCGCGTGGGAGGAAGAGCGAGCGGGCGCGTGGGAGGCGGAGGGAGCGGGCGCGGGACGCGCGTCAGGCGCTCAGGTGCGGGGCCAGTTCGGCGGCGGCGGGGAAGAGGCCGAACAGGCCGCCGGTGTGCAGGAAGAGGGCGCGGCGGCCCAGGCGCGGGTCGGCGGCGCGGGCGAGGGCCAGGAAGGCCTTGAAGGCCTTGACGGTGTAGACCGGGTCGAGGACGAGGCCGTCGCGGCGGGCGGTGTCGCGCAGGAGCTCGAGCTCGTCGGGGCTGGACAGGGCGTAGCCGCGGCCCTGGAAGCCCTCGACGATGTCGAAGTCGGCGTCGTCGAGGCGCGGCAGCCCGTAGCGGCGGGTGGCCTCGGCGGAGATGCGGTGGACGATGGCGCGGAAGGTCGCGGCGTCGTCGCACACGGCGACGCCCAGGGTGCGGGTGGGCAGGCCGAGGGCCTTCATGCCGATGGCCAGGCCGGCGACGGTGCCGCCCGAGCCCGTGGCGACGACGACGGCGTCGGGCAGGTCGCTGGCGTGCTGGTCGGCGAGCTCCTGGGCGGCGAGGACGTAGCCGAGGGCGCCGGCGGCGTTGGAGCCGCCCTCGGGGACGATGAAGGGGCGGCGGCCCGCGTCGCGCAGTCGCTGGGCCATGGCGGCGAGGAGGCGGTCGCGGTCGCGGTAACCGGCGGGATCGCAGGTCTCGAGGGTGGCGCCGGCGAGGAGATCGAGCAGGACGTTGCCCGTGGGCGGGTCGGGCAGGTCGCCCAGGTGGCCGTTCGGCGTGCGGAGGAGGAGGTGGGGGTGCAGGCCGAGCGGCGCGGCGGCCAGGGCGGTGGCGCGGCAGTGGTTGCTCTGGACGCCGCCGCAGGTCAGGACGTCGGTGGCGCCCTGGTCGAGGGCCTCGGCGAGCAGGACCTCGAGCTTTCGGATCTTGTTGCCGGAGAGGTGGCTGCCGGTCAGGTCGTCGCGCTTGACGAGCAGCTCGAGGTCGACCTCGGCGGACAGGCGCTGGAGCGGCTGGACCGGGGTGGGCAGGTGGGCGAGCGGGACGCGTGGGACGTTCGGCAACGACGGCATGGGCTGGGCGCCTCGACGGAGGGTTGCTGCGAGGGCGGCAGCGTACTAGAAGACCGGTCCCGCCGAAACGGACGAGGTCGGAGGCGCGTCATGGGCTCGAGCGACAAGGACACACAGGCCGGCAAGGGCGGCAGCGGCAAGGTCGTGGCGCGGACCCTCAAGGGGTTCCGCGACTATCTGCCCGAGGCCGACATCCCGCGTCAGGCGATGCTCCGCCGCATCGCGGACGTCTTCGAGTCGTTCGGCTTCGGCCCGCTGACGACGCCGGCCATCGAGTACGCCGAGGTCCTTCTCGGCAAGTACGGCGAGGAAGGCGACAAGCTGCTGTACCGCTTCGAGGACAACGGCGGGCGCGACGTGGCGCTGCGCTACGACCTGACCGTGCCGCTGGCGCGGGTCGTGGCCGAGCACGGCAACCTCGAGCGGCCGTTCCGGCGCTATCAGATGGCGCCGGTGTGGCGGGCCGAGAAGCCGGCGCGCGGGCGCTTCCGCGAGTTCCTCCAGTGTGACGTCGACATCGTCGGCGAGCCGTCGATGGTGGCGGACGCCGAGTGCATGATGGTCGGCCTGGCGGTGCTCGAGGCGCTGGGGGTGCCCGGCTACGAGATGCGGGTGAACAACCGCAAGATCCTGGACGGGTTCCTGGACGGGCTCGGGGTCGAGGAGACCGAGCGGCGCCACGGCGTGCTCCGGGTCATCGACAAGCTGCCGAAGATCGGGCGCGAAGGCGTGGCCGAGGAGCTGCGCCGCGAGGTCGGGCTGGACGACGCGGCCGTCGAGGCGGCGTTCGCGTTCATGGAGGCCGGCGTACGCACGTTGGACGACGTGCGGCGGCTGGGCGAGCGCTTCGCCGAGGGCAGCGTCGGGCGGCGCGGCGTGGACGAGCTGATCCGGTTGCTGGAGCTGGTCGCCGAAGCCGGCTACGGCGGGCATGTCGCCGTGGATCTGAGCATCGCGCGCGGGCTGGACTACTATACGGGCACGATCTACGAGACCTTCGTGACGGGGCGCGAGTCCTTCGGCAGCGTCATGTCGGGCGGGCGGTACGACGAGCTGCTGGGGATGTTCCTCAAGGACTCGATCCCCGCGGTGGGCATCAGCCTGGGCGTCGACCGGCTGCTGAGCGTGCTCGAGGACATGGGGCTCGTCGCGGGCCGGGCCGGCGTCGCGGACGTCTACGTCGCCGTGTTCGACGAGGCCGGCTTCGGGGCCATGGCGGGGCTGGCCCGCGTGCTGCGGTCGGCCGGGCTGAAGGTGGAGATGTCGCTGTCGGCGGGCCGCCTCGGCAAGCAGTTCAAGTTCGCCGAGAAGAAGGGCTACCGGTGGGTGGTCCTGGCGGGGCCCGACGAGCGGGCGCGCGGAGAGGCCTCGGTCAAGGACCTGCAGTCGGGCGCTCAGGAGGCGGTGGCGCAGCAGGCTCTGGCCGCGTGGCTGCGAGAGCGTCTGTGAGGGAACTTCCGGCGGCGGCGGGGTGTCGGGGCCACCTGACAGCGGGCCTCGGCCGGTGACGCGCGCCGAGTGATCCGTCATGCTGCTGAGGACGGAGGGCTCTGGTGCGCGCGAACGGTGACGGCAGGACGGCGAGTCGGTGGGTCTGGGCCCTGGTGGCCCTGAGTCTGGGGGCGTGCGGCACGACCCGCACGCAGGTCGTCGAGCTCGAGCCGATGCGCTTCGAGGCCGTCCCGACCGAGGACGGCGCCGCGGTGGAGGTGCTCGAGCCCGAGGTGCTCTTCCGCGAGGGCGGGGCCGCGTTCGCGGCCGGTGACTACGAGACGGCCGCCCGCAAGTACGGCCTGGTCGTCACGCACTTCCCCGACAGCCGCTGGGGCACGGTCAGCCGTTACAACGCAGGGCTCGCGCTGGAGAAGGCGCGCCGCTGGGCCGAGGCGATCCCGCACTTCACCCAGGTCGCGGCCCTGACCGCCGGGTCGAAGGACGCCCACGACGCGCTGTTCCGCCTGGCGTCCTGTCACGAGGCGCTCGAGGACTGGCGAGCCGCCGACGCGGCGCTGTCGCGCGTGCTCGCGCCCGAGTTCGAGGGCATCGTCGCCATCGATCGGCTCGAGGCGCTGGCGCGGCGCGGTCGGGCACGCCAGCTGCGAGGTGACCTGGCCCTGGCCGAGCGCGACTACCTGGCCGCGCTCGAGCTCTATCGGCACAACCTGGCCAACCGTGCCTTCTCGTCCAACGCCTACGTGTCGCTGGCCCAGTTCCAGATCGGCGAGATCTATCGCGCGCTGTTCCAGGCCATCCAGTTCCGGCTTCCGCTCGAGCGGATGGCGCGGGACCTGGAGGACAAGGCCAACTACTTCCTCAAGGCGCAGCACGCCTATCTCAAGGCGGTGCGGATGCACCACCCGGAGTACGCCATGGCGGCCGGGTACCGGCTGGGCGCCATCTTCGAGAGCTTCTACGACGACATGATGGCGGCCGAGGTCCCGGACGACCTGTCGAAGGACGAGCTCGCGGTCTACTACGACGAGCTGCGGCGCAAGGTGAAGCCGCTGCTGACCAAGGCCATCGACATCTACGAGCGCAACATCCGCCTCGGCGAGCGCTTCGGGCAGACCGACGAGTGGGTGCGCAAGACGCAGGCCAGCCTGTCGCGGCTGAAGGATCTGCTGCGGCAGGAGAGCGCGCGCGAGGCGCAGGCCGAGATCTCGGTCGACTGACGCGGGCCCGCGGGACCTCGCGGCGGCTCAGTCGAGGTGGTCCTTGGTCGTCGGCAGCGCGTGCGCCGGGTGGAGCCGCCGCGAGGCGTACCAGGTGGCGCGGGCGAAGGCCTTGAAGCTGGCCTCGATGATGTGGTGCAGGTTGTCGCCGGCCAGGTAGCGGACGTGGAGGTTCGCCTCGGCCTTGTTCACCCAGGCCTGGTAGAACTCGCGGACCAGCTCGACGTCGAAGGAGCCGATCTTGGTCTTGGGGAGCGGCAGGTCGAAGGCCAGGTAGGGGCGACCCGAGAAGTCGACGGTGACCTGGACCAGCGCCTCGTCGAGCGGCACCTGGGCGTGGGCGAAGCGGGCGATGCCGCGGCGGTCGCCGAGGGCCTGCCGGAAGGCGGTGCCCAGGACGAGGCCGAGGTCCTCGGTCGAGTGGTGATCGTCGATGTGCGTGTCGCCCGTGGCCTCGACGGTCAGGTCGTAGTACCCGTGACGCCCGATCTGATCGACCATGTGCGACATGAACGGCACCGGCGTCTGGATGCTGGTCCGGCCCTCGCCGTCGAGGTCGAGCGCGAGGGTGATGCGCGTCTCGGCGGTGTGGCGGGTCACCTGGGCGGTGCGTTTCACGAGGCGGGTCCTGCGTCGGACGAGGGGGAGGGGAGGGCGGACTCGAGGCCGGCGATGAGGGCGCGCAGGCGTGGGGCCTCGAGGCGGAAGGCGACCGGGTTCACGATGAGGCGGCTGGTCACCTCGTCGAGGGTCGCCAGCTCGACCAGGCGGTTCTCGCGCAGCGTCGCGCCGGTCGACACCAGATCGACCACGGCGTCGGCCAGGCCGGCGACGGCGGCCAGCTCGACCGAGCCGTAGAGCTTGACGATCTCGACCCGCTGGCCGAGGCGCGCGAAGTAGCGGGCCGTCGACTCGGGGTACTTGGAGGCCACGCGCAGGGGGCGCCGCGCCGGCGGCCCGTTCCAGCCTTCGGGGCCCGCCAGGGCCAGTCGGCACGCGCCGATGCCGAGATCGACCGGCTCGTAGACGTCGGGCTCGCGCTCGCGCAGGACGTCGCTGCCCGCGAGGCCCAGCTGCGCGACGCCCAGCTCGACGTAGGTCGCGACGTCCCACGGCTTGAGCAGCAGCCCGCGGTGGCCAGGGCCCATCGGCACGACGAGCCGCCGGCCCGGGTGTCGAAGGTCTTCGACGTCCAGACCGGCGGCGGCGAGGAGCGGCAGCGCGTCATCCAGGATGCGGCCCTTGGGGAGGGCCCAGACCAGGTCGGGGCGCTCGGAGGAGCCGGTGGACGGCGCGCTGCTCATCGGGTCCACGACCTCAGGGCGTGGCGGTCGGAGTCGGCGTGGCGGCGGCCGCCGTCGGCGCCGGGGTCAGGGACCCGCCGGCGTCGCGGTAGGCGTCGCGCGCCGTCTGCAGACGCTCGCGCCAGGCGCTCGAGAAGTCGATGTCGCCGTCCGCTTCGGCCTTGGCGCGGAGATCGTCGTACCAGCCCTTGTAGAACAGGCGCTGGCGCTCGGCGAGCAGCTGCTCGCGCACGGCGTCGAGGCCGTCGGCGGTCATCTCGCCGGCCGGGGTGCGCTCCGCGACGCGCGCGACGATGGCGCGCTCGGTGCCCTCGGGCTTGAAGACGCTGCCCAGGACGGGCTGCTCGTCGGTCGCCGCGAAGGCCGCCTCGGCCAGCTCGGGCGCCTTGCCGATGCCGGGGATCCAGCCGCTCATCGCGGCCGAGCCGAGGGCGCCCTCGCGCATCCGGCTGAACGGGCCGGTCGTGCCGACCGTCAGGCCGCCGTCCTCAGTGACGCCGTAGCGGGCGTTGACCGCCTTGGCGACGTCGTCGAGCGAGCGGGCCGGGTCCTTCTTGGCCTCGGCGAGCACCTCGTCGGCCAGCTTGCCGCGGAAGTCGGCGAGCTTGGTCTGCTTGTAGAGCTTGTTGGCGATGTCGAGCCGCGCCTGGTCGAGGGTGCGCTCCTCGGCCGCCAGCTTCGCGTCGACCCGCAGGATCCAGAAGCCGCTGTCGACCTCGATCACGTCGCTGACCTGGCCGGCCTCGAGGGCGAAGGCGGCGTCGGCGGCCTCGGGCCCGAACGGCCAGCGGCCCATCTCCTCGCGGTTGCGCGGGGTGTCGAAGCGGCCGCCGGCCTCCTGGGTCGCGGCGTGCTCGGACTTCTCCTTGGCGGCGGCCGCGAAGGCGTCGACCGGGACCGAGACCTTGCCGTTGGCGGGCGCAGCCGGAGCGTCCGCAGCGGCCGGAGCGTCAGCCGCAGCCGGAGCGTCGGCGGCGGCCGGAGCGTCAGCCGCAGCCGGAGCGTCGGCGGCGGCCGGAGCGTCGGCGGCAGCCGGAGCGTCGGCGTCGACCGCGATGGCCGCAGGAGGGGTCGGGCCCGCGGCCGTCTCGCCGCCGGCCTTGAGGTCGGCCAGGATCTGCTCGGCCTTGGCGCGCGCCTCGGCGCGCTCCTTGTCGCCGGCGGCCTTCTTCTCGGCGTCGGTCTCGCGAGCCAGCACGCCGCGGTTGGGGGCCTTGACGTGGATGCCCCGCACCTCGACCCGCTCGGGCTTGCTGAACTCGGCCTTGTTGGCCTCGTAGTACTTGGTGACGGCGTCCTGGTTGGTGGTCAGCCAGGCGGCGACGTCGGCGTCGGTGGTCGGCACGAGGGCGGCCACCGCGTCGTCGGTCAGCTCGATGAAGGCCAGGTCGACCTTCTCGTTCTGGAGCTGGTGGTAGAGCTTCAGCTCGTCGTCCGGGACGACCATGCCCTCGACGAGCAGCGCGATCATCTTCTCGCGCAGCAGCTCGCGGCGGACGAACTCCTCGAACTTGGGCGCGCTGACGCCGAAGCTCTGGCGGACCTGCTGCTCCCACTGGCGGCGCTTGAAGGCGCCGGTCTGCTCGTCGAACCAGGTGTCGTTGAACAGGCGGTCGGCCAGCTCGCCGTCGCTGACGGCCAGGCCCATGCGACGCGCCTCCTCGGAGACGAGCAGCGTCTCGACGAGGTCGTTCATGGCCTTCTCGGTCTGCAGCGGGCTCGCCGTCTGCGCGTCGACGCCGAACAGCGCGTACGGGCCGCCGAGGCCGAGGCCCGCGAAGCGCGAGTTCTTGTAGAGGAAGGCCTGCTGCAGCGAGCGCGGGTCGTTCGCGCGCGGCGAGGGCGGCCGCTGCGTGAGCTCCTCGGCCATGATGAGCATCGCGGCGTCGATCTCGACGTCGCCGACCTCGCCCATCTCGGCCCCCAGGTTGCCCGGCCCCGAGCCGCCGCACGCCTGATCGGGCGTGATGGCGCTGAAGGTGAACACGAACGAGAGGATGATGACCGAGAAGATCACCCAGGTGAGCGCGCTTCTGGAGTTCTGGCGCATCAGATCGAGCATGGTGCCTATCTGCCTGATATGATTGGGTTTTAGGCCGGCGGCTACAGGGCGGTGAATGGTAGCCCACCGTCGGGCGAGCGTCAACGTCGAGCTGCGCCTTCGTCGCCCGGTCCGTCCGCGTCATCGCTGGCGCGGGTCCGGTTCGCCCATGAACCCAAGCAAGCCCGCACGCGTTCCCGGAAGCACGCAACGGGCCGCATGGCGCCGCCCCGGGCGCCCCCCTGAGGCGCGTCGAGGCCGTCTCGGGGCTGCAGCGCGCAGTAGCGTCGGCCCGGTTTGTCTGCTAGAAGCCTGCGTTCCGCTGACCCGGCGCGTGTGATGTTCGACTGGCTGTACGACCTCTTCTCCAATGACCTGGCGATCGACCTCGGCACCGCCACGACCCTGATCTACGTGAAGGGCAAGGGCATCGTCTCGCGCGAGCCGTCGGTCGTCGCCGTCCAGAAGGACCAGCGCGGCGTGCGCCGCGTCTTGGCCGTCGGCAAGGACGCCAAGGAGATGCTCGGCCGCACGCCGGGCTCCATCGTGGCCATCCGACCCATGAAGGACGGCGTCATCGCCGACTTCGAGATCACCGAGGCGATGCTGCGCTACTTCATCATGAAGGCGCACAACCGGCGGACCCTCGTGCGGCCGCGCATCATCATCTGCGTCCCCTACGGCATCACCGAGGTCGAGCGCCGCGCCGTCCGCGAGAGCGCCGAGAACGCCAGCGCCCGCGAGGTCTACCTCATCGAGGAGCCGATGGCGGCGGCCATCGGGGCCGGGCTGCCCATCACCGAGCCGTCGGGCAACATGATCGTCGACATCGGCGGCGGCACGACCGAGGTGGCGGTCATCAGCCTGGCCGGCATCGTCTTCTCCAAGTCCATCAAGGTCGCCGGCGACAAGATGGACGAGGCGATCATCAACCACATCAAGCGCAAGTACAACCTGCTCATCGGCGAGCGCACGGCCGAGAACGTCAAGTGCACGATCGGGACGGCCTTCCCGACCGACGAGCTGATGACGATGGAGGTCAAGGGGCGCGACCTCGTCAGCGGCATCCCCAAGACCATCACCGTCAACTCGGACGAGGTGCGCGAGGCGCTGAGCGAGCCGGTCGGCGCCATCGTGGACGCGGTGCGGCAGGCGCTCGAGGGCACGCCGCCCGAGCTGGCCGCGGACATCGTCGACAAGGGCATCTGCCTGGCCGGCGGCGGGGCGCTGCTGCGCAACATCGACGCCCTGCTGCGCGAGGAGACGGGGCTGCCGGTCATGGTCGCCGAGGACCCGATGAGCGCCGTCGTGCTCGGCAGCGGCAAGGCGCTCGACTCCCTCGCGCTGCTCCGCGGCGTTGCCGTGCCCGTGTGAGCTGGAGTAGAACGACCCGAGCCGGCGCCGCGGTCGCGTCGGCTCAGTCGAGTTAGGCATTGCGCGAGCTTTTCGAGCGACATCGGGCGGCGCTGGTCATCTTCGCGGCGCTCGCTCTGCCCCTGTTCCTGCTGTACGTGCACGGCCGGAGCCCGCGCAGGACCACCATCGTCGAGGCCGCCCTCATCCGGGTCACGGCGCCGGCGCAGTCCGCGGCGAGCCGCATCATCTCGAGCGTGGGCGGCTTCTGGTCCGGCTACGTCGACGTCATCGACGCCAAGGAGCAGGCGCTGGCCTGCGAGGACAAGAGCCGCATCCTGGCGGGCGAGGCGCTGCAGACGCGGACCTACGAGCTCGAGAACGAGCGCCTGCGGCAGCTCCTCGCGTTCAAGCGCGAGCGCCGCGACCTCGAGACCATCGCGGCCCACGTGATCGGCAAGGACGTCTCGTCGTTCGCGCGCGTGGTGCGCATCGAGCTGGACGTCGGCTCGCGCGACGGCCTGCGCGAGGGCATGCCGGTCGTCATGCGCGAGGGGCTGGTCGGGCGCATCAACCAGGTCTCCGGCGGCTATGCCGAGGTGATGCTGGCCGTGGACGCCCGCTCTTCGGTCAACGTGAAGGTGGCCGGAAAGGGCGTGACCGGGACGCTCGAGGGCACCGGGACCGGCAACACGTACACCGCGCGCCTGCTGTACCTGCACAAGGCCGAGGGGCTGGCGGTCGGGGACGAGATCGTCACGTCGGGGCACGACAAGGTGTTCCCGCCCGGCATCACCGTGGGCTACATCCACTCGCTCGAGGAGCGGCAGCGCGGCCTGTACTACGAGCTGCAGGTCGTGCCGGCCGTGAACTTCTCGACCATCGAGGAGGTGCTGGTCGTCGTCGGGCAGCGCACCGACCCGGCCGACGCCTCGCTCGACGCCGAGGGCGCCACCGGCACGCCGCGTGCGGGCGGGCGCCGCGAGGGGGGCCGATGAGGTCGATTGGCATCCTGCTGCTGGGCTTTTTGCTGCTCGCCTTCGAGTCGCCGTTCCTGCACGAGGCGAGCGTCAGCCACTACGCGCCGGACCTCGCGCTGTGCGTCGTGCTGTACGTCGGGCTGACCACGGGGCTGGCCAGCGGCATGGGCGTCGCGCTGCTGCTGGGCCTGCTCAAGGACGGCTTCGCCCTGTCGAGCCCGGTCGGCCTGCACATGGAGATCGCGGCCGTCGCCTTCCTGGTCAGCTTCCGTCTGTCGCGTCGCCTCGCGCTCCGCGGGCCCGGCCCGCTGATGCTCATCGCGATGTTCTTCTCGATGGGGGCCTCGCTGCTCGAGCTGCTCCTGAGCCTGGTGTTCGACCGCACCTTCGGTCACGGCGCCGGCGGGCCGACCGTCATCCTGGTGTCCATGATCCCGCAGGCGCTCGCCACCGCGCCGTTCGCCCCGCTCGTCTTCTGGCTGCTCGACAAGCTCGACGCGCTGACGACGCGCAAGGGCGGCGACTCGGTCTACCTCGGATAGGCGGCCGATGAGCTCCGCCGCCCGCTTCGGCCTCGCCGTCACCCTCAGCATCGCGCTGTTCATCACGCTGATGGGGCGCCTGTTCTATCTGCAGATCGTCCACGGCGAGAGCTTCCGCGAGCGCGCCCGCATCAGCTTCGTCGGCCACGAGCGCATCCCTGCGCGCCGGGGACTCATCAAGGACGCGGCCGGTCGGGTGTTGGCGAGCAACCAGGCCAGCCACCAGCTCACCGTGACGCCCTTCTACCTGGGCAAGGAGCGCGAGGCGGTCGTCACGCGCCTGGCCCAGCTGCTGAGCCTGAACCAGCAGGAGGTCGACGAGCTGAACGCCCGCATCGACGAAGGGCTCGTCAAGGACCGCTGGGCCCCCATCGTGGTCCGACGCGAGCTGGTGAGCGAAGCCTGTCCCTTCGACGGCGCCAGCCTCGAGCTGCTCGAGTCCCCGGCGCGCCGCCTGACCTGCGGGCGCTGCGGGCTGCGCTACGAGCCCATCGATCCCAAGGCGGTGTTCTGTCCGATCGACCGTGGGCGCCTGACCTGGCACGGCGTCGACGACGGCCAGCACGGCGACGACCACGTCCACGCCAGCTGCAACAAGTGCGGCCGCGGCTTCGTCACGGCGCCGGTGTGCCCGAACGACGGCCAGCTGCTGACCGTCGACGAGCAGAACCTGGGCTGCCCGGTGTGCAAGCGCACCTTCTCGGACGAGGTCGCCTCGCTCCAGGCGCAGCTGTACACCCTGCCGGGGGTCGAGCTGCACACCAGCTTCCGGCGCGAGTACCCGTTCCGTTATGACGGCGCCCACGTCATCGGCTACATGAACCGCGTCACCCGCGAGGACCGCGAACGCGAGCCGGGCGTCTACGAGCTGACCGACATGCGCGGTCGCCGTGGCGTCGAGGACGCCGCCGAGGCGTTCCTGCGCGGCGCGCCGGGCGAGGCCCTGTTCCTCAAGGGGGCGCGCGGCAAGCGCCTCGAGGAGAGCGAGCTCAAGAAGCTCATCCAGGACGTCGAGTTCCGCCGCTCGATCCCCGGCGACGAGGTCTGGCTGACCCTCGACATGCAGCTGCAGCGCGAGGTCAAGCGGGCCTTCCGCTACTACAAGTCGGGCGCCGCCGTGGTCGTCGACGCCAAGACGGGCGGCGTCCTGGCCATGTACTCCAAGCCGGGCTTCGACCCGAACATCTGGTCCGGGCGCCTGACCAAGGACGTCTGGGAGGAGACCCAGGCCAACCCCTACTCGCCGCTGCTCAACAAGGCGCTGACGACCTACGCGCCCGGGTCCACCTACAAGATCGTGACCTCCATCGCCGGCCTCGAGGAGGGGATCATCACGCCCGACATGACCATCCACTGCCCGGGCCACTACGAGTACGGCGGCCGGCGCTTCCACTGCCACAACCGCTCGGGCCACGGCCCGGTCAACATGATCCAGGCCCTCAAGTACTCGTGCGACGTGTACTTCTACCGCGTCGGCGAGATGTTGGGCATGGACACGCTCGCCCGCTACGGCCACGCCTTCGGCTTCGGCGAGCCGACCGGCGTCGAGATCAGCGAGCGCGAGGGGCGGGTCCCGACGCGGGCCTGGCACACGAAGAACAGCCCGAACGGCTATCAGCCCGGGTTCGTGCTGTCGACCGCCATCGGGCAGGGCGACCTCATGGCCTCGTCGCTGCAGGTGGCGCGCGCCTTCGCGGCGCTGGCCAACGGCGGGCGGGTCCTCAAGATGCACCTCGTCAAGCGCCGCGTCGACGAGCACGGCCACACGGTCTACGAGGCGCCGGTCGAGGTGGTCAAGACCATCGACGCCGCCCCGCAGCACATGGCGCTCGTGCGCGAGGGGCTCGTGCGCGTCGTCAACGACCCCGACGGCACCGCCTCGGATTCGGCGCTCGACAGCGTCGTCATCGCCGGCAAGACGGGCACCGCCGAGTCCGCCGAGTCGCGCCCCGGCGTCTCGCCCGAGATCGCCCGCTGGCTCAAGGAGGACCACGCCTGGTTCGCCGCCTACGCGCCGGCCGAGGACCCTCAGATCGTCGTGGTCGTCTTCGTCGAGCACGGTGGCTCGGGCTCGAAGACCGCCGCCCCCATCGCCCAGCGCATCATCCGCAGCTGGCTGCGCCTCGCGCCGCGGCCGCCCTCGGCCGCCCTCGATCCCGAGCCCCCGGACCACGGCGGCGACGAGGACGCGCTCGGCGACGGCGAGGACGAGGCGCCATGAGGCGCCATCGCGCCATGGGAGACCGGTTCAGCTGGATCGCGGTGCTGGCCATCGTGATGCTGGCCGGGATCAGCCTGCTGACGCAGAGCAACTCGGACTACTACTCGGGCGACGACTTCTACGACAAGCAGGTCATCTGGCTCCTGATGGGCGGCATCGTCTTCGTCGTGGCGACGCTCGTCGATCTGAGCCTGCTGCTGCGCGGCGCCTATGTGTTCTGGGGCGTCGTCGTGCTGGCGCTGCTGGCCGTGGCTCTGTTCGGCACCTCCGTGAACAACTCGCAGCGCTGGCTGCGGTTCGGCGGCCTCAGCCTCCAGCCCTCCGAGATGGCCAAGCTGGCCGTCGTCATGGCGCTGGCCCGCTGGTTCCACGACCGGCGCGATCGGGTGCCGGGCGGGCCGCTGCCCCACGAGGGGCCCTATCTGCTGCGGCAGCTGTGGGTGCCGGCGCTGCTCGTGGCCGTCCCCTTCCTGCTGGTGCTCAAGCAGCCCGACCTCGGGACCTCGCTGCTCATCGCGTTCGTCGCGGTCTCGATCGTCCTGTGGGAGGGCGTCGCCAAGAAGAGCTTCGCCATCCTGGCCGTCGGGGGCCTGCTGTTGGTCCCCGTCGCCTGGAAGTACGGAGGCATCCACGAATACCAGAAGGACCGCGTCCGGCTGTGGCTCAACCCGGACTGGTTCAAGTTCGACGCCGACACGGGCGTCGTCGCGACGGCGCGCAACCTGCAGAGCGAGCAGGCCGTGTGGGCCATCGGCTCGGGCGAGTTCTGGGGGCAGGGCAGCCGCATGGGCGCCCAGTCGCGCCTCAAGCACCTGCCCGAGATGCACACCGACATGATCGTGGCGACCTTCGCCGAGGAGCACGGCTTCATCGGGTGCACGGCGCTGCTGGTCTTGTTCTGGATCGTCGTGCTGTGGGGGCTGAGGACGGCGCACGACGCGCGCGACCGATTCTGCACGCTGCTGGCCGTGGGGGTGTCGGCCATCGTAGGATGGCAGGTGTTCATCAACATCGGCATGGTGGCGGGGCTCCTGCCCATCGTGGGCTTGCCCCTGCCGCTGCTCAGCTACGGAGGCAACGCCGCGATCATGATCCTGGCGGGCCTCGGGCTGGTGCTGAACGTCGCCTTCACCCGAGGGAGGCTCTGATGCTGCCCACCCCCCTCCCGCGTCGCGCGCGCCCACGGCGATTCGGCGCGGCCGCGGTCGGGCTGGCGTTGCTCGCCGCCGCTTGCGACGGCGGGCCGCACGCGCTCGCCAACTTCATCGACACCCCCTTCGGCGTCGCCGGCGCCGAGGTGCTGACCCTGGACGGCCCGGCCCTGCAGGCCGTCATGGACGACCTGGCCTCACGCTTTCACGCCTACGTCGCCCTGAGGGAGGCCATCCCCTTCTCGTCCCTGGTCGACGACGCCTGCCTCTCCAACCTGACCGAGACCTCCAACAGCTTCAGCTTCGACCTGGACGTCGCCTGCGCGCTCGGGGCCGCCGGACCGGCCGAGGGCACCATCGGCGTGCGCCAGGAGGCCGTGTCCTTCGACGTGACGACGCTGGACCTCGACTACCGCGGCGTGCGCGTGGGCGCCCTGACCGTCGACGGGATCGAGGCCATCACCGAGACGGCCGGCATCGACGGCGCCAGCGTGCGCGACCTGGATCTGGTCCAGGACGGCGTCGCCTTCGACTACCAGTTCCGAATCGGCATCCTGGACTCCGACCAGACGGTCATCGACTACCGGCTCGAGCTGCCGGGCGGGACCGTGATGGCGCGCCTGACCACGGCCCCGTCCCTGGGCGCGATCGCGACCGTCATGCTGACCGGCGTCGACGGCACGCTGACGTGCGAGCTGCGCGACACGCCTTGGGGCCCCGACGCGAGCGCCAAGGGACTTTGCGACAACGGCGTGGTGTTCGGACTGCCGGCGAGGCCCTGACGCGCTCCGCGCAGGTGCGCACCCACCCGATCGGGGGGGCGTCCGCAAACCCGTTGACCGGGGTGCGGGCCGTTTCTATGTTGCGAGCCCCTTTCCCAGCTAGGAGTCCGGCCATGGCCAGCGCCAACGTCCACGAGTTCACCGACGCCAACTTCCAGGACGAGGTCCTCGGCAGCAACCTGCCCGTCCTCGTCGACTTCTGGGCCACCTGGTGCGGGCCCTGCCGCGCCATCGCCCCCATCGTGGACGAGATCGCGAGCGAGTACGCCGGCAAGCTGAAGGTCGGCAAGGTCGACACCGACCGCAACGCCCAGAGCGCGGCCAAGCTCGGCGTGACCTCGATCCCGACGCTGTTCGTCTTCAAGGACGGCGTCGAGGTCGAGCGCATCGTCGGCGCGCTCCCCAAGGCCAAGATCGTCTCGTTGGTCGCCAAGCATCTTGGCTGATCTCCGGGCGGTCCGGCCGCGGCCGCCGGCGCCTGACGCGTCGGCGGCGAAGCGAGCGAGATGATCGAGATCCTCCTGCTGCTGGCCACGGTGGGCTACGCGCTGTCGAGCGCGTCGTACCTGGCCTGGGTGGTCCACCACCGGGCGCCCTTCCGGCGGACCGCCCTGGTCGCCGGGGCGGCGGCGGGCGCCGCGTTGGCCGGCGCCGCCGGGCTCGACCTGACGCTGGCCGCCGCGCCGCACCTGCCGACGGCCGCCCGCGTGCTGGTCCTGCTGGCGCTGGGGGCGTCGGGCGTCTTCTTCGTCGGCCGCCTGTGGCGCGATCTGCCGTTCGTCGGGCCCGCCATCCTGCCGGTCGCGACGGCCATCAGCTTCGCCGCCTACGTCAAGGCGCTCAGCTTCGGCGCGGCGCCGGTCGCGTCGGGGCCGCTCGGCGCGCTGACCGTCGTGCACATCGGCGCGACGATGCTGGGCGTCCTGCTGTTCGTCCCGGCCTACGTGCTCAGCGTCCTGTTCCTCAGCCAGGAGTACCGCCTCAAGACCAAGCAGCTCAAGGGCACGCGCCTGCCCAGCCTCCTGTCGCTCGAGCAGAGCGCCTGGCGCCTGATGTACTACGGCTTCCCGCTGTACTCGGTGGGCATCCTGCTGGGCGTCATCTGGGCCGACAGCACCGGGCCGGGCGCCCCGCTGGGTGTCGCGCTCGCCCCCCAGCACGTCCTGGCGGCGCTCAGCTGGTGCGTCTACGCCTTCGCCATCTACCGCCGGGTGACCACCGGCTGGCGAGGGCGTCGCGCGGCCCTGTCGCTGATGGCGGCGTTCGTGACGACGCTCGGCGCCGTCCTGCTCTACGCGATGCGGTGACCGGATGAGCCTCGTCGTCGTAGGACTGAACCACCGGAGCGCCCCGGTCGAGCTGCGCGAGGCCTTCGCCGTGCCGCCCGACGCGCTGGCCCCCTTCCTGCATCGGGTCCAGGCCGACCCCGAGGTCGCCGAGGCGATGCTGGTGTCGACCTGCAACCGGGTCGAGCTCTATGTAGTACCCTCGGGCGCGCCCGACCGGGCCCTCGCCCGGGCCGAGGCCGCCCTGACCACCTCCCGAGGCCTCGACGCCGCGCGGCCGGGCGAGCACGCCTACCGGCTGCAGGGCAGCGAGGCCATCCGGCACCTGCTGCGCGTCACCGCCAGCCTGGACTCGATGGTGGTCGGCGAGCCGCAGATCCTGGGCCAGGTCAAGGAGGCCGCCAAGGTCGCCGACGCGGCCGGCACCCTGGGGCCCGTCCTGGGGCGCCTGCTGCAGCGCGCCTTCCGCGCCGCCAAGAGCGTGCGCACCCAGACCGGCATCGCCCGCTCGCGCGTCTCGGTCGGCTCGGTGGCCGTGGATCTGGCGCGGCGCATCTTCGACGACCTGTCGCACTGCCGCGTGCTGCTGGTCGGCGCCGGCAAGATGGGCGAGATCATGGGCCGCTCGCTGGCCGGGGCCGGCGTGTCGCGCGTGTACATCGCCAACCGCTCCTACGAGCGCGCCCTGGGCCTGGCCGAGCGCCACGGGTGGCGGGCGCGCGCCTTCACGGAGCTGGAGGAGCTGCTGGCCGAGGTCGACGTCGTGCTGACCTCGACCGGCGCGTCGCGGCCCATCATCGACGTCCCGACCGTCAAGCGGGTCGTCCGCGCCCGCAAGTACCGGCCCATCTTCTTCGTCGACATCGCCGTGCCGCGCGACATCGACCCGGCGGTGGGCGCGCTGGACACGGTCTACCTGTACAACGTCGACGATCTGCAGGCGCTGGGGCAGGAGAACCGAAAGGCGCGCGAGCTCGAGGCCCAGGCCGCCGAGGCGCTGGTCGCGTCCGAGCTGGCGGACATCGAGCGGTGGCTCGAGCAGCTGGCCGTGCAGCCGACCATCGCGGCCATCCGCCAGCGCGCCGAGGAGCTGGCGCGCGGCGAGCTGGAGCGGTCGCTCGCCAAGCGGCTCAAGCACCTGCCCGAGGCCGATCGGGCGGCGCTGGACAAGATGCTGCAGGCGGCGGTGGCCAAGATCCTGCATCCGACCATGACGGCGCTGCGCGACGCGGGCAAGGCCGGGCCGGCCAGCCAGCTGGTCGCCAGCGCGCGGGTGCTGTTCGGAATGGACGTCCCCGAGGGGGCAGACGGGGCCGACGCCACGGCGCCGACCGACGATCCGCAGGGGCGGCCCGCGCTGGTCGTGCTGCCGGGAAGCGACGAGGCAAGGGGAGAGGCCGCGGCGGCGGGCGCGAGCGCGCCTCGGGCGAGCGACGGCACCCAGGGACCGTGACGGAGGGCGCGTGAAGCTGGTGATCGCGACGCGGGGCTCGGCCCTGGCGCTGTGGCAGTCCAACCACATCCGGGACCGGCTGCTGGCCGACCCCGAGGTGGAAGAGGTCGAGCTGCTGGTGCTCAAGACGACCGGCGACAAGATCCTGGACGTGGCGCTGGCGAAGGTCGGCGGCAAGGGGCTCTTCGTCAAGGAGCTCGAGGACGCGCTGCTGGACGGGCGGGCCCACCTGGCCGTGCACTCGATGAAGGACGTGCCCAGCGTGCTGCCCGAGGGGCTGACGCTGGGGGCCGTGCCCGAGCGCGCCGACCCGCGCGACGCCTGGGTGCGCCCGGCCGGGGCCGCGCCGCTGCGGCTCGAGGAGCTGCCGCACGGGGCGGTGGTCGGGACCTCGAGCCTGCGGCGCGCGTCGCAGGTGAAGGCGCGGCGGCCCGACGTGCAGATCGTCGTGCTGCGCGGCAACGTCGACACCCGGCTGCGCAAGCTGGACGAGGGCGTCGACGGGATGCAGGCCATCGTGCTGGCCTCGGCGGGGCTGGACCGGCTGGGGCTGGGCGCGCGCATCACCGCGCGGTTCGACACGGGCGCGATGCTGCCGGCGGTGGCGCAGGGCGCCCTGGGGATCGAGGTCCGGCAGGACGACGCGGACGTGGCCCGGGTGGTCGGGCGGCTTCACGACCCGGCGGTGGCGGCCTGCGTGGCGGCCGAGCGGGCGCTGCTGCGGACGGTCGAGGGCAGCTGCCAGATCCCCATCGGCGGGCACGCCGTGTGGGACGGGGCCGAGCTGGCGCTCGAGGGGCTGGTGGCGCGGCCGGACGGGTCGGAGCTGGTGCGGCAGGCCGCGCGCGGGCCGGCCGAGGCGGCCGAGGCGCTGGGGCGCGAGCTGGGCGAGCGGCTGCTGGCCGCGGGCGGGCGGGCCATCCTGGACGACCTGGTCGGCGCGGCGTGACGCCGGGCGGGGAGGGCGAGCGGGTCGGGTTCGTCAGCCTGGTCGGCGCGGGGCCGGGTGACCCGGGGCTGCTCACGGTCAAGGGACGGCGGGCGCTCGAGCGGGCGGACGTCGTGCTGTACGACTACCTGGCCAGCCCGGCGCTGCTGGCGTCGGTCGAGGTGCCGGGGCAGGAGCGCATCCACGTCGGCAAGACGGCGGGCGCCGGGCTGTCGCGGCAAGAGGACATCAATGCGCTGCTCGTGCGGCGGGCGCTGGCGGGGGCGCGCGTGGTGCGCCTGAAGGGCGGCGACCCGTTCGTGCTGGGGCGCGGCGGCGAGGAGGCCGAGGCCTGCGTCGCGGCCGGGGTGCCCTTCGAGGTGGTGCCGGGGGTGTCGTCGGTGGCGGCGGTGCCGGCCTATGCGGGCATCCCGTTGACGCACCGCGACGTCGCCAGCGGCTTCACGGTGGTGACCGGGCACGAGCGGACCGAGGGCGAGGGCGCGGCGCGGGTCGACTGGCGGCGGGTGGCGGGCGACGGCGGGACGTTGGTGGTCCTGATGGGCGTGCTGCAGGCCGAGCGGTGGTCGCAAGAGCTGATGGCCGGAGGGTGGGCGGCCGAGACGCCGGTGGCCTTCATCCGGTGGGGCACGACGCCGCGGCAGCGGACGCTGGTGACGACGCTGGGGGCGGCGCCGGGGGACCTGGCGGCGGCGGGGCTGCGGCCGCCGGCGCTGGCGGTGGTCGGCGAGGTGGTGCGGCTGCGCGAGCGGCTGGCCTGGTTCGAGGCGCGGCCCCTGAGCGGGCAGGTCGTCGGGCTGACGCGGTCGGGCGGGCGCGACGAGCGGGTCGCCGAGCGGCTCGAGGCGCTGGGGGCGACGGTGCTGCACGTGCCGCTGACCACGCAGCGGCCGCTCGACGAGGGGCACGCGCTGGCCGAGGAGCTGATCGCGAGCGAGTTCACCGACGTGGTGGTGACCAGCGCCAACGGCGTGCGGGCGCTGGCGCAGGCGCTGGAGGTGGTGGGGCGGGACGCGCGGATCTTCGCCGGGGCGAAGCTGTGGGCGGTGGGCCCGGCGACGGCGCGGGCGCTGCGGGCCGAGGTGGGGCTGCGGGCCGACAAGGTGCCGCGCGAGGCGACGGGCGAGGCGCTGGTGGAGCTGGCGCGGCGGGTCGGGGTGACCGGGCAGCGGTTCCTGTTCCCAGCGGCGGCCGCGGCGCGCGACGTGGTGCCCGGGGGGCTGCGTTCGCTCGGGGCCGAGGTGGTGCAGGTGACCGCCTACGAGACGGTGGCCGATCCGTTGGGGCCGGCGCGGCTCGAGACGGCGCTGGACGCCGGCTTGACGCTGCTGGCGGTGGCCAGCCCCAGCGCGGTGGACGCGCTGGTGGACGCGATGGCCGCCGCCGGGGTCGAGGCGGCGCGGGTGCCGGTCGCGGCCATCGGCCCGACGACGGCGGCGCACGCCGAGGCTCGCGGCCTGACGGTCGCTGTGGTACCCGACGAGTTCACCATGGCCGGGCTGGCCGACGCCATCGTGGCGGCGCTGGCCGGTCGGTCGTAGCGAGCGAGAGGCCCGAGATGCCGTACCCCGAGACCCGGATGCGTCGCCTGCGCAAGAGCCCGGCCATGCGCGCGCTGGTGCGCGAGACCACGCTGACGCCGGCCGACTTCATCTGGCCGCTGTTCGTCGAGCCGGGCAAGAACCACCGGGCGCCCATCGCCTCGATGCCGGGTCAGGCGCGCCTGTCGCCCGACGTGGCGGCCAAGGAGGCGCGGCGCGCCTGGGAGCTGGGGATCCCGGCGGTCATCCTGTTCGGCATCCCCGAGCTCAAGGACGCGCTGGGCACGGCCGCCTACGACAAGCAGGGCGTGGTCCCGCAGGCCATCCGCGCCATCCGCGACGCCGTGCCGGACATGCTGGTCATCACCGACGTGTGCCTGTGCGAGTACACCGACCACGGCCACTGCGGGATGGTCGAGAAGGGCCAGGTGCTCAACGACGCCACCCTCGAGCTGCTGGCCAAGGAGGCGCTCACCCACGCCAAGGCCGGCGCCCAGATGGTCGCCCCCAGCGACATGATGGACGGCCGCGTCGCCTTCATCCGCGAGACCCTCGACGAGGAGGGCTTCGAGGACGTCGCCATCATGGCCTACTCGGCCAAGTACGCCTCGGCCTTCTACGGCCCCTTCCGCGAGGCCGCCGACTCGACCCCGGCCTTCGGCGACCGCCGCACCTACCAGATGGACCCGCCCAACGCCCTCGAGGCCCTGCGCGAGGTGATGCTCGACGAGGAGGAGGGCGCCGACATCGTCATGGTCAAGCCGGCCGGTCCCTACCTCGACATCGTCCGCCAGGTGCGCGAGCAGACCGACCTCCCCCTGGCCGCCTACCAGGTCTCGGGCGAGTACGCCATGCTCCACGCCGCCGCCGAGCGCGGCTGGCTGGACCTCGAGCGCGCCATGATGGAGTCCCTGGTCGGCATCAAGCGGGCCGGAGCCGACATGATCCTGACCTACTTCGCCCCAGAGGCTGCCACCCTGCTGCGCCGGTAGGCGACGAGCCAACTCGGAGTGCGCGAGCTTGCTCGCGCCCCAACGCCGGCGGCTT
>JAWLBL010000001.1:113709-259360 GCA_041687695.1 Myxococcota bacterium | reverse complement strand
GCCGCCGGGGCATGGCCGCCGTCCCGGCGCAGCAAGCTGCGCCGCATCAGGGCTCCAGCAAGCTGGAGCACTCCAAGGCCGCCTTCGGCGGCGTCCATAGGACAGCCTCTGGAAGCCGGCGATCCCAGGCGGCGCACCTCAGCTTCCCGGCCGGCTGGAAGAGGGTGTCGCGACGAGCCAACTCGGAGTGCGCGAGCTTGCTCGCGCCCCAACGCCGGCGGCTTGCCGCCGGGGCATGGCCGCCGTCCCGGCGCAGCAAGCTGCGCCGCATCAGGGCTCCAGCAAGCTGGAGCACTCCAAGGCCGCCTTCGGCGGCGTCCATACGACAGCCTCTGGAAGCCGGCGATCCCAGGACGCCGCCTCCTTGGGTCCCCTGTGACGCGGCTGCGAAGTGTGCTAGCACACTGCCGATGGTTCGCATCGGGACACATGGCGCGACCGCGACCGCGCTCTCGCTGGGGCTGGGGGTGCTCGCACCCGCGCCAGCGCTGGCGAGCCCGGTCGACCTGTTCGGCTACGGCGCCCGCGGGGCGGCGATGGCCGGCGCGGTCGGGGCGTCGGCGCGGGGGCACGCGGCGGTCTACTACAACCCGGCCGGGCTGGGGTTCGATGACCAGCGGACCTTCGCGCTGGGGTTTCAGCACGCGTCCTTCGACCTCACCTTGAACGGTGAGCCACGCGCCGCGCGGACGGCGCCGGCCGCGGTGGTCGGGTTCGGGGTGCCGCTGCCCTTCGGCGGCTTCCTGGAGCGGCGGCTGACCCTGGGGCTGGGGTTCGTCCTGCCGCAGAACTCGGTGCTCATCGCCGACATCGCGCGGCCCGGCGACCCCAGCTTCACCCTGCTCGAGAGCCGGGCGCAGAGCGTCAGCCTGCAGGGCGCCCTGGGCGCGCGGCTGACCGACTGGCTGTCGGTCGGGCTGGGCTTTTTGGCCCTGAGCGAGCTGGACGGCTTCATCTCGGTCGCCCCCAACGACGCGGGGCGCCTGGGCTCGCAGGTGCGCTCGCAGCTGGTCGCCAGCTACTCGCTGGTCGCCGGGGTCGAGGTGCGGCCCAGCGAGGCCCTGGGGTTGTCGCTGACCTGGCGCGACGAGTCGCGGGCCGACTTCGTCTACCCGATGGAGGCCGATCTCGGCGACGACTTCCCGCTGCCCGTGCCGCGCCTGGACATCCGCGGGACCGCCCAATACGACCCGGCCCAGGCGGCGCTCGAGGTCTCGGCGCGCCCGGCGCCCTGGCTGCTGCTGGGCGGCGGCGTGACCTGGAAGCGCTGGAGCGCCTTCGACAACCCCATCGTCTACACCGCCGTCCCCGAGGGCTACCCGCCGCAACCCGAGCCAGGCTTCGAGGACACTTGGGTCGCCCGCCTGGGCGGCGAGGGCACCTGGCAGGTGGGCCCGGTCACCCTGCAGCCCCGCGCCGGCCTGGCCTTCGAGCCGACCCCGGCGCCCGAGCAGACCGGCCTGCACAACCAGCTGGACAACGACCGGCTGGTCACCGCCGCCGGCCTGGGCGTCGCCTGGAAGGACCTGCGCCTGGACCTGGCCCTGCAGTGGCACGCCCTGTCCGAGCGGACCAGCGTCAAGGACGACGCCCTGGTCACCGACCCCGAGGCCAACCCCGGCTACCCGTCGGTCACCCACGACGGCAGCGTCCTCTTCTTCGCCGTCGAGCTGGGGGTGCGGCTGTGAGGCTCCGGTACGCCATGGCCGCGCTCTCGGCCGGCCTCGCCCTGGCCCCGCCGCCCGCCGCCGCCAACCCGCTGGACGCCTTCGGCTTCGGCGCCCGCGCCATGGGCCTGGCGGGGGCCGGCACCGCCCTGGCCGACGACTTCTCGGCCAACTACTACAACCCGGCGGCGCTGGCGGCCATCGACGGCCTCAGCCTGGACCTCGGCTACACGTTCACGGCGCCCCGCCTGACCCTCAACGGCGCCGACCTGGACGTCGACCAGAGCCGCGGCTTCCAGGGCGGCCTGGTCGTGCCGGGGACCCTGTTCGGCCGCCGGGTCGCCGCCTCGGTGGGCCTGCACCTGCCGGATCGCCTGGTCAGCCGCATCCGCTCGCTGCCCCAGCAGCAGCCGCGCTTCGTGCTGTACGACAACCGCCCACAGCGCATCGTCATCTCGACCAGCCTGGCCGTCGAGGTGATGAAGGACCTGTACCTGGGCGCCGGCCTGACCTTCCTGGCCAACACCCGGGGCAAGCTGGACATCGCCGGCGAGGTCAGCATCACCGACGCCGAGCGCACGACCCTGCTGTCCGCGGTCGACGTCGATCTCCAGGCGGTCCGCTACCCGACCTTCGGGGCGCTGTTCACGCCTGGGCGCCACTGGCGCATCGGCCTGGCCTGGCGCGAAGAGTTCAACCTGCGCCTGGACATCGACGTCGACGTCCACGGCGACATCATGGCCGACTTCGACCCGGACAACCCGGTGGTCCTGCTCGAGGACGGTCGGTTCCTCTTGCAGTCGGGCAACACCAACCTGTTCTCTCCGCGGCAGGTCGCCCTGGGCATCGCCCACCAGCGCGACGCCTGGACCGCCGCCGTGGACGTGACCTGGCAGCAGTGGAGCCGCTTCCCCGCGCCGACCGCCACGGTGGCCATCGACCTGGATCTGGGCGAGCTGCCGTTCCAGGTGCCGCCCATCGACCCGCCCGAAGCGCCGGGCTTCAACGACATCGTGGTGCTGCGCGCCGCCGGCGAGTGGAGCGCCATCGACACGCCCGGCTTCGGCCTGAAGCTGCGCGGCGGCTACTCGTTCGAGCCGTCGCCGGCGCCCGATCAGCCCGGGGCGACCAACTACGTCGACGGCGACAAGCACGGGGCGGCCCTGGGCGCGACCCTGCGCGTGCCGATGGCGCCGGTGCTGCCCAAGCCGCTGGAGATCGATCTCGCCGTGCAGCACCACTGGCTGGTCGAGCGGGCCTATTACAAGGACGACCCGGCCGACCCGGTGGGTGACTACCGGGCGGGCGGGCGCATGGTCGGGGCGTCGGCGACGACGCGCCTGCGCTTTTGAGGGGCCGGATGCGAGGCGCCTGGGTAGCACTGCGAGGGGCGGCGATGGGGAGGCTGGCGATCGGCTGGCTGGCGGCGGCGGGCGCGGGCTGCGGGACGCTGGGCGGTGACGGCGGCGGCGCGAACGAGCTGCCCAACCGGGGCATCGTGCCCTACGAGAAGGTCACGGTCGGCGGGGCCGACGCGGGGGCGAGCGACGTCGGGGCCGACGTGGCGCCCGCGCCGGGGTCGCCGTTCGTGCTGCAGCCCGAGGACCCCAAGGGCCAGCGCATCGCCGAGCCGTCGGCGGTGGTCGACGGGGGGCGGGTGGTGCTGTTCGCCGGGGTGCGGACGGTGAAGGGCGGCGCGACGGTGATCGCGCGGGCCGAGGCCGAGGACGGGGTGCGCTTCGGGCCGCTGGAGACGGTGCTGGCGGCCGAGGGCGGGCCCGAGTGGTTCGGCGGGGCGATCGGGGCGCCGGCGGTGGTGCGCGACGGCGAGCGATGGCTGATGGCGTTCGCGGTGGGGGACGGGGCCGGGATCGGTCTGGCGACCAGCGAGGACGGGGTGGCGTTCACGCCCGGCGCGGGGCCGGTGCTGACGGCCGAGGGCGAGGACGAGGCGGGCGGCGTCGGGTCGCCGAGCCTGGTGGTCGGGCCCGAGGGGCTGGTGCTGTTCTACGAGGCGCGGCGCGAGGCGGGGGGGCCGGCGCACCTGCGGCGGGCGTCGTCGCCGGACGGCGTGACCTTCACGCGCGACGGGGCGGTGCTCGAGGGCGGGGTCGACTGCCTGGACCCGCAGGGCGAGCCCGAGACCTGCTGGGACGCCTTCAGCGTGGAGACGCCCGAGGCGCGCCTGGCGACGACGGCGACCGGGCGGCGGGTGTGGCGGCTGTTCTACGCGGGCCGCGCCAGCGCCAAGGGCAAGGCCGACCTGGGCTTCGCCGCCAGCTTCGATGGGCTGGTCTTCGAGCGCTACCGCTTCAACCCGGTGCTGGACGACAGCGTCGACGAGCGGGCGCCCAGCAACGTCCTGAGCGGCGGGCGCTACCTGCTGTACTTCGCCGAGGACCGCTCGACCAAGGGGCAGGGCGTCGGGCTGGCCATCGACGACGCCGGGGCGCCGAGCGAGACCTTCTGAGGGCGGCGCGGTCGCAGGATCGTTGACCCGAGCGGGCCCGGGGGCGCATGGTGCGCGCCATGCCGCGCCTCGCCGGGGTCTTCTGGATACTGTTCGCCTCGACGGCCTTCGCGGGCATGGGCGCGCTGACCAAGGCCGCGCACGGGCACGTCGGGCTGTTCGAGATCGTCTTCTGGCGCGGCGCCTACAGCGCGCTGGTCGCCTGGCTGCTGGCGCGCCGCAACGGCACCTCGCTGCGCCCCGGCCACCCGTGGCTGCTGTTCGCGCGCAGCGTGGTGGGGCTGGTGGCCATCATGGCCTACTTCAGCGCCATCGACCTGGTGCCGCTGGGGACGGCGACGGCGCTGCTGTACACCTCGCCCATCTTCCTGGTGCTGCTGTCGGGCCCGGTGCTGGGCGAGGAGCGCGCCGCCGGGGCCATGCCGATGGTCGCGCTGGCCTTCGCGGGGGTGCTGCTCATCGTGCAGCCCGGGGTCGCGCCGCTGGACCTGGGGAGCCTGCTGGCCCTCGGGGCCGGGCTGCTGTCGGCGCTGGCCTATCTGGCGGTGCGGCGCCTGCGCGAGACGGACCCGCCGACCCGCATCGTCCTGTGGTTCTCGCTCTTCAGCGTGCTGCTGACCGCGCCGGCCGCCCTGACGCGCCTGGAGGCGCTGACCTGGGCGGCCTTCGGGCTGCTGACCGCCATCGGCCTGACCGCCGCCGCCGGGCAGCTGGCGTTGACCCAGGCCTACCGGGTCGAGCGCGCCTCGGTCGTCGGCCCCTACCAGTACGTCACCGTGGCGCTGTCCTACGTCATCGGGCTGGTCGGCTGGGACGAGCGCCTGTCGCTGCTGGCCGTGGCGGGGATCGCCTGCATCGGCGTGGCCGGCGCCCGGCTGAGCGGCGCGGCCAAGGCCCAGGCGCCCCCACCGCATCCCAGCGCCCTGCCGACCGAGGAGCGGGGTCAGTAGCCGCCGCCGCCGTCGCCGTCGCCGTCGTCCTCGGCGGCGGGGGCGCCGCCCTTGCGGCCCATGACGCTGATCATGACGCCCATCATGTCGGTGTGGACGACGGTGATGCTCTGGAACGGCAGCCGGGTGCGGGTGGCGTCGATGCTGAGCATCGGGCTGCTGGGGTCGTCGTTGCGGAAGGCCGTGACCCCGTCGGTCTTGCCGTACAGGCCGTGGTAGAAGTCGATGACCTCGGTGACGGGCTTTTTGACCGTCAGGGTGATGACCTCGGGGGTGCGGACCATCTCCTTGGCGCCCGGGAACAGCGCCGCGCCGAAGGCGCTGGGGGCGTCGTCGGGCGTCGGCTCGTCGTCGAGGAGGGCGTTCTTGACCAGGCTGACCGTGAGGCCGGCCGGGCCCTTGCTGAGGGTGACGTAGGTGATCTTGCAGTCGGCGCCGCCCTGCAGGCCGTTGGGGATGTCGCTGACCGTGCCGCAGAGCTCCTGCAGGGCCTGGCGGTAGAAGGCGATGACCTCGGTGGGCTTCAGCTCGGTCTGCAGGACCAGAGTGCCCGAGGCGGAGGCCTGCATCCGGGTCTGGTGGGGCACCGGCAGGCCGTCGATGGGCTCGCCCGCGGGGACGGCGGCGGCGGCGTGAGGTGGCGGGTCGGCCGGCGGCGGGTCGTTGGCCGGCGGGTCGTTGGCGGGCGGGTCGTTGGCCGGCGGCGGGTCGGCCGGCGGGTCGTTGGCCGGCGGGTCGTCGGCCCCGTCACGGGAGGTCGGCGGGTCCTTCGGCGCGTCGACCGTAGCGGTCTTGGGCTCTGCGGAGGACGTGTCGGCCTGGGCGACCACCGGGGCTGCGGCCTTTCCAGGGCCCATCAGGAAGTACCAGGCCGCGCCGCCGCCGCCCGCGGCCAGCAGCAGCGCCAGGGTCGCCCACAGGGCCGCGCCGCTCTTCTTCGCGGCGGGCGCCGCCGGGCTGGCGCCACCCTGGGGCGGGTTCCAGGTGGGGGTCGGCGCGCCGGGGGTCGGGAACTCGCGCAGGGCGTCGGGCAGATCGCGCAGCGCCTTACGGATCTCGCGCTGCAGATCGGCGGCGGACTGGAAGCGGTCGGCCGGGAGCTTCTCGAGGCAGCGGCCGACGATGGCCTCGGTCCGCGGCAGCAGGTGGAGGTCGCCGAAGCGGTGGCTGGGCAGCTGCACCGGCTCGGTCGAGTGCTTCATCAGGTACTCGATGGCGCTGTCGGCCCGGAAGGGGTGCGCCCCGGTCAGCATCTCGTACAGGATGACGCCGAGCGCGTAGATGTCGGTGCGCGCGTCGACGTGCTTGCCGCCGACCTGCTCGGGCGACATGTAGCGCGGCGTGCCGAAGACGGCGCCGGCGGCGGTCAGCTGCGCCTGGGCCCCGTCGTCGCCCAGCATCTTGGCGATGCCGAAGTCCAGGACCTTCACGTAGTCCGGGTTGCCGTGGCGGTCGGTCAGCATGATGTTGTCGGGCTTCAGATCGCGGTGGACGATGCCGACCGCGTGGGCCTCGCTGAGGGCGCTGCAGACCTGGTCCATCACCCGCAGCGCGCGCGCCTGCGGGATGCGCCCCTGGGCCTTGATGTCGTCGGTCAGCGTCCGCCCGTCGATGAACTCCATCGCCTGGTAGAGCTGGCCCGAGTCGGTGTGGCCGAAGACGTAGACCTGCACGATGTTCGGGTGGTTGAGCTGCGCCACCGCGCGCGCCTCGCGCTTGAAGCGCTCGACGGCCTGGCTGCTGCCGGCGGTCAGCTCGGGGTGCATCACCTTGATGACGACGTGGCGCCCCATGTCGAGCTGCTCGGCCAGGTAGACCGCGCCCATGCCGCCGGCCCCCAGCTTGCGCGTGACCTTGAACTGGCTGGCGATGGTGGTGCCGGAGAGATCGGGCTGCGCGTCGGGGCTGTCATGGCTCATGGGCGCGAGTATAGGAGGCCGGGGCGGGGCCGCAAGGGGACCGGGAGTCGTGGACCGTGGGCCGTGGCCGTGGACCGTGGGCCGTGGCCGTGGGCGGTGGGGCGGTGGGCCGTGCGCGGTGGGCCGTGGCCGTGGACCGTGGCCGTGGGCCGTGGCCGTGGCCGTAGTCCGTGGCCGTGGGCCGTGGCCGTGGACCGTGGCCGTGGCCGTCGCCGGGGCCGTGAACCGTGGCCGCTTACCGTGGCCGTGGCCGTCGCGGTAGGCGGTGGCCGTGGCCTTGGCCTTGGCCATCGCCGTCATCGCGAGGCTCCGTCTGGACTGCACGAGCTTGCTCGTGCTTGCGGATCGCGCAGCTCGCTGCGCGATGGGTCGGGCGCTGATGTGGGCTGGGCACAGGCCGCGTCGCTGAGGGAGCCATCCATCGCGTCAGAAGGATGCGCGGAGGGTCGCAGTCGACCCCGGTGGCGTAAAGGGCAAGCCGGCGCTGCGCGCCGGTCGCCTTCGGCGACCCTTGACGCCACCGGCGTCGACTGCGGGGTGGGCCGCATCCACTGACACGAAAGGATGGCTCCCATGCAGAACGAAGGTGTGGTTCGGAACGGCAGCTCCCTCCAGGCTGAATCGCTGGCGGTCGAGGCGGCGGCGGCAGTCGTGACCTTGACGTGCGGCGTGAGTCCGCAACTGCGGTGCGTCGCGGAGCAGGCGGTGCGGGCGGTCGCGAGTGCTCCTCTGAACTTGGCCGAGGGCGCTGGCCGGGCGGGGCGTGACCGGGTTCAGCACTACCGGGTCGCCTACGGTTCGTGCCGCGAGGCGTCGGCCGCGATGCGTCTGCTCGTCGCGATGGGCGCGGTGCCGAAGGCGCGCGGGGACGAAGCGCTGGCGCTGCTGGATCGCGTGCAGGCGATGACGTGGCGGCTGATGCATCCGAAGCGGTGAGAGCTTCGGGGCCTCGGCCTTGGTGCCGTCGAGAGCGACGGCCGTCCCACGCTCGACACCTGCCCGAGCCGGGATCGGGGCCGTCGAGCACCCTGGGACACGTCGGAACGCGCCGACGACCCTGAAGCCAGACCGATCGGGCCTGGCGCGGCCGGCCGCCGGCTCTCGCGGGCGCGGGGGCTGTGATAAGGTCCGCGCGATGAGGCTTCGGGGACGTTGGATCGGGCTGGCGCTGTCCCTCGCGACGGCGACCCTGGGTGTGGCCCCGCTGGGCTGCGGCGGGGCGTCGCCGGGGTGGGCCGTCGTGCAGGTCCCGGACGGGGATCTGGCGGGCGAGGAGGCGCGGCTCGAGCGCGATCTGCAGGCGCGGGGCGGGTCGGCGTCGACCTACGCGCGGCTGTCGGCGGTCAAGCTGCGGCAGGGGCAGCCGGTCGCGGCCGGGGCCTTCGCGCGGCGGGCGCTGGCCATGGACGGGGCGCACGCCGGGGCGCTGGTGGTCTCGGCGCGGGTGGCGGCGGCGACCGGCGACGCCGGGCGGGCGGCGGCGCTGTACGAGCGGGCGGTCGAGGTCGAGCCGGGGCTGGCGGGGCCGGTGGGCAAGGAGTGGGGCGACGCGCTGGTGGCGCTGGCGCGGACGCGGGCCGAGGCGGGGCGCGCGGCGGGCGTGGTCGAGCTGCTGGGGACGCTGGAGGCGCGGCTGCCCGAGCGGGCGGCGGCGCTGCGGGCCGTGCGGGCCGGGCTGTACCTGGCGGCGGCCGAGGCGTGGGTGCAGCAGGGGCAGGGCGCCGAGGCGGGCCGGGCGCTGGCCAGGGCGCGCGCGGCGGGGGCCGACCCGGACGCGATGGCCTTCGTCGAGGCCTGCACGCGGGTCCTGGGCGGCGAGGCGGGCGAGGCGGGGGGCGGGCTGGACGAGGCCAAGCGCGCCTTCGAGCGGTGGGCGAGCGGGCGCGAGGCGACGAGCCGGTGGACGCGGGTGGGCGAGCTGTTCGCGGCGCGGCCGCTGCACGACGAGGCGCGGTGGGCGCTGGGGAAGGCCGAGCCGGCGAGGGCGGCGAGCGCGGCCGAGGCGCTGCGGGTGGCGCGGCTGGCGCTGCGGGTGGACGCGCCCGAGGTGGCCGTGAAGGCGGTGTTCGCGGCGGCGGACCTGGCCGAGCGGGCCGGCGGGGCCAGCGCGCGCGCGGGGACGTTGCGTGAGGGGGCCGAGCTGCTGCGGCGCAGCGGGCGGCAGGCCGAGGCGATCGAGGCGTTCGAGGCGGCGGTGGCCGCGGCGCCGGGCGATCGGGCGGTGGCGCGGGACTACGCGGACTATCTGGAGCAGCAGGGGAAGTACCAGCCGCTCGGCGAGCTGGCGCTGCGCCACGTGCCGCTGGTGGCGGACGACCCCGAGGCGGTGGCCGAGCTGACGCACCGGCTGCTGAAGGACCCGATGGCGTCGCGGGCGGTCGAGGTCCTGGGGCGGCTGGCCGAGGCGCCCGGGGCGCCGCCGCAGGTGCTGGTGGATCTGGCGATGGCGCGGCACCGGGCGGGTGACGCGGGCGGGCGCGACGCGGCGATGGCGCGCTTCGAGCAGGGGGCCGGCGACGCGCCCGAGGCGCTGGTGCTGGCGGGGCGGACCTGGTGGCGCTTCTCCGAGCTGGGCCGCGCGCGCAAGCTGGCCGAGCGGGCGGTGGCGCTGGCGCCGACGCGGCCCGAGCCGGCGCTGCTGATGGCCGATCTGCACCGGGCGGCCGGGGACGCGCGGCGCGAGGCGTCGGCGCTGCAGCAGCTCCTGGACCGGTCGCCCGAGCCGGCGCTGGCGGCGCTGCACGTGGGCCGGCGCTACGCCGAGCTGACGCGAGAGGGCAAGGATCCCGAGGGACGGCTCGCCCTGATGCACCTGGGGCAGGCGGCGAGCGCGTCCGACCCGGCCATCCGGCGGCAGGCGCACCGCGAGCTGTTCGAGCTGTCGATGCGCCGGCCCATCTCGAACTTCCCGGCCGCGGGCGACCACATGCGCGCCTGGCTGGAGCTGACCCCCGAGGCCGAGCGGCCGGCCGCGCTCGAGCTGCTGGCGGCGCGCACCGCCGGCATCGCCGGGCTGACCGATCTGCGCGCCGAGGTGCTGGAGGCCTCGCTCGAGGCGCGCCCCGAGGACGCGGCGATCGCCGAGGAGCTGGGGCGGCTGTACTTGCAGCTGGGCCACCGCGCCAAGGCGCGCGAGGCCTTCGAGCGCGTGGTCCGCATCAACGGCGCCAGCGCGGCCGAGCGCTTCGGAGAGGCGTTCCTGAGCCGCGGCTACGAGGACGAGGCGCTGGCCTTCTTCGCGATGGTCGACCCGGACCGCGTGACGCAGCCGGCGACGCACCGCACGCTGGGCGAGCTGTTCGCGCGCCGCGGCGACGGCGTGCGGGCCAACCGCCACTTCCGGCTGTTCATCGCGCAGGTCGGCCTGGGCGGCGGGCGCAACCTGCGCGACCTGCGCTCGTTCGGCGAGCAGATGCTCGCTGCGCATCGGCCCGAGCTGGCCATCGAGGCCTTCGAGCTCATCCGCGAGCAGCATCCCCAGGACCGGCCCATCCTGCTGCTGCTCGGGCGCGCGCACCTGCAGGCGCGGGACCTGCCGCGCGCGCGGGAGGTGCTGGACGCCTGGCTGGGACACGGCGGGCGCAACGGCAGCGTGCGCATCCGCGACCTCGACGCGGTGGCGGCGCTGTACCACGACCAGGGCGCATGGGCGGACGCGGCCAAGGCCTGGGAGTCGGCGATCGCGCTGGACCGGCCGGCCTACAACTCGAAGTACTTCAACGCCCTGTCGGCGATCCGGCGCAAGACCGGGGATCGCGAGGGGCTGATGCGAGCGGCGCGGGTGTTCGTGTCGCGGGCGCAGAGCAAGGACCGGGCGACCGACACGGCGGCGCGGCAGCTGCACCTGGCGGGGATGCTGACCGAGGCGCGCGACCTCATCCGGGCGCGGCTGCCCGAGTGGGTCGACGCGGGCGAGCCGCCGACGCGGACGTCGGGGCGCATGGGCGACAGCAGCCTGCTCGCCAGCACGGCGGCCGAGAACGCGCTGCTGCGGCGCGCGCCGGCCGAGGCGCTGCGGTACCTGCGGGCGACCCTCGCGCTGCGCGGCCTGCAGCGGGACGAGGGGCTGGCGACGGCGCAGCTGCTCTTGTCGCACGGCTTGCCGGCCGAGGCCGAGCAGCTGCTGGCGGAGCTGATCGACGGGGCGCCCTGGGTCGCGCGGATCGCGGGCGGGTTCGCGCCGGGCCCCGAGCTGTACGAGGCGCGGGGACGGGTCCGCCTCATGCGCGGGGACCGCGAGGGGGCGCGAGAGGACTTCGTGGCCGCGCTGGTCCGCTCGCCGAGCCCGTCCGAGGTCGCCGAGCGGACGGCCAAGCACCTGCGGGTGGCGCGGCAGCCCGAGATGGCGCTGGATCTGCTGACGCGCGCGGCCAACGCCGGCGGCCGCGTCGACCACTGGCTGGCCATCGGGGCGTTGCACGCCGGGCGGGGCGACCTCGACGAGGCGCGGCTGGCGTTCGGGCGCCTGCTGGCGACCCACGAGCGCAGCCACCTCGAGGTGGCGCAGGCCTGGGCCGAGGCCGGCTACGTGGCCGACGCCCTGCACCACTACGAGCGCGCCTACGAGCACGTCGGCCCGGACGCCGTGGACGCCGTGCTGCGCGGGGCGGCGGCGCTGCTGGTCCCGGCCGGCCGGCTCGAGGCGCTCGACGAGCACGTGCGGCGCTATCTGCTGGCGGCGCGCGACGCGGGGGCGGCCTTCGTCCAGGTCGCGTCGGTGTGGCTGGACGCGGGGCGGCCCGAGCGGGCGCTGCCGTGGGTCGAGCGCGCGCTCGAGGTCAAGCCGGACCTCGAGCGACGGCTGCAGATGGCCCTGCTGCTGCTGGAGGTGGGGCGCGAAGCCGAGGGACGCCGCGAGCTGGCGCGCTACCTGGCGCAGCGGGCGGACGATCACGCCTCGCGGGTGGGCGGCCGTGGGCCCGGAGCCTCGACCAGCGCAGATGAGGCCATCGACCGCGTGCTGGGGAGGATGGTCGACGCCGGCCGGGCGCCGCTGCTGCTCGACGTGCTGCACGACGTGCGCCGGCGCGTTGGGCCCATCCCGGCCTACCTGGGGGCCGAGGCGAGGCTGCTGGTGCTGCAGGGGCAGGTGGCCGAGGCCATGGCGCTGGTGGGCGAGCAGGGCGAGCGGCTGTCGCACCTGCGGCCGGCGCAGCTGGGGGCGCTGATCGTGGCGCTGGCCGACCGCGACCGCGTCGACGAGGCGCTCGAGGTGTCGCGGTTGGCCGCGCGCTGGAAGACGCCGCGCCGGCCGAGCGACGAGGTGCGGGGGCTGGCGGGCGTGCGGGTCCTGCTGGAGGCGCGGCGCGGGGACGTCGAGGCGGCCGAGCGGGCGGCGGACGAGCTGGTGACGGCGTTCGGGCCCGGGGCGCACGTCATCGCGGCGACGGCCCTGTACGACGAGGGGCTGCCGGAGCTGGCCGCGCGGCACGTCGACGAGGCGCTGGCCCGCGGGAACGAGCGCGAGGCGGTCGAGCCGGCGCTGATCGGGCTCGCGGCCGCGCGGGCGCGGCGGGGGACCATGGGGGCGCTGCGCGAGCTGACCGAGGGGCTGGTGCGGCGGGCTTCGTCACAGCCGGATCAGGTGGACGGGGCGCTGAACGCGGCCCGCATCCACCTGGCCGTGGGAGCCTTCGAGCGGGCGGCGGAGGCCGCCGAGCGGGGGCTGGCGCTGGAGCCGTCGAACGCCACCCTGATGGAGACGTTGGTGCAGGCGGTGGCGTTGGGCGCGCCGCGAGGGGCCGAGACGCTGCCGGAGCCGCTCGCCGCGCTCCTGGCGCGGTTCGCAGACCCGGGGCGGCCGCGGGCGCAGTTGGTGCGCGAGCTGATGGGCCTGCTGGGCGGCATGTTCCGCCCGCGGTTGGCGCTGAGTCTGGCGGACGAGGTGCTCGCGCTGGACCGCGGCGACGTGGACGCGGCCTTCGGCGCCCTGGAGCTGGCGCTGCAGGCGGGGGACGTCGCGCGGGCCGAGCGGCTGGCGGCCGGGATCGCCGAGTGGGGCGGCGGCGGGCTGGCGCTGGAGATCGAGCTGGCCGAGCGGCTGGACGAGCGGGTGTACCCCGAGCTGGCTACGCCGTGGCTGGCCCGGACCAGCGGGGCGCGTGGACCGCTGGCGGCGCGGCGGCAGCGCGTCTTGCTGCGGCAGGCGCTGCGGGCCGGGGACGACGAGGCCGCGAAGGCGGCGGCACAGACGTGGGTCGAGCAAGCGCCGGACCCGGTGACGGCGCGGCTCGAGGCGGCCGCGCTGGTCGAGACCTGGATGGGGCCGCCGGGGCTGACGTCGCAGCTGGTGACGCCGCTGCTGGACGGGGCCGAGCGGCCGCCCGACGCGCTGCACCTGGCGGCGCAGGCGGCCTGGCGGGCGGGCGACGTCGCGCGGGCTCGCGCCCACTACGCGGCCTCTCGAGCGCAGCCGATCGAGTCCCTCCTACAGCCGGCGGCGGCGCGGGCGGCGCGGGCGGCGGCGCTGGCGGGCGACGTCGAGCGCTTCGCCGCGATCCTGGCCGAGCCGGCGCCACCCCGCGGGCTGCTGGCCGGCACGCTGGCGACGGAAGGGGCCTCGGCGCGCCTGACCCATGCGCAGCAGCGGGCCAGCGTCGGCGTGCACGCGCTGATGGACGTGGGTGACGCGGTGGCGCCCGAGGTGCGCGCGAGCCTGGCCGAGGTGGTCGAGGCGCACGTGGTCGCCACGACCGGGTCGATGCACCCGTCGCACGGCTGGCTGACCTCGGCCTGGTGGGCGCTCGCGATGGCGCGCGGCGACGCCGAGGCTGGGATCGCGGCGTACGAGGCGGCCATGGCGCGGCGGCCGTGGGCGCCCTGGCCGGCGAACGACCTGGCCTACAACCTGGCGGTGGTCGGGCAGCAGCTCGACCGGGCGGCGGGCCTCATCGCGACGGCGCGGCGTCGGTCGCCGAAGCTGATGGGCAGCTTCGAGGACACGGCGGGGTGGGTGGCCTTCCGGCAGGGGCGCCACGCCGAGGCGCTGGCCGCCGTCGAGCGCGGGTTGCGGCTGACGGGGCGAGACGGGCGGCGCTACGACGACCCCGGGATGTACGTCGAGCTGCTGTTCCACGCCGGCGAGGCGGCGGCGGCCGCGGGCGACGCGGCGGCGGCGCGGGCCTGGTTCCGCGACTGCGCCTGGCGGGATCCGGGCTCTCGCTACGGGGTGCTGTGCCTTCAGCGGGTGCGCGAGGGCGGCCGGCGCTGAGGGCGGCCGGCGCTGAGGGCGGCGCGGGCTAGGCCTGCAGCTCGAGCGCGGTGATGGTGTGCCGGTCCTCGCTGACCAGGTAGGCGACGTCGCGCGCCCAGGTCACCGAGTGGGTCGGGCCGATGGCGTCGGCCTCGGGCAGCGCGATGGGCTCGAGACCCGGCAGGCGGTACAGGGCCGGCGCGCCGCCTGGGCGGCTGACCAGGACCTCGCCGGGGTGGGCGCCGATGACGCGCTCGAGGCGGTCCTGGGGCTCGCGCAGGCGGCCGGTGACCTGCTCGCCCATCGCGTTCATGCAGAACAGGGTCTGCTCGGACTTCTGCTTGGTCAGCGCGAGCAGCGAGTCGCCCGCCAGCCAGGCGCGTGGCGAGGGCAGGTCGGCGTGGCGGTGGCTGCGGATGGCGCCCGTCTCGGCGTCGAGGCCGAACAGGCCCTCTTCGCTGGTCAAGACGTCGATGACGCCAGCGAGGGCCCACAGATCCAGCAGCTGCCCGTCGAGCTTGTCCTGCTGCCAGCGCAGCTGCCCGTCGGCGAGATCGAAGGCGGTGACGCTGACGGTCTCTCGCGTCGCCGCGCCCGCCACGATCAAGCGATCGCGCGTGACGGCCAGGCGCGTGCCCGAGGCGCCGCGCGTCGGATCGGTGACCGTCCACAGCGGGGCGTCACGGCCGACCTCGAAGGCGACCAGGCGCGCGCCGGTGCCGGGCATCAGGCGCAGGTAGACGCGCCCGTCGTGCGCGTAGACCGGGTCGGCCAGCTCGCCCATGACGCGCTGCCAGCTGAAGGGGGTCGGGGCGCCGTCCAGGATGTCCAGGCTGGCGAGTCGGCCCGCGGTGAGCGGCACGGCCAGGGTGCGCCCGGTGCGGGCGATGCTGGCGGCGGCCGGGGCGTCGAGCGTGGCCTCCCACAGGGTGTCGCCGGTCGACAGGCCGATCCGCCGGATCGCCGTGCGCGAGCCGCGCCCGGTCGGCACGATGACGCCGCTGGCGATGGGGAGCAGGCGCCGGCCGACCGGCGTGTCGCAGCGCACCTGCCACAGGATCCGGGCCTGCTGGGCCGGGCGCGTCTGGGGCAGCGAGGACGTCGAGCTTTGGGTCATGCGCGGTTCCAGCGGGGGCCAGGGGGGCCGGCGAGTCGGCGTGCGGGGCAGGATAGGACCAGGACTGGACGCGCGCAATTCCGTGCGCGGGCGGCGGCTCCCGTGGCGTCGAGGGCGAGCGGGGCGTTATTAGACAAACCATTGACAAAGGTTGTCTTGGTTGCGACATCTCGAAGCGTGGGAACACTTCGTACGATGGGACGCCTGGTGCTCGCCGTGGGGCTCGCGGTCGTGGGCGAGGCTGCGCGAGGCGACGAGCTGGATCGGGCGGGCGGCGGCGCGCGGACCGTCGGCGCGGGCGGCGTGGGGCTGCTCGACGGCGGGCCGATGGCCAGCCTGGGCAATCCGGCGCTGGTGGTCACGCACCCGGCCTCGAGCGAGGTCACGGTCGAGCTGACGTGGGCGAACGCGCGCATCGCGCTGGACCCGCGGCCCGCCGGCGTGGACGTGCCCGACTCGGTGGGCTTCGTCGAGCCGGTGGGCGGGTGGCCCGAGGGGCGGCCGCGGCCGCTGCCGACCTCGAAGATCGCCCCGCGGCGGGACACGACCGGGCTGGAGCCGTCGCACGGCCTGCTGGTCGGGACGACGGTGCGACCGTGGGAGGGGCGGCTGGGGCTGGGGTTGATGATGGCGGCGCCGCTGGGGGCCATCCAGGCGCAGCGCAGCTACTTCGCCGACGAGCGCGAGCAGGCGTTCTCGAACCGGCTGGCGTGGATGAACCTGGGCGGGGCCGATCGGCGGCTGAGCGTGCAGGGGGTGGCGGCGCTGCAGGCCACGGACTGGCTGGCGGTCGGGGCCGGGATCTGGCTCGAGCAGACCGTCGTGACGACCGCGCGGGTGTACCTGAGCGACGTGCTGGACGGGCAGTCGGCGGCGACCAACATCGAGACGGCGGTCGAGGGGACGCTGGTGCCGTCGGTCGGGGTCGCGCTGGGGCCGTGGGCCGGCCTGAGGGTCGCGGCGTCGTGGCAGGGCGCGCGCGAGACGCGCATCGACACGGTGAGCGTCGTGCGGACGCCGGTCGAGCTGGACGAGGGCGGCGAGGCGGTGTCGACGCGCGACACCTTCGTGATGGGGCACGTGCCGCCGCGGATCGAGGTGGGGGCCGCCTGGACGGCGCCGGACGAGACGTGGGCGGTGGGCGCGACGGGCCTGTGGCGCGGCTGGTCGGCGTGGCGCACGCCGCACGACGAGGAGGTCGCGGGCGGGCTGTCGGACACGGTCAGCCTGCGCGCGGGCGGCTGGTGGCGGCCGGGCGGGGCGTGGACGCTGCGGGCCGGCGCCGGGTGGGAGCCGACGCCGGTGCCCGAGCAGTCGGGGCGAACGAACCTGGTCGACAACACGCGGCTGACCGCGTCGCTGGGCGCCGGCTGGCGGACGGACACGATCATCGGCGAGCTGTCGGTCGATCTGGCGGCGCGGCTGACGCATCTGGTCTCGCGTCGCCACGTCAAGCGGGCCGACGCGCGCGATCCGGTGTTCGACGAGGTGCCGGACGCGGTGGATCCCGAGACGGGCGAGCTGGCCCCCGAGACGCTGGGGCTGCAGACGAACAACCCAGGCTTTCCGGGCTATCGCTCGGAGGGGTGGGTGGGCGCCTTTACGCTGTCGATCCTGCTGAGGAGATGACGATGTCGATGCGGCGAGCGGGTCAGTGGGCGCTGTGGCTGGCGGCGGCGGCGTTGGCGCCGGCGTGCGAGAGCGCCGAGGGTGCGGGCGGCGAGGCGGGCTTCGAGGTGGGCGGCGGCGGTGACGCGGTCGACGCCGGCGGGGACGCGGCGGGCGGCGGCGACGACGGGCCGGGCGAGGACGGCGCGGCGATGGACGCCGTCGGGGGCGATGGGCCCCTTCCGAGCGGGCCGTACGCCAGCCGGCAGCGGTTCACGAGCCTGGTCGAGCTGCCCATCGGCGGCAGCAGCGAGGCGGTGACCGAGAGCCTGGTGCTGCACGAGGTGTGGCGGGACGGGGACGCGGTGCGCGTGTCGAACCGGACCTGCGCGGTGTCGCAGGCCGAGCAGGCCGGGGTCAAGCCGGTGTTCGGGCCGGCCTTCATCGAGGCGCTGCCGGTCACCGAGGTCGGGGTGACGGTCTCGGGGCCCGAGGTGGGGCCCTGGGACGTCGTGTTCGAGCCGGATCTGATCGTGATGGGCGCGGCGCTTTCGGACCCCGAGGTCGACGCGCTGCCGAGCGAGGCCGGAGACCCGCGGGTGGTCGACGCCGACGAGGACGGCAAGCCCGGGCTGACGGTGAAGCTGACCGGGCTCATCTCGGGCGAGGTCTGGGTGACGCAGCGCAACCGCGGCGGGATGAGCGGCGTCGTCACGGCCGCGGGGCGCATGGAGGGGCTGCTGCTCGGGAGCAGCGAGCAGACGACGCTGGGCGCCGAGCCGGCCGCGCTGGCCAGCTTCTCGATGTCGGCCGACAAGCACCCGGACCCGGACAAGAGCGCCTTCGTGTGGGTGCCGGTCGGGGCGGGGACCGACTGCGCGGCGCTCAAGGCGCAGGCTCAGACGCTGTTCGACTGAGGCGGGCGACGAGGTCCGGGGCGCCCGGCTCGTGGTGGACCAGGGCGTCCTCGCGCGTGGTGATGCCGCGGAACCAGGTGAGCTGGCGGCGGGCGTACTGCCAGTGGCCGCGGGCGACCGCGTCGGGCAGGTCGGCGGCGGGCAGGTGGCCCAGGACGTGGGCGACGACCTCTCGGTAGCCGAGGGCGCGCAGGGGAGGGGCGTCGGGGGGGACGCCGCGGGCGAGCAAGGCGCGGACCTCGTCGGGCCAGCCGGAGGCCAGCATGGCGCGGGCGCGGGCGTAGATGCGGGCGCGCAGGACGTCGCGGTCGGGCCACAGGCCGACGACGTGCGCGTCGTAGCGGCGCGGGCGGAAGCCGTGGTCGGCCTGCCAGGCGCTCAGCGGGCGGCCGGTCGCGCGGTAGACCTCGAGGGCGCGGGTGATGCGCTGGGGGTCGGTCGGCGGGACGCGGGCGGCGGCCTGGGGGTCGACGGCGGCCAGCTCGGCGTGCAGGGCGGCCGGGCCGCGGGCGGCGAGGTCGGCGCGGACGGCGTCGCGGACGTCGGGCGGCGGATCTGGGAGGTCGGTCAGGCCGTGGAGCAGGGCGCGGACGTACAGGCCGGTGCCGCCGCAGACGATGGGGACGCGGCCGCGGGCGCGCGCGTCGGCGATGGCGGCGTCGGCGGCGGCGGCCCAGGTGGCGGCGTCGAGCTGCTCGGTCGGATCGGCGAGATCGATGCAGTGGTGGCGGACGCGGGCCTGCTCGGCGGCGGTGGGCTTGGCCGAGCCGAGGTCGACGCCGCGGTAGACCTGGACCGAGTCGGCGCTGACGATCTCGCCGCCGACGGCCTCGGCGACGGCCAGGGCGACGGCGCTCTTGCCGGCCGCGGTGGGGCCGACCAGGACCAGCAGCGGGGCGGCCGTCACTTGCGGTGCAGCCGGCGGGCCAGCTCGTCGAAGGGCAGGGTCACCAGCACCGGGCGGCCGTGGGGGCAGTTGGCGCCCAGGTCGACCTCGTCCATGGCGCGCAGCAGCTCGCGGATCTCGTCGTGGCTCAGCGTGTCGCCGGCGCGGACGACGGTGTGGCAGGCCATGGTCGAGAACAGCAGATCGAGGTGGGCCTGCATGAGGCTGGCGTGGCCGATGTCGACCAGCTCGGCGACGATGTCGCGGACCAGGCGGGCCGGCTCGGCGCGGGCGAGCAGGGCGGGGACGGTGACGATCTGCCAGGTGGCGCCGCCGAAGGGCTCGACGGTGAAGCCGAGGCGCTCGAGGGTGTCCGTGTGGTCGCGCAGGGCGGCGGCCTCGGCGGTCGACAGCTCGAGCTGCAGCGGGATGAGCAGCTGCTGGCGGGCCAGGCGCGCCGTGCAGAAGCCGGCCTTGATGCGCTCGTAGCCGACGCGCTCGTGGGCGGCGTGCTGGTCAATAATATAAACGCCCTCGCGGTCCTCGCAGACGAGGTAGGTGCGGGCGACCTGGCCGACGACGCGCATGCGGCTGAAGTAGCCGCGGCCGACCGGCTCCTCGAAGACCAGCTCCTGCGCGCGGACCGGGGCGCGCAGCGTGGCGGGGGGCGGCGGGGCGTGGCGGGCGGGGCGGGTCGACAGCCCGTAGACGTCCATCGGCAGCGGGGTAGGGGGCAGCGAGGTCGGCGACGTGGCGGGCGTGGGTTCGCCGACGGCGAGGGCGCGCGATGCGTCGAGGTCGGGGCGCGGGGCGTAGACGGGGGCGGGCGCGCGGTCGAGCCAGGGCGTCGACGACAGCGTGACCTTGCAGGCGCGGGTCAGGGCCTCGTGGATGGCGCCCGAGCGGACGAAGCGGACCTCGGCCTTGGTCGGGTGGACGTTGACGTCGACCTCGTCGGGCGGGACGTGCAGGTACAGGACGGCGTAGGGGTGGCGGCCGCGGTCGAGGAGGTTGCCGTAGGCGCTGAGCAGGGCGTGATGGATGACGCGATCGCGGACGCGGCGGCCGTTGACGAAGGCGTGGACGCCGTCCTGGTTGGCGCGGTTGCAGGTCGGCTCGGAGAGGCAGCCCATGACGCTGACGGGGCCCTCGAGGCGGACCGGGAACATGCGCTCGGCGAGCTGGCGGCCGAGGACCTGGAAGATGCGCTGCTCGAGGCTGGGGGCGACCGGGTGGTCGATCAGGACGCGGCCGCCGTGGGTGAGGCGGAAGTGGACGTAGGGGTAGCCCAGGGCGAAGGCGGTCATGAGGCCCTGGACGTGGCCGAGCTCGGTGGGGGCCTTCTTGAGGAACTTGAGGCGGGCCGGGACGTTGTGGAAGAGGTCGCGGACCTCGATGCGGGTGCCGACCGGGCCGCCGGCGTCGCGGACCTGGGGGGCGGCGCCGCCGTCGATGCGGATCTCGGTGCCGACGGGGGCGTCCTCGGGGCGCGTGACCAGCAGGAAGCGGCTGACCGAGGCGATGGAGGGCAGGGCTTCGCCGCGGAAGCCCAGGGTGAGGATGGCGGCCAGGTCGTCGCTGGTCTGGATCTTGCTGGTCGCGTGGCGCTGCACGGCGAGCAGGGCGTCGTGGCGGTCCATGCCGCAGCCGTCGTCGACCACGCGGACGAGGCGCTGCCCGGCGCCCTCGAGATCGACGAAGACGCGGCTGGCGCCGGCGTCCAGGGCGTTCTCGACGAGCTCCTTGACCACCGAGGCCGGCCGCTCGACGACCTCGCCGGCCGCGATCTGGTTGGCCAGGGCGTCCGGGAGGAGGGCGACCCGGCGGGCGGCCTGCGTGCCCGGCGCCTGGTCCACGCCCCGGCCTACTTGACGACCGTCAGGATGGGGCGGCGCGGCTTGGGGGCGGCCCCGTCGCCGTCGCCGCCGCCGGCGCCCGCGGACGACGCGCCCTCGCCGCCGCCGTCGTGCACGGCGAAGCGGCGGGGGCCAGGGGCGGAGGCGGCCTCGGCGGCGGGTGCCGGGCTGGGCGCGGGCGCCGGGCTGGGCGCGGGCGCCGGGTCGTCGTCGCGGCGGCTGACCGCGCGCAGGCTGACCGGCACGGCCCCGCCGGACACGCCGGCCTGCGCGAAGTAGGGCTGCATCTCGGGCGGCACGGACTCGGGCCAGACCACGCCCTCGTGGCCGTCCTGCGGGGCGGTCATGGCGAAGACGGCCGCCCAGGGCAGGGTGCAGCCGAAGTTGACCCGGTTGAACGACAGCACGGCGTAGACGCCGTCCTTGCCGATGTCGAGGGCCGGCAGGTTGAAGCGGTAGTCCAGGTTCAGGCGCAGCACGTCGTCGCCGGCGAACTGCGGCGGCACGACGACCCCGGGGACGCGCGGGTCGAGGTGGATCATCACCATGCCCGACCCGAGCATCGCGAGGAGCTGCTTGCGCTTCTGCTGGCTGGTGAGTTCGGACATCGCGAGGCTCCTCGGCGGCGCGCACGGACGAAGCGGGCGCGGGGGACGGACTCGAGGGCACATAACAGAGCCCCAGAACGGAAGGCAAGCCGCGCGCCACGCCGCGATTCGACGCGCTCCGGCCCTCCGGAGCGGGCACCCTACTCACGCGCGCCGTCCGGACCACCCCAGCCGTGTCGGCGGCGGCTATCGCCCGGCGCCCCCGACTGCCCGCTCGAACGCGGCCACCGCCTCGGACAGCGCCAGCAGCGCCTCGATTCGGGCTCGCCGCGCGCGCAGCACCTGCCGCTCGGCCCGCGCCCGGTCGCTCGGGTCCTCGGCGCCCACCGCCTCGGCCGCCTCGGACGCGGCCTGCGCCTGCTCGGCGGCCGGCGTCAGCGTCTCGTCGATGAACGCCAGCCGCGCCTGCGCCGCCCGGACGCGCCGCGCCGCGGCGATCGCCTCCTGCCCGACCTGCAGGGCCAGCGCCTCCTCCTCGGCCCGCCACGCCGCCAGCTGCGCGCGCGCCTCGGCCTCGGCCGCGCCGCCCGCGTCGAAGAGCGGCAGGTCCAGCGCCACCCCGACCGCGAACGCGAACGGATCGTCGTCGCGCGTGCGCTCCCAGCCCAGCTGCGCGAAGCCCAGCCGCGGCCACGCCAGCCAGCGGGTGCCCCCGACCAGCGCCTCGCCCCGCGCCACGCGGGCCGCCGCGGCCGCCAGCTCGGGGCGAGCCGTCAGCGCCGCCTCGGCCACCGCCTGGTCGTCCGCCCGCGCCAGCTCCGGGACCGGCGCGGCCGCGGGCTCGGGCGCGACCAGCTCCAGCTCCGTCCCGGGCGGGACGGCGAGGTGCCGCCTCAGCTCGGCCAGCACCTCGGCGCGCCTGGTCGCGACGGCGTGCCGCTCGGCGATGGCGTCGGCGCGCCCCAGGGCGGCCCCGGCGAGATCGGTGCGGACCGCGCGGCCCCGCGCCGCGGCGGCCTCGAGCTGCGCCAGCAGGCGCTCGTACAGCTGCGCCTCGGCCTCGCTCACCGCGGCCGCCTCGCCCAGCAGCGTCGCCAGGCTGAACAGGCGCCGCACCTCGGCCGCCGCCTCGAGCTCGGCCGTGGCGGCCTCGGCCTCGAGCGCCGCCCCCTCGAGGTGCTCGGCGTCGCGCGCAGCCGCCAGGGTCCCCGGCGGCTCGAACCGGAAGCGCAGCGCCGCGTCCAGGGTCGGCGAGCCCGCGTGCAGGCGGTCGAGGCGCACGTTGGTGACCCGCAGCTCGGGGTTGGGCGGCGCGGCCTCGGCGTCCCCCCGCGCGCGCCGCGCCCGGGCCTGCGCCCTCAGCACGGCGGCCTCGCCGCTGTGAGCCACCGCCCGCGCGACGGCCTGGTCGACCGTCAGCGTCAATCGCGCCCCCTGGACCGCTGGCTGGGACGCGTGCGCCGCCTGGGCGTGCTCGTTCCAGACGGCCAGCGCCCTCGAGGTCGGCGTGGGCGTCACCGACGCGCACCCGCCGCAAGCGCCGGTCGCGAGGACCAGCAGGCCCGCCGCCGCTCGCCTCAACGGCCCGGCCACGGCAGCTCCACCATGGCCGGCGGGGCGTCGCCGTTGTCGAAGACGACCGCCATCCGGCCCGGATGCGGCGCGAGCGACAGGCCCTCGGGCTTGTGGCCGGCGAAGGCGCGCACTTCGCGCGGCGTCAGCGGGCCGCGATCGGGGTCGGCCTCGGGGACGGCCCACACGCGGCCGGTCTGCGTCTTGGGATCGCCCGCGGACGCCGTCGAGGCGACGACCAGCGTCCCGTCGGGCAGCCAGAGCAGCTCGGACACGCCGCCCGGGACCTCGCGGCCGTCGGCCTCGACCGGCAGCCGCACGCGCGCCCACAGCGACAGGCCGGCGTCCTCGAGCCGCCCGCTGGCGAACAGGGCGTCCGGGTGGTCCAGCCGCCAGATGAGCGCCTCGCCGTCGGGGCCGACCGGCGCCTTCAGCCCCAGGTACAGGCGCCCCGCGGCGTCCGAGGCCAGGCCCTCGATGTCCAGGGCGTCGAGATCGGCCACGCCCAGGGCCCGCAGCCGCTCGGTGGACAGCGCGCCGAGCAGCTCGGCCAAGCGCAGCTCGCCGTCCAGGCGCAGGCTCCGCCCCTCGACTCCGATGCGCCAGAAGGCCTGGCGCTTGGCCGGGCGCTTGCCCTTCTTGCTCAGGCTCTGCGACGCCAGCGCGAACAGACGCCCCGAGGGCGTGACGGTGATGCCCTCGAGGTCGCTGACCTCCTTGGCGCCCGCCACCGCCAGCGGCGCCGGGTCGACCCGCCCGGCCGCGTCCATCGTGAACAGCCACGGCGCGCCTTCCTGCGCGTGCCCGTCGAAGCCCGTGTCGTCGCTGGCGACCACGTAGCGCGCGAGGGCGGGCACCCAGACCAGCCCCGACGGCTCGAAGCGCGACAGGCGCCGCAGCTCGTCCGGGATGACCAGCAGCCGCCCGCCCTCGGGCGTGGCCGCCGGGCGCGCCGCCACCGCCGTCCCCGAGGGGCGCGGATCGCGCTCGAAGCGCAGCGAGAAGGCCTGCCCGGGCACGATGGGCGCCGCGTCGTCGACCAGGACGACCACGTCGCGGCCCCAGGTCAGCTCGTTGGCGCTGCGGCGGCAGCGCAGCGGCATCTGGTTCACGACGGGGCCCAGCGCGACGACGTGTCCCCGGAGCGGCGTCCCGCCCCCGCCACCCCGGCCGTGCAGCGTCACGGCCTGCCCGACCTCGACGGCCCAGGCCTGCTCCTCGGTCGCGCAGGCGACGACGCGCTCGGCCCGGTCGCCCACCAGCGTCACCACCGGCAGGCCGGCCCCGACCACCTCGCCCGGCCGCGCCCAGATGGTCGAGACGATGCCCGAGGTCGGCGCCCGCAGCACCAGCGCGTCGCGCTGCCCTCGCAGCTGCTCGAGGCGCCGCTCGATCATCGACAGCTCGTGCTGGAGCGGGGCGGTCACGACGTCCACCGTCTCGCCCACCAGCCCCGAGGGCCGCGAGCGCATGCCGGCGAGCTGCGCCTCGAGCACGGAGATCCGAGTGTGCGCCCCGGCGACCTCCTTGCGCAGCGTCGCCTGGCGCACGTCCAGCTCCGACAGCTCGGCCGACGACGCCAGCCGGTCCTCGATCAGCTTGGCGAGCGCCCGGCGCTGCTGCGTCAGGGCCTGCAGCTCGGCGGCCCGCGCGCCGTGCTCGGCCCGGACCTGGGCCAGGTCGCGCTCGACCTTGGCGGCCTCGAGCTCGAGGTCGTGCGTGTCGGCGGCCAGCGAGTGCCGCGCCTCGGCGGCCGCGGCCGCGATGGCCGCGCGGACCCGCTCGCGGTCGGCCTCGTAGACGCGGATCTCGCCCTCGAGCGTGCTCGCGTCCAGCGTCGCCACGATCTGCCCCGCCGCGACCGACTGCCCGACCTCGACCGCCAGGGTGCCGACGCGGGCCACCGTCTCGGACGCCAGGCGGTACTCGACGGCCTCGGCGTGGCCGACCACCGGCCCGCCGCTCACCACGTCGCCCCACAGGTAGGCGACGCCGGCGACGGTGGCGATCCAGATGGCCAGCGGACCGAAGCGCACCAGCGCGGACCGCAGCGTCGTCGTCAGGCTGCTCATAGCTCGACCGTCGGCTCCTGCATCAGCAGGGTCACGTCCTGGATGCCCGCGACCGCTTCGAGCTCGCGCACCAGCTTCACGCGCCGGCTCTGGTCGGGGATCTGGATCTGATAGGCGTGCTCGAGCGCGTCACCCTGCGACACCTCGCGCAGGGTGACGAGGGCGAAGTGGCGCGTGTGGCGCTTGAGGATGCGCGCGAGCTCCTGCTCGGCCTCGGAGCTGGTCGGCAGCACGAAGCGCAGCAGCCCGTCGTAGATGCGCTGGCTGCCGAACTCGCTGACGCTGAGCAGCACCGCGGCCAGGCAGAACAGGGCCGTGCCCAGGACGGCGGCCGGATAGGCCTTGAGGCCGGCCGCGATGCCCGCGCCCATCGAGGCGAAGACGAAGACCATGTCGCGCGGGTCGCGCATGGAGGTCCGGAAGCGGATGATGGCCAGGCTGCCGGCGATGCCGAGGCCCGCGGCGACGCTGTTGTTGATGGCGAGCATGAGCATGCAGGCGACGATGCTGCCCATCGCGACGGCCTGCACGAAGGAGCGCGAGTAGCTCATGCCCTTGAAGGTCCAGGTGTAGACGGCCCCGATCGCCTGCGTCAGCGCGAAGGCGAGCAGCAGCGAGAGCAGGGCGGTCTGCAAGGTGACGGGATCGCCGCCGGAGGCGTTCAAGAAGGAGTCGAGGGCGCTCAAGGGGGAGGCTCCGTCGGGCGACCTGGGCCCGGGGCAGCGGTGGGGGAGCGGGAGGGGGGCACGCGCCTTGGGCTACGTGGCGAGCCTGGGCGAGGTCCTCAGCGACGCGGGGAGGTGCCACGCCTGGACCGAGGTGCCGTACTTGGAGAACGACTGACGCCACAGGTCGAAACGCTCGACGATGTGGACCAGCCACATCGGGACGTGGGTCGTGAACTTCAGCTCGAGGATGATGAGCGAGCGGTCCGCCCGGCTCGCCTCGGGGTGGTCGGAGGCGCGCCAGGCGTTCGGCGCGTGGTCGAAGGTCAGGCGATCGATGGCCTGGCTGCGGACGTGATAGTCGAAGGTCACCCGGGCGTAGCTGTCGATGACGCTCATCCAGGGCTCGCGCTCGTAGCGGACGAGCACGACCGGGCGCAGGTGGTAGCGCCAGGCGAGCGCGAAGAAGCGCTCGACGGCGGGGCGGTCGCGGGGTGGGCAGCGGTCGTCCTGGGGCACGCGCGCGCGCTCGAGCGCCTCGGCCCAGTGGTCGCGCGACACGCGGCCGCGCGTCTTGGCGATGACGTCGCCGATGCGGCGCTTGATCTCGAAGAAGACCGGGGCCGTGGCGCTCTCGGGGTAGGTGCGGGCGCGGGCCTTGAAGCGATCGGCGACCTCGTGCTCGTTGGCGCGGAACAGGCGCAGGTCGGGGGTGTCGAAGTACAGGCTGTCGATGATGTAGCGCCGGTCGGCGCGCGCCTCGGCGAAGCCGTCGAGCACGCAGAAGGGGGCGATGGCCTCGCGGACGCGCGCGGCGGTGTCCTCGTCGATGAGGTATTTGTATTCGCGCCGATCGATACGCGCCGGGGAGCTCGAGGACACGCTGGCAGACCTCCATCGAAACCGGCAGAGTTTGGCGACGCCGGAGACCGGTTACAAGACCGGGACGCGCCTTCGACGCGCGGGGGGCCAATCGACGGGCGCTCGTGGATTGCATCGGCTCGCGTCCGAGGCTTTGACCGTCCGTGCGGCGCGGTGCTAGCGTCGCCGCCCCCCGAGCCCCTCCGCCGCGACGAGGCGAAGCGTTCGGGGCCACGCATGGAGGGGGCGCGGGTTGTCGCACGGGGAGCTCACGGCTGACACGCCCCTGCCGGCCGGGACGGTCGTGGCGGGCCGCTATCGGGTGCTCGGGCCGCTGGGGTCGGGCGCCATGGGCACCGTCGTGCGCGTCGAGCACCTGCTCATGCACAAGCAGTTCGCGCTCAAGCTGCTGCACGCGACCATCGCTTCGGCGGCACACGACGAGATGGTGGCGCGTCTGCAGCGCGAGGCGCAAGCCGCCGGTCGCATCGATCACCCCAACGTCTGCGCCGCCGTCGACTACGGCCGCACCGACGCGGGCGCCTCCTTCCTGGTCATGGAGCTGCTCGAGGGCGAGACGCTCGAGCACGTCCTGCGCCGCGAGCGCCGCCTTCCGGTCGACCGCGCCGCGCCCATCCTCGAGCAGGTCCTCGCCGGCCTCGCCGCCGCCCACGCCCTCGGGGTCGTCCACCGCGATCTCAAGCCCGAGAACGTGATGCTGACGGAGCGCGACGGCTTCGCCGATCACGTCAAGATCCTCGACTTCGGCGTCGCCATGGTCGACGCCGAGGCCGCCGCGCCCCGGCTGACCCGCGTCGGCGTCATCTACGGCACCCCCGAATACATGGCCCCCGAGCAGGCCACCGGCGGCAAGGTCGACGCACGCGCCGATCTCTACTCGCTGGGCGTCATGGCCTTCGAGCTGCTCACGGGTCGCCTGCCCTTCGAGGCCCCCGACGCCTACGATCTCCTGGGCCTGCACCTGACCCGCCCGCCGCCGACCCTGCGCGAGGCCGCCCCGGACCTCTCCCTGCCCGAGGCCTTCGAGCCCCTCGTCGCCCGGCTGCTCGCCAAGCGCCGCGACGATCGCTTCCCCTCGGCCGAGGCCGCCCGCGAGGCCCTCCTGGCCGCCTGGGCCGGCCCCCCGCCGTCCTCCCCCCGGCCCGCCGTCGCCCGCCACCGCCTCCGATTCATCGCCGCCGCCGCCGCCGTGTGCGCCCTGGGCGCCGCCGGCCTCGTGCTCGCCCCGACCGACGCCCCCCCGCCGGCCGCCCCACCCGCCGCCTCCGACGTCGCCGCGCCGCCGCCCAGCTTCGCCCTCCACCGCGACTCCGGCGCCCTCGCCGCCCGCCGCGCCCGCCTCTTCGCCGCCCGCGACGCCTTCGCCGCCCGCCCCGACGTCCAGCCGGCCCTCGCCAGCCTCGCCGCCGGCCACCCGCAGCCCGCCGTCCTCATGTTGGGCGCCCTCCGCGACGCCACCCCCTCCAACCCGCACGCCCACTACCACCTGGGCCTCGCCCACGCCGCCGCCGGCACCTGGCGCGACGAGCTCGACGCCTACGCCCACGCCCTGCGCCTCGAGCCCGACTACGCCGCCGACGGCGCCCTCCTCGGCGCCGTCCTCCACCACCTGCAGTCGCCCCGCGGCGAGATCTTCGACGCCGCCCGCGCCCTCGTCGTCGCCCACCTCGCCCCGACCGCCGCCGAGCGCCTCGCCGAGCTGGCCCGCCTCGACCCGCGCGCCGTCGTGCGCCAGCGCGCCCGCGCCCTGCTCGCCGAGACCGGCCGCCTCGAGCACCTCGAGCCCTGGAACCGCCTCTCCGTCGAGCTCCGCGCCGCGGCGACCTGCGAGGACCGCCTCGTCCTGCTGCGCGCCCTGCGCGCCCTGCGCGAGCCCCGCGCCCTCGACGTCCTGCGCGTCGTCGACGGCGTCCGCTCCGGCTGCGGCCGCGACGGCCGCGCCGACTGCAACGCGTGCCTGCGCGACGAGCTGACGGCCGCCGTCGCCGAGCTCTCGCCGCCCTGAAGCTCGCGCTCGCGTCGTCCTCGGGTCATCCTGCCCCCATCCCATCCGACGCACGCGCCCCGCGCCGCGCCCTCTCGACTCAGGCGCCCCGGCCCGGTCGGCCCCTGCGTCGGTGCCCCAGGTGGTGCATGGACTCCGACGCTCGCCCCGACGACGCCCGGCCCGACGGCCGCGGCTCGATGTTCCGCGAGATCCTGACCGGCTACTCGCAGGACCGCGGCGCCCTCATGGCCGCCGCCCTGGCGTTCTACGCCTTGCTGTCGATCGCCCCGGTCCTGCTGCTCGCCGTCGCCATCGCCGGCCTCGTCTACGGCGAGGACACCGCCCGCGCGCAGGTCGTCTTCGCCCTCGAGACCGAGCTCGGCCCCGCGGCGGCCGCCGTCGTCAGCGCCCTGCTCGAGGGGGTCAGCGACCGCGGCGAGGGCCTCGTCGCGACCGTGATCAGCGGCGCCGCCATCCTCTACGCCGCCTCGCGCCTGTTCGTGCAGCTGCAGGCGGCCTTGAACCAGATCTGGAACGTCACCCCGCGCCCGGCGCGCCACCTGCGCGGCGCCGTCGTGGGCATCGTCGCCAAGCGCCTGGTCTCCTTCGTGCTCATCGTCCTCATCGGCCTGCTGCTCGTCGCGCTCATCCTCAGCGAGGCGGCCCTCCGCGCGGCCGAGCTGCGCTTCGGGCAGGCGCTGCCCGCCTCCGAGGTCCTCTTCCGCGCCGCCAGCTTCCTGGTCTCCATCGGCCTCGCCACCGTGCTCTTCGCGGTGGTCTTCAAGGTCCTGCCCGACGTCCGCATCGCCTGGCGCGACGTCTGGCGCGGCGCCTTCGTCAGCGCCGTGCTCTTCGCCCTCGGCAAGCTCCTCATCGGCCTGTGGCTCGCGCACGTCTCCGTCGGCTCCGTCTACGGCGCCGCCGGCTCCTTCTTCGTGCTCATGCTCTGGCTGTACTACTCGTCGCAGGTCTTCTTCTTCGGCGCCGAGCTGACCCAGGTCTGGGCGCGCCGCCACGGCGGCGGCCTCGAGCCGTCACGCCACGCCGTCCGCGTCCGCCGCGGCCCGTTGTCGCGACCCGGTGACCCCGAGCCCGCCCGTTGACGCCGTCAGACCTGGCCCGGCGCCTTGCCCCCGGCCCGCGCCCGCCCGTCGACCTCCACGCGGTTGCGCCCGCCCCCCTTGGCCCGGTACATCGCCGCGTCGGCGCGCTGGTCCAGCGCGTCCGGCGACTCGGCCCCGTCCCACACGGCCACGCCGATGCACGCGGTCTGCACCCGCGTCGACCCGTCCGGCAGCGCCACCGGGTGCGCCGCCAGCGTCGCCCGGATGCGCTCGGCCACCGCCGCCGCCTCGCGCAGCCCGGTGCCCGGCATGATGAGCGAGAACTCCTCACCGCCACGCCGCACGAACACGTCCTGGCGCCGCACCAGCGCCCGCATCCGGTCGGCGAACTCGCGCAGCACGCGATCGCCCACCGCGTGCCCCCACGTGTCGTTGACCTGCTTGAAGTGGTCGAGATCCATCAGCAGGTAGGCCAGCGGCCGCGTCCACTGCCGCGCGAGGGCCATCTCCTCGCTCAGGCGCGGCATCAGATAGCCCTGGTTGAAGGCCATCGTGTGGTGGTCGGTCTGCGACAGCCGCAGAAGGCGCGCCCGCTCGATGGGCGGCACCGCGCAGTTCGCCAGCACCTGCGCCGTCAGCTCGTGCTCGGGCGCGAACGCCTCGCCTCGGGCCGAGCTGACCGACAGCACCCCGATGACGCGCCCCCCCGACCACATCGGCACGGCCAGCAGCGAGGCGATCGAGAACCCCTGCTCGCCGTCGCGCACGAACCGCGGGTCGCCCGCCGCGTCGCCCACGCGCGCCGACTGCCCGCGCTCGACCACCCAGCCGATGAGCCCCTCACCCGGCCGGAAGGCCATCGGGCGCTGGTCCATCCCCTCGCCCGACCGGGCACCCGACACCAGCAGCGACCGCGAGTCGTCCAGCAGCCGCAGCGACGCGTGGTCGCCCGGCACCAGCGCCAGCGCCGCGTCGGTCACCTCCTGCAGCGCCGCCTCGAGCGGCAGCTCCTCGGTGAGCGTCCGCGTCAGCTGCAGCAGCCGTTCGAAGGCCCGATGCGCGTCGACCATACGGAGCAGCTTACCGCCGGCCTACGTCCATGGCCATCGCCTCGACGCGCCGCCGTGTGACATCTCCATGACCCGTTGTCGCCTCGAACCGTGACCCGCCACGGGGGAGCGTGCATGCTCCTCGGTGGACCCCCCAGCACCCCGTATACGGCGGTCGCCTCGTCCGCGCCCCGGCTCAGCCGCGAGGCCGCGGGCGCCCCGGCGAGCCACCGCCACGACGAAGCACCGTCGCGGGAGGTCGTATGACCCCATTGGCGCCCCGTGGAGCCGCGCGCGAGCGCGTCGCCAAGCTCCTAGGGCTCTTCGCCGACGTCAGGCCGCACGAGGTCTTCTCCGCGCTCGTCCTCGCGGCCAACGTCTTCCTCCTCCTCGCCGCCTACTACGTCCTCAAGGTCGTGCGCGAGCCGCTCATCCTCGCCGGCGGCGGCGGCGCCGAGATCAAGAGCTACTCCGCGGCCGGACAGGCCCTGCTGCTCATCTTCTTCGTCAAGGCCTACGACCGGCTGTTCGCGCGCGTCGACCGCATGCGCCTCATCACCTGGACGACCCTGTTCTTCGCCTCGAATCTGCTCGTGTTCTACGCGCTGGCCGCCTTCGAAGTGCCACTGGGCATCGCCTTCTTCCTGTGGGTCGGCATCTTCAACGTCTTCGTCGTCGCGCAGTTCTGGTCCTTCGCCAACGACGTCTACACCGAGGAGCAGGGCAAGCGGCTGTTCGCCATCGTCGGCGCCGGCAGCGCCCTGGGCGCGGTCGCGGGCGCCTGGATCGCCCGCCTGCTCATCGAGCCGCTCGGCCCCTTCCTGCTCATGCCCCTGTCGGCCGGCGTCCTGGTCGCCTGCCTCGGCCTGACCTGGCTCGTGCACCGCCGCAGCCCCGCCGTCGACCGCACCCCGCGCCCCGAGGCGCCCGCCGAGGACGCGCCACCCTCCGCCGCGCCCGGCCCCAGCGCCGCCGCCGCGCCCGCCCGGTCCGCCGGCGGCTTCGCCCTGGTCTGGCGCGACCGCTACCTGGCCCTCGTCGCCGCCCTCCTCCTCATCCTCAACTGGGTCAACACCACCGGCGAGTACATCCTGGACCGCGTCCTGGTCGACGTCGCCGAGCGCGAGGCCGCCCTGGGCGCCGGCGTCACGGTCGAGGGCTACATCGGTGAGTTCAAGGCCGAGTTCTTCGGCTGGGTCAACCTCACCGTCCTCGTCATCCAGCTCTTCCTCGTCTCGCGCATCCTCAAGTACCTGGGCGTGCGCATCGCCTTGTTCCTGCTGCCCCTCATCGTGCTCGGCAATTACGCGGTCCTCTTCGCCGCGCCGGCGCTGACCGTCATCATGGTCGCCAAGGTCCTCGAGAACGGCACGGACTACTCACTGTACAATACCGTGCGCCACGCGCTGTTCCTCGTGACCACCCGCGACAAGAAGTACAAGGCCAAGGTCGTCATCGACACCTTCTTCGTCCGCATCGGTGACGTCCTGAGCGCCGGCGTGGTCGCCCTCGGCTCGCTCCTGGCCTTCACGACCCGCGGCTTCATCGCCTTCAACTTCGCCCTCACGCTGGTCTGGCTGGGCGTCGTCTGGGCCATCGGCCGCGAGTACCGGCGCCGCGCCGCGCTCACCGAGCCCGCCTCCGGCGACCGCCCCCCCGCCCGCCCCGAGCGGACGTCGCCCCGGCCGCCGGTGCCGGGTCGCCTCGAGCCGTCCCTACCGGAAGCCTGACGCTGCCATAGTGCGTATCAAGCCCCTCGCCCTCCACCTCGCCCTGTCGCTCCTCGTCGCGCTGGCCGCCGCGGGCTGCGCCAGCACCGGCAGCGCCGCCCCACCCAAGCGCGCCGTGCCCGACTACGACGGCCGCGGCCCCGCGCCCACCTCCACCTCGGACGTGGCCCTATGGGTCCCACGCGCCGCGCTCTTCCCCCTGTGGGCCGTCGCCGAGTACGGCCTGCGGCGCCCCACCGCCTGGGCCTTCACCACCGTCGAGGAGAAGCGCTTCGTCCCCAAGCTGCTCGAGGCCTTCACCTCCGGCGCCGACGACGACTTCCGGACCGGCTTCGTGCCCATCGTCGCCCTCGACTTCGGCGGCGGCTCGCCGCTGAGCCGCTACGGCGCCTACGTCTGGGCCGACGACTTCCTGGTCCCGGGCAACAACCTGACCGCCCGCGCGACCCTGGCCGGCTTCATCGACTCCTACGACCTCGCCCTCACCGACACCTACTGGCCCGGCAACGGCACCAGCTTCGACGCGACCGCCCGCTGGTGGTACCGCCCCGACCGCATCTTCGCCGGCCTCGGCCCGCGCAGCCGCGAAGAGGACCTGTCGCGCTTCGGCGAGCACCGCCTGTCGGGCGAGCTGGGCGTCCGCGAGGTCCTGGCCGGCCGCAGCTTCGTCCGCGGCTCGGTCGAGCTGGCGCGCCTGTCCTTCCAGAGCACGACCTGCTGCGAGGAGCCGTCGTTGCGCGCGCAGTCGGAGACGGGCGCCTTCCCCATCCCCTACGGCTTCGACGAAGGCTACACGGCCCTGTCGCCCAGGTTCTCGGTGGTCCTCGACTCGCGGCAGGCCCGGCCCGCGGCCGGCAGCGGCGTGCGCGCCGAGGCCTACGGCAGCGTGTCCTTCGACCTGTCGGCCGCCCCGGTCGAGCCCTGGGCCCGCTACGGCGCCGCCGTCGTAGGGATGCTCGACGTCTACCGCGAGCGGGTCCTGAGCCTCGCCCTGTCGGCCGACTTCGCCGATCCGCTGGGGGACACGCCCGTGCCCTTCACCGAGCTCATCACCCTGGGCGGCAACGAGCGCCTGTTCGGCTTCCCCAGCCGCCGCCTGGTCGGCCGCAGCGCGGCGGTCGCCATGCTCAAGTACCAGTGGCCCATCTGGACCTGGCTCGACGCCTCGCTGCACGGCGCCGTCGGCAACGTCTTCGGCGCCCACCTCGAGGACTTCGAACTGGGGCTGCTGCGCGCCTCCTTCGGCTTCGGCTTCGAGACGCCCGACATGCAGTCGCCCAGCTTCGCCGTCCTGTTCGCCTGGGGCACCGAGCCCTTCGAGGACGGCGGCGCCATCGAGAACTTCCGCCTGACCCTGGGGAGCAGCTTTGCGTTCTGATCGCGCGCACCACCTCGCCCCGCGGGCCGGCCGCGCCCTCGCTCGGGGCCTGTTCGCCCTGCTCGTCCTCGCCTCGTCCGCCGGCTGCGGCGGCTCCGAGCTGCGGCCCTTTCCGCTGAAGGAGCCGATGTGGCAGGACCCCGACCAGACCCCGTTCACGCCGCCGCCCGAGGAGTACTACTCGCCCTTCGTGTGGGACTTCCTGGACCAGAGCCTGGCCCGGCCGACCACGCGCCTGCTGTCGGTCGACTACGGCGCGGAGTCGGTCAACGTGAACGCCTGGGACGAGGTCCCCGACTCCAGCTGGTTCGTCAACCGCATGAGCCGCGCGCCGATGAGCCCCGAGGAGGTCGCCGAGGGGCCCTGCGAGGGCCCGCCGCCCGAGACCGAGGGCCCCTGGACCATCGTCGGCGGCAAGCCCGACGGCGAGAACCCGGGCTTTCAGGCGAAGATGGCCGACGGGCGGCGCTATCTCGTGAAATTCGACGGCAACGTGCAGGAGTTCCGCGCGACCTCGGGCGACGCGGTGGTCTCGCGCATCTATCACGCCGCCGGCTACTGGGCGCCCTGCAACAACGTCGTCTACTTCGACCGGGGCATCCTGCGCATCGCCGAGGACGCCGACAAGGAGCTGCCGACCGGCCGCAAGGTCCCCTTCGACGCCAAGGACCTGGAGGAGGTGCTGTCCAAGGCGACCCGCATGCCCGACGGCCGCTACCGCGCGATGGCCAGCCTCTTTCTGCCGGGCAAGCCCCTGGGGCCGTGGACCTACCAGGGCGTCCGCAAGGACGACCCCAACGACGTGGTCCCCCACGAGAACCGCCGCGAGCTGCGCGGCGCCTACCTGTTCGCCGCCTGGGTCAACCACTTCGACTCGCGCGAGCAGAACACGCTGTCGATGTTCATCGAGGAGCCGCTGCCAGAGGACGCCCCCGAAGACGCGGCCGTCGCCGGGCACGTGCGGCACAACTTCGTCGACTTCGGCGACAGCTTCGGCAGCCTGTGGGCCTGGGACCGCCTGTCGCGGCGCCACGGGCACAGCTACATCTTCGACCCGCTGGACATCCTGACCGACGTCGTGACCCTGGGCTTCGCGGTGCGGCCCTGGGACCAGGCCGAGTTCGGCCCGTCCGGCGAGATCTGGGGCTACTTCGACGTCGAGACCTTCGACCCCGAGGACTGGAAGAACGAGTACCCGAACCCGGCCTTCTCGCGCATCAGCGAGCGCGACGGCGCCTGGGCGGCGCGCATCCTGGCCGAGTTCACCGACGCCCACGTCGAGGCCCTGGTCGCGCAGGCGCGCCTGCCCGAGGGCGTGCTGCCCGACGAGCTGAAGCGCATCCTCATCGGCCGGCGCGACAAGCTGCTGCGGCGCTGGCTGTCGGTCGTCTCGCCGCTGGCGCGCCCCACGCTGGGCCCGTCCCCCGAGGGCGCGCCGATGCTGTGCCTGCGCGATCTCGCCGTCTTCGGCCGCGTCGTCGACCCGACCCAGCGCGTCTACCAGGCCCACGCGTGGGCCGGCCGCGGCCTGGCCCCGCAGGGCCGGCTGCCGGTGGCGCGGCGCCTGGGCGAGGAGGTCTGCCTGCTGCTGCCGCAGGTCGCCGGCGCCAGCGAGCAGCGTCCCGCCTACCACGTCATCGACGTCTTCGCCGGCCAGAGCGGCAAGGAGCGAGGCAACCCGCTGCGCGTCCACGCCTACCAGACCGACGCCACCACCTACCACGTCGTCGGCCTCGAGCGCCCCGAGGACGACGCCCCGCCGTCGCGCTGAGCCGTCGCGAGACCGCGCCGACCTGGCTCTCGAGACTGGTCGGAGCTGGTCCCGAGGCAGCTACGACCTGTCGCCGGGACAGCTCCGACCTGTTGCCGGGACAGGTCCGACCTGTCGCCGGGACAGCTACGACCTGTCGCCGGGACAGCTCCGACCTGTTGCCGGGACAGCTCCGACCTGTTGCCGGGACAGGTCCGACCTGTCGCCGGGACAGCTCCGACCTGTTGCCGGGACAGGTCCGACCTGTTGCCGGGACAGGTCCGACCCGTTGCCGGGACAGGTCCGACCTGTCGCCGGGACAGCTCCGACCTGTTGCCGGGACAGCTCCGACCTGTTGCCGGGACAGGTCCGACCCGTCGCCGAGGCACCATCGGCCCGTTCCCGAGGTCCGGCGCTCAGGCGCTGGCCAGGTGGGTCAGGAAACCCAGGGCCGTCTCGCCGTCGTCCTCGAACACGTCCAGCAGCGTGTCGACGTCGGCCCGCAGGGCGACCACCTCGGTGGCGGTGGTCGCCTCGAACCAGCGGGGCGCGCCGGCGATGGCCTCGAGGGCGCCGACCAGCGACAGCCCCCTGCGCAGGGTGGTCCAACCCCGGGGCGCGCGGCACGTGACGTCGCCGCCCGCCAGGAACAGCAGGTGCCCCGCCGGCTCGCCGATGCCCCACAGGCGCTCGCGGGCCGGCAGGCGCAGCTCCTTGAGCTCGCGCGCCAGCTCGCTCAGGGCGTCGAGGCCCGCGGTCGTGAAGCCGGGCATGCGGCGCAAGAGGAACAGGCGCTCGACCAGATCCAGCTCGCGGTCCGGGAAGGCCAGGGGCGCGCGCGGCGCCGGCGGCAGGATGGGCGCGACCTCCATCGCGGCCAGCCGCTCGATGAGCTGCCCGCTCGTGCGCCGGATGACCTCGAGCAGCAGGTTGAAGTCCTCCTCGAGCAGCTCGAGCAGCCCGTCGCGCGTCAGCTCCAGGGTCAGGGCGGCCGTCTCGGCGCGCGCCTCGAGCCCGGCGCTGGGCCCGACCACGACGCCCAGGTCGCCGACGACGGCGCCCGGGCCCGCCGTGTCGACGAACCGGCCGTGGCGGCTCAGGCGCACGGCGCCGCTGACGACGAAGATCATGGCGTCGTGCAGCTCGCCCTCGCCCAGCACCAGCTCGCCGCGGGTGTAGGCGCGCTCGCGCGTGGCGGCGGCGACCATCGCCAGCCGCGCCGAGGACAGCCCCGCGAACAGCGGCTGGGCGCGCAGGTGGAGCATGCGCTCCATCAGGGGGACCGCGTGCGCGGCGGGCAGGCCGGGGTCCGTCTCAGGCCTCATGCATCCTCCAGGCGCCGTTCGGGTGGGCCAGCAGCTTGAGCGCGCGCTCGACGACCCGGGCGCTGGCGGCCCCCAGGGTCGGCCTCATCTGCTCGAGGCGCGGCCCGAGGCGCCCGAGGCCCAGCTCGCCCACGTGGTAGGCGGCCAGGCAGCGCAGGGTCTCGCTGGGGTGGTCCAGCATCTCGCCGAGCAGCGCCTCGTACCCCAGCGTCTCGGCCCGCTCGAGGGCGCCGGCGCGGGACAGGAGCGCCTCGTCGCCGCCCTCGTCGACCAGGGCCAGCACCCGGTCGCGCAGCGGCGGCTCGAGGATGTGGGCCAGCAGCTCGCGGCTGGAGGCGCGCACCACGCGGTCGGCGTGGAACAGGCCGCGGTGGATGCGCTCGAAGTCCTCGCCGGGCAGCGTCAGGCCCAGCAGGCGGAAGAAGCGCTCCAGGGCGTGGCGGCTCTTGTCGACCAGCAGGCCCTCGATGAGCTCGTGGGCGGGCGTGCGGCGCGAGGGGTCGTCCTGGCCGCCGCGGGTCAGCACCAGGTGCCAGGTCGCCAACTGCAGCGCCAGCTCCAGCGTCCGGTCCATCGCGGCCGCCAGCACGCGTCGGTCGAGCGGGAGCTCGGGCGACACCGCGCGCATGCGGCCGAGGCCGCGCAGGATCTTGTAGCGCACCATGCCGCTGGGCTCGTCCGTCAGGCGCGCCAGCAGGAGATCGGCGGCCGCCCGGGTGTCGAAGCGGCTCAGGGTCCGCGGGACGTGGCGGCGGACGCGCAGGGGCAGGGCGGGGTCGGACAGGGCGTGGCCGAGGAAGGCGACGGCGGGCGCGCCCAGGGCGACCAGCGCGTCGCGGGCGGGGGCGCGGGTGTCGCGGTGGGCCAGCAGGGGCAGCAGCGCCGGCAGGAAGCGCTCGACGGGGCCGGCGGCCATGGCGCGGGCGACCTCGCGGCGGACCGCCAGGGCGGGGTCGCTGGCCAGCGCGAGCAGCGCGTCGTGGAAGATCTCGTGCGGCTGGAAGCCGATGGCGCGGGCGAGCGCGGCGCGGGCCTCGGCGGTGCCGTGGCGGACGACCTCGCCCAGGGCGGCGCGGGCGGTGGGCCCGGCCATCCAGCCGCCGGCGACGAGGCCCACCAGGGCCGTGGCCTGGACGAGCGCGCTCTCGTCGGCGCGGCAGCGCTGGAGCAGCAGCTGATCGGGGGCGACGGCGGTGCGGGCGCGCAGGGCGGCGGCGCGCAGGTCGGGGGGCGCGGTCCGAGCGAGGCGATCGGCGATGGGGACGAAGTCGCGGCGGCCGGCCTCGGCGAACAGCTCGAGGAGGCGCAGGACGACGTCGGGGCAGTCGTGGTGGAGCAGGACCGCCGGGATGAGGCGGACCTTGCCCTGATCGGCCAGGAGATCGATGGCGGCGCGGACCTGGGCGGGGTCCTCGCTGCCGAGGGCGGCGAAGACGGCCTCGAGCGAGTCGCCGTCGAGGCGGGGCAGGGCGTCGCCGAGCTGGGCGACGGAGCCCTCGCGGAGGCGGGCGCGGAAGAGCTCGAGGTAGGGGGCGCGCAGGCGCAGGGCGAGGGTGAGCCAGCCGGCGGCGAAGAGCAGGATGGCGGCGGCGAAGACCGGCAGGGGCGCGTCGGCGGCGAGCAGGCCCAGCAGCAGCAGGGAGGCGGTGGCCTGTGCGCCGCGGTGGCCGGCGGCGTCGACGAGGCGCTTGGTGTGAAAGCGCAGGCGCTCGGGCAGGGGGATGAACAGCACCTCGAGGCTGGTGCGGTGCAGCGAGTGGCGGAGGCTGCCGTCGGCGCCCTTGGCGAGCAGGACCGCGACGAGCGCGCCGCCGGCGAGCAGGCCGCCGGCGCCGAGCATCAGCAGGCCGGGCAGGATGACCAGGGCGCGGTGGGCGCCGAGCAGGTGGATGAGGCGGCTGGTCAGGACCAGCTGGACGACGAGGGCGAGGCCGTTCAGGGCGACGTAGAAGTTGGCGAAGAAGGAGCCGAGGCCCTCGGGGGAGACGGTGCGCGAGACCTCGGCCTTGAACAGGTAGTCGAGGAAGGTGACCGTGAGCGTCGCAACGACGACCAGGGCGACCAGGCGGCGCGCGTAGGGGTACTCGAGGACCTCGCGCGGGGAGCGGCCAGGGTGGGTCGGGCGCGCGACGCGGCGCCCGGCGCGGCGCGGGGTGGTGGTGCGCAGCGACAGGCGGGCGGCGCCGAGGGCGGCGGTCAGGAAGACGACGGCGGCGCCCAGCAGGACGTGGCGGGTGGGCAGGGCCGAGGTGACCAGGCTGGCGAGCGAGGCGCCCGAGACGGCGCCCAGGACGCTGCCTGCGCCGATGAAGCCGTACAGGCGCTTGGCCTGGGGGACGGTGTAGGTCTGGCCCAGGAGCAGCCAGAACTGCAGCGTGGCCACGGTCCCGAACAGGCCGGCCCAGACGTACAGGGCGTAGAGCACCCAGGTGGCCTCGAGGGCGCTCAGGGCCCAGAAGCCCAGGGTGACCGAGGCCGAGGCGACCAGCCAGGTGGCCAGGCCGTGGCCACCGCCGACCAGGGGCCGCCGCCCGCGCGTGACCGCCAGCGCCAGCAGGGCGATGGCCAGGTACACGAAGGGCAGCCGGTCGGCCGGGACCTTGGCGAGGAACAGCGCGTCGCGGCCGGTCTCGAGCAGCGTGTGGCCGGCGAGGACGCCGAAGAGGGTGACGAAGGCCAGCAGGGCGCCGCGCCGCTCGTCGGGACGTATGTCTGCGAGGAGATTGGGCATTTTCCGAGGGGGCGGGGTTGGAGTGAACCGTCGACCCCGTCTCCCGGCGCGTCAAGCGGCCCCGCTCGCGTCCAGCGTCCGGCCGCCGCTCGCCACGCGGACGGCGGTAGACCCGATTGGTAAACGGGGTTGGGGACCAAGCGCCTCGCAGCGTGGATGCTGGCGGTCCAGGCTTCCTCATGGTCCAGGGGCTCGGCTGCACAGATTCGCTATCAGGGCCGCGGCCGTGGCCGTGGCCGAGGCCGTGGCCGTAGACCGTGGCCGTAGTCCGTGGCCGTCGCCGAGGCCGTAGACCGTGGCCGTGGCCGTCGCCGTGGACCGTGGCCGTCGCCGTGGCCGTCGCCGAGGCCGTAAGACCGTGGCCGTCGCCGAGGCCGTAGACCGAGGCCGAGGCCGAGGCCGTAGACCGTGGCCGAGGCCGTCGCCGTGGACCGTGGCCGTAGACCGTGGCCGTGGCCTTGGCCGTGGCCATCGCCGTCATCGAGACGCGGCGTCCGGACTGCACGAGCTTGCTCGTGCTCGAGGGCCCGCGCAGCTCGCTGCGCGGTGGGGCGGGCGCTGAGGTGGCTGGGCACAGGCCTCGTCGCTGAGGGAGCCATCCATCGCGTCAGAGGATGCGGGAGGGTCGCAGTGGTCCCCGGCGACGTAAAGGGCAAGCCGGCGCTGCGCGCCGGTCGCCTTCGGCGACCCTTGACGCCGCCGGGGACCCCTGCGGGGTGGGGGCGCATCCACTGACACGAAAGGATGGCTCCCATGCAGGACGAAGGTGTGGTTCGGAACGGCAGCTCACTCCAGGCTGAATCGCTGGCGGTCGAGGCGGCGGTGGCGGTCGTGGCATCGACGCGGGGCGTGAGTCCGCAACTGCGGTGCGTCGCCGAGCAGGCGGTGCGGGCGGTCGCAAGTACGCCGTTGAACCTGGCCGAGGGCGCTGGCCGGGCGGGGCGTGACCGGGTTCAGCACTACAGGATCGCCTACGGCTCGTGTCGCGAGGCGTCCGCCGCGATGCGGCTGCTCGTCGCGACGGGCGCGGTGCCGAAGGCGCGCGGGGATGAAGCGCTGGCGCTGCTCGACCGCGTGCAGGCGATGACGTGGCGGCTGATGCACCCAAAGCGGTAGGTGTGATCCTCGGGGCTTCGCCACTTCTGGCGAGGCCCAGAGGTACCCAGTAGCCAAGGTGGTGCTTGGACTATGTGCGTGGGGGCCCGGTCCCGGCTTCACCACTCACGGCGGAGTAGTGTCCTGTCAAGTGGTGTATGAGCCGGGGGGCCGTTCGCAGGGCACCGGGCTCGGTGCGCCGACGAAGCCACGGAACCGGGCCACGGAATCGGCCAGCGGACTCGGGAAGGGTCTACCGCCACCGCTGACCGGTCCGGTCCGCGGACGACGGCCGCCTCCTTGACACCCCGCCCTCGGCCGCAGTTACCCTTGGGGAAACACTCCGCCACCCGCTCGTCCGGGCCGCCCCCATCCGGCGGCTCGCCCGCCCGCCGGCGCCCCTCGCCGTCGTCGCCGTCCCTCCCCCTGCAAGGAGCCGAGATGAAGCTGACCTCCCCGAGCTTTCAGGCCGGGTCGCGCCTCCCCGACCGGTTCGCGTTCTGCGTCCCCGATCCCCAGACGCACGTGACGTTCGGAGAGAACCTCAACCCGGCCCTGGACTGGTCGGACGTGCCCACGGGCGCGCGGTCGCTGGCGCTGGTCTGTCACGACTCGGAGGTCCCCACCGACGGCTCGCAGGTGAACGTCGAGGGCACCAAGATCCCCAAGATCATGCCGCGCACCGAGTTCTTCCACTGGGTGCTGGTCGATCTCCCGCCGACCTTCACCGGCATCGAGGAGGGCGCCTACGCGCGCGGCGTGACGACCCGCGGCAAGCAGGACGTGTACGTCCAGGGCAACGCCCGGCAGGGCCTGAACGACTACACCAACTGGTTCAAGGGCGACGCCGACATGGACGGCAACTACCACGGCTACGACGGGCCGTGCCCGCCTTGGAACGACGAACGCGTCCACCTGTACCACTTCACCCTGTACGCCCTCGACGTCGAGCGCCTCGATCTGCCCGACCAGTTCGACGGGCGCCAGGCCCTCGCCGCCATCAGCGGCCACGTGATCGCCACCGCCACCCTCTACGGGACCTACACGCTGAACCCCGCTCTGCGGTAGGTCCTCGTCCGACCGGTCAGGGGCGCGGCGCTCGCCGGGCTCGCCCGGGCGACCCCGCCCCGGCCCCTGACCAAGGCAGGCTTACCCCATGCTCCCGATCTCGCTCCCGCGGCGTGGCCTGATGGCCGCGACGTGCTTCGCCCTCGTGTGCGTCGGGGGCGTCGCCCCGGGCGTCCGCGGCCAGACGCCCGATCTCGCCGCTCCGGCCGCCGAGGCCCCCGAGCCACGCGCCGAGCCTGCCCCCCAAGCGCCTAGATCGACCAAGCTCGTCTGGAAGCCCGAGTGGCGCCGCTTCGACACCCTGGACTACGCCATCACCGGCGGCCTGGTCGCCGGCAACCTGGCCATCAGCTGGTTCTGGCCCAAGGTCGACGAGCCCAGCTGGAGCGGCCCCATCCTGTTCGACGACCCCGTCCGCGACCTCTTCGTGGGCGAGACCGAGCGCAACCGGCGGCTCGCCAACCGCGTCAGCGACTTCGGCTGGCACATCGGCCAGTTCTACCCCATCGTCGTCGACGCCATCGTGGTCACCTGGCTCATCCGGGGCGAGCCGGACGTCGCCTGGCAGCTGGGCATGATCGATCTCGAGACGCTGGCGGCCGTCGGGCTGCTGAGCCAGCTGGCGCACCGGCTGTCCGCGCGCGAGCGGCCGATGGCGCAGGCCTGCCGCGAGGACCCCGACTACGACAACCTCTGCGGCACCGACGCCATGTACAACAGCTTCTACAGCGGCCACACCGCCATGGCGATGGCGGGCGCCGGGCTCATCTGCGCCCACCACAGCGAGCTGCCGCTGTACGGCGGCGGCTGGGGCGACGCGCTCGCCTGCGGCGGCGCCCTGGCGCTGGGCACCACGACGGGGCTCTTGCGCATGGTGGCCGACCGGCACTGGGCCAGCGACCAGCTCCTGAGCATGGCCCTGGGCCTGGGCCTCGGCTGGGGCATCCCCAAGCTGTTCTACTACACCGACGCCGAGCCCGACGACCCGACGGCGGGCCCGCCCACCATCATCATGCCCGCCGTGCGCGGCGACACGTTGGGCATCCGGGTGCTGTGGTAGGCGCGCCGCTCGCCGGCCTCAGAAGCGGCCGCCCATCGTGAACCCGGTGAACTCGCCGGCGGCCGGGGCGACGTAGGTGTCCGGCACGCCCTCGTCGTCGTCGTCGCCGAACCCATAGTGGAGCCACTTGGGCAGCAGGTACCCGGACGCCAGCCCCACCGCGGCGCCCGCGAGGACGTCGGTCGCGTAGTGCTTGTCGGCCGAGATGCGCAGCAGCCCGGTGGCGGTCGCGGCGCCCAGGGCGACGCCGCAGGCCGCGCGGTCGGCGAAGCCGCCCCCGTACAGGGGCAGGTTCTCGTGGTGCGCGCACATCAGGCCCGCGGCGGTGAAGGCCATGGCCGAGTGCCCGCTGATGAAGCCCTGGTTCGAGCTGCTCGAGCCGCAGTGCTTGGCGTCCGGGTCCTTGGCGCACTCCTCGGTGTACGGGCGCGCGCGGCCGAAGACGCGCTTGGTGACCTTCTGGGTCAGGCCGGTCACGGCGAAGGACTGCGCGTTGATCATCGCCATCTGCCAGGCGACGTCGCCGTTGCCGTGCGCGACGCCCGCGGTCAGGCCGGCGTCCAGCATCGGGGCGGCCATCAGCGACCACAGCAGCACGTCGCTGGCCTGGTCGGCGCGGTCGCGGCCGGCCTGGCTGCCGGCGCGCAGCTCGTCGCGGACGAAGTCGTCCAGCAGGACGCCGCCCGACCAGCGGACGTCCGAGGACTTCAGGCCCAGCACGTCGATGGCCAGCATGCCGGTCAGCAGGCCGGCCGTGGCGCCGTACTGGCTGGCGCGGAAGCGCGGGAACTTCCAGTCGAGGGCGTCGGGGCGCTCCTGGCGCAGGACGGAGCCGGCCCCGGGGCCGCCGGGGGAGGCGGGAGCGGCGGGGGCGGTCTGGGCTGGCGCGGCGGTCGCGAAGGTGACACAAAGGGCCAGCGTGAGGAGGAAGGCGGCGGGACGGGTCGGGGTTCGCACGGGGCGGGCCTCCAGGCGCTGCGAGCCGGGCGGCTCGGTGGGAGCGTCGAAGCCTAGGGGGCCGCTTCCGGGTAGTGCAAGTTAGCGGTATGGTTGAGGATTCGTCTCAGGATGGCGCGGCCGTGGCCGAGCGGACCGCGGCGCAGGCCGAGATGCTGCGGCACCGGCTGACCAAGAACGTCCGGCGCCTACGCAAGTGGGCGGCGCGCGAGGGCGTCGGCTGCTATCGGGTCTACGACCGGGACATCCCCGAGGTCCCGCTGGCCATCGACTGGTACGAGGGGCGGCTGCACGTCTCGGAGTTCGCGCGGCGGGGCGTCGACGAGGCCGACGACGCCTGGATCGAGGCGATGGTCTCGGCCTCGGCCGCGCAGCTCGGCGTGTCGCCCGACGACGCCTTCGTCAAGACGCGGCAGCGCCAGAAGGGCCTGAGCCAGTACGAGCGCGTCGGCGACGAGGGCGAGCGCTTCGTCGTCTCGGAGGGCGGCCACCGCTTCCTGGTCAACCTGACGGACTACCTGGACACGGGCCTGTTCCTGGACCACCGCGTCACCCGCGGCCTGGTCGAGCGCGAGGCGGCGGGCAAGCGCATGCTGAACCTCTTCGCCTACACGGGGGCCTTCTCGGTGTACGCTGCGGCCGGCGGCGCGCGCTCGACCACCACCGTCGACATGTCGAACACCTATCTGGCGTGGGCCCGTGACAACCTGGCGCTGAACGGCTTCCAGGGCCGCGATCACCGCCTCGAGCGCGCCGACGTGCTGGCCTGGCTGGACGACCCGGCGCGCCGCCGTGAGCAGTACGACCTGGTGGTGGTCGACCCGCCGACCTTCTCGAACTCCAAGAAGATGGCCGACGTGTTCGACATCCAGCGCGACCACCGCCCCATGCTCGAGCGCATCCTGCGCCTGGTCGCGCCGGGCGGCGTCGTCTGGTTCTCGACCAACTTCCGACGCTTCGTGCCCGACCTGGACGGCCTGGGCGCCAACGCCACCGAGATGACCCACAAGACGGTCCCGCCGGACTTCCGCGGGCCCATCCACCGCAGCTGGCGCCTGGTCGCGCGCGGGGCCTGAGGGGAATCGGCGCGCCGGCTCGCGCGTCCTGCCCCGCGCACCCGGAGTCGCCCATGCGTACGCTGCTCGCCCTCGCCAGCCTCCTGACGGCCGGCGTCACCCTCCTCGCGGCCGGCGCCGCCCACGCGGCCCCCGGCCCCAAACCCCGCGCGGGCATCCCCAAGCTGCCCGCCCGCTTCGAGGTGGTCTCCAAGGGCGCGCTCAAAGGCGGCGCGCGCCCCTCGGACTACGGCCTGACCGGCGAGAACAAGGGAGGCGACGACCCGCTGGCCCTGCGCCTGCGGACCTCGCTGCCCGCCGCCGCGCCGGCCTTCGCCACGGCCCCCCTCGAGGTCGCCGATCGCCCGTTCCACGCGGTCATCGCGGACCCGTTGCCCGACGGCGGCTGGATGACCTTCTACCGCCACAACCCGGCCGGCGGGCTGAGCTACGTCGGCGCCGACTTCCTGGTGGTGGTGCGGGACGACGACGGCCGCGAGCGCCACCGCGTGCCGCTGGATCCGCTGCTGCTGACCCCCGAGACCGAGGTGCAGGACGTGCGCCTTCGCGGTGATCTGCTGGTCTTCAACGAGGCCTGTGGGACCTACTCGAAGAACTACCGCCGCAAATGCTCGACCCTGGTGGGCTACGATCTCGGACAACGGCGCGTCCTGTGGCGCACGCCGTGGCTGACCAGCAACAACCAGTTCCTGTTCTGGGACGACCGCACGATCGTCACGGGCTACGGCTTCACCGCCGAGCCCGACCACCTGTACCTGGTCGACGCCCGCTCCGGGCGCCTGCTGGGCCGCGCCAAGCTGGACTCGGCCCACAGCTACCTCGAGCGCATGGGCGACGAACTGCACGTCATCACCTACGGCTCGCACTTCGTGATGCGCGTGACCCCCTGAACGACGAAGCCCCCGCGCCGCGCGAGGCGGGGCGGGGGCTCGTCATGGGGACCGTGGAACGGACTAGGCGTCGCGGCGCCGGCGCAGCCCGGCCAGCGCCAGCCCGGCCAGCGCCAGGCCCAGCCCACCGGCCGCGCCGCCCGCGCAGCCGCCCGTGGACTTGGCCGTGCCGCTCGGACCCGGCGTCGCCGGCGGCGTGAACGGCTCGAGCTCGCTGATGACCTGGATCGGGGTCGACTTGTCCAGCCGCCCGTCCACCTGCCGCGCCTTGGTCGGATCGACCAGCGTCGGCTCGCCGGTCGCGCCGACCAGCTCGATGCGCGCCGCGGCCGGCTCGTTGGGCGCGTAGTCGGCCACGGGCACGCTCCACCAGTTGTCGAACGGCCCCGGGATCTCGACCGTCTCGCCGCTCTCGAGGGTGATGACGATCTTGGCGACCTGGCCGTCGTCGCCGCACTCGGCCTTGCCGCTGGCGGTGTGCACGTTCGACACGTCCGGGAGATCCGGGTTCATGTGGAACAGCGGGTCGCGGTTCATCTCCTCGGGCGACACGGTCGTGTACAGCCGCGTCATGTAGCGGTGGCGATCGATGGCCGTCTGCGCGTTCTTCAGCGGCGTGACGACCTTGTCGTCCAGCTCGGCCGCGAAGGCCGCGCCGTCCAGCGCGTAGTCCTCGGGCAGCGCGTACTCGTAGTTCGACAGGCTGTTGTAGAACTGGTTCTCGCTCACGCCCTCGTCGACCAGGCTCTGCGGCATGGGGATGTACTTGCGCAGCAGGCCCCGCAGCACCGAGTCGGCCGGGAACTGCTGGGCCATGATCTCCTCCATGAAGTCGCCCGGATCGCTGATGGCGGCCAGCTTGGCGATGTCGTACTGGCCCTCCTTGTACAGCTGCTCCTTCAGCACCTCGGAGGTGCCCGCGTACTCGGTCACGAAGCCGTGGCCGGCGGCCTCGTCGACCGCCTGGGTCACCAGATCGGAGTAGTTCGCGCCGCCGTTGAGCCAGTCGATCTTCTTGTGGTTGATGACGACGTGGAACCAGTTGCTCGGGACCGCGCGCGACTCGCCGAAGATCCACAGGCGCACCGGCATGTCCGGCAGGGCCGCGATCTGCGTCAGGACCAGCGGCACGCAGGGGCTCTGCTCCTGGAACTCGAGCACGATGGGCTGGATGTCGCCGACGCCCGCGTCCTGCTTGAGCTTGAGCGCGACGAACAGCATGTCCTGCGCGACGTAGTGCTCGATGAGCGGCAGCGACTCGGCGGGCTGGTCGAAGTCGTTGTCGTTGAGCCACTTGACCAGCGCGTCGGCGTCGTCGGAGTCGAGCGTGACCGTCTGGTAGGGGCCGACCTCCTCCTGGGCGACGACCTGCACGCCGTCGTCGTTCGAGGGCGCGGGCGGGCCGCCGGCCGCGGCGTCGGCCTCCCACATCCACCACCCGCCGCACTGGCCGTCCGAGTTGTCCCACTGCAGGTAGAACTGCGGGCGCGTGAACTGGTCGAGGCGCGTGAAGAGGGCCTGCGAGCCGACGCTGAGGGTCGGCTTGGACGCCACCGGGATGACCCAGGCGAAGTCCTTGGCCTCGCCGCTGTACGAGATCTGGATGGTCGCCTGGATCTGGTCGCCGGCGACCGTGAAGACGATCTGCTCGCCCGCCTGGTCGATGGGCTGCTGGTTGCAGAAGAAGCCGCCGCAGGCGGTGGCCGTGGTGGGCGTCGCGAGCGTGGCGGCGGCGGCGGCGAGCGCCAGGGCCGCGGCGGAGAGCGGCGCGTGCCGACGGGCCAGCCGGGTCATCGTCCTCATGGGTCCCCTCCAGGAGCGTGGTGCAGGTGTGACGAGGTGTGACGTACATCACCTGCAAGTCGCACGCCATCATGGGCAGGGAGGCGCCTCACCGCAAGACGCGCCCGAACGGCCGCCCTCGGCCTTCCAACCGGCCGCCCTCGGCCGCGCGGCGAGTGTAGAGAACGACTACACCTCAATGTCCGTCGGTGTGGCCATCCTCTACAATCGCGTTCTTGGGATCGGTGGCCTCGAACGTGGCGATGGTGACCCGCCGCTTGTCGTCGATCTCGACCCCCGGCTCGCCCCCCTGCTTGCGGAGGTCGACCGGCAGCGCGCGCGCCTCGAGGCCCTTGCCGCCCTCGTCGTACAGGCCGATCTTCAGCTTGTAGCGCCCGGCGGGCCGGCCCGGGTTGATGCGAAAGGTGTGCCGGTCCTCGATGTACTCGCCGGCCTGCCACTCGGAGGCCGGGTAGGTGCCCTCGACGGCCGTGTGGTCGACGTTGATGAACTTGGGGCCCTCGAGGTGCGTGAACAGGCGCCAGCCCGGGCCGGGGTTGCCAAGGACCTGGAAGTAGTAGGTCACGACGGTCGGCACGCCGACGACCAGCTCGGTCGACTCGAGGTCGTAGCCGATGAGCTTGACGTGCTCGCCCAGCTGCACGTCGAGCGGGAAGCGCGGGGTCGGCGCCGTCCTCGAGACGAACTTCTCCTTCTGGCTGCGGCTGCCCGCGGCGTAGATGGCGTTGACGCGCTCCTTCCAGCCCTTCATGTCCTCGATCGCGGCGTCGATCTCGAGCCGGGTGAGCGAGTTGCCCTCGCCGGCCAGGTTCACCGTCTCGCCCGGGTCGTCGACCACGTTGAAGACCTCGAGGCCCCGCTTTTGGTAGTGATACAGGATCTTGCGAGGGCCCACGCGGACCGCCATGCAGTTGTCCTTGTACCAGCACGACGTGTAGATGCGGTCGTGGCCCTCGGGCTCCATCAGGCTCTTGCCGGCGATGAGGCCTCCGCGCACGTCGTAGCCCAGCAGATCCAGCACCGTCGGCACGATGTCGATGCTCTGCCGCAGCCCCTCGATGGGCGACCCCGGCTCGACCCCGGGCCCGGCGACCAGCATCGGGACGTGGACGCCCTCTTCGTACAGCACGTTGTCGTGCTGGTTGCGCTTGTGCTCGCCGAAGGCCTCGCCGTGGTCGCCCACGACCAGGAACAGCGTGTCCTCGAGGCGCCCGCGGCGGTCCAGCTCGTCCACCAGCTTGCCCAGGAAGCGGTCGGTGTAGGCGATGGTGTTCAGGTACCGGTCGAGCGTGGGGTTGTCCGCCAGCTTGCGGCGCTTGAAGCCGGGCGGGATCTGGTAGTTGTGGTGCGCCGTCAGCGTCAGCACGCTGAGCAGGAACGGCCCCTTCTTCGACACCTCGTCGACCCACGCCATCGCGGGGCCGATCATCGCGTCGTCCTCGTAGCCGAAGTAGTTGCTCTCCTTGTAGCCGGCCTCGGCCAGGCCCTCGCGCCCGACGAAGTGCTCGAAGCCGAAGTTGGCGACCAGCTCGCGGCGGCGCTCGAAGTTCTCCTCGGCCGGCTGGAAGAAGGCCGTGGCGTAGCCCTCCTCGCGCAGGATCCCGGCGAGGCACTCAGACGGCAGCGCGCCGGGGGCGGCCTCGTCGATGGGCGTCGCGATCTTGGGGTACATGCCGCATTGGATGGCCACCAGCGCCTTGCTGGTGTGCGGGATGACCGTGTAGCCGTTCTTCACCAGGCGCCCGCGATCGGCCAGCTTCGTGAAGTTGGGCGTGAGATCGGCCGGCGCGCCGTAGGGGCTGAAGGCCGAGGCGCGCGACGACTCGAGCACGACCAGCACCACGTTGTGGCGGCGCGTCGCCTGGGTGGCCGTGACCCGCAGCGGGCTCCACGGCTCGGCCGCGCGGGCGATCTCCTCGGCCGGCGGCGTCAGGGCGGCGGCGATGGCCTCGCCCCCGAGGTCGACGTAGACGTTCTGGCGCAGCGAGACCAGGTCGTCGGCGACGCTCCCGCCGGTGAGCCCGAGCCCCAGGGCGATGGTCAGCACCACGCTGGCGTGCAGCGGGACGGCCCAGGGCCGCGTCCAGTCACCGGCGCTCACCTCGCGCGCGGCCAGGCGGCGCACGAACGGGAGGCGGGCCAGCGCCAGCGGCGCCGTGACCAGCAGGACCAGCGTGCCGAACCCGATCCAGACGGGGGCCTTGACCTCGCTGGCGATGACGTCCTTCAAGGCGCCGAAGTTCTGGTAGCCGTACTCGACCATGTACCAGTCGAGGCTGGTGCCGGTCGCGACGAAGAAGCCGTGCTCGATGACCGCGACGACCATCAGGGTGAAGGTCACGACGTGGAAGGCGGACCCGGTGGCCCAGCGCAGCCAACGCCTTCCGGCGCCGGCGGCCAGCGCGACCGTCCAGCCCAGGCCGTACAGGCCCAGGAAGCCGACGTCCTGCGCCAGCAGGCCGACGACGTCACCGAAGCCCAGGTCGCTCGACAGGGTCAGCCCCTTGTGGAGCTTGCACCCGAGCACGATGAGGCTCAGCGGCACGAGCAGCGCGGCGACGTGGAGCAGGGTGACCGGGCGCGGCGGGCCCGGCCAGCGCGTCCGGGAGGCGGGCGTGACCAGGGAGGGGGCGGCGGAGGCGGCTAGATTTCGTTCCATAGACCAGGTGACGTCCCGGTGACGACCGTAACCGGGGCTTTATAGGGGATGGGATCCCGTGTTTCCAGCCCGAAGCCAGCCCTGGGGCGGCCTCGGAGGTCACGCGGTCCAGCAGGCGGCGCCGTAGCCGACGATGTAGTCCCCCGCGGCACGGCTCCCGGCGGTGTCCCCCGAGTTGCGGTAGTCCAGCAGATCGGGGCGCCAGCCGCGGCGCGCCGCGAGCCGCATGGCCGCGCCGAGCCCCTTGTGGCCGCAGGCGTCGTGTCCGCTCAGGTGGCGCCACTCGCCGCAGGCGACGGCCTCGAGGGTCCGGCGGTCGCGGGCGCAGGCCTCGTCGTAGCCGAGGCCGTGGGACAGATCCGAGCTGACGACGAGCAGGTCGCCCGGGGCCAGCGCCGCCTCGAGCACCGCGTCGACGGCCTCGGGGCCGGCGCGGCCGACCAGCAGCGGCAGGATCTCGAGGTCGCCGCAGACGACCTGCAGGAACGGCACGATGACCTCGAGGCAGTGCTCGGCCGCGTGGGCCTCGGGGACGCAGGTGACGAGGCTGCGCGACTCGAGGTCGGCGATGGCCTCGCGATCGACCGCCAGCGCGCCGAGCGGCGTCACGTAGTGGGCGAAGTCGCCGGCGCTGACCCCGTCGAAGGCGACCCGGTGGGCCGGGCCGACCAGGACGACGCGCGAGACGTCGGCGGGCACGGCGGCGAAGGCGGCCCCGGCGGTCGGCCCCGAGTAGGCGTAGCCCGCGTGGGGGCACAGGACGATCCGGACGTCCTCGCCGCCGGGGACGTGGGCGCGGGCCTGCGCGACCAGGGCGTCGACCAGCGCCTCGAGGGCCAGCGGGTCGTCCGGGTAGAAGCGGCCGGCGACGGCCGGGGGGCGGTCGACGCCTCGGCGCAGGATCTGCAGTCGGGTCATGGGGCTCCTCGCGCGGCTCAGGGCTCGCGCGCGGCGGCGGCCTTCGAGGCGGGCACGCCCCCGGCGGCCGGCGTCGCGGCGGGCGAGGCCTCGGCGCGCGCGATGCGGCCACGGACCCGCACGAAGAGCAACATCGCGGCCAGCCCCGCGGCGTGGCAGCCCAGGACGGCCAGGCCGCCGCCCAGCTGCGGGGCGAGCAGGTAGCCGGCGCCCGCCGCGGCGACCATGGCCAGCAGGGCGTAGGGGATCTGGGTGCGGACGTGGGCGACGTGATCGCAGTGGCAGGCGGTCGAGCTCATGACGGTGGTGTCGCTGATGACCGAGCAGTGGTCGCCGAAGATGGCGCCGTCGAGGACGGAGGCGGCGACGAGCAGCAGGACGATGGGTGCGCCGCCCTGCTCGGCGGTGACGGCGGCGGCGAGCGGGATGGCGACGGGCAGCAGGATGCCCATGGTGCCCCAGCTGGTGCCGGTGCTGAAGGCGACCGCGGCGGCGACCAGGAAGGTGACGACCGGGAGCGTCCAGGCCTCGACGTCGCCCATCAGGGCGACCATGAAGCTGGCGGCGCCGAGGTCCTCGGTGACCTTGCGGATGCCCGAGGCCAGGATGAGGATGGCCACGGCGACCAGCATGGTGCGCGCGCCGTGGAGCCAGGCGACCAGCGCCTCGCGCACGGTGAGCAGGCGCTGGACGAGGGCGAGGGCGAGGGCGAGGACGCTGCCGGCCACGGCGGCCCAGAACAGGACCGCCACGTTGTCGTCGCCCACCGCGATGAAGGCGTCGCCGAGGTCGGCGGGGCTGAGCAGCGACAGGACGCGGCCGTCGGCCTCGAGGCGGCCGGCGCCGATGGTGATGAAGGCGGCGAAGGTGCCCACCAGGACCAGCAGGATGGGCGCCAGGGCGTTGACGGCGCGGGGGCGCGCGCCGGGCTTGGCGAGCGTCTCGGACAGGCGGCGGCCGGTCAGGCCGCGGGCCTCGACCGGCGCGACGCGGCCGCCGCGGGCGCGGCGCTCGGCCTCGAGCATGGGGCCGAAGTCGCGGCCGGTCAGGACGACGATGAAGACCAGGGCCAGCGCGAACAGGCAGTAGAAGCGGTAGGGCAGGACCTGCAGGAACAGGTCGTAGCCGCTGGTCGCCTGGCCGCCGAGGTAGGGCAGCTGCTGCTCGAACAGCTGGATCTCGACGCCGATCCAGGTCGAGATGACGGCCAGGCCGGCGACCGGGGCGGCCGTCGAGTCGACGATCCAGGCCAGCTTCTCGCGGCTGATGCGCTGGCCGTCGGTGAGCGGGCGGGCGGACGAGCCGACGACGACCGCGTTGGCGTAGTCGTCGAAGAAGACGGCGAGGCCCATCAGGGCGGTGGCGAGCTGGGTCGAGCGGACGCCGCGGGCCATGCGCCGCAGGCGGTCGACGACGCCCTGCATGCCGCCCATGGCGATAGAGACGTGGACGGCGCCGACCAGGGCGAGGGTGAAGCCGAAGATGTAGAGGCTGAAGGGATCGGTGGCGCTGTCCCACAGGTAGCTGGTGGCGGCGCGCTCCAGGGCGGGGCCGATGGCGAGGTCCTCGGCGAGCAGGGCGCCGAGGACGATGGCGGCGAAGAGGGCCGTCAGGACGTTGCGGAAGAAGAGCGCGACCAGGACGACCAGGATGGCCGGCAGGAGCGAGACGCCAGTGGGCACGGGGGTGTCGGCCGCGTGGAGCCAGGGCGCGCCGTCGCCGAGGCCCTCGAGGGTCAGGGCCATCCGGATGTGGCCGTGGTCGCGGCCGCAGTCGACGACGAGGCGTCCCGGCGCGCCCGGCACCTCGCGGACGGCGCGGGCGAGGACGTCGGCGCCGCCCGTCTCGCACGCGGGGCTCCAGCGCAGGTCGAGCGCGCCGACCTCCAAGGGGCCGTGGCCGCCGGCGTGCTCGGAGAGGGCGCCCAGGCTGGCGCGCGCCAGGGACGCGGCGGCGACCCGCTCGACGCGCTGCGCGTCGGGATCGAGGGCCGACACGCCCCACCAGACCAGGGTCGCCAGGGAGAGGAGCCCCAGCCAGCGAGGCCAGGACCGGCCCATGTCACGCAAGGTCCACCTCGGCGCGCGGGGGCGGCGGCGGGTCCGGCAGGCGCCACGTCATCGCAGGTCCACCGCGAGGTGCGTCGTGCCGCCCGGCTCGACGCGGATGGTGTAGGTGCGGTCCCAGGCGCCGTCGAGGCTGACCAGGCGCACCTCGTGGGCGCCCGCGCGCAGCTCGTAGCCGTACAGCGGCGTCTCGAGGCGCGTGTCGAAGCCGTCGACCCAGACGCGCGCCGCGGGGACCGAGACCAGGTTGACCCAGCCCAGGTGGCCGGGGTCGAAGAAGACGTTGCGGAAGGGCTGCTCGCCCGCGTGGCGGCGGACGACGTCGCGGACGCCGCCGACCAGCGCCCAGTAGCGGCGGTCGGGCTGGTTGATGGGGTCGCGGACGCGGAAGCGGTGCGTCCGGCCGTCCAGCGAAAGCTCGACGCGCCACTGCAGGCCCTCGGCGCCGGGTTGCGCGGGCAGGGCCGGGGCGTCGGGCAGGGTCAGGGCCCCCGCGCGATCGATGAGGGCGCGCAGGGCGGCCTCCTCGTCGCGGGTCAGCAGGGCCATGCCGTGCAGCGACTCGCCGTGGCCGGGCAGCTCGCGGCGGTGCATGGCGGCGGCGGCGGGGCCGCGGCGCACGACCTCGTAGCGGATCTCGTGGAAGGGCGTCGGGCCCGGGGCCTCGAGGACGACCCGGACGTAGTCCTCGGGGCCGAAGCCGCTCGGTGCCTCGGCGGGGGAGGGGGCGTCCGGCTCGGAGGCGTCCGGCTCGGAGGCGTTCGGTTCGGCGCGTAGGGGGGACGCGAGCCCGCCCAGCGTGACCCAAGCGACGGCCACCGGCAGGATGAGGAGCGCGGCGGTTCGACCCATGGCCGCCGAGTATCGGGCCCGCGCCGAGGCTTGGCAAGCCGGCACCGTGCGGGCTAGCTTTCGCCTCGTGACACCCGCCCGCCGTCTCGTCTTGGCCTCACTGCTCGCGACCCTCGCGGTCGGGCCCGCCCTCGCCGCGCCCCCGGCGGGGGGCGAGCCGTGCGCGCTGCTCGAGCACCTGCCGGGCCCCAAGGACCCGGTCCGCCAGCTGGCGCCCTATCGGAGCGCGTTCGTCGCGATGGACCGGGCGGGCAGCGACCCGAAGCGGCTCGGGCGGGCCCACGACGCGCTGGCGCGGGCGCTGGACCGGCTGCTGGGCGAGGCGCGGCGCGTGTTCCACCCGGCGGGCGGCCGCGCGGTGGACGCGAAGTCGGCGCAGCGGTTTCTGACCCGGCACGTGCTGGGGCGGACGCCGGCGCTGCGGGTCGGCGACGAGCAGCTCGAGCCGGCGCGGCCGGTGCAGGCGGCGCTGGCGTGGACGGCGTGCCGCGGCGGGCGTCCGGAGGTGGCGCTGCGCTGGGCGCGGCGGCCGCTGGCGGCGGGCGAGGTCGGGGGGCTGACGCCCTTCGCGGCCCTGCTGCTGCTGGACGCCGGGCGCGTGGACGAGGCGCGCGAGCTGCTGCCGGCCCTGGGCGACGAGGGGTTCCTCGCGGCGTGGGTCGAGGCCGAGCTGACGCCCGACCCGCAGCGCCGCCTGGCGGCCCACGCGCGGGCGGGGCGGCGCATCTCGACGCCGGCGCAGCGGGACGCGTGGATGGCGCAGAAGACCCGGCTCGAGGAGCAGCGGCCATGAGGGCGACCGACGACGATCTGCGCGACATCGCGGGCGCCAACGAGCGCTTCCGCGAGGAGGCGGCGCGTTACGGCCTGGTGTTCCGCTGCGACGGCTGCGCCCACCTGCACCGGGCCAGCTGGAGCTGCTCGATGGGCTACCCGAACCACTTCCTGGTGGGCGAGCACCGCGCCATCGAACCCAGCGGCGCGCTGGCCTTCTGCAAGTACTTCGAGCTGGGCGAGGACCTGGCGGCCGAGCCGGGCTGAGGCGGGCCGGTCAGCGTCCCTGCGCGGGCGGCTCGCTGGGCTCGGGCTTGACGTACAGGGTCTGGGTCGGGAAGGCGAACTCGACCTGCAGCTCGGCGAGGCCTTCGACCAGGCCCAGGTTGATGGCCTGCTGGCGGTCCATGTAGACGCCGTAGTCGGGGACGAGCAGGTAGTAGACGACCTCGAAGTCCAGCGACGACGGGCCGAACTTGGCGAAGTGGGCACGGTCGAAGCGCGTGTCGGGCAAGGCCTCGACCAGCTGGCGGCACAGCTCGGGGATGCGGCGCAGGGTCTCGGGCGGCGTGTCGTAGGTGACGCCGAAGCCGAACACGATGCGCCGCTCGAACATCCGCTTGTAGTTGCGGACGCGGCTCTTGAGGAGATCGGCGTTCGCGAAGACGAGCTGCTCGCCCGACAGGCTGCGCACGCGGGTCGTCTTGAGGCCGATGTGCTCGACGGTGCCCATCAGCGTGTCGACGATGATGAAGTCGCCGATGACGAACGGCTTGTCGAGCACGATGGAGAGCGAGGCGAAGAGATCGCCCAGGATGGTCTGGGCGGCGAGCGCGATGGCGATGCCGCCGATGCCGAGGCCGGCGACGAGCGCCGTGATGTCGACGCCCAGCGTGTCGAGGGCCACCAGGAGCAGGATGACGACGAGGACCAGCCGCGCCAGAAAGCCCAGGAACTTCACGGTGGTGGCGCTGGCGGCGTCGTGCTCGAGGCGGCGCGCGGCGTAGTCCTCGACGAACAGGCCGATGGCGGCGTTGCCCCACAGGATGGCCTGCGCCACCAGCGTCAGGACCGCGACGAGGCTGACGAGGCTGCTCGCCTTGCCGGGCAGCAGGAGCAGCTGCGAGCCCGCGAACAAGGCCATGACGGCCAGGAACCACGGGCGCGTGTGCCCGAGGACCCCGAGGGCCAGATCGTCAAGCCGGTTCTTCGTGCCCTTGGTGAACTGCGCGACGCGCTTGAGGACCAGCCACTCGAGCGCCTTGAGGCCGGCGTACGTCGCGGCGGCCACGACCAGGGCCAGGAGCCAGGTGCGCAGCGAGTTGCCGTAGGTGACGTGATCCAGCCAGTCCATTGGGTCAGGCGTTCGGCGGCTCCAGCAGGATGAGGGCCTCGCCCTCGACGACGCGCTCTCCGTGTTGGTTGTCGGCGACGGTCTCGAGGGTGACGATGGGCTTGTCCGGCCGGACCGCCTTGACCGTGACCCGCGCGGTGATGGTGTCGCCGATGCGCACCGGGGCGCGGAACTTCAGCGTCTGGCTGAGGTAGATCGACCCGGGCCCGGGCAGGCGCGTGCCAATGACGGCCGAGATGAGGCCGGCCGTCCACATCCCGTGGACGATGCGGCCGCCGAACCGGGTGGTGCGGGCGTAGCCCTCGTCGACGTGCACCGGGTTGGTGTCGAGCGACAGCCCGGCGAAGAGGACCACGTCGGCCTCGGTGACGGTCTTGGCGAGCGAAGCCTGCTGTCCCGCTTCGAGCGACATGGGCATCCGTCAGAGCCCCAGCTCGAGGCGGACGTGCTCGAGGGTGACCACGGCCTCGTCGGCGGCGGCGGCGAGCGTGCCGAGCTGCAGGCGCTCGAAGCGGCTGAGCAGGGCCTCGACGCGGCGGCGCCCGTCGGTGTGCCCGACGGCCTCGCGAGGGGTGCGGTCGCCCAGCATCGGCGAGGGCATGTCGAGCCACTGTCGGACCCAGGCGGTGAACCACTCGGCGACGGCGCGCGGCACGTCGGGATCGAGGCGCAGCCAGGTGTCGCCGCCGCCGTGCTCGGCCCAGCGCTGCACGGCCGAGGTGAACTCCTCGAGGCTGCGCAGGGCGGGACGGGTGACCTCGGTGGCGCCCGAGATCGCCGCCTCGAGGGCCTCGAGCCGCGTCGGGCTGTTGGCCGCCAGGACCACGCGCCGCTGCGAGCGGGCGTCGACGAAGCCGCGCGGGGCGCCGAGCGGCGCGTATTGCCACAGACCGGGCTCGACCATCGAGAAGCCCTCGACGCCAGCGGCCAACGCGCGCGTGACCGTCGCCGCGTCGGCCCCGGCCAGCCGGCTGCGCGACAGGATCATCGGATCGCCGTCGCCGTTGTCGGCCTCGGGCGGGCGCGCCAACGTCTCGAGCAGGTGGTCGGCGAAGTGAAGCATCTCGGCGACATAGGTCTTCAGGCAGGCCGCCGGATCGCCGTCGGTCGCGCCCAGGCTCTCGAGCTCGACCTGGATGGCCGGGCGGGCCTCGGGGGGCAGGGTCGCGTAGATGGCGTCGACCAGGACGCACGGCCCGTCGCTGGCCGGGATGCGGAGCAGGCGCGCCTGAACGATGTGGCCCGAGAACACGTCGCCGGCCAGGCCCTCGTCCGACACGCGGAGGATCTCGCCGCTCGCCAGATCACGCAGGCGGACGCCCACGGCGGACGCGTCCTCGAGCGCCTCGTAGAAGCCCACGTACGAGGCGCACAGGGCCTGCAGCAGCTTCAGCTCGTGCAGTCCGTGCCCCGGCTCGTCCATGTAGCGCTCGCCGATGGTGCGCATGGCGACGTCCTTGCCGCCGCCGGCGCCCGATCGCCAGTCCCACAGGAACCACGGGAAGAAGCGGACCCGCTCGTCCTCCTCCTCCAGGATCTCGGCCTCGGCGGTCGCGACGTCGAGCTCGAGCCCGTAGAACTCCTTGACCGCGGCGATGAGCTCGTCGTCGAAGCGCGACATGGCGCTGTAGGCCATGCAGCGGCTGACGAGCAGCGGCAGGGTCTGCCGGAGTCGGCCCAGCTCGTAGGACAGGACGTTCATCCGCGCACCCGGGCCGCCCGCGGCGGCGAGGTGCTTCGGGCTCTGGATGTCAGTGCGCGGCGTGTGGTCCGACATTGGTGGCGCTTCTACTCGTCGGTTCGGAAGGCTGTCAACTTGATTCCCCCGCTGCCCCGGAGCCCCTAAGATGGCCGCTCCGAGGGCCGGCCCCGGAGGGTTTCGGCCGTCCCGAGGGAGGGGGGAGCGATGACGCGACGACGCATCCTGGTGACCAGCGCGGGCGGACCCGGCGCGGTCAACCTGACACGGTCGCTGCTGGCGATGACACCCTGTCCGTTCGTTGCGTGCGTGGAGGCGTCACCCTACTACGCGTTCCTCGCGCTCGGCCACGTACGGGCCCTGGTCCCGCGGACCCGCGACCGCGAGGCCTTCCTCGACGCCTTGAACCGCCTCGTCGACACGCACGCCATCGACTTCGTGATGCCCAACGGGTCCATCGAGATAGCCGCCCTGAGCGAGGCGCGCGATCGCCTGCAAGCCCGCGTCTTCCTGCCCGATCCGGCCACGCTCGCCCTGGCCGACAGCAAGTGGGCCAGCCACGAGATCTGGCGCGACGCCGGCCTCCCGGTGCCCGAGACGCACCTCATCGACGCCCCCGCGACCCTGCGCGCCGTCTTCCCGCGGCTGCAGCGCGAGCCGGACGCGCCCGTCTGGGTCCGCGGCGCCGGCATCCCGGGCAAGGGCATCGGCGTCGCCAGCCTGCCGTGCCGCACCGTCGACCAGGCCATCCATTGGGTCGACTACTGGAATGGCTGGGGCGGCATGATCGCCTCCGAGTTCCTGCCCGGCGACAACCTGACCTGGATGGGCCTGTTCGACGCCGGGCGCCTCGTCACCAGCCAGGGCCGCCGCCGCCTCGCCTACGTCATCCCGCACGTCAGCCCGTCCGGGATCACCGGCGCCCCGGCCATCAGCCACACCGTCCACGACCCCGAGCTCAACCGGATCGGCGAGGCCGCCGCCCTCGCCCTCGACCGCGCCTTCACCGGCGTCTGCTTCGTCGATCTCAAGGGCGACGCCGACGGTCGCCCCCGCATCACCGAGCTGAACGCAGGCCGCTTCGGCACGACCCACTACTTCTACACGGCCGCCGGCGCGAACTTCCCGGCCATGCTGCTCGCGACCGCGTACGGCGAGCCGCTGGACGTGCCCCGCCAGGACATCCTGCCGCCCGACCTCTACTGGATCCGCACCCTCGACGCCGGCCCCGTGCTGACCACGCGCGAGGCCATCGACGCCGGGCGCTACCCGGTCTTCGATCCGGACGCCCCCGGCCAGTGGCCGCTCGTGCCGCAGGACCTGCACGATTACCCGATCTCGCGGGACCCCCTCTGGCGGTGATTGCGCTTTTGCGGTACGCGTGGCCCATCCCCACGGAGGCTGCATGGATCGATCCCCGCCGGCGCGCGACGCGCTGGTCGCGCGCGAGCGTGCGCTGAACGCCCTCATCCTCGAGGGCCGGCTGCTCGACGCGTTCGAGCGCCACTACGCCGAGCACGTGATCATGCAAGAGCCCGGGGCCCCGGCGACCGAAGGCAAGGCGAGCAATCGGCAGCGCCAGGAGGGCTTCCTGAACGAGGTCGCGCGCATCGACGAGGTGACGCTGCTGTCCACCGCCGTAGGCGACGACGTGACCCTGTCCGAGTGGCGCTACGCGTTCGACCTCCGGACCGGAACGCGCCTGGTGATGGAGCAGGTCGCCGTGCGCCGCTGGCTCGACGGCTTCGTCGTCCACGAACGCTTCTACTACGATCGGCCGGGATGAGCCGCGGGCTGCGCAGACCCGGCGCCTCGCCCCCAGGCGCGGACGACGTCGGGACCCAGGCTGGGCGTCCGCCGGCGATGGAGATCGGCGCGGGCAGCCGGGATTTCTCCGGGCCTCGAGGGCGTTCCGTGGGCATGGCGGCATCCGGCGACGACGATCCCAGGACCTCCACCGCGGCGGCCCGACCCGGCCCGGCGTCCTCCGGGCCTCACGGGCGGCGCGGCGGCGGCGGCTCCGAGCTGTCGTGGCTGTTCCGCACGACCCGCGAGCTGATGGCCGTGCACCCGCCTCGGCCCGCCGTCGAGGGCGATGGCCGGGTGCTGCTCGTCGACGACAGCCCGCTGGTCCTCGAGGTGCTGCGCGACAAGCTCTCCCGCGCCGGCCTCGAGGTGCTGACCTGCGACTCGGGGCGTGCCGCGCTCGAGCGCGCCGAGGCCGACCCCGAGGCCATCGATCTCGTCATCGTCGACGTGCGCATGCCCGACCTCGACGGCCTCGCGCTCACCCGGGCCCTGCGCGCGCGGCCCCGCACCCGGCAGACGCCGATCCTGCTCCTCACCAGCCTCGACTCGACCGACGACACGGTCGAGGGCCTCGAGGCCGGCGCCGACGACTTCCTGACCAAGTCCGTCAGCGACGGCGAGCTGGTCGCGCGCGTCCGGTCGCTCATCGCGCTCGGCGAGCTGCGCGGCCGTCTGTCGGCCCAGCGCGAGGCCATCTCGCGGATGTTCGCCGACGACGAGGCCCCCCGGGGCGCCGACGACGGCGAGCCGCGCGACGTGGTGGTCGTCGCCCACGACAACCCGTCGGTCCGCGCGCGCGTGGCCGCGACCCTCGACGGCTTCGAGCGCACGCGCGTGGTCACCGAGCGCGATCTCCGCCGCGCCGTCGCCCACCTCGCCGAGGCCCAGGCCCTCGACGCCGGCGGACGGCAGGGCCGCCGCGCGCTGATCGTGTCCTACGGCGCCTTCGAGGCCCTCGCCGCCGAGGCCATGCCCGCCGGCGTCGTCGTGATGGACGACGCCCCCAGCGCGGCCCACCGCATCCGCGCCTTCGAGGCGGGCGTCGAGGACTACCTGCCCGCCGACGTCCCGCCGACGGAGCTCGAGGCCCGCGTCTCGGGGGTCCTGCGCCGCCAGGAGCGCCTGCGGACCATGCAGGTGGCGCGCGATCAGGCCTTCCTGGCCGCCATCATCGACCCGCTGACGGGGCTGTACAACCGCGGCTACTGCCAGGAGCACCTGCGCAGCGAGCTCAAGCGGGCCGAGCGCTACGGCGGCTCGTTCGCGCTCCTCATGCTGGACCTCGACCACTTCAAGGAGGTCAACGACACCTTCGGCCACCCGACCGGGGACGCCGTCCTTCGCGAGATCGCGCGCCGCCTGGGCCAGGCGACCCGAGCCAGCGATCTCGTGGCGCGCTACGGCGGCGAAGAGTTCGTGATCATCCTGCCCAGCACCGGTCCGGACGAGGCCCTGCAGGCCGCCGACAAGATCCGTGCGCTGGTGCGCGGCGCGCCGGTGCACGCGCCGACCAACTGCGGCGCGGGCCTGGCGGCGTTGTCGGTGACCGTCAGCGTGGGCGTCGCCTGCTGCCCGGCCGACGCCCTCGACGCCGAGGAGCTGGTCCGTCGCGCCGACCAGGCCCTGTACGCCGCCAAGCAGAGCGGCCGCGATCGCGTCGCCTCGGTCCGGACCGCGGCCACCACGGGCCGCGCCTCGGCCAGCTCGCCCTCGCCGCTGTCGGTGCCGACCGCGACCGAGCCCCACGAGGCCGGCGTCGTCCAGGCGGCCTTGACGCTGGCGCGCCTTGTGTCGGCCGACCCCGAGAGCCCGCTGCACGCCCTGCAGCGCTCGGTCACCCAGCCCGAAGCCGCCGGGCGGCTGCGCGAGCTCGAGGCGACCCTACGCGCGGTCCTCGAGCGCCTGCGCCCCACCGTCGGGCGCGTGGCCCTGGCCGATCAGGCCGGGGCCGGGGGCGGCGGCGACGGCGAGCCCGCGGCGCACCCGGCCGAGGCGCGCCCCGCGAAGCCGTAGCGAGTTGCCGACCACGCTCACCGAGCTGAAGGCCATGGCCGCGCTGGCGAAGACTGGCGACAGCGCCATGCCCAGCGTCGGATACAGCGCGCCCGCCGCGATGGGGATGCCCAGCGCGTTGTAGCCGAAGGCCCAGCCCAGGTTCTGCCGGACCACGCGGTGGGTCTGCCGGGACAGGGCGACGAAGTCCGCGACGGCGCCGAGATCGCGCGTCATCACGGTGACGTCGGCGCTGGCGACGGCCACCTGCGTCCCCGAGCCCATCGCCAGGCCCACGTCGGCGGCCGCCAGGGCCGGCGCGTCGTTGATGCCGTCGCCGACCATGGCCACGACCTCGCCCCGGTCGCGCAGCGCCTGGATCTCGGCGGCCTTGTCCTCGGGCAGGGCCTCGGCGACCACGCGCGTGATCCCCGCGCGGGCGGCGATGGCCTGGGCCGCCGGACGCCGGTCGCCGGTCAGCAGGACCACCTCGAGGCCCAACGCGCGCAGACGGGCGACCGCGCCGGCGCTGGTCGGCTCGAGCGCGTCCTCGAGCCCGAACAAGGCGACCGCGGCTCCGTCGACCGCGACGGCGACCGGCGTCTGCCCTCGGGCGCCGAGGTCGTCGGCCAGCTGGAGCAGCTCCGGGCCGACCTCGCCCTCTCCGGCGACCCAGGCCAGCGTCCCGATGGCCACGGCGCGGCCGCGGACCAGCGCGCGAAGACCGCGCCCTGGGCTGGCGACGACCTCCGTCGCCTCGGGCAGCGCCATCTCCGAGGCCACGCGCGCGCGCGCCCAGTCCACGATGGCGCGGGCCAGCGGGTGCTCGCTCTGGGCCTCGGCGGCGCCGGCGAGGGCGGCCAGCTCGGCCTCGTCCGGGGCGCCGGGCAGCCGCTGGAACGACGCCACGACGGGCTGGCCCCGGGTCAGCGTGCCGGTCTTGTCCAGCACGACGGTGGTCACCCGCCGCGCCCGCTCGAGGGCGTCGCCGCTGCGCACGACCAGCCCGAGCCCCGCGGCGCGGCCGACCGCGACGGCCACGGCGGTGGGGACGGCCAGGCCCATGGCGCACGGGCAGGCGATGATGAGGACGGTCATCGCGGCCTCGAGCGCGTGCAGGGCGCCCGGCGCCGGGCCTAGCAGGGCCCAGGCCAGCGCGGCGAGCGCGGCCACGACGAGGACGACCGGGACGAAGACGCCGGCGACCCGATCGGCCACGCGCTGGATGGCCGGCTTGGTGGCCTGGGCCTGCTCGACCAGGGCGACGATGCGGTCCAGGGTCGTCTCGCCCGCGACGGCCAGGGCGCGCACGGTCAGGGCGCCGTCGTGGTCGAAGGTGCCGGTCAGGACCAGGTCCCCGGGGCCCTTGGGGACGGGCAGGGCCTCTCCGGTCAGCATGGCCTCGTCCACGCTGGCCCGCCCGACCTCGACGCGGCCGTCGACCGGGACGCGCTCGCCGGGGCGGACGCGGACGCGGTCGCCGGGCAGGACCTCCTCGATGGGGACCTCGACCTCGGCCCCGTCGCGCACGACGCGGGCGGTGGGCGGCATCAGCTCGGCCAGGGCGCGCACCGCCTCGCCGGTCTCGCGGCGGGCGCGCTGCTCGAACAGGTTGCCCAGCAGGACCAGGCCGATGACCCAGGGCACGGCCTCGAACCAGACGTGGGGCGGCAGTCCGTGGCGCTCGAGCAGCCCGGGGGCCACGGTGACGAAGGCGCTGAACCCGAACGCCGCGCCGGTGCCGAGCGCGATGAGCGTGTTCATGTCGACCGAGCCGCGGCGGGCGCCCTGGACGGCGCGGACCAGGAAGTCGGCGCCGGACCAGACCAGGACCGGGAAGGTGAGGGCCAGCAGCAGCCAGCGCAGCGCGCCGTGGTCCAGGGCGTAGAGCCCGGGCAGGGCGCCGCGCAGCCAGGCGTCGAGCGGCATCGTGACGACCATCAGCGGGTCGTGCACGGCCGCGCCCGCCGGGGCGTGCATCAGCGGCATGGACAGGACCATCGCGGCCGCGCCGACCGTCAGGGCGAACGCGATCTTCCAACGCAGCAGCCGCTCGCGGCCGTGCATGCGCTGGTCCTCGTCGGCCGCGCGGCGATGCAGCGGGCGTTGGGTCGCGACCCGGGCCTGGTAACCGAGGCGGTTCACCTGGGCCGCCAGATCGTGGGGCGAGACGACGGTCGGGTCGTAGCGGACCTCGGCGCGCTCGCCGAGCAGGTCGACCGCGGCGTCGTGGACCCCGTCGTAGGCCTTCAGCGCGCCTTCGATGCTGGCGACGCAGCTGGCGCAGTGCATGCCCGAGACGTCCAGGCGTGCCGTGGCCAGGGCCGTGACGGCCGGGGTGGGGGAGGGCGCCTCGTCGGGCTCGTGGGAGGGCGCGGGCGCCGGCGCGACCTCCCCGGCTGCGGCGGGCTCGCCGTCGGTGTCGGCCTCGGGCGCGGCCTCGTAACCGGCGGCCTCGACGGCCTGGACCAGCGCGTCGACGGTGGTCCCCGCGGTGTGGGTGACGACGGCGCGGTCCGTCGCGTGGTCGACGGCGGCGTCGACGACGCCCGGGACGGCGCGCAGGGCCTGATCGACGCGGCGCGAGCAGTGGCCGCAGGTCATGCCCGTGACGGACAGGCGGGTGGTCGTGGCGTGGGACATGGCGGCTCCTGGTCGGGACGGAGGCTGGCGCACCGAGGGCGCGCGCGATCTTCGGCACGCGGGCCGGAACATCAAGAGGGCGCGCGTGAGTTGATGCGCGGGCGGCGGCGGGGCATGGTGCGTCCCGTCGGCGCCAGGGACGGCGCGGCGAGGGCTCCGGATGGACGAGCGCACTTACGATCGTTGGAGCGACGACACGCTGAGGGGCCTGCGCGACGGCATCGACGCGCTGGGGCTCGACGAGATCGACGCGACGCTGAGCCACGGCGTGCTCGAGATCGAGGTCGAGGACGGCGCGCGCCTGTTCGTGAGCCGCCAGCCGCCGCTGCGGCAGCTGTGGTTGGCGACGCCGGACGCGGCGTTCAAGTTCGACGGGGTCGAGGGGCGCTGGGTCGACCGGCGCGCCGGGCGTGAGCTGGGCGAGGCGCTGTCGGAGGCCCTGTCCGAGGTGGTGTCGCGCGCGCTGGGCCGGGCGGTCCGGCTGGAGGTGAGCGGGTGACGAGGATCGGACTGGGCGTGGTGCTGGTCGCGGTGCTGGCCGCGTGGCCCGAGGCGGCGTCGGCCCATCGGCTCTCGCACAGCGTCGGCAAGTGGTCCGTCGACCCGGCGGCCGGGCGGGTCGAGGCCGTGCTCGAGATGGACGTGCTGCAGGTCGAGGCCGTGGCGGACCGGCGGGCGCCGTCGCTGCCGGCCGAGCGGCGCGCCTGGCGCGAGCAGCACGCCGGCGCGCTGATGCAGGCGGTGCTGTCTGGGGTCGTGGTCGCCGACGGCGGCCGGGTCTGCCAGGGCGAGCCGGGGCGTGTGGACGCGCGGGAGGACGAGGACGTCCAGATCATCGCGCTCGCCTGGCGGTGCGAGGCGCCGGCCGGGGCGGCCCCGTTCGCGGCCTTCTCGGTGCGCCTGGACTTCCTCGAGCGGCTGCCTGGCGACCATCGCCACCTCGCGCGCTTCGGCGTCGGCGAGCGCGGGCGGCTGCTGCGGGCCCTGACGGCCGCCGATCGCACCTTCGAGCACGACTTTTCGACGACACCGGAGGCCGCGACCGCCGCCGAGGCGCCGCCGAGCGCCACCTTGGGCCTCGATCCGCAGCCGCCCGTGGCGGAGGCCGGCCCCAGCGGCTTCGCCGCCTTCTTCGCCATCGGCCTCGAGCACATCGTCTTCGGCTGGGACCACCTGCTGTTCCTGCTGGCCCTGCTGGCCGTCGGCGGCAGCTTCGGCGCGCTGGTCAAGGTCGTCACCGCCTTCACCGTGGCCCACTCGGTCACCCTGGCGGTGGCCGTGCTGGGCCTCGTCAGCCTGGACGACACCCTGGTCGAGGCGACCATCGCCGCGTCCATCGTCGTCGTCGCGCTCGACAACCTGCGTCGCCGCGAGGCGGCCGACCTCATGCGCTGGCGATGGGTGATGACCTTCGCCTTCGGACTCGTCCACGGCTTCGGCTTCGCGGGCTTCCTGACCGAGCTCGAGCTGCCGGCCGGCGCCCTCGCCGTGCCGCTCGCCGCCTTCAACCTGGGCGTCGAGGCCGGCCAGCTGGCGTTGGTCGCCCTGGCCTGGCCCGCGCTGCGCTGGGCGCAGAGCCGCCCCTGGCACCGGCCCCGCTTCGTCGTGCCCTTGTCTTGTCTGGTCGCCCTCGCGGGCGGCTATTGGCTGTGGGAGCGGACGCTGGGCGCGTGATTCCCGCCCGACCCGCGGCGGCGTCGAGTGCGACCCGCCGGGTCCGGAATGAGTTTGGCGTCATGGGATTAGGTGCGGTACTACTCCGCCCCCCATGCGCCCCCCATGCGCCCCCGAGAGGAGGAAGGGTCTTGAAGCTGGGCTTGCCCGAATTCACCTACGAGGACCTGCACGACCCGCACGGCCTCGCCCGTCTCCACCAGGCCTTCGTCACGCGCCTCGAGGCCGACGACGCGGCCCTCGCCGAGCGCTACGTCGCCTACCGCGACAGCGCCGGCCGCACCCTCGAGGGGCCGGTCGAGTCGGAGCTGCTGGTCGCCGTGTCGCGCCACGTCTCGCGCTTCCTCGCGTCGCTCTTCGGCGTCGAGGCCGAGCTGGCCGCCCTCGAGCGGCGGGCGCTGGCGGACCGGGTGATCTTCGACTTCAAGAAGCGCTTCATGGCGCGCCGCGTCTTCGGCCGGACGGCGCCCGAGGGGGCGACCGAGCAGGACTTCCCGGCGCTCGACGCGCAGGCGGGGGCGCTGCTGGGCCAGATCAAGCCCGAGGCGCTGGGCGGGGCGGACCCCGAGCTGGCGCTGGCGGACGCGATCGTGGCGCTGCTCGACGTCGACAAGGCCTACGAGGCGGCCGCCAAGGGCGGCGAGCTCGAGCCCGAGGCGGCGGCCGTGGCCGCGCGCCTGCGCCAGGTCGTCGCCGGCACGGCCACGCTCGCGGCCCTGGCCGAAGGCACCGAAGCCGAGGCCCCCGCCGGCGATCAGAGGTTGATCCAGAACACACTCTCGCTGCTCGAGCGCTGGTGCCACGCCCGGGCCGTGCACCCCGCCGGGCGCGCGGCCATCGCCGGCTGGGTCAGCTACAAGCTGCCCAAGAAGACCGACTACGACCACCTGGTCCACATCGAGCGCCCGCGGGCCGACCTCCCCGAGTCCATCGTCGGCCCGGCCTCGCACCTGCGCCGCCGCGACGGCTTCGGCCTCACCGACGACCGCGGCACGCCGCGCCAGGCGCTGAGCGAGATCGACTACTGCATCATCTGCCACGAGCGGTCCAAGGACTCGTGCTCGAAGGGCCTGCACGACAAGGGCGCGCCGGCCCCGGGCGCCGACGTGCCGCCCTTCAAGAAGAACCCCCTCGGCGTGAGCCTGCACGGCTGCCCGCTCGAGGAGCACATCTCGGAGATGCACAAGGCCCGCGGCGAAGGCGACGCCATCGGCGCGCTGGCCCTGGTGTCCATCAACAACCCGATGGCCCCGGGCACCGGCCACCGCATCTGCAACGACTGCATGAAGGGCTGCATCTACCAGAAGCAGGACCCGGTCAACATCCCCTTCGTCGAGACGCACGTCCTGACCGACGTGCTGAAGATGCCGTACGGCTTCGAGATCTGGTCGCTGCTGACCCGCTGGAACCCGCTGAACGCGGCGCGGCCCTACGCGTTGCCCTACAACGGCAAGAAGGTCCTGGTCGTGGGCCTCGGGCCGGCCGGCTACACGCTGTGCCACCACCTGGTCAACGAGGGCTTCGGCGTCGTCGGCGTCGACGGCCTGAAGGTCGAGCCGCTGCCCGAGCGCCTCTTGCGCGAGCCGGTGCGCGAGTGGGCGTCGATGTGCGACGCGCTCGACCGTCGCATCCTCAGCGGCTTCGGCGGCGTCAGCGAGTACGGCATCACCGTCCGCTGGGACAAGAACTTCCTGACGACGCTGTACGTGAACCTGGCGCGGCGGCCGAACCTGGCCATCCATGGCGGCGTGCGCTTCGGCGGGACGCTGGACGTCGAGGACGCCTGGCAGCTCGGCTTCGACCACGTCGCGTTGGCGGCGGGCGCCGGCCGGCCGACCATCATCGATCTCAAGAACAACCTCATCCGCGGCGTCCGCAAGGCCTCGGACTTCCTGATGGCGCTGCAGCTGACGGGCGCGTTCAAGCGCGACTCGATGGCGGCGCTGCAGGTGCGTCTGCCGGCCATCGTCATCGGCGGCGGCCTGACCGGCATCGACACGGCGACCGAGCTGGCGGCCTACTACCCGGTGCAGGTCGAGCTGATGCTGGACCGCTGGGAGCAGCTGGTCGAGACCTTCGGGCTCGAGGCCGAGTCGGTCTTCCGCCCCGAGGAGCTCGAGGTGCTCGGCGAGTTCCTCGAGCACGGCCGCGCCGTCCGCGCCGAGCGCGAGCGGGCCGCGAGCGCCGGCGAGGCGCCCGACTTCGTCGCGCTGGTCCGCGGCTGGGGCGGCGTCAGCCTGGCCTACCGCAAGGACATGCAGTCCTCGCCGGCCTATCGCTTGAACCACGAGGAGATCGAGAAGGCGCTCGAGGAGGGCATCTACTTCGTCGAGGGGATGAACCCCATCGAGGCCGTGCCCGACGCGCACGGGGCAGTCCGCGCCGTGAAGTTCGAGCGCCAGGCCAAGGTCGACCGCTGGTGGAAGGGCACGGGCGAGATCGTCGAGCTGCCGGCGCGCACCGTGTGCGTCGCCGCGGGCACCGCGCCCAACGTGACCGTCGAGCGCGAGAACCCCGGCCGCTTCGCCCTCGACGCTTGGAACCAGTACTTCCAGGCGCACCACGCGCACCGCGAGCCCGACGGCACCCTGCGCCTCGAGCCGGCGCACCTGTACCAGGATCTGTCGGGCCCGGCCGGCTTCTTCACCAGCCACCTGTCGGCCGACAAGACCCGCTGCGTCTCGTTCTACGGCGACAACCACCCGCAGTACGCCGGCTCGGTCGTCAAGGCGATGGCCTCGGCCAAGGACGGCTACTCGCGCGTCGCCCAGCTGTTCGAGGCCGAGCTGGCCACGCTCGACCCGGCCGCGCAGCCCGCCCGCGACGGCGAGTGGCGCGACTTCTCCGAGCGCCTCGGCGGCGAGCTGACCGCCACGGTCGTCGAGGTCAAGCGCCTCACCCCGACCATCGTCGAGGTCATCTGCAAGGCGCCGCTCGCCGCCCGCAAGTTCCAGCCGGGCCAGTTCTACCGCCTGCAGGCCTTCGAGTCGCGGGCGCCCATGGTCGACGGCACGCGCCTGGTCCCCGAGGGCCTCGCGCTGACCGGCGCCTGGGTCGACGCCGAGCAGGGGCTGCTGAGCCTCATCGTGCTCGAGATGGGCGCCTCGTCGCGCCTGTGCGCGACCCTGCAGCCGGGCGAGCCGGTGGTCTGCATGGGCCCCACCGGGACCCCGACCGAGATCCCCGAGGGCGAGAGCGTCGTCCTGGTCGGCGGCGGCCTCGGCAACGCCGTGCTCTTCTCCATCGCCAAGGCGCTCAAGGAGCGCGGCAACCGGGTCCTGTACTTCGCCGGCTACCGGAAGACCTCCGATCTCTTCAAGCGCGAGGACATCGAGGCGGCGACCGACCAGGTCATCTGGGCCTGCGACGAGGCGCCGGGCATCGCGGCCGAGCGCCCGCAGGACCGCACCTTCGTCGGCAACATCGTGCAGGCGATGGTCGCCTTCGCCACGGGCGAGCTGGGTGAGGCCGTCGTGCCGCTGCCCGAGGCCGACCGCCTCATCGCCATCGGCTCCGACGGCATGATGGCCGCGGTCAAGGCGGCCCGCCACTCGGTGCTGGCCCCGTACCTGAAGCGCGACCACGTCGCCATCGGGTCCATCAACTCGCCGATGCAGTGCATGATGAAGGAGATCTGCGCCCAGTGCCTCCAGCGCCACGTCGGCCCGGACGGCAAGGAGACGCTGGTCTTCACCTGCACCAACCAGGATCAGCACCTCGACCAGGTGGACTTCCCCTTCCTGAACGCGCGCCTCAAGGCCAACAGCGTCCAGGAGAAGGTGGCGAACCTCTGGCTGACGCGGTGCCTCCTGCACGCGGACGTGCCGCGGGTCTGATCCGAGCTCGAGCGGCGCCGCCACGGCGCGGTCCACATCAGGGCCGCGTCGCGGCGGGTCCGGACTGGGCACGCAATGGCGTCGCTTGTCGAGCGACGGCCACTCGTGCTTTCTTCGGTACCGCCCCGCTCCAGCCCTCCGTCACCGGACGAGCATTCGCTTCGGAGAAGTCCTTTGACCGCGCCCGAGCCCCCCGCGCCCGCGTCTCGCGACCGCCGCGCCGCCCAGCTCGTCGAGGCCTGCCGCTCCGTGCTGGCCGCCTCGTCGGCCGACGCCGGCCTCAGCGCCCTGGTCGAGATCGGCGTGCGGTGGGCGATGCAGCTCGGCGGCGCCGAGGGGGCCGGCTTCGCGCGCCGCCAGGGCGAGGATCTCGAGTGGATGGCCGCCTTCGGCGCCGTCCAGACGTGGCGCGGGCGGCGCTGTCCGGGCCGCGGCGGGTCGGCCTTCGCCGTGCCGGCGCGGGGCAGCCGGCGCGTCGACGGAGCCACCATGGCGGCCGACATGGGCGTGACCGACGGCAGCCTGAGCGGCTACGACGGCGTGGTCGTCGCGGTCGGCGTCGACGCCAGCGTCCTGGGGGCCCTCTGCCTGGTGTGGGGCCAGGAGCAGCCACCCGATCTCGACGATCTGCTGGCGCTCGAGCTGCTGGCGGGCTGCCTCGGGGTCGCCCTGGAGCGCGCCCAACAGCTCCAGCGGCTCTCGCGCCTGTCGCGCGTCTTCGACGCCAGCCGTCCGGACCTCGTCCGGGCCCACAGCGCCGACGACCTCATGGCGCTGCGGCGTCAGATGGGCTTCCTCAAGCGGTCGCTCGCCAACCGCCGAGCGTCGCCGGCCTCGGTCGGTCTCGACGGCGCGCTCGACGACGTCCTCGCCCAGGCCACCCGCATGGCCCAGGCCTTCGAAGCCGCCCTCCCGGCCGCCCCGCCGCCCGCCCCGGTCCGCGTCGAGGCGCCTGCCCTCGCGCCGCCGGCCGCCGAGCCGCAGCTGGACCGGGGCGCGCTGCTCGGCCTGCTGGCGCGCCGCGCGCCCATCGAGCAGTCGCTGCACGCCATCGTCGCGGCGGTCGAGGCGGCCATCCCGGGCGCCCTGGCCGCCGTGTGGCGCGTCCGCCAGGGCCTGTTCCGGTATGCGGCCGGCCGGAGCCTCCCGCGCGGGTACGTCCAGGCGGTCGACGGCGCCGACCTCCAGCGCGAGCTGGGCGTCCCCTACCAGGCGCTCGGCGCGACCGAGCTGGTCATCGAGCCCGACCTCCGCGCGACCGGCCCCCGCGACCCGGGCGCCGATCACGGCCTGCGGGCGTGCTGGGCGCTGGCCATCGGGCGTTCGGCGGCGCTGCAGGACGGCGTGCTGACCGTGCACTTCCGCAAGACGCGTCAGCCGACCGAGGCCGAGCGCCTGGTGATCGCCGAGGCGGCCCTCGTGGCGGCCATCGCCCTGGGCCAGTGGGCCGACGAGCGGCGCATCCAGCACCAGGCCGAGCACGATCCGGTCACCGGCCTGCCCAACCGCCCGCAGCTCGAGGCGCGCCTCGAGCAGGCGATGACGACCGCCCGCGGGATGCGGCAGCCGCTGGCCGTCGCGCTGGTCGACCTCGACAACTTCAAGGTGGTCAACGACAGCCTGGGGCACACGGCCGGTGACGCCCTGCTCGAGGAGGTCGGCCGGCGGCTGGCGGGCTGCGTCCGCTCGAGCGACCTGGTCGCGCGCCTGGGCGGCGACGAGTTCGCGCTGGTGCTGCCGCTGGCGACCGAACGCGACGCCGGGCAGGTGGCCCAGAAGGTGCTGCGGGCGCTGTCCGCGGGCGTCACCATCGCCGGGCAAGACGTCTACGTCAGCTCCAGCATCGGCCTCGCGCTCTTCCCGGCCGACGGCGACAGCGCCGAGGGGCTCCTGCGCGCCGCCGACGCCGCGATGTACGGCGCCAAGCGTCAGGGGCGCAACCGCTACCAGTTCTTCACGCCCGCCATGCGCACGGCGGCCGAGGACTGGCTGTCGCTGGTCAGCGATCTCCACCGCGCGGTCCCCGAGGGCCAGCTGGTGCTGCACTACCAGCCCAAGGTGAACCTCGAGACGGGCGCGGTCACGGGCGCCGAGGCGCTCATCCGCTGGCAACATCCGCGCCTCGGGCTGCTCTACCCCAACCGGTTCCTCGATCTCGCCGAGCAGACCGGGCTCATCATGGACATCGGCCGCTGGGTCATCGAAGAGGCCTGCCGCCAGGCGCGACACTGGCACGACGTCGGCCTCGGGCACCTGCGGGTGTCGGTGAACCTGTCCGCCCACCAGTTCCGCGACGACGATCTGACCGCCGTCGTGGCCCGCGCGCTAGAGGTCACCGGCCTGCCGCCCGAGGCGCTCGAGCTCGAGATCACCGAGAACATGCTGATGCACGACATCGACGAGGTGCTCGAGCACATGACCAGCCTCAAGCGCCTCGGCGGCGTCAAGCTGTCCATCGACGACTTCGGCACCGGCTACTCGTCGCTCAACTACTTGAAGCGCTTCCCGGTCGACGCCCTGAAGATCGATCGCAGCTTCCTGCTCGACATCGCCGGCGACGCGGCGGCCCCGGCCCAGGACGTCGCCATCATCAAGACCATCGTGACGCTTGGGCAGAGCCTGGGGCTCACCCTGGTGGCCGAGGGCGTCGAGACGGCCACCCACCTCGAGCTGCTGCGCGGCATGCGCTGCGACGAGGTCCAAGGCTACCTGGTCAGCCGCCCCGTCCCGGCGCCTCAGTTCGTCGCCTTCGTGCAGTCGGGCGCCGCCGCCGCGCTCGTCGCGCCGAACTGACCGGAATAGCGGCCGGCCTCCAGCCGCTGACACGGGCCCCTCCGCCTCGCAGGAGCCTCCCATGCGTCTCGCCTTCCTCGCCCTGACCAGCCTCTTGGCCCCCGTCGCCCTCGTCGCCTGCGAGGACGCGGGCGGCTGCACCGAGATCGGCTGCTCCGACGGTCTCTTCGTCGACTTCGACCAGCCCCGCCCCGGCGCCTACGACGTCTCCCTGGTCATCGACGGCCAGGCGACCTCGTTCATCTGCGAGGGCGGGCAGGTCGCCTCCCTGTCCGGCCCCGCCTCCATCCTGAGCTGCTCGGCCGACGGCTTCGTCGTCGCCGGCGCCCCCGCTCGGGTCGAGCTCAACGCCGGCGCCGCCAACCTGTCCTGGCAGGCCGCCGCCGTCCTCGAGCCCACCTACCAGCCCTTCGCCCCCAACGGCGCCGGCTGCCCGCCCGTGTGCGACGCCGCCGAGGCCGCCCTCGAGACCACCGACGTCGTTGACTGACGCTACGCCGCGCCTGCTCGCTGGCCTGTGCGCCCTGCTGGTGGTCGACAAGCCGGCCGGCTGGCTGGTCCATCCGGCCTCGGGCGACCCGGCCCCCGATCTGCTGGCCTGGGCGCGCGCCGCCGGGGCGCCGGCCAAGGTGGCGCCGGCCCATCGCCTCGACCGCGAGACCTCGGGCCTGGTCCTGCTCTCGGCCGACCCCGAGCTGCTGGCCGCCCTGGGCGCCGCCTTCGCCGCCGGACGCGTCACCAAGCGCTACCTGGCCCTGGTCCACGGCCACCCGCGCAAGGGCGGCACCATCGACCGCGCCCTGGCCGACGACCGCCGCGGCGCGCCCCTGCAGGCCGTCACCCGCTACCGAACCGTGGAGCGCTTCGCCACGGCCTCGCTCGTCGCGCTGGAGCCCGAGACCGGCCGCAAGCACCAGCTCCGCCGCCACCTGGAGCGCCTGGGCCACCCCATCGTCGGCGACCGCCGCTACGCCCGTGGCGCCCGCGGCCCCGTCCCCGGCGCGCCCGATCGCTTGTGGCTGCACGCCGCCCAGCTCATCGCGCCGCCGCTGCCCGGCCTGCCCGACGGCCTCGATCTCACGGCCGAGCTGCCGCCCGAGCTGGCCACGCACCTGGCGGCGCTCCGGGGCGCCTGAGCCCCCCGCGGTCTACAGCAGGCCCTTGCGCTTTCGGCAGCGGGCGTCCAGGCGCCCCAACGCCTCGGCGTCCATCCCCAGGCCGCTCGCCAGCTGCTCGACCTGCGCGCGCTCGCCCGCGTCGCAGACCCCGTCGGCGTAGATGGCCTCGAGCATCTGGTCGACGACGAAGTCGCGGGCGTGGGCCTCGAGCTCGGCCGCGCGCCGGTCGCTCACCCCGAAGGCGTGCGCGTAGCCAGCGATGCGGCCGCGCTCGGAGCCGCCGAAGGCCCCGTCGGTCTGCGCCAGAGCGAAGGTCAGCATCAGCAGGGCCTCGCGCACCTTGGGCGTCGTCTCCTTCAGCTCGGAGACCGCCAGCGGCTCGCGGTGCAGCAGCTGGTCGAGCTCGGCGCCCTCGGCGAACGCGGCGAACAGCTCGCGCTCCTCGTCGGCGATGCGGCCGTCCGCGGCGGCCACCTCGGCCAGCATGCGCGCCAGCACGGCGCGGTCCCAGGGCTCCGTCAGCGCCATCGCGCCGACCACCCGGGCCATCTCGGTCTGTAGCTCCTTGAGCAGCGACGCCGACACGAAGCGCTGCCCGTCCCAGGCGAACTGGCTCTGCACGCGCTTGAAGGCCGCCAGCACGGTCGCGCGGCGCTCGTCCTCGGTGTAGCTGGCCGGGGCGCCCGCCGTCGTCCCGACCGCCTGGCTGGCCGCGCTCGACGCCATGCTGCCCGCGACCCCGCCGCCCACCAGCGAGTAGAGCATGCGCGAGAACGAGTAGCGCAGGCTCTGCATCAGCTGCCGGCCGAAGACGGTCTTGGTCTTGCTGAGCACGCCCTGCTCGATGTTGCTCGAGGCGTCGACGCGCTTGCCCGAGACCGGGCACTGGAAGGTCACGTTCAGCGTCACGCCGCGGACGTCCTCGGCCGCGACGAGGGGCGCGACCGCTTCGAAGGTGAGCTGGGGCATGGGGTCCTCCCTGGGGGTGTTCGATGCGCTCCGCACGTTAGTCGCCTCGCCCCGAGGCGGCAACCCAGTCGCCTCGCCCCTAGGCGGCAACCCGCGCGGCCCGAACCTCTTGCCCGGGCGCCGGGCCGAGGGCAAGGTGTCGCCCCCGACCCTTGCGGTGGAGGTCCCGATGTCGTCGCTTCAGCCTTCGAGCGCCCGCCCCGGCACGCCGGCGGCCGCCGGCTACCGCTTCCCGGCCGAGTGGGCGCCGCACCGCGCCTGCTGGCTGGCCTGGCCCTCGCACGAGGATCTGTGGGAGGAGGGCCTGCCCGAGGTGCAGCGCGCCTTCGTCGAGCTGTGCCGCGGCATCGCGGACGGCGACGAGGCCCTCGAGATCCTGGTCCCCGACGCCGAGGCGGAGCGCGCGTGCCGTGCCGCCCTCGAGGACGCCGGCCTGAAGGCGCGCCTGCACCGCATCCCCTTCGGCGACATCTGGATGCGCGACATCGCGCCGCTCTTCGTGGTCGACGGCAAGGGCGAGCTGGCCGCCGCCTCGTTCCACTTCAACGGCTGGGGCGGCAAATACGTGCTCGAAGGCGACGACGCGGTCAGCGAGGCGGTCGCGGCCACGCGCGGCGTGCGCACCTTCCGCGCGGACTTCGTGCTCGAGGGCGGCTCGGTCGAGCTCGACGGCGAGGGCACGTGCCTCACGACGCGCCAGTGCCTGCTCAACCCCAACCGCAACCCGCACCTCGACCAGGCCGCGCTCGAGGCCCTGCTGCGCGACTGGCTCGGGGTCACGTCGTTCATCTGGCTGGGCGACGGCCTGCTCAACGACCACACCGACGGGCACATCGACACCATCGCGCGCTTCGTCGCGCCTGGCGTCGTGCTGGCCATGGAGCCCTCGGGCGACGACGACCCCAACCGCGAGGTCCTCGAGGCCATCCTGCGCGACCTCGAGGCCGCCACGGACGCGCGCGGCCGCCGCCTCACCGTGCGCCGCGTGCCCAGCCCGGGCCGCGTCGAGGGCCCGGACGGAGAGATCCTCGCCGCCAGCTACGTGAACTTCTACCTTGCGAACCGCAGCGTCGTGGTTCCCATCTACGACCGGCCGCAGGACGCCGAGGCCCTGCGGGTCATCGGCGACCTCTTCCCCGGCCGCCGGGTCTTCGGCGTCGACGCCCGCGAGGTGCTCCTCGGCGGCGGCGCCTTCCACTGCATCACCCAGCAGGAGCCGCTCCCATGAAGAAGTCGACCGCCCCGGCCGAGCGCAAGATCACCGTGGCCGCGCTGCAGATGGCGTTCTCGCAGGACGTCGAGGACAACGTCGCGCGCGTCGTCGACCGCGTCCGCGAGGCGGCCGCCCGTGGCGCGCAGGTCGTCCTGCCCAGCGAGCTGTTCGAGAGCCACTACTTCTGCAAGGTCGAGCGCGAGCCCTTCTTCCGCCTCGCCCGCCCCCTCGAGGACCACCCGACCATCGCGCGCCTGTCCGATCTGGCCCGCGAGCTGGGCGTGGTCATCCCGGTGTCGTTCTTCGAGAAGTGCGGCCACGCCTACTACAACAGCCTGGCCATGCTGGACGCCGACGGGTCGGTGCTGGGCGTGTACCGCAAGAGCCACATCCCCGACGGCCCGGGCTACGAAGAGAAGTTCTACTTCGCTCCGGGCGACACCGGGTTTCGGGTGTGGGACACGCGCTACGGCAAGCTGGGTGTCGGCATCTGCTGGGACCAGTGGTACCCCGAGGCCGCCCGCGCCATGGTGCTGATGGGCGCCGAGGTCCTGTTCTACCCGACCGCCATCGGCTCCGAACCCGAGAACCCCTCGCTGGACACGGCCGCCCCCTGGCAGCGCGCGATGCAGGGCCACGCGGTCTGCAACGTGACGCCGGTGGTCGCCGCCAACCGCGTCGGCGACGAGGAGGGCCAGCACTTCTACGGCTCGTCCTTCATCGCGGGCCCGCTGGGCGACAAGGTCGCCGAGGCCGGCCGTGACGAAGAGACCGTCCTGACCGCGACCTTCGATCTGGACCACATCGCCCAGATGAAGGCCTCCTGGGGCTTCTTCCGCGACCGCCGACCCGATCTCTACGGCGCCCTGCTGACCCGCGACGGCAAGACCCGCGTGGGCTGACGGCGAGCCTGCGCGGCGCCGCCGCAAGCTTCCGCGGCGTCACCGCAAGCACTCCGCGGTGTCACCGCAAGCCTCCGCGGCGTCACCGCAAGCCTTCTCGGCGTCACCGCAAGCCTCCGCGGCGTCACCGCAAGCCTCCGCGGCGTCACCGCAAGCCCTCGCGGCGTCACGCAAGCTTCCGCGGCGTCACCGCAGGCCTCCGCGGCGTCACCGCAGACCTTCGCGGCGTTACCGCAGACCTTCGCGGCGTCACCGCAAGCTGCCGACGCACGACCGCCAGCCGGTGTGACGTGACCGCACGCCGGCTGGTGGTCGGGGACCTCGGCTCAGGCCGCCAGGCGGTCGGCCTGGGCGCGGCCGCCCATGTGGGCGACCCCGGCCATCAGCGTCGAGCCGTACATGCCCAGCGCGATCAGCATGGACACGGCGGCCCAGGTGTTGGGCGCGCCGACCCCCATCGCCAGCGGCGCCAGCGGGGCGACGGCCAGCCAGCGGTTGGCGGGCAGCAGGGCGCCGTCGATCTTGCGGTGGCGCAGCAGGATCATGCGCCCCACGAGGTCGGCGCCGAACACGGAGACGGCCACGGCGGGCATGATGCCGCCGGCCCCGAAGGCGACCGGCGCGCAGAGGCTGGCGCCCACGGTCAGGATGGGGCCCAGCTCGCGCAGCGACGTGCCCTTGCGGGACGCCCGCAGGATGGGCGCGCCCGCGGCCACGGCGTAGCCGACGAGGGCGGCGACCAGGACGCCGCTGGTGAAGTTGAACTCGGTCAGCGAGGCGTGCAGCCAGGCCGGGTCGTTGGCGATCATCGCCGTGAGGGACAGCGCCATGACGACGGTCGTGCCCTCGAGCGAGCTGACGCGCGGGATGACCAGGACGCCGGTGCGGTACTGCTCCCAGAAGACGGTCATGAAGCCCAGGGCGCCGATGCCGGCGAGCAGGACCATGCCCAGCGGGTCGAGGCGGATGACGAAGGCGGCGGTCAGCAGGATGGCGCCGCTGGCCAGGCCGTCCAGGCCGTGGTCGAGGAACTCGCCGAGCGGGCTGCACTGACCCGTGCGGCGCGCGTGGGGCCCGTCGACGTTGTCCGCGGTCATGTAGGCGAGCAGCAGCAGGGCGCTGAAGGCGTACAGCAGCGGCTGGCCGCCCAGGACCGCGCCGGCGGCGGACACGGCGCCCAGCAGGACGCAGCACTGCCCGAAGACGGTGATGGCGTTGGGCGGCAGAGAGGCCGGGAGCTTGCCGACCAGGCGTGTCCAGAACAGCTTTTGGTAGAAGCTCAGCAGGATCTCACGGTCTTCGACCTGATACTTCGGCGGCGTCTGCTCGGTGCTCACTCGGACTCCTTGTCGGGCGCGCCGGGCGGAGGTCGCCCGAGGCGCGCACGTACGGGGCGCCGGAAGCAACCCCCGTGCCATCCTTGCGATTTCCAGCGGATGCGCAAGTCCACCGGGGGCGAGCCGGCCTGTGGCGACGATTCGGATCGGGCCGGGTGGCGCCACCGCCGCGACGCACTGCGTAACGGCGGTGACACCTGGCGGGCACCGACTCAGGGGAAGGGCAGGCCGAAGCAGGCGGTCACGTCGCAGTCGTTGTCGATCAGGCAGTCGAGGTCGGCCGAGCCGAGGCTGCACACGAACAGGCAGCCGGTCGGATCGGAGGTGCACATGAGCGAGCACTGGGTGAGGCAGTCGACGCACTGGCCGGCCGCGCACGCCATGCCCTGCCCGCACGTGCCGCAGGAGCCCCCGCAGCCGTCGTCGCCGCAGACCTTGCCCGCGCACGAGGGCGTGCAGGTGACGCAGCTGCCGCTCTGGCACACCTGACCCCCGCCGCACGACCCGCACGACCCACCGCAGCCGTCCGACCCGCAGGCCTTGCCGCTGCAGCTGGGCGTGCACGACCCGCAGCCGGTCAGCGACGGACACGCCGTGCACGCGTCGGCGCAGCAGTCGCCCTGCGACTTGCAGCTGTTGTCGCAATAGCAGCTGCCGCTCGACGACTGGCCGCCGCACGACCCGGAGCACGACCCGCCGGTCGTCGCCTGGCACTGCCCCTGCGCGTTACAGGTGCTCCCCGCGCCGCAGGTCCCGCAGCTGCCGCCGCAGCCGTCACCGCCGCACTGCTTGCCCGCGCAGCTGGGCGTGCAGGTCGCCTGGCACATCCCCGCCGCCGAGCACGTGAACCCGCCCGGGCAGGTCCCGCAGCTGCCGCCGCACCCGTCGCCGCCGCACTCCTTGCCCGCGCAGCTGGGCGTGCAGGTCGACTCGCACGCGCCCGACACGCAGGCCTGCCCGGCCGCGCAGGTCCCGCAGCTGCCGCCACACCCGTCCGGCCCGCACGCCACCCCGGCGCAGTCCGGCTGGCACACGCACTGCCCGTCCTCGCACAGCTCGCCGCCCTCGCAGCTGCCGCACAGCGTCCCGCACCCGTCGTCGCCGCACTCGCGCCCCTCGCACGAGCCCTTGCAGACGCACTGGCCCCCGTCGCACGCCAACCCCGCGCCGCAGGTCCCGCAGCTGCCGCCGCATCCGTTCGGTCCGCAGGTCTTGCCGGCGCAGTCGGGCGTGCAGCACGCCCCGTCGGCGCACGCCTGCCCCTCGGGGCAGGTCACGATGGCCGTCCAGCTGACCCGGTCGGGGCCGCACAGCATCACCTGGGCGCCCTCGCAGCGCGTCGCGCCGGGTTCGCAGCCGGTCTCGGCGACGTCCTCGCCGGGCGCCTCGTCCCCTTCCAGCGCCGCGTCGCCGCCCTTGGCGACGTCCTCGCCGAGATCGGTGGTCGCGCCGTCGATCGGTACGAGCGGCCCGTGCGACCCGCTGCCTCCGCTCCCCGGCGTCCCGCAGCCCATCACGACCAGCGCCAACCCCAACCCCGACCCGGCCATCATCTTGATCATCGGTCCCCTCCCGCGCGTGCGGCGAGGGCTGCGATACCACCCGGGGCGTGCCGGATCAATCGAGCGCGCGCCGTCGCGGTGACCCGCGGCTCAGGGCGGCGCGCCCAGGACCACCAGCGTGACCGTGGTGAGGCCGTCCTCGGCCCAGCGCGCCTTGTACGGGATGTCCGAGCCCAGGTCGTACCAGCCGACCCCCTCGTCGCAGAGGCGGCGGATCATCTCGAGCTGCATGACGTTGCCCAGCGACAGCGCGCGGAAGCGGTCGTCGAAGCTGACCTGCAGCCCGCGGTAGGCCCCGGCGAAGAGGCCGCCCAGGATGTAGGCGACGTCCTCGCCGTCGCGGGTGAGGACGAGCGCGCGGACCTGCCCGGCCGGGCCGATGCGATCGAGCATCTGGCGGTAGAACTGGCGCATGGGGCCCTCGTTGACGCCGCTGTCGGCGAGGCCCTTCCAGCTGCGCGCCTCGATGGCCATGAGCCGCTCGAAGAAGGTCTCCCGCCCGGCCGCCGAGCGGACGTCGTGCGCCGCCTCGAAGGCGAACCCGTCGGCCTCGACCTGGCGCGCCGCGCGGCGCAGGTTGGCGCGGAACTTGGCCGAGCGCCGGCTCATGAACCCGTCGAGGCCCCCCTCGAGGCTGGCCGTGTACCGGCGCGTCTCGGGCCCGAGCCCCAGGCGGAAGCGCTTGCCGAAGCCGGCGACCAGGGCCTTGAACAGCCGCGAGTCGCGCGAGAGCCCACAGAGCCACAGGGTGTCCCAGCTGTCGTCGATGGCGCTCAGGGCGCCGACCACCTCGCGCGCCAGCGGGACCGGCCGGGCCCCGGCGACGGGGCTGGCGAGCCCCCACATCGCCTCGAGCGGCGCCAGGTAGCGCCCCACCGTCGCGCTGTCGTCCCGGGCGAGCGCGACGAACCCCTCGGCGCCCTCGAACACCACGGGCGTCGTCTCGGGGTGGAAGGCCTCGCGCGCGGGCACCACCCAGGCGCTCGACGTGCAGAAGTGATCGATGCCCTCGGTCGCCAGCACGGCCGCGTCGAACGCGTCGAGGCGGGCCGCGAAGGCGTCGGGCTCCAGGCGCTGCATCAAGGTCGCGCACCCTCCAGTCAACCGCGCGCACAGGCTTCGCGAAGGTCGCGCGACTTCCCGCGCGCCGCAAGTTGTGAGGCGGCCCGCGGTCCGCACGTGCCTCGACGCGTCATCACTCTGCTATGTTCCCCGCCGTGTTCGATCGTTGGAGTCGCTGATGCGTCCCTGGTGCCTCGCGCTCGCCATCACCTTCGCCGCGTGCAAGGCGCCGCCGCCGCCGCCGGCCGAGCCGCCGTCCGCGCCGCCGGCGGCCCCCGCCGCGCCCCGCGTGACCCCGCCCGAGACCGGCCTGACGGCCGAAGACAACGATCTGGCCCTGGTCGAGGCGGCCCTCGACGCGCTCGCGTGCCCCTGGGACGCCGGGTTCCGCCTCGAGTGCCACGGCTACGCCCGTTGGCTCGACGCCCTCGGCGGCGGGGCGCCCGACCCGACGCTGGTCCGCTTCATCGAGGACGCCGATCCCCATGTGCGCTACCTCGGCGCCGTCGGCCTCGTCCGCCGCGGAAGCGCCTACCGCGCCGATCCCGATCTGTCCGGCCGCGTCCTCGCCGCCGCCGAGCGCGAGACCGTCCCGGCCCTCGCCGCCCCGCTCGGCGCCGCCGCCGCTCGCGTCGACGGCAGCCTGCCCGGCGTGGCGGCCCGCCTGACCGCCCTGGCCCGCGATCATGCCCTGGCCGAGCTACGCGCCGCCCTCATGGGCGATCTGCTGACCTATGGCGGCCCCGCCTTCTTCGACGCGACCCGCGAGCGCCTCGTCCGCGACCCCGCCGAGCCGGTCCGCCTGGCCGCCCTGATGGCCTTCTGGACCGGCGGCGTCGCGCGCGCCGCCGACGTGTGCGCGCTGTGGGCCGACCACCTGAGCGACCCCGCGCCGCGCGTAGCCGACAAGGCCGCCTACGCCCTGGCGACCTGGGGCAAGTGCCAGGCCCGCTATCCGGCGCTCCTGGCCGCCCTCGAGCGCCGCCTCGCGGCCGGCGGCTTCCGCTTCGCCGACGCCAACACGCTGCACGCCATCCTCGGCGATCCCGCCGTGTCGCCGCCCGACCGCACCGGCGCAGTGTCCCTGGCCCGCGCGGCCGCCACCACCGCGAGCGCGCCGTGGGACGCCCGCAACCGCGCCCTCGAGCTGGTCGCCTTCCATGACCCGGCCGCCAGCGTGGTCATCGGCGCCCTCGCGGCCGACCCCATCCCGGCCGTCCGCGACAAGGCCCGGGCGCTCCTGGCCACCATCGGCCCGCAGTAGCCCCCGGTCGCGACCGCCTCGCGCGGTCCGGACGCTGCCCGGCGGCGCTCTCGAGGGGCCCTGGGTGGGCTGGATTCCCGGCGGCGCTCATGGCAGGGTGGCCCGACGAACCAGGAGAGATTCGTGCGTCGTCTGGTCCTCTCGCTCGCCCTCGCGTTCGCCGCCCTCTCAGGGCCCGCGTGCGGCTCGGATCCCCAGGTCTTCCCGGTCATCCCGCACGACACCTCCAGCGACTCGGCGCCGGCCGACATCCCGCAGGGCGACGGCGCCAAGCACGACGACGTCCCCACCAGCGACGCCGACCCGTCGGACCCCGACGCCACCTCGCCCCCCGACGCCAGCGCCGACACCGCGACGCCCGACGCCGGCCCGCCCCCCGACACGGTGCGGCCCGAGCTGCGCTCCGCCTTCTCGAACAAGCAGGGCATCGTCACCGCCCGCTTCTCCGAGCCCGTCGGCGCCGGCGCCGAGACCCTGGCCAACTACGGCATCAAGGCCTCGAACAATCAGGACCTGCCGGTCCTGGCGGTGGCCCAGCACCCCGACGCGCCGCAGTACGTCGACCTCACCGTCGACGCCGGCGCCATCAACCCCAGCCTGACCTACACGCTCACCGTCAAGAACGTGCAGGACCTCGCGGGCAACCCCATCTCGGTGACCCTCAACAAGGCCAAGGTCACCCGCACGCTCTTCCTCAACATCGTCTGGCACCAGCACCAGCCGCTGTACCTCGACCCGCAGTCCGACCAGCTCAGTGGTCCCTGGGTGCGCAAGCACGCGACCAAGGACTACTACGACATGACCTCCATCATCGAGGGCTACCCCGACGTCCACTTCAACGTGAACCTGACGACGGTGCTGCTCCGGCAGCTGCTCGAGATCTACGTGGCGCGCATGGACCCGTTCATCGACGTCCACGCGAACACGATGGACGTGCCGGGCTTTCTGGCGAAGTGGACCGGCAAGACCGACCCCTTCGTCGACTTCCTGCTCCAGCCGACGCCCACGGCCGCCACCATCACCGAGGAGCAGCTCCAGCTCGTGTGGAAGGGCCCGTGGACGCTGGTCTCCACGGCCGACCCCATCATGCAGTACTTCCCCGAGTACGTGGCCCTGCGCGACGCCAACCGCGCCGAGTACGACCACGACGACTTCCTCGCGCTCAAGATCTGGTTCGAGATCGCCTGGTTCGACCCGGACTTCCTCGAGGGGCCGGTCACGCTGCCCGACGGGTCGGTGACCCGCGTCCACACCTTCCTCGAGAAGAAGGGCGGCAAGTACTACCTGAAGCAGCCGCCGAGCGAGCAGCTCGCCGTGGATCTGCTCATCGAGGGCCACAAGGTCACCCGCAACACCATCCCCATCCACCAGAAGCTCTTCTACGACGTCGAGGCCGGGACGGGGCAGGTCGAGGTGACGACCACGCCGATGTACCACCCCATCCTGCCGCTCATCTACGACACCGAGCTGATGGCGCAGTCGCAGCCCTTCGACCCGCGGCCGAGCCCGCCCTTTTCGTATCCGCAGGACGCGGCGGCGCAGGTGCAGCGGGCCGTGCGCTACTACCAGGACATCTTCGGGGTCAAGCCGCGCGGCATCTGGTGCGGCGAGGGCTCGGTCGCCGAAGAGATCGTCCCCCTGCTGGTCGAGGCCGGCTTCGAGTGGACGGCCACCGACCACGACGTGCTCAAGCGCGCCATGAACGACGAGCACGCGCCGGTCTGGCGCCCCTACCGCGTCGACAGCGACGGGGTGGTCGGCCATGGCGGCGACACGTCGGACTCGATGCTCATCGTGTTCCGCGACACCTTCCTGTCGGACCGCATGGGCTTCGAATACAAGACCTGGAAGGGCGTCGACGCGGCCCAGAACTTCATCGACGACGTCGCCAAGCTGGCCCCCAGCCTGGGTGGCGAGGACCGCCTGCTGACCATCATCCTGGACGGCGAGAACGCCTGGGAGGCCTACACCCAGGAGCACGACGCCAAGGGCTTCCACCACGCGCTGTACAAGAAGCTGAGCGAGGCCTACGAGACGGGCGAGATCGTCACGGTCACGACCAGCGAGTACATCCACGGCAACCCGGCGCGGGCCATCGCCCCGCACCCCATCGCGGACCAGGTCGAGATCGAGCCGCTGTGGCCGGGGTCGTGGATCGGCGCGACCTTCTCGACCTGGATCGGCGAGCAGGAGGAGAACAAGGCCTGGGAGTACCTGCGCAAGGCCCGCGCGGATCTCGCCGCCTCGGGGCTGCCGCAGCCGAACCCCTTGGCCGCGGCCCCCAAGGACCAGAGCAGCCTGCCCTGGCACATCTACCGCGCCTTCGACTTCATGTACGCCGCCGAGGGGTCGGACTGGTTCTGGTGGTACGGGGTCGACCAGACCACGCCCTCGAACGACGACAGCCCCTTCGACCGCGCCTTCCGCAGCCAGCTGCTGGGCATGTACGCCGAGATGAACGCCGCCCTGGCGATGATGGGCGAGCCGACGATGCAGGTGCCCGACTTCGCGCCGCTCATCCAGGCCAAGCCCAAGGGCCTCGAGGGCCCCTACGGCGGTGACACGCCGCCGCCGACCCTCGACGGCCTGTTCCTGCCCAGCGAGGTCGAGTGGACGCCGCCCGGCGGCTTCTTCTTCGACAGCGACTCGTCGACCGCCATCAGCGCCCACGACGACCTGTCGACCATCTACTACGGCTACGACGCGCAGGCCCTGTACGTCGGCATCCAGGCCAACGAGAACCTGTCGGCCAAGCTGAACACGCCCTACAGCCTGGCGGTCCTGTTCGACCACAAGCACATCCTGGACCCCGCCGCGGGCACCTTCACCAAGGACCCGGCCAACCCGTTCACGCCGCCCGGCGAGTCCTTCGTCGGCCTCGAGGTGGCGCGCCGGCTGCGGGTCGACTTCTCGGGCAGCCAGGCCAAGCTCCTGCTCGAGGTGGCGGACGGGCAGGGCGGCTGGACCAGCGAGCCCCACGCCGCCACGCTGGGCGGCCCGCAGTTCGGCGCCATGGTGGTCGAGCTGCGCGTGCCGTTCGCCGACCTGAACCTGGCCGGCCCCAGCGACCCGCTCAACTTCTACGTGGTCGCCATCGAGGGCAGCGAGGTCATCGACGCGGCCCCGTCGCTGAACGCCAAGCGCGTCTTCGACGACGTCACCAACATGGTCTTCGTCACGGTCGAGGTCGACGCGACGGGCAGCCAGATCCCACTGAACACCCTGGGGCTGAAGACGCTGCCGGTCCCCGACGGCAACGGCACGGTCTTCATCGTCGGCAACCACGACAAGATCGGCGACTGGATCCCGAACAAGATCGCGCTGAGCGACACCGGCAAGGCCGGCGATCTCCAGGCCGGCGACCGCGTCTGGAGCGCCACGTTCGGCTTCCCGCGTGGCGAGGTCCTCCAGTACAAGTACACGGTGGGCACCGGCACCGACGAGGGTCAGTGGCCCGGCACCGAGGAGTTCCCCTTCACCAACCGCCAGTACGTCGTCCCCCTGGACCCCAAGGTGACCAAGGTCATCCTGCGCGACGTGCTGGGCGACGACCCGCCCCAGGAGAACAGCCTGGGCAAGCTCACCACCGTGACCGAGCTGGAGGACTGAGATGACGCGCCGAACCTACCGCCACGTCCTGACGGCCCTCGCCGGTGGCGCGCTGCTGCTGGGGGCTTGCGAGACCGAGACCAAGCTGGTGCCGCCGCCGGACGCCTCGACCGAGGACACCTCGACGACGCCCGACAGCACGGTCGAGGAGGACACGAAGACGCCCGACGTCTTCCCGACCTTGAAGGAGAGCGCGCGGTTCAAGTGGAGCATCCCGGATGCGCTGCCCGACCGGAACCCAGGGTGCCTGCCCGCCGGCGGCTCGACCAACGGCACCGTCATCCCGTGGACGGGCTTCATCCACGACGGGACGACCTACACCTGCAATGCCTGCCCGAACGGCGACCCCGAGATCCAGGGGACGTGGCGCTTCGTGCACGATCCGGACGACCCCACCAAGATCGGCGAAGACGGCGCCCTCGAGACGGTGAAGTTCGACGGCAACACCTTCACCATCCGGTCCTATGCCAAGGACGACAAAGGCAAGATGGCGACCAGCGTCAAGCGCGGCTGGTACTTCTGCGGCCTCAAGCCCGAATTTCCCAATGAGATGAAGGGCTTCGTGACCACGGACGTGCAGACGGACGGCTTCTGCGAAGGTCCCGTCGGTGCTTGCTGGGAGCCCGGCCTCATCTTCACGGGCTACACGCTCGGCAACGGCGGCGGCGGGCTGCTGTGGGATTGGTTCTACGACTTCGTGACGGACAGCACGAGCACCGACGCGGACCAGCCGTACTGCCGAATCGGCACGTTCGTCGGCGAGCACCCCTGCGAAGACCCCTTCGCCGAGTGAGCGCGCGTTCGGCGCTACGCGTCGTCGCCGGGGTCTTCCCCGGTGACGCGCCCGGCGAGGTCCTGGCCTTCCGCCGCGCGCCCGACCAGCGCTCGCCGGGGCTGTGGGAGTTCCCGGGCGGCAAGGTCGAGGCCGACGAGACCGACGTGCAGGCCTTGGAGCGCGAGCTGGGCGAGGAGCTGGGTGTCCTGGTCGAGGTCGGCGCGCTGATGTGGCAGGGCCTCGTCCCCGTGCGGTCGGCGGTGCTGGACATGCGTTTTTACGCCTGTCGGCTGACCTCGGGCACCTTCGGCCTGACGGTGCACGACGCCGTGATCAGCGTCGGCCCCGACCGCTTCGGGGCCCTGGCCTGGGCCCCTGGTGACGTGCCGTTCCTCGACGTGCTGCGCGCCCCGCGCTGACCTCAGGCCCTCGCCCGCGGCCACAGCAGCCGAATCTCGGGCACCGACTCGGCCAGCTCGTGCGTCCGCGCCTCGCCCAGGGCGCGGCTCAGGGCATGCAGCACGGCCCGGACGTGGACCTCGGCCGCGTCGTGCGAGACGAACCCGACCTCTCGCTCCCGCACGCGCTCGACGAAGTCGGCGGCGCCCGAGAGCGCTCGCGCGGCGTCTTCGGCCTCCTCGGAGCGGCGCATCAGGCCGGCCTCGTCGGTCGGCGTCGGCCCCTGCGCGCCGGGTCGCAGCGCCTGCAGCTCGTCGTAGATGCTGCGTTCCACGGGTGCGCCCAGCGTCTCCCACACCCCAGGGCGCTCGATGCGCTCGGGGGCGAGATCCACGGCGTCGTTGGGGTACTCGGTCCGCAGCTCCGCGCGCCCCGGCGACAGCGTCGGGTGGATCGCAGGCGTGCGTCCGCTGAGCACCGCGACGACCTCTTCGGGCAGCGCGTCGGTCGCCCGTGGCAGGTGTGCCCCGTACTCGGCCAACGTGCGCAGCGTGGCCCCGATCACCTCGGCGGCCGCCTCGTCGTTGGGCAGCTGCCCGTGGCGGCGCACGTGTCGGATGAGCTCCTGATAGTCCATGGTCGCCTCACTTGCCCACCGGTTCCCTGCCGACAACCCTACGGACCGCGAGGCGCCCGGCCTACCTCTCGGCCGCCCGCTTGCGCGCCACCCCGACCAGGCTGACGCCCGCCGGCAGCGGCACCCGGCCGACCAGGTGCCGCTCGGCCGCGAACACGCCCTCGAGCAGATCGTTGAGCGGCCCGGGCAGCGCCTCGACCCCGTCGGCCACCTTGGCGCCGCCCCCGAACGGCCGCCGCAGCAGGCGGATGGCCGCGACCGGCGGAAACAGCGCCGCGTTGAAGTAGGTCAGCCACTCGACGTCCAGGCCGGCGCCCATCAGCGCCTTCGCGAGCGGCCCTCGCCGATAGCGACGCTTGTGGTGCAGCGCCTCGTCGTGCGCGCTCCACAGCATCATGAAGGCCGGCACGGTGACCACGAATCGCCCACCCGGTTTGAGCAGCCGCCACACCTCCAGCAGCGCCGCCCGGTCGTCTTCCATGTGCTCCAGCACGTCGAAGGCGGTCACCACATCGAACGACGCGTCCGGCAGCCCCGTCGCCTCCATGCTGGCGCAGCGCACCTCGACCCCGGCCCGCCTGCGCGCCACCTCGGCCGCCACCGGCGAGACCTCGACCCCGGTGACCTTGCCGAAGGCCCGCAGCATCACCAGGTTGCCGCCCGTCCCGCACCCCAGATCCGCGATGTTCACGTCCGGCGGCATCGCGAGGCGCTTGAGCACCTCCTCCAGCACCCGCCGCCGCCCGCGAAACCACCACGAGCGCGACTCCGCCTCAGCCATCCGCAGGACTTCGACTTCCTCCACCGCGCGCCTCCTCCAAGGGTCAGGCCCGCGGCAGGATAGCCGGGGAGGGCGGGGTGTAAAGGGTGGCGCGGGCTGGGGGTGGGGGGACAGATCCCAGGCGGACCGCGCTCGGTCGTCGCTCAACCAGGCCGGCTGGAAGAGGGTGTCGCAAAGAGCCCACTCGGAGTGCGCGAGCTTGCTCGCGCCCCAGCGCCGGCGGCTTGCCGCCGGGACATCGCCGCCGTCCCGGCGCAGCAAGCTGCGCGAATCAGGGCTCCAGCAAGCTGGAGCACTCCAAGGCCGCCTTCGGCGGCGTCGATACGACAGTCTCTGGAAGCCGGCGAGTAGTCGTCGTCCCGGGGCGGAGTCATCCACGACCTGCTCGTCCGGGCCGATGGTCGGCGCTCCCGTCCCGGGGCGGAACGGCCCCCGCCCGCCGCTCGCCGACCTTCTTGGCGACGAACCGCGCCCCCAGCTCCTGGCGGGCGATGAGCAGGTTGTGGGCCTGACAGACGACCCGAATGTTCTCGACCGAGTGAGCGCCGCCCTTGGCGAAGGCCTCGTCGTGGTGCAACTCCAGCCGGCGTGTCTCGGTACACCGCCCTCCCGGGCTCTCGAAGGTGCACCGCAGCCCGTCCCGCTCGACCACGGCCCGCTTGATCTCGGCCGGGATGGCACGGCTGCGTTCCGTCACCTCCGCCTCCGCATCGCTCGCCGCGGCCTCGACCGACTCTCCGGCCATGGCCACGCTCTCGACCGACTCGCCGGCCACGGCCACGCTCTCGGCCGATTCGCCGGCCACGGCCACGCTCTCGGCCGACTCGGGCGCCTTCACGGCGGCCTTCTTCGCCCGCCGCTTGGCCCCGACCCCGAACCGCTGCTTCTTCTTCGCGGCCAGGAAGACGTCCAGGGCCATCTCCAAGAGCGTCTCGTAGTCCCCGGACGCGACCTGATGCCCGACCAGCGCCATCGCCTCCTCGAGCTTGGCCGCCACCCGCGCCCCGACCGTCACCTGCACCCGATACCGCGCCTCCGAGAGCGGCTCGACCCGGTGCTTCGGCTTGGGCTGTGCCAGCGTCAGCTCGGCAGAGCGCCGCGGTTCGGTCCGCTTCGGCGCCTCGGCCCGCGCTCCGCCCCGGGGCGGTGGCAACCGGAACACCCGCGCGGGGACGTCCGGCCGCGGCGACCACTTCGCCACCAGCTCGGTCAGCTCGCGCTTGCTCTTCCCGGCGGCCTCGGCCAGCCGCTCGCCGACGTTCTCTTCGCTCAGGTGAGGTCCGATGACCCGCACCCCGCTCAGGCTCAGCCGCCCATCGGCCAACATGGCGCCCATCTGCGGCCACCGCCGCACCCACCCGACGGCCTTGACGTAGTTGTAGGCCTTGTCCTCTCCAAAGCCCCACCGCGTCCGGCACCACTCGAACAGCGACGGGCTGCCGTCCCGAAGGTGCAGCTCCCTCGCCTCGACCTCGGCCAGCAGAACCACCAGGTTGGCCGTCGTCCGCCGCTCCAGATCGACCAGCTCGCCGACCCGGCCCAGCAGCCCCTCGTCGGACAACTTCCCCAGCACTTCCAAGCCCTTGCTCATCCCGCAGCCCTCCCAATCGAGGCCTGCAGCATAACACGGGGGTCTCAATCCCCTCGGAGCACCCCCTGGACGGCCGTTCAGGCCTCTCGGACGACTCGCGACGACCCTGACCCCTGATCAGCGCGCCGTGGAGCCTGCCAGGGGCCTTCCAGGCCCTCCCTCCGGCCGACCCCGGATCGCCCAAAACGTCTCCCCGAAATCCGTCAACAACTATTTGCATCCTCGCCGCGTCCGCATGTCGCTTTTCTGGTCCCGGCTTCCGCCCCGGGACGGCGACCTGGGCTTCCGCCCCGGGACGACGACCTGGAGTTCCGCTCCGGGAGGACGACCTGGACTTCCGCCCCGGGACGACGACCGGCGCGCTCCCGCCCCGGGACGACGACCTGGACTTCCGCCCCGGGACGACGACCGGCGCGCCTTCCGCCCCGGGACGACGACCCGCGCGCTTCCGCCCCGGGACGACGACCGGCGCGCTCCCGCCCCGGGACGACGACCTGGACTTCCGCCCCGGGACGACGACCCGCGCGCTTCCGCCCCGGGACGACGACCGGCGCGCCTTCCGGCCCGGGACGACGACCCGCGCGCTTCCGCCCCGGGACGACGACCTGGACTTCCGCCCCGGGACGACGACCTGGACTTCCGCCCCGGGACGACGACCTGGACTTCCGCCCCGGGACGACGACCTGGACTTCCGCCCCGGGACGACTAATTACACGGCCGTTTAATTCCCACTCCATCCCAGACCCCCGCGACCAGCCTCGACCCGCCTCCTGGAGCCTCCGACCAGCCGCCTCCCCCCGCACCCGCTGCCCCAGTGCCCGCGCCGGGACGCGAAGCGGCCCGGAAGGCCCCCTTCCGGGCCGATGTCAGCCCGCCAGCCGCAGCGTAGGCCGGGGTCAAGGGCTTTGTCGTCCGCGAGGAATTGGTCGGCCACCAGGCCGGCCAAGGGGGACAAAGCCCTTGAGGCCGGCCGAAGCGGAGGCTACCGCACCTCCTCGACCCCTCAACCCCTCGGCCCCTCGACCCACCGTCCGGCGCCGTCCAGCCGGCTGGAAGCCGGCGATCCCAGACCGCCAACCCACCGCCCCGCGCCGTCCAGGCCGGCTGGAAGCCGGCGATCCCAGCCCGCCAACCCACCGCCCCGCGCCGTCCAGCCGGCTGGAAGCCGGCGATCCCAGGCCGCCAACCCACCGCCCCGCGCCGTCCAGCCGGCTGGAAGCCGGCGATCCCAGACCGCCGACCCACCGCCCCGCGCCGTCCAGGCCGGCTGGAAGCCGGCGATCCCAGACCGCCGACCCACCGCCCCGCTCCCGTCCGGCCAGCAGGAAGCCGGCGATTCCAGCCCGCCAACCCACCGTCCCGCGCCGTCCAGCCGGCTGGAAGCTGGAAGCCGGCGATCCCAGGCCGCCAACCCACCGCCCCGCGCCGTCCAGCCGGCTGGAAGCCGGCGGTCCCAGACCGCCGATCCACCGCCCCGCGCCTCCCCAGCCGACTCAAAGCCGGCGATCCCAGGCCGCTCGACCCGAAGCCCCTAAGGCTAGAAGTTCACCCCCTCCCCGAACGCCTGGCCGACCGCTTCGTGCAGGGCCTCGGCCAGCGTGGGATGCGCGTGGATGGTCCCCAGGATCTCGGCCTCAGTCGCCTCGAGGGTCCGCGCCAGGGCCGCCTCGGCGATGAGCTCGGTCGCGCCGGGGCCGATGATGTGGCAGCCGACCAGCTCGCCGGTGCGCTCGTCGAAGAGCACCTTGACGAAGCCCTCCTTCTCCTCGAGCGCCAGGGCCTTGCCGCTGGCCGAGAAGGGGAACTTGCCGATCTTCAAGGGGATGTTGCGCTCGCGGGCCAGCTCCTCCGTCAGGCCGACCGAGGCCACCTGCGGCTCGCAGTAGGTGCAGCCCGGGATGTTGGTCTTGTCGACCGGCTTGCCCGCGTGGCCGGCGATGCGCTCGACGCAGTGGATGCCCTCGGCCGAGGCCTTGTGGGCCAGCCAGGGCGGGCCGGCGACGTCGCCGATGGCGTAGATGCCCGGGCAGGTCGTCCGCAGGTCCTCGTTGACCTTGATCATCCCGCGGTCCAGCTCGACGCCGACGCCCTCGAGCCCCAGCCCCTCGGTGTTGCCGACGACCCCGATGGCCACCAGCACCCGGCTGAACTCGCGGACCTCGCCCTCGCCGTCGCCGCTCGCCGGCTTCAGGCGCGCCCGCACGCCGCCCTCGGTCACCTCGACGTCGGCCGCGACGGTCCCGGTCAGGACCTCGAGCCCCTGCTTCTTGAACGACCGCTGCAGCGCCTCGCTGACCTCACGGTCCTCGACCGGCAGGATGCGGTCGAGCAGCTCGACCTGGGTCACCTTGCTGCCGAACGCGTTGAAGAAGTAGGCGAACTCGCTGCCGATGGCCCCGCCCCCGATGACCAGCACGCTCTCGGGCATGGGGTCGACGACCATCGCCTCCTTCGAGCTCATCACCCGCTCGCCGTCGAAGGCCAGCCCCGGCAGCGGCCGCGGCCGCGCGCCGGTCGCCACGATGATGTGCTTGCACGACAGCGCCCGATCGCCCACCAGCACCCGGCCCGGCCGATCGATGCGGCCCTCGCCGGCGATGTGCGTGACGCCGTACTTCTTGAACAGCCCGTGCACGCCCTTGTTCAGGCGGTCGGCCACCTTGCGGCTGCGCTGGATGACCTTGGACCAGTCGACCCGCAGGCCGTCGACCTCGAACCCCCAGGTCTTGCCGTGCGACAGCTCCTGGTAGAGCTTGGCGTTGTGCAGCAGCGCCTTGGTCGGGATGCAGCCCCAGTTCAGGCAGACGCCGCCCAGCTTGTCGCGCTCGACGCAGGCGGTCGTCAGGCCCAGCTGCGCGGCCCGGATCGCGGCGACGTAGCCGCCGGGCCCGCCGCCGATGACGACCAGGTCGAAGGCGTTGTTGTCCTCGGCCACGCGCGGCCTCCTACAGCAGCAGGTTCAGGGGCTTTTCCAGGATCTGCTTGAGATCCTTCATGAAAGCGGCGCCGGTCGCCCCGTCGACGACCCGGTGGTCGCACGACAGGCTCAGCGCCATCGTCTGGCCCACGGCCAGCGCGCCGTCCTTGACGACCGGCTCTTGCCGCAGGGCGCCCACGGCCAGGATGCAGGCCGCCGGCGGGTTGATGATCGCCGTGAAGCGCTCGATGCCGTACATGCCCAGGTTCGACACGCAGAAGCTGTTGCCCTGGTACTCGCGCTCCTCCAGCTGGCCCGTCCGCGCCCGCTCGGCCAGATCCCTCACCTCGACGGCCATCTGCAGCAGGCCCTTGCGCTCGGCGTCGCGCACGACCGGGGTAATCAGCCCGTCCTCGATGGCCACCGCGAAGCCCAGGTGCACGCCGCCGAACTGCTTGATGGTCTTGCCCTGCCACCCGGCGTTCACCCACGGGTGGTCCTGCAGCGCCACGACGCACGCGCGCATCACCAGGTCGTTGAAGCTGATCTTCAGCTTGTCCTGGCTGTCGTTCAGCTCGGTCCGCAGCGCGACCAGCTTTTCGCAGTCCACCACCATCTGCAGGTAGTAGTGCGGCGCCTCGTTCTTCGCCTCGACCAGCCGCCGCGCGATCGTCTTGCGCATCTGCGTGACGCGCACCTCCTGGTCCGGCCGGCCCGCCGCGCCCGCCGCTGGCGCCGCGCCCGCCGCCGCCGCCGCGCGTCGCGTCGGCTCGAGCGACTCGACGTCACGCTTGATGATGCGCCCCGCCGGGCCCGTCCCCTCGACCGTCGTCAGGTCCACGCCGCGATCGGCCGCGATGCGCCGCGCCAGCGGCGACGCCTTGACCCGCAACCCCTCGGCGTCCCGCGGCGCCGGCGCCCGCCCGTGCCGCGCCGCCTCGCGGTGCGCCGCCTCGTCGTGGTGCTCGCGCTCGGCCTCGTCGCCCGCCCGCTGCAGGCCGTTGTCCAGGCCGGTGCCGATCTCGGCCTTGTCGTCGCCCTCCGCCAGCGTCTCGGGCGCCTCGCCCTCGTCCGCCTGCTTCTTGGCGACCGGCGGCTCCGGCGCGGGCTCCTCGCCCAGCCCCTCGGCCATCGCCTGCTTCACCTTCTCGGCCAGCTCGGCCGCCAGCTTCGAGACGTCCTCGTCCTTTTTGCCCAGGATGCAGATGGGCGTCCCCAGCGGGACCGTGTCCCCCGGCCCGATGAGGTGCTTGAGGACGACCCCCGAGTCGAAGCTCTCGAAGGCCATCGTCGCCTTGTCGGTCTCGATGTCGGCCAGCTCGTCGCCGGCCTCGATCTTCTCACCCTCCTGCTTCTTCCACTCGGCCAGCGTGCCCTCGCGCATCGTGTCCGACAGGCGCGGCATCTCGACGACGGTCGGCATCGGTTCAGCTCCGGTAGGTGACGGCGTTGATGGCGGCGACCACGTCGCGCACGTTCGGAAGGACCAGCGCCTCGAGGTTCTCGGCGTAGGGCATCGGCACGTCCAGCTGCGTCACGCGCGTCACCGGCGCGTCCAGCCAGTCGAAGCAGTCCATCTGGATGCGATAGGCCAGCTCGGCCCCGATGCCCCCGTACGGCCAGCTCTCCTCGACCGTGACGACCCGCCCGGTCTTCTTCACCGACCGCCGGATGGTCTCCATGTCCAGCGGCCGCAGCGTCATCAGGTCGATGACCTCGACCGAAACGCCCTCGCCGGCCAGCGCCTCGGCCGCCCCCAGCGCGTGGTGGATGCCCTTCGAGTAGCTGATGACCGTGACGTCCTTCCCCTGGCGTTTGACGTCGCACTGGCCCAGCGGGATGACGTAGTCCTCGGCGTCCGAGACCGGCCCCTTCATGTTGTACATGATCTCGGACTCGAGGAAGATCACGGGATCCTCGTCTCGAATCGCGGCCTTGAGCAGCCCCTTGCCGTCGTTCGGAATCGACGGGGACACCACCTTGAGGCCCGGCACGTTGCAGAACCAGTTCTCGGTGGCCTGCGAGTGCTGGGCGCTGAGCATGTGCGCCGCGCCGTTGGGCCCGCGGAAGACCATCGGGACCGAGTACTGCCCGCCGCTCATCAGGCGCATCTTCGCGGCGTGGTTGAAGATCTGGTCCAGGGCCAGGATGGCGAAGTTGAAGGTCATCATCTCGATGACCGGCCGCAGCCCCACCATCGCCGCGCCGACGCCGACGCCCGCGAAGCTCAGCTCGGTGATGGGCGTGTCCACCACGCGCAGCGCGCCGTACTTGGCCAGTAGACCCTGCGAGACCTTGTAGGCGCCGTCGTAGTAGCCGACCTCCTCGCCCATCAGGAACACGCGCTCGTCTCGGGCCATCTCCTCGTCGAGGGCCTGGTTCAGCGCCTCGCGGAAGCTCAACTCCGCCATGCGGGGGTCTCCTTCACGGATTCGTCACGGCCATTCGTTGGGGGGGGGGGGGGAGCAGGTCAGTCGCGCCGGTGCGGGAAGGTCGCCTCGTCGGGGCGCCACTGCATCGGGTCCGCGTAGACGTAGTTGCCGACGTCGTCGAGCGACGGCTCCGGCGACTCCTGCGCGAACTCGCTCGAGTCGGCCGCCTTGGCCTTGGCGTCCTCGTCCCAGGCGTCGATCTCGTCCTGGGTGGCCCAGTCGCGCTCGGTCAGCGTGTTGGTCGCCAGCTGGATGGGGTCGCTCGCCCGCCGCTCGTCGACCTCTTCCTTGGTGCGGTACTTGGCCGGGTCGCTCATCGAGTGCCCGCGGAAGCGATAACACCGCGCCTCGATGAGGGTCGGCCGCATCTCGGCGCGCGCGCGCTGCACCGCCTCGCCGGTCGTGCGCCACATCGCCGCGACGTCCATGCCGTTGACCACGTCGCCGCGCATGCCGAACGCGTCGGCCTTGGTGAACAGATCGCTGATGGCGCTGGCGCGCTGCAGGGGTGTGCCCATCGCGTAGTAGTTGTTCTCGCAGATGAACACGACCGGCAGGCCCCACAGGCTGGCCAGGTTCAGCGACTCGTAGAAGGCGCCCTGGTTGATGGCGCCCTCGCCGAAGAAGCACAGCGTCACGTCGCCGCTCTTGCGGTACTTGCTGGCGAAGCCGAAGCCCGCCGCGATCGGGATGTGCGCCCCGACGATGCCGTGGCCGCCGTGGAAGCCCGCCTCGGCCGCGAACAGGTGCATCGACCCGCCGCGCCCGCGCGACGAGCCGGTCGCCTTGCCCATCAGCTCGGCCATCACCCCGCGGGGCGTGCAGCCGCGAATCAGGGCGTGGCCGTGGTCGCGGTAGGCCGTGATGACGTGGTCGCGCGCCTCGGTCGCGCCCAGGGCGCCCACGGCGACGCCCTCCTGGCCGATGTACAGGTGACAGAAGCCGCTGATGCGACCCGCCGCGTACTCGCGGGCGGCGCGCTCCTCGAAGCGGCGGATGAGGAGCATCTGCTGCAGGAAGTCGCGCAGCCGGTCGCGGCCGAGCTCGTCGGTCGCGTCGGAGTCGCAGACGTAGGCGCGGGCCTGCTCAGCCATGGACGGCACTCCCTCGTCGGCGGCCCGCCCGCCGTGGGCGGCCCGCGGTGTTCTTCAGCTCGTTGCAGGCTCCTAACCCGCTTTCCCCCGCGCTGCAAGGGTGCGTCTCGCAAGGCCACGCGCCGCCGCGCGCCTCGTTGCTTCGCGCTCGCGGGGGCCGCGGTACCATGCCCCCAATCCCCTCCACGCCGTCTCGTCTCCCCCCGGAGGTCCTCCATGCTTCGCCTCGGCCCAAAGGCGCCCCTCACCGTCGCCCTCGTCCTCCTCGCCGCCCTCGCCTCGACCAGCAGCTGCGACGAGGTGCGCCGCCTCGACAACTTCGACGTCCGCATCACCGAAGAGGTCGTCGTCGACGGCCGCAGCGTGCTCGGCGACCTCTTCGAGCAGTTCCCCCAGCTCGCCGAGGCCACCAGCTTCGACATCACCCAGTCGGGCACCTTCCAGACCGAGGGCTACGACCCCGACGACGTCGACAGCGTCGTCCTCGAGCGGGTGACCTTCCGCGTCCTCGAGCCCGAGGGCCAGGACCTGTCGTTCTTCGGCGCGGTCGTCTTCTTCCTCGAGGCCGAGGGGCTGCCGCGCATCGAGGTCGCGCGCCAGGAGGAGTTCCCGCCGGGCGAGACCTCGGTGGACTTCCAGACGACCAACGCCGATCTCAAGGCCTATCTGGTCAACCAGCGCGGCACGGTCACCGCCGAGATCACCGACTCGCAGCTGCCCGCGCAGCAGACCCGGGTCGAGGTCGTCATCGTGTTCGACGTCGACATCGACGTGATCTGAGATCGACCGCGCGGCGGGCCCGCGGGCACCCGAGGATCGGGGCCGCGGGTCCGCCGCGCAGGGGCGCCCGCGACGAGGCGCGCACCATGCTGTCGCGCACCCCGTTGCAGATCGCGCGCACCGCCACGGGCGGCTCCTGCGCGACGGACCGGCGGCTCCGAGCCGGCGGGTCGGTTCAGGGAAGCTGGGCTCTTCGAGGGCGCCGTCGGGCTCTACGCGACCGGCACGCAGCGCGGGGCTGGCGGGGACCGGCTTGATATGAGCGCTTCGGCTACCGTAGATCCGAACCCGACCACCGGGGACACCATTTCCGCGCGCCGAGGACCGAATGCTTCGTGGCCGAAAAACGCATGCGATAATCGGCATCTTGGGGCTCAGCGTCGGATTGCTCGGGGGATGGGTCGGGGGCACGGCCGGGTGCTCGGGCACGGTCGGCGGGGCCGATGACGCGTCGCCGGACACCAAGGCCGACGGTCTGGTCCTGCTCGAGGTGGGCCCCACCGACGCGGGCGCCGACGGCCAGGTGTGCACCCCGGACGAGGTCTTCTGCGCCTCGCCCAAGGAGCGCGCGCGCTGCAAGGCGAACGGCCAGGGCTGGACCTCCATCGGCTTCTGCGACGGACTCAAGCGCTGCGATCCCGAGACGGTCCTGTGCAAGCTCGTCGTCTGCGCGCCGGGCGCAGCCGTGTGCGTCGGCGGCGAGCGGGGCGAGTGCAACGCCGCGGGGACCGGGCTGGTGCCGGGCGGCGCGATGGAGGCCTGCCCGCCCGACACGACCTGCGTCACGGGCAAGGGGTGCGTCCCCTGGATCTGTACGCCGGGCCATACGGCCTGCGCCGAGAGCGGCGGCGTCGGGACCTGCGGCAAGGACGGCCTGTCGGTCCTGGCGACCGCGCCCGGCTGCCAGGCCAGCGAGTGCGCCTCGTGCCTCGACGGGCCGTTGGAGCTGGTATGCCCCAACCCGGCCACGGACGCGCTGATCCTGCCCGGCGCTTGCGGCGCCGACGGCCAGTGCGTCCCGGGCCTGGGGTGCTTGCCGGGTGCTTGCTCGCCCGGCGAGGCGCGGTGCGGCGCCTCGAACGCCTGGGCCGAGTGCGCCGCCGACGGCGTGACGTGGCTGCCCAAGCCCTGCGGAGCCTACGAGCGCTGCGTCCAGGACGGCGACGGGCCCCCGACCTGCCAGTTCGACTGCGGGCCCTCCACCGGCTGCGCGCGCCTGAACGCGTGCACGCCCCTGCCGCCGCAGGGGCACGAGCCGTGGACGCCGCCGGCCGACCCGACGACGCTGCTCGTGACCTTCGAGGTGGGCATCGAGGACGCCCTCGACACGGCCTTCGTCAACGTGGCGCCGGTCCGGAACCTGGTGACCGGAGCTTTCGTCGACGCGCTGGCCGCCTGGTCACCTGGCGAGCCCGAGCCGGCCGGCGGCTGGATCCGCGTCACCGAGGACGGACAGCACGTCCCCGCGACCTGCGTGCCGCTGCCCAACAGCACCCACGCCACCGCCGACATCGTCTTCGTGGTCGACGTCACCGGCAGCATGCAGGACGAGATCGACCACGTCCGAGACTCCACGCAGCAGCTGGCGACCTTCCTGTCGGGCGCGGGGCTGAACGTGCAGTTCGCGGTGGTGCCCTTCACGGATCACGCGCCGGCCGAACACTTCCAGCCGCTGGCGCTCACCGCCGATCTGACCAAGGTGACCCAATACCTGGGCAACCTGCTCGCGTCAGGCGGTTGGGAGGCCCCCGAGAACGCGCTGGACGCCCTCGTCCACGCCATGGACACGCTGCAGTGGCGACCCGGGGCCCAGAAGGTGATGCTGCTGATCACCGACGCTCCGGCCCACGACGTCGGCGACGGCAGCAGCGAAGCGGCCGTGAAACACTCGCTGCTGACGACCATCGGCAAGCTCTACCGCCACGCGGTCGTCCACAGCGTCAGCCCTGGCTGGCCCGAGCCCATGCTGATGGGGTCGTACCCGAACGCGCGCCTCGTGAGCTGCGCGACCGGCGGGACGGCCGTGCAGCTCGAGGCGTTCCTCGACCAGCAGATCCAGAAGGCGCTCTTCGCCGAGGCGCTGGCGAAAAGCTTTCACTGCACCTTCGTGTCGTCCGACCCGGCGTTCCCCCACGACGTCACGGTCGAGGTCCGGGTCCCGCACGGGGGGGCCGTCCTCGAGGGCGCGTCGCACGTGCCGGGCGTCACCTACTGGTGAGGTGGGTCGCCGCGGCGGAGGGGGAAAGAGGTCCCGGAAGTCGGTAGGGGAACCGGCGCACGGATGCACCGGCAGAGGGACCCAAGGATCATGATGGGAGGAACCGGGGGAGCGGTTACCGCTTCCGGGACCTGGGTGCAGTCTCGCGCGCGGATCGGGGCCGATCCACGTTGGGGTCGGAAACGGCGCGGGGCGCCACCGAGGCGATCGGGGCGCCTCAAGAGCGGACGTTGCGGGGGGGCTGCAGGCCCCAGGCGCGGCACTTGTTGTACAGGGTCTTGGGGGTGATCCCGAGGGCCTGCGCGGTCCGCTCGCGGTGGCCATGGAAGCGGGCGAGGGTGGCCTCGACCAGGGCCCGCTCGGCGTCGGCGAGGGTGGTGCCGATGGGGACGCGGATCGCGTCGTCGGTGTCCGGGGCGACGGCGGTGGCGGCGGCCGGCGCGGGTGCGGCGGCCGGGGCGACGCGCGCGGCGCCGGGCGAGGCCAGCTGGGCGATGGCGGGCGGCAGGTGCGGCCGATCGATGGACCCGCCCGTGTCGTGGGGCGCCAGCAGCCAGGCGCGGGCGATGACGTTGCGCAGCTCGCGCAGGTTGCCCGGCCAGGTGTGGGCGCGCAGGGCGTCCATGGCCGCGTCGGTCAGGGGCAGCTCGGGGCCGCCCTCGGACTGGGCGACTTGGCGGACGAAGTGGGCGGCCAGCAGCGGGATGTCGTCCTTGCGATCGCGCAGCGGGGGCAGCGTGATGGGGAAGACGTGCAGGCGGAAGAACAGGTCCTCGCGCAGGCGTCCCTCGCGGACCGCCTGCTCCGGGTCGCGGTTGGTCGCCGACACGACGCGGACGTCGACCGGCAGCTCGCGGGCGCTGCCGACCGGGCGGACGCGGCCCTCTTCCAGCACGCGCAGCAGCGACACCTGGTGCTCGGGCGGCATCTCGGGCAGCTCGTCGAGGAAGAGCGTGCCCTGGTCGGCCTGCTCGAACACGCCCGCGCGGCGGGTGGTCGCGCCGGTGAAGGCGCCGCGCTCGTGGCCGAACAGCTCGCTCTCGACCAGGGCGTCGGGGATGGCGCCGCAGTTGATGGCCACGAAGGGGCGGGCGCGCCGCTGGCTGACCCGATGGATCGCGCGGGCGAGCAGCTCCTTGCCGGTGCCGCTCTCGCCGAGCACGAAGACCGGCAGGCGGCTGCGCGCGACCCGCTCGACCAGGGCATAGACCGCCTGCATGGCGTCGGTGCGACCGACCAGGCCTTCGAACGCGCCGTGGCGCGCCAGCTCGCGGCGCAGCTCGCGCTGGGCGTCCTGGTCGTCCAGGTGGCGCTCGACACGGGTCAGGGTCAGCGCCAGCGTGTCGGGCTCGACGGGCTTGTTCAGGAAGTCGATGGCGCCCAGGCGCATGGCCTCGACGGCGCGCTCGATGCGGCGCTCGCCCGTGAGGACGACGAAGGCGTGGCGCGCGGTCAGCCCCGCCTCGGGGGCCAGCAGCGAGAGCCCGTCGCCGTCGGGGAGCCCCAGGTCCGTCAGCACGAAGTCGAGGTCGGGGTGCTGCTCGAGCGTCGCGCGCGCCTGGGCCAGGGTGTCGGCCGTGAAGACGCGGTGACCCCGGCGCCCGACGAGCAGCGCCAGGGCGTCGCGGGTGGCGGCGTCGTCCTCGACGATCAGCACCTGGCGGTTCACGCTCGAGGAGGTCACGGGGCCTCCTCGCCGGGGGCGGCCCCGCGCAGGGCCCGCTCGAGCGCCTCCACCTCGCCGGTCGCGCGGCGGGCCTCGTCCCGGATGCGGTCCAGGGCCTGCGCAAGCATGTCGCTGGCGTCTGGCGCGGCCAGGCGGGCCACCTCGACCTGCAGGACGACGCCGTTGAGCGCGCGGCGCAGCGTGTGCAGGTGCGGGGCCAGCGGCTCGGGGTCGATCATGGGCGGCGTCTCCCTGCGGGGCGGGACCGGCGTCATGGGATCGCCAGGGTGGCCTCGACGTCGCGGCGGCGCTGGGCCAGCTCGCGGACGCGGGCCACCAGCGTACCGGGCTCGACCGGCTTGCGCAGCACCACGTCGGCGCCGGCCGGGGCGGCGCGCGGGTCGTCGGCCCCGAGCTCGCCGCTGACGACGACGACCGGCAGCATCGGGTCGGCGGCGCGGGCCGCGCGGACGAGATCGACGCCGCGGCCGCCGGCGCCCAGGGACAGGTCGGTGACCAGGACGTCGACCCGCGCCTCGGACAGGTGGGCCAGCGCGCGCGCCACCGAGTCGACCGGCGTGACGTCGAGGCCGGCCGCGCCGAGCAGGACGACCAGGGCCTCGCGCGTGGCGAGATCGTCGTCGACCAGCAGGACGCGGGTCGTCTGGGTCACGGCGGCCAGCTCGAGGCTGGTGGGCCGCCGCGGGGCGGGGACGGCGGCGTCCGCGAGGGGCAGCGCGGTCCAGACCACCAGCCCGTTCGGGTCGCGCGGGTCGAGGCGCAGCGTGCCGCCGTGGCGCTCGGCGATGCGGCGGCACAGCACCAGGCCCAGGCCGGTGCCGGCGCCGCCCTTGGTGCTGACGAAGGGCTCGAAGAGGCGGGCGGCGACCTCGGGAGGCAGGCCCGGGCCCTCGTCGGCGACCTCGAGGCGCGCCGTCGGGCCGTCGCCGCGCACGGTCAGGGTGACGGCGCCGCCCGCGGGGGTCGCGTCGATGGCGTTGTTGAGCAGGTTGGCGGCCAGCTGGAGCAGCTCGGCGGGGCGGCCGGCGACCGGGGCCACGGGGCTCGCGTGGACGCGCAGGCGCACGTCCTGCCGGCGGGCGCGCGGGCCGGCCAGCTCGGCGGCCTGGCGGGCGACGGCCTCGAGGTCGACCTGCACGAAGTCGGCGCGCGTGTCGGGGCGGAGCAGCGTCCGCAGCCGCTCGACGACCTCGCCGGCGCCGCGGGCGGCTTCGACGATGGCCTCGGCGTGGCGCACGGCCCTGGGATCGCTGCTGGTCGCCTTGATGAGGGTCGCGCGCAGCAGGATGGCGGTCAGCGCGTTGTTGAAGTCGTGGGCGACGCCGCCCGACGCCTCGCCGAGGGCGAGCAGCGTGCGCTCGGTGGGGCCACGGGTCGGTGTGTCGGCGCTCACGGTCGGCGAGTCTATGCGGGGCGGGGCGACGGGGGCAACCGGCCGTTCCGGACGCCGGTCAGGTGGCAGGCCGGTCGTTCCCCCGAAGGCGGACGGATGGTAGGCTCCGCCATCGGATGAAGGTCTGCCTGCGCTGCCACCAAGAGTTCGACGGCCCCGACCTCGTGGCCTGCCCGACGGACGGTGAGGTCCTGCGGCCCGCGCTGCGCGAGTACGCGGCCGACCCGGGCGCCCTGGCCGGGCACGTGCTCGACGGGCGCTACCTGGTCGAGGGGCTGCTCGGCGAGGGCGGGATGGGGCTGGTGGTGCGGGCGCGTCACCTGTTCTTGGGGCGCGCGGTGGCGATCAAGCTGCTGCACCCCGAGCTGCTGCTGGTGCGCGAGACGCGGGCGCGCTTTCTGCGCGAGGCCAGCACCGCCGCGGCCGTGCGGCACCCCGGCGTGGTCGAGCCGACCGACTTCGGCGTGACGCGCGACGGGCTGCACTACCTGGTGATGGAGCACCTCGAGGGGCAGGATCTCCTGGCCTGGATGGAGGCGACCGGGCCGCTGTCGGCGACGGCGGCCGCGCGCGTCGGCGCGCAGGTGGCGCGGGCGTTGGGCGCTGTCCACCGGGCCGGCTTCGTGCACCGGGATCTGAAGCCCGAGAACGTCTGGGTGCTGCCCGCGCCGACGGGGGCCGACCCGGCGATCAAGGTGCTGGATTTCGGCATCGCCGGCGCCATCGCCGGGCCCGACGGCGCCGCCGAGGGGCAGCAGGACCGGCTGACCCGCACCGGCCGCACCATCGGCACGCCCCACTACATGGCGCCCGAGCAGGCGCGGGGCGGCGCGGTCGACGGACGGGCCGACCTCTACGCGCTGGGCTGCCTGCTGTTCGAACTGGTCACCGGAGAGGTCGCCTTCGGCGGCGCCAGCCCGCTCGACATCCTGACGGCCCAGGTCACGCGGCCGCCCCGCGCGCCGTCCGAGGTCGCGCCCTCGTGCCCGGCCTGGTTCGACGCGATCGTCCTGCGCTGCCTCCAGAAGTCCCCGGCGCTGCGCTTCCCGGACGCGGACGCCCTGGCCGACGCCCTCGAGGCCGCCGCCGCCTCGGCCCTCGCCGCGCCCGAGCCGGCGCGGCCGGCGAGTCGGGGGCCCACCGACCCGCCCGTCCCGGCCGCCACCCAGGAGCACGCCGCCACGGCCCAGGCCCTGCCGCACGCGCGCTCGACGGTCTCGACGCCGCGTGGCCGCGTGGTCGCGCTGGCCGCGGCCATCGTCGCGGTGGGCGCGGCGGTGGGCGTCGCCGTCTGGCCGAAGTCGCCGCCGTCCGGGCCGCCGCTGGAGGCGCCCTCGGCGGTGGCCGAGCGCGACCCCCGCCCGACGACGCCGGCCCCCGAGGCGGTGCAGCCCGAGCTGGTTCGCGCCGAGCCGCGGCCGAGCCTGCCTCCGCCCCAGACCGCCGACGCGCCCGAGGCGACGCCCGTCCTGCACCGGTTCGACGTGCGCCCGCGCGGCGCCGAGATCGTCCTGGACGGGCAGGTGCTGGGCACCGCGCCCTTCCAACGGGCCCTGACCGCGGGCGAGGGCGAGGTCGCCTACACCCTGCGCTACGTCGGGCACCGCGAGCAGGTCGTCCGGCTGTCGGCTGCGCGGTCCGAGACGGCCGAGGTGACGCTGGCGCTCGAGGACGCAAAGCCCGAGCCGCCCTCGGCCCCCGCGCGCGTGGCGCCCGCACCTGCGCCGCGCCCCAGGGCCGTCCGCGCCGCGCCCGCCGCCGCCGCGACCCCGGCGCCCAAGGATCCGACCGGGCTGCTGATGCGCCCGGCGCTGCCCGAAGGGGAGGGCGGCCCTTGAGGCGGCGCGTCGCCACGCTCCTGGCCGCGTCCCTGCTCGCCGTCGCGCCCGCAGCCCGGGCCCAGCCGGACCCGCGCGCCCGCCAGGCGGCCGCCGTGCGCGAGTTCGAGGCCGGCGAGCGTCAGTTCGCCGCCGGGCGCTACGACGCCGCCGCCGACCGCTTCAAGGCCGCCTACGACCTGTTCCCCGACCCGGTCTACCTGTTCAACGTGGGGGTGGCCTACGAGCAGCAGGGACGCTGGGCGCTGGCCATCGAGTACTACGACCGCTTCCTGGCCGAGGCGCCCGACTCGGCGGCCGCCTCGGACGTGCGGCGACGCCGTGACGCGGCGCAGGTCAGCCGCGAGGCCGATCAGGCGACGGTCGTGGTGACCTCGACGCCGCCGGGGGCCGCCGCCGTGGTCAACGCGCCGTCGGGCGAGGCCCGCTGCACGACGCCCTGCGAGGTGCGGGTGGACCCGGGGGCGACCACGGTGTCGCTGCGCCTGGGGTCGGCGACGACGCGGCTGGCGCGCACGCTGGGGCCGCGCGAGCGCTGGGAGGCGGCCGGCGAGCTGGCCACGGCGACCCTGGGTCCGGTCGCGGGCGTCGAGGCTCCGGTGGCCCCCAGCAACACGGCGTCCTGGGTGGCCTGGGGCGGGGCGGGGCTCGCTTTGGCGACCGCGGGCGTGTTCGGGGCGATGGCCTATGGCGACCATCGGGATCTGCGCGAGATCGAGCGGCTCGACGCGCCGACGGCCGACGACGCGCGGCGCCACGCGGCGCTGCGAGAGGAGGTGGCCGCCGCCAGCCTGGTGGCCGACGTCGCGCTGGCGGTCGGGGTGGCCGGGGCCGTGGCCGGCTGGCTGCTGTGGCAGGGCCCGTCCGAGGCCGGCGAGCCGACGTCCGGTCTGACGGTCGGACCGACGGGTGTGGGGTGGCGATGGTGAGCGCGCGTGGTGCCCGGCGGCTGGGGCTGTTGGCCCTCGCGGCGACGCTGGCCGGCTGCAGCCTGATGTTCGACACCGATCCGCTGCCGATCGGCGACGCGGCTACGGCGGACGCCCTGGGCGACGCGCCCCAAGCGGACGCCGCGGGGGACGCGCCGGTGACCCCCGTCGCCCGCATCACCAAACCAGGCACCAGCCAGGGCTGCACGCTGAACTTCGCGCCGCCGCCGCCCGCCGGCTGCCCCACCACCGCCTGCGGCGGCGCCCCCGGCTGGGAGATCACCTTCGACGCCTCGGCCAGCGCCGGCCTCGTCGGCGAGCAGGCCGCCTGGACCTTCGCCCTGTCGGGCAGCGACTTCAGCGTGACGCCCGCCGAGGCCACCGGCGTGCGGCCCACCGTGATCGTCCAGTTCGCCCAGCAGCAGCCCCTCGTCTGCCTCGGGAACACCCCACAGCCGACCCACGTCGACCTGACCGCCAGCCTCGTCATCAACGGCGGCGCGGACGAGACCGCCGCGCTGGTCAGGCTCAACGGCGTCGCCGACGCCGCCTGCCCGGTGACCACCTGCGAGCCGCAATAGATCCCGTTGGTTAGGCTACTCACGCCCGTCGCCTCGTGGTACGCTGGTTCGGTCCGCAACCGGACCGCGGTGGCCGATTGACGTCACGCCAGACGAAACATGTCCTGCTGGTGCAGGAGCCGGGCGAGCAGGCGGAGCGCCTCCTGGGGCTCCTTGCGCGCTGCCATTCACCGCGCGTGCGCCTGACGCACCTCACGCGGGTCAGCGATCTGCTCGCGCGGTGGGGTCAGCACGAGGACGTGGACGTCGTGGTGCTGGGCCTGCCGGCCAACGCGTCCAAGGCGTCGCGCGAGCTGAGCCGGTTGGCCGACCTCGGGCCGCTGCCGCTGGTCACCATCTGCCCCACCGGCCTGGACCCCAGGCAGGTCACCCGTGGCGGCGACGTGGTGCTCCGCAGCAGCGACCTCAGCACCGCGCAGCTCGAGCAGGCGGTCGCCCGCGCCGCCAGCGCCACCGTGCACCGCGCCGAGCCGCCCGCCAGCGTCCAGGGCAAGGAGCTGGCCCGCCGCTACGCCACCCTCGTCGAGGCCACCGCCGAGGCCATGCTGGTGGTCGACGCCCAGCGGCGCATCATCTTCTCGAACCCCGCCGCCGAGCGGCTCCTCGGCGCTCCGCCCGGCGGCCTCGTCGGCGCCCGCTTCGACTGGCCGCTCGATCTGTCCCGCCCGCGCGAGGTGACGCTGCAGCGCGACGGCCGCAACGTCTCGGCCGAGCTGCACACCACGCGCATCCCCTGGGGCGACACCCAGGCCTGGCTCGCCTCGCTGCACGACATCACCGAGCGCCGCGCCAGCCAGGCCGCCCTCGAGCGCACGACCAGCGCCCTGCAGGCCATCGCGCGCGCCTTCCCCGACCAGTACTTCCGCATCCGCCGCGACGGCGTCATCCTCAGCACCCACGCCGAGCGCCGCACCGAGCTGGGCCCCGGCCGCGGCGGCGACGGGCAGACCCTGCGCGACGCGCTCCCCGCCGAGATCGCCGACCGCATGATGACCGCCCTAGAGCAGGCGCTCACCGCGGGCGGCCTCGTCTCCGTCGACTTCAGCCTCGATCCCCCGCGCCCCGAGCCGCGCCCCGAGCGCACCGGATCGCGCGCCGACCTCCCCGCCGACGGCCGCGGGCGTGGCTGGCAGCGATCCCGGTCGGGCGCCGATCTCGCGCCGACGCCGCCCCGCCGCTACTTCGAGGCGCGCTTTCAGGCCGTGTCGGCCGACGAGGTCTTCGTCGTCATCCGCGACGTGACCGAGCGCAAGGTCTCGGACGACGCGCTGCGCGAGGTCGCCGAGAGCTTCCGCGATCTCTTCAACGCCTCGCGCGAGGGCATCGCCGTCACGCGCGACGGCGTCATCGTGGACGCCAACGAGGCCCTGACGCGCCTGTTCGCCTACGAGCGCCACGAGCTGCTCGGACGCGGGCTGGCCTCGCTCGTCACCGAGGCGACCCCCGGGGCCTCCTCGCGGCTCGAGGCCGCGGGCGGCGCCCACCAGGCCGAGGTGGTCGGCCGGCGCAAGGACGGCGGGCTGGTGCACGTCGAGCTGACGAGCAAGCCCTACCGCTACCGCGGGCGGCCGGCGCGCATCGTCTACGCGCGCGACATGACGGCGCAGCGGCAGGCCGAGGACAAGCTCCTGCGCAGCGAGCAGGCCCTGCGCATGGCCCAGAAGATGGAGGCCATCGGACGCCTCGCGGGCGGCGTCGCGCACGACTTCAACAACCTGCTGACGGCCATCCGCGGCTTCGGCGCCTTCGTGCTCGAGGCCCTGCCGTCCGACAGCCCGGCCCACGAGGACATGGGCGAGGTGCTGGCCGCCGCCGAGCGCGCCGCCAACCTGACCAAGCAGCTGCTGGCCTTTTCGCGCAAGCAGATCATCGAGCCGCGCGTGACGAGCTTGAACGATCTCGTGCTCGAGATGGACAAGATGATCCGGCGCCTGGTCGGCGAGGACATCGAGGTCGTCACCCTGACCGCCTCGCGGCTGTGGCCCGCGCACATCGACCCGGGGCAGTTCGAGCAGGTGCTGCTGAACCTGGTCGTCAACGCGCGTGACGCGATGCAACAGGGCGGCACGCTGACCATCGAGACGCGCAACGTCGTGGTCGGCCCCGAAGAGCTGGCGCAGCACTACTTCATGAGCGCCGGCGAGTACACCCAGCTGGTCGTGCGCGACACCGGGCACGGCATGGACGAGGAGGTCATGTCCCACCTGTTCGAGCCCTTCTACACGACCAAGGAGAAGGGCAAGGGGACGGGCCTGGGGCTGGCCACCTGCTACGGCATCGTCAAGCAGAACGACGGCTACATCACGGCCGCGAGCCGCCGGGGCGAGGGGACCGAGTTCGTCATCTGGCTGCCGCGCGCCAAGGGGCAGCCCGAGGTGGTGCGGGAGAGCTCCGAGTACCTGTACCTGCCGACCGGCGAGGAGACGGTGCTGGTCGTCGAGGACGAGCCCCAGGTGCGCAACCTGGCCGTGCGCGCGCTCAAGCGGCAGGGCTACAAGGTGCTCGAGGCCCACAACGGCAGCGAGGCCCTGCTGATGTTCGAGCGCGGGGCGCCGCACATCGATCTGCTGGTGACCGACGTGGTGATGCCGCAGATGAGCGGCCGCGAGCTGGCCGACCGCGTGGCCGTCCTGCGCCCGGCCATGCGCGTCCTGTTCATGTCGGGCTACACCGACGACGCCATCGTGCACCGCGGCGTGCTCGAGCCGGGCACCGCCTTCATCGGCAAGCCCTTCACGATGAACGCGCTCATCCGAAAGGTGCGCGAGGTGCTCGACACCCCCGCGCCGCACCGTCAGTAGCTGAAGAAGTCCCGCAGGCGGTCGGCCAGGGCCGGGATGGTCTCGGGGTGCTCGGCCGACGGCGCGTCCAGGCTCAGCAGCTTGTCGCGGCCCTTGCGGCTCCGCTTGACCAGGCCCATCTCCTCGTAGGCGTTGATGGCGTGCGAGAACGTCACCGAGCTCGACGCCTCGGGGCACGAGATGTCGCCCTCCTGGTACAGCCGCCGCGCCATGCGCTGCACCCGCTTGACGAACTCCTTCTCGGGCATGGTCTGCAGCAGGTGCTGCTCGAGGCCGACCGCCAGCAGCCAGTACGCCTCGAGCCACGGCTCGAGCACCTGGTGCAGCAGGCGCATCGTGGTCTCGGCCACCTCGGTGACCCGCAGGATGGCCTCGTCCCCGGTCATGGAGCTGGCCTCACCCTCGGCGACCTCGTCGACCGTCAGGAAGCCCGACGCGACGAACTCGTCCAGGGTCGCCTCGAACTGCACGTCGAAGGGGCGGTCCGGGTTGTAGACGAACTCGTGCTTGAAGGTCCGCGACAGAAAGCGCGCCGCCTCGCGCACGCGCCCGACGGTCGCCGCCTCGCGCTTGGCGACGCCGAAGTAGGCCGCCGCGAAGATGGACTCGGCCGTGAACAGGTGGACGATGTTGTTCTTGTAGAAGTCCAGGTTGATGCGCTGGTCGGGCACCGGCGTGTAGACGACCTCGTCGTCGAAGACGTGCCGCTCGATGTGCTTTTGCTGGATGAAGCGGCTCAGCGCCTCGTCGACCGCCTCGACCACCGCCTGACCGCGCGCCGCGGCGACCTGGCTGGCCTCGCCCAGCGCCAGCGTCAGGTGGCGGCGCCCCTCGGCCTCGAGGGCCTCGACGGCGGCGGCGACCTCCTGCCGGCGGATCTTCAGGGCGTGGATGAGCGTCTTGGACAGCGGCGCCTGCTTGCGGCTGGCGACCTCGAGGATGAAGCCGACGCGCGCCAGCAGCACCTGCCGGCTGACGCCCCGCTTGGGGTGCATCAGCAGGGCCATCGCGGTCGCCGCCGTCGGCGTGACCATCGCCACGTCGTTGATGCCGGCCAGCACGCGGTAGGCCGTGCGCCGCACGAACTGGTCGTGGGCCTCGCCCTCGGGCAGGCCGTGGTCCTCGGCGAGCAGGCCGGCCTGGTCGAGCAGCTCGCGGATGCTCATCGGCTCGGCGAAGTTCACGTACAGCCGCCCGTAGCGCGACCACAGCACCTTGGTCGTCTTGAGCAGCGACGTGATGTTCTCCTTCTTCTTCTCGGCGCCCGACAGCTCCTGCGTGTAGGCGCGCTCCTCGATGATCTGCTCGTAGCCCAGATACACGGGGGCCAGGTACACGTCCGGCGCAGCGCCCGACTGCACGGCCTCGATGATGCTGTCGAGCATGCCGTACTTGGGCGGCAGCATCTTGCCGGTGCGCGAGCGCCCGCCCTCGATGAAGAACTCGATCCAGTAGCCTTCCTTGATGAGCTTTCGCAGGTACTCGCGGAAGGCGACCGTGTAGCCCTGGTTGCCCTTGAAGGTGCGCCGGATGAAGAAGGCCCCCGAGCGGCGGAAGATGTGCCCCATCGGGAAGAAGTTCAGGTTGTTGCCCGCGGCGATGTGCGGCGGGATGAGGCCGTTGGCGTAGAACAGGTAGCTGATGACCAGGTAGTCGACGTGGCTGCGGTGGCAGGGCAGCAGGATGAGCGGTGCCTTGCGCGCGGCCTCGCGCACCTTGTCGATGCCTTGCAGATCCGGGACCACCTCGCTGTAGATGCGGTCGAAGATCACCGTCAGCATCATGCACATGAACTCGATGTACGAGATGCTGAAGTCGGCGGCCATCTCCTTCAGGTAGCCGCCGATCTCCTTCTCGGTCTGCTCGACCGTGCGGCCGGTGTCCTTGGCGATGTGCTGGATGGCCGCCTGCATCTCGCGCGTGCGCAGGATCTCCTCGCGGATGCGCTTGGCGTCTTTGAGGATGGGGCCCTTGATGACCCGCTCCTCGAGCGTCAGCGCCTGCCGGATGACGAAGCGCAGCTTGCGCGCCAGCTCGTCCAGGTTGGTGCCCGGCGGCTGCGCGCCCAGAAACTCGACCAGGTCGATGGGCTTGCCGACCTGCACGAAGGCGCGCCGGCGGTTGAGCACGAAGCTGATCATCTTGCGCAGCGGGCTGGGCGCCTCGGGGTTGCCGAACACGAGGTCGCGCAGGCGGCGGCCGTAGCGGTCGGGGTCCTGCGACCAGATGAGCAGCTGCGGGATGACGCGGATGGGCATGGGCTGGCGGCCGGTGCCCTCGCAAGCGTGGATGCGGTCGAGCTGGGCGGTCAGGACGGTCTTCAGGTACTTGTCGGCGCTGCCGCTGGTCGCCCAGGGCCACAGCGAGCTGCGCTTGAGGAAGACCAGGGCGGGGCGCTTGCGCTCGAGCCCGTAGGCGAGCAGCTCGGTGTCCTGCAGGCGGCGGCTCAGGCGCCCGAACAGCCGGCGCAGGCCGCGCCCGGCGAGCTGCCACAGCGGCCGGAAGGCCGTCATGGCGATCTCGTTGGCGAAGAAGACCAGCGGCAGCCCGATGCGCTTGAAGGCGTAGTTGAAGTACAGGTAGTCGAGCAGGCTGTGGTGGTTCATGGCGAACACCACGTTGCCCTCGCGCTCGGCGTCCCGGATGGTCGCGACGTGCTTGTCGTCGAAGGCCACCCGCTTGAACATGACGTGCGAGAACAGGCGCGTCAGCAGGTTCGGCCGCGACAGCATCTGGCTCGGGTTGAGCAGCCGCCGCTCCTCGACGTCGCGGAACAGCGACGGCGGCGGCGCGCACTGCGCCTGCCGGTCGACGACCAGCATCTGGCTCGGTGTGGGCGACGGCTCGAGCCCGGTCGCCGGCACGTCGGGCCCGGGCCGCGCGGGCGGCGCCTCGGGCACCTCGGGGACGTCGGCCCCCTTCGAGGGGCGCTCACCCGGTTTGTCGATAGCCATAGGCCTCGTGGAGTGGGAAACGGCCACAGACGGCGGGCGTCGGTCTCGCGACGCTGCCTCATCGAGCCGCCGCTGTCGAGCCCCCACCAACGCCGCCCGCCCGCTCGGAAGTCCCGCGCCCCCCCTCGCGTTGCAAGCCTACACGCGACTCCGACGCCGGTTACGTCCCGATTGCGCCGACCTCTCGGCTCCGCTATGCCTCCCCGCCGACCCCCTCCACTCCCCGCCCCCCCGGTCCCCATGCGCCGCACGCTCGCCGCCCAGCTGTCGCACGTCCTCGCGGCCGCGGCCCTCCTCGCGCTCACGGCCCCGCCCACGCGCGCCGAGCCCCCGCCCCAGGTCGCCTCAACGACCCCGACCGCCCCGTGCCCCGGCCCTGACGCCGCCGCCCAGGCCGTCCGAGACGCCTTCGCCCGCCTCGTCGCCGTCCACCAGGCCGCCCTGCCGGGCCCCCGCCGCGCCGAGCTGCTGGCCCGCGGCCTCGACGCCTGGTCCCGCGCGGGCTTCGACACCACCGGCTTCGCCCAGGACGTCCTCCGCGCCGCCTGGGACGCCGCCGACGAGACCGCCCGCGCCCGCTGGACCCGGGCCCTGGCGGCCCTGCTCCAGACCCACTACCGCGCCCGCCTCGGCGACCCGACCCGCTCGACCCTCGAGGTCGTCTCCGTGACCGGCGACTGCGCCCGCGCGGCGGTCGAGGTCCGCATCCACCACCGTCCCACCGGCCGCGCCCGCACCCTGACGCTCGACCTCCGCCTCACCCAGGACTCCTGGCGCGTCCGCGACGTCCTCCTCGACGGCACCAGCCTGATGCGCCTGTGGCGCGCCCGCTTCGGCCGCGCCTACAAGGAGGGGGGCCTCCCCGCCCTGGAGGCCGAGCTGGCCCGCATCCCGAGCCCCGCCACGCGCTGATCCGTAGCCGTGAACGCGTCCGCCTTCGTGGCCGAGACCGTGGCCGGTTCCGTGGCCGTGGCCGTGGCCGGTACCGTGGCCGTGGCCGGTTTCGTGGCCGTGGCCAGTTCCGTGGCCGTGGCCGGTTCCGTGGCCGTGGCCGGTTCGGTGGCCGTGACCGTGGCCGAGCGCTTGTCGTTGAAAGGGGAGGGCAGACCGAGCCCACCGCCCCGGGGCGGAAGGTCACGCCGCGTCCCGCCGGCCGATCTTCCGCGCGACGTAGTCGGCCCCCAGCTCCTGCCGGGCGATGAGCAGGTTGTGGGCCTGACAGACGACGCGGAGGTTGTCGACGGAGTGCCGGCCGCCCCTCGCGAACGCCTCGACGTGGTGGAGCTCGAGCCGCCTCGTCTCGCTGCACCGTCCCCCCGGGCCTTCGAAGGTGCACCTCAGGCCATCCCGCTCCACCACGGCCCGCTTGACCTCGGCCGGAATGGCCCGGCTCCGGTCTCTCACCTCCGGCCCCGCCGCGTCCGGCTCCGCCCCGGCCGGTTCGTCCGCCGCGGCCACGCTCTCGGCCGCTTCCTCGACCGACTCGCCGGCCATGGCGACCCCGTCGTCCCCCTTCGGCGCCTTCTCCACGGCCTTCTTCGTCCGCCGCCTGGCTCCCACCCCGAACCGCTGCTTCTTCTTGGCGGCCAGGAAGACGTCCAGCGCCATCTCCAGCAGCGTCTCATAGTCGCCGGAAGCGACCTGATGCCCGGCGATCGCCATCGCCTCCTCGAGCTTGGCGGCGACCCGAGCTCCGACCGTCACCTGCACCCGATACCGCGCCTCCGAGAGCGGCTCGACCCGATGCTCCACCTTCGGCCGCTCCAGCGACAGCGTGTTCGCCTGGTCCGCCTCCTCAGCGGTCGCCCGCTTCGCCGCGCCGGTCTCTCCGCCCCGGGACGGCGGCAGCTTGAACAGCCGCGCCGGCACGTCCGGCCGCGGCGACCATCGGGCCACCAGCTCCGTCAGCTCGCGCTTGCTCTTGCCGGCGGCCTCGGCCAGCCGCTCGCCTACGTTCCCCTCGTCCAGATGCGGCCCGATCACCCGCATCCCGCTCAAGCTCAGCCGTCCGTCGGCCAGCATGGCCCCCATCTCCGGCCACCGTCGCACCCACTCCACGGCCTTCACGTAGTTGTAGGCCTTGTCCTCACCAAAGCCCCACCGCTCGCGACACCACGTGAACAGCGACGGGCTCCCATCCCGCAGGTGCAGCTCCCTCACCTCGACCTCGGCCAACGAGACCACCAGATTGGCCGTCGTCCGTCGCTCCAGGTCGACCAGCTCGCCGACCCGCCCCAGCAGCCCCTCGTCGCTCAACTTCCTCAGCACTTCCAAGCCCTTGCTCATCCCGAAGCCCTCCCAATCGAGGCCACGAGCATAGCACGGGGGGCCCCTCTCCCTCGTAGCGCCCCCTGGACGCCCGTTCAGCGCCTCCGGACGACTCGCGACGACCCTTCCCCCGGATCAGCGCGCTGTAGAGCCTCCCAGGCCCCTTCCAGCCCCTCCTCGACCCCGACCCTCGATCGCCCGCAGAGCGCCCCTGAAATCCGTCAACAACTATTTCCCTCCCCGCCCCATCCAGATGTCGATTTCTCGACTCGGCCCCGCCCCGCGCGTCCGCCCCGCGCTTCCGCCCCGCGCTTCCGCCCCGGGACGGCGACCCGCTCTGGGAGTTCCGCCCCGGGACGACGACGCGCTGGCTTCCGCCCCGGGACGACGACGCGCTGGCTTCCGCCCCGGGACGACGACGCGCTTCCGCCCCGGGACGACGACGCGCTGGCTTCCGCCCCGGGACGACGACCCGCCCCCGGACCTCCCGCCCCGGGACGACGACCCGCCCCCGGACCTCCCGCCCCGGGACGACGACCCGCCCCCGGACCTCCCGCCCCGGGACGACGACCCGCTGGCTCCCGCCCCGGGACGGCGACCCGCCCTTGGACCACTGCCCCGGGACGACTAATCACTCAATCGTTTAATTCTGCCCCGCATGCCGACCCAACGCCCACCATGCGCGACCGGCCCATGGACCTCCGACCAGCCGCCCACCCCGGCACCCCACGACCCAGTCCGGGTCTCGGGCCGCCCCGCGGCCCGGACGCCCCCGTCCGGGCCAATATCAGCCCCCCAGCCGCAGCGTAGGCCGGGGTCAAGGGCTTTGTCGTCCGCGAGGAATTGGCCGGCCGTCAGGACGGCCAAGGGGGACAAAGCCCTTGAGGCCGGCCGAAGCGAAGGCTACCGCACCTCGCCCACCCCCTGCCGCCTCGCCCCCACCCCCTGCCGCCTCGCCCCCCAAACCCCCCACCTCACCCCCCCCCCCCACCACCCCCCACCCCCACCCACCCAACTTGCTGGCTTCCCGCCCCGCCGCTATGCTCCGGCGTCCGAGCCCGATCCGATCCAGGAGGACGCGTGGGAGCGACGAGAGGGTGGGCGCTGGCTGTCGTGGTCGGGGCCATCGCCGCGGGCGGGTGCACCGAGGTGGTGGACCTGTGGGCGAACGAGGTGGCCGAGGGCGACGACGGCCCCGACGTGCCGGACGCCAAGGGACCCGACGGCTCGTCCCCCGACGGCGGCGCCGAGGTGGGGCCCGGCGAGACGGTCCAGGACCCGTGCATCCCCGACCCGTGCCTCGCGCAGCACAAGGAGTGCTCGGGCGGGCTGTGCTGGGACTGCCTGCCGGGCTACGTGGCCGACGAGTTCGGCGACTGCGCGCTCGACCCGACGGACCCGTGCGAGGGCTGCACGCTGCTCAACAAGGAGTGCTTCTCGGGCTTCTGCGGCGGGTGCTTGAACGGCTTCATCGAGGTCTACCAGGGCGATCTGCTGACCTGCGTCGCCCCGAGCGCCTGCACGCCCAACCCCTGCAAGGAGCCGCTCAAGACCTCGTGCGCGCTCAACCCCGACGGGTCGCCGCTGTGTTACTGCGACCCCGGGGCGCACGACGACGGGACCGGCGCCTGCACCTTCGACCCGTGCCTGCCCAACCCCTGCGGCGAGGCGCCGTTCACGACCTGCGTGCCCGAGGGGCCCGTCGCCCTGTGCCAGTGCGCGCCCGGCCAGGTCACCTGGGGCAACGAGACCTGCACGCCCGGCGTCTGCGAGCCCTGCGACGACTGCGAGGTCCCGCCCGAGTGCCCCGACGTCTGCGAGACGACCGAGACCTGCGTCGACGACCCCTGCGACCCCAACCCCTGTAACGGCTACGCGCAGACCACCTGCGTGCCCGAGCTGCCCGGCGCCGCCCAGTGCGCCTGCGACCCCGGCTTCATCGAGTACGAGGGCGGCTGCATCGAGGGCCCCATCCAGAGCCTCGCGGCCGTCCCCGGCCCGGGCAAGGGCGATCTGGTCATCGACGACCGCCCGCAGCTCTTCGTCGACGACTGGTTCATCGCCAGCCGCGAGGGCCTGTCGCGCCGCGTGCACACGCTGACCCGCCAGGGCGGCTGGGTCGTCGAGCCCGACCTCGAGGGGGCCGCCGCCATCGGCCGCGCCCGCGCCGCCGGCAGCCTGGTCCACGTGCCCGAGGACGTGCGCGCGGCCCTGCCCGACGAGCACCCGCTCAAGCCCTACCCGTGGCGCCTTTACACCATGGGCTACCGCCAGCTGTACGCGGTCGACAGCCAGCCCTCCTGGCTGTGCGTCTCCGCCGCCGCCTCGCCCGAGGGCCCCTGGGTCGAGCCCGTCCTGGACGAGGCCGTCCCCGCCTCGCACTGCGTCCTGCGCGACGACGGCCTGGTCACCGCCGAGGTCGCCCTGAAGGGCGGCGCCTTCGTCCTGTCGGTCACCCGCCTGCCCATCGGCGCCGTCAGCGCGCCCGGGGTCTACGTCTACACCTCGCCCGACGGCGTGGCCTTCACCCCGGCCGCCTCCGGGCCGGTCCTCGACATGAAGACCACGGCCGAGCTGCCCGATCTCTACGCCCGCGTCGGCGAGCGCACCCGCCTGGTCTGGGACCCGGTCGACCAGCGCTTCGTCGCCCTGGCCGCCGTCACCTCGGCCACCCTCGGCGACGCCCGCGCCGTCGCCTTCGGCAGCGCCGACCCCACCGCGGGCTGGATCGCCTCGCCCAACGCCGTCCAGATGCCCGGCGTCCTGGGCCCCACCCAGGACGAGCTGGGCGCCGGCCGCGTCATGGGTGACATGGTGGCCTGGCGCGCCGGCAGCGTGTGGCTCGGCCTCGTCCAGAAGCGCCTGAACGTCTGCCCCAAGACCGCCTACGTGTCCCTGGTCTCCAGCCGCGACGGCCGCCACTGGGCGTTCGTTCGCGACGAGCTGACCCCCGATCTGGACGCCATCCTGGCCAACGCCTTCGACGACGGGCAGCCGGACACCAGCATCGACAGCCTGACCGGCGGCCCGCCGGCGGCCGAGGGCGGCCTGTGGCACTTCTTCGCGGGCGGCGTCGAGATGAGCACGTGCACCGACGCCAAGGCGGCCGGCGGCGTCTTCCGCGCCACGGTGCGCGAGGGCGGGTTCGCCGGGCTCGAGGCCGCGGGCGGCACCAACAACCTGGTGACGCGCCCGATGCGCATGGCGCCCGGCAAGGTCGCCTCGCGCCTGTACGTGAACGCGCGCGTCGACGGCAAGCTCTTCGTCCGCGTCGAGGGCCTGACCTCCATCGGCACCGTGACCCAGTTCAGCGAGAAGATCCTGAACAAGGGCGACTACATCGACGACTTCGTCGACCTGCCGCCGCTCGACGCCATCACCGCCCAGCGCTTCCGCGTGCGCATGCAGCTCATCGGCCCGGGCGAGCTCTTCGGCTTCCGCTTCGACAACGCCCTGTGCGACCCGAACCCGTGCACGATCGACCCGCTCAAGCCCATCTGCGACGCCTCGACCGGCGAGGCGCGCTGCCTGTGCGCGCCGCCGCTGCACGACGACGGGCTGGGCGGCTGCACCGACGACCCCTGCCTGCCCGACCCCTGCACCAACCCGCACGAGCAGGGCTGCACGGCGGTGGACGGCGTGGCGGTCTGCGGGTGCGAGGCCGGCTGGGTCAAGGCCTTCGGCGTGTGCGTGCTGGACCCCTGCCTGCCCCAGAACACCGAGGACGGCCTGGATCCATGCCAGCCCCCCGGCCCCGATCGCTGCAAGGCCGAGGGCGGCGTGGCGACCTGCTACTGCCCCGAGGGCAGCAGCGAGAGCTTCGCCGGCTGCGTGGCGGACCACCCGCGGGCCTTCGTGACCTCGCTCGAGGCCAAGGCGGGCGACCTCAACGGCGTCGCCGGCGCCGACAGCCTGTGCGCCAGCCTGGCCTTCGCGGCGGGGCTGCCGGGCTCGTACGCGGCCTGGCTCTCGGTGCCCGGCCAGGACGCGATCTCGCGCTTTTCGGGCGGCGGCCCCTGGCGCACCTGGGACCCCGAGCACCAGCTGTGGACGAGGCTGGTCGCGACCGACGCCGCGGATCTGGTCGACGGCGCGCTGGCGGCCCCGCTGACCTGGACCGAGTTCGCGCAGCCTGCGTCGGCCGAGTGCACGGCCTGGACCGGCACGACCCCCAAGGGCAAGGCGCCGCCGCCGCTGTCGACCTACGGCGCCAGCTGCGGCGAGTGGACCCACAGCGCCGCCGGCGGCGGGACCCTGGTGGGCGTCTGCGCGGGCGAGGGCGAGGCCTGGACCGCCGCCGAGGTCGGGTCCTGCGCCGTGCCGCGCCGGGTGTACTGCCTGCAGCTGCCCTGAGGGACCTCGGTGACCTGCCATTCGCGGCCTCGAGGCCGCGGGCGTGACCTGCCTGCAGCGGCCTCGTGGCCGCCTACGCCGGTGTCAGCGGGGAATCGCGACCGCGCAACGGGCATTTGAACGGCGCCGCCCCGGCGTGGTAATGCCGGGGTCACTCAGCCGAGAGAGCCCGATGAAGTACCTGCGAACCGTGTGGACCCTGTTCTACCTGGTGGTCTGCACCTCGATCGTCATGACCGTCATCACGGTGGTCGGTCTGCTGGACCGAAAGCGCGACCTGTGGTGGCACCTGACCCGCGGCTGGTCCTGGTGCCTGGTCCGCAGCTGCGGCGTGACGCGCCTGAACGTGCGCGGCATCGAGCACCTGTACCGGAGCCCCGGCGTCATCTTGATGGCCAACCACCAGAGCCACTTCGACCCGCCCGCCCTGATGGCGGTCTCGGACGTGCCGCTGCGGTTTCTGACCAAGCACTCGCTGTTCTACTTCCCCTTCTTCGGCTGGGCGATGTGGGCGGTCGGGATGATCGCCATCAACCGCAACGACCGCGGCAAGGCCTTCGCCAGCATCGACAAGGCGGCGCGCACCATCGCGGCCGGCAAGCCCGTCATCATCTTCCCCGAGGGCAGCCGCGCCGACCGCGAGGGCGAGCTGAAGCCCTTCAAGAAGGGCGGCTTCGTGCTGGCCACCCGCGGCGGCATCCCCATCGTGCCGGTGGGCATCGCCGGGACGCAGTACGTCGTGCGCAAGGGCTGGAAGTGGGTGCGCAGCGGCCCCGTGACGCTGGTCTTCGGCGAGCCCATCCAGACCACGGGCTACGACACCGACGACAAGGACGCGCTGATGGCCATCGTGCACGAGCGCATCGCCGCGCTGGCCGCCGAGGCGCGGGCCATCAACGCGGGGGTCGAGGACCTGCCGGAGTCGGGCTCCGAGCCGGTGACCCTGGCGTCCTGACGAGGCGCGCCCAGCGGACGGCCGCGGCGGCCACGACCAGCAGGAGCAGCGCGGCCAGGCCCCAGGCCAGCGGGCCGGCGACGGGCAGGTCGCGGGCCAGCCACAGGTCGGCGCGCAGCGCGTCCGGGCGCAGGCGGGGCGGGCGGTCGGGGACGGCGTCGGAGCCGGCCCAGGGCGGGTCCGCCAGGGTCGGCGCGGGCAGCTGCAGGGCCAGCCACCAGTGGCCGGCGATGGGGCTGTAGGGCAGGTCGAAGTGGACGTGGGCCAGGTTGTCGCGGTCCAGCTCGGCCGCGGTGACCGGGCGGTCCAGGCCGATGACCTCGGCGTACGGGCGGTAGGGGACGGTGCGGTAGAAGTCGGCGAAGGAGACCAGCACGCCGGGGAGCTGCACGGCGAAGCCGGCGAGCAGGGCCAGGGCGGTCAGGGCGTGGGCGAGGCGGCCGCGCGCGAGGACCCGGTCGAGGGCGAGGGCGACCGGCACCATCATGACGGGCAGCAGCGGCACCATCAGGCGCGGGCCCCAGGTCTCGCCACCGTGCCAGGCCCACCAGCAGGCGACGGCGCCCGTCCACGCGGCGATCAGCGCGGCGACGACCAGCACGGGCCCCCGGGCGCGGCGCCACAGCGGGCGCAGGCCCCAAGGCAGCAGCAGCAGGGCCGGGGCGTAGAGCAGCAGGCCCTTGCCCGGGCTGAGCACGAGGCCGTAGAGCCCCTCTGGCAGCGGCGTCGAGAAGCCCAGCACGTCGACCCCGTCGGCGTAGCCGGCCGACAGCGGCGTGCCGAAGCGCAGCGCGTTGTACCAGGCCGCCAGCGCGGCGAAGGGGGCCAGCCCGGCGCCCAGCAGCGCCAGGTCGCGGACCGCGTGCTCGCGGCGCCCCAAGGCCAGCAGCGCGGCGGCCGCGGGCACCGCCAGGACCAGGAAGCTCTTGGTCAGGACCGCCAGCCCCAGCGCCAACCCCGCGAGCAACGGCCAGCGCGCCTCTGGCCGGTGCCGTTGCATCAGCGGCAGGGCCAGCCCCACGGCCACCAGCGCCGTCTGCAGCGCCTCGGACCACAGGATCCGCGCGTAGACCCACAGCGGCGTCGTCAGCGCCAGCGCCACCACCGCCAGGCTGGCCGCCGCCAGCGACGCCCCGGCCAGCCGCGCCATCAGCAGCAGCAGCAACCCCGAAAGCGCCCCGGCGGCCGCGGGCAGCGCCAGCAGACCCAGGGTCGACAGCAGGGTCTGCTCGGCCGCGGGAAGGCCCGAGAACACCAGCACCCGCTTCCAGAACACGGCCGGCGTCATCAAGAGCGGCTGCCCCAGCCCGTACTTGGCGTACAGCGCCCCGTCGGGGCCCCGCACGGAGTACCCGGGCACCAGGGTGTCGACCTCGGGCCGCCCCTGCAGCACCAGGTTCTCGGCCACCGCCATCAGCGTCGAGCTGTCGCTGCCGACCTCGCCCCGCGACCCGGTCAGCAGGAACAGCCCGAACAGCGCCGCGAACACCGCCGCCCCCAGCCGGGGCGGCAGCAGCGGGGCAGGGGAGGGCGCGCCGTCGAGCATGGCCCTTTGTAGCGGCCCCTGCGCGACGCCGCCACACGCGCGTCTTCGAGGTCCCGGGCGCCGACGCGGCCGAACGCAGCCTGCCCTTGCTTGACACCGCGGGTGCGCGACGGGAGAGTGCGACCCCAATGGCCGGTCCCCGAGCAACCTCAGCCAGCGACTCGCACCGCCTCCAGGCCCGCTGGACGCGACGTCTCGCGGCCGTGTGCCTGCTCGCGTACCTGGGCGCGCTCGGCCATCTGGGCGGGCACCCGCACGCGCCCGTCGGCGTCTCGGGGGCCCACGCCCACGCGCCGGCACACGACTCCCACGGGTCCGAGTCCGCCGCGCACGCCGCCGACCACGCGGCGCACGACCACGACCACGGCGCGCCCGACCAGCACCAGCACGAGGGCTACGCGCCGCTGGCCAAGATCCCGGCCCTGACCGCCGCGCAGACGCTCGCCGGCCTGGCCCCGCCCCCCCTGATCCCTGCCGACCAGGCGGCGATCCGGCCTCGCGCGAGCCCGCGCGGGCCGCCCATCGCCGTCCTGCGCCTCGCCCCCAAGGGATCGCCTCCGGTCTGACGGGACAAGTGCGTCCGGCGTCCGCCGCCCGACCCGCCCCGCGCTCGCAGCCGTGCCGCCCCGCCCTCTCGGCGTGTGGCGTCCGTGCATGCACTCACACGAGCGCCGCGCGACACGGCCTCGGACGCCCTCCCGGGCACGCGCGGCGCCGCCGTGCGGCCCAGCGCCAACCTCCTCGCCGGAGCCGTCCATGTCGCCGTCGCCCCGGGCCCGTCCCTCGGCCCTGCTCATCGCCCTGACCCTGGCGCTACCCAGCGCCGCCGCGCTCGCCCAGCCGCCTCCCGCGCCGCCCGCCCCACCCGAGGCCCCCGAGATCACCCTCGCGGATCTCCTGCAGCGCCAGCCGGCCGAGGACCCGCGCTTCGCGGCCCTCGAGGCCACGATCCAGGCCGCCCGCGCCGAGGTCGAGGCCGCCGGCGTCCTGCCCAACCCGACCGTCTCCTACGACCGCGAAGAGGTCTTCGACGACGGGCAGGGCTACTCGGACGACTTCCTGCGCGCCGGCCTCCCCATCGAGTTGTCAGGGCGCCGCGGGCTTCGCCGTGCCGCCGCGCGCGCCACGCTCGCCGCCACCGAGCAGCAGGCCGAGGCCGCCCGGCTGGCCCTGCGCGCCGAGGCCACCGCCGCCTGGCTCGCCGCCGCGGCCTCCCGCGACCGCCTCGAGGCCCTGACCCAGGGCCGCGGCGCCTTCGCCGAGACGGTGGACCGCGCGCGCCGGCTGGTCGCGGGCGGTGAGGCCTCGGCCTACGACCTCGAGCGCCTCGAGGCCGAGCTCGGCGCCTTCGACGTGCGCATCGCGCGCGCCGCCGCCGACCTGGCCGCCGACCGGGTCGCGCTCGGCCTGGTCCTGGGGCGCCCGGCGCCAGGCCTCGAGGCCGCCGGCGAGCTCGCCGAAGGCAGCCCCCCCGAGGACGTCGACGCGCTGGTGGCCGCCGCGCTCGAGGCCCGCCCCGACCGCCGGGCCCTCCGCGAGCGCCGCAACCGCGCCGAGCGCGAGCTCGAGGCCGCACGCCGCGCCTGGATCCCCGACCTCGTCGTCTCCGCCGGCGCCAAGTCGAGCGACCTCGGCGACGGCACCGCCTGGGGTTACACCGCCGGGGTCAGCGTCGAGGTCCCCCTCTTCGATCGCGGCCAGGCCGATCGCGCCCGCGCCCAGGCGGCCCTCGCCAGCCTCGCGGCCGAGGAGCAGGTCCTCGAGCGCCAGATCACCGGCCAGGTGCGTGCCGCCCACGCGACCCTCATCCAGCGCGCCGCCCTGACCCGGACCTTCGCCGAAGGGCGGCTCCCCCGCCTCGAGGCCCTCGCCGCCCGCGCCGAGGCGGCCTGGCGGGAAGGCGAGCGCCCCATCGCCGAGCTGCTCGACGTCCACCGGACCCTGGTCGAGGCCCGCCTCGACCTCCTCGCGCTTCGCCGCGCCGCCGCCGAAGCCCGCCTCGACCTCTTCCGCGCCACCGCCAGGAGCCCCCGATGAGCCTCTCCGCCTGTCGCCCGCTGCGCCTCGTGACGCCCTTCGCCCTCGTCGCCCTCGCCGCCGCCTGCCACCACCACCCCCACGACGAAGCGGGCGGCCACGCGCACGACGAACACGGCCACGGCCACGGCCACGACGACCACGGGGCGCCCGACCCCGACGAGCGCCCCGGCCTGGCCTACACCCTCTGGTCCGATCGCCACGAGCTGTTCAGCGAGAACGACGCGCTCGCGGTCGGCCTCGACAGCGCCTTCGCCGCCCACGTGACGCTGGTCCCCAGCTTCCGGCCGGCCACCGAGGGCGCCCTGACCGTCACCCTGGTCCAGTCCGACGGCAGCGAGGTCGAGGTCACGGCCGACGCCCCGCGCAACCCCGGCATCTTCCGCCCGGTGCTGCGGCCCACGAAGGCCGGCGCCTGCAAGCTGACCGTCACCATCCGCACCGCCGGCGCCCCCGACGTGATGGAGCTGCCCGGCTGCGTGGTCCACGCGGACGCCGCCGCCGCCCGCGAGGCCGCCCCCGAAGAGGCCGAAGATCCCTCGGAGATCGGCTACCTGAAGGAGCAGCAGTGGAAGACCGACTTCGCCATGCTGCGGGTCGCCGAGCAGGACCTGCAGCCCACCTTGCGCGCCATCGGCGACATCGGCGTCGTCCCCGGCCGTGAGGCGCGCCTGTCGGCCGCGCTCGCCGGGCGCGTGGTCCTGGCCGACCCGGCCCCCCAGCCGGGCGCCCGGGTCGAGGCCGGGCAGCTCCTCGCGACCGTGGTCCCCCCGGTCGGCGGCCCCAGCGACCGCCCCGCCCTCGAAGCCGAGGTCCGCACCGCTCGCGCCGAGCTCGACGCGGCGACCCCGGCCCTGTCCCGCGCCACGCGCCTGCACGCCGACGGGCTGGTGCCTCGACGCGCGGTCGACGAGGCCGCCGGCGCCGTCAAGGTCGCCCGCGCCCGCCTCGCTGGCGCCAGCGCACGCCTCGAGCAGTGGGAGGCCGCCGCGAAGGGCGGCCCCGCGGCCGGCGTCGAGGTCCGCGCTCCCTTCGCTGGCACCCTGGTCGCCTCCGAGGCCTTCAGCGGCCGGCACGTGCAGCCCGGCGACGGCCTGTTCACGCTGATGGATCTCGGCCGGGTGGTCCTCGAGGTCCGCGTCTTCGAGTCGGACCTGCCGCGCCTCGGCACCCCGTCCGACGCCTGGTTCAGCGTCGACGGCGACCCCGCTCTGCACGCCGTCAGCGCGCTGAACGGGCGCCTCGCCAGCGTCGGCAGCGTGGTGGACGCGGTCAGCCGCACCGTCCCGATCCGCTTCGAGCTCGACAACCCGGACGGGCGCCTGCGTATCGGGCAGTTCGTCAAGGTCACCCTGGGCACCGGCGCCCCCGTCCGCGCGGTCGCCATCCCCGAGGCGGCCATCGTCCAGGACGCCGGTCGCCCCGTGGCCTACGTCCAGGTCCACGGCGAGGCCTTCGCCCGCCGGCCCCTCACCCTGGGCCTGCGCTCCAAGGGCTGGGTCCAGGTCACCGACGGCCTGGCACCGGGCGAGTACGTCGTCACCACCGGCGCCTGGGACGTCAAGCTGGCCTCGGCGGCCGGCTCGGTCCCCGCCCACGGCCACGCGCATTAGGAGCCTCCCATGGATCGTCTGATCGCCTGGTCGATTCGCCACCGCGTCGTCGTCATCGTCGCCACGCTCGTCCTGACGGGCTGGGGCGCCTACGAGACGCTGCGCATGCCGGTCGACGTCTTCCCCGATCTCACCGCGCCCACCGTGACCATCGTCACCGAGGCCCACGGCCTCGCGCCCCAAGAGGTCGAGTCCCTGGTCACCTTCCCGGTCGAGACCGCCGTCAACGGCGCGACCGACGTCCGCCGCGTCCGCTCGGCCTCGGGCATCGGCCTCTCGGTCGTCTGGGTCGAGTTCGACTGGGGCGTCGACATGCGCGTCGCCCGCCAGGTCGTCGCCGAGCGCCTGCAGCTCGCCGCCGGGCAGCTCCCCGAGGACATCGGGCCGCCCACCCTGGCGCCCGTCTCGTCGGTCATGGGCGAGATCCTCTTCGTCGCCCTGACCGGCGACGAGACCCAGCCCCCCATGGCCGTCCGCGAGGCCGCCGACTGGACCGTGCGGCGGCGCCTGCTCGCCGTCCCCGGGGTCGCCCAGGTCATCCCCATCGGCGGCGACGCCAAGCAGTTCCAGGTCCAGGTCGACCCCGACCGCCTGCGGCGCCACGGCGTCACCCTCGAGCAGGTCGTGGCCGCCCTCGAGGCCTCGAGCGCCAACTCGACCGGCGGCTTCCTCATCGAGGGCGCCCAGGAGTCGCTCATCCGCGCCGTCGGCCGCCTGACCTCGCGCGAGGACGTCGAGCAGGTCGTCGTCGCCCTGACCGGCGGCGTCCCGGTCACCGTCGGCCAGGTCGCCACCGTCGTCATCGGACCCGGGCTCGAGCGCGGCACCGGCTCGGCCAACGCCCGCCCGGCGGTCGTGCTCGGCATCACCAAGCAACCCGGCGCCAACACCCTGGCCCTGACCGAGGCGCTCGACGCCGAGCTGGCCTCCCTCGCCAAGGCCCTGCCCAAGGGCATCACCCTCGAGCGCGACCTCTTCCGCCAGTCCGACTTCATCGAGACCGCCGTCTCGAACGTCTCGCACGCCCTGCGCGACGGCGCCATCCTGGTCGCGGTCATCCTCTTCGTCTTCCTACTGAACGCCCGCGCGACCCTGATCTCGCTGGCCGCGCTGCCGGTGTCGCTGATCGTCGCCGTGCTGACCCTGCGCGCGATGGACGCCAGCCTCAACACGATGACCCTGGGCGGGCTCACCATCGCCATCGGCTCGCTGGTCGACGACGCCATCATCGACGTCGAGAACGTCGTGCGGCGCCTGCGCGACAACGCCCGCCGCGCCCCGGAGCAGCGCCTTCCCGTCCTCGAGGTGGTCTACGAGGCCAGCCGCGAGATCCGCAGCTCGATCGTCTTCGCCACCTTCATCGTGATGCTGGTCTTCCTCCCGCTCTTCTTCCTCTCGGGCGTCGAGGGGCGCCTGCTCTTCCCGCTGGGCCTCGCCTACCTGGTCGCCATCTTCGCCTCGCTGGTCGTCGCCCTGACCCTGACCCCGGCCCTGTGCGCCTGGCTGCTGCCCCGCACGGCCGCCGGCCGCCACGAGGACGGCGCCGTGGTCCGCGGGCTCAAGGCCGCCTACCGCCCCGTCCTGCGCGGCGCCCTGCGTCACGGCTGGGCGGTCGCCGCCCTGGTCGCCGGCCTGGTGGGCCTCGCCGCCTGGCTGGGCCCGCGCCTGGGCACGACCTTCCTGCCCGAGTTCAACGAGGGCGCGCTGACCGTCAGCGTGGTCACCGTCCCCGGCACCTCGCTCGACAAGTCGGACGCCATCGGCCGGCGGGTCGAGGAGATCCTGCTGGCCTTCCCCGAGGTGGCCGCCACCGACCGACGCACCGGCCGCGCCGAGCTGGACGAGCACGCCCAGGACGTCAACGCCTCCGAAATCGACGTCCGCCTACACCCGCTGACCCGCTCGCGCGAGGCCTTCCTGGCCGATCTCCGCGCCGAGCTGGCGACCGTCTCGGGCGCGGTCGTGACCCTGGGGCAGCCCATCTCGCACCGCATCGATCACATGCTCTCGGGCACCCGGGCCGCCATCGCCATCAAGCTCTTCGGCGACGATCTCTTCGTCCTGCGGGCGCTCGGGCGACAGATCGAGGCGGTCGCCCAGCAGGTGCCGGGCGCGGTCGACGTCTCGCTCGAGCAGCAGGTCGACATCCCGCAGCTCTCGGTCGACTTCGACCGCCAGGCCGTGGCCCGCTTCGGCCTGCGCACCGGCGCCCTGGCCGAGCTGATCGAGGTCGCCCACGCCGGCCTCGCCGCGACGCGCGTCTATGCTGGCGACCGCTCGTGGCCCGTCGTCGTGCGCCTGGCCGACGAGGCGCGGGCCGACCTCGACCGGGTCCGCGCGACCCTGGTCGCCACCCCCGCCGGCCCCACCGTGCCCTTGAGCCTGCTGGCCGAGGTGCGCCGCGACGCCGGGCCCAACCTGGTCACGCGCGAGAACAACCAGCGCAAGATCGTGGTGATGGCCAACGTCGCCGAGCGCGACCTGGGCTCGGTGGTCGCCGAGCTGCGCCAGCGCATCGGGGACCAGGTCGAGCTGCCCGAGGGTTACTGGCTCGACTACGGCGGACAGTTCGAGAGCCAGTCCGAGGCCACCCGCACCCTGTCGGTGCTGGGCGCGGTGGTCGTCGTCGGCATCCTCCTGCTCCTCTTCGCGGCCTTCGGCTCGCTGCGCAACGCCCTGATGGTCATGGTCAACCTGCCGCTCGCGCTCATCGGCGGCGTGGCGGCGGTGGCGATGGGCGACGCCGTCCTCAGCATCGGCTCGCTGGTCGGCTTCGTGACCCTCTTCGGCATCGCCACCCGCAACGGGCTGATGATGGTCTCGCACTTCGAGCACCTGCGGACGGTCGAGGGCGCCAGCCTCGCCGAGGCCGTCGAGCGCGGCTCGCTCGAGCGCCTGTCGCCCATCCTGATGACCGCCCTGGGCTCGGCCCTGGCGCTGGTCCCGTTGGTGCTGGCCGGCCACGCGCCCGGCAACGAGATCCAGGCCCCGATGGGCGTGGTCATCCTGGGGGGCCTCGTCTCTTCGACCCTGCTCAACATGCTGGTCGTCCCGGTCCTGTACGCCCGCCTCGCCGCGCGCGACCCGCGGGCCGCCTCGCCCGCCGAGGACGCCCAGCCCCCCGTCGCCCCGGTCACCGTGGCCTCGGGCGCCTGAGGCCAGGTCCAGGGGCCGTCCCGATGAGCGCCGCCGACGCCGAGGGCGAGCCGAAACCCGTCCAGCAGGGCGGCTTCGTGCTGGCGACACGCGGCGGCATCGCCATCGTGCCGGTGGGCGCCGCCGGGACGCGTACGTGGTGCGCGCAAGGGTTGGAGGTGGGGCCGCTGCGGCCCGGTGACGCTGGTCTTCGGCGAGTCCGCCCAGACTACCGGCTACGACACCGAGGACGGAGACGCGATCAGGGCGATCCAACACGAGGGCGCCGCCGAGCTAGCCGCCGAGGCCCGGTCCCTTGGAGGCGTGGGGCTCGAGGACCAGCAGATCCTCCAGGAAGAACGCGGCCAGCTCGGCGCGGCCGGCGAGCCCGGCCTTCTGATACACCGCGCGCGCCTGGTCTCGGGCGGTCCGCTCGCTCGTCCCCCGCACGCTGGCGATCTCCTTGTGGCTGAGGCCCTTGAGCACGAGCAGCGCCACCTCGCGCTCGGCCTCGGTGAGCTGCCAGGCGGTCAGCTGCCGGTCGACGGCGGCGCCGAGCCCTCGCAAGACGTCCTGGGCCTCGGCCCGCCAGCGCTCGGCCTCGGCCCGCCAGGAGGCCACGTCCGAGCGCGCCGCCAGGACCGCGCGCCGCGCGCTGGCGCGCTCCTGGCGCCACAGGCGGTAGTGGATGACCGCGCCGAGCAGCGCCACCGCCATCACCAGGCCCTCGAGCGCGACGTGGGAACCTCGGTCGTCCCCGCCCTGCAGGTCGGCCACGATGTCGACCGCCATCAGGCTCAGCACGATGGCGAACAGCGCGAGCGCCAGACCGGGGCGGGACGAAGCCATGGGATCAGGATGGCCGGCCTGCACCGGCGGCGCCAGGTCTTTATGGTCTCTCGGACATACGACGGATGACGGACGAGCCCCAGACGCGGCGGGTCCGAGCGCCTCTCGCGTCACGCGACGGATGGCCAGCGCGCCGAGGGGGCCTCCATGCTCGACACGGACCCCTGGTCATCCACCCCACCAAGGAGCACTCCCATGGGCGAACTACCCCTTCATCCCGGCCTGGTTCACCTCCCGCTCGGCCTCGCGCTCGTCGTGCCGCTGGTCGCGCTCTTCCTGTTGGTCTTCTTCGCCCGCCAGGGCGTGATCCGCCGCCCCCTCGGCCTGCTGCTGGCCCTGCAGGTCCTGCTCGTCGCCAGCGCCTTCGCGGGCCTGCAGACGGGCGAGGCCGAGGAGGAGCGCGTCGAAGAGGTCGTCGCCCACGACGCCATCGAGGAGCACGAGGAGGCGGCCGAGGTCTTCACCTGGGCCGCGGTCGGCGTCCTCGCCCTGTCCGCAGCGGCCTTCGCCCTGGCCCGACGCGAGAAGCTCTCGCGCGGCCTGCTGGCCGCGACGACGGTCGGCGCCATCGCCGTGGCCGGCCTGGGCCTGCGCACCGGGCACGAGGGCGGCGAGCTGGTCTATCACCACGGCGCCGCGGCGGCCTACGTCGGCACCGACGCAGCGCCGCGCGTGAAGGTCCCGCTGGGCGGCCGCCAGAGTGACGACGACCGCGAGCGCCCCCGGGCCCGCGAGCGGGACGACGACTGACCCGACGTCCAGGCCCGAGGGTGGGGCGTCGAGCGCCGCGTCGCCAGACGCCCCTTCCAGCCATCTCCCGGCCAACCCGGCCAATCCCGCACCCCTGCGCCTGACCGCCACGATGCCGTTCCAGCTGCGCCCTGTCCTTCGGCGCCGCGCCCTGTCGCCCACGACGGAGCGCGGTGATTCAAATACATGCGTTCAGTGCTCACTTGCCCAACGAACGACACCTGAACTATGGTTCTCGGTCGACACGCCGTTTCACACGATCGCATGGATGAAAACGCGATGGAGGGGAGCATGCACATCGATAGCGATGACTGTCCCGATTGGGTCGAGACGGCCCGGTCGCTGACCGTCGCCACAGTCTTCGTCGATTCGCCTCCAGGCGATGACGCCCTCAGGTTCATGAAGTACTTGTGTGAACGGGTATCGACCTGCTGGCTTCGCAGCGTCGAACACTGGGACGACCAGGATGAACGCATCAATAGCGAGTGGGACGTCGACTCGGTCCACCGCATGGAGTGGGTCTTTCGCGGTTACCTCGACGAACGCAAGGTTCGAGAGGTCAAGAAGGCTCTGCACGAGGCGTGTACGCGTCATCGCCTCGCTTTCGGGTGGGGCGAGGTCCACGGCGAGATGTGAGGTTCAGAGATGGCGCTGAACCTCGCATCCGCGAACGCCGAACAGATTCGAACCTTCGCCCACGAGCATTGGTGGGGTACGGGAGGTCTGTCGAAGGTCAGGGACGAACTCCTCCGCCGACGAACGACGGCCGCGCGGCGGCTGCTCCAAGAGGTCGAGCAGCAGCTGGCCGCCCTCGGCTATCCGAGACCCAAGTCAGCTAGCGCGAGTCACGGATCGGACGTCCAAGACCTGCGCCGTCACCTGGAACTGGGACCAAGCGCCTTCGTGCCCTGAGGATAGGCCCGCGGGCTTGCCGACACCAACCGCTCGCCGGAATCGGACCTCAGGTGACCCGCAGCAACTCGGCCAGGTTCGGGCTTGTGGCCTTCACCCACGCGTCGGGAACGGGCGGGGCGTTCGACTCGCCGTCCTTCAGCGGCATCACGATCCCGACGCACGCGCGCGACGAGGCGTCGATCAGCAACGCCGGGCGGGTGGGCTCGGCTTCGCCCTCGAGCAGGAAGCACCCGAGCTGGCTGCACAGGTCCAGAACCCATTGCGCGAAGCAGCCGCGATGCCGGCGGACCGGCAGGACCCCGTCCTCGTAGGCGCGCACCGGCTTCGCGAGCGCATTGAGCTGGACCGGCGTCGCATGGCCCCGGGCCAGCTCCTCCACCGACGCGTTCCTGGCCAGCTTCGTGAAAAGCACGATGCTGCCGTCGGTCATCCCGGGCGGCTCGGTCGGACGCCAATGACCCGTCTCCATCAAGGCAGCGTCTGGTGGGTAGGCGACGAAATCCGAGGTCGCGGCGCGGGCGACCGACACCAGGCTCGCGCTCGGTGAATGGCTCGCCGGGTGCTCGGGCCACTTGGCCAACGCGGGCGCGCGTTCACCGGCGATGCGCTGGGCCTCCTCGGGCGTCGCCGCCTCGATGGATTGGTGAACGGTGACTTCGCACCTCAGCGCGACGCGGGCCTTTACCTCGAACCAGGGCATGAACACCTCGATGAAGCTGGAGCGACCGGGCCCGAGCCTACCGATCGCTTCCTGTGGTGCAACACCGCACGGCTCGCGAATCGGTTACCCGAGGTCCTTGCCGCTCGCGCTGGCGCGCTGCTACCTTCCCGGCCCATGAGCGATCACAGCGTCACCGCCCTCTTCGATCCGAACGCGAAACCGGTTGCGCCCGAGATCCTCGAGCGCTTGCACGAGTTCGCCCAGCGCTGGAAGGCCATCACCGGCAACGAGCAACAGCTCGCGCAGGGCTTCCTCGAGCAGCTCTGCGAGGCCCTGGGCACCGCCAAGCCGTACGACGGGACCCTGCCGGCCGAGGACTACTGCTTCGAGAAGAAGGTCGTCGTCCCCGGGACCGGCGAGCACGGACGCATCGATCTCTACAAGAAGGGCCACTTCGTCCTCGAGGCCAAGTGCGGGCGCTCGTCGAACAAGGACCCGGGCTCGGCCCCCGTCCGCGGCACCCCGGCCTACGCCAGCTACATCCAGGGCGCCTATGAAGGGCAGGCCCGCTTCTACGCCGGCCTGTTGTCCGAGGGCCGGCCGCCCCTGCTCATCGTGGCCGACGTCGGCCATGCCTTGTGGATCTGGCCCAAGAAGGGCGAGTGGTACGGCGAGTTCTTCAGCCCGCTGCGCATCGTGATCCCGCTCGATCGCATCGCCGACGAAGACAACGCCCGCGTCCTGCTGGCCTGCTTCGAGGCGCCCCACACCCTCGACCGCACCCACGTCCAGGAGGCCGTCACCTTCGAGGCCGCCGAGCGCCTCGCCGAGCTCGCCGCGCGCCTGGGCCGCCGCCACGACCCCCACGAGGTCGCGCGCTTCCTGATGCGCTGCATCTTCTGCATGTTCGCCGAGGACGTCGAGCTGCTCCCCCCGGGCGCCTTCAGCCGCCTGCTGGCCAAGGGCCTGCAGCGCTCCGACCTGCTGGCCCCCATGCTCTCGGCCCTGTTCCAGGCGATGGACCGCGGCCAGCCCTTCGACTTCGAGCTCATCCGGCGCTTCAACGGCGCCCTGTTCAAGGACGCCACGGCCCTGCCGCTCCAGGCCGACGAGGTCCACGACCTGGCCGGAGTCGCCGCCCTCGACTGGTCCTTCGTCGAACCCTCCATCTTCGGCACCCTGCTGGAGCGCGCCCTCGACCCGCGCGAGCGCCACCGTCTGGGCGCCCATTACACCCCCCGCGCCTACGTCGAGCGCCTGGTCCGCGCCACCATCGACGAGCCCCTGCGCGCCGAGTGGGACGCCGTCCAGGCCCGCGTCGACGAGCTGCTGGCCGCCGACGACGACAGCGCCGCCGCCCCGACCCCGCAGCGCCTGGGCGAGGCCCGCAAGCTCCTCGGCACCTTCCGCGAGCGCGTCGCCCGGGTGCGCGTCCTGGACCCCGCCTGCGGCACCGGCAACTTCCTGGTCGTCGCCTACGCCATGGTCAAAGCCCTCGAACACGAGGTGCTCGAAGCCCTGCGCACCCTGGGCGGCGGCCAGCAGGGCCTGGCCATCGAGGGCGAGTCGGTGGTCCCCAGCCACTTCTTGGGCTTGGAGATCAACGAGTGGGCGGCCGAGATAGCCCAGCTGGTCCTGTGGATGGGCCACCTGCAGTGGGAGATCCGCCACCGCGGCCGCGCCGCCGTCCCCGACCCCGTGCTCAGCGAAGAGCGCTCCATCCAGCACCGCGACGCCCTCATCGACTACCAGGCCAAGGTCCCCCGCGTCGGTCCTGACGGCCAGCCCCTGACCCGCTGGGACGGCCGCACCAACAAGGTCCACCACGTCACCGGCAAGGAGGTCCCCGACACCTCGGCCCAGGTCCCGGTCTTCGACTACCAGGGTGTGACCCGCGCCGCCTGGCCCGAGGCCGAGTTCATCGTCGGCAACCCGCCCTTCATCGGCAACAAGGTGATGCGCGAGGCGCTGGGCGACCCCTACGTCGAGGCGGTCCGCGCCGCCTACCCTGACGTGCCGAACGTCATCGACTTCGTCGTCTACTGGTGGCACCGCGCGGCGCAAGCCGTCCGCGAGGGACGCGCCCGCCGCTTCGGCCTGATCACCACCAACAGCCTGGGCCAGACCTTCAACCGCCAGGTCATCGCCCAGCACCTGGACGCCGACCCGCGCCTGGATCTGCTGATGGCCATCGCCGACCACCCCTGGGTCGACGAGGGCGCCGCCGTCCGCATCAGCATGACCGTCGCCGAACGCGCCGCCGAGGGCGTCCGTCGCCTGGCCCGCCTGGGCCGGGTCACCGACGAGGCCGACCCCAAGGCGGTCGCCGTCGCCTATCGCCCGGTCACCCGCATCCACGCGGATCTGACCGCCGGCGCCGACGTCGCCTCGGCGGTGCCGCTGAAGGCCAACGCGAACCTGTCCTTCCAGGGCATGAACCTGGTCGGCAAGGGCTTCCGCCTGACCCCCGCGCAGGTCACCGCCCTGGGCTACGACCTGAACGACCTGCCGCCCATCATCCGCCCGCACCTGAACGCCCGCGAGCTGATGCAGGGCCGGCTCGAGAACTACGTCATCGACGCCTTCGGCCTGACCGCCGAGCAGCTGCGCGACCGCTACCCGCCGGCCTACCAGTGGCTGTACGACCACGTGAAGCCGGAGCGGGACCAGAACCGTGATGCCCAGCGTAAGCGCGACTGGTGGCTATTCGGGCGTTCCAACTCGAAGCTACGCGCCGCCTTGCAGGGCCGATCGCGCTTCATCGCTACTGCTCGTACCGCCAAGCACCGCGTCTTCGTCTTCTTGGACATCGCGATCTGCCCCGATTGCAAGCTCGTTGCGGTGACCCTGTCCGACAGCTTCGCACTCGGTGTGCTGTCGTCGCACCCTCACGTGGTCTGGAGTCTCGCGACAGGCGGAACCCTGGAAGACCGACCCACCTACGACAACACCCGCTGCTTCGACACCTACCCCTTCCCCGACCCCACCCCAGAACAGCGCGCCCGCATCGCCGAGCTGGGCGAGGCGCTGGACGGCTACCGCAAGCGGGTGCTCGAGCAGCACCCCGACGTGCACCTGACCAAGATGTACAACCTCTTGGCCAAGCACCGGGCCCAGCAGCCCTTCAGCAAGGCCGAGCAGGCCCTGCACCTCAAGGTCGGCACCGACGAGCTGGCCCGTCTGCACGACGCCCTCGACGCGGCGGTGCTCGACGCCTACGGCTGGCCGGCGGATCTGAGCGACGACGACCTGCTCGAGCGCTTGGTGGCCCTCAACCGCGAGCGCGCCGCCGAAGAGGCCGCCGGCCTCATCCGCTCGCTGAAGGACGCCGCCGCCGCCCCCGTCCAGGCCCAGGCGACCGCCGCCTCCAAGCCCACCGCCGAGACCGCCGCCGCCCGCCTGCCCTGGCCCAAGGACCCGCTCGACCAGCTCGGCTCGGTCCTGCAGGTCCTGCAAGCCTCGCCGGTCCCCCTCGACCTCGAAGGCGTCGCCTCGGCCTTCCACTTCGGCCAACGCAAGCGCATCCAGGCCATCCTCGACCGCCTCGCCGAGCGCCGCCTCCTGCTGACCGACCCCCAGGGCCGCTACAGGACCACCGCCGCGGCGTGACGGGCTTAGAACTCGTCCTCGAAGAGGAGGACGACCCCGGTCCAGCAATCCACCCATTCACTCCGGCTTACGCGCCAAGGCTGACCGGTCGCGGGAAAGTACGGGTCCAGGACCAGGTAGTCCCGCTCGCTTGCCTCTACCATCAAGACCGCGTGCCACATCAAGGGTTCGTGGCGGATCTCCGTCGCCGGCCGACCGTTCTTCATGTCTCCATGGAGCGGCGCGCCGAACCTCGTGCGCTGGAAGAGGGTCCAGGGGCCACCGTTCATCGTCACGATGCGAGGGTGACGCGTGACCAGCCGGGCCAGGAATGGATGAGTCGCGGGTTCGAGCGGATCCAGACACCTGTCGAGCATGTTGAGATGATCGGCCGCCTGAAAGGCAAAATACGGCTCGGAGCCCCACTCGGTCCTGAGCGTAGCCTCGGAGACACCTGCGCCCCGGAAGTTTGCGACCATGGCGGTGCAGGCTGCGATGCATGACCCCGGCGTAGCCTGCTCCACGTGGAGCTGCCGCCACTCGTCACATGAGTCCATCAGGCCCGGTCGTCATCGGCGTTCGGAGTCACCTCAATCATGCGATCGTCCGTGACGGTCACGCTCCCCCAAGGCTCGCGCCCGCTCTTCGACACGGCGTAGACCGGGAGCACCCAGCGGTCCTTGACACGCGTGCCCGGTCCGATGTCGAGGTCACTACGCCGATAACGGCGCATGAGTTGATGCATCGCGAACATGCGTGCGCCGTGGTCGGGCGGAAGCGGAGCCGCTCGCTGTGCCTCTGTCAGCTGGCCACTTCGAGGCAGCGCCTCGCACAAGGTGAGGCCGAGCAGGCGGCGGACCTCGATGGCATCGATTCGGCCTTTGGCGAAGGCCTGCAGCGCCAGGTCTTCGAGGTTCCCGGTCCGAAGGCCCACTCGGACGGCCTGCTGGTCGGGGTGCACGTCATTCCGATCCAGCGCGTGCCGAGTCGCCGTCGCTCGGCGGGCAAGCATGTCGTTCCGGACCTGCTTGGAGAGGCCGAAGACATTCCTGATGACATTGACGGCGACCATCCGGCCGACGCCGAAGTGGGCCATCACCTCGGCGACAGAGGTCTCGGAGGTCGGGTCCGCATCGCCGACCAGCCGCTCGACCCCCTGAGGCGGCGCCAGGAAGTAGGCCGCGAAAGCATTGGCTCGTTGTTCTATCAGGTCGGGGGCCTCAGAGCGGAAGTACCGCTGCCGGATCGCGTCTTCGCTCTTGGGACTGAACCAGAAGAAGCGTCCTCGTCCCATTCCTTCGGCAATACCTCGGTCGAAGGCCAGGTGGCAGAGCTCGTGGGCCAGGGTGGTCCGGGTGTTCCACCAACAGCCCTGTCCACCAACCAGGTTGACGATGATGGCCGGAGTGGGCGACCAGGCGCATGCGCCTTCGATGCGGCTGGACAGCTCGTCGGGCGTCACCCAGAACAGGTCGACACCAAGGCGCTCGCCGAGTAGCCGAGCCATCGACGCGATGGGGTCGAGGCCCAGGCCGAGCGCCTGGCGGACCTGCATGGCCAGATCATCGGCTCCAAAGGGGGGCTCCGGCGCAATGGGCGCGCTGTCGGGTAGCGCATCGAAGCCGTTGGTCGAGACGGACTGGTCCATCGTGCGCCGCAGGTCCGAAAGCTCGCGTGCGCAGCGCATCAGGTCCGCGAGCAGCAGGTGTCCATCCGTCGCGGCCAGCTCTTCGAGGTCGACGCCCAGGTTCGCGTGGGAGCGGAAGAGCATCGTGGCGGGAGAGCGCACGGCCTCGCCGTCGAGGAACGGTCCGACGGGCACCCCGAAGACCAGCGCTATCCGGTCCAGGCTGCGAACGTCCAGCGACTCGCGACCGTCGATGGTCGCTTGGATCCGTTCCTCGGCGACTCCCGCGAAGTCCGCGAGCTGAGCAGGCGTCAACTCGGCGGCCTTCAAGGCGTCCTGGATGACTTGGGCTTGAAGGGACATCGCGTCTTCCTCATCGAGAAGCCCGATGACGCAGCCGCCAGGGAGACCCCGACTGCAGCGATCGTAGGCGGAGTATGCACCGAAACCTGACGCACGGAGCAGCCGAATCAACGGTACTCGGACTGCATGGGCGTCTTCCGGACCCTCGTCAGCTGAAGAGCCCAGGAGGCCTGAGGGCCGACTGCCAACCGGCGCCGGGCGGTCTGGCCGGTGCGGCGGCCTTGACCTGACCTCAGCGAAGGCGCCGGTAGGGCCGCTTCCCGATCCCGGTGCCGGGCACCTGGGCCCCAGGACTGCAAACCTGGCGGCGCCAGGCAGCTCCGAGGGCTCGCGAAGTCCCTCCGAGGCCTCCCAAAGCCCACCCGAGGGCCGGTGGGGGAGATAGCCTGGGCGGTGGGGGCGCCGGAGCGGCGGGTGGGGCGAATGGCCGAGCGGGTGAGCCCGCCGGCTTGGCTGGTGACCCGGATTCGAGGGGGTGGTGACCCGGAAGCGAGGCCTGGTGGCCAAATTTTCCCCAGTCTCGAACGGCCGGGAGGCGGTTCGGAAAGCTCGGGGGGGGGCGGTCGAGGTCGGCAGACGAGGCGGCGCGCTCGGCAGGAGGTGGGGCGAGCCCGGCGTCGCCCTTGGGCAAGCGACGCCGAGGCCGAGGGCGGGTCAGGCGGGCTCGGTGACCGGGGTGGCCGGGGCGGGGCCGCTGGCGCCGGGGTCGCCGACGCGGCTGGGGCGGTCGCCGTAGCAGTGGTCCAGGCTGTAGCGGGCACGGCGCGTGGGATCGTCGCCGTAGGCGGCGAGGCCCTGGGCGGACACGTAGATGAGGGCGTCGAAGAGCAGGCGCTCCAGGCGCTCGCGCTCGAGGGTGCCCATGGTGCGGTTGGCGCGCATCAGGCGGGCCTCGCGACGGGCCGTCTTCTGGGCGTCGATGAGCTGGCGGGCCTCGACCACCAGGGCGTCGACGCGCTGCCGGTCGGGGAGGTGGTCGCGGACGACGCCGACGTTCTCGAGCACCTCCTCCATCTTCATCATCACGACGTTGAGGCGGTTGGTGCGGTGGCTGTCGAGCGAGAAGAGGCTGGCCGGGAGCGAGGCTGCCTTGCCGAGCGCCGCGATGCGGCCACGGATCTCGAGCAGGCGGACCCGCGCGGCTTCGGCCTGCTGGGTCTTGATGGCCGCGGCCTCGTCCACGCGCCCGAGCTCGGCCCGGTGCGGGGCCAGAAAGCCCATCAGCAGGCGGATGCGCTCGAACACGCCCGCGCTGACGCGATAGCCCCGCGCGGTCAGGTCGGGGAGATCCTCCTCGCCGCCGAGCATCTCTTCGGCGTCGGCGACCAGGTCGGCCACGTGGACGGTCACCTCGGAGAAGGCCCCCATCGACGCGGCTTCGGCGAGCAGCGATTCGGCGGTGGGCATGGCGAGGGGGATGTCGGGGAGAACGCCGGGACGCAGGTCGTCCGCCGTGATCTTCTTCATGGCGTGCCTCATGAAGGGTTGCAGGTTGTACGGGAGACGGTGCTTGGGCACCGACTCCAACGTGGCACAGCCCGCCGAGGCCCGCAACCGACCCGGGGCGCGAGCTCGAGGCTTGGTGCGGTGTGGTGGTGCAGGCTCCCGGTGCCCTGGTGTCAGGGGTGGATGGGCCAGGGCTCGGTGATGGAGAGCCAGTGGGCGACGCGGCCCTCGCGGACGGAGAGGATGTCGACGATGGCGATGCCGCGCACGTGGGCGATGGAGGCGTCGGAGGCGCGGACCACGACGCCGTCGTCGGCGACCGTGCGGCGGTGGTCGATGGCGGTCAGGCCGGGCAGGCGGCGGCCCGCGGAGAAGAGGGCGACGACCGCGTCGAGGCCTTCGAGGCGGCCGAGGCTGGGGCTCTCGAAGACGACCTCGGGGCGCAGGAGGCTGCGGAAGGTCACCCAGTCGCTCGCCGCCCAGGCGTCGTGCAGGGCCCAGGCGAGGCGCTGCGGGTCGGGGGCGCGATCGGGGTCGTAGGTCGAGCGGGTCGGCAGGGTCATGGCCGCAGGGTCCAATCGGCGAGGGGCCGCGCCGGGGGCGTGGGCGAGCCACGCTGCGCTGCAGGATCGGCAGACGCTCTGGGTTAGCGCGCTGGGTTACAGGGGGCCATTTCAGGGGCTAACAGCGCCAGGGCGCGGCGGCGTCGCGGGCGGCCGGCTCAAGGCCGTTGGAGCAGCCTCTGCAGGGCCTCGCGGAGACGGAGCAGGGCCTCGGCCTCTATGTCGATCGCGTCGGTCTCGGTGAAGAGCGACTCGAGCGCCAGGGTGAGCGGGCGGTAGGCCGGGTGCGTGGGGGACAGGTCCGCCTGGGCCATGAGCAGGGCGGACCAGGCGCGGACCCGCAGCAGGCGCATCCGCGACAAGGCGGGGTCGGCGGCGTCGCGTTCCGAGGCGGCGAGGGCTCGCGCCCTGAGGAGCCGCGCCTCTTCGAGCTGCGCCTGGGCGTCCATCAGCCGCAGGACCGTGACCCCAGTCAGGCGGCTGGTGTCGTTGGGGGGCATGCGTCGATCGATATCCGGAAGTCCCCCGACGCGGTCAACGAAGCAGGCTTGGAGACTGTATTCCGCGAGTGGACGCCGCGGCTCGGCGGCGCGCGGCGGAAGCCTGCGACCGGGGTTCGATCAGGCGAGCGGCAGCGTGACGGTGAAGGTGGCGCCCTGGTCGGGGGCGCTGTCGAGGTCGATGGTCCCGCCCAGGCTCTCGACGATGCGGCGGACGATCCACAGGCCCAGGCCGAAGCCGCCGTAGTGGCGGCTGGTCACGGCCCGTTCGAAGCGCTCGAACACGCGCTCGTGGTCGGCCGGGTCGATGCCGATGCCGTGATCGCGCACGACGAGGCGGACGGCGCCGTCCTGGGGCTCGACGCGGATCTGCACCGGCCGCCCCTGGCCGAACTTGATGGCGTTGCGCACCAGGTTGAGGACGACGTGCTCGAGGCGCAGCGGATCCCACGAGGCGATCACCGGACCCGGCAGGTCGACCTCGACCTCGGAGCCGCTCTCGCTCGCCTCCCAGCGGACCTGCTCGACGACGTCGCGCACGACCCGGGTCAGATCGACCCGCTCGGGGCGCAGGGCCAGGGGGCCCTCCTGGACGCGCGACAGGTCCAGCATGCGCTCGATGAGGGCGTCCAGGCGGCCGCTCTGGCGCAGGGCGTTGTCCAGGCGGTCGGCCAGGCGGGCCGGGTCGCGGCGGCCTTCGGGGGCGCCCAGCTGGCGCTGGAGCGACTGCAGCGACAGGCTGAGCGAGGTCAGGGGCGTCTTGAGCTCGTGCGAGGCGATGGACAGGAACTCGTCGCGGACGCGGACGGCGCGCTGGGCCTGCTCGAACAGCCGCGCGTTGAGGATGGCGGTGGAGGCGCGGGCCGCCAGCTCGGAGGCGGTGACCAGATCCGAGGCGTCGAAGGCGCGCTGGCGCTCGGCCGCGATGAGGGTCAAGGCGCCGAGGGTCGCGCCACGCGCCTCGAGCGGGACGATCATCACCGAGCGCATGCCCACCTTGCGCAGCAGCGCGGCGTACTCGGGGTCGCGGCCGGCCTCGAGCATCTCGTCGGTGATGGTCTCGTACAGCTCGGGCCGGCCGGTGCGCATGACCTGCCCCATGCCCTGGGGTGCCGACAGCTCGGGGGGGTAGCGGCGGCTGACCGCCTCGGCCCAGGCCGTCTTGTCGGGGTCTGCGTGGCGAACCACCGTGTGGACCAGCCGGGGCGCGCCGTCGAAGTCGTCGAACAGGTGGATGGTGCACCAGTCGGCCAGGGTCGGCACGGCGAGGGCGGCCAGGCTGTCGAGGGTGTCGTCGAGCTGCAGGCTCGAAGCGAGCACCACGCTCGCTTCCGCGAAGAAGCGCACCGACTCGAGCGCGCGCTTGCGGTCGTCGATGTCGGTCGAGCTGCCGACGAAGTCGATGCCGCTCTGGTCGGGGTGCTCGAGCGGGACGGCGCGCACGAGGTGCCAGCGGTAGGTGCCGTCGGAGGCGCGCCGCATGCGGGCCTCGTGCTCGAGGGGCTTGCGCTCCCGCACGCTGCGCTCCCAGGCGGCCAGCAGGGCGGGGAGGTCGTCGGGGTGGATGGCGCGGGTCCAGGCGTCGGGGCTGAGGTCCTCGGGGCTGAGCCCGGTGTACTCGTACCAGCGGCGGTTGAGCGACGCGGGCCCGCCGTCGCTGGGGCGCATCCAGACCATGTGCGGGATGGCGTCGGCGACCAGGGTCGTGCGGCGGTGCGCCTCCTCGATGGCGCGGCGCGCGCGGACCTGCTCGGTGACGTCGATGGCGACCGTCATCACCCCGGTGACCTGGCCTCCGGCGTCGCGGAGGGGCTGAACGATGCCGTCGAGGAAGCGCTCTTCGTCGAAGCGGCCGACGCCTGGGACGCGCAGGGGGATCTCGATCTGGAGCGACGGCTCGCCGCTCTCGAAGACCCGCCGAGCCAACGCCAAGATCTGCGCGGGCGCCTGGGGGAAGGCCTCCTCGGCCGTCGAGCCGACCAGATCGCTCCTCCCCAGCCACTCGGCCGCCAGCTGGTTGACCAGCTCGTACCGCAGCTCGGGGCCGCGGCGGATGGTGATGGCGACGGGGGCCTGGTCCAACAGCGCCCGCAGGTCGGCTCGCTGCCGCTCGGCCTGCTCGCGGGCCTCGGCCTCCCGTCGCGCCAGCTCGGCGCGGGCCAGCTCGGCGTCGCGGCGCGCGGTGCCGTCGCGGAAGTCGACCACGACCCCCTCGAGGCGGCCCGACGGCGACAGGATGGGGGCCGCGCTGTCCTCGATGACGCGCTCGGTGCCGTCTCGGGCGACCAGGATGGTGTGGTTCTTCAGGTGGACGATGCGGCGCTCGCGCAGCACCCGGGCCACCGGGCTCTCGATGCGCTCGCGTGTGTCCTCCAGGACGACGTGGAAGACGTCGTCGAGGCGACGGCCGCGAGCCTCGTGCGCGGGCCAGCCGGTCAGGTGCTCCGCCACCGGGTTCATGAACGAGATCCGGCCTTCGGCGTCGGTCGCGATGACGCCGTCGCCGATGCTGCGCAGGGTGGTCTCGAGCCACTGCTCGCTGTGCTCGAGCGTCAGACGCCGCGTGTCGTCGCGGAGCGACGCGACGACCAGCTCTCGGTCGCCCTCGCGATGGGTCGCAAGCACCAGCTCGACCGGGAGCTCGGCGCCGTCGCGGCGGCGCGCGGCGACCCGCACGGGGCGGCCCATGATGCGCGTCTCGCCCGTCGCGGCGTAGCGCGCCATGCCCTGCGCGTGCGCCTGGCGGTGCCGCTCGGGCATGATCGCGACCAGCGGCTGGCCGACCAGCTCGCCGGGAGGCCAGCCGAGCATGGTCTCGGCCGCGGCGTTCACATAAACGATGCGGTCGCCCATGTCGGCGACCACGATCGCGTCCGGCAGCCGGCCGAGGATCGCGCGGTGGTCCAGTTCCATCGCCTGTCCGTTCCGGGGCGGTCGCGCGCGGCATGGGGGCCTGGGCACGCCGAGGCGGCCGCCCGCTCCGAGGTGCAGCGTGCATCGCCGTCGACGGGGACGCGAGTTTTCGGGCGGGCGGACGGGGCCGCTGGCGACCCGGCCCGCGTCGCGCGCGGCGTCGCCGGGTGGGTTCCGGTGGCGCGCGGGCGCGCGAGCCGGTAGCGTGCCCGGCCCGCGGAGGGTGCTTGGGATCGGCGACGCTCGACGAGATGCGCGCGACGGCGCGGCTGGCGCTGCCGCTGGTGGTGGCGCAGGTCGCCGTCATGGCGATGGGGCTGGTCGACACCGCGGTCGTGGGGCACTTCTCGGTGCCCGAGCTGGGCGCGGTCTCGCTGGGCGTGGCCGTGACCTTCGGGTTCATCACCTTCGGGGCGGGCTTTTCGCTGGCGCTCGAGCCGCTGGTGGCCCAGGCGGTCGGCGCCGGCGACCTGCGCGGCGCGTCGGCCTGGTGGTCGCTGGGCGTGCGGGTCTGCGTGCTGGTCGGGATTCCGCTGGCCGCGCTGAGCGTCGTGGCCGGCTATCACCTGGACGGCTTCGGCATCGCTCCCGAGCTGGCCGCCCGCACGGGCGACTACCTGCTGGCGCGGGCGCCCGCCAACGTGCTGTTCCTGGTCTATCTGGCCGGGCGCTCCTTCCTGCAGAGCCACAACGTCGTGCGGCCGCTCATCGTCGCGGCCGTCGTCGCCAACGTGGTGAACCTGCTGGCCAACCTGCTGCTGGTCTTCGGCGACGAGGCCCTGGGCTGGATCGGGCTGCCGCCGGTCGGCCTGCCGCCGCTGGGCGCGGTCGGCGCGGGCCTCGCGACCACCCTCAGCAGCGCCGTCATGGTCGCCCTCATCCTCTCCGCCCTGGGCGCCGTGCGCGCCGCCGCGGGGCCCGCCGAGCGCCGCCCGGCCGCGCGCGCCCTGGTCCTGCTGGCGCTGCCCATCGGCCTGCAGGGCCTGGCCGAGGCCGGCGTCTTCTCGCTGCTGGGGGTCCTGGCCGGCCGCTTCGGCCCGCACGTCGCTGGCGCCCACCAGATCGCGCTGAACCTGTCGGCGCTGACCTTCATGGCCGCCGTCGGCATCGGCAGCGCCGCCTCGGCCCGCGTCGGGCAGGCGGTCGGCCGCGGCGACGGCCCGGGCGCGCGGCGGGCCGGGTTCGCCGCCGCGGCCCTGGGGCTCGCCTTCATGGGCGCCACCGCGGTCGTCTTCTACGCCGTGCCCGAGCCGCTCGCGCGCGCCTTCTCGCCCGAAGCGGCCGTCGTCCCGACCGCCGTCAGCCTGCTGGGGGTCGCCGCCTTCTTCCAGCTCTTCGACGGCAACCAGGCCATCATGTCCGGCGCCCTGCGCGGCGCGGGCGACGTGCGCCTGCCCTCGGTGGCCCACGTCGTCGCCCACTGGCTCATCGGCTTCCCGGTCGCCTGGACCCTGGGCTTCGAGTACGGCTGGGGCGCCCTGGGGCTGTGGTACGGCCTGACCGCGGGCCTGGTCGCGGTCGCCACCTTCCTGACCCTGCGCTTCGCCTGGCTGTCCAGCCGCGAGCTGCGGCGCCTCAGCGCTTGACCAGGTTGGGGCAGGACTCGCCCCGCTCGAGGCACGTCAGGTTGCCGAGGGTCGTCTCGGCGATGTTGTGCAGGGCCTCGGCGGTGAAGAAGCCCTGGTGGCCGGTGATGACGACGTTCGGGAAGGTCAGCAGGCGGGCCAGCACGTCGTCCTGGATGGCCTGGCCGGACAGATCCTCGAAGAAGACGTCGGCCTCCTCCTCGTAGACGTCCAGGCCCAGGGACCCCAGGTGGCCGCTCTTGAGGGCGGCGATGACCGCCTTGGTGTCGACCAGGCCGCCGCGGCTGGTGTTGATGAGCATGGCGCCGCGCTTCATGCGGGAGACGGCCTCGGGGCCGATGAGGTGGAAGGTCTCGGGCGTCAGCGGCAGGTGCAGGCTGATGATGTCGGCCTGGGACAGCAGCGCGTCCATGGGGACGTACTCGCAGCCCAGCTGGCGGCAGGCCTCGCTGGGGTAGGGGTCGTAGGCCAGGACGCGGCAGCCGAAGCCGCGCAGGATGGCCGCCATGACGGCGCCGATGCGGCCCGTCCCGACCAGCCCCGCCGTCTTGCCGTGCAGATCGAAGCCGAGCAGGCCCTCGAGGCTGAAGTTGCCGTCGCGCACGCGGCCGTAGGCGCGGTGGATCTTGCGGTTGAGCGTCAGGATGAGCGCCATCGCGTGCTCGGCCACGGCATGGGGCGAGTAGGCGGGCACCCGCGCGACGGCCACGCCGAGCGCCTCGGCGGCCGCGAGATCGACGTGGTTGTAGCCGGCCGAGCGCAGGGCCAGGACCTTCAGCCCGTGCTCCGCGAGATCGGTCAGCACCTCGGCGTCGCAGCGGTCGTTGACGAAGGGGCAGACGGCCTCGAAGCCGCGGGCCAGCATCGTCGTCTCGGGCAGCAGGCGCGCCTCGAAGTAGACCAGCTCGTGGCCGTGGGCCTGGTTGGCCCGGTCCAGGGACCGCCGGTCGTAGGGCTTGGTGCTGAAGACCGCGACGCGCATCTGCCTCTCCATGGCTCGAGTGAGCGGCGAACCTACCGCCGCCCGGGTCTGGCCGCGAGCCCCAGGGCTGCTTTGCGACCGCACTCTGGCGGCGGACCAGCCCCACCGCGACACTACGAGTCGAGAGCACGACCGCGGCGCCCCGCCGGGCCCATCCCCGGCCGCGCGTCGCCTCCCTCGCGCCCTCGCTCGCCTCCCTCGCGCCTCCGCGCTCTCGCGCGCCGGTCTTCGGGCCGGAAGATCGCTGCCCCGGATGGGTTTGATCCCGTTGTCCCCGTCCCCGCCTTCGCTGGAACCGGCGTCCCGGGCCCGAGCCCCCCGACGGCCTCCCCGGCCGTCCGCTCCCTCGCCCCGCGCCTGCCCCCAGCCCCCCCGCTGCCAGTCGTGACGCCATGAAACGAGCGCCCACTTTCTTGTGGGTCGGGTGCCTCGCGACCGCGCTCGGGCTCGCCGCCTGCACGCGCGTCGCCGACGATCCCGCCCCCGCGGCCAACGTCCCCACGCTGCCCTGCGCCGAGTACGAGTCCGCCCGGTCCTGCGCCGGCGACGCCCGCTGCCGCTGGCTCGAGCCCGGCTGCGGCTCGGGCTGGGACCGTCCCCTCGAGTCGCGCGGCTGCTACCTCCGCGACGACTGTGACCGCGACGACTGCGCCGCCGGCCTGACCTGCCGCGAGGTCGTCGTCAACCCTTGCCCGGCCCACGCCGAGCTCGAGGCCGTCTCCTGCCTCGCCTGCGGCGCCGAGGCGCGTGTCTGCATGCCCTAGAACCCGCCCGAGCCCCCCGACTCGCTCCTGCCGTCCCTGCACTCCCCCGCACCGTGACCCGGAAGGTTCGATGTCCTGGCCCACCCTTCGCCCCTACGGCTCCGATCCCGCTCCCCGCCCCTCCGCCGGGTGGCGCACCCGTGCGGCCCGGCCTCGGCCCCACGGCGCCGCCGATCGGCGCTCCGGAGGCGCCATGAAAGTCCGCCAGATCATGTCGCAGCACCCCGTCACCGCCGCGCCCGAGACGACGATCGACGAGGTCCTGTCGATGCTGGCCAGTCACCCCGTCCGCCACCTGCCCATCCTCGAGGGCGAGATCCTCGTCGGGATGGTCAACGACCGCGACCTGTGCCGTCTGTCCCTCACCCCGCTGTGGGAGGCCGGCGCCATCAACGCGATGAACGACCGCCTCAGCGCGCCCATCGCCAACGTCATGACCCCCGAGGTCCTGGCCGTCGACCCCGAGTCCGACATCAGCGACGCCGCGGCCATCATGGCCGAGATGCGCCTGGGCGCCCTGCCCGTGGTGGACCAGCTGACCGGCCGCTTCTGCGGCCTGCTGAGCTACGACGACCTCCTGCGCGCCTTCTCGCACCACGCCTAGGAGGGGGAAAGGGGTCAGGTCTACGCAATTTGCATTTTGCGCGTGCGGAAAATGCAAATTGCGTAGACCTGACCGGACCTGACCCCTTTCCTCCTAATCACTTTCCTCCGTGTTGATGCCGGCGGAGGCGGCCTTGGAGTGCTCCGGCTTGCCGGAGCCCCGTCTCCCGGCGGCTTGCCGCCGGGGTCTGGCGGCCAAACCCGGCGCAGCAAGCTGCGCCGGATGGGGGCTCCACCAAGGTGGAGCGCTCCGGTTGGCCTTCTGCGACACCCTCTGGACGCTGGTCATCCCAGGCGGCGGCGAGTGCAGGGGATGGGCCGGGCCGGCTGGAAGAGGGTCGTGTTGATGCCGGCGGAGGCGGCCTTGGAGTGCTCCGGCTTGCCGGAGCCCCGTCTCCCGGCGGCTTGCCGCCGGGGTCTGGCGGCCAAACCCGGCGC
>JAWLBL010000001.1:0-113609 GCA_041687695.1 Myxococcota bacterium | reverse complement strand
AGCAAGCTGCGCCGGATGGGGGCTCCACCAAGGTGGAGCGCTCCGGTTGGCCTTCTGCGACACCCTCTGGAAGCCGGCGGTCCCAGGCGGCCGCGAGGCGCCGACGAAGGTCAGGGCGCCTCGAACCTCTTCTCGACGCCGAGGTAGCGCGCCAGATCGCGCGCCATCTGGGGGGTGACGCCGCCGCCCTCGTAGCGGTAGAGCGGGACGCCGGTGCGGCCGATGATCCAGGTGGTCGGCAGCTTGTCGACGAGACCCAGGGCCGAGGCGCCCTGGGCGACCTCGGGCGGCGGCAGGGCGAGGGGGAAGGGCGGCGGGTGCGCGGCGTGGGCCGCCCGCGCCGCGTCGAGGCCGCCCTCGTCCAAGGCGAGGCCGAGGAGGGCGACGTCCTCGCCCCGGTCGCGGAGCGCCTGGACCAGGCCGGCCAGCTCGGGCGCCAGCTGGCGGCACACGCTGCACCAGGCGGCGGTGAAGGTGACGACCAGCATGCGGCCTCGGTAGCGCTCGAGCGAAAACGGCGCGCCCTCGAGCGGCGTCACCGTCACGCCCAGCTGGTAGGCGGCCGGCGCGACCTGGGCGGCCGGCGCGTCGGGGGGCTCGGCCAGCAGCTTGCTGGGGTCGATGGCCGCCAGGGCGGCCGCGTCCAGGCCGTAGACGTCGGGGTGGGCCGTCAGGCGCCCGTCCTGCACGGTCAGGGTCTGGTAGATCAGGTGGACGTCGACCGGCGCGTCGAGCGGCAGGCTGCGGGTGGTCGTGTCGGCCAGCTGCAGATCGAACTGCGGTCGCGCCTCGGGCGGCAGCAGCCAGCGGGCCAGCGCGGCCGCGTCGCCGACCCGCACGCAGCCGCTGGACAGGGCCCGGTCGCGCTTGCCGAGGTCCGCCTTGGCCGGCGTGTCGTGCAGGTAGACCCCGCCGGTGCGGGCCAGCGGGAACTTGATGCGGCCCAGTGGGTTGTCCGGCCCCGCCGGTTGGGACACCCGCCAGCGGCCGTCCGGCTTGACGTCGACCTTGTAGCCCTTGGCGCGGAGCACGTCGGGCTCGTCGGCGACCGAGGGGCGCAGCTTGGCGTCGACCAGCCGCCGCGGCACGGTCCACGACGGGTTGAGCACGACGCGGGTCAGCTGGCTGGACAGGGTAGGGGTCGCGTCGGCGTCGGTGGCCTTGCCGACGACCACCGGCATCTCGAGCTCGGGCAGGCCGTCGCGCTCGGCCCACAGGCGGTATCGGTTGAGGTGCACCACGACGTGGCGGCCCAGCTCGGAGCGCAGGCTGATCTGACGCCAGCGCCCCAGGGCCAGGGCCACGCGGGCCAGCGCCTGGTCGAGCGGCGCGTTGAGGCGCTGGCGCGTCAGGTCGTCGAGCACGACCGTCACCGGCAGGCCGTTGGCGCGCTGCCAGCTCCACAGGTCCTGCTTGAGGCGGTCGTCGAAGTACTGGGCGCGGCGGCCGGTGACATGGTTGGCGCCGTAGCCCTCGAGCGCCAGGCGGGCGCGCAGGGTGGCCACCTCGGGCGCGGTCGAGCCGACGCGGACCTTGTAGGGGGTCGGCGGCAGCCTGGGCTGGCCCTCGCGGACGATGCGCCGGAGGGTGCGCAGCTGGGCCTGCAGATCGCGGTAGCGGGCGTGGGTCGGGACCAGCGCCTCGATGGCCGGGGCGAGCGGGCGCCGGGCCAGGACCTGATCGACCGCCGAGGTCGAGCGCTGGGCGGGTGGCGCGAAGGTCTGCACCAGCCGCCGTGCTAGGCGCAGCCAGGCGTCGTCGTCGGCGGCCGGGGGCGGCGCGGTCAGCGGCGGCAGCCCGTGATCGGTGAGGCTGGAGGCGAGCCAGGCGAGGCGCGCGCGGTCGCTGGGGGCGATGGGGTCGAGCGGGCGGGCGACGACGGGGGCGGGCGCTGTGGCGGCCGGCGGCGTCTGGGCGAGCGCCGTCGGCGCGACCGAGGCGAGGGCCAGGCTCAGGGCGAGGAGGAGGCGCGCGCGCACGGAAGATCAGCCCCCGCGGTGGTCGAGCACGATCTTGCCGAAGTTGGCGTTGGCCTCCATGGCCGCGTGGGCGTCGGCGATGGCGGCGAGCGGCAGGACCCGGTCGACCACCGGCCGGATGCGCGGCGACGGGCCGGCCATCAGCGGGACGACGCGGTCCTCGAAGGCGCGGGCGACGGCGATCTTCTCCTCGACCGGCCGGCTGCGCAGGACCGTCCCCTTCAAGGTCAGGCGGCGCTGGAGCACGAGGCCCAGGTTCAGCTCGGCCCTGGCGCCGGCCATCAGGCCCACCAGGACGGCCGTGCCCTTGGGGCGCAGGGCGCCGAGGAGGGCGTTGACCCCGGCGCCGCCGACCAGATCGACGGCCACCGCGGCGCCGCGACCCGAGGTGGCGTCGAGGGTCGCCTGGGTGAGATCGGCGCTCTCGCCGTGGACGGCGACGTCGAGGCCCAGCTGGCGGGCGCGCTCGAGCTTGTCGGCGGTGCGGCTGGAGCCGACCGTGCGGGCGCCGATGGCGTGGGCGATCTGCAGGGCCGCCGTGCCGACGCCGCTGCCGACGGCGTTGACGACCAGCCACTGGCCGCTGGACAGGCCGCCCTGCAGGACGGCGGCGTCGAAGGCGGTGACGAAGGCCTCGGGGACGGCCGCGGCGTGGGTCGCGGGCAGGCCGTCGGGCACGCGGATGGCCTCGCGCTCGTGGACCACGGCCAGCTCGGCGCAGGCGCCGCCGCCCACGATGGCCATGACCCGGTCGCCCTCGGTCAGGCGCGTGACCTGGCGGCCGCGGGCGACCACGGTGCCGGCCAGCTCGAGGCCGGGGATGTCGCTGGGGACGCCGTGCGGGGCCGGGTACAGGCCGCGGCGCTGCAGCAGATCGGCGCGGTTGAGGGCCGAGGCCTCGACGCGGACCAGGACCTCCCAGGGGCCGGGGGTCGGGTCGGGGACCTGGCGCAGCTCGAGGACCTCGGGGCCCCCCTTGCGGGTGATGACGGCGGCGAGCATGGGTCAGCCTCCGGTCTGGCTGGGCTGGACGAGCGGCGGGGCCACCGGGGCGGTCGCGGCGCCCCAGCGGGCGCGGGCCAGCAGGGCGACCGGGATCAGGCCCTGGAGCAGGCCGCTGATGGCCAGCGCGAGGAACAGGCCCTGGGCGCCCATCACCTCCGGCGCGCCCAGGTACCAGGCCAGGGCGCCCTGGATGACGAGCTGGATGGCGATGTCCCAGACCAGGGGCGTGCGCATGTCGCCGGTGCCGTTGTAGGCGAGGGCGATGATGATGCCGACCGAGACGAAGGCGTAGATGGGGGCGATGAGGTGCAGGCCGTCGACGGCGACGGCGACCACCTCGGGCGCGTCGGGCAGGAAGACCGCGGTGACCGGGGTGGTCCACAGCAGGACGATGGCGGTGGGTACGAGGGCCGACAGGGCGCCGAAGCCGACGCCGGCCCAGGCGGCGCTGCGGGCGTAGGGCGGGCGCTGGGCGCCCAGGGCCATGCCGACGATGGGGCCGACGCCGCCGCCCCAGGCGTAGGCGATGAGCAGGGCCGGGAGATCGACCTTGATGGACAGGTTGAGGGCGGTGAAGGCGGCGCCGTCGTCGAGGGGCGAAAGGCGGCTGGCGGCGAGGCGGATGATGACCAGGATGGCGACGACGCGGATGCTCATCTGCAGCGCCGACTCGAGGCCGGTGCGGAACTGCAGGCGCAGCGCGGCGCGGTCTATGAAGCGCTCTCCGGGGCCCGGCTTGAGCGAGACCTGGCGGGCGATGAGCCACACGGCCCAGACGGCGCACAGGCCGCGGACCACGACCGTGACCCAGGCGGCGGCGATGGCGCCGTAGCGCGGGAAGTCGAACAGGCCCAGGACCAGGACGGCCTCGAGGCCGAGCGTCGCCACTGACATCAGGGCGACGACGACCAGCGGGCGCACCGAGTCGCCGCGGGCGCGCAGGATGGCGGTCGCCAGGACGACGAAGATGGTGCCGAAGCAGCCGATGCCCATGACGCGCAGGAACGCGGTGCCGACCTCGCGGCTGGTGTCGCCGGCGAACAGGGCGTGGCCGATGGGGCCGGCGGCGAGGCCGATGAGGGCGGCCAGCAGCGACAGCAGGGCGGCGCCGACCAGGGCCTGGCGCACGTGGACGCGCTCGCGGGCGTGGTCGCCGGCGCCGTGGGCGTTCGAGATCTGGGCGACGGCGGCGTTGCCCATGCCGCTCGCCAAAAAGACGAAGAGGCTGGTCACCAGATCGCTGACCGAGGTCCCTGCGACCGCTTTGCCCTTGTCCGCCAGCTGCCCGAAGATCCAGACCTCGGTCAGGTTGAAGGCGCCCTGAAAGAAGGTGGCCCCGACCAGCGGCAGCCCCAGCATGGCGACGGCCATTGCGGGGCTGCGGGACAGGGAGACGGGGGCGTGGGGGGCGGCGGAGGCGTGTCCGGTCACAGGCTCGCGGAGCTCGGCGGTTGGGACGGACCGGCCTTGCGGAGACCCTCGACCAGGGAGGACTCGGTCAGCAGCTCCGGCAGCAGGATCGGGTCCTGGGGCCGGCCGGCCGGGAGGATGACGTACATGGGGACCCCGGGGCGCTTGAAGCGCTGGAGCCACGCGGTGATGCGGTCGTCCTCGCTGGTCCAGTCCGCCTTGACGGGGACGACGCCGAGGTCCCTCAGTACGGCCCGCACCGGATCGGTGTCAATCACCGTCTTCTCGTTGGCCTTGCAGGTCACGCACCACTCGGCGGTGAAGTCGATGAAGACGGTCTGGCCGCCGGTGGCCGCGGCCTCGACGTCGACGGCGAAGAAGTCGCGCCACGGGATCTCGTCGGGGTCGGGCCAGGCGACGCCGGCGGCGCTGGCGAGGGCGGTGGGCTCGGCCGGGCCGGCGACGGCGGGGCGGGGGCGCTCGGTGCTGAGGAAGGTGGCGGCGCTGGCGCCGATGACTGCCGCCGCGACCAGCGAGGCCGACCAGCGGGTGCCGGCGGCGCGGATGGGGCTGCCCCAGTGGCCGTAGATCCAGCAGGCGAGGGAGACGGCCGTCAGGAAGACGAGGTAGCCGATGAGCGCGTCGACCGAGACCTGGCGGGCGAGGATGTTGACGAGCCACAGGGTCGTCGCGACGAGCAGGAAGCCCATGGCCTTCTTGAAGGTCTCCATCCAGGGGCCGGGCTTGGGCAGCCAACGGCTCCAGGACGGGAAGACGGCCAACAGCAGGAACGGGAAGGCCAGGCCGAAGCCGACCGTCAGCAGCATCGTGACCAGGGTCACCGGCGGCTGGCTGAGGGCGAAGGCGAGGGCGGGGCTGAGGAAGGGCGCCGTGCAGGGCGTGGCCAGGACGGTCGCGAAGACGCCGTTCAGGAGCGAGCTGGACAGGCCGTGGCGGCGGCCGGCGATCTGGCTGAGCTTGCTCGAGCCGGGCATCGACAGCTCGAAGACGCCGAAGAGGCTGAGGCCGAAGGCGAAGACGACGGCGCCCAGGGCCGCGACGAAGGCGGGCGACTGGAACTGGAAGCCCCAGCCGGAGAAGCGCCCGGCGGCCTGCAGGGCGACGATGGCGGCGGCGAGGGCGCCGAAGGACAGCAGGATGCCCGCGGTGTAGGCGAGGCCGTGGTTCATCATGGTGCGGCGGTCGTCGCCGGCCTGCTGGACCAGGCCCAGCACCTTGATGGACAGGACGGGCAGCACGCAGGGCATCACGTTCAGGATGAGGCCGCCGATGAAGGCGAAGAGCAGCATCAGCGCGAACGAGGGCTCGGCCGGGGAGGGCGCCGGCGGGGTCGCGACGGCCGGGGTGGGCTCGGGGGGCGGCGCCGGCTTGGCCAGCGGCGCCGGGGCCGCGGCGAACAGGGGGCTCTCGGTCGGCAGGGTCTGGGCGCCGGCCGGGGCGCGCGGCACGGGGACGCGCAGGGCGACGCGGTGCGGCTGGCCGTCGCGGGTCACGCCCAGCACGGCGTCGAAGGCGTCGCCGGTCTTGCCCGCCTCGCTGCCGCTGCGGGCCTGGATGCGGACGAGCTCGGCGCCGGCCAGGCTCTTGGGGGCGGCCTCGCCGAGCGAGGTGCGGACGACGCGCAGGCCGGGCGCGGCCGCCAGGGCCACGCTGAGGTCCGACAGGGCGGCGCCGTCGGTGGCGCGCAGGGCCAGGACCACTTCGAAGGGCTCGCCCGGGCGCACGGCCGAGCGCGAGACGATCTGCTGGACCTCGAGCCACTCGGGGACGGCGACCGGCAGGTCGGCGCGGGCGGCGCGGAAGGCCGGCGCGTCGGGCGTGGTGGGCGCGTTGGCCCCGTGGGCCGTCGTTTGGACGCGGCGATCGAGGCGCAGGCGCGCCTTGCCGGGGATGCAGGTCTCCTTGCAGACCAGCCACTCGGTGTCGGCGGTCAGGGAGACGGTCTCGCCCTCCGTGAGGCCCTCGGGGACGCCCACCTCGGTGAAGAGCAGGACCTTGCCCTCGTAGCCGTAGTCGGTCCCGGCGGGCGAGGTGAAGATGTGTGGCGCCGGCCACTGGATCTCGCCGAAGTCGAAGCCGTCGGGGGCGCCGAAGGTGATCTCGGTCGGCTGCCCGGTGTCCCCCGGGTCCTTCCAGTAGATGTGCCAGCCCGGCTCGAGATCGAAGGCGACGCCGACGGCGATGGCCTCGCCGGGGGTGATGGTCGCGCGATCGGTGACCAGGCGCGCGGTCGCGCGGGGTTGCTTCACGACGGCCGGATCGCCCTCGCCGGCGACGGCCGGGGGCGCCTGGGGGTTCGCCGGCGCCTCGGCCCACGCGAGCCCGGGCCAGAGCATCAGGGCCAGGACCATCCAACGCGCTGTCATCTCGCCTCGCTCACCACGCATCACGCCCACGCATCACCTGCCTGAAGAGCGCGTCGACGCCCGGGTGGCGCCGCCGTCGCGTCCGCCATAACGCCGAAGGCGGCTACAGCGTTCAGGCCGGCAGACCTATCACACTCCGACGCTGCAACCCAGCAGCGCGACAGGGATTCCGGCGCGGCCGTGCGGGCGTGGAGGGGGCTGGGCGGAGCCGTCAGAACAGCTCGGTCTCGAGGGCGTCGGGGGGCAGGGCGCCGGTCGTGCGGCGGGCCTCGTGGCCGCCCTCGAAGCGGATGAGCGTGGGGATGCCCTGGATCCCGAAGCGGGCCGACACCGAGGGGTGCTGATCGGTGTCGACCTTGGCGACCAGCACGCGGCCGGCGTGCTTGCGGGCGAGCTCGTCGAGGGCGGGGGCCACGACGCGGCACGGGCCGCACCAGGGCGCCCAGAAGTCGACGACGACCGGCAGCGGGCTGGCGCGCACGACCCCCTCGAAGGTGGCGCCCGTCAGGGGCACGGGCGCGTCCACCGGGGTGATGACGGCCTTGCAGCGCCCGCAGTGGGCCTGCTCGGCCAGGCGCGCCGCCGGCAGGGCGTTCTTCTGACCGCAGGACGGGCAGGCGCGGACGATCGAGGCGGCGTCGGACATGGGGGACTCCGGGGTGGGCGTCAGGCGGGCGTGTCGTGGGGGAAGTGGCGGGCCAGCCACGCGCCCGGCAGCACCAGGACCGGCACGCGGGCCAGCTTGACGACGCGGCGCGCGGTGCTGCCGAACAGGGCGGTGCGCAGGGCGCCCTTGCCGTGGGACGGGATGACGATGAGGTCGGCGTCGCCCTCGGAGGCGGCCTCGGTCAGGGTCACGCCGATGTTGCCGCCGACGCGCAGCGTGTGCACGAGGCGGTCGGTGCCCAGCTGCTCGCTGAGCTTGCCGAGCTCGGCCTCGTAGTAGGCGCGGAACTCGTCGGTCGTGTCGTGGGGCAGAAACAGCGGCGGCTCGCCCGGCATGGCGGGGACCAGGGTCGGCTTCTGCAGGACGTGGACCAGCTCGACCTGGGCGTCGAGTCGGTCGGCGAGGGCGAGGGCGGCGTCCAGGCCGCGGCGGCTGTCGCGGCTGAAGTCGGTGGAGGTGACGATCTTGCGGTAGTCGACGGCGTGGTCGGGCGGCGGGGCGGCGCCCTGCACGTGCTCGTGGACGACCAGCACCGGCACGGAGGCGCCGCGCATGACGCGCTCGGAGGTGCTGCCGATGAACAGGGTGCGGTCCTCGGAGGCGCTGCGGCGCATGACGACCAGGAGATCGGCGTTGGCGTCGGTCGCCCACTCGAGGATGGCCTCGCCGGGCGAGGCGCTCGAGAGGACCTCGACCTGGGCGCGGGCGCCGTAGCGGGCGAGGGTCTGGCGGGCGTCCTCGAGGCGCTTGCGGCGCGTCTCGGCGACGCGCTCGAGGTAGTCGTTCAGCTCGCGCGAGGGGCGCGTGGGCCAGGACTCGAGCTCGTCGACGTGCAGCAGGGTCACGCGCGCGCCGAACGGCCTGGCGAAGCCGGCGGCGTAGGGCAGGGCCTGCAGCGACGTCGGGGAGAGATCGGTCGCGACGACGACGTGGTCGACGCGGATCGGCGGCACGGACGGTGGGGGCTGCATGGTCGTCGGGCCTCGGTAGGTCTCGGTCGGGGTGGGACGGTAGCCGGTGTATAGCACGGCCGGGCCGCGGGCTGAGGGGTCGGGCCTTCAGGCGCGGCGCCTGCCCGGCGCGGGTGGAGCCGAGCGGATGGAACCACCGCGGGTGGCCCGGAGAAGGGGGGGCGCGCGTCGACAGGGCGATCGAGGTCCCTACGGTCTGTGTCGAGGGGACCAGACGCCAGGGGGAGGAACGCCCATGTTGTTCGAACGCATCGAGAGCCGGGGGCTCTCGGCCTTTTCGTACTTCCTGGAGGACCAGGGCGAGGCGGTCGTCATCGACCCGCGCCGGGACATCGACGTGTACCTGCGGCTGGCCGACGCGCGTCAGGCGCGCATCCGCTACATCCTGGAGACCCATCGGCAGGAGGACCTGGTCAGCGGCGCCGCGGCCCTGGCCATGGTGTGCGGAGGGCAGGTCGTGCACGCGGGGACCTCGGCCTTCGCGCACGGCACGCCGGCCCGCGAGGGGGACGTGCTCGAGATGGGGGATCTCGAGATTCGGGTCCTGGAGACGCCCGGCCACACCGAGGAGAGCCTGACCTTCCTGGTGGCCGACCGGTCGCGCAGCCCGGACCCCATCTGGGCCTTCACGGGCGACGCGCTGTTCGCCGGGGACGTGGGGCGGACGGATCTCTACGGTCCCGCCGAGTCGCGGCGCATGGCGCGCGAGCTGTACGCCAGCTTGACCGAGAAGATCCTGGCCCAGGGCGACCACGTCATCGTCTGCCCGGCGCACGGCGGCGGCTCGGTCTGCGGCGGCAACATCGACGCCCGCCCGTGGACCACCATCGGCTACGAGCGGCGCAACAGCCCCATCCTGCGCGAGTCGCTGGGCGACCCGCAGGAGTTCGTGGCGCGCAAGGTCGAGGAGCGGCACGTGCGCCCCCCGTACTTCACGCGGATGCGCGAGCTGAACATGCGCGGCGACGTGACGTTCGGCGGGCGGGCGCCCGATCTCATCCCGCTGGGCACGGCGGACTTCGCGCGGCACGGCGCGGCGGGGGCGGTGGTGGTCGACCTGCGCATGCCGCAGGCCTTCGCCGGCGGGCACGTCCCGGGCAGCTACAACATCTGGGCGAACGGCCTGACGGCCTACCTGCCGTGGACGGTGCACATCGACACGCCCGTGGTGCTGGTGCTGCCCGAGGAGGCCGACCGGGGCGAGATCGCGCGCCAGCTGTTCCGCATCGGCTACGACCGCGTCGAGGGCTACCTGTCTGGTGGGTTCGAGCGGTGGCAGAACGAGAACCGGGAGATCGAGCGGCTCGACACCATCCAGACCGCGGAGCTGAGCTTCCGGCTGGAGAACGGCGAGGACATCCTGGTGCTGGACGTGCGAAAGCCCGGCGAGTGGGAGAACGGGTCCGTGCCGGGGGCGCTGCCGCTGTTCGTCGGCGAGCTCCAGCACGCGATCGAGCAGCTGCCGCGCAACAAGCCCATCGTGACGATGTGCTCGGTCGGGCATCGGGGCGGGCTGGCCGCCAGCATGCTGCTGCGCAACGGCTTCGAGCGGGTGTCGAACTACCTGGGCGGCTTCCGGGCCTGGCAGGCGGGCGACAACCCGGTGGCGCCCCCGAGGCGCTGAGGGGGGCGCCGAGGGCGGCGGTCAGCGTCGCTCGTACAGGCCGACGACCTCGGCCTCGGCCACGACGTGCCCGTCCATGGCGCGCAGCAGCGCGTCGCGGTCGAGGCCCGGGTCGAGGCCCAGGTCGGCGTCGAGGGCGTACAGGTGGAAGTGGTAGTGGTGCAGGCCGTGGCCGCGCGGCGGGGCGGGGCCTCGGTAGCCGAGGGCGCCGAAGGAGTTCTTGCCCTGGACGATGCCCGCCGGGGTGCTGGGGCGGGCGATGGGGTCGACGCCGGGGGGCAGGAGGTGGACGTGCCCCGGGATGTCGTAGACGAGCCAGTGGACGAAGGGGTCGGCGCGGGGGGCGTCGGGGTCCTGGCAGACGAGGGCGAAGGAGCGTGCGTCGGGCGGAGCGTCGGACCACACGAGCGGCGGGCTGAGGTCGCGCCCGTCGCCGGTGAAGTCGCGAGGGATGGGCTCCGAGGGGCCGAACGCCTGGCTTCGGACGTGCAGCATGGGGCCTCGCGGGTTGTCGGGTGTGGGCCCACGATAGCCCAGGCGACGCGACGGGCCGCGCGGCAGGCGTGTTTCAGGCGCTAACAGGGCGCGCCGGTCAGCGGCCGCCCATCAGGCGCACGTCCAGCTCGGGGATGGGCGGCGGCGTGCGCAGGCGCAGGGTGGCGATGGCCTGGTCGAGGCCGTCGAGGGTCAGCGGGAACATCGGGAACAGGCTGCCGATGAGCTGAACGGTCCAGCCGCTCCACCACTCGGGTGGCGTCGGGTTGAGCCAGACGGCGCGCTTGAAGCGCGAGCGCAGGCGGTGCAGCCAGACCAGGCCGGGCGTCTCGTTGCGGTGCCAGTAGTCGATGGCGCCGTTGCGGCTCGTCAGCTCGCTCGGGGCCATCGAGGCGTCGCCCACCATGATGAGGAAGGTTTCGGGCGAGCGCTCGGCCAGCACGTCCGCGGTGGGGACGCTGTCGCCGCGGCCGTACTCGGACGGGTACAGGCTCTCGTAGGGGCAGTTGTGGAAGGAGAGCGCCTCGAACTTCCTCCAGTGGTTGAGCCCGTTGGCGGCCGAGAAGAGCTTCTCGACCAGGTGCACGTACGGGTCCATCGAGCCGCCGACGTCCATCAGGAGCAGGACGCGCGCCTCGTTCTTGCGCGGCGGGCGGAAGGCCAGGGTCAGCTCGCCCGCGTTGCGGCACGTCTCGTCGATGCTCTCGTCGACGTCGAGCTCGAGCTCGCCCTCCTTGCGCGACAGGCGGCGCAGCTTCTTCAGGGCGACCGCGATGGAGCGCGTGTCGAGGACCCGATCGGAGCGGTAGGCCGCGAAGCGGCGCTGGCTGGCGATCTGCACCGCGGACCGCCCGCCGCCGGCCCCGCCGACGCGCACGCCGCCCGGGTTGACGCCGCCGTTGCCGAAGGGCGACTTGCCGCCGGTGCCGATCCACTTGTTGCCGCCGTCGTGGCGCTCGTCCTGCTCGCGCAGGCGCTCCTCGAACAGCTCGCGCAGCTTGTCGAGCGGCAGCTGCTCCATCATGGCCAGCTGCTCGGGCGTCAGCTCGGGGACCGGCAGGGGATTTTCGAGCCACTCCAGCAGCTGGCTGGCCGCCTCCGTCGGCAGGTCGCCCGAGCCGAACACGGCCTCGAACACCTGATCCCACGTGTCGTACTGCGTCTCGCGCTTGACCAGCACCGCCCGGGCGACCCGATAGAAGTCGGTGAGATCCGGCTGCACCGTCCCGCTGGCCAGCGCCTGCATCAGCGCCATCCACTCGGACAGCGACACCGGCAGGCCGCCCTTGCGCATCGCGAAGAACAGCTCGGCGAACGGCATCGGCGGCGCCGGTCGCGCCCCGCCTGCCGCCCCTGCGTCGACGGTCGCCGAGGTCACCGCCACGACCGCGCGCGCTGCATGGCCGTCAGATCCTGCTCTTTCTTGATGAGCGTGCCGAGGAAGGGCAGCTCCTTGTCGAGGTGCGCGGGCTCGACGCCGTGGGCGAGCAGGGCGGCGATCCAGTCGATGAGCTCGCTGGTGCTCGGCCGCTTGCGCAGCCCGTCGACGCCGCGCAGCCGATAGAAGGCGGCCAGCGCCTGGTCGAGCAGCTCGCGCGCGAGGTCCGGGTAGTGGACCTGCACGATCTCGCTCATCAGCGCCTTGTCGGGGAACTCGATGAAGTGGAAGACCACGCGGCGCAGGAACGCGTCGGGCAGCTCCTTTTCGTTGTTCGACGTGATGATGACGACCGGGCGGTGCGTGGCGCGCACCGTCTTGCCGGTCTCGTCGATGGTGAAGCTCATCGCGTCGAGCTCGTGCAACAGATCGTTGGGGAACTCGACGTCCGCCTTGTCGACCTCGTCGATGAGCAGCACGACGCGCTCGCTCGAGGCGAAGGCGCGCCCGAGCGGGCCGAGCTTGATGTACTGCTCGATGTCCGAGACGTCCTTGTCCTGAAAGCGGCTGTCGTACAGGCGCTGCACCGTGTCGTAGACGTACAGGCCGTCGCGGGCCTTGGTCGTCGACTTGATGTGCCAGTTCAGCAGCGGCATCCCCAGGCCGTCGGCGATCGACCGCGCCAACAGCGTCTTGCCCGTGCCCGGCTCGCCCTTGATCAGCAGGGGGCGCCCCAGGGCCACGGCCACGTTCACGATGCGCCGCAGATCGTCGCTGGCGATGTAGTCACGGGTCCCCTGCCAGGGCGCGGTGGCCGCCTTGCTCGTCACGGTCATCATCTCTCCTCGTCGGTCTGCGTCTGCACGAAGGCGAGCCAGCTCCGCACCTCGCGCGTGGCCGCGGCCGTGCGCGCCTCGCGCAACGCGTCCTCGAACCACCCCGCCGCCTGTTTATGCCGGCGCGCGCGGGCGTAGAGCTTACCCACCTCCCACGCGGGCCACCAGCGCGTCGACGCGGGCCAGGTCCAGCGCTCCAGCCGGGCCGCCGCCGCCGTGAACGCGGTCAGCGCCTCGTTGGGCTTGTCCAGCTCGAGCAGCAGGTGCCCCATGCGCCAGCTCGTCATCGGGTGCGGCCCGTCCGCGACGGCCTTTTCATAGTAGGCGAGCGCCTCGTCCGGCTTGCCGCGCGCCTCCGACAGCGTCCCCAGGTTGTGCAGCACCGCCGGGTCGGTCGGCCCCAGCCGCTCGGCCTCGCGCGCGACCTCCCACGCCTCGTCCAGCTCGCCCCGGTGCTTGAGCACCACGGCCAGCAGGTTCAGGCGCCGCCGCTTGGCGTGCACGTCCGACCCGGTCAACGCCAGCGCCTTGCGCGCGGCCGCCTCGGCGTCGCGCAGCTCGCCCAGCTCGTCGAACGCGTCGGCCATCCGCTCCCACGTACCGGGCGCCGCCTGCAGCCCCAGCCCGGCCGCCCGCTGCAGCGCGGCCACCGCCTCGCCCCACAGCTCGGCCGACATCGCCGCCTCGCCCAGCACACGCCACGCCACGCCCAGCTCGGGCATCCGCTCGACCGCCAGCCGCGCCTTGTCCAGCGCCTCGCCCGTCTCGCCCAGCGCCAACGCCAGACGCGCCGCCAGCAGGTGCGCCGCGCCCTCGGTCGCGGGCCGCGCCAGGTAGGCCTCGATCTTCCGCCGCACCTGGTCCTCGACCGCCGCCCGCGCCTCGCCCTGCCCGGGCAGCACCAGCGTCCGCAGCGCGCCCAGCGCCGCCGCCGCGCCCTCCGGCTCCAGCTCCATCGCCTCGAAGTACTGCCGCCGCGCCTCCTCGAAGCGCCCCGAGTACAGCGCCGCGTCGCCCAGGATCATCGCCTGCCCGTACGCGCTGACCTGCGCCGGCGGCGGGGCCTCGCGCTCGCGCCCCTCGTCCTCGGCCGGCCGCCGCGACGACCGGTCTCCGGCCCGCGCCGACAGCACCGCCGCCGCCGGCGCGGCGTCGCCCTTGGAGACCGCGGCACCGCCCCGCGCCGCCCGAGGGCCCTCGCCCTGGTCGCTCCGACAGCCGCTGGCGGCCGTCATCACGGCCAGGGTGACAAGGAGGGTCCCTCGCATCGCGCGGGAGCATAACAACGCCCCGCGCTCGGGACCACGGTTGGACCGACGAAGCGCCGACGCCCTCGCCCGCGCGGCAGGGCGGTCGCAAAGTCGCCAATGGGCTCGCCACGCCTCGCATTCAGCGCGGCGAGCCGCGCTACGCCGGAGCACGAGCGAGCTCGTGCAGTCCGGTCGTCGGACCTCCGAGGAGGATTCGTGGCGGCGAGTCTTGACGGACTGCCCCAGCTCGCTGGGGCTCGTGGGTCGCGCAGCTCGCTGCGCGCAACGCTCGACGGACTTTGCGATGACCCTGGCCCGCGCGGCAGGTGCCCTTCCCGGCGCCCTCCCGACCGGTTAGCCTGTCGGCGCGGCCGTCGACGCGACCGCGGCTGCGGCCATCTCCTCTCCCCAATGACCGAAACGTCCCACCAGAGCGTCCGCCCGCCGCTCGCCACGGCCGCGCGTCTCGTGCTGGTCGCGGTCATCGCCTGGGCGCTCGTCCACCTCGTCGGCTCCCTGGACCTCGCCGCGGTCGGCGCCGTCCTGGCCGAGGCCTCCGCGCCGCTGGTGCTGGCCGCCGTGGCCGCCATCGCCCTGCAGCTCTGGGCGCGCGCCCTCGGGTGGCGCCTGATGCTCAGCCCCATCGCCGACGTGCCGTCCGGCCGGATGTTCCGCTACCACCTGTCGGCCTTCGCCGCCTCGACGCTGTTCCCGGGCCGCGCCGGCGATCTCCTGCGCCTCCACCTCCTGCGCCGCCACGAGGGCGTCTCCGCCGTGTCGGCCCTGTCCGTCACCGTGGTCGAGAAGGCGTACGAGGCGCTCAGCCTCGTGGCCTTCCTGGCGCCGCTGCCCTGGCTCCTGCCGGACGTCCCGGGCTGGGTGGGGCAGGCCACGCTCGCCCTCGGGCTCGGCGGGGTGGTCACCTTGGCCGTGGCCTTGGCCCTGGCCCGCGCCACCGGCCCCGGGCGCACCTTGCTCGCCCGCGTGGCCCGTGGCGCCGCCGCCGTCCGCCGCCCCGGCTTGCTCGCCGCCGGGCTGGGCATCCTGATCGTCCAGTGGCTGCTCGACTTCATCGCGGCCGCCTGCCTGCTGCGCGCCGTCGGCCTGGACGCCGTCCCCCTGGCGGCCACCGTCCTGCTGGTCTTCGTGGTGACCCTGGCCATCCTCGTCCCGGTGGTCCCCGCCCACATCGGCACCTTCGACGTCGCGACCCTCTTCGTCCTGGGGCTGTTTGGCGCCCCGGCGCCCGAGGCGGCCGCCTTCACGCTGCTGTACCACGCGGTTCACGTGATCCCGATGACGCTCCTCGGCCTGCCGGGGCTGCGTCTGGTCACCGCCGCGCGCCGCTCGGTGGCCGCCGAGCTCGCCGACCCGCCGTCACGCCGCGCGGCCTGACGTCTCGGACGGCCCCTCCGCGAGCCCGCCGAAGGTCGCCTCGTCCGCGCCGTGCACCGAGAGGCGGCCCGTCAGGATGCGCGCCCACGTCCGCGCGTAGTCCAGCACCTTGCGCCGCCGCGGCATCAGGCGCATCAGGCGCATCATCCGGCGCGGGTTGGCATAGAACCGGAAGTAGGCCCAGCGTTGCAGGCGCCTCAGCTCGTCGGCGCTCACTTCGCTCAGGCTGTGCGGGTTGTCGTAGAAGTTGTAGTCGTGGCCCAGCAGCTCGCGCGAGGGCTCGACGTAGGCGTCGGCCAGCGCCGAGCCCTCGAACGGCGTGACCAAAAAGAAGCTGGCCGTGTGCAGGGGCGAGTCCAGCGCGAAGCGGATCGTCCGCTCGATCTCCTCGCGCGTCTCGCCCGGAAAGCCCAGCATGAAGAAGCCGTGCATCAGGATGCCCACGCGGTCGGTCTCGGCCATGAGCCGCTCGACCTTGGGCAGCTGCAGGTGCTTCCTGACCGACTTCTGGACGCGCGGCGAGGCCGTCTCGATGGCGTAGCTGACCCGGTAGGTGCCCGCCGCCTTCATGGCCCGCAGCAGCTCGACGTCCAGCCGGTCGGCGCGGACGCCGTTGGGGAACTGCAGGTGGATCTTCAGGCCGCGCGCGACGATGCGCTGGCAGATGGCCATCGCGCGCGCCTTGTCGAAGTTGAAGATGTCGTCGTAGCAGTGGAACTCGCGGACGCCGTAGCGGTCGTGCAGCAGCGCGAGCTCCGCGACGACCTCGTCGGGAGAGCGGGCGCGAAAGCGCTTGCCGAACACGTCGTGGCAGTAGGTGCAGCGATAGGGGCAGCCCCGCGAGGTGTAGAAGGCGGCCCAGGGCTTGCCGGTCATGCGCTCGGGGCTGTCGACGCGGTCGTAGGCCGCCATGTCGATGCGGTCCCAGCTGGGCAAGGGCAGGGTGTCCAGATCCGCGATGGCGGGGCGCGCGCCCGTCTCGGCGACCTCGCCGTCGCGGCGCAGGACCAGGCCGGCGATGTCGGCGGGATCGGCTCCGGTCCGCAGGGCCTCGAGCAGCGCGTGGAAGGTCACCTCGCCCTCGCCGACCACCGCGAAGTCGATGTGCTCGTCGCGCATGAGGCTCGGCCCCGAGCTGGTCGCGTACGGGCCGCCGACTACGACGGTGGCGTTCGGCAGGCGCTGGCGGACGAGGCGCGCCAGGGCGTGGACGGCGTTCCTCTCGATGGTCAGCGCCGACAGGCCCACGACGTCGGGGTTCAGGCGCTCGAGCCAGCGGACGGCCTCGTCGGGGCGCTGCTTGCCCAGGCGCATGTCGTGCAGGTGGAGGTCGGTCAGGCCGCGCTCGCGCAGGTAGGCGTCGAGGGCCATGATCCCGAGCGGGTGCGCGATCTCGTCGATGGGCTGCGGCTGGTAGGTGCGGACCAGGGCGACGCGCATGGCGACGGGACCTCCGGGGCCGCGCTCAGGCCGAGCGCGGTTGGGCCGCGGCGGGCGCCGGGCGCAGGGTGCGTGAGTCGGGCAGGGGCAGCGGGCGTCCGTCGGGGCCGACCGGCGGCCGCCACGGCGAAAAGGACCGCTGGTCGCCGCCGCGCCAGGGCAGGCCGCCGCCGACGATGCGCGCGAACATCGCGGCGTAGCGCACCATCATCTGCTTGCGCGGCATCAGGCGCAGCAGGCGCGCCATGCGGCGCGGGTCCAGATAGAAGCGCAGGTAGGCCTGGCGCTGCAGGTTCTTGAGCTCGCGCGGCGGCACCTCGGAGAGCTGGTGCGGGTTGTCGTAGAAGCTGAAGTCCGCGCCGTGGAGCTCGGCGGCCGGGGCCAGGTACTCCTCGCTCAGCGGGGAGCCCTCGAAGGGCGTGACCAGGAAGAAGGCCGCCGTGTGCAGCGGCGAGCGCAGCGCGTACTCGATGGTCTCGAGGATCTCGGCGCGGGTCTCGCCCGGGAAGCCGAGCATGAAGAAGCCGTGCATCAGGATGCCGAGGCGGTCCGTCTCGGCCATCGTGGCGGACGCCTTGTCCAGGTTGAGGCGCTTCTTCATGACGTGCTGGATGCGCTTGGAGCCGCTCTCGACCGCGTAGGCCACGCGGTAGGTCCCCGCGGCGCGCATCGCGTGCAGGACCTCCGGCGTCATCAGGTCGGCCCGGACGCCGTTGGGGAACTGCAGGTAGACCTTCCAGCCGCGCTCCTCGATGAGGCGCCCGATCTCGACGACCCGGTCGCGCTTGAAGTTGAAGATGTCGTCGTAGAACAGGAACTCGCGCACGCCGTAGCGATCGTGCAGCAGCGCCATCTCCTCGATGACCCGCGCGGGCGAGCGGGCGCGGAACTTCTTGCCGAACACGTCGTGGCAGTAGGTGCACTTGAAGGGGCAGCCGCGCGACGTGTAGAAGGCCGCCCACGGCAGGCCGGTCATGCGCTCGGGGCGGTAGACCCGCTCGTAGGCCGCCATGTCGATGCGGTCCCAGCTGGGGATGGGCAGGTCGTCGAGATCCGCGATGCCCGGCCGCGCCGGGGTGTGCACGACCCGGCCCCCGCGGCGCAGCGCGAGCCCGTGGACCTGCGCGGGGTCGGCGCCGTCCTCGAGCGCCCGCAGCAGCGCCTCGAAGGTCAGCTCGCCCTCGCCGATGACGGCGTAGTCGACGTTCGGGTCCGCGAGGATGGTCGCCGACGAGCTGGTGGCGTACGGCCCGCCGACCACGACGATGACCCCGGGGTCGCGGCGCCGCGCCTCGGCCGCCACCGCGTGCACGGCCTCCTTCTCGATGGTCAGCGCCGACAGCCCGACCACCCGCGGCCGCCGCGCCATCACCCGGTCCATCACCTGCGCCGGCGTCTCCTTGCGCAGCCGCATGTCCGCGAGCTCGATGTCCGTGAACCCGCGCGGGCGCAGCCACGCGTCGAGCGCCATGATGCCCAGCGGGTGCGCGATGTCCTCGGCGTCCGCGACGGGCAGCGGCTGATAGGTCCGGATGAGGGCTAGTCGCATCGGCGGGGCGCCTCCGGCCGCCGCGCGACGCGGTCGTAGCGCAGGCGCCGCATCAGGCCGAGCGCGACCTGGTTGGGGACCCCTGCGTGCCGCTTGGCCAGATGGAACAGGCCGAACAGGCGGCTCTCGAGCGCGATGGCGGCGCGGACGGCGCGCGAGTCGGTCGGGCGCGCGATGAAGCGGGCCGGGCGGAAGCGGACCGGGGCCGGCTCGACCGTGTAGTACCACAGGGTCAGGGACGTGCGGGCGCGGCCCTGTGGGCAGCGGATGGGCTCGGGGACGCCGTGCCAGTTGGCGTCGATGAGGGTGAACACGCAGCGGTTGTACAGCGGGGCGATGCGCGCGACCTGGGCGCGGGCGCGGGGGTCCCAGAGCTCGAGGTGACCGCCCCAGGCGGCGTCCCAGCCGGGGTCGAGGTAGACGATGAGGTTGAGGCGGCGGCGCCAGCGGCGCTCGGTGGGGTGGACGTGCTCGTCCTCGTGGAGGTTGAGGAAGCAGCCCGGGCCCATGAAGTGGACGCCGCCGTTGATCAGGGCGCGATCGGGGACCAGCCCGGGGACGCCGGTGACCTCGGACAGCCAGGCGAGGAACGCGTCGGAGTGCAGCTCGTCGATGAGGCGCGCGACCGGCGTGGGCAAGCGGTCGGGGCCGGTGGTCGAGCGGCTGCGGGTGTTGAAGTAGCTGAAGGTGGTCAGCGCGTCCGAGTCCCTGAGGGCGGCGACGGCGTCGTCGAGGCCGTGCGCGGCGGCGGCGTCGAGGTCCAGGAGGCCGTCGACGACCAGGTGCGGGACGGAGCTCGCGCCGAAGGCCTCGCGGGCGGCGGGGAGGGCGGCGCGGCGCCGCTCGAGATCGATGAGCGGCCGGGGCGCGGTCGCGGCTTCGACGATGGCTGGCATGACGGGCACCGTACTGCGCCCGTCGAACGGCGGTCAAACCGAGGCCGGGCTCGCTCTGTGACCGCCGTCGGCGTCGACGCGACGGTCCTCCCGTCTCTTGCTCGCCGGCCGAGCGATCCCCTACCGTGCGCCGGGCGGAGGGGGCGACCGAGTGCGCAGGGCAGGCTCACAACCATCGAGCGCGAGCGAGCTCGTCGAGGCGCCCCGCCACGTGTCCGCTCCGGGACGGCGGTCGCCCAGGCTCGATGGCGCCGCCTGGGTGGCCCTGGCCTTCGTGGCCGTCGGCGTCACGCTGGTGTCCACGCTGCGCTTCGTCGACGACGAGGGCATGCTGACCATGGCCGCCGCGACGGCCGCCCTGGACCAGCCGCTCGACGTCCTGCTCGCCCAGAAGTTCCGCCCGGTCGGCACGCTGCTGAACCTGCCGGTCGCGGCCCTCGGCTGGCAGGCCTTCCTCGTCTGGCACGTCCTGCTGGCCGGCCTCGCCGTCCTGCTCCTCGGGCGCGTCGCCGCCCGCCTCGGCGGCTCGGGCCCGGTGGCGGCCCTCGTCCTCGCCACCTCACCCAGCTTCGTCACCGCCGCGCTGACCGGCCAGTCCAACACCGACGGCCTGTTCACCCTGTCCCTGTCCCTGTGGCTGCTGGTCGTCCACCAGCGCCGCTACGCCGCCGGCCTGGTCCTGGGCGCGACCCCCTGGGTTCGCTACGAGCTGCTCCCCTTCGCCCTCGTCATGACCGCCTATGGCCTCCTCCGCCGCGGCGACCGCCGCCTCTTCTGGGGCCTCGCCACCTTCCCGGCGGCCTTCCTGCTCGCCGGCGCCGCCTTCCACGGCGACCCGCTCTGGTGGCTCCACCACCCGCCGACCCTCACCACGCCGACCCCGGGCGGCCGCTTCTTCGACCACGTCCGCCCCGACCCCGGCTACCTCGCCGAGCTGCCCGTGATGCTGCTCCAGGTCACGCCGGCCTGGCTGGTCCCGCTGCTGGTCCGCTGGCGCCCCCTGGGCCCGCTCGAGCGCACCTTCCTCGCCACCCTGGCCCTCAGCTTCACCGCGATGGTCGTCATCCCCTTCTTCGCCGTGCTCAACTTCGAGCACAACCCCCGCTACGCGATGGCCTTCCTGCCCTTCGTCGCCCTCGCCGCCGCTCGCGTCGCCGCCGACCCGCCCACCCGCCGCGTCTGGCCCCTCATCCTGGCGCTGCTCGCCGCCGCCGCCCTCGTCGCCGCCCTCGCCGACAGCCTCGAGCCCCGCCTCGCCGCCCTCACGCTGCTCCTGCCCGCCGCCGTCGCCCTCGTCGCCCGCCGCGCCCCGGCGCGCGCCCCCTGGGCTCTGTCCGCCACCGCCGCCCTCGGCCTGGCCGTGCTCTTCGCCGGCCCGGCCATGAACCGCCTCCGCCACGCCCTGCCGAGCCCCGGCCTCCCCCACCTCGCGCGCTGGCTCGCCGAGGACCCGCGCGCCCAGGCCGCCTCCGTCATCTACACGAACGACATGCGGCTGACCGAGTCGCTGCGCCCCGACCACCCCGATCTCGCCGCCCGCGTCCGCCTCCTGTTCCAGTTCGACGTGCTCCACGAGCTGAACGCGCTGCTCGACCCCGACAACGGCCAGCGCGACCGCGTGATCGCCGCCCTGCGCCGAACGGTCTACGGGCACGCGGTCTGGCCCTGCGAGCTGGTCGCCGTGACCAGCTTCGAGGGCGCCGTCTTCGTCCTGCGCGACGACTACCGGTTCGAGCAGCTCTACGCGCCCGAGTACCTGGCGGCGATCGCCGACGAGGCCGCCCGCGACGGCCAGGTGCGCCTGATGACCGGCCGCGCCGCGGGCCCGGGCGGCTACGCCAGCGTGCCGACCCTCGACGCGCCGTGGCTGCGCATCGGCTGCCCCGGGGCCGGCGACAGGTAAGTTCGCGTCAGGGCGCGTTTTCTGCGAAGCTGCTCGTCGCCCCGGGGCCGGACGAGGTGGCCGGACCCCCGGAGGCCGGAGGAGCATGACGGAGCAAGGCACCGAGCCGCCCGAGCACACCGTCGCGCGGACGCTGTACGAGGCCTACGCCGCCGGCCGGCGGGGGCTGGTCATCGTCCGCTGCGCCAGCCCCAGCGTGGTCGACCGGGCCCGCGAGACCATCATGCGCGTCCGGGTGCCCTTCGGGTGGCGTTCGCTGCCCATGAGCGAGCTCGATCCCACCGATCTCCTGGGCTTCGTGGTGCAGCGCGGCGGCCCGCGTGGGCCGGCCTTCCTGGCCTACGGGGCGCCCAAGGCCTCCGACGGCAACCTGGTCCCCGACTTCCTCGAGCTCCTGGCGCGGCACACGGTCGGCTACGCGCAGCGGCCCACGCTCCTGGCGCTGCTGCTGACCCTCGACGAGATCCGCCAGATCTCGACCCCCGCGCGCGCCTTCTGGGACCTCAAGGACGCGATGATCGCGTGGCCCAGCGGCCCGCACACCGGCCAGTTCCTGCCGGCGCGCCTCGACGGCAGCTTGAACGAGGCGCAGCGGGGCAGCGTCGCCGGCATGTTCGGCATGGGCGCCGCCGTCGGCGCGGACGTGGCTGCGGCCATGAGCGGCGAGGGGCCGTGGGTGGGCGCGGCCCCGGCGGACGGCAGCGCCGCGCCCGACTACTACTTGACGTCGCCGCCGCTGGCCGGGCGCCGTTGGGGGCGCGTCCTGTTGCCGCTGGACCCCGAGGGTGGGCAGGACATCGACGCTGCGCGCGTCACCCTCTACAAGCGCGAGGTCGAGCAGGCGCGGCACCAGCTGGTCAAGCTGGCCAAGCGGTTCCGGCAGGCCGGCGAGGCCAAGGCGGCCGCCGAGTGTTACGTCCTGCTGGGCATGGCGGGCGAGCTGCGGCTGGATCTCGCGGTGGCCGGGCAGTGGTACATCCACGCGCTGCAGCTCTACGACGAGATCGGCGACGACGGCGGCTACGTCGACTGCGCCGCGATGCTGGGCTACCTGTACTTCCTGCGCGGCGACCAGGCCAACGCGACCGAGAGCTTCCGACGCGCCATGGAGCGCGCCGAGGCCATGGCCGACGCGCTGCGGCGCGCGATGTCCTACCGCCGCATGGGCATCATCACCGAGCAGGGCGGGGGGCACGAGGAGGCCGCCGCCCTGTACGAGCGGGCCGCCGCGATCGAGGAGGCCAACCACGACGAGCGCGCCTTCTGCCGGACGCTGCAGCACAAGGCGCGCGTCCTGCGCCTGCAGGGCAAGCGCGAGGAGGCCGCCGTGGCCCTCGAGCGGAGCCTCGCCGTCAAGGAGCGCCTCGACGACGTCTCCGGCCTCGCGTCCGGGTGGCACGAGCTGGGCAACCTGCACCTCGAGAGCAAGCGCTACTCCGAGGCGCTCACCGCCTACCAGCGCGCCCTCGACCACGAGAAGGTCGTGCGCGACTTCGCTGGCATGGCCTACACCTCCGCGCAGATCGGCCTCGTGCAAAAGGAGCTGTTCCAGTTCCCCAGCTCGGCCCGCGCCTTCCTCATCGCGCTGGCGCTCTTCCGGCGGCTCGACTCGCCCCACGTGCCCACCATCGAGCGGGCCCTCGAGGCCGCCGTCCAGATGGTCGACGCCACCGAGCTGCGGGACCTGCGCGTGTCGGCCGACGCCTACGTCGACCAGCTGCTGTCGGCGCCCGCCTGACGCTGGGCGAGGGGGCCGCCCGGCGCCGACCGGGCGCCGGGGGGGCCGGCCGGCCTCAGGGGCAGTCGTCGAAGACCTTCACGTCGTCGACGTAGATTCCCTCGCCGCTGTTGTTCGTCCCGTTGATGGTGTCGAAGACGAACTGCACGTTCACGGTGCTGCCCGCCGCCGACGACGGCAGCGGGACCGTGACGGTCACCCAGGACTTGTAGCTCGACGCGCCGAGCTGCTGCTTGCTCCACACGTTCAGCAGCGTCCCGTCGATGACGGTGCGCACGCCGAAGCGGTCGCGGAACGGCACGGTCTCGATGCCCAGCCACAGCCGGAAGGACAGGGTCGGTGACTGAGCGGTCGCCGGGATGGCGATGGCCGGCGAGGTCGCGGTGCCGAAGTTGCGCGCGCCGGTGTCGTAGTTGGTGTTGGCCAGCACGCCGTAGTACAGGCCGAAGGGCGGCGACCACCAGCGCTTCTGGGTCGGCTGCCACTTGGCGGCCGAGCCGTTGCCGACCACCGTGAAGCCCTGCAGCGTGCCGTTCGAGAAGTCGGCGCTGAACCAGGTCTGGCCCACGCAGCAGTTGGCGTCGTCGCTGGGGGCGTGGACGCAGGCGCCGTCCGCGCAGGTGTCGACGGTGCACGGGTCCCCGTCGTCGCAGGCGTCGTCGCCCTGGCAGCAGTCCGGGCCGGGCGAGTGGACGCACACGAGCTGGTCGGGATCGCAGCTGTCGGCCGTGCACGGGTTGCCGTCGTCGCACTCGAGGTCGGCCATGCAGCAGCCCGGCGTCGGCGTGAACGCGCAGGCGCCGCCCTGGCAGACGTCGGCCGTGCACGGGTTGGCGTCGTCGCAGTCGTCGTCGCCCTGGCAGCAGCCGGGCTGCGGCTCGTGCTGGCAGACGTTGCCCACGCAAGCGTCGGCCGTGCAGGCGTCGCCGTCGCTGCAGTCGGCCGCGGTCTGGCAGAAGCCCGGGTCCTGGCAGAAGCCGCGCACGCGCAGGTTGTCGACGTAGATGCCCTCGGTGCCGTTCATGACGGTGTCCACCGCGTCGAAGGCCAGCTCGAGGCGCACCTGCTGGCCGGCCCAGGGCGTCAGGTTCGCCTGGGTGCTGGCCCAGGTCTCGTATTGGTTGGAGGCGATGGAGGACTTGCTCCAGACCGTCGTCGGCGCGCCGCCGTCGGCGGGGACGACCTGGACCGTCAGCCGGTCGTAGTTGGCGATGGCCTCGACGTCGAGCCACACCCGGAAGGTCAGCGAGACGAACGGGCGGTCCGGCACGTCGATGACCGGCGTGCGGACGGTCGCCTTGGGGGCCTGACCCGACTTCGCGTAGTTGCCGGTGGTCGGGTTGCCCATGTACAGCGCGTTCGGCAGCGACACGGCGCGCTTGTTGCTGAGCCACCAGGTCACCGCCGTGGGCGACTGGGCGGGCGAGATGGTCCAGCCCTGCAGCGCGTTCGGCTGGTCGAAGGTGAACAGGGCCCCGTCGAGCTGTGTGCAGCAGCCTTCGATCGGCTGGTGGGAGCACTGGCCGGTCTTGGGGTCGCAGGCGTCGAGCGTGCAGGGGTCGGCGTCGGCGCACTGGGTGCTGGCGGTGCAGCAGTCCGGGCCGGGCGTGTGCACGCACTGGCCGGTCTTGGGGTCGCAGGCGTCGGAAGTGCAGGCGTTGCCGTCGTCGCACTGGGCGTTGGACGTGCAGCAGCCGGGGGCCGGCTTGCTGACGCACTGGCCCGTGGCGGCGTCGCAGGCGTTGGCCGTGCAGGGGTCGCCGTCCTCGCAGTCGTCGTCGGCCGAGCAGCAGCCGGGCTCGGCCGCGTGCACGCACTTGCCCGACAGGACGTCGCAGACGTCGCTGGTGCACGCCTGGCCGTCGTCGCAGTCCGCGTTGCCCGTGCAGCAGCCCGGGACGGGCGTCGCCACGCACTTGCCGTTCACGCAGGCGTCCTGGGTGCAGACCTTGCCGTCGTCGCACTGGGCGGCCGAGCTGCAGCAGCCCGGGATGGGTTTGCTGACGCAGGTGCCAATGGCCACGTCGCAGCCGTCCGCCGTGCAGGCGTCGCCGTCGTTGCAGTCGGCGCTGCTCTGGCAGCAGCCGGGCACGGGCGCGTGCTGGCACGTCCCGCCCGGGCCGCAGACGTCGACCGTGCACGGGTCGCCGTCGTCGCACTGGCCGCTGGCGCCGCAGCAGCCCGGGTCGGCGGTGTGGACGCAGGCGCCGCCGACGCACTGGTCCTTGGTGCACGGGTCGCCCTCTTCGCACTGCGCGTCGGTCGTGCAGCACGACGGGTCCGGCTGGAACACGCACTGGAACTGCTGGCACTGGCCCACCTGGCACGGCGCCTGGCACTGGCCGTCGTTCGCGCAGCAGCCCGGGCCCGGCGTGGGCTGGTGCTGGCACACGCCGAACTGCTGGAACGTCAGGCACACGTCCATGGTGCACGGGTTGCCGTCGTCGCACTGGGCGTCGGTCTTGCAGCAGAAGACGTCGACCTGATGCTGGCACACGCCGCCGTCGCACACGTCGGTCGTGCAGGCGTTGCCGTCGTCGCAGTCGGCCGCCGTGGCGCAGCAGCCCGCGATGGCGTCGTTGCGGCACGCGCCGGCCGGCCCGCAGGCGTCCTGCGTGCAGGGGTTGCCGTCGTCGCAGTCGGCGTTGACGGTGCAGCAGGCCCCGCTCGGCGTGTGCTCGCACTGGCCGCTGACCGCGTCGCACACGTCGGCCGTGCACGGGTCGCCGTCGTCGCAGGCCGCGTCCGACGCGCAGCAGCCCAGGCCCGGCACGACGACGCACGCGCCGGTCGTCTTGTCGCAGGTCTCGGCCGTGCAGGGGTCGCCGTCCGCGCAGTCGGCGTCGGTCTGGCAGCAGCCCTGCCCGGGCGTGCTGACGCACTGGCCGCCGACGCACGCGTCCTGCGTGCACGGGTCGCCGTCCTCGCACTGCGCGTTCGACTCGCAGCACCCTGGCACGGACTGCACCTTGCACTGGAAGTTCTGGCACGTCGCCTGCCCGCAGGCGCCCGCGCCGCAGTCGGCCGCCGTCGTGCAGCAGCCGGGGCCGGCGTTGCCCTGGTGCTGACAGACCCCGAACGGCCCCACGGTGGCGCAGGTGTCGGTGGTGCACGGGTTGCCGTCGTCGCAGTCGGCGGCGACCTTGCAGCAGTTCACGTTCAGCTGGTACTGGCAGGTGCCCCCGACGCACTGGTCGGTCGTGCACTTGTTGTCGTCGTTGCAGTCCGCGGCCGTCTGGCAGCACCCCGCGATGGGCTGGAAGGTGCACAGCCCGCTCGCTGCGTCGCACAGGTCGGTCGTGCACGGGTTGGCGTCGTTGCAGTCGCCGGCGCCCGTGCAGCAGCCCGGGACGGGCAGGTGCTGGCAGCCGCCCGTGGCCTGGTCGCACAGGTCCTGCGTGCAGGGGTCGCCGTCGTTGCAGTCGGCGCCCACCTGGCAGCACCCAGGGGCCTGCTGCCACGTGCACTGGCCGTTCACGCAGGCGTCGACGGTGCAGGGGTCGCCGTCCTGGCAGTCCAGGCCGCTGGCGCAGCAGCCCGGCGTCGGCTGGCTGAAGCACTTGCCCGCCACGCACAGGTCCGCCGTACACGGCTCGCCGTCGTCGCACTGCGCATGGGTCGCGCAGCACCCGGGCACCGGCTGGTGCACGCACTGACCCGCCGGCCCGTTCGGGCCGCCGAGCATCGCGCAGAAGTCGGTGGTGCACGGGTCGCTGTCGTTGCAGTCGGCGTTGACCTGGCAGCAGTCCTTCGACGGCGGGTTGGAGCACATCCCGGTGGCCGCGTCGCAGACGTTCAGGGTGCACGGGTCGCCGTCGGCGCAGTCCTGGGCGGACTTGCAGCAGCCGGGCAGGGGCAGGCTCTGGCACTGGCCCTGCACGCACACGCCCTGGGTGCAGGGCGGCCCGCCGGCGCACTGCGCGTCGCTCGTGCACTGGGGCTGACCGCACTCGGCGGTGACGAACACGTCGTCGATGGCCAGCCCGAACGTGTCGTTGGCCACCCCGTCCATCGTGTCGAAGCGGAAGCCCAGCTGCACGACCTGGCCGGCCAGCCCGGACAGGTCCGCCTCGAACTGCGACCACTGCCCCATGGTCATCGGCACCGGCTTGGTCCACACGACGGCCGCCGCGCCGCCGTTGGCCGGCTTCGCGAGGACCTCGAGGACGTCGAAGGCCGGGCCCTGCTCGACGTCGGCGATGACCCAGAAGCTCAGCGCGACCGCTTGGGCGTCGGCCGGAATGGACAGCGGCGGCGACCACGCCGTGCCCGAGTTGGGCCCCTGGGTCTGATAGTCGAAGGCGCCCGGGCGGCCGTAGTACAGCACCACCGGCGGGCTGGGGGCGGCGCCGTCGGGCGCGTCCACCCAGTGCCAGCCGACCTCGGGGTGGCCGTTGTCCAGCGTCCACCCGGCGAGGTCGCCGTCGAAGCCCTCGCCGAGCACCAGCGGCTGGCAGCAGCCCGGGCCGTCACAGCACAGCGGGTTCGGCTCGACCACGCACAGGCCGTCCTGGCAGCGGCCGATCGCGCACGGATCGTCGACCGCGCACTGGTCGTCGCCGGTGCAGCACCCGTCGATCGGTTGATGGAAGCACTTGCCCTGCACGCACGAGGCCGCCGCGCAGGGTTGGGGCGGGCAGTCGGCGGCGACCTGGCACTCGAGCGGCGCGTCGCAGCCGACGCGCACGTCCAGATCGTCGAGGAACACGCCGGCGTGCTTGCCGGTGAGCGGCACGCCCGAGTTGAAGCGCAGCTCGAGCGTGACCGGTCCGGCCGACGGGACCAGGAGCTCTCGGTCGACGACGTACCAGGCGCCCAGCGGCCCCTCGTCCTTGCGGTGGACCGTGATGGGCGGGCTGGCCGTCGGGCGCAGCAGGATCCCGAAGCGGTCGATGCTCTCGCCGCCGCGCAGGTCGGCCCGCAGCTGGAAGCGGACGCGCACCTTGGAGCCGGCTGCGACGAAGCCCAGCGGGATCTCGGCCGTGGCCTGGAGCGGCTGCCCGGCCGGGCCCAGCAGCAGGGTCTCCGGGTCGGTCAGGGCCAGCACGGCCGGCGGGCTGGGGGTCGGGGCGCCGACCGAGACGTGCCATTTCACCGTCTGCGAGCTGCTGGTCGTGGTCATCGGCGGGGCTTCGGTGAACGACGTGTCGAGCAGCGGCGGCGTCGCGCAGCACAGGTCGCCCCCCGTGGGCAAGAACGAGCAGACGCCCTGAAGGCACAGGTCGGTCGTGCAGGGGTCGCCGTCGCTGCACTGGCCGTCGACCGCGCAGCACGACCCCTCGGGCAGCGGCTGGAACAGGCATCCGTCCGGCTGGCAAAGGCCGGCGTGGCAGGGCGGGGCCTGCTTCTGGCACTCGAGATCCGAGTCGCACGGGCTGCAGGTGTCGACCGGGACGCACTGGCCACCGGGGTGCGAGCAGACGAACGTCGAGCAGGCGCCATCGACCTGCGGGCAGTCGGCGTCGGTCACGCAGCAGTCGGGCCGCGGCACCCACTCGCAGCGCCCCGCGTCGACGTTGCAGACGGCGACCGCGCACGGGTCGTCCGGCGGGGGCGCGAGGCCCGCGCACTGAGCGTCGGTTCGGCACTCGGGCGGGACGTCGGCGTCCGCGTCGGCCGCGTCGGTGACCTCGCCGTCCTGCGCGCCGTCGGGCTCGGGGACGTCGGGCAGCGGGACGTCGGCGTCGGCGTCGGCCGGGTCGAGGTCGGCCAGGACCCCGGCGACCTCGGAGTCGACGCACCCCAGCGGCGTGGCGGCGACCAGGGTCAGGAGCAGCAGGCGGCGAGCGGCACGGTGGCGCATGGATCGGACCTCGAGGCGGGTGGCACGCGCCCCCCAGGAGCGTGCCGGGCCGGCAGTATACCGGCGCCCACGGCTCGGATCACGATCTCCCCCCAACGGGTCGCCCACCTGTTCGCCTACCTGTTCGCCTACCTGTTCGCCTACCTGTTCGGTGGCGTCGGCTCAGGTCAGCAGCCGCCCGCAGAGGTCGGCGAAGCGGGCGATGGCCTCGCGCAGCTCGGGCAGGCTCAGGTGCTCGCGCGGCGAGTGGGCGCAGCGCATGTCGCCGGGCCCCATCAGCATCATGCGGGCGCCCAGCGGGGCCAGCGTGTGCGCGTCGGTGTTGAAGGGGACCGAGCGCCCGCTGGGCTCGCCGCCGGTGAAGAACTCGAGCGGCTCGGCGCGGCTCAGCTCCTCGACGGCGACCTCGGTCGGCATGCGGCCCAGGATCTCGGCCAGCACGGCGTCGACCGGGGCCGCGCAGCGGATGAGCACGACCGCCTCGGCGCTGGGCGCGATCACGTTGGCGGCGACCCCGCCGCGGATCTGGCCGACGTTGACGGTCGTCTCGCCCAGCGTGGCGTCGGCGGGCAGGCGGGCCGTGCGGAGGGCCTGCAGGCCGTCGAGCAGGCGGTGGACGGCGGACACGCCCGTGTCCGGGTAGGCCGAGTGGCCCGAGGCCCCCGCCGTGGTCAGGCGGAGCTTGAGCAGGCCCTTCTGCGCGACGGCCGGGCGCATGCCGCAGGGCTCGCCCAGGACGATGACCTCGGGCGCCAGGCCGGCGGTCAGGGCCGCGCGGGCGCCGGCGTGGTCGGTCTCCTCGCCGACCACCAGCAGGCAGGCGGCGCCCTGGGCGCGCCCGGCGGCGGCGAGGCGCTCGAGGCCGTACAGCATGGCGACCGCGACGCCCTTGGCGTCGGCGCTGCCGCGGCCGTGGATGACGTCGCCCTCGCGGCGCGCCGGGATGAACGGCGGCACGGTGTCGAGGTGCGTGCACAGAAGGACGCGCGGCTGCGGGTCGCCGACCAGCAGGTTGTCGCGTCCCTCGGCGACGGGCAGGCGGCGCACGGGCAGCTCGAGCTCGCGCGCGACGGCCTCGGCCTCGTCGACGCCGGGCGCCTCGCGGCCCGAGGTGCTGTCGCGGTCGACGAGGCGCATCAGATGCGCGGCGGCGCGCTCGAGGGCCTCGTCAGTGACCTCGAACGACGCGCGCGCGGTCGCCGTCCCGTCGCCGGCGGGGATCATTCGACCCTCTTGATGATGTGCCAGCCGTAGTCGGTCTGGACGGCGCCGGCCTCGTTCACGTTCAGGCGCAGGCTCAGGCGCTTGAACGGCGGGACGAGCGGGGCGTCCTCGGAGACGTCGTAGGCGCGGCCGGTGCGGGCGCTGCCGGGGTCCTCGGAGAGCTCGGCCATCAGCTTGTCGATGTCCTCGCCCTTGCGGACGCGGTCGAGGATCTGCAGGGCCAGGGCGTCGGCGTCGGCCTTGGAGCGCTGCGCGCCGCGCGGGTCCTGCTGGCCGCGGAAGGCGGGGGCGAGCTCCTTCCAGCTGACCAGGACGTGCTTGACCTTGGCCTTCTGGGTGACCGGATCGCGGCTCAGGATCTCGGCGCTCTCGGGGTTGCCGGTCGGGGCGGCGGCGGCGTCGGCCTCGCCCGAAGGGGGCTGGGCGGCGGGGGCGGGGGCGGCGTCGGCCTCGGCGGCGGGCGCCTGGCCGGCGTCGGCCCGGACCTCGTCGGCCTGCGGGGCCTGACCGGCGCCGGGGGCGGCGGGCGTGCCGGGCGCGACGGGCTCGGTGCGCTTGCAGGCGGGCGACGACGAGAGGACGGCGACGACCGCGCCGATGAGCAGGGGACGCAGGTGCATGGCGGGAATCCTGGGGACTGGGGGAGTGCCGTCATGGTATACGGGCGGCCATGGTTGACAAGCCTCTTGCCTCGATGCGCGGAGCCGCCGTCGCGGTCACCGGCGCCAACCGTGGCCTGGGTCGCGCGCTGGTCTCTGCCTTCGCCCGCCACGGCGCCCGGGTGCTGGTCCACGCGCGCCGCGACGCCGACGCCCGGCAGGTCGCGGACGCGCTCGGGCCCGACGCGTGCGCCGTCTCCGGCGATCTGCTCGATCCGACCCTCCCAGCCGCCCTCGCCGCCCAGGCCCGCGCGCGCTTCGGCCGTCTCGACCTGCTCGTCCTCAACGCCGGGCTCCTCGGCCCGATGAAGCCGCTCGCCGACCTCGACCCGGCCGACTTCACCGAGGTGATGCGGGTCAACGTCGACGCGCAGCTCACCCTGTTCCAGGCCTGCCTGCCCCTGCTGCGCGCCGCCCGCGGGTCCGTCGTCCTGGGCCTGACCAGCGGCCTCGGCCGCTTCGCGCTGCCCAACTACGGCCCCTACTGCGCCTCCAAGCACGCCCTCGAGGGCCTGCTGAAGACCATCGCGGTCGAGCACCAGGCCGACCGCATCGTCGCGGCCGCCATCGCCCCGGGCATGGTCCGCACCGACATGCTCAAAGCCGCCCTGGGCACCGACGACGTCTCCGAGCACCAGGATCCCGACGCCACGGCCGAGGCCTTCGTCCGCTTCGTCCAGGCGCTGACCTTCGAGGACGCCGGACGCTCCCTCGACATCGGCCCGTGGCTCGGGGAATAAGCCCCAGACCCAACCGTTCGCCCCTGGTCGCGAACGCGCCACGCCCGGAGCCCATGCGTCCCATCATCCCTGCGCTGCTACTCGCCTGCCTCGCGCTGACGGCCTGCGACGTCGCCCCCATCGAGCCGATCCGCGACGCCACGGTGAAGACCGACGCGTTCGACCCGGCCGACACCCAGGACACCTCCGCCGACGCCGGCCCGCAGCTCATCGCCTGCCAGCCCCTGGCGGCCGACACCGGCTGCCCGGCGGGCATGGACTGCCACACCCTGGCCAAGGTCTGCACCGACTGCTTCTCGGCCCGCGCGCGCTGCAGCCCCGACACCGGCGACCGCGAGACCTGCGACAAGCCCGTCGTCCTCGGCGCCGGCCAGGTGCAGGGCGGCTTCTTCGTGCCCGACCCGTGCCCCGACGGCACCGCCTGCCGCGCCTCCGCGTTCGACGCCACCTGCGAGCCCATCGTCTGCGAGGCCGGCAAGACCGCCTGCGCGGCGGGCGTCGAGACGACCTGCGACGCGACCGGCACCGTCGAGACCGACAAGCCGTGCCCGAGCGGCCACGCCTGCTACGGCGACCGCTGCCAGCCCATCCGCCACAACGTCCTGGTCGTCTTCGACACGTCGGGGTCGATGACCAACTACATCCATCACCCCGGCTCCGCCACGGCCTGCCAGCGCTCGGGCACCCCCTGCATCTCGGCCTATCCGGCCTGCGACGACCCGGACGAGCCGCTGATGCTCATCACGCTCGCCAAGCGAGTCTTCGCCGACACGCTGCAGGCGACCGTCGGCGGCTTCGCCCAGTTCGCCCTGCAGCGCTTCCCCCAGCGCACCCGCACCGCCATCGCCCCGAACTGCTGGACCGGCTGGTACGAGTACCTGACCACCATGACCGACGACGACGACGCCAAGGACACCACCGCGTCCGCCACGCCCTGGTTCCTGACCAACCTGTCGCAGGTGCTGGTCGTGCCGTTCCCGCCGCGCAACACCCTGGACAACACGCAGCAGCTTCTGAAGTGGCTGGACCACGTCGAGACGCTGCGGCCCGTGCCCGAGCGCCCCTGCACCAGCGCGGCCTCGTGCGGCGGCGGCCTGTGCAAGGAGCACGACGGCAAGCAGGTCTGCTGGGAGCACGACAACCCCGAGCTGCGCCCCGCCGGCAACACCCCGCTCGGCAAGAGCCTGTTCTACGCGGGCGAGTACTTCCGCAACCACGTCGTCATCGACGGCCGGCCCTGCGACAAGGACCTCGACTGCGCCTCCAGCGGCTACGTCTGCGACGACGGCGCCTGCCGCGACCCCTACCGGCACTGCAAGGACAACCACATCGTCCTGTTCACCGACGGCGCCGAGAGCGACCACACGCAGGAGACCTCGTTCTTCAACCCGGCCGTGCAGGCCAAGCGCCTCGCCTTCGGGCTGGGCTGCGCCAGCGACGCCGACTGCCGCGGCGGCGCCCTGTGCGACCCCAGCGGCGTCTGCCTCGCCAAGCCGACCCCCTGCACCAAGCCCGAGCACTGCCGAGGCGGCGCCGCCTGCGTCGACGGCGCCTGCCTTGGGACCGGACAGAGCGTCGCCAGCGTCCCGTCCTACGTGGACCCCGACGGCTTCCAGCACCTGTCGGCCCCCGACGGCAGCCCCATCAGCGTCAAGGTCTCGGTGGTCACGCTCCAGGCCACCCAGGCCGGCTCGTCCCTCATCACGGCGAACCAGCGGATCGCCCTGTCGGGCGGCGGCGTGCACCTCGACGCCCACGCCGACGACCCCGGCGCGATGCAGACCAAGCTGCTGGGCCTGATGGGGCTCAAGGCCAAGTGCACGGCCCTGCCTTGAAGCTGGCCTGACGTTCGAAAGAGAGAGGGGCGGCCAGCGCGCGCCGACCGCCCCCGTCACCAGGTGACGTCGTGTCTGGTCGTCAGGCCGCCTCGGCCTCGTCCGCGCCCTTGGGCTGCAGGAAGTGCTCCTGGACGCGGTTGGTCGTCCAGCGGGCGAAGATCTCCATCTCCTGCTCGTCGGCGCGCAGCAGCCGCTCGAACAGGGTGTCGAAGATGTTCTTGTGCTTCTTGCACCAGGTCGAGTCGCGCATGCGCCCGAAGATGGAGCCCTGGGTCTTGTAGTTGTACTCGGGTTGCTGGCCGCAGTAGGCCTTGTAGGTGCAGCTGACGCAGTCGGGGTGGGCGTCGTTGGTCGAGGCCAGCACCAGCGCGCGCACGGTGGCGCTGGTCATGATCTGCTGGTAGCCGTCCGTCTTGACGTTGCCGATGCGGAAGACGTCGTCGCCCATGGCGGCGACCATGCGGCCCTCGTCGCTCGAGTAGACGCTGCCGTTGGGGTGATAGCCCAGCTGGCCGATGCCGGCGCCGCCGGGCGTGCGCAGATCCAGGTAGTTCGGCTCGTCGTCGCTGAGGATCTTCGACAGCATGATGGCCGCGTGGCGCTCCATCACCTGCACGCCCTGCTTGTTGAGCTCGATGATGTAGTCCAGGGCCGTGCGGTAGAAGGCGAGGTACTCGTCCATCGAGTAGCCCAGCTTCTTGGCGGTCGCCGCCGCGAAGCCGAACGGGTCGAGCTTGCGCAGAAAGACCGCGCGGCAGCCCAGCGACACGTAGGTGTCGATGATCTCCTTCCAGCGCGGCAGCGAGTCACGGGTCAGGGTCGGCAGGGCCTCGACGCGGTACAGGGTCGGGTCGAGCCCCATGTCCGCGTAGCGCTGGTTGATCTTCTTGATCCAGCCCGTCGTGAGCTGCCAGGAGTTGCCGCCCTTGTAGATGCGGATCTTGTTGTGGAGGTCCTCGGGCCCGTCGAGGCTCGTGCAGATCTGCACGGCGTTGTCGATGAGGAAGTCCAGCTTCTCGTCGGTCATCAGGCTGAAGTTCGTGACGAGCGCGAAGGACAGATCCTTGCGCGCGACCACGTTCTTCTTGCGGGCGTAGTTGACGATGTGGGTCAGGGTCTCCCAGTTCGCCGTCGGCTCGCCGCCCTGGAACTCGATGGTCAGGCCCGGGCTGGTCGTCATGAACGCCATGTCGACGGCGCGCTCGGCGACGTCGATGGGCATGTCGGTGTCGGTGCGGCTCATGCCGACGATGGACGAGTGGCAGTACTGGCAGCCGTGGTTGCACCGCTCGGTCAGCACCATGGCGTGCAGCGTCGGCCCGTAGCGCAAAAAGCGCTTCTTGCGGCCGTAGCGCTCGGCCTGCGCGGCCACGTCGACCTCGGCGGCGATGAAGTTCCGCTCGGCCAGCTTGCGGTACAGCGGCTCGTCGGGCGTCAGCTCGCCCTCGACGAAGCGGCGCAGCTCGTCCGGCTCGAGGAACGCCCAGTCGCCCAGGTCGTTGGTCACCAGGACGCGGTCGCCCACGACCCGGTGGTTGAACGGCATCGCGAAGCCCGGCTTCACGCGGTCGAGACGAATCAGCGTGGCGTAGTCCATGACCCTCTCAGCGCAGCGAAAGTGGCTGACCGCCCCCGGCCAACCCGCGGCGAAGACTAGCAGCCCGGGCGTCACCGCGCCAGCGCGCGACGCCCCCTCGACGGCGGGGGGCACCTCAGAGGATGGGTTCGCCGCACAGCCCGCGCACGGCGACCGAGGCCGCCGCGAGGCCGAAGGCGCCCGTCACGAACGAGGCGCTGCCGTCGATGCGGTTGCGGTCCTCGCACGAGTGCAGGCCGTTGTCGCCCTGCGGGCAGACGCACCGGAAGCCCTCGCCGTGGTCGTAGACCAGCTCCCAGGGCGGGCTCGGCGCCTCCTCGCTGAAGACGGCCGGCACGCCCGTCAGCGCCCGCGCCGGGAAGCCGTACTTGTCGCGCAGGATCTTGCGCACGGCGCGCGCGAGCGGGTCCATCTCGGTGCGGTTGAGGTCGGCGACCCGGATGCGCGTCGGGTCCAGCCGCGCCGCGGCGCCCGTCGACACGACCAGCGGCAGGCCCTTGTCGCGGCACGTCGCGATGAGGTGGCACTTGGCCGTGACGTTGTCGATGGCGTCGACGACGAAGTCCGGGCGGCCGCCCTCCTCGAGCAGCTCCTCGCTGCTGGCCGCCTGGTAGAACTCCATCCGCGGCACGACCTCACAGGCCGGGTTCACCAGCCGCAGCCGCTCGGCCATCACCATCACCTTGGGGCGCCCGGTCGTGCCCTTCATGGCGTGCAGCTGCCGGTTGGTGTTGGTCGCGCAGACGAGGTCGAAGTCGACCAGCGTGACCTTGCCGACCCCCGACCGGACCAGCGACTCGGCCGCGAAGCTGCCGACGCCTCCGCACCCGAACACCACGACGTGCGACGCCGCCAGACGCTGCATGCGCTCGTCGCCGAGCAGACGCGCGATGCGGTCGAGCCGGCGGTGCAGCCGATACCCGTCGGCCACCGCCTGCGCCCTGCGCTCGCCGCCCTCGACGGGGGTCGCCTCGTCCGTCACCTTCACCGCCGTCATCGTCCACCTCGCTCGCGAGCGGTCACCGCGCCCGGGCTCACACGTGCCCGAACCCAACCCCGATTGCAACCGCCTCCTTCCGTCCCGGCGATTTGCTGCGCCACCGCCCCGCGCCGGCCCGACGTTGTTGATCACCCTCGGGGCCGCTGTTAGGATGCGCCCCGCTCTTGACAACCGGCTCCACGAGGGTCCATGCGCATCTCCACCGCTCGGCGCACCGGTCGCGCCACCGCGCTCGCCACGACCGTCGCCTTCCTGATGGCGGCGCTGTCCGGCTGCTTCAACACCTACCGCGTCTCGCAGGAAGAGTTCGCCGCGCTGCAGACCGCGGAAGAGGTCCCGCGCACCGTCACCAGCAACTCGGGAGACCAGGTCGTCGTCGACCGTGAGACCCCGCTGTACGTCCGCTCGGTGGGCGGGCGCCGCTACCCCATCACCCCTTTCAACTTCAAGATGACCGGCAGCCAGCTCGTCGCCTCCGACCGCGACACGCTGCTCGCCCTCGGCGAGATCCAGTCCTACGAGGTGGACCTCCTCTCGACGCCCAAGACCGTCGGCCTCATCGCCCTCGGCGTCAGCGTCGCGGTCGGCCTCATCGCCGTCACCGTCATCACGTCCAGCGACTGACCCGGCGCGGGCCTCGCGCCCGAGCCGCCCTCCAGGCCGCCCGCCGCGGATCTCCCGCGTCGCGGCGGCCTTCCCGTTTCTTGAGGGACGCCGGGCGCCATGGTACTCCGGCCCGGTCGTTCGCCCCTCCCTGGCGCCCCCGCGGGCGCGCGAGGCTGTCCCCCTTGAGAGTCGCCGCACACCTGCTCGTCTTCCTGGTGGCCGTCGCCGCCGGGCTGGCCGCGGGGACCCCCGGCATGATCGAGCGGGCCGGCCAGCGCATCGAGGCGCGCGTCGAGCGCGCGCTGGGCGTCGACGTCACCTGGGGCTCGGCCGACTGGAGCTTCGGCGGCACGGTCACGCTGACCGACGTCGTCGTCCGCGCCGAGGGCGTCGCGCCCGGCGGCGACGAGCCGGCCCTCGCGACCCTGGACCGGGTGACCGTGCGGGCCGACGTCGGCTGGCTGCGCGCGCGCGTCAAGCTGCGCGACGTTGCGCTCGACGGCGCGCGCGTCCACCTCGTGCGGCGGGGCGACGGCTCGGACAACTTCCGCAGGGCGCTGACCGGCCTGCGCGACCTCGCGCGCCCCAAGCCGGGCCGCGAAGGCGGCGGCGGCGGCGGCCTCGGGCGGTTCCTGGTGCGCCACCTGCCCGAGGTCCGGGCCTCGGACCTCGAGGTCACGCTCGACGGCCAGGGCGTCCGCGTCCCCGAGCCGCTCCACCTGCCCAGGGTCATCCGCCTCGAGGGCGGCGAGCTGGTCGCCCGCAACACGGCCCTGCTCAAGGAGGACGACAACCTCACCGTCGAGCTGCGCTTCCACGAGACGTCGCTCGATCCGGGCCAGGGCCTGACCGTCCAGGGCGTCTTGCCGCTCGGCGGCGGCCTCGACGCCGGCCCGGGGCCGCTGTCGGTCCGCTTCGATCGTCCCATCCGCGCGGTGGTCGGCGCCCGGGTCGCCGCCGTGGGCGCCGTCCGCTGGCAGGACCAGGCGCTCGAGCTCGACGACGTCGCGCTCTCGGTCCCGGCGCCGCCCGAGGGCTTCGCCGCCGACGAGCCGGTCGACCCGGCCGTGTCCATCCGGCGCGTGCGGCTCGTGCCCGACGTGCCCAGCCTGCTCACGGCGGCCCGCCGGCTCGCGGCGGGGCAGGGCGGGGCGGGCGAGGTCCTGGGCGCCCTGGCGCTCATCGAGCTGCACCAGCCGGCCCTGGTCTTCGAGCGGCGCCCGCAGGGCCACAACTTCAGCGATCTGGTCGGCCCGGGGCTGGGCGGCGCGGCCGAGATCCCGGCCGCCGCCGTCGCCGCCGACGTGGGCCCCGACAAGGCCCTCGGCGTCCTGATGGAGGCGACCCGCGCCGCCAGCCGCCGCCTGACCGGCGCGGCCACCCAGGCGGACGGCGACGAGCTGCGTCAGGCGCTCATCGCCCTGTTCGCCCGCGCCGAGCGGGAACTCGACCGCGGCTCCCGACGCGCGCGTGCCGTCGCCGGGCGGCTGCCCCTGCGCAAGCTGGCGGTCCGCGGCGGCCACTTCGTCTGGCGCGACATGGCCAGCCCGACCGCCGGCGGCCTCCGCCTCGACGAGCGCCTCGAGAACTTCGACCTCGATCTCGCCCGCGCGGGCGACCTCCTCGAGTGGAAGGCCTCCTTCATCGTCCCCGGCGCCGGCCGCGACACCAACGTCGTCGATGGGCGGGTCCACCTCGACACCGGCGACGTGCAGCTCCACGGGGACCTCGGCCGCCTCGCGCTGCATCCCTATCGCCACATCGTCCCCGAGGCGTTCCCCGTCTCCGAGACCACCGCCCTGCACGACACCGACCTGACCCTGGTCTGGTCGCCCTCCAGCCAGGTAGCCCGGGTCGAGGGCCGAGTCGCGGCGACCGACCTCGCCGTCTACCACCCGGCGGTCGCCTCCGACGCCATGACCGGCATCGACGTCGACGCGACCTTCTCCGTCCAGCTCGACCGCGCCCGCAAGACCTTCGTCCTCAGCAAGAGCCAGGTGAAGCTCGGCAAGGTCGCGCTCACGGTGCGCGGCGACGTCGCCGAGTACGACGCGGCCCCCAAGCTCTCCGGCGCCCTCCGCCTCGAGCGCACCCGCTGCCAGGACGTCGTCGACTCGCTGCCGCTCGAGCTCATCCCCATGCTCGAGGGCCTGCAGGTCGCCGGCACCCTGTCGTGGCAGCTCGACTTCAACCTCGACACCGCCAACGTCGACGGCCTCGTCTACAACACCTACCCCGAGCTGCAGGCCTTCAAGGTGCTCGATCTGGGCCACCGCCTGAACCTCGGCGCCGTGGCCGGCACCTTCGTCCACCGCCTCGAGGAGAGCGACGGCACCGTCCGCGAGATGCTCGTCGGCCCCGGCTCGCCCTCGTGGACGTCCCTCGACCAGGTCAGCCCCCACGTCGTTCAGGCGGTCACCACGACCGAGGACGGCAGCTTCTTCCGCCACTCGGGCTTTTCGCCCTTCGCCATCCGCGAGTCGCTCGTCACCAACCTCAAGAAGGGCGGCTTCGTCCGCGGCGCCAGCACCATCAGCCAGCAGCTGGTCAAGAACCTGTTCCTCAGCCGCTCCAAGACCATCTCGCGCAAGCTCCAGGAGATGTTCATCACCTGGCAGCTCGAGAGCGCCCTGCCCAAGGAGCGCATCATGGAGCTGTACCTCAACGTCATCGAGTGGGGCCCGGGCATCTACGGCATCACGCGCGCCGCCGACCACTACTTCGCCAAGCACCCGGCCGAGCTGAGCGCCCTCGAGTCGGTGTTCCTGGTCAGCCTCATCCCCAGCCCCAAGCGCTACTACCACCAGTACAAGCGCGGCGAGGTCACCGACGGCTGGCGGCGGCACCTGCGCTGGATCATGAGCGTCATGGTCGACCGCGGCAAGCTCTCCGAGGCCGAGTTCCTGGCCGCCTCGCCCTGGTCGCCCCGCTTCAAGACGGCCCAGGATCAGCCAGCCCCGGACCTCGATCCGTTCGCGCCGACGACCACGCCCTGACGGGGCCGCCCCGCGCCCGGGCCCGCTCGATTGCCTGAGGGCGCCGCCCCGCTAGACTCGGGCTGATGCCTGCGCCATACCGGCCCTCCGCCCCTGCCGCCGCCCCGCGCGCCCGGCCGCGCCCCGCCGGTCCCGGCGGCGGTCGTGGTGACCGCCGCGCGCGCCTCGTCTTCGTGGGGATGGCCGCGGCGCTCGCCGTCGCCGTCATGGCCGTCGCCGACGTCCTGATGCCGTTCCTGCTGGCGCTCATCCTGGCCTACATCATGGCCCCCCTGGTCGAGCGCCTGACCCCCTGGATGCCGCGCTGGGTCGCCGTCATCACCAGCTACCTCCTGCTCTTCGGCACCACGGTCGGCTTCGTCTACTACACCATCCCCAAGCTCGAGTACGAGGCGCGACGCCTCGGCGCGGCCGTGCAGGGCTTCCTCACCGACGCCCCCTCCTACTACGGCCGCTTCGAGGAGAACCTCCGCTCGGCCCTGGGCGCCGAGCCCCCCTCGCGCCGCCGCGCCGAGCGCCCCGAGGCCACCGGCGAGGCGGCCGACGCCAGCCGCTGGGGCCTCGGCCCCAACCTCGGCCTCGCCCCGGATCTCGTCCGCGCCGACATCCCGCGCCTCGACGACGTCAGCTTCCCGGTCTCCGTGCGCGACCTCATCCGGCTCGAGGAGCTCCGCCTGCCCGACCGCGACGACGGCGCGCTCCCGCGCTCGCTCGAGGAGGTCGACGAGGCGGCCCGCCGCGCCAACGTCGTCCTGGAGCGCCTGGGCGAGGGCACCTGGGGCGTGCGCATCAACCAGGTCCCGGTCGAGCTGCTCGACCAGGGTGAGGGGCGCTACACCCTGGTGCCGCGCGAGGGCGCGCCGGCCGTCTCGCGCATCGAGAACCTCCGCGAGTCGGTCATCGCCAAGCTGCGCGAGGGGCTCGAGCGCCTCACCGAGGGGCTGGTCCGCGGCACGGTCGAGATCGTCCAGGACGGCCTCCGCGGCTTCGTGGGCTTCCTCGTCGGCCTCATCCTGACCTTCATGGTCGCGGCCTTCCTGCTCATCGATCTGAAGCCCATCCAACGCTTCTTCCGCGGCCTGGTCCCGCCGCGCTTCACCGGCCACTACCAACGCCTCGTCCACGAGCTCGACCTGAGCCTCGCCGGCGTGGTGCGTGGGCAGCTCATGATCTGCCTGGTCAACGGCGTCCTGAGCGGCATCGGCTATCTCATCTTCATCCCCGAGTACGCGCTGGTGCTGGCCGTGTTCGCGGGCGTGCTGAGCCTCATCCCCATCTTCGGGATGATCATCAGCACCATCCCGGCGCTGCTGGTGGCCCTGACCCACGGGACCATGACCGCCGTCCTGGTCCTGCTCTGGCTCGTCTTCATCCACCTGCTCGAGTCGAACGTGCTCAACCCCAAGATCATCGGCTCGAACGCCAAGATCCACCCGGTCATCGTGGTCTTCGCGCTCATCGCCGGAGAGCACTACTTCGGCATCAAGGGCGCCGTGATGGCCGTCCCGCTGGTCGCCGTCGTGCAGGTCCTGTCCCGCTTCGCCTACGCGCGCGTCCGCCCGGCCGTCATGCGCTGGTGACGGCCGGGCGCGAGGCCCCTCAGCCCGGCGGCCAGCGCAGCGAACGTCCGCCCAGCACGTGGAAGTGCAGGTGGAAGACCGACTGGCCGGCCCCGGCGCCGCTGTTGGTCACGACCCGGAAGTCCTCCAGCCCGGCGGCCTCCGCCACGCGCCGGCACGCCACGAGGCACTTGCCGACCAGCTCGGCGTCGTCGTCGGCCATGGCGCCGATGCTGGTGATCTCTCGTTTGGGCACGACCAGGACGTGCACCGGCGCCGCCGGGTGCAGGTCCTTGAAGGCCAGCACGTCGTCGTCCTCGTAGACGATGTCCGCCGGCAGCTCGCGCCGAACGATCTTGCCGAAGATGGTGCTCATCGGGGCTCCTCGAAATGATGTCCGCGTCCGGGAAGTTGGGCGACACTACACCACCGACCCGACAGGGAGCAGCCCTTGACCCAGCCCGCCGCCCGGACCCGGCTCGCCAGCCGTTACGATCTGGTCGTCTTCGACCTCGACGGCACCCTCATCGCCCACCACGAGCCCATCTGGAAGACGCTGCACGAGCGCCTGGGCTCCGATCGCGAGCGCCGCCGCGCGGTGCTGGCCGACGCGCTGGCCGGCCGCATCACCTACGCCCAGTGGTTTGCCGCCGATCTCGAGATGCTCGCGGCCGCCGGCGCGACCCGGCAGCGGCTCCTCGACGCCGTCGCGCACCTGCGGCCGGCGCCCGGCGCGGTCGCGCTCGTCACCGATCTCCGGGCGGCCGGTTGCCCGGTGGCGGTGCTCTCGGGCGGGCTCGACCTCGTCCTCGAGGCCGTCCTGCCGGAGCTGACGTTCGACGAGGTCTGGATCAACCGGATCCGCTTCGACGCCGACGGCCGCATCGCGGGCGGCGCCGCGACCCCGTATGACCAGCAGCACAAGGTGACCGGCCTGCGGCACCTGACCGAGCGCCTGGGCGTGTCGCTGCGCCGGACGGCCTTCGTGGGCGACGGCCCCAACGACGTCGACGTGGCGCGGGCCGCGGGCTTCTCGATCGCCTGGGGCGAGGCGCCGGCGCCGCTGCGGCGCGTGGCCCACCGGCACGAGCCCGGGCCCGATCTCGCGACGCTCCGGCCGTGGCTCTTCGAGCGCGGCTGACGATCCGTCAGGCCTCGTCTTCGAGATCGCGCAGGTCGGGCGGCCGGACCCGCAGCGGCTCGATGACCAGATCCCCGCGGGGGCGGGCGCGGCACGACAGGCGCTCGCCCTCGGCGAAGCGGCGCGGGAAGCGGGCGCGCAGCTCGAGCTCGTCGGGCGTGGGCGGCGTCACCTCGCCCGAGACGACGCGGACCCGGCAGGTGCCGCACTCGGCCTGACCGCCGCAGGCCTGCGGCAGATCCAGATCGATCATGTCGGCGTGCGCCAGCAGGTTGAGCGGCCGGTAACCGTCGGCGGCGACCTCGTCACCGTCCGGCAGCCGCCAAAGGAGCCGATACGACGGTTCCACGATGGGCCTCGGGAGAAAGAAATATGGCCGATGGCGCCCGGGGGCAGGTCACCATCGGCCAGTGGGGGTCCCGACGCGTCCTCGACAGGCAAGAGTCCACGCCGGCCAGTTCCGATGCAAACTTGTCCAGGCCTGAGAGGGGGACAGGTCTACACCCGAACGGCGACAGGATACATTCGAGCGAGCGCCTCTGCCAACTGCTCTGTGCCATCCGTTCATTTCGGCCGGTAACAGGGCGACCTGCAACCAAGAAACCGGAGGCCCCTCGAGCGGTCCCGCGAGGGCCGCGTGGGCGCGCCGGATCGGGCTCAGGGCAGCGGCTCGCGACCTCGGCCGACGCGGCGGGCGTCCAGTTGGTCGCGAAAGGGCAGGTCGTCCAGGTCGCCGCGACCGGCCACGGCCAGGGCCATGGCGTCCAGGGCGACGTCGGCGGCCCGGCGCAGGGGCAGCCCGCGGTGGAGCGCCGCGACCAGGCCCGCGTCGAAGCCGGCTGAGGCCAGGATGGGCCGCAGCACCTCGGGGGCCTCGGCCGCGTCCAGGCGCAGCACGCCCTGGGAGTCGGCGACGACGCAGCCGCGCGGCCCGTCGCGGACGATGACCTGCGGCACGCCACGGCGGCGCGCCTCGTGGGCGGCCCCCTCGGGGGTGGGCTGCTCCAGCAGGCGGCCGCTGGCCCACGGCGCGCTGAGGATCAGGAGGTCGGTCAGCGGCAGGACCTCGTCGAAGGCGGCGCGGAACAGGGGCGCGGCGTCGCCCGGCCAGGTGCCCGGGCGCAGCATCGGGTCGTAGACGGTGGTGACGCCGGCCTGCCGCGCGCGGCCGAAGGCGGTGGCGACCGCCTCGCGGGCGGAGGCCCCGAGCGCCTGGGTGGCCCCGGTGGCGAAGACCAGATCGGTGCGGTCCCAGGGGACGTCGACCACGTCGCCCGGCTCGAGGCCCTGGGCCGCGGTCCCGTCGCGGTAGGGCAGGACCTGCCGCCCGTCGGCGCCGGCCCCGATGAGGGCGAGCCCGTTGCGTCCCGGCGCGCGCCGGACGTAGTCCAGGTGCAAGCCCTCGCGCTCCCAGGAGGCCAGCAGCCCCGCCGTGAACGGGTCCTCGCCGACCCGGGTCACGAAGGCCGCCTCGAGCCCCAGCCGTGCGGCCCCGATGGCCACGGCCAGCGCGTCGCCCAGCTGTCCGCGCCGGAAGACGGCCGCCTCCTCGAGCGGCCCGTCCGCCGCCAGGGACACCAGCGCGTCGCCGATGGAGACCAGGCCCAGCGGCCGTCGTGGACGAGGAGGAGGAGCGGACGTCATGGGCCGAGGCTAGCACGAGCCGGCGCGGTCGAGCCACGCGGACCGGACTGGGAGCAGGCGGTGGGCCGTGGCCGTGGGCGGTGGCGGTGGGCCGTGGCCGTGGCCGTGGGGCGTGGCCGAGGCGGTGGCGGTGGGCCGTGGCCGTGGGTGGTGGCGCTGGCCGGGGCCGGCCCTCAGTAAGGGGTGGGCGGGCGGCGCTGACCGGGCGCCACGGCGGCGAGCAGGCGGTCCTCGGCGGCCCGCATCTCGGCGGCCTCGCCGGGTTCGGCGTGATCGTGGCCCAGCAGGTGGCAGAACCCATGGACCAGCAGGAAGGTCAGCTCCTCGTCCAGCGACCAGCCGTGCGCGCGGGCCTGCGCGGCGGCGACCTCGAGGCCGATGACCACGTCGCCCAGGGGCCGCGGACCGGGCGAGGCCAGGATCTCGCCCTCGTCCATCGGGAAGCTGAGGACGTCCGTCGGCTTGTCCTCGCCCAGGTACTGCTTGTTCAGCGCGTGGATGGCGGGCTCGTCGACCACGACGATCGACAGGTCGCGCTCGGACACGCCGGCGGCGGCCAGCAGGGCGGCGCCGAGGTGCTCGAGGCGCGCCAGCAGGGCCTCGTCCTCGGGATCCTCGCGCTCCCAGAGCACGCCGACGGCGTCGGGGGCCGGGGCGGTGGCGGCGGTCGTCATCGCGGCGGCTCCGGGTTGCGCGTGACGGCGCGCCGCGCCTCGATCTCGTCGTCGTCGTCGCGCTCGTAGGCGTCGATGATGCGCATGACCAGCGGGTGCCGGACGACATCCGCAGACGTGAACGTACAGATGGAGATGCCGCGGACGTCGGTCAGGATGCGCTGGGCGTGGGCCAGGCCCGACCGGCTCGGCTCCGGCAGGTCGGTCTGGGTGATGTCGCCCGTGACGACCGCCTTGGAGTTGAAGCCGAGGCGCGTCAGGAACATGCGCATCTGCTCGCGCGTGGTGTTCTGGGCCTCGTCGAGGATGACGAAGGCGTCGTTGAGGGTGCGGCCGCGCATGAAGGCGAGCGGCGCCACCTCGATGGCGTTCTCGTTCATCAGCCGCTGCACGCGCGAGAAGTCGAGCATGTCGTACAGCGCGTCGTAGAGCGGGCGCAGGTACGGGTTGACCTTCTCGGCCATGTCACCCGGCAAAAAGCCCAGGCGCTCGCCGGCCTCGACGGCCGGGCGGGTCAGGATGATGCGCTTGACCTCTCGGCTGACCAGGGCCGACACGGCGAGCGCCATCGCCAGGTAGGTCTTGCCCGTGCCGGCCGGGCCGATGCCGAAGGTCAGGTCGTGCTCGCGGATGGCGTCGATGTAGCGCTTCTGGCTGAGGTTCTTGGGCGCGATGTGCCGCTTGCCCGAGGTCACCAGCACCGTGTCGAGGAACACGTCGGACAGACGCTGCGTCGCGCCCGCGGCGAGGATCTCGACGGCCCGCTTCACGTCGGGCGGGTAGAGCGGGTAGCCCTGCCGCACGAGCTCGTAGAGCTGGTCGAAGGCGCGCTGGGCCAGCTGCACCTCGTGGGGCTCGCCCTTGAGCGTCAGGGTGTTGCCGCGCGCGGTGACGCCGACCGCGAGGGCCTGGGCCATCGCGCGCAGGTTCTCGTCGTTCGGGCCGCAGAGCTGCTGGAAGGCCTCCTGGCCGGCGAACGTCAGCGTGGTGTGAGAGCTGGTCACAGCGCCTCGGCGAAAGCGTCAATCGTTCGGCGGGGACGACGCGTCCCCGGCCGATTCCCGGGCGTCGGTGGGCGGGGGGGCCAGGCTCGGGCCCTCGAGCGTGTGGCTGTCGATGAGGCGTCGATAGCGCATGCGCTCGAGCAGCGGCGCGACGTCGGGGCCCACCCAGCCCGCCGCCACCAGCTCCTGGAGCGACTCAGGGTAGGTACCGCGTTGCAGCCGGAAAAGCTGAATCGCGTCGCGGACCTGGGCAGCCCGCACGGCGCCCGCGACGGCGCCCAGCTCGCCGGCGGGGTCGGCGGCCGAGACCGTCAGCACGTCGGCCTGTCCGCGGACCCACTGGACGCCGCCGAACACCAGGGCGGCGAAGACGGCGTAGGTCAGCGCGGTGACCACGTGGCGCCAGGGCGGCGGGCCATCGGCGCGGCGCTCGCCCTTGCCGTTGGGGTCGGCCAGGGTGATGAGGTAGGCGTCGAGCAGCTCGGCCAGGGCGCGGTAGGTCTCGAACAGGCCGAGGCCGCTGGCGCGGGCGACCTGCTCGACGGTCCGCGCGCCCCCGAGGTGGAAGAAGGCGACGCGGGCGCCGGCGCTGAGCTCGGGCAGCGGCTCCGCCTTCGGGTCGGGGTCCGCGTAGCCCAGGATCTCGGGCAGCAGGGCGTCGTCCTTGCGAAAGACCGCGGTGGTGCGGCCGACGCGCTGGCGGAGCGGCGGCCACAGCTCGGCCCGCCGCTCGGCCTCCTTGAGGATGAAGCTGACGGGCAGGCTGGTGGCGAAGCGCGGGGTCTCGGGGCGCTCCTCGAGGAAGCGGATGTCGAGGGAGCGCTCGAGGAAGAGCGGGTAGAGCACCTCGGCGACCTGCAGATCGATGAACCGCTTCATCACGTCGGCGCTGACGACGCCGCCGTCGACCAGCACGTCCTCGACGGGCAGGTTGCGGCGCTCGGCCTGGCGGCGCGCCTCGAACAGCTGGACGTCGGTCAGGGTTCCGCTGTCGAGCAGGTAGGCGCCCACGGGCCAGTCGATGCCGTCGCGGCGCTCGGCGTGGCTGACGTAGCCCTTTCGGACGTGGACGCGCGTGCGGGTCGTGCCGGCCGTGACCTCGAGCACGCCCGTGCGGCGCTGCTCGTCGAGGAGCGCCAGGATGCGGTCGAAGGACCAGCGCTCTCCGCCCTCGGGGGTGGTGATGTCCGTCGGGAGGCTCACGCGGCCTCCTTGCCCGTGTGGGCGTCGATGAGCGCGACGAGCCAGGCGATGACGGCGAGCCCGCCGAAGAGCGTCAGGCGCGCGCCGCCGCCGGCGAGCGGCGCGTGCGGGTCGTGGAAGATGGTGTGCAGGCCCAGGCCGACCATCAGGCTCCCGAACACCAGCACCAGATACGCGACGCCTCGGAGGGGGGCGCCCTTGAGCAGGTGGCCGAAGCCAGGGAGCACCCAAGTCACCAGCCGCGGCAGCCGCGCGCGCCGGCTGGCCTGCACACGCAGGCGCTGCTCGCGGAACCACTGCTCCTTGGCGTCGACCAGGCCGCGCTGGATGTCGGCCTTGATGCAGGCCTCGCACAGGGCGCCGCCGCGCACGTCCACGCGCTGGCGCGGGCCCGCGGTCGCGCCGCACGCCTGACAGGCGACCGACACGCCGACCGAGCCGCGCAGCAGCCAGGCCAGCGCCACCCACAACGCGGCCGCCAGCCCGCCCGCCAGCACCGCCTGGCCGTCCAGGTTGCCCGCCAGCACGCCGCCGACCGGCAGGATGACGGCGGCCTCGGCGGGCGGCGGCGTCAGGCGCGCCGTCCGCAGCGTCGCCGCCGGCAGCGGCGCGTCCATCAGGTGGCGGTTGGCCAGACGCGCCGACCGGCAGCGGCTGAGGTTCGCGTCCTGGGCGATCTCTTTGTTCCAGTGGTTGACGTGGGGGGCGTCGGCCTGCATGGCCGCGGACAGGAGCTTGTCGGCCTCGCCTTCGGCGCCGAGCTGCCGGCGCGCGATCGCGGCGTTGTACAGCGCGGGCAGAAAGCGCGGCGCGGCCTCGAGCGCCTCGTCCCACAGGGCGAGGGCCGCCCGCAGGTGCTTGTCGTAGGCTTCGGTGGCCTGCGCGTCGTCGCCCTTGACGGCCTCGCACAGCGACAGCGCGTCGAGGTACTCGATGTTGCCCAGCAGCAGCAGCGCCTGCGGGCTGCGCTGCAAGGTCGCGGCCCGGACGGCGTGCGGGCGTGGGTCGGCGGCGTCGGAGGCGTGCATGCCGCGCGCGCGCTTTTCGACCAGGGCCAACGTGAAGCTGGCCTCGTAGCCCAGGCGGTCTCCGGCGGCCCAGGTCGCGAGGTGACGGCGGTCCTCGGGCGCGCAGAGGCTGTGGTTGCAGCGGTGCAGGACGGTGGCGGCGACGCCGGGCAGCTCGGCCGAGGCGACCAGGCGCCCGGTGAGCCAGGGGAGGGCGGCCACGGCCAGGAGCAGCAGCGCTGCGACCACGCGCTCGGTCACCTTGAGGTACGCGGCGGCGACCACCAGCCAGACGGCGGCGGCGCCGAGCAGGCCGAAGCCCGCCAGGAAGGGCGCGGCCAGTACAGAGGTGAGCAGGACCGTGGCCTGGAGGCGGTCGACGGTGCCGAAGAGCGCGCGCCGGAGATCGCCGACGGCGAGGCTGGCGTAGCGCAGGGCCATGGCGAGGCCAAAGGCGATGAGCAGCCCCGTCAGGGTGAGGGCGAGGGCGCTCAGGGCGTTGCCGGCGAAGGCCGTGGCGGCCGCGGGATCCTCGGGCAGCCGCTCGAAGCCGCCGCGGAGGGCGCGGAGCTGGGCGCCGAGCCCGAGGGGGGCGTCCTGGAAGGCCTGCACCGCCTCCTCGAAGCGGGCGGCCGGCAGGTGGGGGGACAGGGTGACGGCGGCGGCGACCAGGGCCCCGGCGGCGTCGGTGGCGCCCTCGGCGGAGGCCTCGCGCGCGGCGTACAGCAGCGCGGCCGACATCGGGTAGAGGTCGCGCAGGCCCAGGTCCCCGCGGATGGCGACCAGGTGCTGGAGGCGACCGGCCGCCTCGGCCCAGGCCTTGCGCCCGAGGTCCGACTGCACCTCGCTCCAGGCGGCGCGCAGGGTGCTGTACTCGGGCGGGCTGAGGATCGGCCGGCGCAGCTCCGCGAGGCCGTCGGCGCCGGGCTGGGCCAGGTCCGAAGAGGCCGGCCCCTGGGCTCGCGCGACGTTGCTGGCGGGCGCGCCCCCCAGCCAGAGGGCGACGATCGCCACGAAGACGGCGCGGCCCGCCCCTGCCATGACCCTGCTCATTCCCGGCACGCTATCACTGGCCCCTGGGACGCGCAACGCGGCCCGGAGGGGGCCCCCGATCCCGGCGGCGCCCGGCTCGCGGGCGGTCAATAGTTCGGCTCGGGCAGGGCGCGCGGCTCGAGGTGGTTCGAGACGTACGGGTGCACCTCGTCGTGCCAGGCCCGGCGGAAGCGCGCCACGTTCTCGAGCACCGACTTGGCGTAGTTGCGCGCCTCGCGGAAGGGGATCTCCTCGACGAACACGTCCATCGGGCGGTTCGGGCTCATGCGCAGCCACTTCTCGACCCGGTGAGGGCCGGCGTTGTAGGCGGCCGCGGCCAGCAGCTCCTGTCCGTGGAACTTGTCGAGCAGGCTGCCCAGGTAATAGGACCCGAAGTAGATGGACACCTCGGGGCGCAGCAGCAGCTCGGGGCTGAACTCGGCGTAGCCGAGGGCCTGCGCGACGCGCCGGCCGGTCTTGGGGATGACCTGCAGCAGGCCGTAGGCGTTCGAGACGCTGACGGCGTGCGGGTGGAAGGTGCTCTCGACCGTCATGATGGCGTACAGGAAGTACGGCGGGATGACGTGCAGGGCCGAGAAGCGCTGGACCAGCTCGGGGAAGGCGACCGGGTGGGCGAGCCGCCAGGCGTCGAGGGTCTCGGGGGTCGGCGCCTCTCCGAGGCCGTATACGTGGGCGCGGCGCAGCGCGTAGGGGTCCCCGAAGGCGACCTGGGCCTCGCGCAGATCGCGCTGCAGGTCGGAGGCGCCCTTGATGAAGTCGCGGACCTGCTGGCGGCTCTTGCGCTTGCGGTCGACGATGTCGGCGCCGCCCCGGGCGCGGGCCTCGCGGCGGTTGTCCAGCAGATCGGCGCGGGCGCGGCGGGCGAAGGCGGCGCTGCCGCGGCCGCGCAGCGTGCGGAGATCCATGTCGATGACGCGCAGCTCGGCCATCGCCTCGTCGACGAGCCCCAGGCGGTGCAGCTCGGCGGCCCGGCGCGCCTCCGGGGCCACGTCGCCCCATCGCGCGGCCAGCCGCTCGAGCGCCGCCTGTCGCTCCGCGCGCTCGGCGGGCCCCGGCGCCCGCTCGAAGGCGCCCTCCAGGGCCTCGTCCGACCAGGCGACGGTCGGACGCCGCGCCGGCCCCGACTCGCCGTCCTCCGCGGACACGGTCACGACGTCGCCGCTCGGCGGCCCCGGCGCCTGCGCCGGCGCGGGCACCTCGCCGCGCAGCTCGGCCGCCCGGCTGGCAGCCAGGACCCCGTAGTAGTCCAGCGGCCCCTCCTCGGCCAGCGCGTCGTACAGGGCCAGCGCCTCGTCCCGCCGGCCGGCGATGGCCAGCGAGCGGGCCTTCCAATAGCGCGGCCACTGCGCGTCACGGCGCCGCCACGACCTGCGCGGCGCGAACATCGGGGCCGCCGCCTCGACCTGCCCGGTCAGGATGTGGCACCACCCCACCTTCCAAGCCAGGCTCAGCTCGGCGGGGACGCCCTTGACGGCCCGCCGCGCACGGCTCGAGCGCTTGTAGGCCGCCAGGGCGTCCTCGTACCGGCCGAACTCGAAGCGCAGGTCGCCCAGCGCCTCCCAATAGGCGTTGGTGCGTCGGCGCCCGTAGCCGGCCAGGAGCGTCCGCTCGGCCGTCTCGAAGTCGCCGCCCAGGGCCTGCATCTCCGCGACGTGCGCGAAGGACGGGGTCGACACGCCGCGCGTCGCCAGCCACTCGTACAGCTCCAGCGCCCGCGGCTCCTGCCGCGTCTCCCGGTAGACCCGGGCGAGCAGCTCCGTCGCGCGCACCTCCAGATCGCGCTCCTTGCGCTCGGCCGCTAGCGCGCGCAGCGCCGCCAGGTCGGCCTCGGCCTCCTCGAAGCGACGCTCGCTGACGAGCCACTCGAGCCGCTCGAGCTCGCGCTCGGGCGTCAGCGCCACCAGGGCGGCGTGCCCCAGCGTCCGCAGCCGCTCGGCCATCGCGCGCGCCGCCAGCCCGGCCCGGCTGCGCGGCGCCTCGACCAGCACCCGGCGCAGGATGGGCGCCGCCTCCGTGGCACGCCCGCGGTCGACCTCGAGGGCCGCCAGCTGGAGCCGCGCGTCGCGGGCCTCGGGCGCGTCGGGGTAGTCGTCCACGAAGCGCCCGTAGGCGGCGCGCGCGGCGTCGGCGTCGCCCGCGGCCTCGAGGGCGCGGGCGTGCTCGAAGGCGGCGGCGATGCGCAGCGGGCTGTGGCGGTCCAGGGCGACCAACCGATAGGCTGCGGCGGCGTCGGCGTGGGCGCCGAGCGCGCCGTGGGCCCGGGCCAGCGCGTAGCGGACGAAGTCGGGCACGGCGGTGCGCCCGTCGGCCAGGGCGCCCTCGAGCGCGGCGACCGCCCCCTGGGCGTCTCCAGCGTCCAGCAGGGCGCGGCCGAGCAGGTGTTGGGCGAGGGCTCGGTCCGGCCCCTCGGGGGCAGCGTCCAGCGCCGCGCGCAGGGCGGCGGCCGCCTGGGCGGCGTCACCGGCGTCGAGCTGCGCGCGGGCGCGCTCGAGCACGTCGGGGAGGGCGTCGGCCCGGGCCGGGCCGGGCGGCCCGAGCATGAGGGCCGCGAGGAGCAGGGCGGCGAGGGGTCGAGCGATCATGGTTGCCTGTCGGGCGCGCGGAGCCTCCCGCGCGGTGGTCTCCCACGACGCTCAGGGTGGCCCGAGCCGCCTGGCTGGGCAAACTTCCGGTCGCTCGTTCCGCGTCGATCCGCGGACGGGCGACGCGCGAGCGCCTGCCCGCCCGGGGGCCGGGGTCACTCCTTGGGGGCCTTCTTGGCCGGCGCGCGCTTGGCGGCCGGCTTGCCCTCGGCCTTGGCGGCGGGCTTGGCCTTGGTCTCGCCATTGGAGCCCGGCGCGGGCTTGGCGGCGCCGCGGCCGGCCCCAGCCTTGGCGGTCGACTTGGCGGCCGGCTTGGTCGCGGCCTCGGTCGTCGCGGGCTTGGCAGCGGCCTCGGGCCTGGCGGCCGGCTTGGCAGCGGCCTCGGCCTTGGCGGCCTTGGCGGGCGCGGCCGGCTTGACGGCCGCCGCGGCGGGCGCGGGCGCGGCCTCGGTCTTGGCGGGCGCCGGGGCCTTGGCGGCCTCGTCGAGCTTCCGTCGGGCCTCGCTCGCGGCCTGCTCGGCCTTGTCGGCCCGCAGCGTCTGCTGCTTGAGCTGGTGCTCGAGGGTCGCGACCTGGTTCTCGAGCTCGCGGATGGAGCGCTTGAGGGTCTTCACCTCGGCCCGGGTGACCAGGTTGAAGCTGCGGGCGAGGTCTTCGACCTTGCGGTCGAGCTCGTCGCGCAGATCCGACCGGAGGTTGATGGCCCGCTTGAGGACGCCCTGGACCTGCGGGTTCGACAGCACGCTGACCGCGGCCGGCGAGCCAATCCACTGACCGGCCTTCTTGAGCGCCTTGTCCTTGAAGTCGTCGAGCACGGCGGGGCTCCGCTCGGGAGGAGGGGGAGGGCGGCGGTCGTCGCACGGAGCGCCACGGCCGTCGTTGCCCGTCGCGCGCGCGGCGGGCGGTCCTTGGGAAGGCGCGGATGATGGTGGACGGTCCGAGCGCTTGTCAACGACGCGGACCTTCGACGGGCGGCCCGGGTTGCGGTACGGTGTCGGCTCACGACCCGACCCGCCGGCCGGCGCCCTGCGGCCCGGTATTCATGGACCCGGGCGCCGACCTCTGGCAGAACCCCGGAATGCCCCCCGCCGCGCGCCGGGTTTGTCGCTCCGAGCGAGGCCCTGGACTCGACCCCGGTCGGTGCCGAGGATCCGGACCCGCCGAGGCCGGGGACAACGGGCTCGGGGCACCCCGACCCAAACGAGGAGAGTCCCATGACCGAAACGCCCAAGGCCGCCACGCGGCGCAAGAGAGCCGGCTACTCGACCATCATCGCGGTCATCGTCGGCCTGGGGGCGCTGCTCGTCGTGCAGTCGAGCTTCTCGAGCGGCCGCTACAGCCTCGACATCGCCGCCATCAAGGCCGAGCCGCACCGCTTCGTGGGGCGTGAGGTCAAGATCGTCGGCAAGATCAAGGAAGGGACGACGGAGAACGTCACGCGCGGCTCGACGCAGGAGCTGCGCTTCGTCATCCACGACGGCTTGGGCAACGAGCTCCCGGTCGCCTATCCGCACCTGCCGCCCGATCCCTACAAGGAAGGGCGTGAGTGCATCGTCGAGGGCATCATGGGCAAGGACGGCACCATCCAGTGCACCAAGCTGACGGTCAAGTGCCCGTCGAAGTACCAGACCGAGGGCGGCACGCACCCCGGCGACGAGCAGGACCCCGGTTACGAGAAGAAGTACGGCCCGGCCCGACCCGCGTCGGGCCCGACGTCCTGAGCCGGGGGGCCGCCGTAGATGCAGGACTTCGGCCAGCTGCTGCTCCTCGTCAGCTTCTTCGTCACGCTCCTGACGGCGCTCACCGCCATCGCGGGCGCCGTCTCCCGTAACGACGCCCTCATGCGCGGCGCCCGCTGGGGCGCCTACGGGGTCGCGTGGCTCGCCGTGGCCATGGCCATCGTGCTCACCCACGGCTTCCTCACCCACGACTTCTCCAATAAGTACATCGCGACCTACTCCGACCGGTCGATGCCGACGCTCTACCTCCTCGCCTCGTTCTGGGGCGGCGAGAAGGGCGCGCTCCTGTTCTGGGTGACCTCGCTCGCCATCTTCAGCGCCATCGCCATCCACACCAACCGCGAGCGCGCCCCGGTCTACATGGCCTGGGTCACCGCGGTCCTGATGCTGTGCCTGTTCTTCTTCAACGTCCTGATGGTCTTCGAGTCGAGCCCGTTCGAGACCTTCGCGACCTCCGGCGGGCCGACCGACGGCAAGGGGCTCAACCCCCTGCTCCAGAACCCGACGATGGCCTTCCATCCGCCGAGCCTGCTGACCGGCTACATCACCTTCACCATCCCCTTCGCCTTCGGCGCCGCGGCCCTGGTCACGGGCAAGCTCGACGACCAGTGGATCACCGACACCCGCCGCTGGTCCATCGTCTCCTGGGCCTTTCTGTCCGTCGGCCTGCTGCTCGGCGCCTTGTGGGCCTATCAGGAGATCGGCTGGGGCTTCTGGTGGATGTGGGACCCGGTCGAGAACGCCGGCCTCATCCCCTGGTTCACGGGCACCGCGTTCCTGCACTCGGTGATGATCCAGGAGCGCTACGGCATGCTCAAGCGGTGGAACGCCGTCCTGGTCTGCCTGACCTTCCTGCTGACCATCTTCGGCACCTTCCTCACGCGCAGCCAGCTCATCGACAGCATCCACGCCTTCGCCGACTCGACCCTGGCCGAGTACTTCATCGGCTACATGATCGTCCTGGCCATCGTGTCGGTCATCCTCATCGCCTGGCGCTGGAAGGCCCTCGAGGGCGAGGCGCGCATCGAGTCGTTCCTCAGCCGCGAGAGCTTCTTCGTCCTCAACAACGTCTTCCTCGTCGGCTGCGCCTTCATCGTCCTGTGGGGCACGCTCTTTCCCAAGATCAGCGAAGCCGAGAGCGTCCGCGCCATCTACAACCAGGTCGCCGGCGGCTGGAACGCCTCGCTCGGCCTGGTCCTGGGCGAGCTGGATCTGTTGACGCAGGCCGTCAGCCTCGACGAGCCGTGGTTCAACCGCGTCATGGCGCCCATCGGCCTGGTCCTGCTGTTCCTGATGGGCGTCGGTCCGCTCATCTCGTGGCGCCGCGCCACCGCCAAGAACTTCGAGCGCAACTTCCGCAGGCCCCTGGCCGGCTCGCTGGTCATCACGGCCATCGGCGCCGCCGTCTGGTCGTTCTTCAGCATCCGCCGCATCGCCGACCTGTACGAGCTGACCATGGGGCAGGCCTACGACAACTGGGCCGACAGCCTGGTGCTGGCCGACGTCTACACGGTCCTGTGCTACCTGTTCTGCGTCTTCGTCGGCTGGACCATCGCCCGCGAGTTCCACATCGGCGCCCGCGTCCGCGAGGGCAAGGGCGACGACGGCTACCTGGCGAGCGTCCTGGCGCTGACCTTCAAGAACCCGCGGCGCTACGGCGGCTACATCATCCACTTCGGCGTGATGCTGATGTTCGTCGGCTTCACCGGAAAGGTCTTCAAGTCCGAGGATCCCGAGCGCCTCATCGCCGTCGGCGAGGAGCTGCCCGCCCGCGACTACCGGCTGACCTTCTCCGATCGCACGCAGGCCTGGGACCCCGACGGCGGGTTCGCCGCCCTGCGCGCGACCTTCACGATCATGCACGAGGGCGAGACCGTCGCCGACCGCGAGGTGAACGACACCGTCGCCTGGCTGCAGACCCGCCTCACCGTCCCGTTCCACGTCGAGACGCGCCTGGACAGCCCCAAGATCCGCGTCCGCGTCGCCGACGTCGACGCCCGCGATCGGCTGCGCGACGATCTGTGGCTGGCGCAGGACTTCCGGGACCACTTCGCCCTCGTCGCCGACGGCGGCGCCCGCCTGACCTATCGCCTGCAGGACGACGGCCTGCTGCGCGTCATGCCGATGCTGGCCATGCAGGCGCTGCGCGAGGCCCGCGTCGCGCTCGGGCCGGGCTCGACCATCGGCGCCCGGGTCGAGCTGACCCCCGGCTCGACCGAGCTCGCGCTGACCTTCGACGCGCCCGCCGCCGCCGCCGCCTTCCAGCAGCGCGTGGCCCAGGCGACCGTCCCCGACACGCTCTTGCACGGCGGCTTCGACCCCGACAGCGGCGCCATCGAGCTCATCGACCGCCGCACCGGCACGCACCTGGTCCCCGAGGTGCGCTACTACGCCAAGCACGAGACGCCGACGACCGAGGCGGGCATCTCCTCGCTCCCGTGGGAGGACCTGTACCTCGCCATCCGCCCGCGCATGGACATGGGCACCATCGCCGGCTTCGCCCAGCCGTCGGTGAACCTGCTCACCGTCGTCTTCCCGCTGGTCAGCCTCCTGTGGCTGGGCGGCATCACGCTCGTCTTCGGCACGATCATCTGCCTGACGCCGCGGTGGCTGTCGCGCACCCTCATCGCGATGACCCGCTCGCGCCGCCGGCTCCCGGTGGCCGAGGCCGCCGCCCTCGCGCTGACCGCGGCCCTGGCCGCCCTCGCGCTGACCGCGGCCCCGCCCGCCCACGCCCACGGTGACGCGCTGCCCGAGCCCCGCGGCATGGCCGCGCCCCCCGACGGCGACGCGGTCGGCGACGCCCTGGCGGCCCTGTCCTGCGGCCCCGCCGGCACGACCGAGGCGATGCGCGTCCTCCCGCTGGGCGACCCGGGCTGCGCGAGCCCCAAGGCCGAGCAGGACCGGGCCCTGGTGACCGAGCTGGTCCGAAAGCGGCCCGAGGCCGACCAGCGCTCCGGCCGCGCCAAGCTGGACGTCCTGTACGAGCTCGTCGCCCTCGACCAGCGCTGGGACGAGCGCCTGCGCTACGACACGGCGGCCTACGATCACCTGAAGACGACCACCAAGACGACCTGCCCGGGCGAGCGCGGGCTCGTCCTGTCGCAGAGCCAGCTCGCCTGCACCGTCCGCAACAAGTGGCTGCCGCGCTTCCGCGTCATGCTGGCCGCTGGCGTGCCCGCCGAGCAGGTCTTCCGCTTCTACGTCGACGAGAACAACGTCACGTCGGCCGAGGGCGAGCCCTGGACGTATGACGATCTCCGCGCCCACCCGGACAAGGCCCTCAGCTGGGCCTTCCCGGCCGCGCTCATCGCCGGCTTCGCCGCCGCCTTCATCGTCCTGATGGTCCGGGTCGGGCGCCGCCGCCGCCTCGCCGCCGCCTCGCCCGGCCAGCACGTCGGCAGCGACCGCCAGGCCCAGGGCCAGCGCGCCGGCGCCCTCTCCGACGCGCAGCGCGCGCGCCTCGACGACGAGCTCGAGGCCTTCGAGGGGAGCTGAACCGATGTCGCTGCCCACCCTGCTGCTCACCCCGATGCTCGCCGCCGTCCTGCTGGTCGTGGCCGCCATGGTGGTGCGCCTCGCCCGCAGCTGGGGCGACAGCGCCGCCAGCGCCCGCGTCGCCCGAGAGGACGCCGACCGCATCGCCCTCGAGGACGCGCGCGATCGCGCCCTGACCACGCTCAAGGATCTCGAGCACGAGTTCCGCATGGGCAAGCTCGACGAGCGCGACTACGAGGAGCTGCGCAGCTTCTACGAGCACGAGGCGGTCCGCCTCATGGCGGCCCTCGACGCGCACGGCCGGCCCACGGAGGCCCTCTCGTGACGCGTCTGCTCGCCGCCGCCGCCCTCGTCGGGCTCCTCTGCGTCCCTTTCGGCGCCTCGGCGCTGCCCGGCGGGATGCCGGCCGGCCACCCGCCGATGCCGTCCGCCTCCCACGGCGCGCCCGCCGCCGCCGGCTTGCAGGTCGAGGTCCAGCGCGTCTCTCCCGAGGGCCCCGTCGCGCCGCTCGAAGGCGCCGAGGTCGTGCTCGAGCGCTGGATCCAACCGCCGCCCAGCGCGACCAGCGCGTCCGGCGGCCCGCGCCTCGACGCGGCCTTCGCCCAGCGCACCGACGCCCATGGCCGCGTCCGCTTCCCCGACGACACCCAGCCCGGCACGACGGCCACCTGGGTCGCCACGGTCATCTATCGCGGGGTCAGCTTCCGCGCCGATGTGGCCCGCTCGCCGCACGGCGCGCCCCCGACGCTCCTGCGCGTCTACGAGCCGACGACCGCGCTCGACGACCTGTCCCTCGACGTCTTCTCGGGCTTCGAGGTCCAGGAGGCGCATCTCATCGTCGAGCAGACCTTCACCGTGACCAACCGCGGCCCGCGCGTGGTCGACCTCGAGGCGGCCGCCCGGGGGCTGCGCCTGCCGCTCCTGCTGCCGGCGGCCTTCGACCAGGCCCTCGACCCCGGCCTGCTGCCGCCCGCGACCTCGGCGCGCCACATGAGCCTCCGCCGCGACCCGGACCGGGGCCGGTTCAGCTTCGAGGGCGGCGGCGTCGCCTACCGCGGCCCGATCGTGCCGGGCGAGCCCCTGTCCCTGCAGGTCCGCTTCGCCATCCCGATGGTCCACGACCGCCTCGACCTGGCCCTGCGGGCGCCGGTCGACCTCAGCCGCCTCATCGTCTCGACGGCCTTCAACGAGCGCGTCGCCCCGCGCATCTTCCCGGCCGCGCCCTTCACCGTGGCCGAGCGCGCCGCCGGCGGCAACGTGCAGCGCCTGATGCGCTGGAAGACGCCTCCGACGGCCGGCCAGATGGCCCTGCTGCGGATCGACCGCCTGCCGCGCGGCCTCGACGTGCAGCGCGGCGTGGCGCTGGCGGGCGGCCTGGTCGCGGTGGTCGCCTTCGGGCTGTTGCTGCTCGTGGGGCGCCGCCGGGATGGCTGAGGCGGACGGGGCCGAGCGCGTCCTCGACGTCCTCCTCGAGGCCCGCGACGTCTCGCGCCGCTTCGGCCGGCGCTGGGCCGTGCGCCGCGTCGACGTGGCCTTCCCCGCGGGCACGGTCACGACGCTGCTCGGCCACAACGGCGCCGGCAAGAGCACCCTGCTGGGCCTGCTGTCTGGCCAGCTGCGCCCCAACGAAGGGCAGGTGCTGGCCTTCGGGGCCGATCTGCACGACCCGCCCGACCGCGCCGCCCTGCGCCAGCAGCTGGGCATCCTGGGGCACCTGCCGTTCGTCTACCCCGAGCTGACAGGCGTCGAGAACCTGCGCTTCATGGCCAGCCTCTACGGCCGCCCGGCCGACGAGCCCCGCCTCACCGAGCTGCTGGACTTCGTCGGCCTGCGGGCCTCGGCCCACCGCCCGGCCCGCACCTACTCGCGCGGCATGGTGCAGCGCCTCGCCCTGGCGCGCCTGATGGCCCAGGACGCGCGCATCTGGCTGCTCGACGAGCCGACCACGGGCCTCGACGTGCAGGGCCGCGCGCTGCTCGTGGACGTCCTGGCCCGCGGCAAGGCCGAGGGGCGCGCCATCGCCCTGGTCACCCACGACCCCGAGTCGGTCGCCCGGGTGACCGACCGCGTCCTCGTCCTCGACGCAGGCCGCCTGCGCGCCCAGGAGGCCGCCGCGTGACCCTGGCCCGCACCGTCTGGCTCATCCTCAAGAAGGACCTCGTCATCGAGCTGCGCACCCGCGAGGTGCTGGCGACCATGGTCCTGTTCTCGATCCTGCTCGTGGTCGTCTTCGCCTTCGCCTTCTCGGTCGACGAGACGCGCGCCCGTCTGGTCGGCCCCGGCATCCTGTGGGTCGTCATCCTCTTCTCGGGCACCCTCGGGCTCACCCGCCTGTTCGACCGCGAGCGCGACAACGGCTGCCTCGACGCGCTGTTGCTCGCCCCCGGCGGCCCCAAGGCGGTCTACATCGCCAAGGTGGCGGGCCTGTTCCTGTTCGTCCTCGCGGCCGAGCTGCTGACGACGCCGCTCATCTTCGCCTTCATCGGCCTCGGCCCGCCGCCCGGCGGCCTGGGCCTGCTCGTCGGCGCGATGGTCCTGGGCACCCTCGGCTTCGCCCTGGTCGGCACCCTGTTCGGCGCCATGCTGGCCAACGCCCGCCTCCGCGAGGTCCTGGTCCCGGTCGTCGTCTACCCCGTGGTCGTCCCGGTCATCATCGCCGGCGTCAAGCTGACCTCCATCGCGATGGGCGGCGGCCTCCCCGAGGAGGCCGGCGGCTGGCTCGAGCTGATGATCGGCTTCGATCTGCTCTACCTCATCGTCCCGCCCTGGGTGTTCGGTCGCGTCATGATGGACTGATCGACCCTCGCCCCCCGGAATGGCCGCCGCCGGCGGCCGGTTCCTCCCCCCGATGTCGACCGCTAAATTTGCGCGTGCTATAGCGGCGGCCATTTCTCTGGGACGCGCCTTGGCCGCCCCCTCCGGGGCGACGCATCAGCAGGTCTGAAGGACAACCATGTCTCCGTCCGCCCAGCCCGCCCACCCGCCGGTGGCCGCGTCCGCGCCGTCACCGCCCGACCGCGCCCGCGCCGCGCCGCGCCGCGGCCAGGGCGTCATCTGGATGCCCTTCGTGGTCGGCGCCCTGGTCCTGGCCGCCATCTGGCTGACGTTCTTCCACTCGCCGCGCGAAGCGCAGATGGGCGAGGTCTATCGCATCTTCTACTTCCACGTCCCCAGCGCCATCATCACGCTCCTGCTCTTCTTCACCTGCTCGCTGATGTCGGTCGGCTACCTGGTGATGCGCCGGATGCGTGGCTTCGGCCCCCTCGCGCAGGCCGCCGACCGCCTCGCCGGCGCCATGGGCGAGATCGGCGTCCTCTTCGGCATCATCGTGCTCGTGACCGGGCCCATCTGGGCCAAGCCCGCCTGGGGCGCCTACTGGACCTGGGAGCCGCGGCTGACCCTCACGCTGCTGACGGTCTTCCTCTTCATCGGCTACCTGACCCTGCGCGGCTACGCGGCCGGCGACGAGACCGGCCGCCGCCTCAGCGCCGGCATCGCCACCATCGGCGCCCCCGCGACCTACCTCATCCACATCGCCGTCGAGAAGTGGGGCGGCAACCACCCGACCGTGATCACCGGCAACGGCGGCGGCCTCGCGCACCCCGACATGGTCACGACCTTCGTGGTCAGCCTGATCGCGATCTTCACCCTCGTGGGCTACCTGGTCTTCCTCCGCTACCAGCACCACAAGCTGCGCGACGAGACGGAAGGCCTGTTTCTCGAGCTCTCCGAGTTGGAGGACGAGCGCCGATGATGCCAAAGCTGCTCCGCGCCCTATCGGCGCCCCTCGCCGCGGTCGCCATCACCCTGGCCCTGACCCTCGCCGCGCCCGCGGCCTTCGCCGAGTCGAAGACCTTCCAGGCCGAGCCGGTCGCCCAGGCCACCGCGCCCGCCCAGGGCGACTATCGGGCGATGCTCGCCGAGTGCGACCGCCAGCTCGAGGCCTGCAAGACCGACGCCGTCGGCGTGCCCTACCTCGGCGCCGCCTACCTCGCCCTGTGGATCGTGCTCGTCTCGTTCCTCTTCGTCGTCCGCCGCGGCCAGCGCCGACTCCTGGCCGACGTCTACGAGCTGCGCGAGCGCGTCGCCAGCGTCCGGGAGAAGGCCTCGTGACCACCGGCCATCTCTTCTACATCCCGCTCATCCTGATCGTCGGCCTGGTCATCGGGCTCGTCATCGGGCGCCGCTCGGCCCTGGTCGCCCTCGAGGAGGAGGAGCGCCGCCGCCAGCTGGCCGCCCGCCGCGCCGCCGCCTCGGCCGCGCCCGCGCCGGCCGAGGCGCCCGCCGAGACGCCGGAGCCCCGGTCGGGGACCTCGGCATGAGCCGCGGCGCGCGCGCGTGGGCGGCCACCCTGGTGGCGGTCGCGGCGCTCGCCGTGCCCGCCCTGCCGTCGCCCGCGTCCGCCGCGCCCAAGCCCAAGCGGCAGTCCGTCCGCTACGACCTCGACGTCCTCGGCTTCAACGACGGCGAGCCCTACCGCCTGCGCGGCGCCGAGGCCGAGGCCGTCCTGGCCGAGCCCACGGCCGTCCTCTTCCGCTTCCAGTCCGCCAACTGGATGGACAAGGACCAGAAGGGCCGCTTCGTCAAGGCGTCCGAGGTCACCGCGCGCTTCCCGCATCGGGCGCCCGCCGAGCTCGTCAGCGTCTACCGGGTCGACCTCGACCGCGACCGCGTCCCCGAGATGGTTCTGGTCGCCGAGCCGGCCCAGCTCGAGGACGGTCGGCGCTACGCCGTGACCGTCCTCGAGCTGGGCGAGGCGGGCTACCGCGCGGTCTGGAGCAGCGACAAGCTCCCGGGCGAGCGCTACCGGGTGGTCGACGTGCGGGATCTCAACGGCGACGGCGCCCCCGAGATCCTGGTCAGCGGAGAGGCCGGCCGCCAGGGCGCTTACCAGTTCCACGAGCTCATCGGCTTCGCGGCGGGCGGCTTCGTCTCGCTGGCGGTCAAGCACAACGACTCCATCCACTACGTCGATCTCGACTCCAACGGACGCCCCGAGATCGTCGTTCGCGAGCGCGTCGGCCGCCGCGGCCCCGCCTACCAGTGGACGTACATCGATCACCTGCACCAGTGGGACGGGGCGCAGTTCTCGCCGGCCGATCGGCGCTTTCCGCGCTACCACGACGAGCAGACCCTGCCGGCGCTGCTGGGCGACCTCATCGACCACTACGACGCCAAGCAGGCCATCCTGACCGAGAAGGTCGAGGCCATGCGCCGGGTCCGCGCCGGCGTGCTCGAGCACGTCAAGAAGCCCGCCGACTTCGAGCGCAAGCTGGTGCAGGCCTTGTCGCAGCTCCAGAAGGACCAGCACACGGCGGCCCGCAAGAAGCTCGAGGAGCTCGACCGCCTCTTCCCCTACGAGCCCCAGGTCCTGCTGGGCCTCGCGCAGATCCACGCCGCGGCCGACCGCTGGGAGCCGGTCCTGGACTACGCCATCCGGGCGCTGACCGTCGACCCGCAGCTGCGGCAGGCCTGGTGGTGGGCCGGGGTCAGCTTCGTGCAGCTGGCCGAGCGCTCGAGCGGCATCGCCAGCTTCCACAACGCCGTGCGCCTGGTCGGCAAGCGCGAGGAGGGCATCGCCTTCCTACGGGCCCGCCGCGGTGAGCCCGGCATGGAAGGCAGCCTGCAGCGGGCCATCGACGAGGCCCTGGCCGAGCTCGAGAAGTAGGGCCGCCGGCACCTCGCCCGAGCGAGGCGGAGCGCAGGCAGCCTGCAGCGGGCCATCGACGAGGCCCTGGCCGAGCTCGAGAAGTAGGGCCGCCGGCACCCCGCCCGAGCGAGGCGGAGCGCGCCCGCGGCGGCTACTTGCGCCCGCCCGGGACCGGCATGCTGCCGATGCTGGGCGCCACCTTGGTCCGCGTCCGGTGCGGCGACAGCACCACGAAGTCGTTGCGGAGGTTCGGCTTGGGCTTGGGCTCCTCGGGCTCGGCGGGGCCCGGCGCCGCGACGATGACCATCTCCCGATGGAAGTTGGGCTTGGGCGGCGGCGGCTCGTCGGGATCGCGCTGGGGGGGCTCGGGCCGGGCGATGATCTCGGTCACCGAGTTGACGGCGCGGACGCGCACCAGCCCCTGGTAGTGGGTCGGCTCGTCGATCGCGTCCTCGGCCGGCTTCGTCGTGTCGTCTCGCTCCGCCATCGGCCCCTCCTCAGACCGCCAGCATACGACGGCCCGCGCTCGCTGTCAGCGCCCGTACTCCCAGCGCGCCACCTGGCCGCTCGTCACGGTCAGCGACTGCTCGGTGCGGATCTGCGTGCCCGGGATGCGCGCGTAGACCCGGTGGGCGCCCGGCGTCAGCGGCACCTGCGTCGCCTGACCAGGCGCGACGCGCCCGTGGACCTGCTCGTCGACCACCAGCTCGATCTCGGACGATCCCTGGTTGGTGAAGACCAGCAGCGCCATCCCGGGCGGGGCCGTCGGCCCGCCCGCGGGGCCGACCTCGGCCTCGGGCTGGGGCAGGCGCCACACGAAGGTCTGCCCCGGCTCGAGCACCTGCGGCTGCTGGATGGCCAGCGGCCCGACCACGGCGCGGGCGACCAGGACGCGCCGTCCGGCGGGCAGCGCGTCGAAGCGGGAGGTCTGGCCGCGCGAGACGCGCCCGACGCGCCGGCCGTCGACCAGGACGTCCACGTCGACGTCGAGCGGGTTGACGACCTCGAGCGTGGCGATCGGGGCCTCGAGATCGAGGGTGACGGGCCGGCCGCCGACCAGCTCGACGGCGTGGCGATGCAGCACCTGCCCATCGAAGGTCGCCAGCTCGATGACCACGGGCCCAGGAGCGAGGCGCGTCAGGGCCATGCGCGACAGCGGCGCCACCGACCCGAACGTTTCGGTCTTGCCGTCGCGGGTCACGCGGATCTCCAGCGTGTCGCGGGTGCGGTTCACCAGCGTCACGTCGGTCGATTGGGCGCGGACCGATTGCTCCCACGCGCTGGTGCCGGGGCGGGGGCCCCCGCAAGCCGAGGCGATGAACCCCATCGACAGGGCGAGCGCGAGGGCGTGCAGGAGGCGGGCGCGAGCGGCGCGGGCAAGAAAGGGGACCTTCATCGGGGCTGTCTCCTCCGGGGGGACGTCGTCGGGAAGGAGGCGGCTCGCGCGCCTCGCCGGTCTACCTTCATTGACATGGCAGCGACCTTGCGGCGAACTATAGCGCCAAACCGACGGTCCGCGTCGTTTCCGCCCCACCCGGGTCGGCGCGTCGCGGCCCTCGCACGCGCGGGGCGCTCGCAGCCCCGCCTCGCCGCCCGGTCCGGAGGTCTCCGCATGCGTCTCGACGTCCTCACCCTCGCCGCCGCCCTGCTCGTCACCGGCTCCACGTTTGCTGGCTGCGCCTCCAAGGCGTCCGAGGAGGAGTGCCGCGCGGCGTGCGAGAACGTCGGCAAGGTCGCGGTCGGCGAGGTGAACACGCAGCTGCAGACCGACCCCGAGCTGAAGGAGGCGGGCGAGGGCGGCAAGGAGCTCGCCGGCAACCTGGCCAGCCAGATGGCCGCCGGGCTGCAGGAGGAGTGCGAGGAGGAGTGCCGCCAGAAGGGCACCAAGAAGCAGGCCCAGTGCCTCGCCGCCGCCAAGACCGTCGCGGACATCAAGACCTGCAACTGACCGCCCACGCCGCCGCACGCGACCCGAGAGGCACCATGCGCACGTCCGGGCGACACGCCACGCTACTGAAGACCCTGGCCGCCGCGGCCCTGTCGACCGCGCTCGCCTTCGGGTGCGGACGCGCCGAGCCGTCGGCCGACGCCACGCCGTCCGCGGCCGTGCCGCCGCAGACCACGCCCCAGGCCTCCGCCGACGCCGCGTCCGCCACGCCGCCGCCCGCCGAGTCGGACGCCGGCGCGCCCTCGACCGAAGAGGCCGACGCGGGCCACGTGGCCGAGGCACCGCCGCCGGCCGCGCCGCCGCAGGTCGGCGAAGAGGAGTGCAAGGCCGCCTGCGACAACGCGCTCACCATCACCATGCGCGAGCTGCCCCCCGACGCCAAGCCCGAGATGCGGGCCGAGGTCGAGCGCGTCCTGCGCGAGGACTGCCCCAAGCGCTGCCGCGAGGTCGGCACCAAGGCCTCGGTCGAGTGCATCACCCGCGCCCGCTCGGCCTACGATCTGGTCGCCTGCCCCAAGTAGGCCGCGCCGCCGCCGCCCCGGACCGCGAAACCAGCGGGTTCGGCAGGTTTTTTTGACCGGCGGCCGATTGTCGCGACGATGCGGGCCGGACGACGACCGACCGGAGCGCGCATGCAAGAGGCCCCCGACTCGCTACGCCGGCTGCCGGTGTTCGCGCTGCCCGAGGTGGTGCTCTTCCCGCACACGCTCGTGCCGTTCCACGTCTTCGAGGCGCGCTACCGGGCGATGCTGGACGACTGCCTGGTCGGGCGCCGGCTGCTGATCGTCGCCGGGCTGCGGCCGGGCTGGCGCTCGGGGCCGATGCCGCCGGTGCACGAGGTGGCCGGCCTCGGCCGCGTGCTGTCGGACCGCCGGTTCCACGACGGGCGCTACAACATCTTCGTGCACTGCATCGGACGGGTCCGCATCCTGCGCCACATCGATGACGCCGAGTACGCGATGGCCGACGTGGCGCCGCTCGAGGACCTGCCGGACAGCGACGACGCCGCGCCCCTCGAGGCCGCCTACCGGCGCCTGGTCTCGGTCTCGGCCGGCCTGATGCGCGCCCGCGGCGACGGCGGCGAGGCCATGGCGCGCGTCCTGGCCTCGACCAGCGACCCGGCCGTGCTCAGCCATCGGCTGGCGTCGGTCGTGCTCGACGACGCGCTCGAGCGCCAGCGGACCCTCGAGATGCGCTCGCCGCTCGCGCGCTGCGAGCTGCTCGTCGACCGGCTCTCGCGCGCCCTCATCGCGACCGAGCAGGCGGCGGGCGACGAGGCGCCCTGGATCAACTAGGTAGACGCAAGGTTTTGGAATCATTGCGTTTATCTGGGCCCTCCGCCGCAAGACAAGCGGCGCCCGTCCTGCTATGCTCCGCGCCCGGTATGGACGCCACCTCACCCCCCAGCCGGCGCTCCGCGCGCGCCCCCGTCCTGCAATCGTCGCTCTCGGCCGACCCGGCTCAGATCGATCGCCGCGGCCACGCGTCTCATGGCGCCATGGTCACGGCATGGGAGCGGAGGGTCTGAGCCCGTGCACGAGGACCTGAGCGACGAAGATCTGATGAAGCGGTACTTGGCGGGCGACGCGAGCGCCTTCCAGACGCTGCTGAGCCGCCACGGCCAGAAGATCTACAACTTCATCCTGCGCACCATGGGGGACCCACAAGTGGCCGAGGATCTGCTCCAGGAGGTCATGCTGCGCGTCGTGCGCAGCGCCGCGACGTTCCAGGGACAGTCCAAGTTCACGACGTGGCTCTATACGATCGCCCGCAACATGTGCATCGACGCCCGCCGCCGCGGCAAGTTCCGCAAGACCGTCCCGCTCGACGCGCCGCTGTCCCGAGACGACGACGGCGGCGCGACGCTGCTCGACCGGGTGGCCGACACGCGCCCCGGGCAGGACGTGCAGACCCGTGACCACCGCTTCCGCGTCGCGCTGGAAGACGCGCTGACCCGGCTGCCCGACGAGCAGCGCGAGGTCTTCGTGATGCGCGAGGTGGACGGGCTGAAGTTCCGAGAGATCGCGGACATCGTCGGCATCCCCGAGAACACCGTGAAGAGCCGCATGCGTTACGCCCTCGAGGCGCTGCGCCTGCACCTGGCGAGCTTCGCCGAGACCCTGAACTGAGCGGCGCCGCCGGGCGCCACCCCACGACGGAACCCACGGACGCGCGCGGCCAGGTGGCCGCGGGCACAGAAGGAACGACTCTCACGTTGCACGAGCACGAGCCGGTATAGTGAAGCCGTGAAGCTGACCCGCCCAGAACTCGACGAGCTGCTCGTCGACTACCTCTACGACGAGCTCTCGGACGAGCAGCGCCTCCGCTTCGAGCAGGCGCTGGACGAGCACCCCGAGCTCGAGGCCGAGGTGGCGGCGCACCGCATGACGCGGCGCGTGGCGGCCAGCCTGCCCGAGGCGACGCTGCCTCCGGCGGCGATGGCGCGGCTCGAGGACGTGGTCATGGCGGCGGCGCGCGAGGCGGCCGACGCGGCGGCCCGACAGACGGCCCAGGCGCCCGAGGCGGCGCAGGCTCGGGGTCAGGCCGACGCCGCGGCCTCCAGGCCCTCGTGGTGGCAGCGGCTGCTGGCCCTGATGGCGCAGCCGGCGTTCGCGACCGCGGTCGCGGCCGTCCTGGTGGTCGGCGTGTGGGCCGGGCTGCGCGGGGACACGCGGCAAGGGCCCGTCGCGCCCCACGTGGCCGTCAGCCCGCCGGTGGTGAGCGAAGCGACGGCACGGCCCGCGGCGGCGCCCGTCGCGGCCGAGCCGACGTCGGTGGCCGACAAGGCCGCGGTCGAACCCGAGGCCGAAGCCCCCGCCGTCCCCGGCGAGACCATGGTGGCGGGGCTGGACACCGAGCGGGCCCGCGCGCACGAGGAGCTGGTGGCCCGCGCCGCGGAGGCCGAGCGCGCCAACGCCCAGGCCGGCTTCGCGGCCGACCAGGCCAAGCAGGCGGCCGAGGCCGAGGTGGCCGCTGCCGAGGTCTGGGAGGAGCGGGCGCGGCCGCGGGCCAAGAAGGACGTGGGGACGCGGGCGGCGAGGACCGGCGCGGCGAAGGCCAAGCCGGCCGAGCAGCAGGCCGCCAAGGACCGCCGCGAGCTCGACGTGGCCGAGCTGAGGGCCGGCAAGAAGACGTTGAACGTCCCCTCCGACGCGTGGGACGACCAGGTCGCCCTGGCCGACGAGGCGGCCAACGAGCCCGCCAGCGAGCCTGAAGGAGCGGCCCGCGAGCGGGGCGCGGCCGCGCCCAAGGTCTCGCCGAAGGTCCAGCTGGCCGACAACGACGCGGGTCCGCCGCCCTCGGCCCCGGCGCCGGCGCGGCCGGAGCCCGACGCGAAGACGGCGTCGAGCAAGGCCGAGCAGGTGGCGGAGGCCTCGCGGGCCGACGCCCCGGCGCCCAAGAAGGCCGAGGCCGAGGAGGCCAAGCCCGAGGCGCCGGCGACCGAAGCCGCGCGCCTCGGCAAGGCGGCGGAGGATCACCTGGCCAAGGGCGACTACGCCAAGGCGCGCGAGGCGCTGCAGAAGCTGGCGGCGCTGCCGGGCTACGAGAAGGACGCCAAGAAGAAGCTGGACGAGGTCGCCAAGGCCGAGAAGGTCGCGGCCGAGAAGGCGGCGGCCGAGAAGGCGGCGTCCGAGATGGCCAAGCGGAAGGCCGCGGCGAAGAAGGGGGCCGCCGACGAGGGGGCCAGCGAGAAGGCCGCGCCCCTGCCGTCTTCGCTGCCGCGCAAGAGCACGTACTGATTGCGGCTCGCGCTGCGGCCCGGGCTCAGACCCCGCTGACGTCGGCGCCCCAGATGTACTTGTGCGCCTGCAGGTTCAGGCGCGCCGGGACCCGGTCCTCCTTCATCCAGGCGACGAGATCGCGCGGGTCGAGCTGTCCGTGACTGGGCGACAGCAGGACGTGGGCGACGCGGTCGGCCAGGCGGTGGTCGGCCATGAAGGCGCGCGCCCACTCGTAGTCCTCGCGGTCGCACAGCACGAACTTCACCTGGTCGTTCGGGGTCAGGGTCTCGAGGTTGGGGTAGTGCAGGTGCATGCGCCGGAAGGCCTCGCTGCTCGCGAAGTCCGGCGGGCTGTCCGGGCGGCGGAAGGCGCCGGGCGTCTTGACGTCCATCACCTTGACGATGGCGCGCGGCACCTTGGCGAGCGGGATGACGCCGTTGGTCTCGAGGGCGACGTGGAAGCCGCGCTCGAGCAGGCGCTCCATCAGCGGCACGATGTCCCGCTGCAGCATCGGCTCGCCGCCGGTCAGGCAGACCATCGGGGCGCCGTGGGCCTCGGCCTCGGCGACCAGCTCGTCGATGGTGCGGTCCTCGCCGCCCTGGAACGAGTACGGCGTGTCGCAGTAGCCGCAGCGGACGTTGCACGCGGTGAACCGCATGAAGGTGCACAGGCGGCCGGCGTCGACGCCTTCACCTTGGACGCTCAGGAACAGCTCGGTCACGCGCATGGCAGAGAGTTACTTGACCCGTAGGGCCGGAGCAAGGATGAAAGTAGGCATGCAACGAGGCGAGACATGAGGGGATTCCTCGCGCGCGCCGGCCTCGCGTGGGTCCTGTCGGTCGCGGTCCCGTCGCCGCTCGCCGGGGGACCCGCCTGGGCCGACGAGGACTTCGACCCCGACGTCGATCCCGAGGACGTCGAGCCGAACGAGGACCCGGACGTCGAGCCGGACCCCGAGGACCACGCGGTCGAGCCGCCGTCCGAGGACGACGCGCCGGAGCCCAAGCGCGACCATGGGACACCCACCGCGCCGATGGAGCCGCTGAGCGACGATCCGCGGCCCACGGACGCGCGCACGGGCGAGGCCGTCGACGACGGGCAGGAGCGGCTCGAGCCGGTCTTGCCCCTGCGCGGGCGGGGCGAGCGGCCCACGGTGCCCCACATCGACGCCGACCTCATCCAGGTGGGCGAGGGCGCGGTCGGCCGCGGCGCGGCGCAGATCGGGTTCGGCAAGATCGGCGAGGACCACTTCGTCATGCTGAACCTGGGCACGGTCATCGTGTCCGACCGCTGGCAGATCGCGCCGCGCCTGCCGCTGCGCATCCGGGTCTGGGACGAGCCCCGCTACGACGACGACGGCGCGCGGGTGGACGACGACTCCTTCGTGCGACGCGAGGACTGGGACGAGGTCAGCGACTGGGCGCGCGTGCTGGCCTTCGTGCAGTACGGCGTCGTCGGTGACCCGCTGTTTTTCCGCTACGGCGAGCTCAACGGCGTCTCGATGGGCCACGGCTCGCTGGTCCATCGGTACTTCAACACCGTCGACATCGACCGCTACCAGGGCGGGCTCTACGGGCAGTGGGACGGTGAGATCGTCGGCGTCGAGGCGATGGTCGACAACCTGCTCGACCCGAACCTGCTGCTCGCGCGCCCCTTCACCCGGCCCTTCGTCAAGCAGGACCTGCCGTGGGCCCTGCGCATGGTCAAGTTCGGCCTGTCCATCGGGGGCGACTTCGCGGCGCCGGTGGCCATGGAGCTGGACGAGCACGACCAGGTCCGCATCGACGAGGACTTCCACCCGATCGTCCGCGACACCAGCGTGATGGGCCTGTTCTCGGCCGACGTCGAGATGCCCGTCGTCAGCAACGAGCGCGTCGATCTGGTGCCGTACATCGACGTGGCCACGGTCGACTTCGAGGGCGTGGGCCTGCACGCCGGCACCTTCTTCAACGTCCGCTTCTCGCCGCTCGCCGAGCTGCGCAGCCGCCTCGAGTTCCGCGCGATGGGCCCCGGGTACGAGCCCGGCTACGTCTCTCCCTTCTACGAGATCCAGCGCGTCCAGTACCGCGACCACGGCCCCAAGCTGCGCTGGCTGCGCGAGCAGGGCCTGGACGAGGCCCGCAACGGCCTGTACGCCGAGACCGAGTTCCGCCTGTCGGGCCTGATGCGCTACGCGGTCACCTTCGCCAACGCCGAGGGGCCGAACAACGCCGACCTGCTCATGCGCCTGCAGTTCCCCGAGCTGGCCGGCCTCCGCCTCAACCTCTTCTTCGGCCGCCTGGGCTTCGGCGGCTTCGACGACCTGTTCGACGCCAACGACACCATCTTCGCGGTCAGCGGCCGCTACGCCGTCGCGGACCTCTTCTTCATCCGCTTCCGGCTCGCCAACGAGTGGCGCCTGAACACGCAGAGCGAGGTCCCGGGCGAGCGGCGCTTCGAGACCGTCACCGACTACGACCTGGGCGTGGGACTCCTCCTGCGCCTGTGACGAGGCCCTCCGTGCAACGCCATCGGCGTCGTCCCCCGCGTCCCGCCGCGGCCCCCGCCGCCGTGCTGGCGCTGTTCGCGGCCTGCGGAGACGGCCCGGCGCCCGCCCGGCCGGACGCCTCGCCGCCCCTGGCCGGACGCGACGCGGCGTGCGGCCCCGCCGTGGCCTGCGAGCCCGGGCTGGTCTGCCTCGACGGACAGTGCCGCCCCTGGGGCTGGCCCGGCCACGTGACGCCGCCGCCCGGCCCCGACGCGCTCGCCTTCGACGCCTGGCCCAACGACGCCGCCGCCCCCGACGGCTCCGTCCCCCTGGACGACGCCCAGGACGACGGCGCATCGCTCGACGCCGACCTGGACGGGCTCGGAGACGTCGCGCTCGACGTCCAACCCGACGCCCCGGCCGACGCCGGCCCCGACGCGGACGCCGGCCCGACCAAGTGGCTCTTCCTCATCGGAGACGACCAGGCCGCGACCAGTCCGGGCGCCGGCGTCCTGAGCCTGAGCCCCGGCGACGGCTGGGTGACCGAGCTCGCGCTGCCCCTGCCCGGGCGGCTGATGGGCTTGCAGCTCGTGCTCGGCAACGGCTTCGAGCCGGAGTCGTGCGGGGACTTCGCGCCGGCCGTGTGGCCGCTGCTCGCCGAGGAGGGCTGGCCGAACGAGCCGACGTGGACCGGCGCCGCGCAGCCGCTGACGGCCAGCGACGACCCCCAGCTGATGCTCTTCGCCGAGGACGTGTGGGTCACGGCCGGCCCCTGGCGCCTCGGCCTCGTGTACCAGGGCCCGTGCGAGCCGGGGGGCGGCCCGCCGCTGCTGGGTTCGGACGACTCGGGTGACGTCGACGGCACCTGGCTGTGGTCGCCGCAGCCCGACGCGTCGCCGTGGGTGCCCGCGAGCTTCGGCGGTGTCGAGGGGCGCTGGGGCCTGCGGGCCCTGCTCGAGGTCGACGCCTGGTGAGTCGCCGCCTCAGAGCTCGGGGAAGGCGGCCCGCAGCGCGTCCTTGTCGAGGTCGATGGCGGCGTTGGCGCGGAGGTCCGCGACCACCTGCTCGCGGAGCGTGAGCAGGTAGGCGGGGCACAGCTCGGTGCGCAGCAGCGCCTGGGTGCGCGGGTCGTCGAAGGGCAGGGCGATCCCGGGGCGGACGGCGTCGAGCCGCAGCACGTGGTGGCCGAAGCGGGTGCGGACCACGGGCGAGAGCTCGCCGGGGGCGAGGGCGGCGCCGGCGCGCGCGACGGGCGCGTCGACGGTCTGCAGGCGGGCGTGGACCGGGGCCTCGGGCCGCTCGGCGTCGTAGTAGAAGGTGTAGGTCTTCAGGTACAGCTCGGCGTGGCGCTCGCGGAGGCGCTCGAAGGCCCGCTGCAGCGCAGGCAGGTCTGCGGTCGCGGGCAGCTCGCCGCGCAGCGCCCGGGCCCCGGCCTCGGTGGCGTCTAGGCAGGCCCCCACCTCGGGCGTGTCGCACCGGCGTGGGTCCTTGCAGCACAGCAGCTGGAGGTCCTGCACGCGGTAGGCCGGCGGGGCGACGAACCGCCAGACGGTCTCGGCGTAGTGCTGGCGGCGCAACGGCTCGGGGATGTGGCCGCACCGCTGGGCCGGGTCGAAGACCCGCGCGGCGAACAGGCGCGCGGCTTCGGACAGGGGCAGCTGGCGCGCGCGCTCGCCCAGCTGGGCGTGGGCCTCGGCCGCGAGGAGGCGCTCCGCGATGACCTGGTCGAGGGCCGCGGCCAGGCTGGCGCGGGTCGGCGGCGCGGCGCCGAGCGCGGCGCGGAGGTCGCCGGCGGTGACCGGCAGGCCCGAGACGTGGCCGAGCGCGGGGTCGGGGGCCGGCGGCGGAGCGCCGAGGAGCGTCAGGGCCAGGGCCGTCGCGAGCGAGAGCAGCGTCATCGGCGGCAGTTGTAGCCCGGCTGGGCTCGGTCGAGAAGTCCGCGGCGGCGCCCGGGTCGCGTGGAGGGGGCGGGCCGGGAGGCGAACGAGCGACGAGATTGACAGGACGCGGGCCCGGCCGATAATGGGACCACTGGCCGGAGGGCCTCGCCCTCGTCGCGGCGCACCGTTCGGGTGCCGCCTTCGCCGGAAGCGTCGCGGACTCCGCGACGTGTCCCTCTCCCTCCCACGGAGCCGCATTGACCCTCGCGCGCACCTGCCGCCGCCTCCTCCTGCCGCTCGCCCTGGCCGCGAGCGTGGCCGGCTGCGGCCAGTCGGCGGTCGAGGACGGCACGTCGCGCGACGGGGTGACGGTGGGCGGCGCCGAAGGGCGCTTCGGGCTGGTCGTGTTGACCTTCTCCGAAAACCGCGACAACTGGCGCGTCCGCGACCAGCTGAACGGCTCGGCCTGGTTCGTCGAGCACACCGAGATGCCCCAGCGCGAGGTCCTGCGCCTGCTGAACGTGCCGCTGGTCAGCGAGCGGGCGCCCGCGCACCTGGACACCTGCGAGCTGCGCGTCCGGGCCATCGGCCACGACGCCCCGGCGAGCGGCCTGGACGGCGGCTCGGTCTACTTCATGGACGCCGGCGAGGTCACGGTGGACGTCGGCCACGAGGGGCTCGCGCTCGACAGCGCCTGGTTCCCCGACGTCTACCCCGAGGTCGCCGGCCTGGTCTACGAGGGCAGCGTCCAGAACGGGCTCGCCTTCATGAGCGGCCCCGACCTGCGCGTGGTCGGCCACGGCAGCGGCGAGGTCGGGCCCTTCAACGTCGAGGTCGCCCCGCCCGAGCCGGTCCGCCTGGCCTCCGTCGCCGGGCGCGAGGTCGTCGGCCACCGCGTGGCGCTGCGCCACGCTCCCGAGCGCACCGAGGGCGGCGTCGACGTCACCTGGTCGGCCCCGCACCGCGCCGGCAACGGCCTGCTGGTCGTCGAGCTGGTGCGCCGCGGCTACGATCGCACCGCCACGCTGGCCTGCACGGTCGCCGACGACGGGCAGTTCACGCTCCCCGAGGCCCTGGTCGCGCGCCTGCCCGACTACGGCCGCGATCAGACCGACCGCCTGACCGTCACGCGCTTCGGCACCGCGCCCTTCGCCGCCGACGGGCTGCCCGAGGGCCAGGTCCTGGTCCTGACCCGCGACTCCGTCCTGGTCGACTGAGCTGCCCGGCCCCGCGGGGCCGGACCAAGGCTCGGGGGCCAGCGTCAGCGCTTGTTGGCGTCAGCGCTTCTTGAAGGCCTGCTTGATCTTGTCGAGCAGGCCGCCGCCGCCGCCGCTCGGCGCCACGCGCCCGACCGGGTCGGTGCCCTTGCGGCTGCGCATGTCCATCAGGCGCAGCTCGCGCTTGGCCTCGATGAAGTCCGCCTTGGCCGCGATGGCTTTCTCCAGCGCGCGCCGGGCCTTGGTCTGTTCACCCTTGGCCTTCCACAGCAGCGCCACGCTGTAGTGCGTCTGCGCGTCCTCCGCGTCGATCTGCAGCGCCTTCTCGTAGCAGCGCGCCGCCTCGTCGAGGCGGTTGTCCTCTGGCCGCTCGTCGTTGTGGAAGATGGCCCAGCCCAGGCTCTGCCAATAGCGCGCCACGTCCGGCCGCGCGGCGCAGGCCTCGCGGAAGAAGTTCTCGGCCTCGGCGAAGTCCGCCTTCTTCATCATGACGCTGCCCTTGTGGGCGGCGATCTTCGCGGCCTCCTCGTTGGCCGCCGCCACGCGCGCGGTCGCCGTCATCGGCCCGCCCCCGCGGGCGCGCAGCTGGACGTACTCCTCGCGCCGCTTGGGATCGCTCAGCGTCTCGTGGGCCTGCGTCATGGTGTGGAACAGACGCGCGGCCTCCTTCTGCATGCTGGCCAGCCCGATCTGCCCCAGGCGATCGGGGTGCAGCTGCTTGACCAGGGCGAAGTACGAGGCGCGAACGTCCGCGACCGGCGCGCCCTCGGGCAGCCCCAGGACGCCGAAGTAGTCGCCCTTCTCGGCCAGCTCGCCGCGGGTCGTGATGAGCTTTCGGATCTCCTCGGTCTGCTGCTGCGCCATGCGCTCGTCGCTCCTTGCCCTGCGCCGGCAGACACTAGCAGCCATGCCGCCGCGGCGCCAGCGGGTGGCTCGCCATCGCCGCTCCATCGGTGGCTTCGTCGGCCCTCCCCATGCTATCCACCGCCCATGAGGCCGCTGCCCCTCTTCCTCGCCCTCGCGTGGGCCCTCGTCGCCGCCTGCGGCCCCCCCCAGGAGGGCGAGGCCGGCACGCTGCTGCCCCCGCTCGCCCTCGACGAGGTCGGCCCCGCGCCCCTGGTCCCGGGCACGCGCCTACGCCTCGAGGGCGCCGGCTTCGTCCCCCCCGAGGTCGCCACCCTCTCGGTGACCCTGCGCGGCGCGGTCGACGGCGCCCCCGTCGACGTCACCGTCACGCCCGAGCGCGTCGACGCCCTCGGCCTGGTCGTCCCCGTCACCGGCCCGCTGGCCGACGCCCTCTTCTCCCCGACCCTGACCGCCGCCACCTTCACCGGCGAGGTCGTCGTCACCCGCCACCCGGTCGCCGCCGGCGCCCCCGACCGCGCCAGCCTCGCCGTCCAGCTCTCGCTCGCCAGCACCCTCGCTCCGCGGCTGACCGCCCTCGCCCCCGCGACCCTCTACCCGGGCGACGTCGTCACCCTGACCGGCGCCGACTTCCTGCACCCCGCCGAGGGCGCCGCCCTCGTCCGCTTCGACGGCCGCTTCGTCGTCACCTCGCCGCCCCGCGTCCACACCATCGCCGGCCTCGTCGTCCCGGCCGAGCCGGCCGACCCGCTCACCCGCGACGCCCTGACCTTCACCCTCACCGCCGACGTCTTCGGCATCCGCCCCGGCGCCTTCGAGGGCACCGTCACCGTCGTCAACGTCACCCACGCCGGCGACGAGACCGCCTCCGACCCGCTCGCCGTCCCCTCGCTGCCGCTCGAGCGCCCCTTCGTTGGCGACCTCGGCCCCGCCACCGCCTCGCGCGGCCAGCGGGTCACCGCGACCGGCCGCGGGCTGCTGCCTCCCGACGGCCTGCTGCAGGCCGCCACCCTGCTGGTCTTCGACGGCACCTTCGACCCGGTCCGCGGCGCCGACCAGACCTGGACCGGCGTCGACGCGCTGGCCGTCTACCCCGACGACCACGACGGCAACCGCGCGGCCAGCCTCGTCCTGCGCGTCGCGACCGACATCTCGGGCCAGCTCGTCGGCCTCGGCCACACCCCGGGCGTGTTCGAGGGGACCGTCACCCCCGTGCTGGTCGCCGGCCCCGACCGCGTCACCGGGGTCGGCCGGCCGGTGACGTTGACCATCGCCCCGCAGCTGCAGGTCGTCTGGCTGCGCCTGCTCGCCGGCTTCGACGACGCCCTGTTCGAGTTCGGCCTGCACGCCGAGCGCGAGGCCGTCGCGCGCCGCCTCCTCGAGGTCGTCTCCCGCGACTACGAGGGCGTCAACATCGCCTTCACCTTCGACCGCCCCACCGACTTCGAGGAGTACGGCGTGGTCGAGATCGGCGGCCGCGACCCGAACGGGACCAAGCTGTTCGGCCTGGACAACACGGCCGGCAAGGACGTCGGCAACCGGCGCTTCGACGACGTCATCGGCGGCTTCAACGCCGAGACGCGGGCCCGGGGCTACGCCGCCTACGGGGGCATCTTCGCCGCCGAGTTCCTCAACTTCTCGCCGACCCTGTCGGACGAGCCCATCGCCACGCCGCGCTTCGACGCCGTCTTCGCCGCCGTGGTGCCTGGGCTCGGCGGGGTGCCGGCCGCCCCGGGCGAGGCCGACGGCGACGGCGACCGCGCGCTGGCCATCCGCGAGGCCGTTCGGGTACTAGGCAACCTGGTGGGCAACACGGTCTCGCACGAGGTCGGCCACAGCCTGGGGCTGACCGCCATCGACGGTCAGTTCCACAACACCGGCGACAACCCGGGGTGGATCATGGACGCGGGCCTCTATCGCCCCTTCGAGGAGCGCGCCGAGCTCGACGGCCTCGGGCCGGCGGTCTTCTCGCCCTTCAACCGCGACTACCTGCAGCGCATCCTGCCGGTGGACCCATGAGCGCGCCGTCGATGGCGCTGCTCGCCGTGGCCGCCGCGGCGTTGCTGGCCGGCTGCCGCTCCGCCCCGCCGGCCGAGCCGCCCCCGCCGACCCCACGCGAGGCGCTCGAGCGGTCCGAGGCCGCCCGCCAACCGCCCAGGCCGCCTGCCACGCCCGCCGCCGAGGTCGCCACGGCCGAGGTCGCCCGCGCCCCGGCCGACCCGACCGCGCCGCCCGAGCTGGCCGCGCGCTTCGAGCGGCCGACCGTCGTCTTCGAGACCGACCGGGGCCAGGTCCCGGTCACGGTCGAGCTGGCGCTGACACCCGAGCAGCAGGCCCAGGGGCTGATGTATCGCCAGTACCTGCCGGACGGGCAGGGCATGCTCTTCGTCTTCCCTGGCGAGGCCGTCCAGACCTTCTGGATGAAGAACACGCTCATCGAGCTGGACATGATCCACATCGCCGGCGACGGCCGCGTCGTCGGCGTGGTCGAGCGCGCCGAGCCCGAGACCCTGACCGCGCGCCGCGTCGGCGTCCCCGCGCGCTACGTGCTCGAGGTGCCCGGGGGGTGGTCCAGGCGATTCGGCGTGGGGCCGGGCACCCGCGCGCGCTTCGCGCACATCGATTCGGCGCGGTGAATCGTTTTTTTGACGGCGATCCGCGCTGCCCGGATGCTCGCCCCGCAAGCCTATGGAGCGGGGTAGGGTATGTCGGGGATGGCTTCGGAGTCGCATCAGGTCAAGCTCATGGGTCGGGAGTTCCGCATCCGCTCGCCGGAGGACCCCGAGCACATCGACGCGGCCGCGCGCTACGTCAACCAGCTCATCGAGGGCATGGCGGGCGGCAAGCGGCACCTGCCCATCCAGAACGTGCTCCTGCTGGCGTCGATGAGCATGGCCGACGAGCTGCTGCGCGAGCGGGCGCGCCACGACGCGCTCAAGGAGAAGATCCGCGCGCAGTCGCGGGCGCTGCTGGCGCGGATGGACGACCGGGCCGACGCGCGCTGAAGCGCCGGGGCTGAGCCGGTGGAGGAGGCCAAGGAGGCGTGGCGTCGGCGGGCGCGGGCGGCGCGGCGGGCGCTGCCGGGCTGGGCGCGTGAGCGGGCGCACGTCGCGATGGGCGAGCGGCTGATGGCGCTCTCGCGTGAGGTCGGGGCGCGGGTGGTCGGGGTCTACGCGGCGACGGCCGACGAGGCCGACCCGGGCGAGTTCGCGCGGCGGTGGCTGCAGGCCGGCGGGTCGGTGGCCTGGCCGCGGGTCGAGGAGGCCGGCGGGCTGGGGTTCCACCGAGTGCGCTCGGCGGACGACCTGGTCCCCGGGTTCCGGGGCATCCGCGAGCCGGCGGCGGCGGCGCCCCGGGTCGCGCCGGCCGAGCTGGATCTGCTGGTCGTGCCGGGGGTGGCCTTCGACCGGCGCGGCGGGCGCATAGGGCAGGGCGGGGGCTACTACGACCGGCTGCTGGCGGACCCGGCGCTGCGGGCGCTGCGGGTCGGGCTGGCCTACGCCGCGCAGGTGGTCGCCTGCGTGCCAGCCGAGGGGCACGACCGCGAGGTCGAGGTCGTGCTCACCGAGCGCGGCCAGGCCCGCGGCGGGCGCTGGGAAATCTGAACCGGCGGGCTGACACCGGCCCGGCCCTGTGCTACTTGCGCGGCCCCAACGAGAACCGGAGGACAGGGCCATGGCCCACGCGTTCGCGAGCCCCGACGAGCAGCTGGCGCTGATCCTGCGCGGCACGGTCGACCTGCACGTCGAGAGCGAGCTGCGCGCCAAGCTCGAGCGCAGCCGCAAGACCGGCACGCCCCTGCGCATCAAGGCCGGCTTCGACCCGACCGCGCCGGATCTGCACCTGGGCCACACGGTGCTGCTGACCAAGATGCGCCAGTTCCAGGAGCTGGGGCATCAGGTCGTCTTCCTCATCGGCGACTTCACCGGGATGATCGGCGACCCGACCGGCCGCAGCGCGACCCGCAAGGCGCTCACCCGCGAGGAGGTCGCCGCCAACGCCGAGACCTACAAGGAGCAGGTCTTCAAGGTGCTCGACCGCGACCGGACCGAGGTCGCCTTCAACAGCACCTGGATGAACCCGATGAGCGCGGCCGGCCTCATCGAGCTGGCCGCCAAGTACAACGTCGCGCGCATGATGGAGCGAGAGGACTTCCGCACGCGCTACCAGACCGGCCAGTCCATCAGCGTCCACGAGTTCCTCTACCCGCTGGTTCAGGGCTACGACTCGGTGGCGCTGAAGGCCGACGTCGAGCTGGGGGGCACCGACCAGCTCTTCAACCTGCTGATGGGCCGCCACGTCATGAAGGAGTACGGGCTCGAGCCGCAGTGCATCGTGACGACGCCGCTGCTCGAGGGGCTGGACGCCAAGCTGGAGGGCGGCGCCATCGTGGGCGCCAAGATGTCGAAGTCCTTCGGGAACTACGTGGGGGTGAGCGAGGCGCCGCTCGAGCAGTTCGGCAAGCTGATGTCCATCACCGACGACCTGATGTGGCGCTACTACGATCTCCTGTCGACCCGGTCGACCGCCGCGCTGGCGGCGCTGAAGGCCGACGTCGCCGAGGGGCGCATGCACCCCAAGGACGCCAAGGTCGAGCTGGGCCGCGAGATCGTCGGCCGCTACCACGGCGCCGAGGCGGCGGCGCGGGCCAGCGAGGAGTGGCAGCGCATCTTCAGCGCGCGCGAGCTGCCCAGCGACATGCCCGAGGTGACGCTGGCGGGCGAGGGCGGCGGCGTCGTCATCACGGCGGTCCTCAAGGACAGCGGCCTCGCGGCCTCGGGCGGCGAGGCGCGGCGCCTCATCGCGCAGGGCGGCGTCTCGGTCGACGGCGCGCGGGTGCCGGACACCGACTTCCGCCTCGAGGTGGGCGGCCCCTACGTGCTCAAGGTCGGCAAGAAGCGCTTCGCGCGGGTCACCGTCCGCTGACGCTTCGCGCGGGTCATCGTCCGCTGACGCTTCGCGCGGCTGGCCGTCCGCCTGGCCGCCTCGTCGGTTTCGAGCGCACCGCGAGCGCCACGGAGGCCGGGTTTCCAACACCCGGTGCCAGGGTGTAGAGTCGGAGCACCGACGCCGCCTTCACGAGCCCTGTCCTGCCCGGGTGGCGCCGCCTTCGCCGATCGCCAAGCGCCAGCCTGGGGGGGCCCATGATCGACTTCGCCCTCGAGAGCATGATCCAGCAGCAGCTCGTCAGCCGCGGGATCAGCGATCAAGAGGTCATTCGGGCCTTCCGCCGCGTCTCGCGGCGGCCGTTCGTGCCGGACTACCTGCAGCACCAGGCCTTCGCCGACGAGGTGCTCCCCATCGGCCTCGGACAGACCCTGACCGCGCCCTACGCCATCGCGCGCATGCTGCAGGAGCTGCGCCTGACCCCTCAGGCGCGCGTCCTCGAGGTCGGCACCGGCTCGGGCTTCCAGACGGCGCTCCTGGCGACGCTGGTCCACCGGGTCTACACGGTCGAGATCCTGCCCGAGCTGTCGGCGCGCGCGCGCAAGCTGCTGGTCGACCAGATGCGCCTGCCGAACGTGGCCTTCCGGGTGGGCGACGGCTTCCAGGGCTGGAGCGATGAGGCGCCCTTCGACGCCGTGGTCGTCAACGCCGCCGCCTCGGACGTCCCGTGGCCCCTCGTCGGGCAGCTGCGCGTGGGTGGCCGCCTGGTGATGCCGGTCGGCGAGCGCGACCAGCGCCTGCACGTCCTCAGCCGCCAGGGCGACGACGAGGTCGTGACCGTCCTGCCGCCCGAGGCCTTCACCGCCACCTTCGGCCCCATGGTCGGCGAGGCCGAGGACTGAGCCGACCGTCGCGCCCGACGCCCCGCACGCTGCCAACCCGCCGCCGCGTTCGTATGATGCTGACAGCTCGCCCCTCCCGGCGAGCGGTCGACAGGAGGACGAGCGCATGACCACGTCTTCAGCCACCTCGTCGGTCCAGACCGCCGATTCGGTGATGGGGGCCGGCGCCGGTCTGGCCGCGGGCGCCCTCGAGCGCGTACGCGGGCGCTTGGGCCACGGCCTGCTCCGCGCCCGCTATCAGCTGCAGCAGGCGGGCTTGTTCGTGTCGGGCGCCCTCGGCGTGCGCCTGTGGCACCTGCTGATGGCCCCCTGGGCCAGGCTGCCCGTCGCCGAGCAGGTCACCTGGCAGCGGCGCTTCCGCGACCTGCTCGCGCGCGACCTGCACAACGTCGAGGCCGGCTACTACCCGGGCGAGCTGCTCGTGCAGTTCCCGTTCGGCGAGTACCTGCGCTGCCTGCCGACCGGCCTCGCCGAGATGCCGCGCGTCCTGATGCGCCAGCGCGGCCGCCGCTACGCCGAGCTGCCCGAGGGCGTCGACCTGGCCCGCTACCCCCGCTACTACCGACGCACCTTCCACTGGCAGAGCGACGGCTGGCTCAGCCGCAAGTCGGCGCGCATGTACGACGTCGGCGTCGAGTTCCTGTTCCTCGGCACGGCCGACGTGATGCGCCGCATGGCCATCCCGCCGGTGGTCGACGCCACCCGCGACCTCCCGGCGCCCCGCGTCCTCGACGTCGCCTGCGGCACCGGGCGCTTCCTCAAGCAGCTCCACCAGGCCCTGCCGCGCGCCCGCCTGTGGGGCCTCGATCTCAGCCCCTGGTACATCCAGCGCGCCCGCGAGGTGCTGGCCGACATCCCGGACGTCAGCCTCATCGCCGACAACGCCGAGTCCATGCCGCTCAAGGACGCCTCGTTCGACGTCGTGACGTCCATCTACCTCTTCCACGAGCTGCCCGCGGCCGTGCGCCGCCGGGTCGTCTCCGAGGCCTTCCGCGTCCTCGCCCCCGGCGGCCGCTTCGTCCTCGTCGACTCGGTGCAGCTCGGCGACCGCAGCGGCTTCGAGTGGTCCATCACCAACTTCCCGGCGCTCTATCACGAGCCCTACTACCGCCACTACCTGAAGGACGACCTCGAGCCCCTGCTCGAGGCGGCCGGCTTCGAGGTCGAGCGCAGCGAGGTCCACCTGGTCTCGAAGGTCGTCACCGCCCGCAAGCCCGAGGCGCGACCCCAGTGAGCCGGCTCGGCGCGGCCCTGGCCCTGTGGTCGACCGCGCTGGTCGCCTGCGACCCGCCGCCCCGGCCGGCGCAGGCGCCGCAGACGACGCCGGCGCCCGCGCCGCCCACCCGCGCCACCCACCAGGCGCTGGACCTGGCCGCCGAGATCCCGGCCGCCAGCGTCCTCCCGGCCGACCACCGCCGCGGCCCGTGGCTGCTCGAGACGCAGGTCGCCCGCCGGGTCGAGGGCCGCGAGCCCCTCGGCGCCGGCAAGCGCTTCCCCGCCGACGTCGGGCACGTCTGGCTCTGGCTCCGCATGCACAACCCGGGCCCCCCGACCCGCGTCCACGTCACCTGGACCCTCGACGGCCGCGAGCTCGCCCGCGTTCCCCTGGACATCGGCACCGGCGCCGCCTTCCGCGCCTGGGCTCGCCAACCCGTGCGCCCGTCCGACCTGGGCGCCTGGCGCGCCGTGGTCACCGCCGCCGACGGCCGCCTCCTCGGGGCCGCCTCCTTCGAGGTCGCTGCGGACCCGCCCGTCGCCGTCCTCGACCGCCACGCCCCTCCTCCCGCCGCCGCCCAGGCGCCGACCGACCGCCGCTGCCGCGCCCTCGTGAACTTCGGTCGCCCCCTGCGCAAGGCGTGGCTGATCGGTCCGCGCGCGCCGAGCGAGGCCGTCGCCGACGTGCGCCTCGGGCCGGAGCCATCCGTCAGAGTGTCCGCGGGGACCCTCGTGCTTCAGGATGGCCGCTCGCTCCTCGTCCTGACCCTGCCGCGTTCCCGCGCGCCCGGTGGGACGACGCGGCGCCTCCTCGTCGCCAGGACCTGGCCCGATGGCCCCCCCCGCACCTGGCGCGAGGACGATCCCGAGACGACGCTGCTCGAGGTAACGAGCCTCCTCGGCGCGCAGGTGGGCCTCCGCGAGCTCCACGCGGCACCCCGCACGGGTGGCGAGCGGCGCCACAAAACGCTCTCGGCCCCGGCCGGGGACTGGGTCCATCCTCTGGATGGCTTGACCGGGGCGGCCTGGCGCGCGGTCCTGAGCTGGAGCGACGGCGCCCGGCGCGACCCCACCCACCTGCCTGTGTACGAGGACTTCGCCGCAGCCGCGCTGCGCCTGGGCGCGCAGGGGCTCGAGCTGCTCACGCGGGGCGGCGACGGTCGGGAGCTCGTCATCCCGCTGGGCGAGCAGCTCGCCATGGTGGGGTCGGTGGCCACGGTCGACGACCGCGGGTTCGTCCCGGGACCTCCGGGGTGCGGCGCCATCGGCGTCGTCGACGGCTCCGTCGTGGTTCGCGCCCCTGGCGGCGACGAGCGGACGCTGCGCGCCATGGGGCCGGGCTGGTCGCTCCTCGGCGCCGCCTGGATCCCCGAGGAGCACCCGTTCACCGTCGAGTCCATCCGGGAGCTGCGCCCCCGCCGGGAGGCTCCGAGCGGCGACGGCTCGGCTGGTCCTTGACTCGGACCGGCCGGGTCCTAGGATGCTCCCTTGCCGACCCGGCGTTCGTCGCCTCGCGACGCGCGCACCAGACCAGCCGAAGAGGGAACTGCCGATGCTGACCATCACGACGGCCGCCGCCGACAAGATCCGCGCCATGGCCGAGCAGCACCAGATGTCGACCGCGGGCGTCCGCGTCATGATCGTCGGCGGGGGCTGCTCCGGGCTCACCTACGACATGGACTTCGAGACCGAGGCCAAGGACGGCGACGAGGTCTACGAGCACGAGGGCGTCAAGCTCTTCGTCGACCCGATGAGCATGGCCTACCTCGAGGGCACCAAGGTCGACTACGTCGAGACCTTCAGCTTCAGCGGCTTCCACTTCGAGAACCCCAACGCCCAGAAGAGCTGCGGCTGCGGTAGCTCGTTCACCGTCTGACGTCGGTGAGCGCGCCTCCGGCAGGGTGGGCGCCCTGGCGCCTGCCCGAGCTGGCGCCACCCGGCCCCGGGCAGCCCGTCCTGCGGCTGCCCGAGCTCGAGAGCGTCCCGCTGACGGCCGCCACCCAGGCGGTCATCGACCACCCGCACTTCCAGCGCCTGCGCCGCGTCCGCCAGCTCGGCCCGACGTGGCTGGTCTACCCCGGCGCCGTCCACACCCGCTTCGAGCACAGCCTCGGCGTCTACGGCACGGCCATCAAGTACCTGCGCGTGCTGCTCGGGCAGCCCTCGGTCGCCCAGTCGCTGACCGAGGCCGACCTGCGCGCGGTCCTGATGGCCGCCCTGCTGCACGACGTCGGCCACTACCCCTACGCGCACAGCCTCGAGGCCCTGCACCTCAAGGGCCGCGACACCCCGCGCCACGAAGATCTGGCCGCCCGCATCGTCATGGGCCGCGCCCCCGGCCTCGCCCGCGTCCGCGCCCCGCTCGCCGCCGTGCTCGAGCGCGAGGTCGGCGTCGACCCCGATCGCGTCGTCCGTCTCATCGCCTCCAAGCGCCGCGACCTGCCCCCGCGCGATCGCCTCCTGCAGTCCGTCATCTCCAGCGCCATCGACGCCGACAAGATGGACTACATGTGGCGCGACTCGGTCCACCTCGGCGTCCCCTACGGCCGCAACTACGACCGCGACCGCCTCCTCGGCGCCCTGACCCTCGACGCCGACGGCGAGTCCATCGCCGTCACCTCCAAGGGCCTCACCTCGGTCGAGCAGTTCCTCTTCGCCCGCTACACCATGTTCTCCGAGGTCTACTGGCACCACGCCGTGCGCAGCGCCTCGGCCATGCTCGAGCTGGCCTGGGCCGACCTCGTCGCCCGCGAAGACCCCGACCCGGGCGACCTCGCCTCGCGCCTGCTGGCCGCCGGCGACGACGAGCTGCTGGCCACCCTCGCCGCCGAGGCCCCGCCCGCCAGCGTCGCCGCCCGCCTGCTCCACGGCCTCACCGGCGACCGCCGCGGCCTGTACAAGCGCCTCATCACCTGGTCACAGGTCTACGAGGACCCCGACAAGCGCGCCGCCTACGACCGCCTGTACCGCCTCGGCCCCGACGCCCAAGGGCGCCTGCTCGAGCGCCTGCGCGCCCGCCTGTCGCGCCTGTCGCGCCCCATCCCCGACGGCGGGCTCATCCTGGACATCCCGCCCCGCGACAAGGACGTCCTGCCCGACATCGCCGTCCACCACCCCCGGGCCGGCGCGGGCGGCGCCGCCTACACCACCCTCGCCCGCAGCTCGCGCATCGCCCAGGGCATCGGCGAGGACTTCGTCAAGGTGGTCAAGAAGATCCGCCTGTTCGTCCACCCGGACTTCGCCCCGGCCCTGTCCGCCCAGCGCGCCCGCCTCGAGGCCGAGGTCGCCGACGAGGTCGCCGCCGCATGACCGCCACCCCGCACCCCAAGCCCAAGCTCTTCCGCGACCCCATCCACGACATCATCACGCTCGCGCCCGACTCGGACGAGGGGCGCCTGCTGCTCGCCCTCATCGACACCCCCGAGGTCCAGCGCCTGCGCCGCATCCGCCAGCTGGCCCTCAGCTTCCTCGTCTACCACGGCGCCGAGCACTCGCGCTTTTCCCACTCCATGGGCGTCACCTGGCTCGCCATCCGCATCCTCGGCCAGCTCGAGCGCCGCCACCCCATCCCCGCCGACGAGCGCCTCGTCACCCGCGCCGCCGCCCTGCTCCACGACGTCGGCCACGGCCCCTTCAGCCACGCCCTCGAGGCCGTCACCGGCGTCCGCCACGAGCTGCGCTCCATCGGCCTCATCCTGCACGAAGACACCGGCGTCCACCGCGCCCTCGCCGCCCTCGACCCCGCGCTCCCCCAGCGCGTCGCCGACCGCGTCGCCGGCAAGGACCGCCAGGCCCTCGGCCCGCTCGGCTTCCTCTCGGACGTCGTCTCCAGCCAGCTCGACGCCGACCGCCTCGACTACATCCTGCGCGACGGCCACGCCACCGGCGTCCGCATCGGCCTGTTCGACCTCGGCCGCATCCTGGCCATGCTCGACGTCGACGACGGCCACCTCGCCGTCCACACCGGCGCGCAGGAGGCCGTAGAGGGCTACCTCCTGGCCCGCTACCACATGTACAAGCAGGTCTACCTCCACAAGGCCTCGCGCGCCGCCGAGCGCATGCTGGAGGCCGTCCTGCGCCGCGCCGGCGCCCTGAAGCAGGCCGGCCACGCCTTCGCCTACTGGCCCCCCGACCCGCTCGGCAAGCTGCTGGTCGGCGGCGACCTCGACCACCCCGAGTTCGCCCGCCTCGACGACTACGACGTCTGGGTCTGCCTCAAGCACTGGGCCGCCGAGTCCGACCGCGCCCTGGCCGATCTCTCCGCCGGCCTGGTCGAGCGCCGCCTGTGGAAGACGCTGCCCCTGCCGCTGGGCGACCCGCAGCGCGCCGGCGAGATGGTCGACGCCGCCCGCTCCGTCGCCCGGGTCAAGGGCTTCGAGCCCGACCACCACGTCCTGGTCGACGAGGCCCGCGACTCGCCCTACCGGCCCTTCACCGGCCCCGACTCGGCGGCCCGCTCCATCCGCATGGTCGACTCCGCCGGCCGCGGCTGCTTCATCGAGGACCGCTCGGACGTGGTGCACATGCTGGGGCGCCTCCGCCACGCGCAGCGCCTGGTCTGCGTGCACCCCGATCTACGCCCCCACTTGGAGCGCCTCGCCCAGCGGCCCTGAGCCCTACGCCGCCTCCAGCGGCGCCGCGTACACCTTGGCCAGGCGCCGCTTGACCGCCCCCTTGGGGGTCATCCTCAGCAGGAGGTTCCTGACCCCGCGCGCGAAGGCGCCCTCCCACTGCCCGATGGCCCCCATCTGCCAGCTGGCCTCGACCATCCAGGCGGCCCTCGGCTGGCGCTGCGCCTCGTACCGCCGCAGCGCGCCCTCGAGGTCGCCCGGCGTCGCCTCGACCTGCCGCGCCAGCACCAGCGCGTCCTCCAGCGCCTGCGCCGCGCCCTGGCCCAGGTTGGGCGTCATCGGGTGCGCCGCGTCCCCCAGCAGCGTCACCCGCCCCGCGCCCCACTTCGGGCTCGGCGGCCGGTCGAAGGTGTCGGTCCGGATCACCGCCTCACGCGGCGTCGCCTCGATCAACGCCCCGATGGGCTCCGGCCACCCGCCGAACAGCCCCAGCAGGCCCTCGCGCGGGTCGCCCTCGTCGCTCCCGCCCTCGGGCGCGTTGCGCACCGCGAACCAATAGGTCTCGCCGTGCCCGATGGGCACGACCCCGAACCGCGCGCCCGGCCCCCAGTACTCGCCCGTGGCGCGGCCGTCCGACGCGACGCCCCGCGCGACGCCCCGCCAGGTCGTGTACCCCGCGTAGCGCAGCGGCTCGTCACCCAGCAGCCCCGCACGCACCCGCGATCGCAGCCCGTCCGCCCCGACCAGCGCGTCGGCCCGCCGCGTCGACCCGTCCGACAGGCGCACCACGACGCCCGCCTCCGTCGGCTCGAAGCCCTCGACCGCCACCCCATGCGTCACCGGCGGCGCCGCCTCGCGCAGCGCGTCGAGCAGCCGCGTCCGGTGGATCGCCACCCCGCACGCGTCCACCGGCGTCATCGCCGCCAGATCCATCCGCTCGAGCACGCGCCCCTCGTGGTCGAACAAGGCGCCCTCGGTCAGCACGCACCCCTCGGCCATCACGCGCTGCTCGAGCCCCAGCGCCCGCATCACCAGCATCGCGTTCGCCTGCACCGTGATCCCCGACCCCTCGGGCCGCCCCGCCGGCGCCCGCTCGAAGATCTCGACCTCGCACCCCGCCTGCCGCAGGGCTGCGCCCGCCGCCAGCCCGCCGATGCCGCCGCCCGCCACGATGATGCTCGCGCTCATGCCGTCACCTCCGCTCCGTTTGACCATGTCGGTTTCGCCCTGGATCCTAGCCCCGCACCGCCCGCGCCCCTACTCGCATCCAGGCCGCCCGCCCATGCCGCCCCGACCCCCCGCCGACCCCCGCAAAAAGCCCGCCCAGCGCCGCGCCCGCGTCACCGTCGACGCCCTGGTCGAGGCCACGGCTCGCATTCTGGCCGCCGAAGGCCCCGACGCGGTCAACACCAACCGCATCGCCGAGGTCGCCGGCGTCAGCGTCGGCTCGCTATACCAGTACTTCCCGAACAAGGCCGCGCTCGTCGCCGCCGTGATCGAGCGCGAGCTCGAGCGCGATCTGGCCCTGGCCTCCGAGATGCTGCGGCGCCTCGAGCCGCTGCCCCTGCCCGAGGCCCTCGACGCCTTCGCCCTCGGCTTCGTCGCCGCGACCCGGGCCAAGCAGCCCCTGCACGAGCACCTGCTGCCGCTCGTCGACGCCGTCGACCGCGCCCGCCTGGTCCGCGAGCACGTCGCGCGCGTCCACGACCGCTTCGTCGCCTTCCTGGCTCGCCGCCCCGACGAGCTGCGCCCCGAGCTGGCCCGCGACCCGGTCGCCCTCGAGCGCGCCACCTTCCTGGCGGGCCGCGCCGCCGAGGCCGCCCTCAACGCGGCCAAGGTCGAGCGCCCCGAGATCCTCGCGGACCCCGCCACGCCCCGGCTCATCGCGGCCCTCATCAAGGCGCCGCTGCTGCCGGGCGACGCGCAGGGTTGTTGAAAACGCGTGCGATCTTAGGATCTTCGGGACAGCCGTGTGATCGCGTCGGGCCCCGTGGACGCCGCGATGCAACCTGGCGCGTCGGGAGCTCCGGCGCGTGACGAACGATGCGCCGATGAGCCTGCCGAGGACCGCCGCGGGGCTAGCCGCTGGCGGGGCAACGCCTCGGACTGGGCCTCGGCGACGGACGAGGAGGAGACGACATGGCTGAGTACACGACCACCCACACGACGGCCGGTGGCGTCGCCGGGCCCCATCACCTCGATGTCGACCGGTACGGCCGCGCGCTGCCGCGCGTCAGCTGGGGCGGCATCTTCGTCGGCGCCTTCACCACGCTCGCCATCGGCATCCTGCTCATGGCGCTGGGCGCGGCCATCGGCCTGACGGCCTTCGACGCCCGCACCGGCGAGTTCGGGCAGGGCAACGTGTGGGCCACGGGCATCTACACCGCGCTGGCCATCGGCGTGGCGACCTTCTGCGGCGCGTTCGTCGGCCTCCGGTCGTCGCGCGTGCGGACCAAGAAGGCCGCGGGCGCCGAGGGCGTGGCCATCTGGGCGGTCTCGTTCGTCGGGATGCTGCTCTTCGCCGGCTGGATGGGGGGCATGGCGGCCCGCACGACCGCCAACACGCTCGCCCCGCTGGTGGGCGGGACGGCGCAGGCCGTCGGCTCGGCGGCGGAGGGCGTGAGCCCGACCCAGGCGCAGCAGCTGGGCCAGCAGGCGCAGCAGGCGCTGCCCGAGGGCCAGCAGCTGCAGCAGCAGGTGACGGAGATCTCCGGTCAGGCGGCCGACGTGGGCGCCGCGGCCATGTGGTGGTTCTTCGTCAGCGGCCTGCTCGGCCTCGGCGGCGGCATCCTGGGTGCCCGCGCCGGCGCCCCCGGCGACATCAAGGGCAAGCACGGGACCACGCGCGAGCGCGAGACGACCACCGGCTACAGTGGTCTGCGCGAGGAGCCCGTCTGACCGACCCGGGCCGAAGCGCCCGACCGACCGACCCGGGCTTGCCCCGGATCGCTCCCTCGAGGGCGGCTGCGCCGAGCGCGTGGCCGCCCTCGCGCGTCTGGGCTCGGGGGCCCATTGCTCTGGCCTCACCGGCTCCGTATGCTCGCCGACCTTCCATGGAGGTCTGGTGGTGCGAGCGTCGTGGCGAGTCGTGTTGTTCGTGGGAGCAGCCCTGTCCGTGGGCGGGCTGAGCGCCTGTGACATCGAGGGGTTCGGCGAGATCGTGGGCGGCGAGTGCACGCTCATCGGCTGCCACGACATGCTGACCGTCGCCTTCTCCCCGCCCGTCGACGACGACTACGACGTGCAGCTCGTCCTCGACGGCGCCATCGTCGGCTTCGACTGCGAGGACGGCCAGGTCGTGGGCGGCGGCGGGCAGGTGATCGCCTGCGACGCGGCCGGCTTCCAGCTCCTGACCACGGCGAGCACGGTCGAGGTGGCCGCCAGCGGCAACGTCGCGATGTGGGAGGCCTTCGGCAGCGGCGCCCCCGACGTCGAGGAGGTCCGCCCCAACGGCCCCGACTGCGAGCCGGTGTGCCTGCAGGGCTCTTTCTCGGTGGCGACCCAGCAGCTCTGAGCCGGAAGGGCGCCCGCCGCGGCGGTGTTGGGCCCCCATCGAGGCTCTCAGCGGCGTGCGCAGCGACCGTCCTTGCGGCGCTCGGCGCCGCCGTCTAGGGTCGCCTCCGTCGCGTCGTGACCCCCGGGGGCCCCATGTCCATGCCATCGCCCAGCTCCAAGCCCGTGCCCGTCTCCATGGGGCGTCGCGGCCCCCAGGCCTCGGCCGCCGCGGCCTTCCTGCCGACCACCCGGGCCGAGATGGAGGCCCGCGGCTGGGACGAGCTGGACGTCCTCATCGTCACCGGCGACGCCTACGTCGACCACCCGGCCTTCGGCCCCATCCTCATCGCGCGCTTCCTCGAAGGGCGCGGCTACCGGGTCGGCGTCATCGCGCAGCCCGACTGGCAGAGCCCCGACGACGTCCGCCGCATGGGCCGCCCGCGCCTGTTCGTCGGCGTCAGCGCCGGCAACATGGACTCGATGCTGAACAAGCTGACCGCCCAGAAGAAGGTGCGGTCCGACGATCAGTACTCGCCCGGCGGCCGCACCAACATGCGCCCCAACCGCGCCACCATCGTCTACACGGGCCTGGTCAAGCAGGCCTTCCCGGGCGTCCCGGTGGTCATCGGCGGCATCGAGGCCTCGCTGCGCCGCATCGCCCACTACGACTACTGGTCGGGCAAGGTGCGCCGCTCGGTCCTGCTCGACAGCAAGGCCGATCTGATGGTCTTCGGCATGGGCGAGCGCGCCGCCTGGGCCATCGCGAGGCGCCTGGACGCCGGCGAGGACGTGCGCGACCTCACCGACGTCCCCGGCACGGCCCACATCAAGAAGAACCGCGGCGAGTGGGAGCCGCTGCTGGCCGACCAGAGCCGCTTCACCACCGACGGCAAGCTGGTCGTCCTGCCCAGCTTCGAGGAGGTCGAGCGCGACAAGGCCGCCTTCGCCCGCATGTCCAAGCTCTTCCAGATGGAGACCAACCCCCGCAACGGGCGGCCGCTGATGCAGCCCCACGGCGACCAGGCGGTCTACTTCAACCCGCCGGCCGACCCGCTCGAAGAGGACGACATGGACGGCCTGTACGACCTGCCGTTCCAGCGCCGCCCCCACCCCGGCTACACCGAGCCCATCCCCGCCTTCGAGACGGTCAAGCACTCCATCGTCACGATGCGCGGCTGCTTCGGCGGCTGCACCTTCTGCAGCATCACCGAGCACGAGGGCCGCATCATCCAGTCGCGCTCGAAGGACAGCGTGCTGCGCGAGGTGCGCGAGCTGTCGCGCATGGAGGGCTTCCGCGGCGTCATCTCCGACGTCGGCGGCCCGACCGCCAACATGTACAAGCTGGCCTGCAAGGACCCCAAGATCGAGAAGGCCTGCCGGCGCCTGTCCTGCGTGTACCCCGGCGTGTGCGAGAACCTGAACACCGACCACGGGCCGCTGCTCGATCTCCTCGAGAGCGTCCGCACCGAGCCGGGCATCCGCCGCGTCTTCATCGCCTCGGGCGTCCGCTACGATCTCGCCAACGAGAGCCCCGCGTTCATCCGCGCGCTGGCCGAGCACCACACCGGCGGCCAGGTCTCCGTCGCGCCCGAGCACTCGAACACCGAGGTGCTCGCCAAGATGAAAAAGCCCCCCATCGCGCACTACGAGCGCTTCGCCCAGGCCTTCTGCCAGGCCAGCGAGTCGGCGGGCAAAGAGCAGTACCTCATCCCCTACCTCATCACCGGGCACCCGGGCTCGACCCTCGCCGACACTATCGATCTGGCGCTGTACTTGAAGCGCAACAACATGCGCCCGCGGCAGGTGCAGGACTTCATCCCGACCCCGATGGCCATCGCCACCGCGATGTTCCACACCGGCGTCGATCCGATGACCGGCGAGCCGGTCTACACGGCCAGGGACCTGCGCGAGAAGAAGATGATGAAGGCGCTGGTCTTCTACTGGGACCCCCAGCACTGGCCGCTCGCCCGCGAGGCGCTCGCCCGCGCCGGGCGCCACGACCTCATCGGCCGCTCGCCCCACTGCCTGGTGCCCCCCGAGGAGGGCGGCTCCTCGCGACGCTCCGGCCGTGGCCCCACCAGCAACAAGCCCGCGCGCCCGCCCGCGTCACCCGCAACGGCCGGCTGCGACCGCGACGCCCGGCGCAAGGCCGACCGCCCGCGCGCCGGCCGGTCACGAACGCGCTGAGGCGCGCGCAAAGCAACAATTGACAGGCGAGGCGCCCCGCGCGAACGATGGCCGCAGCATGAGCCGCGCTCGCCAAAGGCCGCCCCTCCGCCACGAGGGCCGGGTCCTAGCCTCGGCCCACCGGGACGGCCGCCGTTGACCCTGGGCCACCGCCACCAGCCCCCGCTCGCGCCGTCCCCGGACGACGCCGGCCCCGACGCCCCCGACGCCGGCGCTGGCACGACCGCAGCCGAGCCGCAGGCGCTCTCGCTGGCGTTGCGCGCCTCCGGCGCCGCCGACCTCACCCGGCGCTTCGGGCTGTGGTCCCTGCCGGCCGCCGCCGTCGGCGGGACGCTGGCCGCGCTGGCCGCCCAGGCCGCGGACCTGTCGCTGCTGCCGGTCCTGGGCGCCGCCGCCCTGGGCACGGCTGCCGGTGTGACCGGGCTCTATGCCGCCTACGTGGCGCCTCGCCTCCAGCGCCTGCCGCGGTGGCGCATGACCTGGGGCTTCCACGTCATCGAGCTGCGCGACCCCGCCGGGCGCGCCACCGCCTTCGATCTCCGCCGGCCGCACCGAGCCTTCGTCCTGCGCTCTCCCGAGCGGGGGCGGCTGCTGGTCCGCCTCGAGCAGCCCGCGGCCGACCTGGGGACCGCCGACGGCGCCCTGCCGCCCCGGGGCGAGGTCCATCGGGTCGACCTGGTGGCGCCCATCCCCGACCGCTGTCGCTGCAGCGCCCAGGCCGACCTGCGGGGCGGGCGCGATCTCCGGCGCTGCGTGTCGTCGCGCCAGGGCGCCGTGGCGCGGGCCCCCCTCGAGGTGACGACCCGGGGCGCGGCCACGTTGGCCGCGGTGGACGCGCTCATCGACCTGCTCGAGGCGCACCGCGACGCCCGCACCCTGTCGCCGCGGCTCGAGCTGGCCCACGAGGCGGTCGAGGTGCTCGAGGACGGCTTCGCCGTGGCGCGCGACGGGCAGGTGCACCACTACCGCCTGGACGGGGTCCGCGAGGTCGCCTGCAAGGGCCGCCAGGTGGGCCACGCCCCGGGCCACCACGGGCACGCGACCCGCGTCTTCGTGGCGCTCATCCCCAGCGCGGCGCGGGTGCCGCCGCTGGTCTTCACGCTCAACGGGCCGACCTCGCTGCAGGGCGCGCTGGCCAGCGAGTGGGAGCGCTCGGACCCGGGGCTCGACGCCCGCGCCGTGCACTTGGACCTGGCCACCCCCGAGTCGCTGCTGGTGGCCCAGGCGCTGCGGCGTTTCTTCCGCGGCCGGGACGCCGACCACCCGGTGGCCCGCCTGCTCGATTACGCCTGAGCGGCACGGTCGAGCGACGCGCCGCCGCGGCCGGTGACGATCCGGTGACCGGGTCGTGACGGTCCACTGCGTCGCCGCGCTTGACACCCGCGAGCCCGCGCCCGTAGCTTTCCGCCCCGCACACCACCTACCCGTCTGGAGACGCCTCATGAGGATTCGAAGCCTCGCCGCCGCGGCCGCGTTGCTGCTGGCCCCCTCGCTGGTCGCCTGTGGCGACGACACCAACGGCACGCCGACCGCCGACGTGGCCCCCGACCAGGGCGGCGACACCACCACCGGCGACGTCGGCGACGACACCGCCGAGGAAGACACGGCGCAGCCCGACGCGGGCCCGGACACCGGCCCCGACGTCACGCCGGACGTGGTCCCCGACGAGGGCCCGCAGCCGACCGACAAGCTCATCTGCCCCGAGCTGACCGAGTGCGTGGTCGAAGCGTGCGGCGCCAACGTCACCCAGGCCTGCCTGGGCACGGCCCTGGGCCCGAACGGCGCCTGCGAGCCGGCCAGCAACACCGAGGCGACCCTGTGGCAGGCCATGCTGACCTGCCAGAACGGCTGCGTCGACGGCAACGCGCTGGACTTCACCTGCGTCGAGGCCAACTGCCTCGACGAGATCTCGGCCTGCAACGCGGGCGGCACCTTCGGCAGCGGCGGCTGCATCGGCATCGTGCAGTGCCAGCAGGCCTGCGGCCAGGCGCCCACGGCCGAGTGCATCCGCAACTGCTACTCGAGCGCCTCGCAGCAGGCCAACATCCAGCTGCAGCGCGTCGAGCTCTGCCTGCAGGACGCGTGCAGCGACGTGCCCCAGGCGCAGATCCAGGCCTGCATCGGTGACGCCCTGGGCGCCGAGTGCGCCGACGTGCTGAACGTCTGCCAGACCGGCATCGAGCCCCAGCCCGACCCCGACCCCGAGATGGAGCCCGACGCCGGCCCGACCGACGTCATCGAGGACGTCGAGGAGGAGGTCATCGAGGACGTGGTCGAGGAAGACACGGCCACCGAGGACACCACGACCGAGGACACGGCGACCGAGGACACGGCCACCGAGGACACGGCGACCGGTGACGCCATCGAGACCGACGTCGGCCCCGAGCCCGAGGGCGCCCAGGGCTTCGCCCCGCAGTTCCGCGGCGGCAAGGCCTTCTACATGTACATCCCGGCCTACTGATCCCCACCCGGGGTTCACCCTCCGAGAGCCCGCCCACCCGGCGGGCTCTCGTCGTTTCGAACCTCGACGTCCGCCCCCGCAGGCGCCTTCGCTCCGGCCCCCAGGGACCGCCGGCTTCCAGAGGGTGTCGCAGAAGGGCCCACCGGAGTGCTCCACCTTGGTGGAGCCCCCATCCGGCGCAGCTTGCTGCGCCAAGTTGGCGGCCAGATCCCGGCGGCAAGCCGCCGGGGCCGGGGCTCCGGCAAGCCGGAGCACTCCAAGCCCGCCTCAGCCGGCATCAATACGACACCCTCTTCCAGCCGGCCGCCTGCGATCGGACGAACGACGCGCCCGGCTGTCGTTCCGCCGCCGCAGGCGGCTGTGGACCGCGCAGGCCATGCCTGCGCTGTGCGATGTTCGCACCTCCTCTACATCTGCGCGCACTCCATAGCGCCGGCATGGCCGGCGCGCTCCATAGCGCCGGCGCGGCCGGCGCGGGGCACGACGACGAACGACGCGCCCGGCTGTCGTTCCGCCGCCGCAGGCGGCTGTGGACCGCGCAGGCCATGCCTGCGCTATGCGATGTTCGCACCTCCTCCGAACCCGCGCACCCCATAGCGCCGGCATGGCGGGCACGACCTCTGTCCGCTGGCGACGAGGCGGCGCGAGCCCCGTGGCTACGGCGCCCGGCCCTCTTCGCGTTGCAGGGCTGCGGCGGCCGACGTCAGCGCAGGCGCACGGTGCGGATGGTCTCGAGGGCCTGGGTGAGCGTCGAGAGGTCGGGGGGCGAGGTCTCGGCGTAGCGGGCGTGCTCGTAGGCGGCGGTGAGGGTCGCGACGGCGGGGGCGGCGGGGTAGGTGGCGGCGGTCAGGCGGGTGGCCAGCTCGCGGGGGGTCTCGGTGGGCAGGCGGCCGACGCCCTGGCGGTCGAGCAGGCGCAGCATTTGGCGGTACAGATCGCCGGCCGGGCCGCCGGGGCGGGGGGCGAGGCGAGCCAGACGCCACAGGAGCCAGCGGCGGCGGAGGGCGGCGAGCAGGCCCAGGCGCCAGGCCAGCAGGAGGGCGAGGGGCACGCCGAAGGCGACCCAGGTGGTGGTGCGGTTGGCCCAGTCCTCGACGCCCTGCTTCCAGGCCTTGGGGCTGGTCGAGGAGCCGCCGGTGGGGGTGGGCAGCAGGCCCGAGAGCAGCTCGCCGACCTCGCGGAAGAAGTCGAGCTGCTTCTCGAGGTTGTACTCGACCACCCACTTGTACCAGGACAGGCGCAGGCTATCGAACCACTCGTCGATGGCCGCGAAGGCGCCGGTGGGGTCGGGGACCAGGGCCGCGCCGGCCGGGGTGGGGTCGAAGGTCATCCAGCCGTAGGGCGGGAAGTAGGCCTCTACCCACGAGTGGGCGTCGGCCTGGCGGACGGCGTAGTAGCGGCCGAACTCGTTCCAGGCGCCGCCGAGGAAGCCGTTGGCCGGGCGGGCCGGGATGCCCTGGGTGCGCAGCAGGATGACCATCGCGCTGGCGAAGTACTCGCAGTGGCCGCGGCGCAGGTTGAACAGGAAGTCCTCGAGCGGGGCGTCGCGGCTGTGGCCGCCCTCGGTCGAGTAGGTGTACTGGCGGCTCAGGTGGCGCTCGATGGCGCGCGCCTTGTCCCAGGGGGTCCTGGCGTCACGGGTGACCTCGGCCGCCAGCTGGGCGACGCGAGGGTCGAGGGTGTCGGGCAGCTGCAGGTACAGATCGGCGATGGGCTTGGGGATCTCGGCGTCGGCCTGCGCTCCGCGCGATGGGGGGGCCGGGGCCAGGACGGCGCCCTCGGGGAGGACCTTGAGCGACTCGACCCGGTACTTGAGGGCGGTGTCGGTGCGTCCGTCGGTCGAGACGTCGCCGGCGGCGTCCTGGAGGAAGCGGGTGCGGTCGCGCTTCAAGCGGTCGAGGTTGGGGTTGTCGATGCTCAGCTCGGCCAGGCGCGGCTCGCCGAAGATCATGCGCTGGTCCATGTCCAGCGGCTCGAGGTAGACGTCCTGGACCAGGCGCTTGGTCTTCAGGCGCTGGTCGTAGGGCCGCGGCAGCTCGGCCGTGGGGACGCGCCAGGTCCCCTTGAAGCCGCGGGGCAGCTCGGCCGAGCGCCGGGTGGTCTTGGACCAGACCCGGCCGTCGTAGTGGTCGAAGGAGATGCCCCGCAGGCGCAGCCCGCCGGGCTGGCGGCCGTCGGGCTCGTCGGGCAGCTCGACCCGCATGACGACCCGCAGGTTGTCCTTGATGGTGCCGAAGTGGCCCAGCTCTATCTGGTCGGCGAAGCCCGAGACCTGCTGGCCCTGGCGGCCCTGGCCGAAGAAGAAGCCCATCCCCAGGCGCGGGAAGAAGAAGAAGATGGCCAGGCTGCAGGTGAAGACGCCCAGGGCGAGGCCGCTGGTGCCCAACAGGAAGCGGGGCGTGACGATGCTGCGCGCCTGCCAGACGCGGCCGGCCTCGGCGCGGCTCTCGCCCGGCGCGTCGTCGTCGGCGGCCAGGGCCTCTAGATCCCGCTGCAGGTGCAGCAGGATGAGCGCCCAGGTCAGCAGGACCACGTAGCCGAGGAAGGTGAAGATGAACGAGAACGCCGGGTTGACCACGGCGCCCGCGATGACGGCGACGAAGCTGAGCGCGTAGAGCTGGAAGAGGTCACGCGCGCCGCGGCCGGCGTAAAGGCGCGTGATGACCATGAACAGGGCGAAGAGGATGGCGTACAGCAGCCAGTTGCCGCTCATCTGGCCCAGCAGCGCCAGGACGGCGAAGGCGGCCACGGTGACGAAGTTCCAGGCGCGGACGCTGGTCGGGCCGCGCTGGCGTGGCGGCGTGTAGAACCAGCTGGCCAGCACGGCGCCGAAGGACAGCACCAGGACCGGCGGCGGGATCTCGCCCGACAGCGCCAGGGGCAAGAGCCCGAAGACGACCACCCCGTAGGTGATCCACTTCTGCAGGCGCTCGAAGCTCACGCGGCGGCCTCGCGGGTCGTGGCGGCGTCGTCGGCGTCGGCGACGACGACCCGGTCGGCGGCCGGGGCGAGGCCCGCGCGCTGCTGGGCGGTGGTCACCACGGCGACCCGCTCGGCGCGTCGGCCGGCCGGGCCCGCGGCCCTGTCGCTGGCCCCGTCCCACAGGGGCGGCTGGGCGCCTTGGGGGGCGGCGCGGACCGGCAGCTGGGCGAGCAGCTCGCCGATCCGGGGCAGCAGGGCGCGGCCGGCTTCGGGCGAAAGGCCGCCGTCGCAGGTGGCCAGGCCGACCGCCCAGCCCGCCTCGAGGTAGGCGCTGGCCAGGCCGGCGACCCGGGTGATGGCGGCCTCGAGGGCCTCGCGGGCGGCGGCGTCGGCGGCCGGGGGCAGGTCGGCGGGGACCACGTTGGCGAAGACCAGCACGACCTTGCGGGTACCGGGGCGCTCGTGCTCGCGCACCACCAGGCGGTCGCGGCGTGCCGAGACCTTCCAGGCGATGGTGCGGGCGTCGTCGCCGGCGCGGTGGTCGCGCAGCCCGTGCAGCTCGTCGCCCGAGCCGACGCCGGCGAGGTGCTCCTCGAGCCCGTGCCCGGCGGGGCGCACCGCGTCGAGCGGCGAGGGGCGTGCCGCCGGCAGGGCCGTGAAGCGGGCGGGCAGCGGGAAGAAGCGGCTCTTCTCGAACAGGCCGAAGGGGAAGCGGGTGCTGACGCGCAGGCCGGCGCTGGTGAGGACGCCGCGGCGGGCGGCGGTCAGGCGCACGTAGGCGGTCTGCGAGCCGCCGGGCGGCAGGACCAGCACGTAGCCGCGGCGCTGCCTGGCGCCCCACACGTCGGCGGCTTCGGCCGGCAGCAGCTCGTGGACCTCGACGCCGTAGCTGGGCAGGCGGCGCTTGGGGTTGGTGAGGGTGACCGCGGCGAGAGACGGGGTGCCCGCCTCGAGCTGGGGCGCGGGGTGGCGCAGGGCGGTGAGGCCGCGCAGGTTGGCCTCGCTGAGGAGGCCGCTGACCAGGATGAGCGACAGCAGCAGGCCGAAGACCAGGTACAGCAGGTTGTTGCCGCTGTTGATGGCGGCGAAACCGATGCCGACGGTCAGCAGGATGAAGAGCTTGCCCTCGCGGGTGAGGACCAGGCGGCGCGGCAGGGCGCGGCCCAGGCGGCGGACCTGGCGGTGGGTCAGCGCCGGGCTGGGCGCGTGGGTGGAGCCGGCCACGCTCAGAGCGGCACCGGGGTCGAGGCCAGCAGCTCGCCCAGGACGCTCTCGGCCTCGGCGCGGCGGCCCTCGCCAGGGGCGTCGCGGCCGGCCAGCATGACGCGGTGGGCGCAGACCGGCAGGAAGAGGGCCTTGACGTCGTCGGGCAGCACGAAGGCGCGGCCCTGCAGGAAGGCGCGGCCCTGGCAGGCGCGGTACAGGGCGATGGCGCCGCGGGTGGACACGCCCAGTGACAGGTAGCGGCTGTCGCGGGTGCGGGCGACCAGGGTCTGCAGGTAGTCGACCACCGGGTCCGAGACGCGGACGGCGCTGGCGCGGTCCTGCAGGGCGATGACCTCGGCGGCGTCGAGGGCCGGGGTGATGGTGTCCGAGACGTCGCGGTAGCCGAGCGAGCGGATGATGTCGCGCTCGACCTCGGCGGCCGGGTAGCCGATGGAGACGCGGACCAGGAAGCGGTCGAGCTGCGACTCGGGCAGGGGGTAGGTGCCCGAGAACTCGAGCGGGTTCTGGGTGGCCAGCACCATGAAGGGGCGGGGCAGGGGGTGGGTCACGTCGTCGACGGTGACCTGGCCCTCGTTCATCGCCTCGAGCAGGGCGCTCTGGGCGCGGGGCGTCGTGCGGTTGATCTCGTCGGCCAGGACGACGTTGGCGAAGATGGGGCCCTGCTTGAAGCGGAAGGTGGCGGCGTCCTTGTCGTAGAGGCTGACGCCGACGATGTCGCTGGGCAGCAGATCGCTGGTGAACTGGATGCGCTTGAAGCTGCAGCCGAGCGAGCGGGCGACGGTGCGGGCCAGGGTGGTCTTGCCGACGCCGGGGACGTCGTCGAACAGGACGTGGCCCTGGGCCAGCAGGGCGACCAGGGTCAGCTCGACGGCGTCGCGCTTGCCGCGGAAGAGGGTCTCGATGGTGGCGACCAGGGCGGCGAGGCGCGCCTGGTCGTCGGCGCGGGCGTCGGTCAGCGGGGGGGCGGCGCTCAAAGCGGGTCCTCGACGACGGTGTTGCGCAAGGTGCCGAGGCCCTCGCAGGAGACCTCGACCACGTCGCCGGGGAGCAGCGGGCCGACGCCGGCGGGGGTGCCGGTGGCGATGACGTCGCCCTGCTCCAAGGTCATGTGGCGGCTGACGTAGGCGACCAGGGTGGGGACGTCGAAGATCATGTCGGACAGGCGACCGTCCTGGCGGAGCTGGCCGTTGACGGTGACGGTCAGGCGCTGGTCGGCCGGGCGGAAGTCGGTGTCGAGCCAGGGGCCGAGGGGGGCGAAGGTGTCCAGGCCCTTGCCGCGGGTGAACTGGACGTCCTTGCGCTGCAGATCGCGGGCGGTGACGTCGTTCATCAGGGTGTAGCCGAGGATGTGGTCGGCGGCGTCCTGGGCGGACACGCGGCGGGTGCGGCGGCCGATGACCACGGCCAGCTCGCCCTCGTGGTGGACCAGCTCGGTCAGTCCGGTGGGGTACTTGATCGGGCCCTCGTGGCCGACGAGGGCGCTGGGGGGCTTCAGGAACATCAACGGCTCGGCCGGGACGGCGTTGCCCAGCTCGGCGGCGTGATCGCGGTAGTTGCGGCCGATGCAGACGATCTTGGTGGGGCGCACCGGCGGGTCGAGGACCGGGAGATCCCAGGGGATGGGGCTGCCCTGGTCCTTGGTCTCGAAGTCGAAGGGGGTGCCCTCGATGTTGATGAAGCCGTCGTCGACGACCCGCCCCCAACGATGCTTGCCATAGAAGGTGTAGTAGACGTAGCGCGGCATGGGCGGGAATGTATGTCGCCCCGCGGGCCGCGGTCCAGCGCGGGACGGGGCGGAACGCACGGTGGAGGAGGAGGGAGCGATGGACGAGACGCCGCTGGCCAAGCACCTGATGCCCGAGGGCGTGGAGATGATGGACGTGCGCGGGGTCGCGGTGCCCAGGCGCTTCGAGGGGCTGGCCGAGGAGATCGCGGCGGCGCGCGAGGGGGCGGCGCTGGTGGATCTGGGGTGGGTCGCGCACCTGGTGGCGACCGGGCGGCACCGGGCGCGGTTCGTGCACAACATGACGACCTGCGAGGTGAAGAAGCTGGAGGCGGGGCAGGGCGCCTTCGGGATGGTGGTCGACGGGGGCGGCAAGGTGGTCGCGCAGCTGGTGGTGGACGCCGAGCCCGAGCGGCTGGTGATGGAGCTGGCGCGGGACCGGGTCGAGGCGGTGAAGGGGCAGCTGGAGCGGTTCCGGGTGGCCGACGACGTGAAGTTCGCGGTGGAGGCGGACCGGACGGTGATGACGCTGGTCGGGCCGCAGGCCGAGGCGGTGCTGGGGGCGGCGATGGGGCCGCCGGGGATCGCGCGGGACTTCGACTGGCAGGACACCCATCTGGGGGGTGTCGCGGTGAGGGTGCGGCGCAACCCGCGGCGGCTGGTCGGGGTGGCCTGGGACGTGACGACGGCCCGGCAGGACGCGCCGGCGGCCTGGCAGGCGCTGCGCGAGCACGGGGCGGCGCCGATCGGGTTCGAGGCGTGGGAGGCGCTGCGGGTGGTCGAGGGGGTGCCGGCCGACGGGGTCGACATCGGCGAGGCGAACTCGCCGCTGGAGAGCGGGTGGCTGTACGCGACGGTCAACTGGGACAAGGGCTGCTACATCGGGCAGGAGGTCATCGCGATGACCCACTACCGGGGGCGGCCCAACAAGCACCTGCGGGGGCTGGAGCTGCCCGAGGGTGAGCTGCCGGCGCCGGGGACGGCGCTGACGACGGCCGAGGGCAAGGACGCGGGGGTGGTCGGGACGGCGGTGCGGACGCCCGAGCGGGCGGCGCCGGTGGCGCTGGCGGTGCTGAAGCGCAAGCAGGCCGAGCCGGGGACGGCGCTGCGGCTGCCGGACGGGCGGGCGGTGGTGGTGACGGCGCTGCCGGTGGCCGACAAGCCGGGTGAATGAGTGATGTCGAATGGACCGCGCCGACATCAGCCTTGGAGTGCTCCAGCTTGCTGGAGCCCCGACTCGGCGCAGCTTGCTGCGCCCGGACGGCGGCGAGACTCCCGGCGGCAAGCCGCCGGCGTTGGGGCGCGAGCAAGCTCGCGCACTCCGAGTGGCCTTGCCGCGACGCCCTCTGAATAGGCGGCGCGGCGCGGGCGTCGACGCCCCGTTCGCGCTGGCTCGGGGTTGTCGCCGTGGGGGCGGCCGCCCTATGCTTCGCCCGCGACGCACGTTTGATCTGGATCACGATCGGCACGGAGGACAGCGATGAGGACGACGACTCGCATCGGAGCTTGGGTTTCGGCGGCGCTGATGGGCGCGGCTCTGGTCTCGGCGCCGGCGTTCGCGGGGGACGAGGCGCCCGAGAAGCCGGCCCCGGCCACGGAGAAGCCGGCCGAGGCGCCCGCGGCCGACGGCAAGGCGGTGTTCGTCGACCAGTGCGCCAAGTGTCACGGCGAGGACGGCAAGGGCCAGACCAAGATGGGGCAGAAGTTCAAGATCCCCGACATGACCACCAGCGACTGGCAGGGGCGGCACAGCTTCGAGCGGGTGCTGGAGATCGTGCGCGACGGGATCGCGGACACCAAGATGAAGGCCTACGGCAAGAAGCTGTCGGCCGAGCAGCTCGACGCGGTCAGCAAGTTCGTCAAGGCGCTCAAGTAGCGCTCGGCGGGACCGGTGACGCGGCCGCGGGGGACCTCTCCGCGGCCGTCGGCGTTTCGAAGGCCGGAGCCGAAGGTGGCGGCGGGCCTTTGAGATCGGGCGGTGCTCTGCTATGCAAGCGGCCGCCCAAGAAACCGAGCACGGAGCGACTGCGATGGTGGATTTCAGCCTGACCGAAGAGCAGCAGATGCTGCGCGACCTGGCGCGGGACTTCACGAAGAAGGAGATCACCCCGAACGCCGCCCATCACGACGAGACGGGCGAGTTCCCGGTCGAGATCTGCAAGAAGGCCTGGGACGCCGGGCTGATGAACGTCCACATCCCCGAGGCCTACGGCGGGATGGGGCTCGGCACCTTCGAGGGCGTGCTCATCAGCGAGGAGTGCGGCTACGGGTGCTCGGGCATCACGACCGCGATGGAGGCGAACAACCTGGCCGAGGCGCCGCTCATCGTCGCCGCGTCGGACAGCGTGAAGAAGCGCTTCCTCGGGCCGATGACCGAGGAGTTCCAGATGGCCTCGTACGCCGTGACCGAGCCGGGCGCCGGGTCGGACGTGGCGGGCATCCGGACGACGGCCGTCAAGAAGGGTGACCACTGGGTCATCAACGGCCAGAAGATGTGGATCACCAACGCGGCCAAGGCCAACTGGTACTTCGTGCTGGCCCACACCGACCCGGCGGCGGGGCACCGCGGCATGACCGGCTTCGTCGTCCCGCGCGACACCCCCGGCGTCACGGTCGGAAAGAAAGAGAAGAACATGGGCCAGCGGGCCTCCGACACCCGCGGCATCACCTTCGAGGACGTGGCCGTCCCCGAGGAGAACATCGTCGGCGGCGTCGGGCAGGGCTTCAAGGCGGCCATGGCGGCCTTCGACCACACGCGCCCGGTGGTGGCGTCGGTGGCGGTCGGCGTCGCGCGGCGCGCCATGGACGAGGCCATCGCCTACGCCAAGGAGCGCAAGGCCTTCGGGCAGCCCATCGCCAACTTCCAGGCCATCAGCTTCATGCTGGCCGACATGGCCAAGAGCATCGAGGCCTCGCGCCTGCTCTGCTGGCAGGCCGCCTGGCTCATCGACCAGGGCAAGCGCAACAGCAAGGAGGCCGCCATCGCCAAGTGCTTCGCGGCCGACGAGGCGATGCGCATCGCGACCGACGCCGTGCAGGTCTTCGGCGGCTACGGCTTCAACACCGAGTACCCGGTCGAAAAGCTCATGCGCGACTCGAAGATCTTCCAGATCTACGAGGGCACCAGCCAGATCCAGCGCCTCATCATCGCCCGGCACCTGCTGGGCGGCTGAGGGTCCTCAGTAGGGTCCTCAGTAGTCGAGTGATCGGGATCGGAGGGGCGTCCACACGGGCGCCCCTTCTTGCATCGGAGCGACCGAGCCGAAGCGGTCAGGGGTGTTGCGATGGGATGCCTGGTTGTGCTCAGATCCACCTGAACAGGTGGAGAGGGGTGCGGCGATGGCGTTAAAGGGGACGTTCTCAGAGCGGCAAGGCTTGACGCCGGTTCTAGACGTGCAGATCAAGCAGGCGGACCACGGGCTTCGCACTGATCTGTGGAACTTCATTGTCCGGGAAGCCTTCTATCCTCAACGACCTATGCTCAAGGGGCATGAGCTGGGGAGGCGGATCACCGAGGCGTGGTGGTGTGAGATCGCACGTCTGCCCATGAACGGGTTTCCAACCTGGACCGAGGAAGCAACGAAGGCGATCAGCGCCTGGATCTTGAAAACGGCGCCGTGGAACGAGGTCTATGACTTCCTTGAGGTCTGTAGGGCTGCTTTCATGGACGAGTCCGACCTCAAACCCCAAGTTCGCCGTGAGATAGGCGAACGGTTCGAGGCGAAGGTCAACGAGGTCCTTGAAGCTAACCTGGCCGGCTACCGCTTCATCGATGGCGAGATCACGACGATCACCTCACCGATCGACGTTGAAGCGGTGGAGGGCGCCCTCGCCGCTACCGACCAGTTCGCCGAGGTTCGGAAGCATCTGCGGAACGCCCTGGCGCTCCTGAGCGATCGGGACAACCCGGACTTCACGAATTCGATCAAGGAGTCCATCAGCGCGGTCGAAGGCGTCTGCCGGATCGTGCTCGGCGACCCGTCCGTGACGATGGGCGACGCTATCAAGCGCCTCAAGGACAGGTTCCCGGCCCACGGTGCTTTCCTGGGCGGCATGAGCCAGCTCTACGGATGGACTTCGGACACGGGAATCCGACATACGAGCAAGGGCGAGCTGGACCCCGACCTTCACGACGCCCAGTTCATGCTCGTGCTGTGCTCAGGCTTCGTGTCCTACATGCTCGGGAAAGCCTCCACGATAACCATCGCGAACACCGGCTCCCCTGTCGGTAGCTGAACCAAGCTGAGGAGTACGAAGGTGGGGACGAGGAAGGACTACCGACTGTCCCGCGAGTACGTTGTCGGAGGCCAGGCACGGATCTATCGAGGGCTTCACAAGGCTTCTGGCCGAACCGTGGCGTTCAAGAAGTCGAAGCTGGGCACCCAGACGAAGGCACGGTTCCGACGCGAGATCGAAGTGCTGAGATCTCTGTCGCATCCAAACATCGTCCCCGTTCTAGATGTCGATGAGGAAAGCGGCGACCAGCCTCTGTGGTACACGATGCCGTGGGCTGCCTATTCGCTTCATGATGTCGGGCAAGGACTCACGGACTCGGAACTGTTGGAGGTGGTAGAGCACGTCGTGAGCGCGCTAGAGGCCCTCCACTCGGTCCACGGCGCGCACCGAGACGTGACGCCGGGAAACGTTCTTCGGATCGAAGAAGACGGCCGGGGACGCTGGGTCGTTTCAGACTTCGGTCTCGCGAGGAAGGCACCAGGTCAGACTACAGCAGCGCTAACCGTTGTAGGGGGGATGTACGGAACCGACCAGTTCGCAGCGCCGGAGTGCTGGGACGATGCTCATGACGCCGATGTTCGGACCGACATCTTCGGGTTGGGTCGCGTGGTAGCATGGTGTCGGGGTGTGAAGCTGGCCCCAAACATCCCTAGGGCTCCTGACGGACCATGGAACCAGTTTGTGCTGGAGACGACGCGGCTGGAGAGACGCGACCGCGTTCAGACTCTCGACGATGTACTCGCATTGGCTCGAAGGGTGTTGGAGCCAGCCAGCCAAGCGGCTCGCGTGCCGGAGGCTCCACAGAGACTGCACGATCAAGGTTCGGTTCAGTTGGGCTTGGTGGCGAGACAGCTAGAACGTGCCGAACGTATGTCTAGGGCGCAAGCGCGGTGGGAAGCCAACGCTCGTAAGGTGAGGATGTTCTCAGCCGGACTCGACTCTGGGCTAGCCGCCAAGATGGCGGCGGTCTCACAGTACTTGGAGTCTCCTGGTGCCCGTCGAGTCCAGGAAGCCATACGGTCGATGGACGAGATCACCCGTCCGATAGAAGCCTTGAGCGCTTCATTGGCTTTCCCGGGAATCAAAGCCCTGACGGGAGCAACTTCAGGTCTCTCCATTCCGTTAGCCTCAGCCCAGGCGATACGCGAATGGCAAGACCGTGTTGGCGGTCTTGAGCGAGCCCTCCCGCCGTTGAACCTCCCTCCCCCCGCAATCCTGGCCGAGTACTCGGCCGAAGCAGTTCCAAGTGACGACGAAACGGAAGAACCACTTGAGCCGAGGGATGAGGTTCCAGAGAGTAGGAGCTAGCCAGGTGCGCGCCTAGCTTCCCCGGTGTGAACTCTGTTTGGTGACGGGTGATACGCTCAGGTCGGCCTCAGCGCCCATCCATGCGAGCCGAGAGAGTTGCGAACGCGAAGCCCGCAGCCAGCGGGTCCACTCCGTTTCCGAGCATCCTGAGCCGGTCCAACCTTGTGGGGTCCCCATCATCCACTCGACGAACTCCGGCGCCAATGGCCCGCCGATGGCTGCGTTGACCGCCCAGGTCCGTCGCCGTCGCTGAGCCGGGCCGCCCGCATTCCGCGCGTCGTTGCAGGTCGGCGTCGGCCAACGCCCCGTGCCGTTGAGCAGCGTCGCCCACTCGATCGGGAAGGGCTCCACGTCGCCCGAAGGGGTCACCACGTCGAGCAGGTCGCCGTTGCAGAGCCAGACCTCGCCCGCCCAGATGTCGTCGACGCCACCCCAATCGAGGTCGGGCTCCGTGATCAACTACCACCGCGCCTTCCCAATATGAAGATCCGTGCCCTGGCGTGCGTGGCCCCAACGTCTTCCGATCGAAACAGATCCCACGCCGCATCGAACCCGAGGCGCGCAAGGTCGCTGAGGACGAGGTCGAGCCCGCCGCCGTCTGCGAGCCCAGCAACGTTCTCCAAGAAGACGTACCCGGGTTCCGGTGCACCGCTCGGCGGTAGCGCCTCGTCACAGATGCGGGCGATCGCCGGCCAGATCCACCGCTCGTCGTCGGCGCCGAGGCGGTCTCCTGCCCGGCTCCAGGGTTGGCAGGGGAACCCCGCAGTGATGCAATCCACTGCTCCACGCCACGCTGCGCCGTCGAAGGTGAGCACGTCGTCCCAGACAGGCGCCTGATCCAGCCACCCTTCCGCCATGCGGCTGACCAGGCACGCGGCTGCATAGGCTTCCCTCTCCACGTGAGCGACGGTACGGGCGGTGGGGACGGCGAGCTTGATTCCGAGTCCGAGTCCGTCGTAGCCGCTGCACAGGGAGAGCACGTTGAAGGGGGCGGGACGTAGAGCCAGGTCACCGATCAACCCGCACTCCATCGATCCGGTCAGCCACGTACGCGAACGCCCGGCATAGCCCTTCGTCGACGCCCGCCTGAGCCAGCCCAGCGGCGAGCTGAACAAGGACGGGAGGCACCGCAACCCCTGCGCCTTGGATAGCGTCCACGGCCCGGCCCGCTGCCTCGCGCACGGCGACCGCGCCGACCTCACCGAGGTCGAGGGTGACGGTCGTATGCCCGGTCGTGATGGTGACCACGCATGGGTGGGTGCCCAGGTCGATCGGCAACAGGGGATCGGGCCGGCGCTGTAGGTCGACAGAGCACGCGGACAGCCCGAGGGCGAGCGCAACGATCCAGGGCTTCATCAGCCGGCCCCCAGCACCTTGGCGATCGCCTTGACGGCTTCCGAACCTCCGATGCCGAGCAGGGAGCCGAGGGCGACCAGCCCGGCCATCATCAGCCGGTCGCGCGCCTTGCCTTCCTTGACCTCGCCTTCAACGCTGGTGACTCGGGCTTCGAGCGCGGTAACCCGAGCTTCAACCGCCTTCGCTTGGTCACGCCCTTCTTCGAGCCGGGCCAGGCGTGCGCCGATGTCAGCGAGGGATCTGAAGACCTCGTCGAGTTTGTCGTTGAGGCGCTGGAGCTGTTGGGTCAGGAAGTTCTGGTCGCTCATGCGGCCCCCTTCTGCGGAGAGGGCACCGGCGTGAGCCGTGAACCCGGGACGGAGGACGCGACGCGGATCGTCTCCGCGTAGGCGTCGTCGGCTTCAAAGCCCAAGGAGCGGAGCAGGATGTAGAAGGTCGGGACGTGCCCATCGCTGTGGTTCCACGCTGCGTGCGCCCTGACCCCACCGCCGACGTTGTGACGAGGGTCACGTCCCCAGCGGTACCGGCCCTGAGCGTCCACCGAGGGGAACGCGAGGGGGATGGTCGGCACCTGCTCCCGAACCCACTGGATGGCCCGCCAGACCGCTTCCAGGGCCGGCAGGCTGGGCATGAGGTAGCGCCCTCGGTGAGCCCACCTGGCGTCGATGACCACTTGCCCCGGTTCGAGCTGCTCGGGCTCGTAGTAGGGGCTGACCAGCTCGACGGCGACGCTGCGATCGTTGTGCGTGCTGGGTGGGTGCGTGTCGGCGACGCCTGCGTGGGCGCACTCGTCGACGAGGGGCGCGTGCTGGGTCACCTCACCCGTCGGCGAGACGATCAGGTGAACGCCGTAGCCCTTCGAGCGCAGCGTGGTGAGGGTCGACTCGACGGACGCGCTCACCGACTCGTGCACAACGATCTCGTCGATCGCCTGCCCGGCCGGGCGTGCGAAGGACTTGAGCCGTTCGCCCTGGCGCACAGCGACCGCTAGAGGAGCCTTGGAGGAGCTTCCTCTACGTAGATCATCGGCGATCCAAGCTAGATCATCAGCGAGGCGTGCGAGGCGGTCGGCGAGGTCATGCATGACCCAAAGAGTACCCTTGGGGCACGCCAGCCTACGGGCGCGACCGGGCCGCCTGGGGAGGTACCCTTTAGGGGTCAGGGCACAGGATGGAACACGTGATTCCTTAGAGCTTCTTCTACTAAAGAATCACGTGTTCCATCGGGGGAGGGTGGCCAACGTGATCAAGGTCTCAGGGGATTGGAAAGCGCTGGAGAAGCAGCTCGGCGAGTTCAGCCGACAGGTGCCGTTCGGGATCGCCAGCGCCCTCACGGCGACGGCGAAGGACGCGCAGGCGACCTTGCGCGAGGAGTTGCCCCAGCACTTCACGATCAGGAGCAACTGGAGCGCGAAGGGGATCAGGATCGAGCGCGCCACGAAGAAGACCCTGACCGCCAAGGTGGGCAGCCTAGAGGAATACATGGCCCGGCAGGCGAAGGGCGGGCCGAAGAAGTCCAAGGGCAAGGACGTTGCGGTCCCTGCCGTCGGCTCCGGTAAGCCCCGCGTGACCCTCGACGCCAAGACCTCGAAGAGCCGCTGGCCCGGCGCCTTCTTGAAGCGTAAGGGCGTCGTCGTCCTCGACGGACCCAAGGGGAAGAAGAAGGCGAAGGGGATCTGGAGGATGAAGGGGAAGGGAGACAACCAGCGCCTGGAGCTACTCTATTGGTTGAGGAAGAGGGTCAAGGTGCCCAAGCGCTGGCCCTTGAAGGAGACCGTCCTGAGGGTCACGCGCGAGCGGTTCACCACGAACCTCGATGCCGGGCTCAAGAAGGCGATCGAGACCGCGAAGAGCAAGGCGAAGTAGCTCGGGTTGACCTCGGGCCGCATCCGTGGTCGCTTCCCCGTGACCGGGACACGTCATAGGGGGAGCCGATGAACATCGGCGGGCTACTTGTAGTGCTGTGCATCCTCGCCGGAGCAACCGCGTACGTGGTGTTCGGCGACCACTGCCCCGAGGGGAAGCGGGCTCAGTGGGAGAACCTCAAGCTCCAGTGCATCGACCCCGACAAGGAGCCGGCCAGTTCGCCAGAGGCTCCATCAGGTTCGCTCGATCGGGTGCCCTCAAAGCTCGATGTGAAGCTGCGCGGCATGCGCCCCCTGGTCGGGAAGAGGGGCTGCATCATGACCTACGAGATCCTTGAGGTGCACCCCGAAGCCATGCTTCTCGAAGCGTTCGCCATCAAGGAGGACACGGGGAACGTCATCGACAGCACGGTCTCGCTTCCCGGGCCGTTCGCGCCCGGCACCCTGATCGAGTTCAGCTTCACCGAGGCTCGGTGCAACGATGGATGGGGACTGAAGATCCAGGCTCGCTAGATGACGAGGCACCGCGCCACCGCGTACCCGCGCGCGGCATCGTAGGGTGACGTGACCTTCATCGCCCTCACCCTGGTCGCCTCCTCGGACACGGTGCCCAGCCCGCCTTCGGGGCCGGGGCGGACGTACTCGCCAGCCGCCACGGTGTGATCGACGGCGATGAACAGCTTTCCGAGCAGACCCACCACCGTCCATTCGGTCGGGCGCTGCTGACGCGGGACGTAGGGACGAGCGGGGTCGTAGTCGGGGTTCACGACCTTCTGCCCCTGCTCGTCGAGGACGTACCCGCCGAACTCGTCGCGCAGGTACCGCCCGTGCCAGTGCTGGGGCGCGTCGCCGAGGACCGCAGGTGCGGGGGACACGACGCCCAGCACATCGTCGCCTTCGCCAGCAAGGCGGACGGCTTCACCATCCAGCGCGACCAGGCGCCCGACGGGGATCGCCCCGGGCTCGAGGTTCGGGAACGCTTCGGCGTAGTCGGCGCCCGAGTCGATCACGCCGTTCGCCGTCATCGTGCCCGAGAAGGCTGCGTTGCCTCCCTGGCTCTCGATCCGCCAGGTGACGTTGCCCGTGGCCGCAGGGCCGGAGCCCGCGTAGCCGCCCGCGATGGAGTTGCTGACGTTGTTGATCGTGTACTGGCTGGCGACGACGAGGTTGTTGCTCGTCCCCGATGCCGTCCCGCAGTCGTTGGCGGCGACGACGGCGCACGAGGTGCCTTGCACGTCGGCCCCGACGGTGGCGAGGGCCGCACCGTTCGTTGCGGCGACCGTGCCCCCGTTGCTCGCCAGCAGGACGGATCGGGTGCCGTCGGCGTGCCCGAAGTTCCCGCTTGCGGCCACGAACGAGTAGTCACCCTGGGCGGTCACCGTGCTCGAAGCCACCGCCGCGCTGTGGTCGCCATCAGCAGTCGAAGCGTCCGAGACGAGGACGGCGCGGTCGTTCGTGTTCGATGCGGTCACGGACGAGGTGCCGGACTCGATGCCGAGGATGTGTGAGAGGACCGACCAGATCTGTCCGTTGTCCTCGGCATCGAGGCTCAAGCCCGCGCCGACGACGATACTGACCAACTCCTCTTGGATCCTATTGAGGGCCGCCGCCGTGACCGTCGTCGGAGGCGTGTCCGTCTCGGGATCGCCTGGCGTGTAGAAGCCGTAGTCGCCGGTCTCTGTGATGTCAGGGAGGACGGCGACAGTGGACGGGTGCTGGATTCGTTGCATGGGGTCGCCTCCTCAGGCTGTCCAGGCGAAGTGGACGATGGTGTGCGCCGGCTTGTGCAGCTCGACCAGGGCTTCGACCTGCGCCTGAACGGTTGCGCTGGTCGTAGCCGGCCCGGTGACCCACCACACGAAGGCCCACGGATCTTCATAGAGGGGCGTCTCGACGGTCGCCGCATCGACCCGGAACGGGGTCACGGTCTCGATGGTGACCTCGACCCCGAGGTTCGCAGCGAGCCCTATGTAATAGGTAGAGGACTGGCCCCCTCGGGCGACCAGGTGGGCGTGCAGGACGGCGCGGCGCTCGTCGTCGGTCCCGTCCCCGTCGAGCCCGGCCACACGCTCCCAGCCTTCGAGCATCTCGTCTGCGGTGCGGGGGTCGGCTTCTGTGAGCGCATCCTGTGCCCGGTCGTGAACCCGGGCGAACTCGTCGGCCAGGGCGTGCAGAACCTGCCCTAAGCGCCCGTCAAGGACGCGCTCCCAGAGCTTCCCCTTCGGAAGGAGCTGGGCGAGCTGGTCGCGGTACTCGCTATCGGTCAGGCGGGTCAGCATCAGGAGAACGTCACCGATCCCATGACGGGGAGCTGAGAAGCCGTCGAGGTGATGTCACCGGCTGGGGTGACGAGCGTGTGGTACTGCTCGCCTTCGGCTGCGCTGATCGCCGCTCGGATGACCGACGACTTGATGGTCTTGCCGGGTCCGCCTTCACGACGAAGGAGGGCCTTCAGTTCGGCGGTCACCGCTGCCTGCACCTCGGCGGTGTTCGGGAAGACCTGAACCTCAAAGTCGATCTCCTGCGCAGTCGGCGCGGCCACGTAGACCGTGCAGGTCACCGGGGCGACCTCATCCAGGTGCGCCTGAACTTCATCGACCTTGGCCGACCCGGGGATGCGGTCGAGGTCGTCGTCGTCCGTCTCGACCTTCATCGAGAAGCGGACCCGGACGGTGCCGGCGCCTTCGGCCGCAGGCGCGACCCAGACCTCATCGACACCGGCGATCTCCCGAGTCCACGCGATGTAGTCGGCTTCTGAGCCACCCTGCGGAGGCGCGGAGATCCGGGCCAGGATGCGCTCTCTCAAGGCGTCGTCGGTCTCTTCGTCCACGCCGTCGACGATGCCCCCCGCCTGCACCGTCGTTGCCGACGTGACGCCCGCGATCGGGCTCACGAATGTGAGGACGACGCCCTCGTCGGCGTTGCCAGCTTCGCCCGGCTCGACCGCTTCGACTTCGACCGTGAGGGTTCCGCCCATGCCGATGGTTCCGGCCCCGTCGGCGGTGACGCGGTACTCGGTGCCATCGGCACGTTGTAGAAGCGCGGCGACGGGGATCTCGCTGCCGTTGGTTCCGTTGACGGTGACGTTGCCCGTGGCCCTGCCGGACCCTCGGCGGGTGATCCCCCAGATGGCCGCGTGCCGGTCGAGGGAGGCGGCTTCAGCGGTGTCAGGAAGTACCTGCTTGGCGATCCAGGACAGGTGCTGGTGCTGTAGGTAGTGGCCTGCGGCCACCACCCGAGCCAGAGCCCACGACCAGGTGCCTTTGAAGCGCGCGTCCAAGCCGTCGACGCGGTTTTCGAGATCCTGCGAAGTCCTGGTGACCAGCTCGCTCAGGGTTGGTCGTGTGAAACCTGTGTCAGCCATGCGTCACCAGTGCACTCCCGAGCCCGTGCTCGACTGATCGTCGACTAGAAGCCGCATGACGCGCGGCTCTTCGGCCGAGCGGGCTGCTTTATACGATACCTCCAAGGTGATGATGGCTCCGGCTCCGACCTCCGAGGTGACGCTGACGGATTCGACCAGCCCATCGGTAACGAGCCAGCCCAGCGCCTCTTCGGCGTAGAGCCTGGCCAAGGTCGCCGTCGCCTGGGTGGCGGTCGTCCGATGGAGCAACCAGAGGCGGGAGCCGAAGGGCTCTGGGGCACCCTCGGCGCCGTCGGTGCCGAACCCGTCACCCCACCATCCGCGCCTGTCCCCGTCGTCCACCGGGAGGGTGTCTTCAGGTTCCGCCCTCCTATCGGTGAGCAGAGACGAGAGGACGGCGAAGTCGAGCGGCGAGAGGGCTTCGGAGAAGGGATCGACCCCGACCCGTTCGCCATCCAAGGTGACGGTCAGCGCGAACGAGGGCGGGTTGGCGACGACGCGATCGGGCGAAACGTACTCGTAGACGCCCATGCTCGGCACAGGGGCCAACGGGGTGCCCTCAAGGTCGGTCGTGACGTTCAGGGTGGAAGCCGCACCCGTCCAGACGGCCGGGCTCGAAGCCGTCAAGTGGAAGTCCCGCGCGTCGGCGTCAACGAAGAGTGGATCGTCTTCCAGCGAGTCGGCGTCCGGCGTCGAGTAGTAGTTGCTCGTCGTGTGCGACCCGTAGGCGAGGCAGTGGTCGTAGGTCCCGGCCCGGATGCCGTAGGCGATCTCGTTCCCGAAGGCGATGCACGACCGCACCGTGCCCGCGTAGATGGCGTAGGTCCCGCCCGTCACGCCGACGCTGTTGAAGGCCACAGTGCTGAACTCGACCACGGAGTCGGCGGCAGTCGTGTAGATGCCGTCCCGGCCGTTGTCGTAGACGAGGGCGTGGCTGACCCGGAACCCGGTGCCCGTCCCGCCGTCGATACCCCGCTCCCCGTTGTCGAAGACGGTGCAGTGGTAGACCTCGACGTTGGGGGCGCTCGCCGTCCAGATGCCGACCTGCCCGTTCGAGTGCGAGACGCAGCGCGTGAGCCGCGCGGTTCGGCCGGAGCTTTGGGCCTCGAAGCCGTTGCTGGGTGCGCCGAAGACGGTCAGGTCGTACAAGTCCCAGAAGTGGTACCAGCTCAAGCCGTCGTTCAACGACCCGCTGGCGTCGATGATCGTGCCCCCCGCAGGGTCGCCCCGAAGCGTGATCCCCTGCTTGGCCACGTTCCCCACGCGCCCTTCGCTGTAGACGCCAGCAGCGGCTTGGATGGTGTCGCCCGAGCCGTAGGCAGCAGTCGCCCCAGCTACTGCGACAGAGAGCGCCTTGGCGAACGTGGCGTAAGGGTTCAGCTCGGAGCCGTCGCCGGTCGTGTCGTTGCCGGTCGGGCTGATGTGGATGGTCGTCGGCATCAGTCCACCGCCTTCACTTTGCTGGAGCAGCTCGTGATGGTCCCGGTCAGGGTGAGCACTGCGGCGTTCGCACTGGTGATCGAACCGTCTGGCGTCTGGACGGTGATCCCCCCCTGTCCTGTCCCGGCTCCCCGTCCCGGGTTTGTCTCGCGGTCGTTTCCCGGTAGTTGGGCTGGGATGAGCCCCTCTCGGGTGTCCCGTCCCGCGTTCGTT